>CAWCOA010000014.1:0-104187 GCA_963797085.1 uncultured Gammaproteobacteria bacterium
AGGCAAAGGTCGGCGCGAGCGCTGCCTCCCCCTGTGGAAACAAACCGCTAAAGATCTTCGGGCGTGGTTGGCGGTGCGCGGTAACGTATTAGTCCCTGAGCTGTTCCTCAATGCGCGCGGTTATCCCATGACGCGTTCCGGTTTCGAGTACCTACTGCACAAGCATGTGCGCACTGCCACTGAACGCTGTCCCACTCTAAAGAAAAAGCGGGTCTCACCGCATGTGTTGAGGCATACCTGTGCGATGATGATCCTGCAGGCTACCGGTGACCTGCGTAGAGTCTCGCTGTGGTTGGGCCACGCGGACATGCAAACGACCGAAGTGTATCTGCGTGCCGACCCCACTGACAAGCTTGAGGTGATCGAAGCTATCACACCACCAACACTAAAGCGGGGGAGATTCCGCGCACCTGACAAACTTATCGCATCACTGCAACGGTGCTAGTTATGCGGAGTGCGTGGAGCCGGTTCAGCCACCTGGGCCGGTTCCCTACTCGCGACTCCGCATAACCCTGAACTCCACATAAGCCCCTTTATGTGCTGCAGCGCATAACGGGTTTCCACCGCATCCGCCATTACGGCCTGCTGGCCAATGCCGCACGCGTCGAGAACCTGGCACGGGCTCGGCAACTGCTCGCCGCTCCGATATCCCCGCTCATTGCCGTACCCCTCCCCGCCACTGAGGATATCGCACAGGACACCCCAGCCGAAAATACCCGCCCTTGTCCCTGTTGCGGTGCACCCATGGTGATCATCGAGACCTTCGCCAAAGGTCATGCCCCGCGGGCTCCGCCATCGGCAATGGGCCAGGCCGCATGAGCATCGCCCTTCGACTCTACCGCGCCTGCGCGCCCTTGGATCATCGGCTCGCCACCGGTGACGGGCAGGTCGTGCTCAGGGCTGCCAGAACCTGGCCTGCGGTCACCTCAATCACCGCTTTACGCCCACCTGCAATCGTGCCCCATCGTTGCTGCTCACTCGGCTGAACGCTCCGCTGACCTTATCCGTACTGTCCCGACCCCATCCACCACCAACAGCGCTCAATTCAAATCCCCATAGCGCCATCCGACCGCTGGCCTCGTCGTGCACCGCCCGCGGTTTCCTCCCTCGAGGCTTATCAGACGCCTACCGCCGACCGCTGTAACCGGCTGGCTCAACTGCAATTCTCCAGTGCGGCGTCTTCGTCGATCTCCTCGACTCGGCGGCAGGCATCTGATAACCCTTAACATCAGCGGACCTTGGGTGGAGGGTTGGCTAACAGTCGCGATTCGACGGGGGCGAAGGTCAGCAATCGGCCACAGGAGCAGACATTCGGGGTCGCTTGACTGAACGGCAGGAATACGCTGATTGCGGACATTCACAGTACACCATCTCTTGCCAAGCCCAAGCGATTATTTCGATCGGTGACGGAGGGCAGCTACCAACCCTAAGTTGCGCTAACCCGTGACGTTGGTATGCGTGCCAGCATTCTGTGCATTCAATACACAATCAAGTACCTCCCGCATAGCAGGGGGTTGAGGAAGCCCCCCCCCAGGGGGGGGCGTGGAGTAACGCTACACACTCCTGCATTTCCACTAGCCCAGTTGATCGTCGATACACCGCATAAATATGTCTCAAAACTCCTGGCCTCTAAAACGAAGTGCCCAACCTCTACTTCCCTATCTTTTTGCTTTCCGAGCAGCCATGTTTTTTGAGAATATCCATGTGCAACTCTAGCTCAACTGTAAATCGCACCTCCGTCCGTACCCCGGAACGGCAGAGCCTTTTGGGATCGCACCGGCAAAGCCGGTGGCTTACAGATGTTTAGTTACCATAGGCCTATCGCCGCCACCCTCTCGGGCCTCTACACCGTTTGGGGTGTCGATGCCATATCACTGCCGAAAAATCCAAATCCTCGCCGTAGCTGGTCCCGACCACGTCGCCCTGTGCATTAATCCCACGGGCTATGCTGTCGATATGACCGGGCATCGGTGGCGAGGCGATCGAGCGTCCCTTGCCAGTCCCATATCACCGCCGTAAACTGGCCGCTACCCAGCTGCGTCCGACGATCTCACCCCGGGCGTTTATCGCATCCGCATGGCTGTCGGTGTCACCTGATAGAGGCGGTAGGGCGGTCGGCGCCCATGCTGGTCCCATATCACTGCCGTGGATCCGGCATTGCCCCGGCTGTTTCCAACAACCTCACTGCGGGCGTTGATTGCATAGGCCTGGCTACTACTGTCACCGGGTAGAGGCGATAGAGCAGTCGGTGTCCCCTGCCGGTCCCATGTCACCGCACTATTTTGGATTAGATTAGTTCCACTCCACCCTACGACCTCGCCACGAACATTGATCCCATGCGCCACGCTTCTGGTGTTGCCGGGTAGCGGAGACAGGGCGGTCGGCGTCCCCTGCCGGTCCCATAACACCCGATACTCCACCTTCTCCGGCGACCTCGCTCCGGGCGTTGATTGCATTGGCTTGGCCGCTACTGTCGCCGGGTAGAGGCGATGAGACAGGTAGGTGTTCCCTCGCGGTCCCCAGACAACCACCATCCCCTCCCATATTACTCTCACTGAATCCAGCGACTTCGCCTCGGATGTTGATCGCGGTGGCGAATCTTTCGCGGTCGCCAGGCAGTGGCAGCAAGACCTTTGGGAACGCCGTCGCGATCCCATATGACTGCTGAGGTCACGTCATTGCCTGTAAGGAAACTTGCGCTGTCCCCGGCAACCTCGCCCCGGGCGTTAATAGCCACGGCACCGCTGGCCTGGCCATCAGGCAGGGGTGGTAGTGCCTCGGGGATGTACACTTCGGCGCTTGAAGCCAGTGGAATCAGTATGGTGAGGATCGTGAGAAAAATCCCAACTCGAGACGTCTTTAACCCCAGTTCCAACGATTGCATATTTAAATCTCCTGGCTCCGATTATAATATAGAGTATAGGCAAAATAATCTAGATCGCCGCCGGCCTCTACCCCACTGAGTCCCTGGTACGCCAGCTACCTCGGCAAAGCCTACTTCGACGAAAAGCGCGATGAATTCGCTGCTATAGGCGGCCATCGAGCGCAACGACAACCGATCAGTATATCGGTCGAAGCTGGCGCTGGATTCGGATCTTGCCACCCGTCGTGCTGGCTACTTGTGTCATCCATCCGTTTACGTTCTTGGTTTGCGGGTCGGCTACGCCGCCTATTGGTAATCATGATGAAGCCCGCCGAGGATCGGAATCGGGACGACCTTCTCGCCCACCTTGGGAACCGACTGTGATTCGGGGACAGGTATTCGCTGCCGCAAACCTTGATGGGGCCGAGCGCGATTGAAGTAGATCTCGACGTACTCCTTCAGAACGCGATGCAGCTGTCGCTCGTTGAGTATGACCACGTGGTCGAGGCACTCCCTGCGCACCGAACCAAGGAAGCGTTCGCAGATGGGATTCAGATTGGGAGAGCGCGGCGGGATCTTCACAACCTCGATCTCGGTGCCCTCGGCCACGGCGGCAAACCGTTTCCCGAACTTGTCATCGTTGTCTCGGGGCGGTACATCGTAATATGGAAGCGCATCATGGGTGAGTGGTATCTGCATCGAGATATCACTAATACTGATTTGCCGGCGATGTAAGTCGTCAGCACGTTCTTTCCGGATCGTCTTTCGCCGATGTAGCTCGAGAACGCAAAAGAGCTGCTAATCGATGGTCCTTCCATTTGTCGATGCAAACCGCAAACAGTTGTCGTCCACGTCGTATGTCTGCCTTACGCGTTTACCTTCCGCTGGAGCGATTCGGCTGGACGACAGCTCCTGGCCGGGAGCACCGGTTCAGGCATGGCGCCAGAAAGCAATCATTGGAAGAATGAGCGGATTGCGAATGTCGGCTATCTGGAATCCATCCCAAGAGTTAGCCCGCGGCCAGGAAGAGACATAGCGGTCGCGAAAAATCGGGGGAAGCAACGGCGATTTACAGATCAGGAACCGGTCGCTCGGCCACGTTGACCGTCAGTCCAGTCCTCGGCTGAAGCAGCCCCTATCGATTTAGCTGACTACTTCCGCTATGATTCTGTTACCGGACATACGCCAGGAAATCTCACCGAACGGCAGCTTTCTGATTTCCTCTGCTACCGGACCCGACCCACAAGCGGACCTTCGCTGTGACTCAGTGATCTTTCGAAACCAGTCACTAACCGTCTATCAAATGTGCCATGCCTATGGTCTACTGCCCGCCTCTTTTTACCTCTGCTTTACGCGCACCTGATCTTCAATGGTATTATCGGGATGAGTAATTACTTTTTCACCTTCAGTTAGACCCTCAAGGATCTGGGCGGAGAGTCCATTGCGCTGACCCACTTTGACGATGCGGCGTATCGCCTTTCCATTTTCCACGACAAATACGGCCCAGCTGTCATTTAGACGGAACAAGGCACTGGAGGGGATCTGCAGTACATCATCGGCTTCCCAGAGAATAAATTCGGCTTCAACACGATAACCATCACCAAGGCTATGCCATTGGGTCGATTCAGAAGTGATGTCCGAAATCACCAGTACACGTTGCTCCTCCACGCCAAGCGCGGAGACCTTGGTGAAACCAACGGGTTCGATGATTCGCACCTGGCCCTCCAATGGTTTTTCACCTCCCCAGCGATGATATTCACGCGCATGCTCGGTTTTATTTTTACGGCATCCGCCGAGAGCACGTCCGTTTCGATCTCCAATGACCGGGTATCACCGATTACAAGTAATGGCTGGCCGGCGGCGACTACACCTTCACATTCCTGGCGTATCTCCAGTAGTCTGCCGGTTATCGGTGCACGGACTTGTACATTTTCCGCAGAGTCGATCTGGCCTTTGACGCCGGTATAGCTCAAGGCAGTACGCGCCGCTTCAAGTTCATAGTGCGCAACATCAACAGCAAATTCAGCCGAACGGCTTGCGCTCGTGTGCTCCGGGCCAATGTTGCTGCCTGGTCCAGTTGACCCTGGGAAACATGCCCCTTTTCAGTCAAGGGCTTGAGCCGCGCCAGTTCTTTTTCGGCCAGTTCCGCTTCGCCAGAGCGGATTTGGCGGTTTGTTCGGCGGCACGCAGGGCGGATTCCGTAGCTGCGACGCGGGACTGCGCCTCGGCACGACTTCGCGGGTCGAGCGCCTGGGATTTCAGTGGCTCGATGGTGATCAGAACCTGGTCTTTCTCCACAGTGTCACCGACATCCAGGTCAACGCGGCAGGTCGTTCCAGCCACCGGCGCGGAAATGACATAGCGATCGATGACACGTGTTTTACCCTCTTCCTCGACACTCAGCTGCATTGGGCCGCGTGCGGCCTTGGCGATTTCCACCAGTCTTGGCTGTGGCCGGAATCCGTAGAACAAGGCGGCAATAATCAACAACAGTATCGTGAACCAGATGAGTCTTCTTCGCCATACTAAGTTCATGTTCACTCCTTGGTTTTCAAGACCTCGATCAGATCGAGATGATCCAGCCGGCGTCTGACCAGCAGCCCGGAGACGGTTGTGGCGGTCAGAATGACCGATGCGGCAAAGGCATAGGTGTGTGGCGCCAGGATCAACGGGACACGGTAGAGTTCACTATCAAGCGATACGGCAATGTAACCGCACAGTGCATTCCCCAATATTAACCCGAGAGGAATCGCCAACAGCGTCAATAGCGCAAGTTCACCCAATAAAATGTAGGATATCTCGCCCCGGGTGAATCCCAGCACCCGAGGCTTGCGAGTTCATGGCTGCGTTCGGTGAGAATGATGCGGGCGCTGTTGTAAACGACGCCCACGGCGATGACGCCGGCGAACAGGGTGGCGACAAATGTCCAGAACAGCATGGTTTCGTCCATGGTGCGATGGAAGTTCTCGATCGACCGTTCACGTACCACCGTACCCACGATGCGGGGCCTTTCCTTGAGTCGCTGGAATATCTCGTTTTTCCGGGAATTGTCGATGTAGAGAAAAGCACCTGAAATCGCTTTGCCTTCACGCATCAGGCGGTTGAGTGCCTCGATATCCATATAGGCTCCGACACCCAGGTGCTTGCGCACCAGTGATACAACGGGGATCTGCAGGGTAGGCTGACTCTCTTCCAACACTTCGACGGTCAGCAGATCGCCGGGCCTGACGCCGAGAATCTCTTTTGCCAGATATTCATTCAGCACGATACCTGCACGTGGCAGGCTGACGGGTTTCAGATCGGTATTTACCAGCCGAATTATTTCACCCTTGGGCTCCAAGCCGCTGATAGAGAGGCGATAGCTGCGATTCTTGTATACCAGGCGCGCAAGCACGGTCCGGAACGCCTCTCCATACTCGACACCCGGCAGGTTGCGCAGCTCAGACAGCGCCTTATAAGAAGTGGGTTCACTGAAGAGCAGGGATATATCATCGCGTTCCGATAATCCGTAGTGCACATCCATCATGAAAGTGATGGTATCTTCCTGAAAGCGGCCGGTCATCAGAATCGCGCAGGCAAAGGCGATGCCCAGCACCGATAAAGCCGACTTGAACGGCTTGTGGCCAATATGTCGGAGAATCATGCGCGTCGGCGCGGAGAACAGCCGCTTCAGACCAAGCGCCTCGATGAAGGTCTGGCGATAGACCGCTGGCGCCTCTGGTCGCATCGCCTCGGCCGGTTGTAATTTAACCGCGAGGTGTACTGCTGCGAGTGTGCCGAGCAGGCCTGCCACCGCGGTGAATGATGCGGCCTGCATGATTCTTGAGGGACGCAGTTCGAAATTCAGAAATGGCAGGCGAAAGAGTTCGACATAGATCTCACTCAACATAACGCCCAGCCAGGCACCAGCCGCAACACCCATAACGATTCCCGCCATCACGATCAACAGGATCATCTTCAGAAAATGGATCGCGATGGCGAGGTTGCCATAACCGAATGCCTTCAGTGCCGCGATCTGTTCACGCTGGGTGCCGACAAGGCGAGTCACGACGACATTGAGTAAGAACGCCGCCACCCCGAGGAAGATGACCGGGAATAGTCCGGACATGGTTTCCAGTTGCTGAATCTCCTGGGTAAGGAATTTATGCGAACCCTGATCATCTCGCACAAAAGCACCGGGACTGCCATAAGGCTTCAGGATTATATCGAGACGGTCTATCACCTCCTGCGCGTTGGCGTCTCTGGACAGGGTCAGCACTGCAGCAGTTAAAGGCGCCTTCCATGTCGTAGGCATGTGACAGCGGGGTGCGCGCCATCCACAACACGCCGAAACGCTCGTGGTCCATGAACATACCACCAGGAGGCACTTGATAAATGTACTCCGGCGATCCCCAATGCCGACGATCTGTAACTGCTTGCGTTTGCCACGGATAATGATGTGTACTTTGTCGCCCGGTTGAAAGCCATGAGCCTCGGCGAAGGGTTCGCTGATGACGACCTCATCGCTGCGACCGGCCTCAACCAGCCTGCCGCTGCTTAGATAGATGCGATTGAGCAGCGGATCGCCTCTATCCGGGATGGAGGTGACAACACCGACGACCGGGTCCGGGAAACCTTCGATATCGATGGTCAATGGGGCCACGACGCGAGTATCGACCTTGTCGACGCCGTTGATCTCGGAGATGCGTTGTCGCAGCGATTCCGGCGCGCGTTTTAGTGGTGCGAAGATTTCGGCAAAGCGGTAATCGCGGTAGTACAGTTCACGGCTGAGCTGTAGCGAGTCCAAGGTACTGAGAAACATGAGATAGCAGGCGACACCGCTGGCCATGACGGCGGCGATCGCAAACGCCTGTCCTCGAAGGCGCTTTAGGTCCCGCCACATTTTTCGGTCCAGTGCGTTCATAGCTACCAGGCCAGCTCCGATGGCGCCTTTTTGTCCGGATTGGACTCATCGCTGAAAATTCTGCCATCGCTCAATCGAATGACCCGGTCGGCCATCTGTGCGATATCCCCATTGTGGGTGATGACGACGGTTGTGGTACCGAGTTCCCGGTTCACCCGTTCGATGGCTTCCAGCACCACGATGCCAGTCTTAAGGTCCAGCGCGCCCGTCGGCTCGTCGCAGAGCAATACGTCGGGACGCTTGGCGATCGCGCGGGCAATCGCCACCCGCTGCTGTTCACCACCGGACATTTGCGCCGGAAAATGATCCAGTCGATCCCCCAGGTGCACCAGCTTGAGCGCTTCCTCGGGGGTGAGGGGGTTTCGCGATATTTCGGTCACCAGGGCAACGTTTTCGCGCGCCGTGAGGCTGGGAATCAGATTGTAAAACTGGAAGACAAAACCAACGTTTTCACGCCGGTAATGGGTAAGTATGGAATCATTGTAGGCGGTCAGATCCTGGTCCTTGTAGCGCACGGTTCCGCTGGTGGGTACATCCAGACCGCCGAGGATATTGAGCAGCGTCGACTTTCCACTGCCCGATGGTCCCAGCAACACGACAAATTCGCTTTCACGCAGCTCAAGGTCGACACCGCGCAAGGCATGGACCGGTACCTCACCCATCTGATAGGTCTTGGTGATAGCTTCCGCATGGAATACGATTGGCGATGAAGACGCGTTCAATTCGAATATCCCTATACTCTGCTTCAAAGATTGATATTTGGGATGGCATCATCCTGTCAATATCAGGTTGAAAGCGTACTAACTTACAGATCGTTTAGATATACTCCGTTCGTTCAAGATCTACAACCGCTTCTCACCACCAGACTGAAGTCACCCAATGTTTTCAATCTATTCACTCAGGTTGCGAAAAGAACAGCAGCCACAATAATAATTATCGCCACAACAGCCACAATAATCAGAAGAAATCCGCTCTCTGACTTAAACTCATTTGTAGGTATATACATTTCCATTTTCCATCTTGTTCATCAACTTATCATGAACACTTTGACATCCGGTTTCTATCTACTGGTTTCAAAACTGGCATCAATCAAGTTATCCACCGGTATATCACACTGAGCTAGGTATAGAATAAAACTTAGGAACGGTCTTGACCAAACCATTTCCTTGGACGATGGATCAAGGATTATCTTGGGGCTTGTTGTCTTAACCAGCAGATAGAAAGTCTGCTCTAGTTGTAGAAACACGGACTTTACTATCGATTTAATGAGTGGCGTTAAAGAGTTGCAGTCATCGACGCTACGATTATCGGATCTTCACGGATGTTGCATTACAGGTCCTGACATAACGCTTTGCGTCCATGTGCTTTCCCTTTCTCGAACTCTCCGGACAGGTCACCACCCATCCCGTGCTGGTAGAAATACCCGTTTGGTTGCACCTTGTAATTCACTGGACATCTGATCAATGATGCCGAAGTGCTGGATCCTCAGCAAGGCAGCGATCTCCTGCTTCTGATCTGTCAAAACCGCCAGCATATCGGCCCGCATCTCTTCCCGGAACAGGGCTTCATCAATCTCTAAGAACACCTTGTCAAATAACAGCCAGGTAACGGCACCCGCACCGACACCGCACAGCACCGCCATCGGGCCCCCGGGAGAGCACAACGCGGCAGCCCCGGCAGCGGAGATCAGAATGGATCCGCCCTTTTTCGCTGCTGCTTTACCCAGGAGGCTGCTGGCAGTGACGAAGCTCTTTTTAGTAGCCAACTTGGTCACAAACGCCGCTGTGGTCTTTTTCGCCAACAGTTTCGATGAGGTGACCGCAACCAAGGTGGCACCCCCCGCTGCTGCCGATGCACGCATACCGTCTCGGCCGGAATTACCGAGCATGGAAAGGTCCAAGTCACCAAGGCCGCAGGGATTGGCCTGCACGCCCAGGTTGGCCCACTGATCAAGACGCTCGCTCAAAGCAGCCATCTGTTGCACAGAATCCTCGGCGATTGCCTGGCTGGCGGCCGCAAGGCGATCAGCAAAGCGGGTGTTTTCAAACAGGTGGCGTTGCAACTCTTCAGCCATCATTTGCCCGATATCTCCAGTGGCTAGTGCCATCAAGCGCTCGTACTCTCCGATGATAGTGAAGTACCAATCAAGATATTCGTCCACACCATGTTCGACATCGTCGAACAGCGCGCCTACGGTGGCGTCTAACTGTCTTGCGGTGTCTCGCTTCAAGCTGGCTCGGACAATTTCCACCTCACTGTTCAAGCTCTGCTCCAGGGCATCCACCGCTGCCCTATCAGGTTTGCAGGGATTGGGCCAGTCCAAAATCTCCTGCCCCCTCTCCTGCAGGATCCCCGGATCGAACTTCTGTAGCTTGACCACGGCATAGAGGTAGGGAATGGCGAGTACCAAAATGGTGAGAAAGAAAGACTTGGAAAAGACGCTTTCCCCGATTAATGCCGCCATACGCAGTTTTCGCGCATCAAGCAGTCCGACGACACCGAGCTGATAGCGTGTGAAGGCGTAGGCGAAGACACTCGCCTGGAGCAGGATCAGCGCCCAAGCGGCAAGCTTGAGTTCGGAATGAAGCAGATTCGGGATCAGCACCTCAGAAAGATGCCATGTCAGCTGTTTAACGGCCGCCAGGAACCCCACCAGAAAGCCGGACAACGGACAGTTCGCTTTGGCTGCGAACGCGTTGAGGGTTTGCTCCGTCACGGCATGCCAGGTCATGCCCCTGGTGTCGGGTGCACCCACAAGAAAGAAATCGATGACCAGGAAACCGGCTGTCAGAAACAGCAGGTTCAGCAGAAACAGCGGCCAGCGGCGTACCAATACCCCCAACTGCTGTTCCTGCACTTGACTTGCCAAGCGCCTGCGCACTGGGCCAACCACCAGCGCTAACATTAGTACATCTGCAGTGAGTACGAGCCAATGCTCGATGCTGAGCAGTACCGAAAAGGCCAGCAGCAAACTGGCCCACACCAGGGCTACTAAGACCTGCCAGCTGCGGGTGACACGTCCGGCCCATAACCAGCCACGGATAGCGCTGCCTTCCCTGGTGGCTCGCTCCAGTACCGCCCGCCGCTGAAACAGGACATACTCCTGTTGATAGTGCCAGATGGGCCAGGCAGCAAGGGCCACAAGAAAGAAAAGCCCCCAGCAGGGGGAATCGACCAGCCCCCAAGCGAGCAGAAACAGCACCCCCACTGCCGCCGGCATCGTCAGAAGGCGGGATGCGAGTGTGCTGGAAGCGTCCGGGGTTGTGTCGGCGTTGCTCATCGGAACAATCGGGGTCGTGAGAATATCCAGGAAACTACCACGTTTATGGATCTCGGACATCCCAATCCAATACCTATTGCAACAACATAGGACCTACCCCGATAAGGTGCCAAAAGCGCTGATGTTTGCATGATACGTCCATCCGCCAAAGCCAGTGTAAAATAATCTCACACTCA
The DNA here is from genome assembly GCA_963797085.1 of uncultured Gammaproteobacteria bacterium. Lineage (GTDB taxonomy): Bacteria > Pseudomonadota > Gammaproteobacteria > Chromatiales > Chromatiaceae > JASJBU01. The sequence continues at coordinate 11,223 of CAWCOA010000014.1, forward strand.
ATCCAGAGTGTGCTTGTTATATCCTGTTAGGGTCCAGTCCGGTCTATTGTATCAACCATATGAATTCTTGCTTTGTGCGCCCTGCTGCCACCTGATGAGAGTATAAATATAAGCTCCTTCGCCCTGCCCTATCAATGACCGTTTCCTCGACTTGGTAATGGTTGTGGATGCCTGAAGTCAATGACTGCTCTGTCGGCATTACTGCCAGTTTGTAGCCTCACAATGCAGGAGTTCTACAATTACTGGCCTGTTATGAATTCTGTTGACTCGTTGCTGTCAATCATTGTTTTGATCAGAATAGACAGCAACCGGCCACAAGAAAACGTCAGGCGTTTGACGGCTCATCGAGGTAGACTCACCGATTGAGCCAACCGACCGAGACAATGGAAGCGGCAAGTATGCTCGGCAACTAATTCGGATGTCCCCAAGGAGGCACGATGGGCAAGTATGAGTTCCTAGATGGCGAGCGCGTCCGGAAGGCCCACTCCGTTCGTAATATCCCACCAGTTTTCCAGCACCTCGCGACAAGCCTGGCTGGTATCCCTGATCTCCGTTACATCAAGATCTTTCCGGATCGGATTACGGCTTCGAACGTTGTTTCCGATGATGGTAAAAAAAACCCAGTGGTAATCGTCGGCAAAGAAGGTATCGTGGGAGTTGAATTGCTGATCGATATACCGAACGAGATCGTGCAATTCTACGCCCTCACCTCCGCGACCAAGGGCTGCGGACGCGAAATTGTCGATACGGTAGTCGGCGCGACGCCTGAAGAATGGTTTCTTGCGGTGCTCATGGACTGGAGTGGAGGCTTCTGGCAGAAGATGGCACAGGAGTACCCGCGACTATCTCTGAGCTGAGTGCTGTTGTTGGACATAGCATCTCGGCTAGCGATAAGGCTGACGATGCCTGCGGTGTGGTCGGATCCTGGATACTCCGCAAGGCTGCGCCTCTCGCCGTACAGGACTCGGCCAAATACCGCCACTCACAACTTGTCTGAGTTATTTACAGGAGACTCTCTCAAACGAAACAAGCAGGCCCATAGAGACCCGCTTGATTTCAGATCATTAAGTAGTTATATCTTTTTTTAATCTTTGTCTGAGGGCTTGTCTTTGCCAGGTACTTTATCCTTGCTCCACGCGCCGGATGCTTTTTCATTGAACTTCCGGTTTTCTTCCTCAGGATCATCGTCACTGGCTTCTTCGCCTCTACCTCTCGGGGTCTCAAACTCTGACCCTGGGGTCGCTGAGCCGCCGCCGTAACCGCCGCCAGATTTTCCTTCAGATGCGAACCCTGCAGATGACGCGGTCAATAACAGTGCAGACAAAATAACGAGTGTTTTTTTCATATTCCTTTCTCCGTGAATTGCTTTATTGGAAATTATCGAAGCAATAACTCATCAAACCATCTAGTTCTAGCACCTCCTCCATACGAATTACATTCCTGATGTTTAGACTATATAGCAAGTCAGAATCAATCAACCCCTTCGTTAGAATTACTTGCAATCGTTCACAAACCCAATGAAAGAATCCCATCTAATACTATTTAAGTTTGAATGTTTGCATGATTATTATGGTACTAAGTTATTAGCATTTGACTCGGAGAGCACAAGGTCATCGAATCTTTTTCTGTCGATTCGTCAGTTCGAATATTTCTCACATAAAACCAATGTCCATAAAAGGTGACTCTAACCAATTGGTGAACTTGAGTCCTGCGGTCAACTGATGAATGGGTATCACTACCCTGCCCTTCTAATGACAGCCGCTAGGCTAGAAAGTAATAAGGACACTGCCCATACCCTAGCAGCTATTCAAGCTTGCTGAGGTTTGATGGTAATCAGAAAAACATAAAGCGTAGGAGTTATATTCCTATGTTTTTATTGAAGAAATACAGATTTCGTTTATCGATTGTTTAATGTACCTGTGGTAGTATTCGCCGATATAATATGAAAGTTAGTGAAGATCCTGATAAGAGTATTTGCCATCCACAAACATTCACTATTTAGCGGCCCGAGAAGAATCAAGATGAAGACGATACCGCTATCGGCGGCTTAAAAGTAAATTAACGAGAGACACAAAGTGTCCAATTAAAACAAAAAAACGGGAGGTGCACATGGACAGAACGAAACATCTGGACAAGGTGCTCAAATATCTTCAGAACCGGTCACCGGACGTCATTGCAGCTGCTTTGATATCGGACGATGGCCTCACAATCGCCAGTGCTCTACCACAAGGACTCGACGACACACGTGTTGGCGGAATGAGCGCAACGCTCCTCAGTCTCGGAACACGTGCCTCTCAAGAATTGCATCGCGGAAGCGTACAAGAAGTCATAGTCAGAGGTGAGGGTGGCTACGCTGTTCTCGTCAAAGCCGTACGCGGTGTATTGTTGCTGGTCGTAGCTAATGAAGATGCAAAGCTGGGAATGATCTATTTTGACATGCGTGAAGCAATCGGCGCTATCAAACAAATTTTGTAGGCTGACTAATACCGGAATATAACGATCATTGTTCGACGGACTTAAACACTAAAAGCTGCGTTGCGTGATTTTATACCAGCGCTGGCGAATCTGACTTTAAGTACCTTGATCTCTGCGACATATCTTTGCCGCATACAAACAGTTGTCTATCAACTCTGGTATTAGCATAACCGTGACTTACACGAGAATCAGTGCCAATCACACAGCGAGGGAAAAGAAGACAGCATGCCCGATACAGTGCTTTACGAAGACGATACACATAAAAACGTTTTGCTAGAGGATTTCGGCCTTGGCGGCCTTGCGGTCCAGGCCAATCAACACCTGATTGTTCATGGAGATGCCGGGATGATACTTGATCCTGGCGGTCACAAGGTTTACAGCAAAGCGCTTTCTGAGACAATGTCAATCCTCGCCGGGACCAATCTACGTTATATCTTTCTATCTCACCAAGATCCCGATATCGTCGCAGCGGTCAACGGCTGGCTGATTACTACGGATGCGGAGGCATACATATCAAAGCTGTGGATACGTTTCGTACCCCACTTCGGGATTGATCATCTCGTCGAGCATCGACTGAAGCCAATCCCTGACGAAGGGATGGTCATTGATCTCGGTGGTTCCCGCCTTCCGGTTCTTCCGGCGCACTTCCTGCACAGCGCAGGCAATTTTCAAGTCTACGATCCTATTGCGAAGATTCTTTACAGTGGAGACCTGGGAGCATCCTTAGGTATGGAATATATCTATGTATCGGATTTCGATGCCCATCTGCAGTATATGGAGGGTTTCCACAAACGCTACATGGCATCAAACGATGCACTAAAAGCGTGGGCCAACATGGTTCGTGAACTCGACATTGAGATTATCGCCCCGCAGCATGGAGCAATATTCAAGGGGAAGGATATGGTCGAACGATTTATCGATTGGTGTTCGCAGCTTGAGTGTGGCATCGATCTAGTTACCGACTTATTCAAGGCGCCTCCTGACTAAATCCGGCGGCCATAACCAGAGACTTCCTTCAACAATAGTATTACCTTCAGAAAACTTCACCGGCACACATGACAAGGAATAATAAAAGATGCCAAGCAACGATATACCGAATCAATACAACCTGATAGGTGAAAACACACCAATATGGCTCGTATTAGCTCTGTTGTTGGTTGGACTCATAGGCAGCGTTACCACCGTACAGCTGTTACTACCCCCTGACATAACAATGGAATCATTAAAATCTTGGTTAACTCATTCGAATTTAAAAGAGCGCACTTCCGAACCACCCAGACCTATAATCCGGACTAACGAGTTATCCGCCGATTTATCTACAGCTACGACTTCGCAGAATCCAAGAACTGAAACTGCCAGCTCAATCATCGAGAAGTCAACGTCTGGGCAAAAGAGCTCTGTGGAGCTGCATGAGGCTACACCGACGCGGTCTTCAAACTCTATCGATACACCGGTAACCACTGAATCTACTGCAACAATTGTTGAACGCAATGAGTTAGCCGTGGACGAGCCAGCTGTTGCAAATGTGAGCGAAGACGCCGCAAGAGCTGAGACTATTGCTGATTTCGCTGAACTCAAAGCGTTCGAAACAACGACTCATACCCAAATTCAATCTGCCGCCAATGACGATACGGCGCGCGATTGCCCTCCCCTCTTTTTCGTCCAGTTTAAGCGTGGTGGCATTCATCCTGTCAATCCGGATCTGAATGAGAATGCGACAAAGCTACACGAATGGTTGAGTCATCACCCAGACGCCAAGATACTGATCGAAGGGCACGCGGATTCCTCCGGCCCTGAAGAGTTAAATTTATTGATCAGTCACCGGCGGGCTAAAGCGGTTTCACAGCTTTTAGTCAGTACCGGCATTACTAATGAGCAAATGGTAACACGCGCTTTTGGCGAATATTCACCGCTCAAAGGACACTCGCCCGAGTCAGAAAGAAACTGTCGTGTCTCGTTGCGCGTCGAAGGTGTTCATGCATGCCCAAAAGTCACAAGTGATGGAGAAATACGATGATACTATTGGCAACAATTCTTGGAATCACCGCTGCCACTGTACTAATCATCGCTGGCTATTTACTCGGAGCTAAACGCGGATTGCGGGCAAGAGAACAACTTCGAAAACAAAACATGCGACAATCCAAGGAACAGATACGTTTACGGGAACTAGTGTCTCAATATGTCAAGGACGATACTGACGCGTTAGCCTTGAGGAAGGATTTGGTAAACATGACTAAAGCCATACTCAGCCAGAGCGACGCGGTACACCAGATGCTGGAGCCGCTCAACAAACGTGATGCAGAATTCGATTCCCTGCGCGCGATCGTTGAGCAGGCGTTGACACCACTAACCCAGCGTGAACAACTCGCCTATGAGTTATCCACCCTCAGCACCAACACCGGCGACCGCAGCAACCTTGTGCTTTTACTTGATCAGATCGCCGAGAAGGGACAATTTTGGGCAGTTTCACTGCATGACGAGCAAGGCTTGTTGTTGGCCGCAAGCCGCAATTCCAAAAATCTCGATCGACTAACTGCAATCTCCACCATGGTGCTATTGTTCGCCGATCGTATTGGGCGTAGTGAGGGTCCAGCACCCTTGTCATTAATGGTACACGATGAAGCTAATATGGCGACATTATGTCGTCTTTTCCAGGTTGGAGAGCAACAGTTGCTGTTATCTGCCGTAGCGACCGGCACCCAACTTACATCTACCGCTTTGGATCCCGCGCTAGCGAAAGTGGATGCCGTTTTATCGACACATCATTAACGGCCCCTTTCAAAGGTGTTTGGACTGTAAGCTAGCTTCTGTCCCGATTTTCCCGACAACCACAAAATGTCTGATCGAGTCTGAGCTATCAAAATAGATCATTCCAAACGGACTTCCTGCACGTATAGTGTCCGGGGCTTAGCATGTGCTGAGATAAAGATGCCGAGTCTATGGATACGGCTAAGATCCATTTCACGGCCTTTGGGTGCCGCTGCGACTGCTTCCAGCTCAATTTTGATATCGTTAAATCCAGGGGTGAGGAGATAAGACTGATTGAATCGATCCATATACTGTTGCTCGCCAATGGCATGTTGGTAGTCATGAATCCTGCAGGTTACCGAGACTGCTTCGGTATCCGGGTTATATAGTTTCAACCTCAGTGCGTGAAAACCTCGCCAGTCACCGGGAAAGTATTTCAGGAAGGTCCCTGAATATTTTCGAGCAGTGAGATTCAGTTTCATAAATCCCTCAGCATGCAAGCCTGCGGGACTTTCCTGGAAACGCTGTGCATTTCCCGACCAACGCTCTACCTCAAACGGTGTTTCAAAATTCGCTAAGATTGGAAATTGGTTTCTGGCAATTGTCTCGTCGATGAGACTGACCAATAATGGCTTGAGCTGAATCAGCAGAATTATTACCGCTGTGCTCTTCCACAATAAACCCCAAGGTATTGCTCCTGCTTGCCGGCTACTTGCGGTAAATGCAAGGACCAGCAGGCTACCGGTTATATCCCTCAAGATATCTCCAGTATCCGGACTACGATCTGTCCCATATTGCGCAACCTCTATCAGAGTGCCGGTGATCAGAGTGATGGAAAGAATCACCAGCCACTGCATCGCCAAGGACTGACGAGCAATCCATTTGGTTTTCAATAACAGAAAGGCCACCAGGGCGAAATAGAAGATATGTCCTATATCCCAGAAGTCTTGCACTGAACGTGCCGGAGCAACCCCTGTGTCGCCCCAGAACAGGAACCAGGTAGACACCAATAAAACGGAGACCAGGAACCGGTTGCTATGTATTGGTGAGGTCATATTCGACAGCGGCGTATTCACACAGCAAGCGCAGACAACAGTTCTCACAGACAGGTTTGACCCGGCAGACCTGTTTCGCGTGGTGAACAATCAAGGCATGGTATTCATTGAACAATCCAGCGTCAGCATCCAATGCCTGTTCAAAATTGAGGCGCAGCGTTTCATAATCGGTCTTCCCTGCCACCAGACCGAGCCTGCTGAAGAGCCGTCGGGTATAGGCATCGATCACGAAGACCGGCCGGTCGAAGGCATAGAGCAGGATATCATCCGCAGTCTCCGGCCCAATGCCATGCACCCGCAGAAATCTTTCCCGCAGCTCCAGGTCGTCTAACTGGTCAAGCTCAGGATTCTCCAGTAGAAATCGGCACAGCGCCTGTAAGCGCTTGGCCTTGATATTGAAATAGCCCGAGGGACGCAAGGCTGCCGCCAGTTCATCCTGGCTCAATTGCAAGATGGCATGCGGTTCAAGCAGTGCTTCTGATTTCAGGTTATCGATGGCCCGCTCTACATTTGGCCAGGCTGTATTCTGGGTGAGCACCGCACCCAGCATGATTTCGAACGGTGAATCCCCCGGCCACCAGTGCTGTGGGCCATGGGAATCGAACAGTTCTTGATAGATTTGCTTTAAACGGGTGCCGGAAAAGCTCACCGCCCCCGCTTGCCGGGACCTTTTCTTCCCCATGGATTATCCGTTGGAGTTTTCTGACGTTTGCTTTTATATGGACTGTTCTCTGCACGCTGAGCAGGCCGAGGCGATTTTGCGCGTCCTTTATAGGGTCGTTCCGGCTCTTGCTGTCGGGGTTTCCGACGTTTCTTATCTTCCGGCAAGCCCATCGATGCCAGCAGTTTGTTGATCTCATCGTCGCCCAGGTAACGCCAGCGCCCAATGCTCAGGGCGCTCTCCAGGATGACGCTGCCATAGCGGACACGTTTAAGCCGGTTGACGGTGGCGCCAACCGCCTCCCACATCCGGCGCACCTCCCGTTGGCGCCCTTCCATGATCACCACATGGTACCAACGATTGATCCCCTCCCCGCCGGATTCCACGATCTCCTCGAAGCGTGCCGGCCCATCCTCGAGCTGGACACCGTGAGTTAACTGTTTGAGCTGTTCCTCTTTGATCTGCCCCATCACCCGCACCGCATATTCCCGTTCGACCTGCTGGCTGGGATGCATCAGGCGGTTGGCCAATTCACCATCGGTGGTCAGCAGGAGTAATCCGGATGAGTTGAGGTCGAGACGCCCCACGGGGATCCAGCGTCCGTGCTCCAGCTTTGGCAGCCGATCGAAGACGGTGCGCCGGCCTTGCGGGTCCTTGCGGGTCACCAACTCCCCTTCCGGCTTGTTGTAGACCAGTACCTCTCGTAGTGGGGTCTCCAGACGCCGGTTGGCCACCGGACGGCCATCCACCTTGATCTTGTCAGAGGGAATCACCCGTTGCCCCAGTCGTGCCAGCTCATTGTTGACCATCACCCGACCGGCGCTGATCCAGCCCTCGATCTCGCGGCGTGAGCCCATACCTGCATTCGCCAGCACTTTTTGCAGGCGTTCTCCCGGAGCCGGATTATTCGGTTTCATCGGATCGTTTGACCTGTTGATCAGGAATCTCGAAGGATTCGTTAGTGGTGTCAGTTTCGCCGTCCGAGTCGAAATCGACCAGGTCAGCGGATGCCTTGGCGACATCGGTTTCTTGGTGAGTCCGGGGCTGATGCATGACACCAGAGTCGGTCTCGCCGTCCGGGTCGGCCTCGATCAGCAGCTCTGCATCGGCTTCGTGATCTGCAGCTAGCTCACTGTCCGAGACGACCGCATCCAGATCTGCTGCTTCGCTACTGTCTGCTTGCTCCAGTTCCGTCTCCGCCTCGGTCGCCTTTAGATCATCCTGTTCCTCTGGCTGATAGAGGTCGGGGTCCTTCAGCTCCAGTTCCCGATTGATCGAGTCCAGGTCGCGAATTTCAGCCAGGCTAGGCAGTTCACTCAGGCTCTGCAGATTGAAATAGTCGAGGAACTCTCTGGTGGTGGCGTAGAGCGCCGGCTTCCCCGGTACGTCCCGGTGTCCAACCACTCTGACCCATTCCCGCTCGGTCAACGTCTTGACGATATTGGTGCTGACGCTGACGCCGCGGATATCCTCGATCTCGCCGCGGGTGATCGGCTGCCGGTAGGCGATCAAGGCCAGGGTCTCGAGTAGGGCCCGGGAGTATTTGGGCGGCCGTTCCGCGAACAGGCGGGATACCCAGGAGGCACACTCAGATCTGACCTGGATGCGAAATCCACTGCCTACCTCGCGGACCTCTATGCCGCGGCCCTGATAATCGTCGGTCAGCTCGTCCAGCACCTCGCGCAACTGCTGTTTGTCCGGTTCCTGGCCATCGTCATATAGCCCTTGGAGCTGCTCCAGGCTAAGTGGACGACCGGCCGCCAGCAGGGCAGCCTCGACGATTTGTTTGAGTGGAGTATCGGATGGCATATCAGGATGAGATGGCTTTGACATGGATAGGGGCAAAGATGTCTGCCTGGACCAGCTCGAGCAGTGAGCCTTTGATCAGTTCGAGGACTGCCAGAAAGGTCACCACCACCCCCATACGACCCTCGGTGAAATCGAACAGGTCGGTGAATGCGGTAAATGTCTCGCTGTTGACCTTTTCCAATACCAGGGACATGCGCTCCCGCACCGACAGCGCCTCTTTCTCGACTCTGTGGCTGGTGAACATATCGGCTCGGTGCAGTACATCCTGGAAGGCCAGCAGGACCTCCCGTAGGTCCACGTCCGGGTCCTTGGCTTCCACATGTCTGTCCACCAGCTCGGCATGGGCCTGGAAGTTATCCCGGGTCATATGATCCAAGCCATCCAGGTCCTCGGCGGCCTGTTTGAAACGCTCGTACTCCTGCAGGCGGCGGATCAGTTCGGCGCGTGGATCACCCACCTCCTCATCCTCATGCACCGGGCGCGGCAGCAGCATGCGGGATTTGATCTCCGCCAGCATCGCCGCCATCACCAGATATTCCGCTGCCAGTTCCAGACGCAGGTCGGTCATCATATCGATGTACTGGATATACTGCTCGGTAATCTCCGCGATGGGTATTTCGAGGATATCCAGATTCTGGCGTTTGATCAGGTAAAGCAGCAGATCCAGCGGGCCTTCGAAGGCATCCAGAAAGACCTCCAAGGCATCCGGCGGAATGTAGAGATCCGTGGGCGGCGTAGTGAAAGGTTCGCCCTGCACTTTGGCAAAGGGCAACTCCTCCTGCTCCGGATGGTAGTGTGGATGATTCTCTGTCTGTTCCATCTAGTATGTCCGCAAATGAAGGCTAATAGTTTGCAAGTTAAGACAATCCGCTAAAAACGCAAAGAACGCCAAATATTTTATATATATATATCAATATATTATGTTTTCTTTATAAGATTATTTATAGGTATGCAACACCTATCTTTCTGGGTTTGCTTGACTCACAGATTCGCGACGCATTGCGTTTTTTGGGGACCGATGTACTCAACAAAAAACATTGGCGTTTATTTGCGGACTGAAAACACTCAGGAAAGGTCTAGCGACATGGCCTGGCGGACTTCCCGCATGGTCTCACTCGCCACGGCCCGCGCCTGCTCAGCGCCTGCTGCGATGATGCGGCGCACCTCATCCGGTCTGGCCTCGAATTCGGCCGCCCGTTCCTGCATGGGTTTGAGTTCCAGCAATACCGCTTCAATCACCGGGGCCTTGCATTCGAGACAACCGATAGCTGCAGTACGACAGCCATCCTGCACCCAGTTCTTCACCTCATCGTCGGAATAGACCTCGTGAAACTGCCAGACCGGACAGCGGGCAGGATCGCCCGGGTCGGTGCGCCGCACCCGGTTGGTGTCGGTCGGCATGCGCTTGAGCATGTTTGCTACATTCTCCGGCGACTCGCGCAGTGAGATCGTATTGCCATAGGATTTGGACATCTTCTGACCGTCCAGGCCCGGCATCTTGGCGGCCTTGGTGAGCAATGGCTGGGGTTCCACCAGGATCACCCGGCCACTGCCTTCCAGATAGCCCAATAGACGCTCCCGATCAGCGCTGGTGATATTCTGTTGCGCCTCCAGCAGCTCGCGGGCGGCCAGCAACGCTTCCCCATCCCCCTGCTCCTGATAGGCGCGGCGCATGCGGTCAAAGTTCTTGGCGTTTTTCTTGCCCATCTTCTTCTTGGCCTGCTCCGCCCGCTCTTCGAAATCGGGCTCACGGCCATAGATATGATTGAAACGCCGCCCTACCTCGCGGGTCAGCTCCACATGGGCCACCTGATCCTCCCCCACTGGCACATGAGCGGCCTTGTAGATCAGGATATCCGCCGATTGCAAAAGGGGATAACCGAGGAATCCATAGGTCGCCAGATCCTTCTCCTTCAGCTTCTCCTGCTGATCCTTATAGCTGGGCACCCGCTCCAGCCAGCCCAGCGGGGTGATCATGGAGAGCAGCAGATGCAGCTCCGCATGTTCCGGTACCTGGGATTGGACAAACAGGGTGGCTTTCTCCGGATCGACCCCTGCCGCCAGCCAGTCGACAACCATCTCCCAGAGACTCGCCGGGATGATACTGGGGTCATCATAATGGGTGGTCAGGGCATGCCAGTCCGCCACGAAAAAGAAACATTCATGCTCATGTTGCAGTTTCACCCAATTCTTCAACACCCCGTGGTAGTGGCCCAGATGCAGGCGGCCGGTGGGACGCATTCCGGAAAGCACTCGGGATTGTGCAACAGATGTGTTCAATTTCAACTCCTTGCAGGACTAAGGATCACCGGGACATATTGCAGCACAATGTCCGTCGCGGGCAACAGATTGATGGTCAGTTGCACCAGCGGCCAGAGGACATAACCCAGCAGACCGGTGGCCAGCAACAGTATGACGATGATAAGACCAAAACCTTCGAGCCGCGAATAGACCTGGGCCATCTTCGGCGGCAATAGGGAATTGAGCACCCGCCCCCCATCCAGCGGCAGGATCGGCAGCATGTTCAATGCCATCAGCACGGCGTTGAACAGCACCCCGGCCACGCCCATCAGAATCAAGGGCACCGCGATCCACTGCAAACCTTCAACCAGGTATACCCCAAGCAGGATCGCCAATGCCCAGAGAATCGCCATCAGCAGATTGGCGCCCGGTCCCGCCAGGGCCACCAGTGCAGAGTCACGCCGCGGGTTGCGCAGATTTTGGTAGTTCACCGGCACCGGTTTAGCCCAGCCGAACACGAAGCCGCTGGTAAAAAACACCACCAACGGCACCAGCACGGTGCCGATCAGATCGATATGTTTGAAGGGGTTGAGTGTGACCCGCCCCAGCATCTCCGCAGTGCGATCACCCAGACGCTTGGCCATCCAGCCATGGGCGGCCTCATGCACGGTGATCGCAAACAGTATGGGCAAAGCCAGAATGGCAATTTTTTGAAACAGAGTAAGCATGGAAAAATTAACTCTCGAACATGGAAATATCGCCCTTGCCGACCCTCACCACCTGAGGGGTATCGTCGATCAGCACGACGACGGTGGTGGTTTCGAATCCACAATAGCCGCCATCGATGATCAGGTCGACCTCATGGTCCAGGGTCTGCCGCATCTCGTAGGGGTCCGTCAGAGGCATCTCATCACCCGGCAGGATCAAGGTGCTGCTCATGATCGGTTCACCCAGTTCAGCCAACATGGCGCTGACGATCTCATTGTCCGGCACCCGGATACCGATGGTCTTGCGTTTGGGATGCTGCAGGCGCCGCGGCACCTGTTTGGTCGCCTTGGCAATGAAGGTGTAGGGCCCTGGAGTCAGGCTCTTCAACAGGCGATACTCCTGATTATCGATCTTTGCATAGTGTGAAATCTCGCTGAGATCCCGGCAGACCAGGGTAAAATTATGGGAGTCGTCGAGTCTGCGGAGTCGCCGAATCCGCTCCATCGCCCCCTTGTTGCCCATCTGACAACCCAGGGCATAGCTGGAGTCTGTGGGATAGATCATCAGACCACCCTGCTGGATGATCGACACCGCCTGCTTGATCAGGCGCGGCTGAGGATTATCCGGATGGATTTGAAAAAACTGTGCCATAACCAGGTCCTAGACAACTCCGTTTGACAACGATGAACGCTCCGGCAATGACCAGTCATGCCAGATCGGGCGACAGCCATCAGGCAGTAGCGGCAATCGACCCAAGACCACCCAGGGATGTTCGGGTGAATGGAAATCAGAACCGGCTGACGCCAGCAGACCGAACTCTTTGGCATGTTTCGCCATGACAAAATAGTCGTCACGGCTATGGCTGCCGGAAACCACCTCAAGTGCGTCCCCACCCAGCGCGACAAATACTTTTATCAGATTTCGCAGCTTAGTACGAGTCATACGATAACGGGCGGGATGGGCAATCACAGCCTGTCCACCGGCCGCCTGAATCCAGCACAGGGCATCTTCCAGAGAGGCCCATTGCCCCGGCACATGGCCGGGTTTTCCATTGACCAGAAAGTGTTTGAAGACCTTGCGTTCATCCTTCGCAGCACCCACCTGCACCAGATACCGGGCAAAATGGGTGCGGCTGATCAGCCGCCCATTGGAAAATGCCCGGGCCCCCTCGAAGGCGTCGGGAATACCCGCTTTCTCCAGGCGGGCTCCGATCTCCAGGGCACGGCGATCGCGAAACGCCCGCAAGCCTACCAGACCCAGTTGCAGCTGACTGTTCTCGGTGTCCACATTCAATCCCAGGACATGGATGGTCTGCTTGTTCCAGGTGACTGAGATCTCCACACCGGGTATCAAGGTAATGCCAACATCGGCAGCCATCCTTTCCGCCTCTGTGACACCCTCTGTACTGTCATGATCGGTCAACGCGAGAACCTCTACACCTGACCGGGCAGCCAGCATGACAAGATCGGCCGGACTCAGGGTTCCGTCCGATGCGGTCGAATGATTATGCAGGTCATAAGTACAAAACATGGGGGCGGATTGTACATTAATTAAATAGGCTTTGGCTGATAGTCATTTATTTCTTTTTTTGAATTGCCAAGCCTGGCAAGACGGCTGGCAAGTCCCCTGTTACAATCGCCCAATGCTAATGAATGCTCCAGATCTGACCGGTCTGAACGATACCTTTACTGAGCTCGCCAGCCGGCTGATCGAGGCGGTTCCGGCCGATCCGGCTCAGCAGGACCAGGCCAACTCGCCAAGCCTGCTAGCGGAGGCCATGCAAAAGGTCTTCGAACTGCTCAGGATATCCAGGAAACAGACTCCACTGAAGCTGGGAAGCCACTGGCGAACCTGATATTCATACCCTGGGGGATTATGGCTTCAATCTGCTGGCCGATCTCTCATCCATAGCCGGGAATCACAAGCTGGACGAACTGAGCCTGGAACTCGAAGGCTTGAGCTTGCCCTTGCACTCTGGCTCGCCCGTCAGGGCGGCACTCTCAGCACCCTGGAACCCATCGTCAATGCGCTCTCCTGTCAGGCCAATTCGGTCAGGGAACCAATTGCCCTGGAACAACTCTATGAACTGACCGGTGAAATACAGCATGCCGTGGCGCCGGCCTTGCAACAGGATCTGGAAAAGACCAATCCAGGCCGACCCTGGCGGCTGTTAGTGCTGAACCGGGCGATAATAGCCACCCGAAGCCATCGCCCGGAACTGATAGTAAGCGCCTATGACAGCTTGCTGCAGCATCTGCCGGAAGAGGCTCCGGGTTTTTTTCGTGAAGGCATGCAGCAGATGGTCGCATTGAACTACCCGCAACCCGTGAGGCATGTGGTAGAGAAATACTATAACCTCTGGAGCGTGGAACGAACGCTTCACTGAATCAATCAACCCTGTTCAAACCACATGAAATTTCTCGCTGATTTTTTCCCCGTCATCCTGTTTTTTGTCGCCTACAAGCTGTATGGCATCTACGCGGCGACTGCTGTGGCCATTGCGGCTTCGTTTGTTCAGGTAGGTTACGGCTGGTGGCGTAATCGCCATGTGCAGAACATGCATCTGATCACCCTGGGCATTCTGGTGGTGTTTGGCGGCCTGACTATCCTGCTGCAGGACCGCACCTTCATCATGTGGAAACCCACGGTGATCAACTGGCTGTTTGGCGGCGTCTTCCTGGCCAGCCAGTTTATCGGCAAAAAGCCATTGGTGCAGCGCATGATGGGCGGCAGTATCTCAGTGCCTCAAGGAATCTGGTACAAACTCAACAGCGCCTGGGGAGTATTTTTTATCCTGCTTGGTTTTCTGAATCTCTATGTAGCGAATGATTTCTTCGTGGTCGAGCAATCCCTGCAACAACTGACCGGGCTGCAGCAGATCGATTTCGATAATTGCAGCAGCCTGTTCCAGGGAAATGAGTTGGAGATGTGTAACACCGCTCATTCTCTGGAGGAAAGTTGGGTCAATTTCAAACTCTTTGGCATGATGGGCCTGACCATGCTGTTCATCATTCTGCAGGCATTTTTCCTGGCAAGGCATATCCAAGACCCGGAAACGATAACGGAACCGGAGGAGAACTGAGTGTATTACGCAATCATTGCAGAAGATCGCGAGGATAGCCTCGAACAACGACTGAGGGTCCGGCCCGAACACCTGAAAAGACTCGAAGCCCTGCAGAGCGACGGACGCCTGCTGCTGGCAGGACCGCACCCCGCCATCGATGCGGAGGATCCCGGGCCTAACGGATTCACCGGCAGCCTGGTCGTGGCTGAATTCCCGGACCAGCAGTCAGCCCAAGAATGGGCCGATGCAGATCCGTATATCGAGGCAGGGGTCTATGCACGGGTCATCATTAAACCATTCAAAAAAGTTTTTCCGGCTTAATCACCCTTTTTTATACCATCAACTCACTACCACTGAAGATAGAGATACAACTATGAAAAAGCAGATATCACTGGCTGCGCTTTGCGCTTTTGGACTACTTCTGGGCTGTTCCCAGGAGGACAGCAAGGCAGAATCAGCCGCAACCGACACGGCGGCTGAAAAGCGTTCAGCCGTTCTGCCTGTCAGTAAAGACGCAGCCGATGCAAACACCGACATGGATGAGAACACCCTGTTGACCGTCAACGATCAAGCCGTCAGCAAATTGATGTATGGAATCTACTTCCAGGATCGTATGCGGACCGTGCCGAATGCCCAGAACACGCAAGAGATGCAGATGAGCATCCTCAACGAGCTGGCGAATGTACTGATCGTCGCCCAGGATGCAGAGAAAAACCAGATCGACCAACGTCCGGAGGTCGCAGCCACCCTGGCCCTGCTACGGGCAAAATTGCTGACCCAGACGGCCCTCCAGGAGTACGCCAGCGCCAACCAACCGGAGGAGAGTGCGATCCAGGCCATATACGACACTGATTACGCCAACAAATCCACGACTGAATACAAGGCGCGTCACATCCTGGTCAAGGAAGAAGAAGAAGCTAAATCATTGATCACCCAACTGGATGAGGGTGGTGATTTTGCCGAACTGGCAAAGCAGCACTCCACCGGGCCCACAGGTAAAAACGGCGGTGATCTGGGCTGGTTTGATGGGGAGCAGATGGTCAAGCCATTCTCTGATGCGGTAAAAGCCATGGAAACAGGTAAGTACACCAAAGCTCCAGTGCAGACCCAATTCGGCTGGCACGTCATCTTATTGGAGGAGAGCCGTGAAACCCCTCCGCCCTCCCTGGAACAGGTCAAGGCGGAAATCACCAACAAACTGCAGCAGAAAGGCCTGGCTGACTATATGAAAGGTTTGCGCGAGAAGAGCACCCTGCAATTCAATGAAAAAGCCGGCCTGAAGAAGAAAGAGCCTGAGCAGGGAGACTCCTGATAGGATTCTTGCCAGTTTAGCGGATGTCAAAACCGGCGGCAGAAAACCGCCGGTTTTTTTATCGGTGCCTGGCAACAGAAGGTGGGATTTTCCAGGCCGGGTTGCGCGCGCTCAGCATCTCACCTGCAACCAGCAGACCCGCTACCGCTAACTAGTTAGAGTCCAGAAACACCCCTCCCTGGGATGTTTCTGGAACGGAATCGAAAAATGCGATTTTCCGATTCCTTCATTTTCAAGGGCTTATTGCCTTTGAAAATGCTGGCACATCCCTATGCCAGATTAGTTTCCGTCCTTTCTGGACGGAAACTAACTAACTCGCGCTCAATAGCCTACTGAGACTCTTCTGGCTGACAGGCCTGCCGCGCCTTCTCAAAACGCTGCTGTAACACCACCTCCTCGCTGGCCGGCGCGCCACCGGTAAGGCACCAAGCAACTTCCAATTCAGCCATTTTGCCGACCGGGTCCGCTTCCCCCTGCCCCATTGCTTCGGCAAGGCGGTTGGCTTGATACTCCATGCGCGCTTGCCGCAGTTCGGCGGGGGACTCCACACCGGACAGAATCTCCATCCGCAGGCAGAGTTCTTTACGGGACTCCAACTGCGCATTCAAGGCTTGCATGAGCTCTGCCGGCTTCTCGCCTGTGGCATCTTTCAATGCCTCGATGGCCGTTGCATAACGCTGCTGCATCAAGCCATCTGTTGCAGCGTCAGACAAGGGGGCAAGCGCGGTCCAACCGTTTGTAAGTGTTTCCAACTGGCTGGCTGATGGAGAATCAGGATCATCCAACAATTGCTCGAGTTTCCCACAAAGGGCGGCTTTTTCCCGCAGTAGACGCAACTGTGACCTCTCCTCCGCCTCCCGCAGCGCCTGTTTATGGAGTAGAAATCTCTGCTGGGCCTTCTCAAAGCGCTGCTCCAGCGCAGTACTGTCCCTTTTCGCCACTGTGCCTACCTGTTTCCATTCATCCAGCAGCTTATGGAGCTTACGCTCCGCTTCATCCAGCTCATCGAGTTTGACTTCCGACAGCTGATCAATGCTCGTACAGATCTCTTGCTTCTGCGTTTTATGTTGCTGCTCTTCTGTATGTCGCTCATCCTGCTGCTGCTTGCGTCGCGCGAATACCGCATCGCAGGCTTCACGGAACTCCTGCCAGATTGCATTTTCGAATTGCCGTTTACCCGGCACGCTGGTCTGCCATTGTGTCTGCAATTGCTTGCATTCATCGATCGCTTTGTTGATGTCCTGCAACTCAACCAGGTCGCGCACCTTTGCTATCAGACCCTTGCGCTGCTCCAGGTTTCGCTGGTGTTCCAGCTGCAGGTGTTCATTGATAATCCCCATGGACTGTTGATAGCGTCCATCGAGCTCCTTCGCCGCGCGTCTGTCGACCGGTCCTGCCCGCCGCCAGTCGTTGCTCAGCTGGCGATGGAATTTGACCGCTGCTTTCCAGTCCAGATGCGACCATTCAATCCCATCCAGGTAAGATTCGAGCTGTTTCAACAACGCCTGCTTCTTCTCCAGGTTGTTTTGACGTTGCTCGGACTGCTGCTTGAAATACTCCTCGCAGGGTTTATAAGCCTCATCAGCCGCTTTGTCGAAGCGTTTGCGTAAAGTCTTTCCGGTCGCGCCACCATCCGAACGCAGACGATTCCATTCGTTACGCAGATGGCGTATCCGAGTCGCCAGATCGGCCGGTTTATCCTCACTGCCGATCAAGTCTTCCATCTCTTGACAAAGACGTTCCCGGGCCTCATCAGCACCCCAGGTGCGCCAGCTCTGCAGCTCTCTAACTTGCGGCGTCACTCGTTGTAAGCGCTGAATATAAGGTGCCAGCTTGTCTTGCGGCATTCCCAGGGCCTGGAGTTGATTGAGGCTGTTTTGCAACCGATCATGCATGGGGACCGCTTCCTTCAAAACCTTTTCATTCAACAGGGTTTCCAGCTTTTCCAACATGCCGGGGAGTTTCTCGAACTCTTTTTTCCGTTTTTCTACCTGCTGCACCAGGCGCTCGCGTAACTGTTTGTGCAGTCCTTCATAGCGTTCGATGGCAGCAGCCAGCCCCTGCGTGTCTGACGCGCCCTGCTTCGCCTCCCAACGCCTATCCAGTGACTTGATCTGGTTTTCAGTGATCGGTTTTTTCGAATCCAGTAGTTTTTTCGCATCAGCGATCAACTTATTGAGTGCAATCTCAGTTGCACGTTGCTGCTGCAACAGCTCGAGTCGATCGTGTATAGAACGCAGATCCTGCACATAAGCTTTATTCAATGGTTCAGCCTGTGGGTCGGGCAGCGCGGGGATTTCTTGCCATGCGCTCTGCCAGTTCACCAGTTCAGAGGCAACTTGTGTCTCGAGTTCTTCATGCAGTGTCTGCAGTGCATTCAGTTCAGTGCAGCGCTGGGTCAAGTCAGCCAGGATCGACTGCTTGGCGCTCCGGGCGGCAGCCCACTCCTGTTGTTTAGCCTGCAGCGCTTCTCGAAAAGATGCAGAAACTTTTACGAAAGCCTCCCGCGCTGTTGCATAACGGACCTGAAAACCCTCTTCGGCCTCAGCAGACAAGCTTTTCCAACGCGCCTCCAGGTCATCGAATTCGGTCAGTTCCCGCTCCCAATCGGTTCCCTGGCCCATCTCTTCCAAGCGGTTGCAGAGCTTTTCACACTCAGCACGATTGCTGGCGATTTTCTCTTGCGCTGCTTGCAGTGCATCGAGTTTTGCCCGTGAAAGACGGTTGATCTGCTTGTCATGTTTGCGCGTTTCGCGAAAGATCCTCTCCAGCACATCAGGGTCGCTGATTCTTTCCAGCGCTGCCAACCGGTTGGCGATCACAGGGTCTTTCACGGCGACCTTGCCAAGCGCTTCCTGCTGCTTGACCAGATCTAGCGCCGATTTGCGTAATTCCGGCTCAACACCATGCAATGCAACATACTCGACGAATTCAGGTTGCGCATGACGCTGCAGAAAACCCAGGCGAAGATCCAGTGGATCCGGTTTTTGGTTGATTCCCGCGAGACATTTAGACAGGCGTTCAATGACAAACTTACGGACTTCCTGGTCACGCTCATCATTCACTGCCTGGTGTAGAAATTCCAGGTCATGGATGCGACTCAAAGCCACTTTGCGTACATCTGCAATCTTGTCCTGAAGCGCGACCTGGGTCAGGACCTCAATATTGTCAGGCCCCAAGGCTTCCACCGCCTGTCTACGAATCTGTGGATTGGGATGTTGCCATTTCGGCTTAAAAAAACGCATCAGGGGCATGAAAATTCCTCTTAATCTCTCCAAGCGTCACGATGGGCCTGATTGACCCACTGTCACATGTAAATTTCTGGTCGTTGATTTGGGTTAGTAGTTGTTCAATCGAGCGGCTATTTTATAGTTTTAGTCGATGGATCGGGAAAGGACGGCGTGGGGAATTGGATATCATTACAATTACAGCTCAGCAAGTATGTTCATCAATCGACAGAGATTCAAACATTTCCACGACCATCACTAAATCAGGGTTTTCCCTAGTTCATGGCGAAATAACGCACAGAACTTCAATCCTCAAGGCTCAGATGCTCAAAAATCAGCTCGGGAATCCCTTTGGCAATCCCCAGATGGCTGGCGAGTGTAATTTTAACGCTGGGGTATTGCTGTTGTTTTATTTTGACTTCTGCGGGAATATCTTGGGCGACATGCCTGCCTGCAGACAGAAAGTAGGGAAACACGATAACCTCTGAAGCTCCACTCTGTATGCAATTTTCTATGCCATCGGGAATCGTCGGCTCGGCCAACTCCAAAAAGGCGGTAACCACACTGGCAAAATCATTCCTTGGATTAGCATCGAGACTGGCTGCGAGATCTCTTATCTCTTCGTTAGAAGCCGTTCGACGGCTGCCATGGGCCACTATCACCAAGGCCCGCTTTTGTTCATCACCCATCAATCAATCCCATTCTCTCCTGAAATAACCAGCTGTATCCGGCATTATCTGTTTGACGCACATTCTCTTCTTCAGGCTCTCAGGATATAGTGCTCTGACACTTTTTCAACAGATAAAAACCTGTTTGAGATAGCGTTCAGCCCTATGTCTTTGGTCAGGTGTGTCACTGTAAAACACTAACGAGTCGAGAAAATGTTTACTGGAATTGTTCAAGGTACTGCGGAACTGGTTGATATTCATGAAAAAAAGAATTTTCGCACCCATACAATCCGGCTGCCTGAAGCCTCTTGCAAAGGCCTTGAGCATGGCGCTTCCATAGCCCACAACGGTTGTTGCCTGACGGTTACCTGGTTCGCGGGAACGCTGGTTTCCTTTGACCTGATGCAGGAAACATTGAATGTCACCAACCTGGGTAAGCTGCAGGTGGGTGACTTGATAAATTTTGAGCGGGCTGCCCGTTTTGGCGATGAGATCGGCGGCCACCAGATGTCCGGTCACATTCTCTGCACTGCGGAAGTGCTGCAGGTCATGCAGACTGAAAACAACCGGAAGATTCGCTTCAAACTGCCTGACAAATTGAGCAAATACATCTTTACCAAAGGCTATATCGGTATCGATGGCATCAGTCTCACCATAGGCGCGGTTGAAGCTGGCGAATTCGAAGTCAATCTGATCCCGGAAACCCTGCAGAGAACGAACATTGGAGGCCGGCTGCCGGCAGACCGGGTAAACATCGAGATCGATCCACAAACCCAGGCCATTGTCGACACGGTGGAGCGTCTGATGAATGAGAAATCGGCAGTCTCGACCCCTTGACGACCGTTTCCCGGTTGAAAGTCAGGGCCCTTCTCAAAGCGCAAGCACCACTTCCTCAGCCGGCTGAGGCAGTGCAAATTTGAAGCCTTGACCATATTCACAACCGAGCTTTTTCAGGCACTCAATTTCCTTGGTGGTTTCACCACCTTCAGCGACCACTACCAGTCCCAGGTTGTGCGCCAGGGTTATGATGGCCTTGACGATGGACAAGCTGTTTGAGTTCTTGTCCAGTTTCTGCACAAAAACCTGATCCAGTTTAAGGGTATCGAAGGGGAAATTATGCAGATAGCTCAGAGACGAGAAACCGGTGCCAAAATCATCAATCGAGAGATCTATGCCTCTTTCGCGCAAGGCATTCATCACGGCCAGTGCCCGCTCGAAGTTATTGATCAATACGGTTTCAGTGATTTCCAGCTTCAATGAACCCGCCGGCAGCTTGGTTTTTTTCAAAAGCCTGTCCATGTAGTCAAACAGGTCATTCTGGGAAAATTCCTTACTGGAAAGGTTGATGCTGACATAGGCATGCTTGAGTTGAGGTATCGTGCTGCGCCACTGACGTATCTGTTCAACCGCCTGACTGATTGCCCAGCGGCCCAACGGCACGATCAATCCGGAATCCTCCGCGATATCCAGAAAATCTTCCGGCATCAATAATCCCTGTTGCGGATGTTGCCAGCGCAACAGTGCCTCAAAGCCAACGAGCTTGCGTTTTTTGAGCTTGTAGATGGGCTGATAGTGAATCCGCAGTTCATTATTCTCCAAGGCATCATGCAGTGCGGATTCTATGCTCAGCGCCCGGCTGGCGCGTTGATGCATATCCGGGTTGAAGATCTCGAATCTGTTCTTCCCCGAATCCTTTGCCCGGTACATGGCGATATCCGCATCCCGTAAGATATCCTCCGGACGGGTGTACTGCCCCTCGCTGACCGCAATGCCGATACTGCCGCTGATCCGCAGCACGTTTTTCTCAATCGTAAAGGGTAGAGCGATCTTGCGCCGAACTCGTTCGACGATCGAAATCAGGGATTGCAGATCATTGAATTCAGAGAACAGGATGACGAATTCGTCACCACCGATCCGCGCCAGCAGATCGGTATCACGCAGCAGGTCCCTGATCCGCGCACCAACCATCTTTAACAGCAGGTCACCAATATGGTGTCCCAGGCTGTCATTGATGGTCTTGAAACGGTCGAGATCGAGGAAGGCCAGGGCAAAATACGATTTTTTATTTCTTTGCAGCAGATTGATATTGTAGGAAATCCTTTCCATCAGCAATGAACGATTCGGCAGCCCGGTCAGGATATCGTGCAACGCATCATGCATGAGCTGAAACTCAGCAGACTTTTGCTCGGAAATATCGGTTTGAGAACCCGCCATGCGATAGGCCCTGTTGTGCTTGTCACGGATCGCCAATCCACGGCAGAGCATCCAACGATAACGCCCCTCATGATTCTTGATGCGGTATTCCAGTTCAAATTTTTCCGAATGACCCGCGACATGGGAATCGAGCTCAGTTTTGAACAGATCCCGCTCTTCCGGATGAATCAGCTGAATCCAGTTGTCGAGAAGTCCGTCGAGCTCATTCTCCTGGTAGCCGAGCATCTCAAGCCAGCGGGGTGAAAAATAGACATAGCCCTGCTTGAGGCTCCAGTCCCACAATCCATCATTGGCGCCTCGCGCCGCCAGGGTATAGCGTTCCTTACTTTCCGATAAGGCTTGACGGTCATGCCAGGCGCGTAGCACGAACTGTATCTGATGTTTCAGCACCAACCAGTTAATCGGCTTGGTGATGAAACCCGTCACACCGAGCTTGTAAGCCCGTTCTATGGACTCCTCGTCATCGAGTCCGGTTATCATGATGATTGGAAACGGCTGCTCATAGGAGTCATCCAGGAGTTCCTGACAGACTTCAAAGCCCCCTTTTACCGGCATTACGACATCGAGTAGCAACAGGCTTGGAGGGGTCGATTGAATAATCCGCAATGCGGTTTCACCATCGCTGGCAATTGAAATCTGCGTATGCTCATCCGCCAGTGACGCCTCCGCGAGTATCCCGACTGCGGGATCGTCATCGACAATGAGTATCTGTGTTTTTTGCGGGTCGCTGCTTTTCATCTGTCTATTTTTGTATTGTTTTACTCAGGGGACGCCCCCTGCGTCAGCTTGTACCAGCAGCACTAATCATTGGAAATCCCCGGCCTGCGCAAAATACCTCTTGGGTATGGTGCTCCCCTTGTTGTGCATTGCTCCGGGACGCCTTACTCATGCAGGCTCAGAATGCGTCTGAGAACCTCTTTCAAGAAATTTGAGCTTGAGATGCCAATGAATTCTTTTACTTATAATATTTTTCTTGGCCATGATATTACAATTTCACAATATCTGGGCAAATCATTTAAGGCTTACACTGATCCAAGCTGACCTCAAGGCTGTTTAACCTTACCGGTTTATTATCATATTAGTGATTATTGATGGCTTTTCCTGGCTGGCAGGATATTGTTTTCGGCCTTGAATCGAGGCCATCACCAGCCAACTCAGTCCCTCCGGAGTGTTCTACCGGGGACTGCGTCATGGGCTGAATCCACGGCCTCGCACCACGTGGTAGCTGAACATGAACGGTTCCTGAGTGGTGATCGGTTTCGGTGTCAAGATGCCGATCTTCCCGATCCATGGCTGGCTGCCCCTGGCACATGTAGAGGCCCCCGGCCCAACCAGTATCCTGCTGTCCGGTATCCTGCTGAATTGGATTGCCTGAGGTGAATGACCGCTTTGTGGGCGCCTGAGACACTTTACTAATCCCTTGTCTCCTCCCCACCATATAAAAAAAGCCGAAAGACTCAGTGATGCTGTCATTCATAAGTAGAAGATAAAAAGGCTGATTATTACCTCTCAGCCGTCCAACCTTGACTTCCGAAGGGTACCTAACCCTGCAAGGTAGCGTATTCACCTCCCTCCTTTTATCTAACAGGAATTCTAATCAGAAACGGCAGGTAATACACGACTGATGCTGAACAAATGGTGGTTTCCAGTGCTTTTTGCATCGATCTTTAAAACTTAATTTCTGGCGAATCATGCCGATGGAGCTCTATGCCGATGGTTTTTTTCTCAAATTCAACTCCGAGATTGATACCGATTGGCGGGCCTCATTCCAACTCGTTGTGTTTCATTCAACAGATACTCCAATTGCTTTAGTCGGTTTACATCAGACCCATTACTGAGAACTCAGACCATGCAGAGATTGACACATTTCAATAAAAAAGCGGCGATTAGCCTATCTGCTGCCTTCATGATCACCCTCTTTGCCGCGCCTGTTCTGGCCATGGAAGGTACAGATGACTCGGACATGGACGATGGCTTTGGGGATGAGGAACTCTTTTTCCAGGACATCCCCTCGGTCTATGCCGCCTCCAAGCATGAGCAGAAGATTACCGAGGCGCCCGCCGCGGTGAGCATCGTCACCGCGGATGAGATCAGACGTTACGGCTATCGCAATCTGTCTGAAATCCTGAGCAGCTTGCGGGGCTTCTTCAGCTACTCTGACCGCAATTACCACTACACCAATGTCCGTGGCTTCGGCCGGCCGGGAGACTATGACAGTCGTCTGCTGCTGTTGGTGGATGGCAATACGCTGAATGACAACATCTATTCCGGTGCTCCCATGGGTGAGGTATTCCCGGTCGATGTGGACTTGATCGAGCGCATCGAGGTGGTGCGAGGGCCGGGATCATCCCTGTATGGCACCAGCGCCTTGTTCGGGGTGATCAACGTCATCACCAAACGGGGGCGCGACCTGATGGGCGCGGAGCTGGCGGCAGAAACCGGTACCTATGCCAGAAACAAGGGCCGTTTCAGCTACGGTGACCGGCTGGAGAGCGGTGTCGAACTGTTGGTCTCCGGCAGTTACCTGGAGAGTGATGGCGATGACCAGATCTACTACCCTGAATTCGACGATCCGGCAACCAATAACGGCATTGCTGAGGATGTGGATGGCGAAGCGGTCAAACAGCTCTTCACCCGAATCGGCTACGCTGATTTCAGCTTCGAGGCAATCTACGCAAAACGTACCAAGGATATCCCCACTGCCTCCTACGGTACGGTATTCAATGATCCCGACACCCAGACAACTGATACCTATTACTACCTGGATCTGAAGTATGAGCATGAAACTCCGGATGGACTGGGCCTGCTGGCCCGGCTAGGACGATCCCATTACAAAGAAGATGGTGACTATATGTTCGATTATGCGGATTCAGGTGACCCCCCTTATTTGGTGCTCAACAAGGACGAAATTGAGGGAAATTGGTGGAGTGGCGAGCTGCAGCTGACCAAGACACTCTGGCAACAACATCGGCTGATCCTCGGCAGCAGGCTGCAGTACAACATGGATCAGAATTTGCAGAACTACGACGAGGAGGTCTATCTCGACGAGAGCCACGACTCCCTCGACTGGGGGCTGTATATCCAGGATGAATACCGGCTGCAGGACAATCTGATCCTCAATCTGGGCCTGCGCTATGACGATTATGAGCAGTCTGGCAGCACGCTAAATCCACGTCTGGCGGTGATCTATAACCCGGTCCAAGCGACGACTCTCAAACTGTTGTACGGCAGCGCCTTTCGGGCGCCCTCGCCCTATGAGCAATATTATAACGATGACTATGTGACCTACCGGCCGTCAACTGATCTGGATGCTGAGACCATCAAGACCCTGGAACTGGTGCTGGAGCAGCAGATCAATCAACAACTGCGTGGAGTTGCCAGTCTCTATAAGTACAAGATGGAGGATCTCATCGAGTTGGCATTCGATCCGACCGACCCTGACTGCACAGGTAACGAAGAACCCGGCTGCCTCTACCTGGACAATACCGGCTCAGTGGAGGCCCATGGCCTGGAACTGGAACTGGAGGGCAAGTGGTCAAACGGCATCAGCGGGCGGGTGAGTTATACCTATCAGGAGACGGAAGACCAGGAGACCGGGGAGATCCTGTCCAACTCGCCGAAGCAGCAGGTCAAGCTGAACCTGATCCTGCCGGTCATCGATAACAGGCTCACTGCCGGGGTCGATCTGCGCTATATCGATGCGCGGGAGACCTTGAGTGGCGAGCAGGTCGATGCCTACAGCGTCAGCAACCTGACTCTCTCGATTCAGACCGGTCTGGTTGGCCTGGGGTCTGCTTGCCATGCTCGCACTCCAGGGGCTCGAGTGCAGGGCGGCAGACCCACCCAGGATCGCCGTTATCAGCAGTAAGACTACCCAGGCCTATCAACAGACAGTTGATGGTTTCGAAACAGCCTTGGCAGGACGACATCCTTCAGCCCAGATTCATCGCTATTTTCCGGACAAAAACAACGCCGGGTTGGACGAATTCATGCAGCAGTTCGGGCAATCTCATCCAGAACTTGTCTTTATTTTGGGAATAAAGGCCATGCGACTGGCCCGCGAACGATTCCCCGGCCGGCCACTGGTTTGTGCATTTGTCATGGATGAGCAAAAGGTGGCGGCAGCAGCCAATGCCACCTACATCTCTATGCACATAAAACCGCAGACTCAATTTGATTGGCTGCTACGCTTTCTTCCCCATGCGAGACGTATCGGTGTGCTTTACGATCCACAACAAAACGCTCCTTGGATCAAAGCGGCAGAAAAATCAGCCCTTGCTGCTGAGCTGGAGTTGATCCCGATCGCGGTAAACGCTCCCACCGATCTGCCGCCTGCACTAAAGACGCTAGCCCGGCGAGCCGATGTCCTGTTAGGCATCCCGGATAAGACGGTTTATTCGCGGAAAACAGCAAAGGCAGTCCTGTTGTCATCATTTCGTAATCGCATACCGTTTATTGGTCTGTCCCAATCCTGGGTGAAGGCCGGGGCGCTGTATGCCCTGGAAGCGGATTACAGCAAACTCGGGATACAGAGCGCCGCTTTGGCTATGCGGATCCTGGAGGGTGCGGCAGTCAGTGAACTCCCTCCAGCCTCCCCTGAAAAACTGGCCTATACGGTCAATCTGAAGACCGCGGAACATCTGAAAACCGATATCGCGAGCAACCTGCTTGATGCCGCGTCGAAGATATACCGATAGTCGAGGACTCTGAGATGAAGATCCACGCCCTGAGCCTGACCAGTAAATTCAATTTCCTCTCGATCCTCTTGGTCTTACTGACATCCATCGCGATCGCTGCTTTTGTGACGCGCCATGAGTTGAATGCCAGCCTCGCGCAACTGCAGGAGCATGGCAAGAAAATGGCCGAGGTAGCGGCTCAACTCAGCGAGTACGGGATCTACACAGAAGACCAGGAGAACCTCAGCCAGATCGCCGCGGGCATTCTCAGTGATGAGACCGTCTATGCCGCGTTCCTGAAACCGGATGTAGAGCCGATTCTTGAGAGATCTTCCTTAACCGACTTCGTACCCCCCAGGTTACAGAAAAACCCATCCATTAACGACTCACATAACACCAGTATGACGGTCAGTGAATTTAGCGCCGCCTCGGACCAATCAGCCTACCTGGATATCCTGGCGCCTGTGGTCAGCCATCAGTCAGATAACCTGGAGGGTATCGAACTGGATCTGGAGTCCGAAATCAGTACAGGGGAGATTATCGGCTTTGTACGACTGATCATCAGTCAGCAACCCATGCGTATACGGTTAGATCAGGCCCTGATGTCGATCCTCATTGTCACCTGCCTGATCGTTCTGGTGGCAATCTTGTTAACCTTTCTCCTGACGCGTCGGATGATTGCCCCTTTGACCTCCTTGGTGCAAGCAACGGAGGAGATATCCAAGGGCAGGCTGAATCACCGCCTTGAGGTCAAGACTAAGGATGAACTGAGCCAGCTGGCGCATAGTTTCAATCGCATGCTCGAGCATCTTCAGATCTCACGGGAGAGAGAAGAGGAATACCAAGACTCCCTGGAGCGGAAGGTGGAAGAGCGAACGGTGGAATTAGTCACAGCAAAAGAGGCAGCGGAGGCTGCCAGTAAGGCGAAAAGTGAATTTCTCGCTACCATGAGTCACGAAATACGCACCCCCATGAACGGCGTGCTGGGAATGACCGAACTACTGCTAGGCACCGAATTAAAGTCCAATCAGCAACGGTTCGCCGAGACCATTCATCATTCCGGTGATGCACTGATGGTGATTATCAATGACATTCTGGATTTCTCGAAAATCGAAGCCGGTAAAATGGCCCTGGATTACCATGATCTGGATCTACCCCAACTGGTGGAGGAGTCTGCCAGTCTGCTTGCTGATCAAGCACATACCAAGGGACTGGAGCTGAATGTTGATATGCCGGTTGATATCCCAAACCTTTATCAAGGCGATGCCATGCGAATCCGGCAGATCCTGCTGAACCTGCTGGGCAATGCCATCAAATTCACTCACCAGGGCGAGATTATCATCCGGGTCACACAAACCGGGCAGCAGGATCAGCGAACTGTGTTTCGTTTCGAGGTTGAAGATACCGGCATCGGCATGACACCTGCCACTCAGCAGCAAATTTTTGATGCATTCACCCAGGCAGACGGCTCGACTACCCGCCAGTATGGCGGAACCGGTCTGGGGCTGGCAATTTCCCGGCAACTGGTACTGCTGATGGGTGGTGAGATGGGTTTACGCAGTGAAGTGAATATAGGTTCCTGCTTCTGGTTCACCCTGCCATTGCAGCAGCAGCTAAACGAACCCGCAAGGCCTTTGGCGTCGCATAGTGACCTGACCGGACTGCGGGTCTTAATCGTCGATGATAATGCCACCAACCGGGAGATTCTGCGCAATATCGCCAAGACCTGGAAGATGGAAAGCGATCAGGTGGGAGGGGGGAAGCAGGCGCTGGAACTGCTGCAATCTGCCGAAAGCAACAGAAAACCGTACGACATTGCGCTCCTGGACTGGCATATGCCGGAAATGGATGGCATGCAACTGGCGCAGCTCATCCGTGCCGAGCCCGGATACCAGAGCATGCGTCTGGTCATGCTCAGTTCCGGAGGAGTCGGCGATGAACAGGCGCAGGCTGCGAAGGCTGGTATTGATCGTTATCTCAATAAACCGGTGCGTCAGTCTGAACTTCATGACTGTCTGAGCGAGTTGCAGGAAACACCACTTAATCGCAGGGGCGGTTCCACAGAGCCACAATCGGAAGTGGCAGTGGCCAGCTTTAATGCTCACATCCTGCTGGCTGAAGACAATAGGGTCAATCAGATTGTCGCCCAGGAAATACTCTATGTGCTCGGCTGCCAGGTGACGACGGTTGAAAACGGACTTGAAGCGGTAGAAGCCGTATCAAATGAGGAATACGCTCTACTGTTGATGGACTGCCAGATGCCGGAACTGGATGGTTATGCGGCCACGCGCACCATCCGAGTACACGAGCAACAAAATGGCGGACAGCGAATTCCCATCATTGCACTCACGGCCAACGCGCTCGAAGGTGATCGTGAAAAGACACTTGCTAGCGGCATGGATGACTATCTGAGCAAACCATTTACTCAGGAGCAACTGAGTGCGATTCTGTTGCGCTGGTTACCCGACAATACTGATACGATGCAAGATAAAAGAACCGGTGGGTCTGATCCTGCAGCTAGATCAATTATTGAGAATGGCTCCTGATGCACATCTGTCCTGTCCATCACTGGCAGTCAGTGTGGTCATAAAGACCCCTGCCGAGGCGTAGCAGACAGTGCCATAGTTGTCAGTCAAGCCTAAACGTACTGTGCCAGCGGTCGATCGCTCGCTGCTTAGAAGGCGCCGGCTGGACTTTGGTCTGTCAACCAATAGAAGCGAAATGGCGGAATGACAAGCTGATCGTTGAACAGTGCTGGTGTTTCGCCGCTGGCCAGATCCTGCGGCTTGCCATATTGAAAGAGTCCCCGGTTACCCAGATTCCCCAGATCAAAGAATTGTGGATTGGCATCAAAATTCGCCACCACCAGCACCGTTTCACTGGATCTTTCAGGGTGGCTGCGCAGGAAGACAAACAGATGCTCATTGTCTACCGCCAGCAGTTCCCGGTTATTGAAGTCGGCGAAGGCGGGTATCGACTTGCGTACTCCGATCAATCGCTGCAGACCGTCGAAGATGCGCTGCTCCACTGAACCGTGCTGATGGCGCAACTCGGCCTTCTGCCAGTCAATCCGTGGGCGGTGCATCCAACGATTGTCCCCGGCCTTGTTTTCATCCTCCATGAAGCTGCAGTCATTCAGGGTGCCAATCTCGTCCCCGTAATAGAGCAGTGGAATGCCGCCAAATGAGAGGATCATACCGTGCAACATCAGGATCAACTTAACCGACCGATCGATGGCCGCGTCATCCTGCGCATCGAGGGCCGCTTCCAGGCCGACCAGTGAGGCCAGAGAGCCGGAGATGCGTGCGTCGCCGGTCTTGCCGTTGACCCCGAAGGGCTGGCCTCTGGCATCCGAATCTTCATACACCCCGGTGAAGTAATCCACCAGAAAACGCCGGTGGGAGATCGGCTCGTACCCGGCCCGCACGATGTCTGCGTTGTCAAAGCCCAGACCGATGTCATCGTGACAACGGATATAGTTGAGCCAGGTGGCGCGGTCAAGCTTGTTGGGCAGGCTTAAAATACCCTGATTCAGCAGCTTGGCGTTTTTGGTCGCCACCGAGTCCCACAACAGGGCCATGAAGGTGGCGTTGTAGGCGATCTCGCACTCCTTGGCGATCACCGCGTCCTCACCAAAGTATTTAATGATTTCCGAGGGGGCGACGATCGCCTCAGCAATGAAAAGCACTCCCGGGGCTGTCACCTGGCAGCAGTCTTTCATCATCTGCAGGATCAGGTGCGCCTCACGTTGGTTCTGACAGTTGGTGCCGATCTTCTTCCACAGGAACGCCACCGCATCCAGGCGCACGATGTCCGCACCCCGGTTCGCCCAGTAGAGGATCACATTGACCATCTCGGTGAAGACACTGGGATTGCTGTAATTGAGATCCCATTGGTAATTATTGAAGACGGTCATCGCCCATTGTCCCATGGCCTCATCCCAGGTGAAATTACCGGGGGAGGTTTCGGGGAAGATCTCGGGCATGGTCTCCTCGAACATGTCGGGTATGTCCCGGTCGGGAAAGACGTAGAAATAGTCCTGATATTTCTGCTCACCATTGCGCGCCTTCTGTACCCACTCATGTTCGTCAGAGGTGTGATTGACCACCACATCCAGGGTCAGCAGCATCTCCCGTTTACGCATCGAGTTGGTTAGTTCCTGCAGTTCCGTCAGACTGCCGACCCGCGGATCGATATCTAGAAAATCACTGACCGCGTAGCCACCGTCACTGGCCCCTTCCGGGCAGATCAACATCGGCATCACGTGCACCATGTTGACGCCCAGCTCCTGCAGATAGGCCAGATGCTCCTTCAGGCCCTGCAGACTGCCGGCAAAACCGTCTGCGTAGAGCGCCATACCCACCCATTCCTGGCTAAGGAACCAGTTGTGGTCCTGTTCCCTGGCCATGTCACTCTGTTCCAATTCCTCTGAACGTTCTATGTAGCGGCTCGCCATCACCTCCACCAGCTTGATCATTTGCTGCTTGAAATCCTCCCGGTGACCGTAGAGATGGTGAAACAGGGAGTGGATGGCATAGAAATTCGCACCGAGTCGGGTATAGAAGTGGCGCAGATTCCTGCGACGAATTTCTGGTTTCAGTTCATCGAGAATCTCGTTCAACAGCGAGTGGGATACCTGCTCGTACATAGATTAGGGCCTGTTAGCAGTATGAGGATGCCCAGCGTTGTCTCTCCAATGAGACCAGTCAAGGCGCGTCAAGCGAAGTTTGGTCGATCCAAATGAGCGCGGCGCAACACCGAATGGTCTCATTGGAGAGACAACCCGAAGGGACGGGGCCATTTTTCCCCAAGGCGGCGTTACACTTTCGTTCATGTGCGGCAAGTACACTACGCTCAGTGTGCCTTGCCCTGAGAAAAAATGGCCGCCGTCGATGGATATCCGCATAGTGTTAACAGGCCCTACTCTTCTGTTGGTGTTAAACGCCAAGTGTCAATCAAGACTCGGTAAGTTTCAGGATCATTGATGGTTGCACCCCGTTGGCCAACCATCAGAGAAGCAAACGTTTGGGCTCTTTCCATGATCGACCCAAGGTCCCAGTTCTTTAATAAACCGAGGATACAGACAGAGGCAAAGGCATCTCCCGCCCCCACTGTATCAACCACGCGGGCAGCCGGCGCTGGCAATGCTTCATGTAAACCAGCTTCTCGGTCTAGGGCAAATGCACCCCTCTCACCCCGAGTCACAATCACCCGGCTGAGGTTATGCCGCTGCATCAGGACGTCTGCTTTTCTTTGC
This sequence comes from uncultured Gammaproteobacteria bacterium, assembly GCA_963797085.1. Classification (GTDB taxonomy): domain Bacteria; phylum Pseudomonadota; class Gammaproteobacteria; order Chromatiales; family Chromatiaceae; genus JASJBU01. Next base: position 43,338 of record CAWCOA010000014.1, read on the forward strand.
AGATCACCTGATTCAGCCACCAGCATTTCCAGCTCATCACTATTGATTTTTACCCAGCTGGCACCCTCAAGCAGCTCAGTCACCTGAGCCTCATTCCACCAGGGCGACCGGAGATTTACATCCATGAAGATTGGTGCAGTATGCTGCTGCACCAGCTGGTCGAGTGCAGCAGCAGATTCCGGCAGCCTGACTCCAAGGCTACCGTGGTAAATAAGTGTGGGCTGCATTGGCGGCATGGCATCGGCATGGATATGGTCGTAGGCCCGGTCCGCAACGATATCGAAACTCGGTTGCCCCGCATTCAGGGTCACTTTGACCTCACCCGTCGGGTGTGCGGAGTCCATTTGCAGGCCTGCCGTTGTCATCTGCCAATGCTGCATGGTATCGCGGATCTGTCTGCCCTGAGGGTCATCTCCCACGCGGCTGATCAAAAGCGGGGCACAGCCAAATGCCTGCAGGTGCCAGGCCACATTGAAGGGGGCGCCACCAAGCACCCGGCTGCCATCCTCAAAACAGTCGAACAATACTTCACCAAAGACGACCGGGGCCGGCTCTATCATGTTTCCAATCTCCTTTGCGTACCGTGTATGTCTCTGAATCAGTTATCGAACAGCCCGATCAGCTCCGGATGATAATGGGCCACCCCTTCCAGAATACCGGCGCTGTAATTACCATTCATGCCAAGAAACCCTCCCGCGGCCAGATAGAGCGCCTGTTTGTTACCGAATGCTTCAGCCGCTGCAGTGGCATCCACGACGACCGATGGCATGGCATTGGCAACCAGCACGGATGGGATGGGGCTGGCCAGTACCGGTAAGTCATTACCACTGTCACCCGCAAACAGGGTGTCTGCCTGTGAAATGCCAAGACTGGCCTGAAGGAATTCCAAGGCATGCAGTTTGCTGGCGCACTTGGGCAATACATCGAGTAGACCGATTCCCGCCGGTTCATCGATGCTCCAGATGAGGCTGGCCTGGATATGCTCCTCCTGCAGGCAATGTTGTATATCCACATCAAGTCGCCGATGGTCGGTATGCAACGGAAAATAATAGCTGAGCTTGAATGTATTCTGCTTATTAACCTCCTGCAAACGCAACTGCGAAAAGTCACTCAGCAAGCCACTCAACTGATGGTGGCTGAAGCCATTCCAGTCCGGCGCGATCTCTTTCTGCCAGTCACTCCATACCTGCCACTCTCCACCGCGCAGGTCATAGATATTGGTTCCCACATCACTGATGACGAAATCAGGATTAGGCAGCCGATAATTGTTTATGGCGCGTTCTATCCTGGCCCTGTCTCGTCCAGTGACGAAGGCCAGGATGATTTCCGGATGAGAAGCCAGGGCTGCGAAACGTTGCCGAGCCTGAGGCGACTCCGGTTGGGCTCCATTCGGCAAGAGCGTTCGGTCCAGGTCAGTGCAGAGTAAAAGAGAGAAGGATATCACCCGTCATTCTGCTCCAATGGCACTTGGCAGCTACGAAAAAAATCGTAATGGTCGAGTGCTTCGAGAATCCCCGCTGCCCCTGATTGTTCGGCAAAATAGATCCGTTCGACATCCTCCAGCTGAGACAGCTCCTCATGATGCCGATTGCCCACCACCACCGCCAATGTATTACCACGCATCATATCTTCATCAGCGCCTGAACCACCCGCAACCAGGATATGGTCAAGAGGAATATCCCACCTGCCAGCCATGTAGCGCAGAGCCAAGCCCTTGGAGGCCCGAATCGGCAATATATCCAAGAACTGGCCGAATGAGATCGTTGCATTGACAGACTGCTCCTCTTGATGCAGCAGCTGATTGATCTCTTCCAGTGAAGGCGCCTTTTCTGGATCGATGTAGTAGCTGATTTTGAAGCGACTCTGCTCAGTCTTGGGTTGTTTCTCCAAACCCGGCAGTGATTCAAGGATGCGCCTTACCACCTGGGGCGTCCATTGTTTCTCGATATGCCGGGTCCAGGCAGTGTCCTCCGTGAGTTTGGGTGCATAGTGGATTTCTGTACCACCACTGGTGATCAACACGTCAGGTTCAGGGATCGAGTGTTTTTTCATCGCCTTGAGTGCGGAATCGAGCCGTCGACCCGTAGCAATTCCGAAGGAGGCGCACTTGCGGTTTGCGCGGATGACCCGGATCAGCTCGGGCAATGTGTCCAGATTACCCAGCAGGTTCTGATCCAGATCGGTAAAAATGGCCCGATCGTGATAGAGCATGGGGCGGCGGGTTTTGGGGGCTCGGGCCAGCGGTTCCGAGATACGCTGCGCAATCGGCCGCACCATCTCCACGTAACCTCGCGCATGCGCCTCCCATGAGTAGAATTCACGCACGCCTTTGAGTCCCGCGGTTGAACGCTCTTGCCAGCGCTCCCAGTCCAGCAGGACCTCCTTGATACCTTCGGCGATAGCTTCTGTGTCCAGCGGATCCACCAGGACACCATTGCAACAATTATGAATGATGTCTCGAGGCCCGCCGTCTTCCGTAGCGACGATGGGCAAACCGCTGGCAGCGGCTTCGATCAGAGTCAAGCCAAAGGGTTCAGTCAACGCCGGATTGACAAATACCCCCCCCGAAAAAGCCGTCAGCCGATAGATCAGCGGCACATCATCAGCAGCATGGTGCTTTGGATAAGCCGCCCGCCCATACAAATCGTAGCGGTCGATCTGCATCAGCAAATCCTCCAGTACTTCCTGAGCACCGGTGTCAAGATCGTGGATATCATCACGATTGCCAGCGACAACCACCAGGTTAGCCGCTTGCTGGAGCGCTGAATCTTCACCAAAGGCAGTAATCAGCGCTGAAATATTCTTGCGTGCGTCAGGGCGTGAGAGTGCAAGGATGATCGGCTTTTCAGGATCGCGCAGGAAGCGGCACAATTTCACCAGCGATATCTGATTGCCATTCCTTGCCTTCAGGAGGGTGGAAGCGTGTCAGATCGGTTCCGGGTGGGATGACCCGCATCTGATCAGGCTGATAGTAATCGTAGAGCTCATACTGCTCTTCGATTTCCTGGTTGGTACTGGTAATCACTCGTTCTGCCGCAGCCAGGGTTGTCTCCTCTGCGTCGATTCGTCGGGCCATGCTGTAACGCTCTTCCACCTGAGCAGCATCAAGCCCTGAGGCCAACAGCCGGCGACGTTTGACGCGACCGAGTGAATGACCCGTATAGATCAAGGGAATTCCCAGCACATGGGAAAGCCGGCTCCCCACGTAACCCGCATCCGCATAATGACTGTGTATGAGATCCGGCAGACGATCCTGCGCATGAAGATAGTTAAAGGTATTGTCTACGAAGGCATCCAGATGATCCCAGAGCTGTTCTTTCGCGATATAACCCGATGGACCGGATTCAATGCGAATGATACGTGCACCATTACCCATATCCTCAACAGGCAGGGCATAATCTGCGCTAACGTCTGGATCCTCAACTTTGCGTGTCAGTAGATCGACCCGCGCCACGTCAGGGTGGTCCGCGAGGGCGCGCGCCAGTTCCACCACGTATTTGGTCTGCCCACCGGTATCCGCGTCTCGCCCCAATTCAAGCTGGTCTTCGCGTATCAATCCATGAATACTGATTAAACAGAGATAAAGCCCTTCGCCTTCAAGCATTTGTGAGTCTTTTTCTATCAAGTTATCTCCCCTTTTGCTCTGATCTTGCTCCATTGTAAACCGTACGAGTTATATTGTGCTGTCAAGATTTGCGGATAATCTAGCCGCATATGGCTTTCCGCCAGTCGCTTACCGACTTAGTTTTCTGATGTGAGTTTGATTTCCCAGAGTTGGCAGGGCTGCTTATGTCACTGCAGTTCAATAGGGCTGATTGTGACGCAATCCAAGAATTTGGCCTTTATAACCTACTTCACACCAGCCTGTTCAATTTGGCGTTCCGGACACTATAAATTCGAAGCCTGGACAATTCAGCATATTTTCCTTCATCCAGCTACGGCCTTGCTCAACGGATCTCGTCGATCGATCTGGTGCGCAGGAATACCTGGGGTGTAATCAGCGCATAGCCCTGCTGTTGCCAGTGAACCATTTCCGTGAACGCCGATGGAACCAGCTCCACGAATTCGAAGAAGTCATCCAGACTGTAGTTGAAATCTTTCGCCGCCAAACCACATACTTTGATCTCGACACCCAAAGCAGCATAGTAGCGCAACCGTTCGACGACATCTTTATAACGTTGATAGTTTTTTTTCACCAGGGTGACAATTTCCGAGCCATGTATCACTAACTTGATATCCATAAACTCCGGTGCCATGTCATATGGCGATTCCATCAAAGGGTTCATCAATGCCCTCACCCAATAGAGTGCTGAGGACATTTTGGCCGGATCATCCAGATAAAACTCATAGATGACTTTGGGTGACTGGTAGGGCGGTTCGACATATCGTGCTTTTTCCTCTACCCAGGCCGGAAAAGACAGAATGGACAGCAGGATAAACACACTGAATTTAGACATTTTACCTCCGGTAATAATCACCAATGCCTTATTATTAAGGCCTTGAAGTACTCAATACATTAAAATTCTAGCCGGTAAAGCGAACTGGGTTACTGATAAATATTGAGGTTATTGAGAATCACCCCCATCATTGCTAGCGTCTGTAATGGTCAGCAGAGAATCATGATTGAGCTTGATGAAATCTTCTCAATCATCAGAAATATAAGTAGAATCAAGCCACTTATGAGTTTCGTCGTCTTATCTGGGAGCTAGTCGTGGTGATTTCTTCAAATCAAGCAATACTGTAGGCCACTTTCCGTTAGAAAAATCCCGATCTCATTGATGACTGATATGTATGGATAACTCGATTCAATAACTATAATTCCGCCAGAAAAGCACAGGAAAGAATTATGCACAGTTCCAACAAGCACATCCCTGTCAGGAATATCATGAAAAAAGAATTTGGTGTCATTGATCGAATGGCGACTATTCATGATGCACTGATAATGATCAAGGAATACAAGACCTCCATGCTTGTCGTAAAAAAACGTAACCAGGATGATGAATTTGGCATACTGCTGGTTTCCGATATTGCACGCCAGGTCCTGGCGAAGGATCGCTCATCCAAGAGAGTCAATGTTTATGAAATCATGATCAAGCCCGCAGTCTGTATCGACCCGGACATGGATATCCGCTACTGTTCCAGGCTCTTTGCACGATTCAACCTGGTTCGTGCATTGGCTGTTGAAAATGATGAGGTCATCGGCACCATCAGCCCCAACCTATTGGTGCTCGATGGAATGTTTGCCCTCGATGTGGATTAGGGTGTTACTTAAACTTACGATTAATTACTGTTTCCAAGCAGCGTCAAGCAGACGCACTTCCCTGTGCTGTCAGATTTTAGAAAAAACTAAGCCTTAATAGCTCATAATCGCTGTGTCATCGGCGGTCATTAGCTTCATCGTGACATCCGGTCCCCCTTTCTCGACACCCTCGATGATGTCATCCTTGGTCATGCCGGCTTTCTTCATACACATTGGACAGATGATGGCTCTGGCACCTTTCTTGATGGCACCCTTCAACATATCCTGCAGGCTCATACCGGAAGCGGATAAGGTATCCGTATTAAATGATTTGGAGGCAATGAAGACTCCCCGTACATTGAGAAAAATCACAACCTTGTAGCCATTCTCCAGTGCCTTATTGGCTTGACCCAGCGCCATGCCTCCAGCCCATGTGTCATCTGTAGTTATGTTGTAAAAAATCGTTTTACTGCCTTCTTCCGCCGCCAGTGGGGTCGTGAAGGACAGTATCAGCAGAAAGGACAGGATCAACAGGGAAGTTATTTTTTTTGGCATTTCTATCTCCTTGAGTTGGTGAAAATGCAGTCGAATAGTAAGACAGCCCGCCCTGATATGCCATGATAATCATCACGCTTTTCTGCAACACATCTGGTGTATGAAAGATGCCGATATAATGGTCGGAATCCATACCAGCGTTACCTTAACCAAGATTCCAAATGCAGGAGGCACATCCGTATTGAAGAGCAATAACTGCGAATTATTTTATATGATTTGAGTAAGTTACTAACTCATGACGACTTTGTGCTGGACATTTAATAACTTGTAGCAACCCAATAATGGCCTAACACGACCTGAGGTGTTAGAGGCAGGATTTTCAAACAACAGGATCGAATTCGGGATTTTGAAGAAAAATCTGCTATAAACTGACTGATGCCATCTATTGCCTGCTGCGTATCTTTTGCCAATTCACCGCAGAAGTCTGCAAATTGGCCAGCAGATACTCAGGGCAATCGAACAACCCCTGGCATGTAATCAAACTATTTTTACCTAGGAGAAACTATGCCAACAAATAACAATTCAACAGATAAAGGGATCTCTAGACGCGATCTGCTGATCGGTGCCGGTGCGGCTGCAACGGTACTTGCCAGTGGTGCAAGCCATGCTGAGAGTCATGCGGCGCATAAGATGGATGAACACGCCGGACATAAAATGGGCGACCATGCCGGACACCGGCATGAAGATCATGCCCCCCGTCACCCCGATCTCGTTGATGCTGTCAACAATTGCCTCGATAAGGGCCAGCGTTGCATCGCTCACTGTTTGGTGGCATTCACAGAGGGCGACATGAGCTTGGCCGCTTGCGCCAAGAAAGCCCATGAAATGGAAGCGGTTTGCGAGGCCCTCTCATACCTGGTAACTGCAAACTCAGATTATATGAAAGAACAAGCAAAGATTTGCAGTATTGCCTGTAAGGATTGCGAAAAAGAGTGCAGAGAACACGAAGATCATCATACGGAATGCAAGGAATGTGCTGAAGCTTGCGCCAATGTCATCAAGACAATTGACAAGACTTTCGCCTAACTAGCCCATCACTAGTACTCCAAGCGTATCTTATGGATGGAGTACTAGTGCATGGCCCCTCCTCTCGGGCCAGTTTAAATATCTCCCCTGATTCTCCTCCTCGTGGGAATGATGCCCTCCCTGGCGGCGGACTATCTGACTGAATGCCCGGAGCTGCTGCAGCACAGACGATAAGCGACCCACAGCTTCCGCTGGATGAGCTAGAAATACGCCTCAAGCCCCTGACACCTTGTGAATTGGCCGAGGAGGTACTCGAGGCCCTGGAGGCGGTACAGGAGAAGATGGAAGACTCTCCGGAAGCCAGTCAAGCAGAATCCACGGTCTCCGACCAGGTCGATAGAACAGAGACTGATGCAGCACTTTCCGAAGCCCAGAAACAGATTGATGAAGCCTTACAGGAGCAGAAAAAGTCTGCCGAAGCGAAGGCAACAGATCTGGTCAAGCAAGCACTCAAAAAAATGCCTCAACTGTGGAAGACGGCGAGGATTCAGGGCAAGAGGTGCTGGATAATGAAGAGATCTCAGCCAAGCAGTCGGGTAGCATCGATACAACTGAACTACAGGATCAGGATAAGCTGAAAAAGGTTGCCGATGCAGCAGCTCAGCTTGCAGACACCAAAGCGGAGATCCGCCAGTCACTGCTCGAACACATCACCGAACTGCATGCACAAAGAACCGCGCTGATAGACCGAACCAATCTGGTGATCGATGCATTTGAGACGAAAGGCGGTGCTGAAGAACCTATTAAAGAATTCCGCCAGTACATCAAGGCTGTTTCTGGCCTCAAGGTCGACGTGGCTGATGTGGATGCCACATCGACCGCTCTCAAAGGCTGGCTGCTGTCCAAAGAAGGGGGTCTGCGCTGGGGTAAAAATATCGCAATTTTCATTGTCACTGTGCTGTTTACTGGGATGTCAGCAAGGCCGTCAAGGAAAGATTCGATGTTAACGAGATTTCAATCCCCTTCCCGAACGGGATCATCTTTTCTGGGATCTGCCGGTAAAGGTGAACACCCTGCCCGACAGCAGCTCTTCCTGAATAATCAGAAAAATTTGCGCCAGGTCTTTCCTGTACCGTCCTGAATAGCTGTGGCGAAGTACCCCTTGTTTCTGTTAAGGCTCCCAAAGAATCTTTCGAGACTTCCTTCCCCCTGAGTATCACCGATCATTTTCCCCAATAACTCCAGGGTGTACGTTAGTTCTCAAAGATCCGGAGCCGGTGGTGCGTTTGCATGAACTTGCGGATTCATCACTCAATTTTGTCTGCCGTCCCTGGACCCGAACTGAAAATTACTGGGATGTCTACTGGGATGTCACCAAGGCCGTCAAGGAAAGATTCGATGCGGACGAAATTTCAATCCCCTTCCCGCAACGGGATGTGCATCTTTTCAGCGATGCCGGTAAAGGTCAACAAACTGCCGGTAAATGCTCGGAAAACCACAGGGTCATAAGTATTATTTGATCATGGCAAAAATTTTTCTTGCCAAAAAACATTCCCCGACTATATTTTTCTGTATGGTGGCCATTCAACCTGCTGAGCGGAAGGTTGGATTGCTTTTTATAAAAACGATGGTGGAGATGAGTAAAATGACACAACTGAGATTTCACAATCCCGAGACGGGCAAAGGCAATGTAGACCTGGATTTCGATGAGGATGGCTTTCTCATCAACTCTACAGCCTGGAGTCGCGACACTGCCCGCATGCTGGCTGAATTGGATGGTGTCGGTAAACTCGGCCCCGATCATTGGTCAGTGATCTTCTATCTGCGTGAGCATCACCTGGAAAATGGCAGCCTGCCGGTCATGTCACATGTCTGCCGGGTCATGCATCTGGGAAAATATGCCGTCGAAGGGCTCTTCGGGGGCTGCCGGGAAGCCTGGCGAATAGCCGGCCTGCCAAACCCGGGAGAAGAAGCTAAAAGTTATATGAATTAGCAGAATGCTTCCCCATCGGCATGAATACTGCCGATGGGGACGATCAAACCACCAACTATCTCCAATTTTTACTCTGCTTAGCCCAAAATCTACTGCGCATTTCAATACCAGGATCACTCTATTGGATGGTTTCTTGCGATATTGCTCCTGCCAGCTTGAATGATTCCCCGCCTGGCGTATACGCGCATCTAGTCATCATAGCCTGGCTGTTTTGAAAAACCCCGATTCTTAGTTTTTCCGTTTCTTCAGGCCCGTTGAGTCTGATAACCTCCCCGGCAAGTCTATCGTTGTGCTTCTCCAACACACCCGTACAAAAGGACTGATTGCAAGGATTATCCGGCAGAGTGAACACCAACAGCGACTTTCTACTGATTGGGATGCTGCTCGCCCTCGGGCTATTGGCCAAGCGTCTAGCCTCTCGTCTGAAGTTGCCTATCTTCTGGTAGGCTTGCTCTTGCGGATATTCGAACGGAGTTATTGAATACGTGCGTGAGGTCGCCGCCCGCACTGAACAGTACTGGTCCGATCAAGCATGCTCGGCGTTCTCCTGAACCACACCGATTCACCCAGAGATTCCTAGACTATGGTGATGTGGGGAATTACCGCAGCAGTCTGGCAGAACTGCGCAAGACTGTCGCGAAGCCCGCATGCCCATTAGAATGAGGCCGTATTACGCATGAAGTGAGCCGTTGACAATGCACAAGCCGATACGCTGCGCCTGGGTGAGCGAAGATCCATTGTACCAGCACTACCACGATCTGGAGTGGGGAGTCCCCTGCTACGACGATCGCACCCTGTTTGAGTTTCTCATTCTGGAAGGTGCCCAGGCGGGGCTTTCCTGGCTCACCATACTGCGCAAGCGGGATAACTATCGACGCCTGTTCAACAATTTCGATGCGCAACGGATCGCTAATTACAGCCCCAAAAAGGTCGAGTCTCTGTTGCAGGACCCCGGCATCGTGCGCAACCGGCTGAAGGTCAATTCAGCCGTCAGCAATGCGCGGGCCTTCCTGGAAATTCAGTCACAACAGGGAAATTTTGCTGATTTCATCTGGCAATTCGTCGCCGGCGAGCCCATTCAGAACCGCTGGTCGTCGATTCAGGATGTGCCGGTCAGCACAGCGCAGTCTGACCAAATGGCCCGTGAGTTGAAACATAGAGGTTTCAAATTTGTCGGCACCACGATCTGTTATGCCTACATGCAGGCTGTGGGAATGGTCAATGACCATACTTCGGACTGTTTCCGGCATCGACCAGTCAACGCCATAGCCAGGCAGAGAACCAAATGACGTTTGATACCCTTTTCCGGCAGGCCGATCAGCAGACACACTCTCTGCTGCGCCAGGCGGAAAAGCATTTTGGCATTGAATGCCCATTGAGCGGCATTCGTTTCGACCTGCGAGGAAAAACCGCCGGAATGGTCGTCTTCCCTGGGATGAGAAAACCTTATATCCGCTATAACCCGGATCTCTTGTTGGGTAATCGGGAAAGCTTTCTAGACCAGACTATTCCTCATGAAGTGGCGCACCTGGTGGCGCGTCGTTTGCATGGCTCAGGCATTCGTCCACATGGGCGGGAATGGCGACAATTGATGAATTTTTTCCAGGCAGACCCGGTACGCTGCCACAACTATGATATGAGCGGCATCCGCTGCAGAGCGATGCGCCAGTATTCCTACAGCTGCGGATGCCGGCAACATCAACTCTCGGCGATCCGACACAAGCGGATACTCAATGGACAAACTTACCTCTGCCGACGCTGCGGGGAATCTCTGCGACAGGTCAAATTATAAGGGCTTTTTCTGCACCAGCGTTGCCGGCAATCAATGCTATTTTTTTCTCCCTGGGCAGCTGTTTGATGGCATATTCTCTACGCAAGGCTTGACCATGATCCCCCACAGCCTCGCTAAAGAGCAGCTCCACAGGTCGCCTGCCGCGGGTATATTTCGCGCCCAAGCCCTGATTATGCCGCTCTACCCTTGCAGGTACATCCTTGGCGACGCCGGTATAGAGACTTCCATCGGCGCACACAACCAGATACACGGACCAGATGCTGGCGCCCGATGCGGTCTTTTTAAGTGACATGGCTATCGCCGGGCCGAGGACAGCTAGCAGAATGTGGCATTGAACTTTTTCAGATGAGAAATACCAGCTTAATCGTGCTCTTAGGATAGTCGATCTCAAATCTGATCGGTAGAATCCGCACCAGGAGCATGGCATATTCAGAGAATGTTGAGTTCAACTTGCTGATTAAACTATAGAACTTTCGAATCAACATTAAGGAAAACCACAATACTTTTGGCTAGTTGTTGTACTTTCCTTGACCCCTCTTTATGTTGCACAATGCGCGTGGCGTATGAATTTGCCCGATAAAGAGGCAATTGCCTTCGTATTGATCCGCTGTAGAAATTCCTATCGGCCCATATCCAGACTCTGGCCAGGTGCTATAGCCGATCAACTTTCATTTAAGCCCCTCATGGAGGTAATGATGTTTGGTATAACCAGTAAATGGATCGGAATGTCCAGTACTATTGCAGTACTTGCCGGACAATTTCTGATCACACCCGTTTCTGTCGCTGCCGGGAGCAGCCTAATAGAAGAAGGTAAGGCCATCGCTTTCGATCGAATGAAAGGTAACTGCCTGGCCTGCCATATGATCGAAGGGGGCAATTTGCCCGGTAATATCGCTCCTCCGTTGGTTGCAATGAAAGGCCGTTACCCGAACAAGGCGGATCTCAGAAATCAGATCTGGGACCCGACCAGCAGCAACCCTGAATCTTCCATGCCGCCATTCGGCAAGCATGAAGTACTAACGAAATCCGAACTCGACAAGGTCGTAGAGTTCATCTGGACACTTTGAGCGGTCTGAAAGACAGTCTCAACTCAACTGCTTGGAGGATCATCCGATCATGAAAAAGTTTTTCCAAAAAATGGCTCTGCTGGCTCTTACCGGCTGCATAGCCCTTTCGGCACAAGCCACTACCCCTGATGAAGATCTGGACGCATTTCAGAATTTCTTCAAGAACCGTTTCCCCGGTGTAGCGATGGAAGAGTACACCAATGGCGTGTATTCCATCGATCCGATAGGCCGCGAAAACTGGGAGGCGATTGAAGAATTCCCTCCTTACGAACCTTTTATCGATGACGGTCAGGCGATGTGGGAAACCCCCTTTGCCAACGGCAAAACCTATAAGGACTGCTTCCCTGACGGTCCTGCCATCAAAGGTAAGTTTCCTCACTGGGACAAACAGCAGGGTAAGGTTATAACACTGCCGCGGGCGCTGAATCAGTGCCGCGAAGCCAATGGAGAAAAGCCTCTGAAATACAAGAAGGGCCCGATTAACGCTATTCTTTCCTACCTTGCTTTCGAATCCCGTGGTCAGATCACCAATGTGGTGGTTCCCGAGGATGATCCCAAAGCGATGGAAGCCTATGAAGAGGGTAAGAAATTCTACTACACTCGCCGGGGTCAGCTGAACTTCTCCTGTGCCAACTGCCATCTGCAGAATGCCGGCATGATGATCCGCTCAGACATCCTCAGCCCGGCACTTGGGCATACCACGCATTTCCCGGTTTACCGTTCCAAGTGGGGAACTGTTGGAACCCTGCATCGTCGATTCACTGGTTGTAATAAACAGGTTCGAGCCAAGCCGTTCAAGGCCCATGGTGAGCAATATAGCAACCTCGAGTACTTCCTCACCTACATGAGCAACGGCCTTCCACTGAATGGACCCGGCGCTCGTAAATAGATCATTAACCTGATGAATCAGCAGAATCGGGAGTTAAAGAATGCAAATTAAACAAATTATGAAAGCTTCAGCCGCAGTGTTGCTCATGAGCCTCTGTCTCTCCGCGCAAGCGGAACAGTCAGCAGCCGCGGCTGATCCAATGATTGCCAAGGCGCAAAAGATGATTGATGACGCCGACAATGCCAGAAAGAAGGCCGGCAAGGTAGAGGGTGAATGGCGTGACACCGGCAAGATGATCAAGCAGGCGCAAGCAGCCTTACAAAAAGGTGACCATGTGAAGGCCATGAAACTGGCCGCAAAAGCTCATAAACAGGGAGTATTGGGCTTTCAGCAAGCCATGGAGCAGAAAAATCTGGGTACGCCTTCCTATCTGAAATATTAATAACGGATCCTCATCAGGAGTAAAACCACAATGAATTTTGCCAAGGCACTTGTCCTCTCCGCGCTGCTTGGCGGCGCCGCGCTCATAAATCCGTTATTTGCCAGCAACAATATTGCTACTGACTTGCAAGCCGTAGACGTCATGCATAACGGCAAGTCCGTCACTATCAGCCGTAGCGACAAAAAAGATGCAACAATACCTGAGGCCTTCGCCAAGGTATCCCGCCACTGCCCGCCTTTCTGCGTGCAACCGGCAAAGCTCGCTCAGGGTGTAGACACCGTAGGGGAATTGGAGGTTCTAGGCTATCTGAAGCGTATCTCAAATGGCGATCGCACCTTGATGGTTGTGGATTCCCGCACTCCCGAATGGATCATGCGCGGCACCATACCGGGGTCCATCAATATACCCTGGAACAAGATCAATGTTGATGTGCAGGGCAGCTTTGAAGTAGCCGCTGAAGCCGATAGCCTCGAAGAGATCTTGAAAACCCAGTTTGGCGCACGGTTGGTGGATGGTAATTGGGACTTCCGTAATGCCAAGACTCTGGTCCTCTATTGCAACGGCATCTGGTGCCCACAATCCAGCGCCAACATCAAGACACTGCTGGGGCTGGGCTATCCATCTTACAAGCTCAAATGGTACCGTGGCGGCATGCAGGATTGGGTCAGTGTTGGCCTGACGACAGTGAACAACTAAAACCCGTTGATCTCTAATCTGGAAAAGGGTTACCGCCATCCGGTAACCCTTTTTGTCACCTCACACGAAAATTCCTCCCGAGTTCCTTCTCTCATCCTTTTCTTAGACATTACTACGCAAACTACATATCCCCATGAAATGGACGATATGCATTTATCAGTAATATGCATAAGGAACAGTTATGACCACAGGAATCAGTAGTCATATCGAGCAGCCCGAAGACGACCTCTCTCAGGCAAACCAGGACCTTGGCAACCAGGGTTTACCCGGTAGTCTGTTATATGCCGCTATCTGGCTGCTGATCATCATGAATACGCCAGTTGCCGAGGATTGGCCCCGTACATCCTGGAGCGTCTTCATATTGCTTACATTCTCGGGCCTGCTACGCCTGATTCTTGGTATAAAATTCGACGACATCCATAGCAGGTCTACCAGGATCTGGTTAGTCAGTTACTATGCTGTTGTGATAACCCAAGCTATCGTGTGGGGTTCTATGGCGGCCTTTTTGGTCTGGGAGTATGTTCCAGATTGGCCGGCATACTTGAGTGGCTTTTCCACTGCAGGCATCATTGCCGGAGGAACGATAAGTCTGAGCACTCACTTGAGTCTGCAGCGATCATATATCGTCATCGCGCTCTTACCGAGTGTCATTGCTTGCTGGATCGAGCCCAATCCGGTAGCGAATATCCTCGGGGCGCTGTTTCTATTGAATATAGTTTTCCTGCTCCTCATCGGCCACAAGCTGAACCGCAGTTATTGGACTAGCCTGAGAAACAATCAATTGCTAGCCAGACGCGCCGAACAGCTTGCTGAGGCAAAAATAAAGGCAGAAAGCGCGGATCGTGCGAAGAGTCAATTCGTAGCCAATGTCAGTCATGAGCTGAGAACCCCGCTAAATGGCCTGATCGGCACACTGGAGATGTTGCGTGTCAACACCTCGCCAGACAATCAGGCTAAGTATCTGGATGTTATGGGTAAGTCTGCTCAAGTCTTGTTACATCGAATCAGCGAAATTCTCGACTTTTCGAAAATCGATGCAGGCAAGCTAGAGTTGGATAGCACAGCCATGAATCTCATCAAAGTGGTTCAAGAGGCGACCTCCTTATTGCAGGACGCTGCTGAATCAAAAGGATTATCGCTGGAAACACATCTGGCGAACAATCTGCCCCAAACTGTCATCGGCGACCCGAATCGCCTCGAGCAAATACTACTTAATTTGATTTCCAATGCCATCAAATTCACTGAACAAGGCCGGATAATAGTAGCCCTTGAGAGCATCCGTACGCATGCAGATACAGTGACCATACGCTTTACGGTGACTGATACAGGCATCGGCATACCTGAAGAGGCACAGGAGCGTATCTTCGAATCCTTCGTCCAGGCAGCGGGATCAACAACGCGTAAATACGGCGGCACAGGTATCGGCCTCTCCGTCTCACATAAACTGGTCAAACTGATGGGGGGCAAGCTCAATGTGAATAGCCAGGAGGGCGTTGGAAGCCAATTTTCATTCGATACAGTTTTCAGAATTGCCGACCAGCCATTAGAAACCCCATCAGCTGAGAATGATCAAGCGGAAAAAGCTGCACCACACCCCCTTGGACTGAATGTATTACTCGCCGAGGACAATACAGTCAATCAATTCATTGCCGGAGAAATGCTGAGCATCCTGCAATGTACAACCCGGCTTGCCGAAAACGGTCAAGCTGCAGTAGAGCAGTTTGGAAAAGGAAACATTGACGTGATTCTAATGGATTGTGAAATGCCGATAATGGATGGCTTCGAAGCAACCAGACGGATTAGAGAAATCGAGACCAGCAGACAGTTGTCCCCCACGCCAATCATCGCATTGACTGCACATGTTACAAATGAAGACAGGGAACGCACCGCGAATGTCGGAATGAATGATTTTTTGAGTAAACCCTTTACCCTCGAAGGTCTCCAAATGGCAATCGCCAGGGTGACCATCAATTCAGGCTCCCAGATGCAAACAACACTAACGGCGACCGCCGATAATTGACCCTAGTATCCCACGTATGATTTGACGACCTAGACTCGAACCTACTGCCCTAGCCACTGACTTGGCAAAAGCTTCACCGACACCCTGACGACTGGAACTTCTACCGCTGCTCTTACGTGTGCTCTTTGACTCCGTTTCGTTCCCTTCTGCCTGACTGCGCTCCTCTCGCTGGCGAACCAGCTCTTCCTCGCGCTTAGCCAGCATTTCATAGGCTGATTCCCGATCCACTGCTTGACTATAAATGCCATTGAGTGGCGAATGGCCAATAATTCGTTCCCGTTCCAGCGTGTCAATCGGGCCGAATTTCGAACAGGGAGGCGCCATCAGTACTCGCTCTACCATGCTGGGCACACCCTTCTGATCGAGGGTGGAGATCAACGCCTCCCCTACTCCCAACTGCCCGATCACATCTTCGGTATCAAAGGCCGGATTCTGACGAAATGTCTCTGCTGCTGCTCTGACTGCTTTCTTGTCTTTAGGCGTGAATGCGCGTAGTGCATGTTGGATGCGGTTACCGAGTTGGCCAATCACTTCATCGGGCACATCATTGGGATACTGAGTGATGAAAAACACGCCAATCCCTTTGGAGCGAATCAAGCGCACTACCTGGGTGATCTTCTCCAGCAATGCCTTCGGCGCATGACTGAACAGCAGATGCGCCTCATCAAAAAAGAACACCAGTTTTGGACGATCTGCATCGCCTTGCTCTGGCAACTCCTCCATCAACTCGGAAAGCAGCCAAAGCAGGAAGGTGGCGTAAATGCGCGGCGAATGATAGAGCGTTGTCGCATCCAGAATGCTGATCACGCCACGACCGGAGAAGTCGGTCTGCATCAGATGCTCGATTCGAATAGCCGGTTCGCCGAAGAAAATCTCGCCGCCCGCCTCTTCCAGCATCAGTAATCGACGCAGAATCGCGGTGACGCTCTGCTTGGAGACTCTTCCATAGTCACGGCCCAGCTTATCGGCATTATCCGCGACCCAATTGAGCATGGAGCGAAGATCCTTCAAATCGAGCAGCAGCAAACCCTCGTCGTCAGCCACGCTGAATGCGATCTGTAACACACCCTCCTGCGTCTCATTCAATTCCAGCAAATTACCCAACAAAGTTGGCCCCATTTCAGAGACAGTCGTGCGCACCGCATGACCCTTTTTCCCGTAAACGTCCCAGAAGAGTGTGGGACTGGCGCTAAATGTGTGGTTGTCGATCTTGATGTATTCAAGACGTTCTGAAATTTTGGGATGGGCTTTGCCAGCGCCAGCCAGACCCGACAGATCGCCTTTCACATCGGCGGTAAAAACCGGCACGCCGAGGCGTGAAAAAGACTCTGCCAGTACCTGCAGGGTCACCGTCTTCCCAGTACCCGTAGCTCCTGTAATGAGGCCATGCCGATTGGCCATACCTGCATTGAGCAGGACCCGCCTGTTACCGTTACCGCCGAGCAGGATAAGATTGTCTGTCATGGCATAGGCCTCACTATTCTTCACAATGGTTTACGTTCATCTCTGGATAGAAATTGAGTATGGGTTAGACTCTACAGCTGAATATTTCAATTTATGCGACAAGTTGCAACACCTCAATTTTGCAGGAGCTTACTCAAAAAGTAACTGACAGCATGATTCGCCTGTTTTACAGTTACGCAAGTCCGAATCATCGAAGATTGGACGGGTAAGATATTCAGCTCAATTAAAAAGGCAAAAAGATGCGCTGGCGAGGCAACAGACAAAGCAATAATATCGAAGACCGCCGCAGTATGCGGGGCCCCTCCCTCGGTGGCTTGGGTGGTGGCGGTGGGATTTTTAATTTATTGCCGATGATCTTCCGGTTATTCGGCTTTAAAGGTGGTGTCATCGCCATCCTTGGCATTGGCGCTTATGGCCTGCTGAGCGGCAACCTGGGCAGCATACTGGGTGGTGCCAGCCTGCCGAACAATGCAGAACAACAGCAGGGCCAACAAATCGAGCAGACTGCTGAAGAGCAGGAATTGGTGAAATTCGTCTCTGTCGTGCTGGCGGATACGGAAGATACCTGGCATCAGCTCTTTCAAACGCAGGGTGGAACCTACCAGGAGCCCCAGCTGGTGCTGTTTCGCAACTCGGTTAAATCAGCCTGTGGGCTGGGAAAGGCAGCCATGGGCCCCTTTTACTGTCCGGCGGATCAGAAGGTCTATATCGATCTTAGTTTTTACAGCGACCTGAAGAGTCGCTTCAAGGCCCCTGGAGATTTCGCCCAGGCTTATGTCATCGCCCATGAGGTGGGCCATCATGTCCAGACCCTGCTGGGCATCTCCAAAAAAGTGCAGCAGGCAAAGCAAGGACTGAGTGAAGTAAAAGCCAACCAGTTATCCGTCCTCCAAGAGTTACAGGCCGACTGTCTGGCGGGCATTTGGGCCCATCATGCTGATCGTTCACGGCAGTTGCTTGAAACGGGAGATATCGAGGAGGGTTTGGCCGCCGCCAGCGCCATTGGAGATGATCGGCTTCAAAAGCAATCCCAGGGTTATGTCAGCCCTGATTCCTTTCACCCACGGCAGTTCGGCTCAGCGAGTCAAATGGTTCAAGCTGGGTCTAAATAGCGGTGAGCTGAAGGATTGCGACACCTTTTCAAGCAAAGCGCTTTAATATTTCATCAAGAATCATTCTTAAATAGCGGAGGTCGTTTCAAATGGGTATTTTATCCTGGATAGTTTTAGGTCTTATTGCCGGCGTGCTGGCCAAATGGATCATGCCTGGTAAGGATGATATGGGCTTTATCATTACCATCCTGCTGGGAATAGCCGGTGCCTTTGTTGGAGGCTATATCGGCTCCCTGGTCGGCCTCGGCACTACCGCTGGATTGAACTTCGGAAGTCTCGTCACAGCAACAGCCGGAGCTTTTCTGCTGCTATTCCTCTATCGTCAATTCAAGAAATAAGCAAGCCGGAGTGACTTGATTCACATTTAACTACCAAAATTCCCAAATTTTATGAGGAATTCTTGATATTATTATTATATGTTAATATACTTATTAGTACTTTCTCATTAGCAGTATTAGGAGAATTCGATGAATAAACAACGCATGCGGGGAATATTTGACCCGATCACAGCCGCCTTCATTCTGGCGATAGTCGGCACCATTGCCACGCTTTCCCTCGACTCAGGTGACTCAGTCAATCAGGATCAATCACAAACGAAAGTGAAGCTACAGAAACCGTGGCAGTGATTCGTAATCAGTAAACTGGCGAAACCGCGTCGCTAACCGCCTTTTAAGCCCGGGCGGTTAGCGATCGTATTTATAGTTATTCAGGTTTGGCCATCAGAAAAGATGAGTCCAACTCAATTCAAACTCCCACTGTTCCATTTGTACTGAGCCAGTCTGCGTCCCTGTAAACACCGGATTGCTGCCCTCAACCTCTTCTTCAAGGGCATGGGTCAGTGACATATGAACCCGATTTTCATCGCTATAACTGTAGGTACTGCCTAAGCTGATGTGATCACGGATGGTTGCAGGAGCAAGAATATTGAACAGCGCCTGCCCCCCTTCAAAGAGTTCACTGGCATGGCTGTAACCTGCCCGGAAAGTCCATTTCGGATCATACTCCCACTGTATGCCGAGTTTGATAATATCCATGTCGTCCCACCCAAAGCCAGACCTTCATCGGCCCCCAGTCGATTTTCAGGGTTGCTGAAGAAATCAAGATCATTAGCATTCGAGAGTGATTTGACTTCACCATAATTGATACGCTGATAATCGAGAACCAAGGTCACTTCAGGTGTTGCTGAGTAGGCCAAACCGACAACCCAGGTAGAAGGTGTATCGAAATCACCCTGCTCTGCAAACAATCCTTCATAATCCTCAAATTCGCTCATGTAGAGACGGCTTTGATAGGAGGCTCCCAAGGACAAACGGTCAGTGACCTGGCCTAACCAGCCTAATCGTAACCCCGTAACCATAGGACATATCGTATCCGTTATTACTAACCTTACCCTCGAAGTTGATAATAAATGGATTGTCAAACGGCTCTAGCCCATTTGCTTCGAAGCGTTGCACGGCAACAATCGGCATGATACCGAGCCAATGACCTGGGCTGACTTCGTGGGCATAGGTAGCGCCAAGAAAAAGTTGCGCGAAATCCACACCAGTGGGTGAGCTCGCGGGTCCAAAATTCCCAAAAACCGCTGCGTCGTACTCAGTATTCATACCTCCATTGCCACCAATTGAAATACCAAATGTACTATGCTCGGTAAGCGGCTTGTTCCAACCAAAATGAGGCACCAGAAAGTAGTCATTCTCACTGATGTACTCCCCAGCAGTAATCGGGGAGGTCGCATCACCGTCAGCAGTAAAGCCACGATCAGACGGATAAAAAAGCGCCGCACCGACATCCGTACGATGCCCACCAATCCCATGCCGGCAGGATTAGTGGCAGCGGTCATGGCATCTTGCGGAAGCGCGACGCCAGCACCCACCATGCCCTTGTTGATCGTGCCAAAACCTGTTGGGTGAGTACCCATTGGTCGCCAACGCGGTATTACAGGCGAAAGATGCGGCAAGAATACTCACAGCCGTCGAGAGCAAACGCTTTGTGTGGGTATGTGTTCCAGTATCTAGATTCCTAGACATCATTACTATTTCTCCTCGATGATGGATATGTTGAGGCTATTCATGAGATCAATAGTGCAACATCCACCGAATTATGTTTTTTGTCTGCTGATAAATGAGCTTTCATCATGAAAATCCCTGCGTGGTGGATTGTAGCCGGCAGTCACTGAGAAAAATTTTTCATAATGGTGCCCGGGGCCGGAATCGAACCGGCACGACCCAAAGGTCGAGAGATTTTAAGTCTCTTGCGTCTACCAATTTCGCCACCCGGGCAGTGAGAGTTTGTTGCAGGTCGCAGACGTGAAAATGCAGCTTATGTCGGCAACGGGACAGGAGTCTGCAACCCATTTCTAGTGATGTCAACCTTCTTTCTGCCATTCCCTGCCAGGTCCGAAGGCAGGCATCAATAAACATGATCCATGCATAGGCTTGGCCGTTGTGGTCTCTGCGGCAATATAGCCTATGCTATTCCCCTTTGGCGGCGAGTGGAAAGCAGCGATAGAAGTTCTCTTTGGTCTGATCAGCTACCGCCTCCAGGGTCATGCCCTTGAGTTCCGCCACACGTTCAGCCACCTGACTGACATAGCGTGGCTGATTGGATTTACCACGGTAAGGAACTGGGGCCAGGTAGGGTGAGTCAGTTTCAATCAACATCCGTTCCATAGGGACCTGTTTGACCACATCACGCAGGTCAGCTGCATTGTTGAAGGTGATGATGCCTGAAAATGAGATATAAAAACCCATATCCAGGGCCTGTTTCGCCATTGGCCAATCCTCCGTGAAACAGTGCATCACGCCCCCCGCAGACTCAGCCCCCTCCTCCTGCATCAACTGGATGGTGTCCGTTTTTGCAGCTCGGGTGTGAATAATCAGAGGCTTTTTACAGACATTTGCCGCCCTTATATGGGTGCGAAAGCGCTCGCGCTGCCAATCGAGATCACCATCACTGCGAAAATAGTCGAGGCCGGTCTCCCCGATTGCTACAACGCCAGGGTTTTTCGAGAGTTCGACCAGTTCTTCAACGCTTGGCTCATGACGATCCCGGTCATTGGGATGTACACCGACCGACATGGTGATCTGTGGAAAATCCTTGATCAGAGAAACCATGGCCGGCCAGGATTCCAGGTCAATTGAGACGCATAGCATGTGTTCAACGCCAGATTGAAGCGTCTGGCTGACAAGTTGACTGAAATCGTTGTGATAAGGCTCCAGATCGACACGATCCAGATGACAATGAGAATCCACCAGCATGATGTACGCAGTCCGAGTTGTCTGACTCCAGAGATGGAGCTTAGAGTGTATGTGTGGGGCGATCCGACTTGAGTGCGCCGGCCAGGTAGCCTTCAATCTTGTTGCGGGCAGCGCCGCCATCCTGGTCACTGAACTGAACGCCAATGCCAGCTGCCCTGTTGCCTTCTGCGCCGACTGGCGTTATCCAGATAATTTTCCCTGCCACCGGCAGCCTTTCCGCCTCATCCATCAGGGTCAGGAGCATGAATACCTCATCTCCAAGCTTGTATTGTTTGGTGGTTGGAATAAACAGGCCGCCATTGCGTACAAACTGCATATATGCCGCATACAAGGCATTCTTATCCTTTATGGTCAGTGAGAGAATCCCCTGTCTTGGTCCGCCAGCCATTTAAATACCTATCGTTTCAATGAGTTGCCTGACGCAGGCAGGCATGCCAATCAATTAAAAGCTGCTCCAGCATCAGCTGTGGATTCAGATTGCCTTGAATCAGATCACGCACTTCATAAACCTGGATCAGAAACCGCTGTAGCAGCCCAGAGTTTAGCTGTTGCGCGAAACGCTGCAAAGCCTGTTTTTGATCCCAGTTGTAGAGCGATGGTGGCTGCTCGGTCACCTGCAGTCTCAGCATGTCGATAATCCAGCCGGTAAGCCATTCCATAAGCTGCGTTAAGTCTTGTTTCGACCATTCAGCGGCTATCTTTACAGGATCGAGCCGATCTTGCCCAAGGTCGATAAAGGTCTTGAGCAACTCCAGGCGCTTCGTGAGTGTTTCAGCATCATCCATCCTCAGGGCCTTCAATGGGGCCCCGCCAGCCAGGTGGAGTAAGTTTTTCGCATCACCCGAGCTGCTGCAACTCTCCAGCCATGCAACCGCTTCTTCTTGGCCTGGATGTGGGAAAGCAAATTTCTGACAACGGCTGCGAACGGTCGGGAGCAGTCTTGATGGATGATCCGAGAGCAGCATCAAGACAGTATCAGCTGCTGGTTCCTCCAGGGTCTTCAACAGGCTGTTGGCAGCCGCGCTGTTCATGCGTTCTGCCGGTTTTACAATTACCACTTTGTAGCCACCCGACTGGGCTGTAAGGGCTGCAACACGGGTCAGACGGCGAATCATATCGATCTTGATTTCATTACTCTTAGCACCCTCCTCCGGACTGATCCTTTGAAAATCTGGATGATTGCCTGCTAGCAGCAGATGACAGTGACGACATTCGCCACAAGGCTCACCCTGAATATCTGGAGCCTTACACAGCAAGGATTGGGCAAGTGCAAGTGCAAAGTTTTCTTTACCCACTCCCTCAGGGCCCACAAAAAGCATTGCGTGAGGCAGGCGCTGCTGCTGACGGGCTTGTTGCAAGCGGCTCCAGATACCCTGCTGCCAGGGTAAGCGCTGAAAGTTTAATTCAGTCATTTTGGCTCAAAAAAAGCTCGAGGATGGATGCAATCTGGCGCTGAACCTGTTTCAGGGACACCGCTGCGTCGATCACCTTAACCCTGGACGGCTCGCGCCGGGCAATCTCCAAATAACCATTTCTCACCTTCTCGAAAAAGTCTTCGGCCTCGCTTTCAAAACGATCGGGGCTGGAGCGCTTGCCGGCCCTTTCCAAGCCCAGACTAATAGGAAGATCAAGCAACACGGTCAAATCTGGGCGCAACTGTGCCTGCACAAACTCCTCCAGTATTGCGATGCGCTGTGGGCTGATGCCTCGCCCGGCTCCCTGATAGGCATAGGATGCATCGGTAAATCGGTCACAGAGCACCCAGGAACCGGCTTCCAGGGCCGGCAGAATCTTCTGACGAAGATGCTCTGACCTGGCGGCAAACATCAATAGTAACTCCGTCTCATCCGCCATCCCGGTGTGTTTGTGGCCCAGCAGCAAGTCGCGTATCTCTTCACCCAGCGGCGTACCACCCGGTTCTCGAGTGAAGACAACCTGTTTGCCTGCCACCTCGAGATATTTCCTGATAAAGGCCAGATTACTGGTCTTGCCAGCACCTTCCCCGCCTTCGACTGTAATGAATCGTCCCAGTTGCATAATCAGCGCTTCAACTGGTACTTGCGGACCGCTTGATTGTGCTCCTCGAGCGTTGCAGAGAAAGCGTGCCCACCATTCCCGGTGGCAACGAAATAGAGGTCTTTTCCGGCCTCAGGATGGCAGACTGCCCTGATCGCCGCACCGCTGGGCATGGCGATAGGCGTGGGCGTGAGGCCCTTGTGAACATAGGTATTGTAAGGCGTATCGGCCTCCAGATCGCGGCGCCGAATATTACCGTCGTATGCCTTGCCCATGCCGTAGATCACGGTTGGGTCGGTCTGCAGACGCATGCCTTTTCTCAAGCGCCGGATAAACACCCCGGCTATTCTGGCCCGTTCTTCTGGCAGTGCGGTTTCCCGCTCAACAATGGAAGCCAAAATGAGTGCCTCATAAGGGGTTTGCAGGGGCAGACCGGCTTCTCGCTCTGCCCATTCCCGGGTCAGAAATCGCTGCATCTGCAGATAGGCCCGGCGGAGAAAATCCACATCGGTAGTGCCGCGTGGAAAGAGGTAGGTATCAGGATAGAAACGCCCTTCCGGATGTTCATCCGGGTGACCGATGCGCTGCATGATCTCCATGTGAGTTAGATTATCCAGACTATGCTCCAGTGCACCATGCCGATTGATAGCCCGCATCATTTGCGAAAAAGTCCAGCCCTCCACCAAGGTGAGTGCGTGCTGCACTACTTTTCCCGAAGCAAGAATGGCCAGCAATTGGCCTGGTGTCGAGCCTGCCGGAATTCGGTACTCGCCGGCCTTGAGACTGCCTGCCTGATGGGTCAGGCGCGCGAACAAACGCAGCATGAGGGGATATTCAATGACACCGGTGGCAGCCAAATCGGCCGCCAAGCTGTTCACCGAGCTGCCTGGCTGCAGATTATACACCAGCCCATCCGCTGGAAGGTTCAGTGGAGTTTGCGTGAAATGCTCATACTCTATCCATCCCCAGGCAAGCAGGATACTAATGACTAAAATCAGGATTCCGAGTACACGATTCAGCATGGTATGAATTCTATAAGCTTTTTAGCCATCGATGCTAAGCGGACAATAAATCGCTGGATCCAAAGCAATGTCTATGAACGCTGCTTGTCAGCAGGGTGGGGATTAGTTGAATATCGAAAGGCTTGCCTGCTAAAGATGAAACCGGGCAGATTCCCAATAATGAATTGGTGATAAACAGCGCATCCGCGCTGCTGACATCAGCCAGTCTGACGGTGGTTACCCGACAATCGATACCCAACTCTTTCGCGATCTCCAGCACCAATTCTCGAACGATACCCGCTACGCCAGCATTTGCCAGGCTTGGTGTAAACAGTAAACCATCCTTCAAGAAGAACAGGTTTGATTGGGTGCCTTCGACCACATGACCGTTCTCATCAAGCATCAGGCCCTCAGGAATCCTCGGATCATCCCATTCCTGACGAGCCAGCACCTGTTCCAGGCGATTCAAGTGCTTTAGTCCTGCTAATATTTTACTGTGCCCGATCCTGGTGCGGCAAACTCGCAGTGCGATGCCTTTTTCATACCAACTCGAAGGACAGTCTGGCCATGGGTGCAGACTCAGGATACGCGAGGTTTCCGGGGCGCTGGAGGGCCGGTAACCCCTGCCACCTTGTCCGCGCGTCACCACAAGCTTGATGACCGCTCGTCCCTGCCCTGAAATAAGGGAGCTGGCCTCCTCCAATACCTTGTTTTTGTCCTGTGCAGGCAGTTTGAGACGCTGTTCGCCCCTTGCCAGCCGCACCATGTGGCGTTTCCAAAGTCTAGGCTTACCATTCACGACGGCGATTGTTTCAAACAGCCCATCACCGTATTGAAGCCCCCGATCCATCACGGAGATCTTCTCAGTGGGATTGCCGTTGATCAGCAAAGGCGAAAAACCGGCCCTCTGCTGCAAAGAGCCGGTACTGCATGCATCAGTCGGGCCGGCGGAAGGCGAGTGTGCCGTTGGTTCCACCGAAACCGAAGGAGTTTGAAATGACCACATCCAGTTGCATCTCACGCGCCGTATTCGGCACATAGTCGAGATCACAATCTGGGTCCTGATTTTCCAGATTGATGGTGGGTGGCGCCACTTGGTCACGAATAGCCAAGATGGTGAATACCGCTTCAGCACCACCCGCTGCTCCCAGCATGTGGCCGGTCATCGATTTAGTGGAACTTACGCAGAGTTTGTGGGCGTGATCCCCAAAGGCGCGCTTGACGGCAAGTGTTTCCGCAACGTCACCGGCCGGTGTGGATGTGCCATGAGCGTTGATGTATTGAACATCCTGGATATTCAGGCCGCCATCCTGCAGCGCCATTAACATACATTTGGCCGCACCTGAGCCATCTTTCGAAGGGGCAGTCATGTGATAGGCATCAGAGTTCATACCTACACCCACGAGTTCCGCATAGATCTTTGCCCCACGCGCCTTGGCGGACTCATACTCTTCAAGCACCACGACACCAGCGCCATCACTGAGTACGAATCCGTCCCGGTCCTGGTCCCATGGGCGGCTGGCGGCCTGGGGATCATCGTTGCGTCTAGACAATGCCCTGGCTGCGGCAAATCCACCCAGACCGACCGGTGAAGTGGCCATTTCGGCGCCGCCGGCAACCATCACATCGGTACGCCCATGACGAATCATCATCGCAGCTTCACCAATGCTGTGTGCACCACTGCTGCAGGCTGAAACGATAGAGTAATTAGGGCCTTTCAAGCCATATTTGATGGAAAGGTTGCCAGATACCATGTTGATGATATTGGCGGGCACGAAAAATGGTGAAATTTTTCTCGGTCCGCCGTCAAGATAGGCCTGATAGCTGTTTTCAATGCCGGTAATGCCGCCGATGCCAGAACCAATCAGAACCCCGATTCGTTCAGCATTCTCTTCGGTGACCTCGAGTCCGGAATCCTCTATCGCCTGACAACCCGCGGCAACACCATAATGGATAAACTTATCCATCTTTCTGGCATCTTTTTTAGGGATATAGTCAGTAATCTCGAAACCATAAATCGGACCCCCAAACTGGGTGCTGAATGGCTCAACATCAAAATGTGTGATTGGCTGTATACCACTTTTGCCAGCGAGAATACTTTCCCAGGCAGAAGGCACGTCAAGCCCCACAGGCGCAACCATTCCCAACCCGGTTACGACAACCCTTCTTGCACTCATTTGAGACTACCCCCAATCATTGTACAGATGGCAGAAAAGTAAAAAGGCCGCGTTCTAGACAGAGAACGATACGGCCTGATTAGCTCGATAGTCCCAGCAATCAGCTATGGGCGTTGATGTAGTTGACCGCCAATTGCACGGTGGTGATCTTCTCAGCCTCTTCATCCGGAATTTCAGTTTCAAATTCCTCCTCAAGGGCCATCACCAGCTCAACAGTGTCGAGAGAATCAGCGCCAAGATCATCGACGAAAGAGGCTTCTAAAGTCACTTCATCATCTTTGACGCCCAGTTGTTCTACGACAATTTTCCGAACTCGTTCTACAACATCGCTCATTTTCTTAATTTCCTCATGGATGAACCTTCGGTCACCAATGCAACCGATGGGCTATTGTATTAACAAATTTTGCATGTGAAAAGCGTATTCACAAGAAATTTATCATGGGATAAATATGTTTATTTTATAAAAATAACAATAAGATAGAATACATGCTTAATTGTATTTGACGAATTAAATACTGCATGAGTCATTAACCCATGTACATTCCGCCATTCACATGTATTGTCTCACCGGTAATATAGCCACCTGCCTCTGAGGCTAAAAATACTACGGCATTGGCAATATCTTCTGGCTGCCCCAGCTTTTGCAGTGGAATATTCCCAATCAATGCCTTGCGTTGCTCGTCCGGCAACTCTCGAGTCATGTCGGTATCGATAAATCCGGGGGCGACAGAATTGACCGTAATCCCTCGGGAACCTACCTCCCTGGCCAACGAACGCGTGAAGCCAAAGATACCTGCTTTGGCAGCCGAGTAATTGGTTTGTCCTGCATTCCCCATGGCTCCAACGACAGATGAGATATTGATGATGCGACCTTTGCGCGCCTTCATCATGCCACGTAAAACGGCCTTGCTGAGACGAAAAATAGAGGTCAGATTGGTATCGATGATGCTTTGCCACTCGTCATCCTTCATGCGCATGAGCAGGTTATCCCGAGTAATACCCGCATTGTTTACAAGGATACTAGGGGCGCCGAATTCATCATTGATCGCCTTCAAGAGTGTTTCGACGGAAGCTGCATCTGTCACATCCAGAACCATTCCCCTACCTTTATGGTTTGCAGCTGTCATGCGACTGGAAATAGCTTCAGCCCCGCCTTCAGAGGTGGCGGTACCGATTACAGTGGCGCCTGCATTGGCCAGTGCATCAGCAATGGCAGCACCTATACCCCTGCTGGCGCCCGTCACCAGGCCGATCTCGTTCTCCAGGTTCATTTCGTTGCCTCAATTGCGGAATCCAGACCCTCAGGGGTGAACACAGCAGTGCCGGTGAGTTTGCGCTCGATCCGCTTGTTCAATCCAGTGAGTACCTTACCAGGCCCTGCCTCGATGATATTTTCTATGCCTCTTGCAGCAATAGCCTGGATGGTCTCGACCCATCGAACTGGACTGTATAACTGCTCTGCCAGCCTTGACCTGATTGCATCCTCATCAACCGCTTCAGCAACATTTACATTGTGCAGCACCGGGATAAACGGTTTGTTGAATTCTATTTCCGCCAAGCGTGTGGTGAGTCGTTCGGCAGCAGGACCCATGAGCGCACAATGCGACGGCACACTGACCGGCAGGAGTAGCGCTCGTTTCGCACCCGCTTTTTTCGCCAGTTCACAGGCACGCTCCACAGCAGCCTTATTGCCCGCGATCACTACCTGACCAGGTGAATTATAGTTAACGGCCTCTACGACCTGTGACTCTGCCGCATCTGCGCAAACCTCCCTGACCCGCTGGTCATCGAGTCCCAGAATGGCGGCCATACCACCTGTACCTGAT
The DNA here is from genome assembly GCA_963797085.1 of uncultured Gammaproteobacteria bacterium. Lineage (GTDB taxonomy): Bacteria > Pseudomonadota > Gammaproteobacteria > Chromatiales > Chromatiaceae > JASJBU01. The sequence continues at coordinate 71,790 of CAWCOA010000014.1, forward strand.
GGCACCGCTTCCTGCATGAATCGTCCACGGTCAGCCACCAGACTTACGGCATCTCGGAATCCTATTGCACCGGCACAGACCAGCGCGGTGTATTCACCCAGACTATGTCCCGCCATGACCGCGGGTTCCTTACCACCAGCCGCCAACCAGGCACGCCATACCGCAACACCCGCCGACAACATGGCCGGCTGTGTAACTTGAGTCTGATTCAGTTCTTCAGCCGGACCTTCCTGCACCAGTCGCCAGAGGTCAAAATCAAGTACCGCAGAGGCCTCGGCGTAGGTCTTACCTACGATTGCGTTTGCCTCTGCAAGCTCATTGAGCATGCCCACCGACTGAGACCCTTGCCCAGGAAAAACAATGCTGAAATTGGCTTCACTCATGGATATTTCAAAGATTGGATATCAAAAATTGACCAGCACGGAACCCCAGGTAAAGCCACCGCCGAAGGCCTCCATCAAGAGCGTTTCTCCTCTTTTTATCCGTCCATCGCGAACTGCGGTATCGAATGCGAGAGGGACTGAGGCCGCGGAAGTATTACCATGCTCATCCACCGTGACCACAACGTGATCCATCGAGGTGCGCAATTTCTTGGCCGTGGCGTTGATGATGCGGATGTTTGCCTGGTGCGGAATCAACCAGTCCACATCAGATTTTTGCATACCATTCGCCTGCAGAGTTTCATCCACAATGCGGCCCAGCGTGGTGACCGCCATTTTAAACACCTCATTGCCGCGCATCTCCATGTAGGCGCTACCCTCCTGCAGCATTGCATAGTTCCTGGATACGCCGGACGGAACCCTGAGTAAATTTTCGAATGCTCCATCGGCATGCAGATGCGTGGATATGATGCCTGGTTCGTCACTGGCTTCCAAAACTACTGCACCAGCGCCATCGCCGAATAAAACGCAGGTATTTCTATCCTTCCAGTCGACGATACGCGAAAGGGTTTCCGCACCGATCACCAGGGCGCATTTGGCACTGCCCGTTTTAATGAACTTGTCAGCCACTCCCATTGCATAGACAAATCCCGTACAAACCGCCTGCACATCAAAAGCGGCAGGACCATGAATGCCGAGACGGGCCTGCAAGAGGCATGCGGTGCTAGGAAACACCTGATCCGGGGTCGTGGTAGCAACAACGATCAAATCGATCTGATCGGTTGTTACCCCAGCCATTTCCATGGCGTTACGGGCCGCTTTCTCCGCCAGATCACAGGTATACTCATCGTCTGCAGCGATATGCCGTTTACGGATACCTGTGCGTTCAAATATCCATTGATCGTTGGTATCGACAAGCTTTTCCAGATCCTGGTTGGTCAGAATCTTTTCTGGGAGATAGCTACCAGTTCCTGTAATACGGGAGTAGATCACGCGCTTTCCCTTGTTTCGAGATGTGCCCTGACCTGTTCCGCTATCCTTGTCGGCACATCGTTGATCGCCTCTTTACGGGCAATGTCGATGGCGTTAACAAACGCTAGTTCATCCGCACCACCATGGCTCTTGATGACAACTCCACGCAAACCAAGCAGACTGGCGCCGTTATATCTGCGCGGATCGATGCGTTGCCGGAACTGACGCAGCACCGGCAATACGATCAAGCCTGCTAATTTAGTGAGGAAATTCTTTTTGAAGGCCTGTTTCATGAAATGGCTGATCATTTTTGCGACTCCTTCACTACTCTTCAGTGCAACATTACCAACAAAGCCATCAGAAACAATGACATCAGTGCCGCCTTTATAGATGTCATCCCCTTCAACGTAACCTACGTAGTTCAGGGAACTGTTGGCCAGTAAATCGTGTGCACGTTTGACCTGCTCATTACCCTTTATTTCTTCTTGGCCAATATTCAACAGGCCTATCCTTGGAGAATCCAAATCAGCAACAGCGGATACAAGCTCGCTTCCCATCACGGCGAACTGGAACAGGTGTGAAGCAGTACAATCCACATTCGCCCCAAGATCGAGCATGAATGTCTCTCCCTCGATTGAGGGTAGTGACGTGATGATCGCAGGCCGATCAACATTAGGCAGCATTTTCAAGACAAACCGTGAAGTCGCCATCAATGCGCCCGTATTGCCGGCGCTGACACATGCATCAGCCACACCTTCTTTGACCAGGTTGATAGCGACCCTCATGGAAGAATCTTTCTTGTTACGCAGCGCCTTGGATGGCAGTTCATCCATTTCAACCTGTTGTGAGGCATGATGAATCATCAATCGATCGCCAAAACCATGCGCGCCCACATTGGCCTTTAACTCATCTTCCGGTCCTACCAGGATCAAGGTCGTCGCATTATCTTGTTGCAGATACTTCAATGCTGCAGCGACCACAACATCAGCACCATGGTCGCCACCCATAGCATCGAGTGAAATTGTGACTGCCTGTCTCATTGAGATAAATCAGACCCAGAAAAAAAGAACCCGGCAAGGGTCATGTAACCCGCCAGGATTCAATACCGCAGAATGATGCGATCAAATTGACGGCCTTAATCAGACTTGGTGTCAACTACCTTTCGACCGCGATAAAAGCCATCTGCCGATACGTGATGGCGAAGATGTGTTTCACCGGAGGTTGAATCTATAGAAAGCGTTTCACCCTTGAGGGCGTCATGAGCGCGACGCATACCACGCTTAGAGGGGGTTTTTCTGTTTTTTTGCACAGCCATGGCTGAACTCCTGAGTATCGAAAATAATTAATCGTCATGCCGTTTAAGTCTTGCAAGCACTGCAAACGGACTTTCACGTACTACAACAGGCGATTGCTCGGTTTTCTCGCCCATTGCCAAAACACACTCACCCTCGGGATGCATTGCTACCTGCGGCAGCATGAGTAGCAACTCATCCTCAACGAGGTTTTTGAATCCCACCTCGCCATTCTCTACTAATTGAGGATCAAGCTCGTCTGGTAAGTCATTTGCTTCATCCAGACCCTCAACAAAAGCCAGCGACATTTCCGACTTGACTGGTAACAGCACTGATCCGAGACAGCGTTGACACTCCAAGATCAATTTGGCCTCAACCGTGCCATGAAGACATGCCCTATGCTGCTTATCACGGGAGAACTCCAGATCAAATCGAACCTCGCCCGCCTTGTCCATAAGACAATCACGAAGTCTTGGTAGGTCTCGAAGCAAATAGGAGCCACTGGCTCGTTTAGCCAGATCGGCAAACCGCCAGGGATCGAGGTGATCAGGCAAGTGCTGCGACATAAGCGCGCGATTCTATTATGGAAACACCTAACATGTCAAAATGACGACAGGCACAGTTTAGTCGAATAGATCCCCTCATCACACCTGCTGGGGATTTACATGTAAGCAGTTCCTGGGCGCTGATAGCTGTGGGAGAAGGCTTTGTCTGTAGTATCCCCATTATTTTCACAGATTGAACAATCTAATGCGTCAGGGACTCGCATTTTGCTAATACTTAAAAAATTGATTGCGGATTCCGCTGGCTTGCCTGCCTCTTAACCAACGATAGCGAGAAGCACACCTGCAGCGATGGCTGAACCAATAACGCCTGCTACATTTGGCCCCATGGCATGCATGAGCAGGAAATTGTGATGGTTGGTTTCAAGGCCCACTTTATTGACCACCCGTGCGGCCATAGGTACTGCTGAAACCCCGGCTGCACCAATCAGTGGGTTAATCTTGCCCCCGGTGAAGCGATGCATGACCTTGCCCATCAATACACCAGCAGCTGTTCCAACACAGAATGCAAATGCCCCTAGGGCAAGAATACCCAGGGTTTCCACGGTCAGAAATTTATCAGCCGATAATTTGGAGCCAACGGCCAAGCCAAGAAAGATAGTGACGATATTGATGATTTCATTCTGTGCGGCATGGCTGAGACGCTCGACGACCCCACTCTCGCGCAGCAGATTACCAAACGTCAGCATACCTATTAGTGGCGCCGCGGAGGGTAGAAAGATGATGCAGAGCAGCAAAACAGTAAACGGAAATAACACCTTCTCCATCTTGCTGACATGCCTGAGCTGCTGCATCACCACACTGCGTTCACTTTGCTGTGGTGAGGAGGCGCATGATCGGAGGTTGGATAATCGGCACCAAAGCCATGTATGAATAGGCAGCTACCGCAATCGCCCCAAGCAAATCTGGAGCAAGGCGGGAAGCAAGGAAAATGGCGGTTGGCCCATCTGCCCCACCAATTATGGCAATCGCCGAGGCATCTGACAGGGTGAAATTGAAACCTGGAACGGCATTAAGGGCCAACGCACCTATCAGGGTCACAAATATGCCAAATTGAGCTGCCGCACCCAATAATAGGGTCCAAGGCATGGCGATAAGCGCGCCAAAATCCGTCAATGCGCCCACGCCCATGAAAATAAGCAGCGGAAAAACCCCTGTTTCTATACCTATATGATAGATATGGCCCAATAATCCATCTGCTCCACCGATGCCAGCCAGTGGAATGTTGCTCAATATCGCCCCAAAGCCAATCGGCAGCAGCAGCAGCGGTTCAAATTTTTTCACCACAGCCAGGTAGATAAGCAAGCCACCGACAAACATCATCAGCGCCTGTCCCCATTCCAGATTGGCAATCCCCGTGGACTGCCATAATGGTCCAAATCCGATCTCAATCATGGCTTAGGAAAGACTCACCAGTGGGGTGCCGACCTGAACTGCGTCACCCTCTTTAACCATTATCTCAGCGACCACCCCTGTAGATGTTGCTCGAACATCGGTCTCCATCTTCATTGCTTCTAGCACCATAACGACATCCCCGGAAGATACTTGCTGCCCTTTTGTAATCTTGATTTTATAGATGTTGCCGGCAAGGGGGGCATCGATTGTGCCAGCAGCAGGAGCCGGTGACTGGACCTTGGCAGCTGGGGTTTGGTGAACGCTGCTCACCTCTCCACCTGCCGTCACCTTGACATTGTAAGTGACCCCATTGACTTCAACTTGATAGGCTTCCGTCCCACCCACCATTGGTTTTGCCGTCTGTTCTTCTTGAGGCTGCGGCTCACTCCCCGGTGCGGGTTCAAAGGCAGCAGGATTGTTTCGATTTTCAAGAAACTTCAATCCAACCTGGGGAAAAAGCGCATAGATGAGTACATCGTCAATCTGCTGATCTGCAACAATGAGCTTGTGCTGCTTGACTAACTCACGGAATTCTATTGTGAGTTTATCCATTTCCGGTTCCAACAAATCAGCTGGACGACAGCTTATTGCCTCTTCACCCGGCTCAAGCACTTTGGCCTGCAATTCTTTATTTACTGGCGCGGGAGTGGCCCCATATTCACCCCGCAAAACGCCCGCCGCTTCTTTAGCAATGCTTTTATAGCGCTCACCAGTCAGCACATTGAGCACCGCTTGTGTTCCGACAATTTGTGAAGTGGGAGTAACCAATGGTATGTAGCCAAGATCTTTCCGAACTCTGGGGATCTCCTCCAGCACCTCATCCAGGCGTTCGTGAGCACCCTGCTCACGCAATTGATTCTCCATATTGGTTAACATGCCACCTGGAACCTGCGCTACCAATATCCTCGAATCTATGCCTTTGAGCGCACCTTCGAACTTGGCGTATTTCTTACGCACTTCACGAAAATAGGCAGCAATCTCTTCCAATAAAAGCAGATTCAAGCCTGTGTCACGTGGGGTTCCCTCTAATATCGCCACTACTGATTCCGTAGGAGAATGACCATAAGTCATACTCATCGATGATATGGCGGTATCCACCATATCAATACCAGCCTCTGCGGCCTTGAGGGCCGTTGCGGTACTCATTCCCGTAGTCGCATGGCACTGCATGGCAATTGGAATGGAACAGGTGGATTTAAGTCGCGATACCAATTGTTCGGCCACATACGGCCTGAGCAGGCCAGCCATGTCCTTGATGCAGATAGAATCACAACCCATGGATTCCAAGTCTGACCCCATTTGCACCCAATAATCCAAGTCATGCACGGGGCTTACCGTGTAGGACATGGTCCCTTGCGCATGTTTTCCGGTTTTTAGCGTTGCCTTGACTGCGGTTTCAAGGTTTCGAAGGTCATTCATAGCATCGAAGATGCGGAATACATCCACCCCATTGGTCGCGGCGCGTTCGACAAACGCCTCAACCACATCATCTGCATAATGCCTGTAACCAAGGATATTCTGTCCCCTCAGCAACATCTGCTGGGGAGTATTAGGCATGGCTGCTTTCAACTCACGAAGTCTCTCCCATGGGTCTTCTCCTAGAAAGCGGATACATGCATCAAATGTTGCGCCTCCCCAGGTCTCCAGTGACCAGAAGCCAATCTGATCCAGCTTATCTGCAATCGGCAGCATGTCTTCAATGCGCAATCTGGTTGCAAACAGCGATTGGTGGGCGTCGCGAAGTACGACATCTGTAATACCTAAAGGTTTGATTTCACTCATATATAACCACAGTTCAGGCCTCAACAGACCTGCATCGGATGGATGTTGTATTGGATTTTACAGCGATTTCAGCTATGCGTATTACGATAGCGAGTGATTGCCGCAGCGATTACCGCAACTACATCTCCTCTCACCTCACCGAGCAAATGTAAAGGTGGAGTTGATGTATCAGCTTCAGTTTGTTCCAAGCCTCGTTCCATACTGGCCATAGCGAATTTTGACATCCCTAACATACTGAAAACTAAAAGCACCAGAAACATAAATACAATGCCCATACCCAGGAGCATCAGGTTCAAACCAGATAGTAAAAGATCTGTAATTGGCATAATTCAGAATACCAGCTCTATGTTAACGGTCTTTGTACGTGTCAGAGGTAGCATCATGTCAAGCAGTATACGCTTTAACTTACTTACATTACTCCATGTTTTTTAAGTGATAAATGTTAATTATTTAGAATATCTATAATAAATATAGATTCTGATAATCAAAGAGGGAATCGAAATTGAACTCATTTATAAGGCCTTTGAGATAGATAAAACCCAGCGGTTGCTAAGCCAACTGAGTCGGCATTTGATTGATGATTTCATCATTCAAACATGCACAATAATAGCCTGAAAACAGTTAGCATAGTACGCTACTCGCTCGAACTATCCCATTCTGTCTAATGTTTCTAACTGCTTGCGAGCTATTCATAAATACAGATTATAACCCTTCAAATAAAAAGTGATTGACTACTATAAAGAGTCTATTGATGCCATTAATCCCTTCATTCCGTCAAACACAGCTTATATTAGGTTCAACATCCCCATTTAGGCGTGAACTTTTGCATAAACTTGGCATTAGTTTCGATACAGCAGCGCCGGATATAGACGAGCTTCCCGAACCTTTAGAACAACCGGAGGCCTTGGTTCAGCGTCTGGCTCGACTCAAAGCCATTGCTGTTGCAGAAAGTTATCCAAACGCCCTGATAATCGGTTCTGATCAGGTTGCCACAATCGGTGGAATGATATTAGGCAAACCGGGCTCTCATGAGAAAGCGGTTCAACAGTTAACCTTAGCGTCAGGAAAAAAAGTCACCTTTTATACTGGTTTGTGCCTCTTGAACAGCGCTACAGAAAATACCCAGGTCAGCTGCGAATCTTTCATTGTGTATTTCCGTGACTTGGATAGCGAAGAGATCAACAACTATCTGCTTCGAGAAAAACCTTATAACTGTGCAGGATCGTTCAAGTCAGAAGGACTTGGCATTACGTTGTTCAGAAAAATGCAGGGCGACGACCCTAATTCTTTAATTGGCCTACCCCTCATACGCTTAGTAGATATGTTGAAGAATGAAGGCTTAGAACCCTTGAAGTTGCATATCGAATAACTTGTTGGTGGGTTAAAACACAAGCTCTTCAACTGCTTTCGTGTCTTCCTCCATATCCTGGTTTTTTTCTAGTTCAGCATTGATGAAAACTTTTGAAAAAGCCTTCACAGACTGATAATCCAGATGTGCAAGTGGGTGATCTGTGCCTTTATGTGCCAAGATATTTGCCACCTGAACCAGATCTACATAGTCTACTGGCGCATCCCCTGTATCTCGGGATAGATTCTCGTGCTCCAAGGCAACCTCAACAACTTTCTCGTCGAACTTCCAGAGCTTGATAATGCTGCTGCCCAACTGGGGATGGAGTTTAAGCAAGAGGCGGTCAAGAAAATCAGGATTTTCGCTCAACTCTTCATATTCACAGGCTTTTATGAGTAACGGAATTTTACCGATGTCATGTACTAAACCTGCCACCAGGGCTACATCAGGATCGAGTCTCGGGTGATCTTTTGCCAGTATCGCCGCCTGGGCACCCACTTTAACGGAATGAGTCCATAATTCTTCCATACGCTGTTCTATTGCTTTAATTGGCGTACGAAACACTTCCTTCATAGAGACTGCATATACAGCATTCTTTACGCGTTGAAATCCAATTCGGGTAATAGCCAGCTTGATAGCCGTTACTGTATGCGTGCCACGATACAATGGACTATTTGCATAGCGGATCAGCCTTGCGGTTAGTGCTGCATCCTTTGAAATAACTTTTTCTAAATCCGCCGCTGAACTGCCTGCATCATTGATCACCAGAAGCGCTTCGAATGCAAGTGTAGGCAAAGTTGGGAGGTATATATTATTGGTGCGAAGGTCCTCCCGGACCGCACCGACAAACTCTTTTACGGAAAAAGATTCCATCTCCCGCTTTGCACGTTCTTCGGGAGTCTCCACGGTGACAGTTTCACCGTCTGAAAGCTGAAAGACTGATTTAGGCATGGTAACGCTTAGGTCGGCAAGGTATGGATAAAAGTTTAGGCAGTAAGAAATACCAGTCGACTCGATTTCTACACTGTACTGGTATCAGTTCAAGAATCCAACAATCCGCACCTATCTGAATGGTATTTTTCCTTGAAGGTGTTCTCAAAATGTCTCCGATGCTGTTTATTAATAAACAGATTAAGCATAAGAATTCAATGAGTAAGAAAATACTTATATTCAAGACTCATGAAAGAGCATCTTAAGAATAATCAATAATTGCCGAATATATCTGGTGTTAGAAATCTTCATCAACCATGACTCAGATAGACATTTCGGTAGACAATCGTGAGCCTAGACCAAGTTGTGAATTCTGTCAGAAATCAACACAATAATAAGCCGTCGATTCTTATCGTAGACGATTCCAGGGTGGTGCGCGTTTCACTTAAAAATATTCTTCAGGAAAATTATGAAGTCATCGAGGCCGATTCTGGCGAGAAGGCCTGGGAGATATTACTTGATCAGCCGCTAATAAGGTTGGTATTTTCCGACTTATCCATGCCAAAAATGAATGGTATTGAATTACTCCGAAAACTACGTCTCTGCAACGACGAAAAAATCTGCAATACACCCTTCATCGTAATAACCGGCAAGGAAGAAAAACAGGAAACTCGTTCGCAATTGCTCGAAGAAGGTGCAAATGACCTGGTAACCAAGCCATTTGATTCTACAAACATTTCTGAATTAGCCAGAAGTTACACTGCACAGAATTCAAGCTCTACACAAAAGTCTCCATCAGAGGATGAAGAGAATCTCGACGGAATCTCCAATAAAGTCGTTTTTTCACAAAGCGCGCGGAAAGAACTCTCATTTGCGATAAGGAATAAAAATGAACTGGCTTTACTGTTACTAAAACTTGACCATTTCGAAATCATAACAAAACATTACAGTGATCCTGCAATTGAGCACATACTAATAACAACAGCAGAGATCATTCGATCTCAAACGCGTATAGAGGACCTGACAGCCTATTTTGGCAAGGGAACGTTCGCTATTTTACTGCCTGCGTCAAATTCAGTCGGAACGAAGTACTTGGGTCGCAGAATTCTCTCTGACCTTCATGCCAAAAAGTTTTATTTGGGGGAATCGGATACTACCGTTACTGCGAGCATAGGCATATCTGCGCCGGAAATTAAACCGGGAATCACATTTGGCAGCCTCTTGAATATCGCAGATCAACGATTGCAGGCGGCAATCAATGCGGGAGGAAACAGGGTCGTAGACAAGGGTAATGCGTCAGTAACGCCTGTCAGCACCCTGCTTTTCAACAGCCCTGAAACTGACCCTCAAGATCGGGAAATAATCAAACAGACCGATATTTCCATGCGCAAACTGGCTGAACAGGAGGTGCAGAATATCAAGGAGAGTACTGGACATGTAGAAAACGGCACATCGTATGATGCAGATATCAGCAATCTGAATGATGCACTATTGATAGCGGAACATGAGAATCGACTCTTAAAAGAGGAAATATTTAAGTTACAGAAACAACAAGAAGATTCAGAAATACTAAAAAAACAGCTATATGAAACTGATGCCATGCAACAGCAAACACGGCTCATATTGCAGCAGCTAAGATCCGATTTTGAGGCGATGCGTGTACGTGCGGAAACTGCTGAATCCAACCAGAACCAACTTCTGGAGACCGATACAGATCGTTCCATCATCGAAGAGCATTTATTAGAAGAAAGCGAGCAAATACACGATCAGCTTGCCCAAGCAAATCAGAAAATCGAGATAACACAGCAGGCATTTCAAGCAGCGGAAGTTGAACTCTCCAATTTAAAACAAGAATTAAAACAACAAAAAGAATTTTTTGAAATTGAGCTGGCAGATGAACACATGATGCGGTCAATCGCAGAGAAAAAATTAGCTGATTTAGAAGAAAAAATAGCTCATTCAGGGCTAGAGGCACAGTCAATTGTTCTAACAGCAGCACCAACAATTACGCCTGTCGTTAAAACAGCAGAAAGTGCAATAAATACAGTTTCCAATCAGCCTCCGGTTCCATCAACGCCACAAGGCGCCACACTCAAAAAACCCACAGAGCCAAAGAGAATCACGACACGCACAAAAGACCCCGGCAAACGAAGACGATCATGGCCATTCAAAATACTCATATCAACGATATGTATCCTGCTTGGATTAGTCAGTATTAAAATATGGGATGGTTACTCACCAAAAATAACCAATACACAAACAGACAACGGTCAATTGAACTTGACTGCGAAGGCGACTGCCCCAGACATCTCAACGAATGACACTGTTTATAACCAAAGTGAAGAGATTGAAACGAGCAACCTTATTCTTCGCGGCGGACAAAGCACTGGTAACTCAAGCAGAGAAAGTAACTCTCTCGAGTCGCCACAACAGGAAGAGGCAAAACTACAGGCCGAATTGAATATTCGGCAAATGGCGGAAGATGAATTTTTGCTCTTATCGAATGATAGATAATGCGGAATATCTGAGACAAAAGCCGCCTACTGACTGTTGTGGAATATTCAAATGCATCAACAATCTATTCATCACTTGTGTATTCAAATATATTGGCATGCAGCGGCCAGCCTGATTGATCGATCACAAAAACAGTCCATTTCCCCAGCATTGACGGATTAAGCGTCTTCTTAGAAAAAACACGCCAACGCGGTCCTTCCACCATAAATGAAACTTCACTGATCACCTGGCCATTATGCTCCCAGCGATGAGTGACTTTTCTGCCTTGCAGCTGTCTCAGTTCGGTAAAATAGTAGAGGCTGGTGATGGAATTATCGAGCTTAAGCACATTATCAATTGGCTCTCTGTTCAAGACTCCCCGGGTGAATTGTGCGCGGGAGACTTCAGCTTCTGGCACTGGTGATGAAATCATCTCTGTGGCATTTGCAGTCACCGGCCATAGAAAAATCAAAATCAACACAATTGAAAGATGAGATTTATTCGTAGCGGATTGTTGTGATTCCATGGACACAGCCTTTATTTCATATTAATTATCATGCTCAAAATATGATCTTGTCTATCTTGAATTATGCATTGAATTGCTTAACCATTACCTGACTTATTCCACAACAACGGCATCGAGCCGAAAAAATCAACGCTTCAGTATCTGTAACCAGCGCCAAAAATTGAGTAATCCGGCAAGTGAGCCTGACAGATAGGTAAACGCGGCGGCTCGCAGGATTTTCTCAGCGCCTTTGTATTGCTCAGGTGTGAGGTAACCTGATTTTAGTAGCGGCAGGGCTTTTTTAAAACTGGCATCTAATTCCACAGGTAAAGTGACTAGTTGCACTAGGACATTTATGCCCATCACCAGAAAGGCAGCCAGTAGTGAAACCAACCCGGCAGCTGGAGCACGACTTGCGAGTGTCAACACGGGCGCAATGAACAGCAAAAAAGACCCGACCCTCTGTGACACAGCGGCAAGTTGCACCAGACGGGTACGCCAGCGTAGCAGTGGATCATCACTGGCATGTTGTATGGCATGCCCGACTTCATGTGCGGCTGTTGTTATTGCGGTAAGGCTTCGGCCAGCATGTTTGTCAGCGGTCAGGCGAACTGCTCGGGCCTTAGGGTCATAGTGATCGCCGCTTTCGGTGATTTCTACCTTGACTCCTTCCAGATTAAACCGATCGAGCAAATGTCTGGCCAACTCCCCACCGTTACCGGGAAAATTATCCTCAGGAGAGCGATTATATTTAGCCATCACCCTGGTTACCCAGAGCTGTGGCCCAAGGATCAGCAGCAGCAACAGAACAACAATTATGAGAATATGCATTGTTGTTAAACCACGCTTACTGAGAAATGAGGTTAAGGAATGATATACATACCCATCCTCCGATTCATGGAGGATGGGTATCGAGGCATTTTATCTCTACCAGGAGATGTCATAGCTACTCATCTGGATAGATCCAGCCTGATTAGATAGACCTGCTTGTGAGCTGGATGGCTATTCTGTCAGACCACATCTTCCAGAGGGGCAACAAGCACCGGATGAGCAGGCAGGTTCGGGATTTGTGAGACTTGCACTGCTGATGAATGCACCGCCGCTGATCAAGCGACGCACCGGCGTCTCGACTGGGGTGTCACCTATTTCCAGGCCAGCCTTTTCACAGAGCTCACCCCAGCAATTCAAGCCCTCACTCATGCCGTGTCTAACTTCCACTTTTTGACCGTTGGTGTCACAAAAATAATCATAAGTCGGCATCATTGACCTCCAGATGCTAAATATTCCTAAACTAATTGAGGCTTGATCCAGCCTACCCTCAATTGTGGCAGCGCATACCTGACGCCCCGTCTCCTATTTCATACGATGGAAGTAACACTTGGAGCCTATCACAGGCTCTGGTAACTTCATCACATGACCGAACAATTTACTAAAACATCTGACACCCTACAACTGAACCGTGTAGCCATCGATACTTATCGCGAAAATGTCGCCTACATGCATCGGGACTGCAGACTCTACCGTGCAGAGGGATTCCAGGCCCTGACAAAAGTAGTAATCACTGCCAACAACCATCAGATATACGCCGTACTCAACGTAGTCGATGACGAGAATATAGTAAAAAAGGATGAACTGGGCCTGTCGGAGCAGGCTTTTGAGCAGCTAAAAATGGATGAGGGTAACCCAGTAAGGGTTGCTCAAGCCGAAAAACCCTCCTCAATGGAAGCAGTGCGCCGAAAAATCAGTGGTGAACGTCTTTCACCTGAGGATTTTCAGCATATTACCGCCGATATCACAGCCCATCGCTACTCACGCATGGAGATGTCCGCCTTTCTGGTTGCAACCGGCCAGAACAACCTTGACCGTGAGGAAGTGCTCCATCTCACCCGCGCCATGACTGATTCCGGCGACCGGCTCGACTGGAAAGATGCTCTAGTGGTCGATAAACACTGTATTGGCGGGATACCCGGCAATCGCACCAGCATGCTGGTTACGCCAATCGTCGCCGCACACGGCATGTTGATGCCGAAGACATCAAGTCGCGCTATTACTTCTCCGGCAGGCACCGCCGATACCATGGAGGTTCTTGCCAAAGTAGAACTAACGCCCGCCGAGCTTCATGATATCGTGCGGAAACACCATGCCTGTCTGGCCTGGGGTGGAACTGCCCACCTGGCCCCGGCCGACGATATTCTGATTTCTGTCGAACGCCCCCTGGGCATAGATTCACAAGGACAGATGGTAGCATCCATACTCTCGAAGAAGCTGGCTGCAGGCTCAACACATCTGCTGATCGATATACCCGTGGGTCCTACCGCAAAGGTCAGGCATATGCGCGAAGCCCAGCAACTGCGCAAACTCTTCGAGTACACGGGGGACAGGCTGGGCATACACTTGGAAGTCATCATAACGGATGGTTCAGAGCCGGTCGGAAAAGGCATAGGTCCGGTGCTGGAAGCCCGTGATGTGATGCAGGTATTGCATAATAATCCGGCAGCGCCCTCCGACCTGCGGCAGAAATCATTGCGCCTCGCTGGACGTCTTCTTGAATTCGATCCCGATGTACGCGGCGGCTACGGTTATTCCATTGCACGGGACATCCTCGACTCGGGTCGCGCCCTGCAAAAGATGCAATCAATCATCGAGGCCCAGGGCGTTAATTTAGATCCTGAAGCACCTGGAAAACTGCAGTATGAAGTCTGTGCGAAGAAACCCGGGGTTGTCACCAGCATCAACAACCACCTGGTAGCCAGATTGGCCAGTTTGGCTGGGGCGCCCATCGATAAAGGCGCAGGCGTGGACTTGCTGAAAAAACTGGGTGATCCAGTAGTGACTGGTGAACCCCTGTATCGGGTCCATGCTGAATACAGATCCGGCTTCAAGTTTGCCCAGGGTTTGAGTGACAGGGACAATGGATACACCATTGGTCAAGCGGATGCAGTGGCCAAACATTACCTGGAACTCTAGGCCCATCTGATCAGACACACTAAAGTAGCCCAGCAGCCGTTATCTTGACTCAGTTCCAGGATCGGGACTGACGTAGACCGCAGATTCTGGATGAAAGGCCATCCAGGCGAACCAATAGACAGTAACGCTAGGGATTTTTTGGCCGCCAGGGTCCTGCACCCAGGCACTACGACTCCCTCGATCATAAAATATCCGGTAATTCTGCCCCGCAAGAGCGTCGCTCACTTCACCGCCAGCTCGATCCAGTTCCAGAAAAGGATAGGCCTTGAAATGCCCCTGAACCTCCAGGCCCAGCGTCTGCTGCTTCGGATGATAGCGAGGATCCAGCTGTGTGACAGGAAAGTAAGTACCTGTGCTGTCCTGGTAGCCTGTATAGGGGTCGGTCTGGTAATTTCTGAAATAACCCGTGTCCTTGGACAGTATCAGGGTGTTTGGGTGCAGGCTTCTCCAGCGTTGCCAGGTTGTATGCTCAAGAGGAAGCATCTCCAAAACCTGGCCCTTCAGAGGACCGGTCACCGCCCTTTTCATCAACTGCGACCAGAGTGATTCTGTTTCCCGGTCATACAGCAATACATCACTATTGTAGAGCAACCCGGACACACCAAAATTCAGCGGACGTCCTTCCACACGAGCGGAAAACGCCATCCCACTGCCGCATAGCGGGCAATAAGTTACAATCAGTGCCTGACCATCGATCTGATCGTTTACGATCTCATGCCAGTTTAGAATCGACACCGGATAGGCCTTGGCCACTCCATTCTGATCAAGGGCCAATACTCGTGCATCCGCAGCCAGCCAGTCTGCTTCTGCAGCAGTGACGAATTCTGGCTGCGAGAGGGCGGGTATCCCATCCCGCTCTGGCCCCCCATGATGAATCTCATCAACGGGAATCAATCCTCCCTGCAGATCAAACCCATTGATTTCACGCCCATGAACCCCAGCTTGGGCATTCAATAGAATGATGCCACATATCATGCTCCCGATTAATTTACTCATATAAATAGTATCTCCTCTGCCATGCATATCCGGCGTAATGGAATCAGCATCCGTTGTTAGGCATACGTCAATATCAAGGATTTGGATCTAAATCTTAGCTATCTTGGGGAGAAGTTGGAGCCAAGGGCAGCGCCATGCAAAACAATGCCGCTTCGTACAATATGAAACAACGGAGTATCAATAGGTAACACTCATAACTCACTTCCGTTACCTAACGAAACATTATTGTCGCAATATCCAATTCATGAAGCATCAATAACTATCTGTTTTATTTGACTTTTTAGCGGATTTTGTAAAGAATCACACAACCCGTAACAAGGGTGTTCCCGATACAAGAAAATTCTGGAATTCGTCTCGTCACAGACCTTTCAAGGCAGCTCGAGCGGTTCTTTGAACAATATATAACAGCGGAGTGATCATCCAATGAGCAAAGCTGAACAATACTGGAAGGCCAACGTAAGATTGGTCAGTATCCTACTGACTATCTGGTTCGTGGTTTCTTACCTATTCGGCATCATCCTGGTCGAGCCTATGAACGCCATCAAAATCGGTGGTGTGGGACTCGGTTTCTGGTTCGCCCAACAGGGCTCCATCTATACGTTTCTTGTACTGATCTATGTCTACGTGAAACGTATGAACGCCCTAGACGTCGAGCACGACGTACACGAAGACTAAAGGTGAACTGAATATGGATCTGCAAACTCTAACTTATGTCGTGGTGGGCATCACTTTTGCCCTCTACATCGGTATCGCTTTTTGGGCCCGGGCAGGGACAACTGGGGAGTTCTATGCGGCTGGACGAGGGATACACCCGGTAGCCAACGGCATGGCCACAGCCGCCGACTGGATGTCCGCTGCATCCTTTATCTCCATGGCCGGACTCATCGCCTTCAACGGCTATGGCGCTTCTGTGTTCCTGATGGGCTGGACCGGTGGCTATGTACTGCTTGCTCTGCTCTTAGCGCCCTATCTGCGCAAGTTCGGCAAGTTCACCGTTCCCGAGTTCATTGGTGACCGCTACTATTCACAGACCGCCCGTATCGTCGCGGTGATCTGCCTGATCCTGGCCTCCATCACCTATGTTATTGGTCAGATGAAGGGTATCGGTGTGGCCTTCTCCCGCTTCCTCGAAACCGACTATGACACCGGCCTTTACATCGGCATGGGCATAGTCTTCATTTATGCCGTAATGGGCGGCATGAAGGGCATCACCTACACCCAGATCGCCCAATACTGTGTGCTGATCTTCGCCTATAGTGTACCGGCCATGTTCATCTCCATGAACATTACGGGTAATCCAATTCCACAATTGGGTCTGGGCAGCGAGATGGCCGATGGCTCCGGCACCTATATGCTGGACAAGCTGGACCAAGTGATAAGTGATCTGGGTTTTAATGAATACACAACACAGGTCATGGGCAGCAAACTGAACATGTTTGTCTACACTCTGTCACTGATGATCGGCACCGCCGGCCTGCCCCATGTCATCATCCGCTTTTTCACCGTCCCCAAGGTCAAGGATGCCCGCTCCTCAGCGGGATGGGCGCTGGTCTTCATCTCAATACTCTACACAACCGCACCCGCAGTAGGTTCAATGGCGCGACTTAATCTCATGAATACCATCCAGGTGGGTGAAGTCGGTGTGACTGAAGGCAATCTGGCATATGCCGACCGTCCGCAATGGTTCAAGAACTGGGAAAAGACCGGTCTGTTGCAGTTTGAAGATAAGAATGGTGACGGACGTATCCAGTATTACAACGACAAGAACGCAGATTTCAACAAAAAAGCGGCTGAATGGGGTTGGAAAGGGAATGAGATGACCAAGGTTGACCGGGACATCATGGTGCTGGCCAACCCGGAAATCGCCAACCTGCCCGACTGGGTCGTCGCTCTGGTGGTAGCTGGTGGTCTGGCCGCAGCACTTTCCACTGCAGCCGGCCTGTTACTGGCCATCTCATCGTCTATCTCCCATGACCTGTTGAAAGGCGTGTTTGTCAAGAATATCTCGGAAAAGAACGAGCTGATGGCGGGCCGCATTGCGATGGCTGGTGCGATCGCCCTGGCGGGGTACTTCGGCCTGCATCCACCGGATTTCGCCGCCGGTACGGTGGCTATCGCTTTCGGTCTGGCCGCAAGTTCCATTTTTCCAGCACTGATGATGGGCATCTTCAACAAGCGGGTGAACAGATCCGGCGCCATCTGGGGCATGATTTCCGGTATTGGTGTAACGATGCTCTACGTGTTCCAGCATAAAGGCATCATGTTCATCCCTGGTACTGCATTTATGGGTGACATGGATCCCAACTGGTTCCTGGGTATCTCACCCAATGCCTTTGGCGCCGTTGGCGCAGTGGTCAACTTTGCAGTGGCCATCACCATCTCCAAATTGACCGCACCGCCTCCAGAGCATATCCAGCATCTGGTGGAAGACATCCGTGTTCCCAAGGGTGCAGCTGCGGCCACGGATCATTAAAAAAACCTGCGGTTGGCAAAGCTGTAGTATTTGGCCCCGCGAAAGCGGGGCTTTTTCTATATAACACAAGAATGATTCTTTATCTCCGAACTAACCGGTCAAATAAAACCATCTATTCTCGCCGTCTATCACTTACGATCAGTTATCATTGAGCCATGGAAATCGAACTGGTTGAAATTCGAGACTTTCTTGCGCTACGCCCGCCCTTTGATTGTCTCCCGGAAGAACGTCTTAATTTGCTGCCAAAATCGCTGGAGATCCGTTACCTGCGTCGCGACAGCGCCTTTCCACCCAATCCCAGTGATACGGCTAACAACTACCTGTATATCATACGTAGTGGTGCCGTTGATCTGCTGGATGATGACAACCGCCTGATCGAAAAACTTGATGAAGGGGATATCTATACCACATCTTGTCAGTTGGTCGATCTTGGGCAGGCCACCCGTGGCGTGGCGATCGAAGATACGCTAATTTATCTACTTCCCTGTCAGGTGTTGCAGGAATTAAGGGCTGCAGAACCCGAATTTAACCTGCATTTCAGCGAATCGATGCGTGAACGCCTCAAGCAGGCGGTCAATAAGATTCAGGAGACCATGAATCCGAACGACCTGACCCTCCTCACTCAGGAGGTTTCTAACATCTTAAACAAAGCTCCGGTACTGGTTTCAGCCAATAGCAGTATCAAGGAGGCGGCGCAGGTCATGACGGAAAGGAACGTCTCGTCAATTATGCTGACCAGGGATAACGAACTGGTAGGCATGATTACCGACAGTGACCTGCGTAGACGCTGCATTGCCTCTGATGTCTCATCCACCGGACCGGCAAGCAGTATCATGTCCAGCGATTTACAGACAGTGGAAAAGGACACTCTGCTCCAGCAGGCCCTGATGACTATGACGCGACTGCATGTGCATCATCTGCCAGTGATGGATGGTGACAAAGTCATCGGCATGCTGACCGCCAGCGACCTGGCTCGTCAACAAACCACAAATTCTGCCTTTATTGCAACGGATATCCGCAAGAGTGCTGATCTGGAAGATCTGGTCAATGCAAGTAAGCGTGTGCCAGAACTGCAATTACAACTGGCCAATTCCGGCGTTACCGCATTGCACATCGGGGAATCCATCTCGTCAATCACTGACTCGATCACCATACGTCTACTGGAAATGGCGGAGCAGGAACTCGGCCCTCCTCCTGTGCCCTACACCTGGTTATGCGGTGGATCACAGGCCAGACGGGAACAATCCAGTCATTCTGATCAGGACAATGCGCTGCTGATCTCTGACGAAATGCGCGGGGAGCATAAAGCTTACTTCACCACACTAGCGGATAGAGTTTGCGATGGACTGAATGCTTGTGGGTTCATCTACTGCCCCGGCGAGGCCATGGCGTCAAATCCCTCCTGGCGCCAGCCATTGAAATACTGGCGTCACTATTTTGAAGACTGGATCGAAAGCCCCGAACCCAAGTCCCTGATGCTCTCAAGCATTTTCTTCGACCTACGGCCGGTTCATGGAGAAAAATCACTGTTCAAGGAACTGCAGCGGTATTTTCTGGACAAAACCAGAAACAATGGGATCTTTACTGCCTATATGGCGGCCAATGCCCTGCAGTTCCGTCCGCCGCTGGGGTTTTTTCGCACTTTCGTTTTGATCCATGGCGGCGAACATAATGACACCTTTGACATCAAGCATCTGGGTATCGTACCCATCACCGATATCGCTCGTGTATTGGCCCTGTCAAAGGGGCTGCCGCAAACCAATACCACTGAACGCCTGCGGGCGGCTGCAACCACCAATGCATTGAGTACAGAGATGGGAGCCAACCTGGAAGATGCCCTGGAATTTATTGCCAGCCTGCGCATTCGCCATCAGGCGGAGCAGATCCGCCTCGGAATCAAAGCTGACAATTATCTCCCGCCTCAGGATCTGTCCGAATTGGAGCGCAGGCATTTGAAAGACGCCTTCAGAGTCATCCAGGATATGCAGAACACCCTGGAAAACCGTTATCAGAGCGGGCGCTTTCGCTGAGTCATGTTTGATCGATTCTTTGGCAAGGAGGTACAGCGCAAGCGCTATCTTTCAAGGGCTCCGGATGGCCCCATGCGAGACTACCTTTCTGTACCTCTTCCGACCAAGCGAAGCACCTGTAAAGAGCTCGACATTGTCGCGTTGGATCTTGAAACCACTGGTCTTGATCCCAAGCGGGACAGCATACTCAGTTTTGGACTGGTGCATCTGAGGAGGATGTCCATTTTACTTGATACATCCCGTTATGGCGTGATCTCTGTGGCCGAGGAGATACCTGAAGAATCAGCGGTTATTCACCAGATTACCGACGATGTATCGGCCTCAGGACAACCACTTGAAGAGGTTCTACCCAATTTACTCGCAGAATTGAAGGGAAAAGTGATGCTGGTGCACTATGCCAGAATAGAGCAGAATTTCCTCGATGCAGCTTGTCGGGAACTCTATGGCGTGCCTTTTGTGATTCGAACCATTGATACATTGGTGCTCGCACGAAGACTTTTCGAGATCCGCAACCACACGATACAAACCGGTAACCTGCGGTTGTTCAATCTCCGCCCGCAATACAACCTGCCCCAGTACAAGGCCCATAATGCCTTGAGCGATGCACTGGCAACCGCAGAACTATTCCTGGCCATGGCAGCGGAGATGTATCCACGGCAGGCAAATTGTCGCCTTGACCGCTTTCTGACCAATTGATTACCTTGGCACGACAGAGCCAGAGCAACGTTATTCACACAGATCATGAACTTAAAATTACCCATTCTCTATAAAAAGCTACTGATACTGGCCGTGGTTTTCGGTCCGATCACCTGGCTGATGTTCACCGATGATGGACAGCGTCGTACCGATACCGTGGTACTCTGGCTGTTCGGAGAAAATGAAATCCAAATGGACCTGGAGGTATTGGACAGTCGCTTTACTGAAGATAATCTGAAACAGGTCTATCCGGATCTCAGTTGGCAATGCCAGCTACGAGAAACACCCTATGGAGACCAGATCTGCGCCAGCCGTATTGGTGTGTTCAATGGTATTCCGTCGAGGTATATCAGCTTCTTTTTCCGGGAAACACAGCTTTCCGCAGTGAAACTCAACTATCGGCAGAGTAATCATGCGCAATTTCAGATCCAGCTAAGGCAGCAACTGGGACTGCCCGACCTCGAGGCCCGCACGACAGTAGGCGCCCCTGATCCGCAAGAGATCATCCAGTGGCGCACCCCATATGGCATGGTTATCATGAAAAGAGAGCTGGTGGGCGACGAGGAACCCTCGCTGTTTTGGCTTGCCAGCGCGCATTTGGCACAGTAAGAAACGAGCATGCTGAACTCTGCGACAGATTTGCTAAACTTGAATTTTCCTTCAGGACGTAACAATCTATCTGTTCGTCCAGCATACATAATCTGCATAGCAGGGACTCAAGCAGGCTGATCCAAGAAAAAAGAAGCTTCAGCAGATATAGATGACCAGGATAGTTCGGCCTATCCGCCGGAGTTGCGGATAACACTGGACTCAACCTATCCATTTTTATACTACAGACCCGACTTAGGAGACCAAGATCCATGACTGAAAAGGTATATGCGGTACCCGCCGACTTCGCAGCTCAGGCCAACATAACCAGTGATCAGTATCAGGAAATGTATCAGCGTTCCGTTGATGACCCTGAAGGATTTTGGGCTGAACAGGCCAATGAGTATCTTTCCTGGTTCAAACCCTGGGACAAGGTGCTGGACTGGAGTTTCGGCGAGAATGATCTGCACATCGAGTGGTTCAAAGGCGGAAAGCTGAATGTCTCGTATAATTGCCTCGATCGCCATTTGGAGACCCGGGGTGATCAGACCGCTATCATCTGGGAAGGCGACGATCCTAACAAGGACAAGAAAATCACCTATCGCGAACTGCACACAGATGTGAATAAATTCGCGAATGTGCTGAAAGACCGTGGTATCAAAAAAGGTGACAGGGTTTCCATCTATATGCCCATGATCCCCCAAGCCGTTGTAGCCATGCTGGCCTGCACTCGTATCGGCGCGGTTCACTCCATCGTTTTCAGCGCCTTTTCTCCCGATGCGCTCAAAGACCGAATTCTCGATTCCAACTGTCAGTGTGTCATCACATCCGACCAGTCAATCCGAGGTGGCAGAAACCTGCCGCTGAAAGCCAATGCAGACAAGGGACTGGCCCACTGCCCGGACGTTCACACCTGCATCGTGGTTCAACATGGCGGTGATCCTGTGGATTGGACGGAAGGCCGTGATATCTGGTATCACGAAGCCCTGGCCTCAGCGGATCCAGTCTGCGAACCCGAGCAAATGGACGCAGAAGACCCCCTGTTTATCCTTTATACCTCCGGATCGACAGGCAAACCCAAAGGTGTGCTGCATACCACCGGTGGCTACCTGCTGCAGGCAGCCATGACCCACAAAACCGTATTCGATTACAAGGACGGGGAAGTCTACTGGTGCACCGCCGACATCGGCTGGGTCACCGGTCACAGCTACATCGTTTATGGTCCACTAACCAATGGGGCGATCAGCCTGATGTTCGAGGGTATACCCACCTACCCGGACGTATCACGATTCTGGCAGATCTGTGACAAACACAACGTGGCCAGCTTCTATACCGCCCCCACGGCAATCCGCGCCTTGATGGCAGCCGGGGAGGAACCGGTGAAGAAGACGAATCGATCCAGCCTGCGTCTGCTGGGTACCGTCGGTGAGCCGATCAATCCCGAAGCTTGGGAGTGGTACAACCGTGTGGTTGGCAACAGTCGTTGCCCCATTGTCGACACCTGGTGGCAGACCGAGACAGGCGCTCACATGCTGACGCCCCTGCCTGGAGCCACTCCACTGAAACCGGGATCAGCCACCGTGCCATTTTTCGGGGTGCAACCGGTACTGCTGGATGATCAGGGTATTGAGATCGATGGCAATCCTGCAAGTGGCAACCTCGCCATCAAACACCCCTGGCCATCCATGATGCGCACATTGTATGGGGACCATAGGCGTTTCTTCGAGACCTATTTTCAGATGTATCCCGGTTACTATTTCACGGGTGACGGGGCACGTCGGGATGAGGATGGTTACTACTGGATTACCGGCCGAGTCGATGATGTGCTCAATGTCTCAGGTCATCGCCTGGGTACTGCTGAAATTGAATCGGCCCTGGTACTGCATGAAAAGGTGGCGGAAGCCGCTGTGGTGGGTTATCCCCACAAAATTACCGGCCAGGGTATCTATGCCTATGTCACATTAATGGCTGGAGAAGAAGGTAACGATGATTTGAGTAAGGAACTGGTAAACCTGGTACGCAAGGAAATTGGCCCCATCGCCAAGGTCAATCTGCTGCAGTGGGCTCCCGGACTTCCCAAAACCCGCTCAGGCAAAATCATGCGCCGCATCCTGCGTAAAATTGCCGCAGATGAACTCGACTCTCTTGGAGACACCTCGACGCTTGCCGACCCTTCTGTTGTCAACAATCTGATAGACAACAGACTCAATCGTTAATCGATTGCTTGCCTGAGAATAATCCTACAGGGGGTGCTGAAGCACCCCTTGTTGTCATTATCTCGAGATTTACAAGACAGGAGCACTGGATTCACCGGCAAAGTGCGAACTTTTGTCTTTGTACTCCAAAAAGTACGACCTGGGGGTAAAACCTGGCAAGCTGCGACTAAAGAAATTCATCGATAGACCGAATATGTTTTAAATTGGATGTATTAAGTCATCAGCACTAACTATTCGAAGAGCCTCTAAATATTAGACCTTGCACGTTCACAGCTCCTGAATTGATATTTTTGTGATGTGTAAATCTTGATTTATAAAAGAGCCAATCAGTGCAAACCAATATTTTCTAAATACCCATGGAAAACGAAAAATCAACTTCTCCCGCATTGAACTATCCTGAGTCATCAGCGAAGTCCAACGAGTATTTACGCCTGGTGCTGCCAATGCTCGCCAAGTTCCAGCTGCCGCCCAATCCCATCAACTTCACGCTTTGTTATGAGCATGTTTCGGGGGCCAACCTGGAACTCTCCAACATCCTCGATAAAGTGCTGAGTGAGAATACGGGCCTGAGCAAGGAAGCAGCAACTGAACTCTACAGACGTTATATCTGGGATGTGGACAGACGAGCGGTGGAAAAGCAAAGCAAGGATTTATATATGGTCATGACGGAAACCATATCCGGCATCGACCATTCATCAGCCCAGGCTTCTGAATCAAGCAAGGTTTTAGGCAATGCCACCAAAAAACTGACACAGAGCGAAGATCTGCATGAGATGCGTAATGTAATAGCTGAAGTGGTCTCTGAAACCAAGAGCATTGCCCAGAGCAGTCACCAACTGCAAATAATGCTTAGCGAGACCAAACAGGAGGTTGAGAGCCTGCGTGAGGAACTGGAACGCAGCCGGGAGCAGGCCACCACCGATGCACTGACCGGTCTTCTCAACCGTCGCGCCTTTGACCAGGAGATGATGGTGGCAGTCGACGATGCGATTCAATCGAGGGAATCACTGGGTCTTCTGATGATCGATATCGATAAGTTTAAAAGGGTCAATGATACTTATGGCCATCTTGTCGGCGACAAAGTCATACGTTTCATTGCCCGGCAACTCTCCAATAACATTAAAGGTATGGATAGAGTCGCACGCATCGGTGGTGAAGAATTTGCGATACTTCTGCCGAACACCCAGCTGGATAATGCCCGCATTCTCGCTGAATCGATCAGAAAAAACATCGAAAGAAGCCGACTGAAGCGGGTAGATACCAGCCAGCCCATTGACGGCATCACGGTGTCCATTGGTGTTACGGCCTATAAACAGGGCGAAGTCACCGATGATTTTCTCCAGCGCGCAGATACTGCACTCTATCAATCCAAAAACAGCGGCCGCAATCGAGTGTCGATTTCATTCTAGTCGGGTTGATTGAACTCATATATCTACCGCTAAAAATCAATCACCACAAGGGTAATATGCCCTAACTCACACAGGCGGCTCGGAGCCAGGCAGCTCATGCAAAGGCACAAACCATATCCCTGGGCAAAGTCGACCCCAAGCTCACGCAGTTTGAGCAGAACCGCCGAATCATCCACATACTCGGCAATAGTCTGCTTTCCCATCACATGGCCTGTCAGTAGTCCACAGCTAGATTTTTCAGGTAGGCGAATGATGAGAGCCCACGCCCGAAATCATCCAGGGCAAATTGGCAACCCAAGCTTTTGAGTTCGCCAATAAAGGTTGTAGCAATTGCCAGATTAGCGATTGCCACAGTCTCGGTAATCTCGAAACAGATCTTCTCAGTCGGCTTCGCCTTTTTTCATAGGTCCACCTTGAGATAAAAAAACACAAAACGCCCCTGCTCGTAATCCAGTTTCAGCGTTGCTCCATGATAAATACCATAGTCTACGTACCCCGGTACTGCACTCTGCTGATGGCATTCACTGGCATGTTGAGGTGATTCAAAATCCCGATCCCGATCGTACCAGGAGAGCAGCATCGGCTCCCCCAGTCGTGCTTCGGCCTCCCTGTTGGCCAATTTCATGGCCTCCAGGTAATCTTTCAGCGGTGGGTCCGGAGCTAAGTCCACCTGGGTAATGTGCGACATATCAGGAGGTTGTGGAAGCGGACAGGAGAAACCAGGGCCTTCTTGTTGACTCATCAACAGCACCTCCATAACTTTGATTGGATTCAAGTCGTTACTTTATACTAGCTCCTGGATTAGACAAACAGACAGCATGTGATGATAAAAATCTACGGCATTCCCAACTGCGACACCATGAAAAAGGCCCGCAAGTGGCTCGATGAGCATCAAATCGAATACCAGTTCCACAACTACAAAAAGGATGGCCTGGATGACTCGCTGCTCAACGGCTGGGTGAAACAACTGGGTTGGGAAATTCTCATCAACAAGCGAGGCATGATGTGGCGTAAACTGGACGACGATACCAAGGCCAATATTGACCAGGCCAGTGCAATCCGAGTCATGCTGGATACCCCATCGATCATCAAACGCCCGATACTCGATACCGGCAGTGCGCTGCATGTAGGATTCAGTGAAGCTGAATATCAGGCGATTTTCAGCTAGGGCCTGTTAACACTATGCGGATAGTGTTAGCAGGCCCTAATACCCAACATCAAAGGGGTTTAACTGCCTGCAGACAGCTCCTGTGAACGCTATTTGCCTGTATAATGGCGCGTTTTATGAGCACGGCCGTGGGCATGGCCAATTTCCTCAGGTTGTAACAGATGATCAAGATCAACGAAAATTTCAGTAAGCTTCAGGCCTCCTATCTCTTTTCCGACATTGCGAAAAGGGTCTCGGCCTTTCAGGCCGCAATACGGCAATGTTCCTATGTGGTGCCTGAGCGACTGCGTGCTTTGTTGGCCGCCGCAGCGCCCATGGCCACGTAGCCCGCACCGTGGTTCGGATTCGGCATGAAGCCGCCCCTGGTCAGGAAGCCGAGGCGCCCAGGACGGCCGCAAACGATTGGGCCGCCATGGCTGCGATGAGCGCACCATAGAGGAGACGGGAGTCAAAACCTGCGCGCCTCAGGGCGAATCGGGCCAGGACGTAGACGGCCGCGGCCGAGACGACGTCGGCCAGGGCTCCCCTGGTGGCGCACCACAC
Organism: uncultured Gammaproteobacteria bacterium; assembly: GCA_963797085.1. Classification (GTDB taxonomy): domain Bacteria; phylum Pseudomonadota; class Gammaproteobacteria; order Chromatiales; family Chromatiaceae; genus JASJBU01. The sequence goes on from CAWCOA010000014.1 coordinate 98,536, forward strand.
CGGTGTGGTCAAGAGGGCGAAGCCGGCGAAGGCACCAAGCACCAGGACGAGCGTCTGGCGCTGCTCAAGTGCCCGTGGAACCGCCCAGACCCACCGCAAGCAGGCCAGCGCCCAGCAGGGCGAAGACCAGAGCGACCGTCCAGGGTGAGCGACCGCCGCCACCGGCGGGCGACGGCGGGAGCGCCGCGCCGAGGAGCACGGTCGACAGGGCGGGAGCCGACCGGGCCAACGCGGTGTCAGGCTCGAGCTCTCCGATGCCTTACTCATTGGGGGTCTCCAGCCGAGCAGCTCGTACAGGCGCTCGGTTGGGGGCCAGGCCTGCAGGCGGTAGTCGCCGGCCGGATAAAGCCAGGCCGCATCGCTCAATGCAAAGAGACCCTGGAAGGGCTCTTGCCTTGCTCAGCCTCAACGGTGCGGCTCGGGCCCGAAGCCAGGCCGCTTCCGGCTCGAGCTCCTGTGCCCGAGCCGCAGAGCCTCGAGCGCGGCCCCCGAGTCGGCCGGAGTGGTGGCCAGCAGCTCCGCGAGCATCGCCGCAGCTCGGCGTGGCCAAGGGTGCCAACGTAGACCACGCTTCACCTCCTCGAGGGCGTCGCGGGGCTCGCCTGGAGGGCCGGCTCCAGGGCAAGGCCGGGCTCTCGACGCCAACCGCGCTCGCCGCGACCGAGCCAGCCCGAGAGTCCATGACAAGGCCACGGCCAGAGGCCTCCGCTCTGCCCCGCCCGGCGCTCGCAGGACCGGCAGCGCTCCACCCCAGAAGCGCGGCCGTGATGAGCAGCAGGCTCGGCGTGGCGAAGTCGGGGGATACCCGACCGCGGCGTGCAGCAGCAGCGTGTCGGCGGCCACGAGCGTGGCAGGGCGGAACAGGCGTGGCTCGGGCGGCTCATCCCGGCTGAGCCGAGTGACTCGCAGATGAAGTCCAATCACTCCGCTCAGGAGGAGCGCCAAGACCAGGAAAGCCGGTCTCGGCCGGATCTCAGGTAGCTTTGGTGGGCATGCTTCGTGGGGGTGTCCCTGGCTGGATGACCCGGGTGTGGGCCAGCCCCGAAGGTGCAGAGCAGAGCCACCCACGGGACTCGCGGCCGACAGCTCGATGGCCCGTGTCCAATGCCGCAGCCGGATTGGCCCACGGGGTTCCCTCCCGCCGCCGAATAGAGAACATCGAAGCCCCGGACGGCGGCCAGCCCCACGCCGGCGAGGAGTGCCGCCACGGCAAGCGCCACCAGCCACCGGCCCCGAAGCCTCACGCCCGCCCAGCCAGCGACGAGGACAAGGGCCACAATCACGGCCGCGAGACCGCCGTAGGAGCGCGTCGAAGCGTCACCCCCCACGAGGCCCACGGCAAGAGCCACCCCGCCGAGCCAACGCAGGCGCACCGTCAAGCTCTTCGACGTGATGGCCACGAAGGCCATGGCCGCGGCCAGGAAGACCGACAGGTGGGCCGGCAGGGCGAAGCTCGAGAGTGCGCTGCCATCGGCCAGCCTCAAGGCGATGGACTCGGCCCAGGGCTGATGGGAGAGAGGCTGTCGAGCATGGCCTGCGAAGCCCGAGTCGCTGCCAGATGGCCCGGAGACCATGCCAGACGGCAAGGCCGGCGAGCACCCACCAGAGCTCCCGTCGAGGGGATCCGGCCTCGAGAGCAAGGGACAGCGCGCAGATGGCGAGGCCGGCCACTGTAGGGCGCCGCGGGTGTCGGTGGTCGACAGCGTCCAGGCGAGCCCTGCGGCGCTCCATAGCCACAGTCCGACGAGCGGCCATAAGGGACGGGCGGGGGCATGCAGCGCGTCAGCGCCACTCCGACGCCGACCACGAGCGGAACGGGGGGAGGGTGTGTAGGGGTAGTTCTCAGGCGGAAACAGGCTCGAGATGGCCAGACAGGGGGCATTGCGAGGCGGAGGCAGAGGGCGGGGGCAGGCCGAGTCGCGATAAGTCGATGATAGCAGATGCGGCGGGTGGCCTCCTCTCCAGGGTCCCACGCCAAGACCCACTCAAGGGGCCCCAAAAATGAACCGGGGGCGCTCACTGTGCCACTTCCCCCGACGCATGGGAGTCGGATTTTTCAGACGGTTGCTTACTGTTGAGTACCCTCAGGCCACTGCGTGAACTGGCCGTTGGAGTAGCAAATGTCGCAGTCGAACTGGAGTCGGGTGAACATTGTCGCCACAAGACTGCTGGTCGCGGTCAGCACCGTAGCTGATGATGGTGTACTCCGTGGTCGACCGCTCCCAGTGGAAGCTGGTCTTCCAGCCGTGCAGGTCGGGCAGGCTGGCGGGATGTACGTGGGCTGCAGGTAGGCCTCCAGCAGGGTGTTCACGGTGCCGGACGCTGCGGTGTTGGGCACATAGCCGTTGTCCACCGAGTAGGTCTCGACCGCGGTGGCGATCGACCGCATGTCGGCCATGGTCCTCTTCTGACGCCCACGGTTGATGGCGTTCAGCAGGTTGGGGATGGCGATCGCAGCGATGATGCCGATGATGGCAACGACGATCAGCAGCTCGATCAGGGTGAAACCCATGCATTTCATGTTTCTGGTTCCTTCCTGTGAGTTGTCTGGAAATCCGGTGAATGTCACCCTACTTCAAAAGCAAGGGTCGTGCCGGGATTCGGCCAAATCGCGAGACGCGTAAGCGACTGCAAAAAAGAGGCTTAGCTGATCCGCTCAATCCCCTATGGGTGAGCATGACAATAAGTGTCACTTCCATGGTGACAATAAACGTCTGCGCCCTCGTCCAGGCACGGTGATGCCGTGCTTCTTGACATAGTAACGCATGGACCGAAAGCTGATGCCCGGGCGTCGGGCTGCATCAACTTGCCGGCCACTCGTCTGGACGAGCGCCTCAACGATGAGACTCCTACAAGACGACTTCAGGTGGGCTTCCGAATCGAAGCCCTGCTCGGGCAGCTCAATCGTCGTTGCGAGGGCGGCGGGTCGAATACGGGGAACTCGGCCCTGTCGAGCGCCTTCTCCCGTGGCCAGGGTCACGGCTCGCTCGATAGCGTTTATCGAGCTGCCTGACGTTGCCCAGCCATGAACAGGACTCGAGCATCGACAGGGCGGCGAGTGTGAAGGCTCGCACCGGCCGGCCCAGCTGCTGCAAGAAGCGCGCACGGAAGAGCTCTGCCAGCGGCGCGATGTCCACCCGCCGCTCTCTAACGGGCCTTTGGACGCCGAGGGTCACGTTGAAACGGTCTTGAGGTCCTCTCGGAACTCGCCGTCGGCCCGGCTTTGGCCAGGTCCTTTGTTGAGACGCGGCGATGAACCGCACGTGGACCGGCACTTCCTTCGGAGCCGCCCACCGGCACGGGGCCGCTTCGACTAGGGCACCGTCGAGGAGCTTGACCTGCATGGTCCAGGGACATCTCCCCCACCTCGTCAGCCAGCAGCGTCCCGCCCATGGGCGTTCTCAATCAACCCGCGACGGGTGCCCGCGGCGCCGGTGAAGGCGCCGCGCACATGACCGAACAGCTCGGACTCGAGCAGGCTCTCGGCAATGGCACCGCAGTTGACGGTGAGGAACTTCCGCTCCCTTGCGGGGTCCGCTCAAGGGGGGGGTGAATGGCCCGGGCGATGACAAGCTTGCCCGTACCACTTCTCGCCCGTCGAGCAGCACCGTGGAAGCGTTCCGGGCGGCCTGCTGCACACAGGCTCATCACCTTCTCCATGGCCGGGCTGCGGTAGACGATGTTTTCGAAGCTCCGCTCGCTCAACTCCTCCCGTAGGTAGCGGTTCTCCTCGATGAGCTGACGCCGTTCGACCGCCTTGCGCACGATAATCTCATTCATCCCATGTCGGAGAACAAGCTTCGTCGACCCGTAGTCGGAGGCCCCCGGCTTCAGCACGCTGATCGCCATTTGCGTCGAGGCATAGGCTGTCATGAGAATGACGGCCATGTCGGCGCCGCTGCTCTAAATCTCCCTGAGCGGCTCGATGCCGTTGAGGGTGCGCGGCATGCGGATATGGGAGTTGGCAAAAACGCGAGCTTCGCGTGCTCAACTTCTCGAGGGCCTCTTTGCCGCTGGAGGCCACCGAGACCTGGTAGCCCTCCTTGCGCAGCACGATCTCCAACAGCTGGCGCAGGCCCTGCTCGTCGTCAACGACCAGGATGTTCGGCTTCATCCGACTCCCTTTCCTGTCACTTCACAGGTCTAGTACGGTCAAGGAGAGGCGAGGTCGAGGGGGCGCCCGGCTTCCCTGTTGGCCAGGTAGATGTCACCGCCGTGCTCCTTGACGCAATCCGATAAACGATGGCCAGCCCGGAGCCCCGAGGCCCGCCAACCGAAGAGCCATGGAAGGGCTCGAAGAGCCGGTCGGCCTCGGACAGCTCGAAGCCCGGCCCGTCGTCCTCGAAGCTGGCGACCGCCCCACGGGAGGTGCCCCCGGTGACGGAGATCTTCAAGCGTGCCGTCGGCAGGCATGGCGTTCATTGCGTGCGTCTCCAGTTCCAGAACACCTGCTTGAGTTAATCCGGATCGGCCAGGAGCTTCCCATCGGGATCGAACGCGCAGCGTACGGCGATGCTCTGGCCCGCGTCGAGCTCCGCCCGAGTTGCGCGCCAGCGTGGCTGTCTTCCTCCGCCAGGCGCTTGAGGTCGACCCCGCGCACGAAGGGCCGCGTCGGCTTCGCGTAGAGGCAGGAAGTCCTCGATGGTGCCGTTAAGGCGGTCCGACTCGCTCAGGACGATAGCCATCAAGCGGTCCTGCTCTCCCGAGAGCACAAGGTCGCCCCGCAGCACCTGGATGGAGCCGCTCATGGAGGCCAGGGGGTTCCGGAATCTTCATGGGCGATGGCCGCGGCCATGCGCCCCCCGCGGCCGCCAGGCGCTCGCTCTGATTGAGGTCCCGCTCGAGGCTCTTGAGTAGCGTGATGTCCTGGAAGATGAAGGTGTAGCCCTTGAGCGCCCCGTTCCAATCTCTGAGCTCACTGCCCGCGATACCCAGTTGCTATCTCCCGCTCGGGCGACAGGTAGGTCCGCTCAAAGCGGAAAAGCGTTCGTGCCCGCCTCGGCGACCATCGTGGAGATGCTGCCCAGCTCGCCCAAAATCTCGCTCACGGGCCAGAGCCGTTGAGCTCCAGCTTGCTGGCAACCAGGATGGCCTCGCCCGCCCGATTGAGCGAGACGATGCGGAGGTCGACGGCATTGGTAATAACGAGGCCGCTACGCATGGAGTTGATGACGTCCTCATAGAAGGAATTCTGCAGGCTGGCGGGATCGGCCCGCTGCTCTTCGAGCCGCATGCCGGTGCGCCTCAGCTTCTCGGACACGTAGGTTGCCAGAAGGGCTGAGGCGTCCAAACGGCGACGCCACACCACGAGCAAGTTGTAGTAGACGTCGCCGGCCGCCAAGGGCGGCGCGGTCCACGTGATAGCCCACGGGGTTGGGTATGACACCGTTGTAAATCAGGGCCACAAGGGCACCGTACAAAATACACAAGCAACGAAGCCATGACGAGCCCACCCTTGGGGGGCGGAAGTGATGGAGCTGGTTAGGATGGGCATGATGTAGAGGAACGTGAACGGAGAGTCCAATCCTCCGGAGTAATAGATGAAGCCGGTGACGATAGAGCAAGTCGCCCGTACACTGGGAGTAGACAAACCACGGCTCCGGCTGGACCGTCAAATAGAGGGCGGCGTAGACCAGCGACAGAGCATAGGTG
>CAWCOA010000015.1:0-46991 GCA_963797085.1 uncultured Gammaproteobacteria bacterium
CGATCCAGAGAAACCGTTCATCCTGGGTTTCCTTGTACAACTCCTGCAGGATGCGCAGCCGGGTATTCCCTCCGGCTTGGACCATGTAATCGGCCTGGCCGGGTCGTTGGGTGATCACCAGGGGTTGGTCCATGCCCTGCGTTCGGATCGAGACCTTAATTCGATCATATTCTTGATTTACGCTGTGGCGCGGATTCCGGTCATAGGGTTTTATGCGGGTGATTTCCAAGCGCTTGGATGTCGACTTTTCAATCCGACTACCACAACTGTCCGGAGGGGACGGTGCTTTGTCTTCAGGTGGTTCGCTCATACTGAATCAGCACCAGTAGATGCCAGGGTGTCTCCCAGGCCCGCGAAGATTTCCGGATATTTGACCAGACTCTCCCGTGGGACAGTGTGCAACCGACCGTCTCGATGCCTTGGCAACATGCTGTGTGGCCAGTTCGATTCGGGTCGCCATCAGGGGACTTGCGTGGCGGTGTGATCCCGCGATCTGGTAGAGGTAGGAGACCGAGTCGTTGCAGACCTCCGCTACCTCGGCGCGCTCCCGCTTGGTCGCAAGCCTGAGAAATTATCTTAGCTCCATGCAGAGAAACATTAGCACCATCGAGTCGATCTGACAAGCTAATCAACCCACTAAATGCTTACCATACTGCTAAATACTTGCTATACTTCTTCGCATGGCGCGAAATAACGATACAATTCGATTGCAGAACCTGGAGTTGCTCATCACCGAAGCGGGCTCAGCCACCAAGCTGGCACGCATTGCTGACACAACAACTCCTATATGAGCCAGGTCCGCCGGCAGATGCGGACCAGTAAAGGCACGCCCCGGAATATCGGCGATGACCTGGCTGAGAAACTGGAACAGGGAACGGGCAAACCCGAAGGATGGATGGATGATCCCCATATCGCTGAGTGGAGTTCGTCACTCGCGAGTTCCGGGGACAACAACGCCACTCCAGGGCCGGATATACGCGGCCTTTACCCGCTTATCTCCTGGGTAAAGGCCGGCGATTGGTCAGAGATCGCCGAGAGCTATGCACCAATCTATGGGGACGAATTGCTTCCCTGCCCGGTGGTTTGCAGCAAAGAGACTTTCATACTGCGCATTCACGGTTCCAGCATGGAACCCAAATTCCATGAAGGTGAATTGATCTTTGTCGATCCCAATGTAGAAGCTGTCAATGGGAAATATGTCGTCGTACGACTCAATGATTTCAATGAGGCGACGTTCAAGCAACTCGTCATCGAGGACAACCAACAGTACCTGAAGGCTCTCAACCCCAACTGGCCGGACCCGATCATCAAGATCACTGCGGACGCCAAGTTCTGTGGTGTCGTGGTATTCAAGGGAGAAAAGGTTTAACTCCACCAAACTGAGTTAGCTCCTGCTGCCCATCAGGGAGACGTCTCGGATCTTCACAAAACTTTCCTTCACCCTCTTCGAGCAGGATATTTACCTGCTTGCTAAATACTTTCCCTTTGCTCTATAAATTTGCATAGTGCATATATTTATTAGCCGACCGCATATCTATGCGTGCGTGACACCTACTATCCCACGCCCACAACCTCCAACAGGAGCCGGACATGCAGAAAACCTATTACACGACTGCCTGTTGCTTACCGAAGGGTTGCTGAGCGTGCCTGATACGCTGTTGTTAACCATCGATGAGGTTGCAGACCACCTGCGCATCTCGACACGCACCGTCCGGAGGCTCATACAGGCCGGCGAACTTCCAACCGTCCCCATCGGGCGTAACCTGCGCATCCGTCGATACGACTTGAACGCCTATGTGGACGCACTCGTGTTCCGCAAGCATAATGCTAATTGCGCGGGGCCTGGTGTGCTCGGACAGGAGAAATATGCATGCCATACCGACGCAAAGACAGTCCCATCTGGTGGGCGTCTTATACCGGGCCAGACGGCCAAAGAGTTAGACGCTCTACTGGGACAAGCAACAAAGCGGAAGCGAAAGCCCTCGAGGCCAAGTGGAAGCTCGAAACGTACCGCCAGCAACAATGGGAAGAGCAACCGCCAAGACCGTTCGACGAATTGATGCTGGGTTATCTCAATGCCACGGCGGACGAGAAGCGTAGTGCTGACAAGGATCGGATGCGTACTCGTCATCTGCGGCGCCATTTTGGTGGGCGGGTGATGAACAGTCTGCAGCCGATGGATGTTCGTGAATACATCGCGATGCGCAAGACTGAAGGTGTGAGAAATGCAACCATCAACCGTGAGATTGCATTACTTTCAGCGGCCATCAATTATGCAAACCGTGAGTGGGATTGGGAATTGCCGAATGTGGCAAAAGGAAGAAAACTCAAGGAAGACGAGGGGAGGACACGCTGGATCACTCGGGAAGAGGCTGAACTGCTCATTCAGGCCGCAGAAAGCGAACCGAAGGCGCAGCACCTGGCCGACTTCATTCGGCTGGCACTCCATACGGGTTGCCGTTCGGGTGAACTCCTCGGTCTTGAGTGGCGCCGTGTTAGCTTACAGGAGCGATTGCTGTTCCTGGAAGCGGACCACACGAAAGCGGGCAAACGCCGTTCCGTTCCCCTCAATGAAATGTCGCGTCAAGCGATCGTGAACCGGCTGCGATTCCGTGCAGAACATTGCCCGTCAAGCCCCTGGGTGTTTGCCAGGGAAGACGGAACACGAATCAAGGCAGTCACACGGAGCTTCAGGACAGCCTGCCGTCGTGCCGGGATCAAGGATTTTCATATCCACGATCTTCGCCATACCTGTGCGGCCTGGCTGGTTGGTGTCGGGGTTCCACTGGCAGAGGTACGTGACCTGCTAGGACATGCATCGGTCGTCGTGACAGAGCGTTATGCCCATTTGTCACCGGACAATGTGCGTGCCGCAGTTGAGCTACTGGATGAGCCGATGTCACGATATGGTCACGCTGACATAACCCAAGGGACAGTGAACAGCCAGTGATGGCGCTATAACCGATTGATTTGGTTATAAATTAATGGTGGCCAGGGACAGAATCGAACTGCCGACACGGGGATTTTCAGTCCCCTGCTCTACCGACTGAGCTACCTGGCCATAATCGAAGGACGACGTATTAAACCCAGCTTACTCTTTTGAGTCAAGCTGGAATACAGCCAGACTACTTGGGCGGTACATAATCAGGAGGTGTTTCAGCTCCTTCACCGAAGAAAAATTCTTCCATCTGTTCTTCCAGATACTTGCGCGCCTTGGGGTCCACCGGACTGATGCGGTTTTCATTGATGAGCATGGTTTGATGCTTCAACCACTCCTGCCAGGCCTCTTTGGAGACATTGTCATAGATCCGTTGGCCCAGTTCACCGGGGTATGGCTTACGATCCAGACCTTCAGCCTCTCGATTCAATTTCACGCAGTTAACGCTATGGCTCATCCATTCTCTCCTGTGGATCTTCATGTAATTCATTCAGGATGCGCACGACCGGCGCAGCCAGCCCCCGCACATCCGGGTTGGCCAGTTTATACCAGACCCAAGCCCCATCATCCATGACCCTGTTGTTGGGGTTATTAAGCAGTATCTCCACGGGAATCATATCAAAATGGAAATGTGAGAAGGTATGACGCCTGATCGGCAAGTGGGTTATGTGTAGGGGTTTTGATGTCAGGTTATCCTCACACCAGTTAAGGGGGTCAGAATCCATCGGACACTCCGGAAAGCTCCATAGCCCACCCCAAATTCCCGCCGGCGGCCGCTGCTCAAGCAGCACAGCCCCAGTTTGGTCTCTCAGCACCAGGAGATAGCTGGTTTTGACCGGTAAGGTTTTACGCGGCTTGGGTGCCGGCAAATCCCGTTCTCTGCCGACGGCATGGGCCGCACAGCTCGCCTGTAGAGGGCAGTCGCCGCAACGCGGCGCACCGCGCCGACAGATCAGGGCGCCCAGATCCATCATGGCTTGATTGTACTGTTTGGTATCGGACTTCGGGGTGAGCGACGCAGACAGCTCCCAAAGCCGCCGAAGGACGGCTGATTTACCCGACCAACCCTCAACCGAAAAATGCCTGGCCAACACGCGCTTCACATTTCCATCCAGAATCGGATGTGGCTGGCCCCAGGAAAAGGAGAGTATTGCCCCGGCGGTGGAGCGTCCAATCCCCGGTAATTCCTGCAGGGCTTCGATGTTCACCGGCAATCGGCCAGCATGCCGATCCCTTACTCTTTGCGCCGCCGCATGGAGATTTCTTGCCCGCGCGTAGTAACCCAGGCCTGACCAGTGGTGCAACACCTGATCCAGATCTGCATCCGCCAACGCCAGCAGACTGGGGAAGCTTTTCATGAAGCGCTGATAGTATGGAATAACCGTATTCACCTGGGTCTGCTGCAGCATAATCTCAGAGACCCAGATCGCATAGGCATCATGGTCTTTCTGCCAGGGCAGATCTTTGCGGCCATGCTCTTGATACCATGCCAATACGACGGTGATGAATGCTTCTGGTTGCATAGCAAACCCAGGGTGCCATATTGCACCCAAGTAGTATGTGGATTGGGTTTGTTAGAACAGGCCTTTCAATGCGCCTGGCAGTTTGTCTTTCAATCCTTCGGGTAGCTTCTCTTCCAGTTCCGGCAGCTTCTCCTGAATCTTACTGTCCACTTTCTCCTTCAGTTTGGCCTTCTGCTGCTCCTGCAACACCTTTGCCAGATCAATCTTCCATTCCGGTTTTGCCCAGGGCCCTTCAAAGCGGATAGGGATGGGCACGCCGACCAGTTCGTCCAGTCCTTGGCCACCTTGGCCTTTCTCGCTGCTGACGATCACCGGTCTGATGGTATAGTCAAGATTTTCCATAACGATATTGATCTTGCCTGAACCATCCACGCGCAGATAGGGTGATTTCGCCAGTAGATCTTTATTAGTGACTATCCCATTGCGAATCACTGCACTCCCGCCCATCTCAGAAAAATCTGTTTGTTCGGGCTCATGTGTGATGGGAATTGCCTTGCCGGAAATCTTCGCCTTGGCTTCCCGGATCATCTTTGCCAGGTTAACCCCCTTCACTGACCCATCTTTAAAACTGAAGTCAAATGTGCCGTCGAGAGAGCGTTTCAGCTGGCTGATGGTTTGCCCAGAACTGCTCAGACTGGTATTGAAACCACCACTCCCCTCCAGCTTATCCGTCTCGGTGAGATCCCTGAGCAATGGCCCGGCAAGAATGCGCGAGGCATTCTGATCGATATTCAGTTTCGGCAGCTTGCCTCGGACATCCAGCACAACCCCGCCCTTGATCAGACCATCGTAGAAGCGCCCGACCTGCTGATCGAGCTTGAGATGCCCGTTCTTAGCCGTCACTTTGACTTCTATGGCTTCCGCTCGAACATTTTTCGCGATGAGTGTGTTCACACGCAGACTTCCATCCAGATCGAGCTTGCGCAACTGATCCACCGGAAACAGGGGGGCCTCTTGCTGAGATGTCGATGGACTTTGCGCCTCAGCCGTTTCTGTGGACGGAGGCAGATATCGATCAAGATTTAACTCATCCAAATCGAGATTGAATTTATAGCTGGGAGCTGCCGGATTGAGAAGCTCGAAATCTCCTTTGATATGCGTATCATCCAAAACCATGGCGATCTTGCTGAGTGCCACATGTTTGTCGCTACCATTGATGGTGGCGGACAAGCTCAGTTTTTTCAGCACTTCCGGGTCCGCCGTCTCTGGCACCGGGATTTCAAAACGTTGCATCCACTTGCGAGGGCTGAACGCTTCCAGCCGAAAATCGCCGGTAAAGACCGGGTTAGTGTTGATGCCGCGACCTTGCAGCCCACCACGCATGGCAAGCTGACCGGAATTGAGTGACAGGTCTTTCACTTCAAGGGTGTCAGCGGCGTGATCGATGTAAAAATCCGTGCTTAACTCAGCCTTGACACCCGCTTCAGGCAGACCCTCACCCGTTAAATTCAGCTCCATGCGTAAATCCTCCAGGGATGTCCGCCGGTTGTCAGGATCCGCATTCAGCATGCCGGAGAGATCAAACTGCGCCTGCATGACCGGTTGTCGGCTCTCCAGCCCCAGAGCCAGTTTGACCTCTACCGCCCTGCCCGGGCTCAGGACTCCGGTCTCCAGATTGAGCCCCTTGATCTCATAATGCTCACCGGTGCTCTGGTCATCCCACACCACATGTGCGTCCTCTATCGCCACGCCACCAATGGAGTAACCGGCAAGCCCCCTTCCATCAGCCTCTTCCTGCGTATCGAATTGAGTGGACTCAGAGTCCTTGTCATGATCCCTTCGGGACAAGTCTTCCCAGTTGGCTACACCGGCTTTTGATCGGGCAAGATTCAACTCGAGTCCTTTAATTTCAACCGTATCCACTTCCAGCGTCTGTTTCAGGATCAGTGGTATCAGGTTAACCCGGACTTTCGCGCGCTGTACCGAGGCAAACCGTTGTTCACCGAAGCCTGGCGCATTACTCAGGCTCAAGCCATTCAGGTCCAATCCCAACCAGGGAATGACAGAGAGTCCAATGTCCCCAGCGATGGTCAGGTCACGCCCTGTAGCCTTCTTGACCTCTGCAACTATCTTATCCTTGTGCTCATTGGGGTCTACAAAAAGCGGTACCAATACCACGCTCGCCAAGACAAGCACGATCAAGATGCCCAGCAACCAGCCCAGAAACTTCAGTAATTTACCCATTTTGGATCTCCGAATTCATTTCTGCGATGTACGAGGTGTAGCACAATTCCAGCAAACATCGAAACCCGCACTCACAATCTCACCACACTTTGAACAGCACCAGTCACCTTTTTGTTCTCTCTGAATGTAACTTTTTGTGAACTCCAGCAGCACTTGTTCCGCAGTTGTGAATTCCTTGACGTTCAGCACCCAGACTTCCGGATAAATATTGGCCGGCAGCTCACCCATGGCGCCAGACAAATAATCCCCCAGAATCACCGCTGCAATACCCTCATCCTGCAGATGATCCTTGAGCAGCTGCGCTTCGATGCGATCAGCCGCTTCATACAATTTCAACATGCGTAAAGAAATCCCTCACAGGAGTGGCAGAGCAGCATAACCGCTCTCTTGTTAAATTGCTGCACGAAGGGTCCTCTTTATCATACTCAGCGCCAGCCTGACTTGAACGATGGCATCTCTACATGCAATGCCTCAGAAAAATTGGCATGGGTAACCGTTACAGTCGTCAGCTTGACCCCGAGAAAATTTGTCCCTCGCACATTTGCATTGCGTAGAATCGTCCCTCCCATAATGCAGTGGGAAAGGTCCGCATCTGTCAGATCCGCATTCCGTAAATCAACCAGGCGCAATGGACACCCCGCCATCTTAGCACCCACCAATGAAGCATCCCGCATATCCGCCCGCACCAGGATGGAGGGACGAACTCCCTCATCGCCTGACGCTTGGACCTGATCAAGCTTAGCCCTGATCAGAGTTCGCATCATTCAAATGACTGCCGGACAGGTCACAATGACTGAGATCCGCCTCGCGTAAATAGGCACCAATCAGCACGGCATGGCGAAGATTCGCCCCGGACAGCTTAGCCGCATGAAGATGCGCACTGGATAGGTCTGCATCCTTCAGATTGGCATTCGAGAGATCAGCTTCGTTGAGATCAACTTTGCGCAGATCAGCGTGTTGCAAATTGGCATTGGAAAGATCACACCCTGCCAGCGTCGCCGCACCCAATGACTGCTCACTGCCAATCACTGCGCCCGTTAGATCTGCACCCGTCAAATTGGCGCCGTTCAGATTGGCCGCCCGGATATCCGCTCCCCGCAGATTGGCCCCACTGAGATCTGCAGAACATAGATCAACCATTTTGAGTCTTGCTCCAGACAGATCAGCACCGCGAAGATCAGCGCCTTTTAGCAACGCCTCTTCAAGGTCGCTGCCTACCAGGGAATCACCGTCAACCCTTCTAAGCACTGCTCCTGTATCCCGATGTTTTATTTCCATAAGCCAATACCTTCTTGAGTTCAACAGCCAGTTAATAAACCGTAAAATGGCGTGCTGAAGAAATATCCGATGAATAAATTCAATCCAATCAAATGCTCTTCATGAGCATACCTGACAACTGATATCACAACCCTCGTTCACTGATTTTCATAGAGGATACACTGGTTTGTATGAAGATGGGAGGATCACACACAGCCCTAATTGAGCGCATAAACCAGCCGATGATTCCAGCAATGTATAACTATTAAAAGGTACAGCATCCATGACCATCTCACTGACTTTCCTGTGACACAAGTTTCTCTCCGATGTGATTGCGATTGCATTTATTTCTCACTCACCGTCATTCAAAACCGATCCCAGATAATCTGTGGACACGTTCTCATATGACGCTGGCAAAACCTACCAATCTTGTGTGAACACGGATTGTGTCCAGAACTGTAATGCCCAGTCTGACAATCACTGAGTGTAGTCGAATTGACAGATAGAGAAGGCATCAGTTGTGTTGTGGGAGGATTGGATTTCCAGTTTCGTATAGAACTGCCAACCTCCGAATTATTCCATCACTTGAGGTCAATTAATGAAGATAAGAATGCGACAGAGCATACCGTTAGTATCTGTGTGTATCGCCATGCTTATGGGGATTAGTGATGCGTCCGCGTTTTCCTCATATGTTTCCAGCTGCCCTGACACATCAAGCTGTACAGACTGATCACGCGCAACATCACTTCGATTTGTCCTGCACCGACCTGTACCGATGAAGATGGTGACGGATACGCGATTGAAGGTGGTGCCTGTGGCATGATCGACTTCAACGATCGCAACGCCAGCGCTTACCCAAGCGCCGCTGAAAACTGCACGGACGGTATCGACAACGACGGCGACGGCCTGACAGACACAGATGACCCCAATGCAGTGGGTTGTCCGCAAATCTGCACCGATTCCGATGGTGATGGATACTATGCCGAAGGTCAGATCTGCGGCACGGCTGCAGACTTCAACGATGATTCAGCCGATGCTAACCCGGGCACCGCAGAAAACTGTACGGACGGTATCGACAACGACGGCGACGGTTATACCGACGCACAAGATGCGTCATGCGTGATAGAACCTGCCTGCACCGATCAGGACAACGACACTTACTATGCTGATGGCGGCGAATGTGGTCCGATGGACTGTAATGATAGCGATTATGCAATCAATCCAGGTGCTGAAGAGAGTTGTACTGACGGCATAGACAACAACTGTAACGATTTAGTCGATACCGCCGATATGAATGCGGTTGATTGCCCGCTGACCTGTCCCGACCTTGATGGTGACGGTTACAGTACCGAAGGCGGCGCCTGCGGTGCGATGGATTGTGATGACGACAACGAGACCGTTAATCCAGGCGTCCTGGAAATCTGCAACGACGGCATCGACAACAACTGCAACAATCTAACCGATGCAGCTGACAGCGTCTGCCAGACCAATGAAGACGGCGATGACGATCAGGACGAAAAGCCTTGGTGGCGTAAGCGTTACAAAGACAGCGATGACAATCACTCATGGAAACGTTCGAGACGCAATCGCTCAAATGACGGCGATGATGATGACGAAGATGAAAGCCGCAATTCGGACAGGGATGATGATCGTTCGGAACGCCGCTCCGTCAGAAATAAATGGCAATCCAAATGGCGTGATAGAGATCATGAGGATGATGATGACGACGACGACGATTAGTCATCCCACGCAATAAACAGCAGCGACTGCTGATACAACGGGGGGGCGCAAGCCCCCCTTTTTTTATGCTGATTTAGAATGTCCTCAGATTATCGATAACTGGAGTCATTTCCGCGTCACCGCAGAATCCCCCGATACTGCACTACTTGTGACCATCCGCAAACTCATCTGAATTAAAGATTGACCTTTCATTCACGTGTGATTGAATGGGAATATTATTCACACCCCAGACTATTTCGAGAGTGATATTCCGATGACAATACAGAAAACCAGGCGGCAATTTCTCACTTCTCTCTGTGCCTTACCATTTGTCGGCAGTATTTTTACGTCATGGCGACCGCCCAAGGCTGCAGAGGATAAAAACAAGTATGTTTTTGTGCAGGGATGGATACTCAAGAAAACGGATTTACCTCAAGCATAAGGGAGCAGGCCCATGATAGTTGATCTCAACGATGTCGATTCCAATCCGTTCAACGATAAGAGATTTGATGTCTGCATCTGTGGCGCCGGCGTTGCCGGCATTACGCTGGCCTTAAAATTATCACGAAAACTCAGTGTCTTGCTGCTTGAAGCAGGCAGTTATGAGTATACCGCTGATTCCCAAACCGTCTATCAAGGGACGAACATCGGCCGAGAGTATTTTGACTTGAGATTGACCCGCTTGAGATATTTCGGAGGGACCTCGAATCACTGGTCAGGCTGGTGTCGACCACTGGACAGTCACGATTTCAAGCAGAAATCTTATTCGAACTACAGTAGCTGGCCGATAGAACACGACGATTTAGCTCCATATCTTGAAGAAACAAAAACCATTCTTGACATAGCAACAGCAACTCAAGAAGGGCTAAGCGGTCCAGAAGAAACTGTAACCAAAGCTATTAGCAATTCTCAGGATTTTGATAGTTTTGAGTTCTTATTCAGCGCACCGACCCGATTCGGTAAAAAGTATCGGGACGATCTCGAGCAGATGCCCAACCTGACTTGCTACCTGAACGCAAACCTGGTCAACATCACTCTCAATGAGAACCAGCCCAATGTGGAGCAAATTGAGGTCCGTAACTATGCAGGTCAATCATTTAGCATTAACGCTCGAAGCTTTATTCTGGCTGCGGGAGGTATTGAGAATCCACGAATCCTGCTCAATTGCAATGATCAACAAAAGAACGGATTAGGCAACGAGAATGACCTTGTTGGACGCTTCTTTACCGAGCATCCACATCACTTTGTGGGTAGCTTCATACTAAAGGACGACATCAAGCAGAAGATCACGCAGGACGGGGCAAATGCATCTCAAACCACACGATTTTTTACCCCTACACCTCAATTGATGCAGCAGGAGAAGATCCTCAATTTTGGCCTTCGCTTCGAGCCTTTTGAGCCCAGTTTCAACGCCACATACAGAGAGCAGTTAAAAAGCATCATCTGTGGGTCAAGTTTAGCGCAAGATGCCATTGAAATGGTCCGCGGTGAGGGGGTTGCATGTTACCGTGTCGGAGATGGCCAACTTCGCGTAGCTGCAGAACAGGCACCGAATCCTGACAGCCGTGTCATGCTTGGCGCCGAGACAGACAGATTCGGACAGCGTAGAACCGCTCTCGACTGGCGGCTTTCCGAGATCGATAAACGCACCCTGCGTAGCGCAGCCATTCGCTTCGGCACGCTGTTTGCCGACCTCAACTTAGGGCGAGTCCGTGTGGCAGATTGGTTATTGAGTGATGACTCGCACCTGCATTTTCCAGGCTTTGGTCAGGAC
This sequence comes from uncultured Gammaproteobacteria bacterium, assembly GCA_963797085.1. Taxonomy (GTDB): domain Bacteria; phylum Pseudomonadota; class Gammaproteobacteria; order Chromatiales; family Chromatiaceae; genus JASJBU01. The sequence continues at coordinate 11,396 of CAWCOA010000015.1, forward strand.
GAAGAAGTCGGCGGTCACCACCACATGTGTACAACGCGCATGGGACATTCACCAGCCGATGGCGTTGTGGACTCGAACCAACGCGTCTTCGGCATCGATAATCTCTACCTGGCCGGATCGAGCGTGTTTTCAACCGCGGGACACGCAAACCCGACCTTTACTATCGTCCAGATGACATTGCGCCTGGCAGATCATCTGAATCAAGTCTTGGTAAACAAGATCGCATAGGCGGGGCGCTTAAGGGAAATGGAGCGGGTAACGGGAGTCGAACCCGTCTCTCTGGCTTGGGAAGCCAGGGTAATACCGATATACGATACCCGCCTGGGGCTACATTCTAGGGCACTCTTCCAACTCGAAGCAAGACGATCCTATGAGGCAGTGGGTCCATTGCGATAGAGTGACTCAATTTCATTGTGAAATTGTGCAATGACTTTTTGCCGCTTCACTTTGAGGGTAGGGGTCAGTAAACCATTGTCCACGGTCCAGGGCTCGAGCAGCAAAGCAACCCGGCGCACCTTCGCATACCCAGGGAAATCCCGCAGCGCCATTTTGATGCGCTGCAAAATCTCGCTTTGCAGGTGAGTATCCTGCAGGCTGCTCACCTGAGCAGGGTCCAAGCCATATTCATCCGCCAGCCCACTCCACAGGTCGGCATTCAGCACCACTAGCGCCCCCATGTAGGGCTTTCCTTCACCTACTACCATCACCTGCTCGATAAGCGGGTCCAGCTGGATCGCCATCTCCATATCCGCAGGCGGGATCTTTTCACCGTTGGAGAGCACGAGAATGTCCTTGATCCGCCCGGTGATGTAGATATGGTTCTCCTTATCAATGCGCGCCTGATCACCGGTATGCAACCAGCCTTCCGGATCGATCATCTCGACTGTTGCCGCGTGGTTGTTCCAGTAACCCAACATCATCCCCGGAGTCTTGACCAGCAACTCATCGTGCTTGCCGATCTTCACCTTGATGCCGCGCAAAGGCACGCCGACACTGTCGGGTTTGATATTCTCCACAGGATTGACACTGATCACCGGACTGGTCTCGGTCAACCCGTAACCCTGCAGCATGGGTAAACCCAGGCCGAGAAACACACGTGCAATTTCGGGGGACAGCGCCGCACCGCCGCTCACGGCGACCCGCAGTCGTCCACCGAGTTTAGCCAGAATCTTATCCGCCACCAGCCTGCGCAGCAGTGGCCAAATGAGTAGCGAACTCGACCACCGCTGTCGCCCCATGCGGACGTCAAAATGCTTGTATCCAATCTTGACCGTCAGACTAAACAACCAGCAGGCAATCCGTGAACGTTTTTTCATCTGGTCTTGGATTCTGGCGTAGACCCGTTCGAAAATACGCGGCACCGCAATGATTGCTGTGGGGCGAATGATCTGCAGATCCTCGGCCAGCGACGTTACCGAACGCGCATAGGCCACGGACGATCCGGTCATGACCGGCAGATAATAGCCGCCTGTTCGTTCCAGGGTATGGGAAAGCGGCAGGAAGGAGAGAAAGACTGTCCTGTCGGTAACAATTCACCACAGTCAGCGCCGCATGCGCGATGGAAAGCATATTCATATGGCTCAACATGACGCCTTTCGGGCGGCCTGTGGTGCCGGATGTATAAACGATGGAGGCCAGACTATGAGGATCCGCCGCCCTTTGACTGAGTGGCTCGGCCTCGGCCGGGAGCCAGCCCGCCACATCCAGCACTCTACCCGCTTCACCTTCCTGGGCTACTTTACCCGTTTCGAGCACCAGCACCCTCTGCAGATACTTCAAACCGGACAGTGTCGCAGCCATCCGTTTCCAGCGCCCCGTGTCCTGCACCAACAGCAGTTTGACCGCTGCATCCTCAAGGATATAGGCAATTGCATCCGCTCGATCATCGGTATAGAGAGGCACCACAATCAGACCCAGCGAGAGTGCAGCCTGGTCGAACATCACCCACTCGGGACAGTTGCGCAACAAGATCGCAACCCGGTCGCCGGGCTCCAGGTCTTCAGCAGCCAACGCCTGACGCCAGCGGGCCACGGCTTGTCCCATCTGCCCCCAGGTCAGATCACACCATACTTTTTTCTGCCGATCGTAGTACCGATAGGCGAGTTCATTGGGTGAACGGAGCACCCGTTGATAAAACAGCCCATCCAGCGTGCGGGCTTGTTGCAACGGTATGAGGTCTTCACTCCATTTTGCCAAGTTGCCCCCCATTACGAGTCATCCTGCAATCCTGGCTTATACACGGTTGCCGGACTGCGTTAAAATTCAGCAAAGAACGGCCCTTTATCAACATTTGAGACCGGAATCATGCAGATTTACGTAAATGGCGAGGAAAAGCAAATACCCGATGCCAGTGACATGGCGGCGCTGATAGACCTCATGCAGCTAGCAGGACAGCGCATTGCCGTGGAAGTCAACGAAGAACTTGTGCCCCGCAGCACCTTTACCGGCCATCGGCTCAATGAGGATGACCGAGTAGAGATCATCCACGCAGTTGGCGGTGGGTAAGCCGGCCCCACAGGGACTGCCCACAGGGAGGGGATGTACAACGCAAAGCCCGGCCAAAAAAGCCGGGGCTCGTGCAATTTAGCGATCAGTCGTCAGTCTCATCGTCGTCATCATCTTCTTCACCGATCGTCAGCTGGTACCTGACCCGGGAGCCAAAGAGGATATTCTCAGCATCATTGTTGCCATCAAAAGCACAGATAGCTCCTGTGAAATCAATGGTATGCTGACCTTCGGACAGCCTGGGCAACATCACGTAGATTCCATCGGCCACGGCCTCGGGGTCGGCCACCACGGCATAAGTTGGTGACTGGGTGCGCAGGATCAAGGTTCCATCATAAATGACCGGCACACCATCCACATAGGCGCTGAGGAAGCAGGCCCGACTGTTGACAGGGCCTGGCTCGAAGTCGCTGAAAAGCGCATCCAAGATTTGTCGTTTCTCCTCTACCGTGCACAGATTATTATCGGCATCACCATCATCCGGTTCTTCCGCAGGACACCAGGAATCCGGATTGTGGATGGTGGCGTTGATCAGGGGGAAAAACAGCCGCTTGCTCTGAGGAATGGGATCTATGCAGATACGGTCTGCTGGCAGCTCGCTAGGCAGCGTGTCACAGCAGTCCTCAGCTCCCATCCCTGTGAGAAACCAGACGGGGCCCTGCTGTCCGGCAGCGCAGTCAATCTCCCCATCCGCAAAAGGTCCTGAATCGGGAAACCCATTGGCATAGGCCCATTGCCAGAAGATTCCCGACCACTCACCATAGGTCTTGCCAAGGACCAGATCGCTTGGATTGGCTCCTTCAACACCCCGGCCTTGCCGGTCATCGTCATTACTTGCCGCTAACTGGGATATCGGCCACCCCACTAGCCCGGTCAGGGCAGCAGCCAATGCAAAAGTTTTCCATTTTTGAGTCATCTTCATCATGAGAATCTCCCTTAGCATTCTTGTCAATACTCTCGGAGTACACACCGTGTATCCGTCCCTGACATGCTTTCGCATGCATAAATAGCCTACATAATATAGGGGATATACGAGATCTGGATGATGATTTCGATCAATCATTAATTCGCTATACCATTCAGGTAATCCCTACTGAGCTCATCTCGGTATGTTCCTAACTGTTGAGTGCGCGCAGACTGCGACCGCAGCTCAAGGACTAACAGCATGACTATGGCGAATTTTATCGGGCCGAGGACGCGAAAAATAAAGTATAATCCCAGTTTTTTCACGACAGCACTCTCTTGCCATCCTCTCTGAGAGGGATGGCCGGTGATTGCCTAATCTAGCTGCATCCAACTGACTAAGTCGGACAAACAGACACTATTGCCCATGCCAAACGAAACCCAAACAGATAGCTTCTCCGTTGCTGGACGAGAATTCACCTCCCGCCTGTTGGTGGGCACCGGAAAATACAAAGATATGCGGGAGACCCGCGACGCCATCGATGCCAGCGGCGCGGAGATCGTCACCATCGCGGTGCGCCGCACCAACATGGGCCAGAACCAGGACGAACCCAACATCCTGGAAGTCCTGCCACCCAGCGAGTTCACTTATCTGCCCAACACCGCAGGCTGTTATGACGCCAAGACCGCAGTGCGCACCTGCCGCCTGGCGCGAGAGCTGCTGGACGGCCACAACCTGGTCAAGCTGGAGGTGCTCGGCGACGAAAAGACCTTGTTTCCAGATGTGATTGCCACCCTGGGAGCCGCTGAGGAGTTGATCAAGGACGGCTTCGATGTGATGGTCTACACCAATGACGACCCGATCGTCGCCAAACAGCTCGAAGAGATCGGTTGCGTCGCGGTGATGCCCTTGGCGGCACCGATTGGCTCGGGCCTCGGCATTCGCAACCGCCTCAACATTCGCACCATCGTGGAGAACGCCAAGGTGCCTATCCTGGTGGATGCCGGCGTCGGCACCGCTTCAGATGCAGCGGTCGCCATGGAACTGGGTTGTGACGGCGTGTTGATGAATACCGCAATCGCCGCCGCCCAGAACCCGATCCTCATGGCCTCCGCGATGAAGAAAGGCATCCAGGCCGGCCGCGAGGCCTATCTGGCCGGCCGCATGCCGGCGAAGCGCTTTGCCTCCGCCTCATCGCCACTGGACGGCCTGTTCTTCTGAATACCAACAACGCAGAAGCAGATACGCCCGATTCGCAGCTATGTGCTGCGGCAGGGGCGCATGACCGGCGGACAACAGCGCGCTTTTGATGAGCTTTGGCCCTGCTACGGCTTGACAGCGCCGGATGGCTATCTGGATCTACCTGATCTGTTTGGCAACCCCAACCCAGTCTATCTGGAGATCGGCTTCGGTAATGGAGAGGCCCTGGCGGAGGCCGCAGCCCGGCACCCGGAACTGAACTATCTCGGCATCGAGGTGCATGGTCCAGGGGTCGGCTCTCTGCTGTTAAAGCTGGGCGAGCAGCACAGCAGTAATGTGCGCATCCTGCAGACCGATGCCATGGAGCTGTTGCGCCAGCATATCCGTCCCGCTTCACTACAGGGTGTATTGCTGTTCTTTCCCGATCCCTGGCCAAAGAAGAAACACCACAAACGGCGCATCGTACAAAGTGAATTTGCCGGACTGGTTCAACAGGCGCTCAAACCCGACGGCAGGCTGCATATGGCCACAGACTGGGAGCATTATGCGCAGCAGATGCTCGATGTGCTCTCGTCCACCCCTGGCTTCAGAAATGCCGCCGGAGCAGGCAACTATTCACCTCGCCCTGCATCCAGAACCCTGACCAAGTTTGAAAGGCGCGGGCAAAAGCTGGGGCACGGTGTCTGGGATCTCATTTTCATCAACCAGGATTGAGTCCGCGAGCATGGCCAGTCTCAGACTGCGGGGCTTCATTGCCCCACTGCTGGAACCCATCGATCTGGAGATCCCCGGCGGCCAGTGCATCAGCCTCAGCGGACCCTCCGGCTGCGGCAAGACACGCCTGCTGCGCGCCATCGCAGACCTGGACACCCACCAGGGTGATGCCTTTCTGGATAGCACGCCGCAAGCAACCATGAGCGGCCCCGCCTGGCGCCGCCAGGTGGGGCTGTTGCCGGCAGAGAGCTTCTGGTGGTCCAGCCAGGTCGGCGATCATTTCGTCGATAGGGATGATCCCATCTTTAGCAGCCTCAGTTTCACTCCGGACTGCCATACCTGGGAGGTCAGCCGACTCTCCAGCGGTGAAAGGCAGCGGCTGGCACTGGCCCGCCTACTGTTGAACCGACCCAAGGTCTTGCTGCTGGATGAACCTACCGCCAATCTGGACCGGGATAATATCCAGCGGGTGGAGCAGCTGATCAACCAGTGGCGCATAGAAAACGCTTGTGCGGTGATCTGGATTACCCATGACCCAGAGCAACGCACACGGGTAGCCAGCCGCCACTTTGAAATCGCTGCCAAGCGGCTCCAGGAGCAGCCATGGAATTGATTCAACTCAGTGCCGTCGACCTGGCCCTCGCTGCTACCCTGGTGCTGGCCCTGGCCGGGCTCTCCATGGGGCTCTCTCTGGGCATCGAGCGCAAACTGCTGATAGCCGCGACCCGCACTGTGGTCCAGCTTAGCCTGCTGGGCTTGGTACTGAAGACCCTCTTCGCCCAATCACATCCGCTGCTGATCGGCATGCTCGCCCTGTTTATGCTGCTGGTTGCCGGCTATGAAGTGATGGCACGCCAACAACGGCGCTTTACCGGCATCTGGGGCATGGGAGTCGGCACCCTGTCCATGTTCATCTCTTCTTTCAGCGTCACCCTGCTGGCGCTGCATGTCATCATTCGGGTTGAACCCTGGTATTCGGTACAGTATCTGATCCCGCTGCTGGGCATGCTGTTGGGCAATACCATGTCGGGTATCGCTATTGCGCTGGATAACCTGACCCACAACGCCTGGCAGCAGCGCGGACAGATCGAAGCCAGATTGATCTTGGGGCATGAATGGCCGACGGCGATCGGGGAGATCCGCCGCACTGCTCTGCGCAGCGGCCTGATCCCGATCATCAATGCCATGGCGGCGGCCGGCGTGGTAAGCCTGCCGGGCATGATGACCGGTCAGATCCTCGCCGGCAGCCCACCGTTCGAGGCCGCAAAATATCAGATCCTGATCATGCTGTTGATCTCGGCCGGTACCGGGTTTGGCGCCACCGCGGCGATTTGGATCGGTTCCAGACGACTCTTCGACGAGCGCCAGCGCTTACGTCTGGATCGCCTGAGCACACCGGACTAGGGGCCTAAGCCGCCGGTCTTTGACGATAATCGGCGGTCAGGAGGCCTGCTTGTGACGCACCAGTTTGATAACCAGCAAGACCACGGGCGTACCGTGCATCAACAGGTCGAAGATATCCAAGGGCGCGCTGAGGGAGCCATCCGCGAGCATCTTGAGCTTCTGCCACAGGTGGGGTTCAGGGACAAAAGGCGCCAGTCCCAGCAGCACTGCCGGAAAAACAATCAACTGTAGAGGAATTCGATCCAACCAGGAAAACATGCGTCTTAGCCCTCACTGCTCGCAAGCATTTGGAATTTTCGGTCAATCTGTTTCATCAGGATATCTATTTTCAGCGCGCTTAATCTTTAACACAATCGGGGCACAGCGCCAGATATCTCGCCTGATCCGCCCAGCTGAAACAACAGGCGACGATCTGCTCAAAATCCGCTGCGGCAGCCCGCATCGCCGCCAGCGCAATCTCTGCCGCCGGATCTTTCGGATAACCATACACCCCGGTACTGATCCCTGGGAAGGCGATGCTGCTGAGCCGATTCTCCCGTGCCAGTTCAAACGACCGCTGGTAACAGGAACGCAACAGGGCCGGTTCTCCTCGACTGCCTCCCTGCCACACGGGTCCCACGGTGTGGATCACCCATCTCGCCGGCAAATTGAAACCTGGGGTGATGCGCGCCTCACCGGTCGGACAGCCGCCCAAGGGTCGGCAAGCGGCGAGCAACTCAGCCCCAGCAGCCCGATGGATCGCACCGTCAACGCCACCGCCCCCCAACAGGGTGGAATTGGCCGCATTGACGATCACATCTACGTCGAGTTGTGTGATGTCTCCCTGTACAATCCTGATCTGGCCCACTGAAAAAACCTTGTAATGTCTTTCTCTACGCTCAATCTGTTGTTACTGATGATGCTGGTGATCTGGTTCTGGCGCGATAGCCTGCGGGTGCGCGAGATAGCCAACCATGTCAGCCGCTCTGCCTGCCGCAGCCACGGCGTTCAATTTCTGGATCAAACCGTGGCCCTGCGCCGGATTGGCCTGCGCTGGTTGCGGGTCGGCTTGAAATTCAGGCGGGTCTATGAGTTCGACTACAGTCTCGAGGGAAGCGGCCGGCTGACTGGCTACATTGTCATGCTTGGCGACCAGACCGAAACCCTTAGAATCGATCTGCCAACCCCGCCAGAGGCAGAAATTCACTGATTTGCTAAACCGATCGCTGGCTACTTTACGACCTTGAGTGAAGGGCGTCCCCCCGGCTTTGGCGGTTCGGGCTCATCTTCCGGCTGGTCAGCAGTCACCTCTTCCGCAGCGAACAGCATGCCCTGACCATTTTCCTTGGCATAGATCCCCAGCACGGCGGCAGGCGGCACCAACACATCCTCCAGCACGCCTTTGAAGCGGGCACTGAATCTGATCCAATCGTTCCCCAACTCTAAATTGGAAATCGCTCCGGGATTCACATTCAGGATAATGCGGCCCTCCTCGACAAAATCACCGGGCACAACCGCCTGAGGATGATCCGCATCGACCAGCAGATAAGGTGTGAGTTGATTGTCCACCAGCCACTCATAGAGCGCACGGATCAGATAGGGGCGATTCGGAGTCATGGGCAGAATCGAGCGCCTGGCTCAGCCTCGCATCTCCTGCTCGGCCTCAGTGAGGCTCTGCACAAAAGATTCACGTTCGAAAAGTCTCGCTGAGTATTCATGCAGGCCCTTCACGGCAGCGGGGATTTCGATTCCCAGTTCAGGCAGACGCCACAACAGCGGTGCGATGGAACAATCCACCAGGGTGAATTCCTCACTCATAAAAAACGGCTTGGCGCCAAATACCGGCGCCGTCGAGATCAGGCTTTCACGCAGTTCCTTGCGCGCCTTCGCCGCCTCTTTCTTGCCGCTTAGAATGACATCCATCAAGCTGTACCAGTCATAGTCCACCCGGTACATCAATAACCGTGAAGTGGAACGGGATACCGGATCGACCGGCAGCAGCGGTGGATGGGGAAAACGCTCATCCAGGTATTCCATGATGATGCGCGATTCATAGAGCTTCAGCTCCCGGTCCACCAGGGTCGGCAGAATTCCATAGGGATTCAACTCCATGAGTTCTTCCGGCATATCCATGGGGTCGATATCGATGATTTCAAAAGTGATATTCTTCTCTGCCAGCACCAGCCGCACCCGATGACAATAGGGATTCACTGGATCTGAATAGAGCGTCATTACTGAACGTTTGTTCGCCGCCGCCATTGATACCTCTCAACTCTCAGCCAGATTGGCAGAAATCACTCTGCTGATCTTGGCCGATAAAAAATAACAAACGAAAAAGGGCGCACAGTATACATCAACTGTGCACCCTTTATTAGATCAGGCAAAAAACCGGATCAGTGGACGTCTTTCCAATACTCTTTCTTGAGCAGATAGGCGACCACAAAGAACACCGCAATGAACAGCAAAACCCACTTGCCAAGTCGCTGGCGCTCCATCTGAATTGGCTCACCGACATAGCTCAGAAAAGCAGTCAGGTCACGCGCCATTCCGTCATACTCCTCAGGACTCATCGAACCCGGGGTCACCAGCTCAAAACTGTCGAAAACCTCGGTATCGTTACCGGCAGAATCCTTTTCAGTCTTGTACACGGCCTTTTGCAGACCCTGCTGCTCCCAAAGTACATGGGGCATACCCACATCCGGAAAGACAACATTGTTTACGCCGAAGGGTCGAGAATCGTCCAGGTAGAAACTACGCATATAGGTATAGATCCAATCGACACCCCTGGCCCGCGTAATCACGCTCAGATCAGGTGGTGGGTTACCAAACCACGTCGCTGCTTTGTCGGATGACATGGCAATGGTCATCCCATCGCCAATCTTATCGGTGGCGAACATCAGGTTGTTCTTTACCTCTTCCTCGGTCAAACCAAGATCCTTCGCCATGCGGTTATAGCGTTGATATTTGGCGGAATGGCAGCTCAGGCAGTAGTTGACGAAATACTTCGCGCCGCGCTGCAATGAAGCCTGGTCAGACAGATCAATGTCGGCATGATCCAGATGCGCCCCGCCACCCGCAGCCAGTCCAACTGCGGGAGCCACAGCAATCAGAAATGCAATTATCAGCTTTTTCATTGGGTCACCCTCTCTGGCACAGGCTTGGTCTTATCCATCTTGCTGTAGATCGGCATCAACAGGAAGAACGCAAAGTAATAGATGGTTCCTATCTGCGACATCAACTTATAGAGGTCTGTCGTGGGTTGCGTACCCAGAAAGCCGAGAACAAAAAAGTCGATGACGAACAACCAGAGCATGATTTTGTAGATGAGGCCCTTATAGCGGATCGATTTAACCGGACTTCTGTCCAGCCAGGGCAGGAAGAACATGATAAGAATGGAGGCAAACATCGCCACCACACCTGGGAAGGCAGACCCGGCAATCGAGGGAACGGCACGCAGAATGGCGTAGAAAGGTGTGAAGTACCAGACCGGGGCAATGTGTTCCGGGGTCACCAGCGGATTGGCCGGTACGAAGTTGGGGTGCTCGATAAAATAACCACCCATCTCCGGTGCGTAGAAGATCACCGCCGCAAAGAGAAACAGAAAGCCCGCGATACCAGCAATGTCCTTCACCGAATAGTAGGGATGGAAGGGAATGCCATCGGCCGGTGCCTTGTCGCTCCACTTGTTGCCCTTCGGACCCTTCTTGATCTCGACACCGTCCGGGTTGTTGGAACCCACCTTGTGCAGGGCGATGATATGCACAAACACCAGCGCAGCCAGCACAAAGGGTAGCAGGAAGTGCAGGGCAAAGAAGCGGTTCAGGGTAGCGTCTGAGATCACATAGTCACCACGGATCCAGACACTCAAGTCGGGACCGACAACCGGCACCGCCGAGAACAGATTGACAATGACCTGCGCACCCCAGTAGGACATCTGCCCCCAAGGCAGCAGGTAGCCCATGAAAGCGGTCGCCATCATCGCCAGATAGATGATTACCCCGATAATCCACAGCAGTTCGCGGGGCTTGCGATAGGAACCGTACATCAGGCCACGGAACATATGCAGATAGATCACGATAAAAAAGGCCGAGGCGCCGGTGGAGTGCATGTAGCGGATCAACCAGCCCCAGTTCACGTCGCGCATGATGTATTCGACGGAACCAAAGGCCATTTCGGCATCCGGCTTGTAGTTCATGGCCAGCCAGACGCCGGTAAGAATCTGAATCACCAGCACCAGCATCGCCAACGAACCCATGAAGTACCAGAAATTGAAGTTCTTCGGTGCGTAATATTGAGCCAGATGCTCGTTCCACACCTTGGTCATTGGATAACGGTCGTCAATCCACTGGACCATGTTTTGCATCATACTCATCAGGCTTCTCCTCCATCAGTACCGATAATGATCCGGGTATCGGAAAGATATTGGTAAGGCGGGATCTCCAGGTTTTTCGGGGCTGGCACCCCAGCATAGACACGACCTGCCAGATCGAAACGGGAACCGTGGCAGGGACAGAAAAAGCCGCCCTTCCAATCAGCGCCCAAATCGGCCGGCGCAACTTCCGGACGGTAGGTCGGAGAACACCCAAGATGGGTACAGATACCGACAGCCACCAGATACTTCTCTTTCACGGCGCGGGTCGGGTTCTTACAATAATCGGGCTGCTGTCCCGTATCGTCCGATGCCGGATCAGCCAGAATACCGTCGAGTGACGACAGATCCTGTATGTTTTGCTCGGTGCGATACACGATCCACACCGGTTTGCCGCGCCATTTGACGCGCAACATCTGGCCCGGCTCCAGTTTACCAATATCAGCCTCTACCGGCGCTCCAGCCGCCTTGGCCTTTTCGCTGGGAGCCCAAGCCGCCAGGAATGGATAGACAACGAAGCCGGCTCCAACCGCTCCGATCGCACTGGTAGCCAGCGTAAGTGTACGCCGCTTTTTTAGATCAACGCCTTCTGCGCTCATTTCGATGGACTCCCCCGGTTGCTGAATGGATTGACTCGACACCCGACGTTCAAGCTCAACCCCGGCCGTTTAGGACATTAGAATATGCTTAACCACACAAATAGACCGCGCATTGTCCACAATGCACCACAATTGGTCAAGGTTCGGGAGCAGTTAACTGAGCTGCTCTTGCCTCAGATCAACTAAGTCAGAATTCAGGATATGAGCAGCCAATATAGGGCTCTCAGGATAGCCGGTCAAACCGGATTGTTGATGTCGACGAATCGATAGTCGAGGGCGAATTTCTCCGCCAGATGCCGACCCAGGGCCTGCACGCCCAGGCGTTCTGTCGCATGATGCCCCGCCGCAAAATAATGGAGTCCCAACTCACGCGCAGCATGCACCGTCGACTCAGAAATTTCACCGGAGATGTAAGCATCCAGGCCCAACCCGGCAGCCTCCTCAATAAATCCTTGGGCTGCGCCTGTGCACCAACCAACCTGTTGGACAATCTCGCTGCCGCCAGCTATGTGCAGGGCCTCTCGTTCCAACAGACGGCTTATCTGGGCGCCGAGTTCAACAGCGGAAACCGGTTTGTTCAAACTGGAGCGCCAGACTAACCCATGGCCGGCTTCAGTTGCTTGCGGTGCGGGGAATTCGCACAACTCGGCCAGCTGACGATTGTTGCCCCATCGAGGATGTGCATCCAACGGTAGATGATAGGCGCACAGACTGACCCCGTTACCTAGCAGGGCAGAGATCCTCTGCCCCTTGATGCCGCGGATGGGTGCAGTTTCGTTCTTCCAGAAAAAGCCGTGGTGCACCAGCAGCAGATCAGCGCCCCAGGCAACCGCCTCGTCGATCAGGGCCTGGCAGGCGGTGACTCCAACCATAAGACGCTGCACCTGCTCGCCCGCCTCGACCTGCAAACCGTTCGGGCAGTAGTCATCGAAATTCGCTGTGTCGAGTTGCGTGTTGCAGTATTGTTCGAGGGTAAGCAGATCAACCATGGATTTTTGCCTGACAGTTTTCCAAAGAAATGCTAGTGTAACTCGTCGCCAGGTTACTCTTCCCATGCAAATCAGAAAACTGCTGTCTCATTTACTAACCTCGATCACTGCTGCTATCGCAGCCGCCATCGTCCTGGTGTTCCTGATGCCGGAGCTGCTGCAAAGGACACAAACCGAGCCAGCGTTGAATCGCCCCCCACAGCACACAGCACAGCCACGGACTGCCGGGCCTCATTCCTATGCAGATGCAGTCAATACGGCAGCACCTTCGGTGGTCAACATCTTTACCACGAAAATCACCACGGAACTGCAAACGCTGCGCTTCAAGGATCCCTATCTGCAGCATTTGTTTGGCCGAATACTGCCCGAAAAGAAGCGCGAACGCCGCGAGACCAGTCTCGGTTCCGGCGTTATCATTTCCAAAGACGGCTACCTGTTGACCAACCAGCATGTCATCGAGGGCGCGGATGAGATAAAAGTGGTTCTCTCCAATGGCCATAGCCTGGATGTCAGCATCATCGGCAGCGATACTGAATCAGATCTGGCCATCGTCAAGATCGATCATGATTCCGATCTTCCCGCAATCCCGATAGGCCACTCAGGGGAAGTGGAGGTCGGCGACGTGGTCCTGGCCATCGGAAACCCATTCGGCGTGGGGCAGACTGTCACCATGGGCATCATCAGCGCCACCGGCCGTTCGCACCTGGGCATCAATACCTTCGAAAACTTCATCCAGACCGATGCAGCCATCAACCCGGGTAACTCGGGAGGAGCCCTGGTCAATGCCCGAGGCGAATTGATCGGCATCAACACCGCGATCTTCTCCAAGACCGGCGGCTCCCTGGGTATCGGCTTCGCCATTCCCTTCGACCTGGCGGAGGGCATCATGCGCCAGCTCATCGCCACCGGTCAGGTCGTGCGGGGCTGGCTCGGAATCCAGGGACAGGATGTGACAAAAAAACTGGCTGAGGCATTTGGTCTGCACGGAACAGAGGGCATATTAGTAACCGGCGTCATGGAAGATGGCCCCGCCAGCGAGGCGGGACTGCGTCCCGGAGACGTGATAACTGAAGTCGATGCGGCGGTGACAAAGAACTCTCACGAACTCATGCAGATGATCGCCAATAAGGCGCCAGGCACTACATTTGAGGTCACTGGCTGGCGTGGCAGCAAGGCCTTCAAGTTCACGGCTACCTCAGGCACAAGACCTGCCTTGAAAGAGTAGACCCCGACGCCTGGCAAATGCCGAATACGGGTTTAGCCCTACCTCTCACTGAGACGCTATACTTGCAAAAACGCAGCCAAGTCGCAGGATGCGATAGGACTTATGAATATCCGTTTCAACGCTGAACTCATCGATGCATTTGTAAAAGCTGTTTCGCAGACGCTTCAGCATGAGCTGACGCCACCCAAACAGGCACAGCTCAGGCAAACCTTGCTGAAAAACCTCTCGCAAGCCAATCGGGCGGGAAGTTCTCCTGAAAACAAAACAATGACGATCCTCATCTCCGACCTGAGGGGCTTCACGGCCATCGCTGAGCAGACTTCCTCCAAAACCCTCATCGAGATTCTCAACCACTATTTCTCCTGCATGTGTGAGGTCATCTACCGCCATGGCGGAACGATCGATAAATTCATGGGTGATTCGATCATGGCACTCTTCGGCTCGCCGAACGCCAGACCTGACGACCTGGAACGTGCCATCGCCTGTGCCGTGGAGATGCAGCAGAGCATGCTGGAGATCAATGCGCTGAATACAGAAAAGGGCCACCCCCGGCTCTTCATGGGCATCGGCATCAATACCGGGCAGGTCATCGCGGGCAACCTCGGCTCAGAACTGCATAATGAATACACGGTGATCGGTGATGCGGTCAATCTCGCTTCACGCATCGAGGCTTTCAGTCTGCGCGGACAAGTTCTGTTGAGTGAACAGGCGCATGACCTGGCAGCAGCTTTTATCGAATGCGGTCCGGCGAACCATGTGCTGATGAAAGGCAAGCAACTGCCCGTGAGACTCTATGAACTTTACTCCACCGAACGCCCGCGCCTGCTGGAAGTTCCGCGGGTGGAGGCGCGCAAGAGCCCACGAATCAGTGTCGATTTTCCCATGCGCTTTCGCCTGCTGGAAGAAAGCCATGTCGTGCAAGACAGCTATGAGGGTACGGCCGTTGATCTGAGCTACCACGGTCTGCAGGCCCGGCTGCCGATTCAGCTTGAGGCCATGAGCGATCTGCGCATCGAACTCTCTACCTCATTGATGAACAGCCAGTCCAATCATATCTACGCCAAGGTGCTGCGCACCGAGGCCAGAAACGCTGACTGGTTGAGCCGCATGGAATTCACCGGTATTGATGACGACGGCCAGAACGCAATCAAGCATTATATCGACCAAACCATCGCCCAACGACGCATCTGACACACACCCTGCCAACCAGCTAGATCTCCGAAGCTCCCGTTTTGCGATCAATTTAGTTATCATTTGCTCCCTTTTTGTTCAGAGTCGCATCGCGCAAGCTTTCCGAGCCCAATCGAAAATCATGGATAAACTCATTATCAGAGGCGGCAACCCCCTCTCGGGGGAGGTGCGAATCTCCGGGGCAAAAAATGCAGCGCTGCCCATTCTTGCCGCCACACTGCTGGCGGATGGCCCGATGATGGTGAGCAATGTGCCACACCTGAACGACATCACCACAACCATGGAGCTGCTCGGCAGGATGGGAGTCTACCTGGTGGTGGACGAAAAGATGAATATCGAGTCCGATACCAGCACCATCGAGCATTTTCACGCCCCTTATGAGCTGGTAAAGACCATGCGCGCCTCGATCCTGGTACTCGGTCCCTTGCTGGCCCGTTTCGGCCAGGCGGATGTTTCACTGCCCGGTGGTTGCGCGATTGGCTCGCGACCGGTAAACCTGCACATCGACGGTTTGCGCGCCATGGGCGCGGAGATCAGTGTCGACAGCGGCTATATCCGCGCACGCTGCAAACGACTGCGAGGAGCCAGGATCGTCATGGACATGGTCACCGTGACCGGCACGGAAAACCTGATGATGGCCGCCGCCCTCGCCGAGGGCACCACACTGCTTGAAAATGCCGCCAGAGAACCTGAAGTTGTCGATCTGGCCAGCTGCCTGAATAAGATGGGCGCCCGCATCTCTGGTGCCGGCAGCTCGACGATTACCATCGAAGGCGTAGATCGACTCAAGGGCACCCACTACCACGTAGTGCCCGACCGAATCGAAACCGGCACCTTTCTGGTCGCCGCCGCCATGACTCGCGGGAAAATCAAGGTGCGGGATACTCAACCAGATCTGATTGACGCCGTAGTGCAAAAACTGCAAGAGGCCGGCGCTGATATTAAGTGTGGCGAGGATTGGATCACCCTGGATATGCACGGCAAACGCCCGCTGGCGGTCGACGTGCATACCGCGCCCTATCCTGCATTCCCGACTGATATGCAGGCGCAGTTCACGGCCATGAACGCCATTGCCGAAGGGGTGGGTGTGGTCACCGAAACCATTTTTGAAAACCGCTTCATGCACGTCCAGGAACTACAGCGCATGGGCGCTAAAATCCGCCTGGAGGGCAATACAGCAATCTGCACCGGAGTGGAAAGACTCACTGGGGCACCGGTAATGGCCACCGATCTGCGTGCATCGGCGAGCCTGGTGCTTGCCGCACTGGTTGCCGACGGTGAAACCCTGGTCGACCGCATCTACCACATCGACCGCGGCTATCAGATCATCGAAGAGAAACTCTCAGGTCTGGGCGGTGAGATACGCCGCCTGCCCAGTTGATTTATCTGAATAGCCACAGAGACATAGAGAATATCAGTTAAAAAACTCTGTGCCCTCCGGGTCTCTGTGGCAATAAAGAATTAGACATCATGAAATTTGACACGCCCATCACCATTGCCCTCTCGAAGGGACGGATCTTCAAACAGAGTCTGCCGCTGCTGGCCCACGCGGGCATCGAACCCCTCGACGACCCCGAGACCAGCCGTAAGCTGATCCTGGATACCAACCATGAGCGGGTGAAACTGGTCATCATTCGCGCTACCGACGTGCCGACTTATGTCCAGTATGGCGCCGCAGATATCGGTGTGGCCGGCAAAGACGTCCTGCTGGAGCATGGCGGAGAGGGGTTGTACGAACCACTGGATCTGCAGATTGCCCGCTGCAGAATGATGACCGCCGGTTTTCAGTCTGCCGTCAGCAAGCAAGGGCGGCTGCGAGTGGCGACGAAATATGTCAAAAGCGCCAAGCACTATTTTGCCGCCCAGGGTCAGCAGGTGGAGATCATAAAACTGTATGGCTCCATGGAGCTGGCTCCCATCGTCGGCCTGGCGGATATCATCGTCGACCTGGTGGAAAGCGGTAATACCCTGAAGGCCAACGGACTGGTGCCCCTGGAACACATTGCCGACATCAGCTCACGTCTGATTGTCAACCGGGCCTCCTGGAAAATGAAGCATGGCACGGTGACCCAACTGCTGGAAGCCATGCGGGAAGTCGTCGAGCAGAATGCCTGAACAGCCCAGCGAGAAACAATAAAATGACCGATATTCGCCAACTTTCTACTGCGGATGCAGACTTCCAGGAACGACTGGAAGCCCTGCTGGCCTGGGAGTCCGTCTCCGATACCGCCGTCAATGACACGGTAAACCAGATCATCGATGCGATACGCGCCTCCGGGGATACGGCGCTGATGGATTTCACCAGCCGCTTCGATGGCTGGCAGGCGGCGAGTCCCGCTGATCTTGAGCTCCCTCGACAGCGTCTGCAGCAGGCCTGGAACAACATCCCGCCTGAACAGCAGCAGGCCCTGGAGACTGCCTCTGCGCGCATCCGCGCCTACGCTGAACATCAACGCGTGGACTCCTGGTCCTATACCGAGCAGGACGGCACCCTGCTGGGCCAACAGGTGACTGCGCTGGATCGAGTTGGGCTCTACGTACCGGGAGGCAAGGCGGCCTACCCCTCCTCGGTGCTGATGAATGCGATTCCGGCAAAGGTTGCCGGGGTATCAGAGCTGATCATGGTGGTGCCAACGCCGCATGGCGAGTTGAATGAACTGGTGCTGGCCGCCGCCCACATCGCCGGTGTCGACCGGGTGTTCGCCGTGGGTGGCGCCCAGGCCGTTGCGGCCCTGGCCTATGGCACCGAACTGATCCCGGCGGTGGATAAGGTTGTGGGCCCCGGCAACATCTATGTCGCCACCGCAAAACGTGCAGTTTTCGGCCAGGTTGGCATCGACATGGTGGCGGGCCCTTCGGAAATACTGGTGATTTGTGACGGCCAGACCGACCCGGACTGGATTGCCATGGACCTCTTCTCCCAGGCCGAGCACGATGAGGATGCCCAGTCGATCCTGATCTGTCCCGATGCTGACTACATCGAGCAGGTGCAGGCGAGCATCGACAAGCTGCTGCCGACCATGGAACGCCAGGAGATTATCGCCACCGCCCTGCGCATCCGCGGCGCCTTGATCCAGGTTCAGGACATGCAGGAAGCGGTCGAAGTTGCCAACCTGATTGCCCCGGAACATCTGGAACTATCCGTCGAAGATCCTCAATCAATGGCCAAACAGATTCGCCATGCCGGCGCCATCTTTATGGGCCGCTATACCGCAGAAGCCATGGGCGACTACTGCGCCGGCCCAAATCACGTGCTGCCTACTTCACGCACCGCACGCTTCTCCTCGCCCCTGGGGGTGTATGATTTCCAGAAACGCTCCAGCCTGATCATGGCCTCGGCGGAAGGCGCGTCGACGATGGCGGAAACCGCCTCGATCCTGGCCCGTGGCGAAGGCCTTACTGCACATGCCCGCTCGGCTGAATATCGTGGCAAAGGGAATGGTTGAACTGGTCACCCGTTCTCTGATCACCTGTCCTTTCTGCGGACATCAGCAGGAGGAAGAGATGCCCGTAAACGCCTGCCAGTGGTTTTACGAATGCCGGGGCTGTGGTGAACTGTTACAGCCTAAACCTGGTGACTGCTGTGTATTCTGTTCCTACGGCAATCACCCCTGCCCTCCAATCCAGCTAAATCGCACCTGTTGCGGCAACTGATTGACCATGCACGACAAAGATTCAATGCTCCGCTGGGTGCGGCCCGAGATCCGCTCCCTTGCCGCTTACCATGTACCGGACCCCGGCAAGATGATCAAGCTGGACGCCATGGAGAATCCCTATACCTGGCCGGATGAACTGCGCCGCAAGTGGCTGGAGCTGCTGGCCGTTGTGGATGTCAACCGCTATCCCGACCCTCAGGCCCGCGCCCTGAACGAATGCCTGCGCAACGCTGCAGGTATTCCCGCAGACAGCGCACTGATCCTCGGCAACGGCTCCGACGAGCTGATCCAGATGCTGGCGATGACCGTTGCCGCGCCCCAACGGGTGGTGCTCTCAGTCGATCCCGGTTTTGTCATGTACCGCATGATCGCCACTTTCTGTGGCATGGATTATGTGGGAGTACCGCTCAAGGCGACGGATTTCAGCCTGGATCGAGAGCGCCTGCTCGAAGCCATCGAGCAGCAGCAACCGGCGCTGATCTTCCTCGCCTACCCCAACAATCCCACCGGCAACCTATTTCCGGAGGAAGTCTTGCTCGAGGTGATAGAAAAGGCGCCCGGGCTGGTGGTGATCGACGAGGCCTACGCACCTTTCACCGATCACAGTTTTATGAAACACCTGGGACGGTTTGATAATCTGCTGGTCATGCGCACCGTCTCCAAGATGGGCCTGGCCGGTCTGCGGCTGGGCTATCTGGCCGGTCCCACCGCCTGGCTCGAGCAAATTGACAAAACCCGCCTGCCCTACAACATCAATGTCCTGACTCAGATCAGTGCCGAGTTCGCCCTGCACCACAAGGCCATCTTCGATCAGCAGACGGATCAGATACGCCGTGCGCGAGAGCAGATGTTCAGGCAGCTGGAACAGCTCGAAGGCCTCAGAATCTATCCATCCGAGGCCAATTTCATCCTGCTAAAAAGCCAGCGACGGCCCGCGACTGAGCTATTCCAGGCGCTGAAAGACAGCGGTATTTTGGTGAAAAACCTGCATGGCGCTCACCCCCTCCTGGAAGAATGCTTACGGGTGACCGTTGGCACGGCGGAAGAGAATCAGCAGTTCATCAGCGCGTTGCGCGCCTGTTTGTAGATGACTTAGAGCTCTGCCAGCAATCGCTCCATCATACCTCTGGCCTGACCAAGATAGCCGCCGCCAAACATGTTCGCGTGATTAAGAATATGGTAGAGGTTGTAGAGGGTCTTGCGGGTCGAGTAGCCCGAATCAACTGGCCAGGCTTCCCGGTAAGCGGCATAGAAGGTTTGACTGAACCCCCCAAACAACTCACTCATGGCCAGATCCGCCTCACGGTCGCCGAAGTAGACTGCCGGATCGAAAATCAACGGCTTACCCAGCTCATCGTAGGCGATATTGCCGCCCCAGAGGTCGCCATGCAGCAATGAGGGTTGCGGATCATGGTCGATCAAGCCAGGAAATCGATCCATTAGCCGATCCCCCAGTTTCTGTACTGTTCCCCCATATCCATTGCGGGCAGCCAGATCAAGCTGAAAGCCGAGTCGATGCTGCCGCCAGAAATCGATCCAACTCGCTGTTTCTTGATTGGACTGGTGGGTGGAACCGATGGTGTTATCCCGGTACCAGCCGAACAAGCCTTGACTGGTGCGGTGCAGCGTAGCGAGTTGCTGGCCCGCCAATTCGCTGCTAGCGGCGCCACCCCGTCCCATCCCGATCGATTCCATGACAATATAGGCCTGGTCACCAGCAACCCCGGAGCAGACGGGCCTCGGTACACGTATACTGCGAGTTGCGGCGAGGGCCGCCAAACCGTCGGACTCCGCCTCAAACATCTCCAATCGATCAGCACTGTTGAGCTTGACAAAAAACTCCCGGTTCTTGTCGCTCAGTTTGACCGCCGTGTTGATGCAGCCGCCCCCGATATGTAGTGGAGCAGAGGGTTCAAAGGCTTCGGCGGTCACTGCGGAAATCTGCTTTGCTATCGTCTCCCAGGTACTCATGTCAGTTGTCCTGTTCTCTGCTGTCTCATTGGTTCTGTTGAGAATTATTGTATCGCTTCTACAACAATCAGGCGTGAGTAGTATGAGTCTTGCTGTTCACTCTGTGTATACCCAGGCTAAGTCTGTTATTCACACAAATAGGAATTCCGATCCTTTTGATGGACTTAACAGCCCCGAACGCTCCATTAGCGGAAGATAATGCCAAGTAAGCCATTGATTTAAATGGATTTCACAATTCTGTAGTATTTTTGACCAATCTAGAACCAGGTTACTATTCCCGGGCCTCTCAGGGAATTGAACAGAATCTCCCCACAGAGTTATCCACAGCTTCTGTGGAAAAATAAAAATAACATTCTGTTCAGTCAGTTAGGGTTTTCCATTCCTGTTTATGCGGTTCATGATACAGTTTCGATTATGTCCTCAGAATCTATTCTGCGCATTGCCCTGCCCGGTCCGTTACGCACCTTATTTGACTATCTCCCCCCCGCAAACTGCAGCCAGTTGCCAGCACCAGGCACCCGCCTCATGGTACCGTTCGGGCGCAGCAAACGTTGCGGTGTGCTGGTCGAAATTACCCGGCAGAGCGAAGTCTCGGGAGATCGCCTGAAACGCGTTGCAACGATTCTTGATTCGACCCCCCTGTTGAAAGCAGCGGACCTGAACTTTTTACGGTGGGTCTCAGACTATTACCAACATCCGCTTGGAGATGTCATCTTGCATGCCTTGCCGGTCAGACTGAGAAAAGGCCTTGCACCAGGCGCAGAAAAGATCACAGGCTGGCGTTTGACCCATGAGGGTCGGGGAGTCGAAACCGCACAACTCAAGGGCGCGCCTCGTCAAGCCGTCATCCTGCAGACCCTGAATGCTCATCCTGAAGGGTTGTCGCAGTCTCAACTCTTTGCCCACTGTGGAGAGTGCCGAGGGGTGTTGACTAATTTGCGGCGCAAATCCTGGGTGCAGGCCATCGAGATGGAAGCACCGCCAGATACGGTTCGCCAGACAAGGCAGCCACCCCGGCTGAATCAACCCCAGGAGCTGGCGATCAAACAGACTATCCAGCAGCTTGGCCGGTTCAAGGTCTGTCTGCTCGACGGGGTGACCGGCAGCGGCAAGACAGAAGTCTATCTGAGCCTGATGGAACAGGTGCTCAGTGGTGCAGGGCAAGTACTGGTTTTGGTGCCGGAGATCGGCCTGACCCCCCAACTGGTGAGGCGATTCGAAGAGCGCCTGGGTATTCCGGTCACCCTGCTTCACTCGAATCTTGCGGAGGGTCAGAGAGCGCAGGCCTGGTTGGCCGCCAGCAGGGGGCAAGTTCAGGTCGTGCTGGGAACCCGCTCCGCGATCTTTACGCCAATGCCCAAGCTAAAGCTGATTATTGTCGATGAAGAGCATGATCTTTCATACAAACAGCAGGAAGGATTCCGCTACTCTGCTCGCGACCTGGCCGTTGTCAGGGCGCAACGCCAGAAATGCCCGGTCTTGCTGGGTTCCGCCACGCCCTCTCTGGAAAGCCTGCATAATGCGCAAACGGGGCGCTATCTGGCGCTCAGACTCCCGCACCGGGTGGGCAGCGCCGAGCTGCCAAAGACCACACTGATCGACATCCGCTCCAGCCGCCTGGATGGCGGGCTTTCACCGATCCTGCTCAAGCAGATCAGTCATCATCTGCAGCAAGGTGAGCAGGTGATGCTGTTCCTCAATCGCCGTGGCTATGCGCCGGTCGTCACTTGTCATGCCTGTGGCTGGATGGCGGACTGTCCCCGCTGTGATGCCCGTTTGACCCTGCACCATGGGCATAACTTGCTCTGGTGTCACCATTGCGGTCAGCAGCAGAAAATCCCAAAACGCTGTCCCGCCTGCGGCAGTCATGATCTCCGCCCCCTCGGACAGGGCACCGAGCGCCTGGAAATGGCTCTCAAGCAACATTTCCCGGATACTGCTGTCGCACGGATCGATCGTGATTCAACGAGTCGCAAAGGTAGCCTGGAAAAGCTCCTGCAGGCCATTCGCGCAGGCCATTATCCACTCATGATCGGCACTCAGATGCTGGCCAAGGGGCACCACTTTCCAAATGTCACACTGGTTGGCCTGATCGATGTGGACCAAGGGCTGTTTGGTGTCGACTATCGTGCACCGGAACGCATGGCTCAATTGATTACTCAGGTAGCAGGCCGGGCCGGACGAGCCGAGAAGCCCGGCCGGGTGCTGATCCAGACCCGACACCCTGAACATCCATTACTCCAATGCCTGGTCAATGACGGTTACAATGCATTTGCAAAAGATGCCTTGTTGGAACGACAGCTGGCAAGCCTGCCCCCGTTCAGCCATCAGGTTCTACTACGTGCAGAGTCCACAAAAGAGGAGGATCCCGTGACTTTCCTCAACTTGGCGGCAGACGCCGGCAGACAACTCATGCCGAGTGCCGATCTGGAATTTTGGGGCCCGGTACCGGCCCCGATGGAAAGAAGGGCCGGCAGGGTCCGCGCCCACCTGCTGGTACAGACCAACGACCGAAGTATGTTGCAGCGTTGGCTAGGTGGTTGGGTATCGCGTCTGATAGATCTACCGGCGGCAAGAAAGGTTCGCTGGTCACTGGATGTCGATCCCCAGGAGATGTTCTGAGTGCCATCAGGCAGGTTTATCCTGCCTTGACAACCCGTTCTATCATGTATATACAGCTGCATGCTGACTTTCACCCTCAGCAATCTTTTGTAGTCAAGCAGGCAAGGTTCACAGAATCATTCCATAAGTGTGGCATGATATAGTGATCGATAATGAATGAGGGTTTCCTGATACTTACCGTCTATTCACGGCCGGTTTATTGGTTAAGAAGACCATGCAACAAACAGCCTCCATCCCTCGACCCGCGTTAAAAACCTGTTGTGCGTGGCAGGCCCATACAACGTCTGTCGCATAAACCCCTTCTGAAGTTAAGTTGAAGACCATGTGGCGTAATTTATTTGCAAAGCCTGTACTGCTGTTCAGCATCCTGTTTGCTGCCTTATTGTGGTTTGGTGAATCACTGTTCCATTATCTGGTCTTTGATCCAGGTCACCCTTTTGAAATCATACCCAGTGATAACAATGAACTGTGGATGAGGCTCCTGATTTGCCTGATTCTCATCCTCTTCGGGGGCTATATTCAAAGGCAGTCAACGAAGAAGAGGGACATTGAAGCGGAGAAGCTCCGCACCCTGAAGGCGACCATGCATACGGTGGAAGACCGGTTGGGAAATAACCTGTTGAGCATTAAATATCTACTTATCGATGCAGAAAACAATCAGATTATAAATCTGCAACTGTCAAATGACATCCTCAAGCTGATCGATAGCACGATGAGCGAGTTAAGAGAGATACGCAACATGGATGTGGTCAGCGAAAGACGTTTCAGCAGTGACACCTTTTATCTGGATACCCACAAGAACCGCCGAACAGATTCAACTTTATAAAGGCTACCCAATGCCACTGCCCCTCGACCCCTCCAGATCAGGCATGGCCACAAACTGTGTCTCAAGGATGCTGACAATCTGTTCTTGAACTACCGGCTTGCTGAACAGATACCCTTGTGCTGTGTCACAACCCAGTCGGGTCAAATGCTTGAGTTGATCCTCAGTTTCCACACCCTCTGCCACAACTGTCAAGCCCAGTCCGTGGGCCAGATTAATGGTTGCGGTGACCAATTCCAGGTCCGCCGGATCGATTGTGATGTCGCGGATGAAACTGCGATCAATTTTCAAGGTATCGAATGGGTAAGTGCGCAAATAACTCATTGAAGAATAACCGGTACCAAAATCATCCATAGCAAGACTGACGTCCATCCCATGCAATTTATTCAGTATCTCCTCCACAGACAGGATTCCACTCATCAATAGATTTTCAGTGATCTCCAACTCCAGAGTAGAAGCGGGTACACCCGTCTGCTGCAGACTGTTCTCAATGTACTGCAACAGGCTTGGATCTCTAAATTGCCTGGGTGAGAGATTGACAGCGATCTTGAAATCCTGCTGCAGTCTGGGCGGTAAACCCGCAACCATACTCAGCGCCTCATTCAGCACATACTCACCGATGGGTACGATCAATCCAGCATGTTCGGCGATTGGAATGAATTCACTCGGAGGGACAATCCCCAAGGCTGCACTCTTCCAACGCAGTAAAGCTTCTACGCCTATCACACGCCGGCTGCTTAGCTCCACCAGCGGCTGGTAACAGAGGTGAAATTCACGCCGCGCCAAGGCGCCATGCAACTGCTCTTCCAGTGCCAATCGCCGGGAAACGTCTTTACTCATCGCCTCACTGAAATAGTGAAACGTGTTTCGCCCTTCCTCCTTGGATTGATACATCGCGGTATCTGCATTGCGCAACAGTTCAGCAGCACTGTCGCCATCGTCCGGGTAGATCGCCACGCCAATACTTGCGGTAAGGATCAACTCCCTGTCATCGATATTAAATGTGTTCCGGAAGCGCCCGAGAAGATTATCCACTACAGGACGCGCATCAGACGCCTGCCTCAATCCAGACAACAAGATGATGAATTCATCACCGCCCAGACGCCCGACCGTGTCACAATCACGCACCGCTTCCCGCAATCGCTCGGCGGCCTGTACAAGGACCTTGTCACCCGCCTCATGCCCCAGGGAATCGTTGATTTTCTTGAATCCATCCAGATCCAGAAACAGTACTGCGAGCCGATTCTGAGCTCGGTTTGCATCCCGGATAAACAGATCCAGCCTATCCAGCGAAAGAAAACGGTTTGGCAACTCAGTGAGACTATCGTAGTGTGCCTGATAAAGAATCTTGTCTTCCTGTTGTTTGAGGCCGGTAATATCTTCCTTCACTGCCAGGTAGTGACGTATCGTCCCTGAATCATCCACCACCGGGGCGACATTTGCCCGCTCCCAGAAAATCTCACCATTTTTCTTACAATTCTGAAACTCACCCTGCCAGGATTGTTTACTACTGATAGCCTGCCACATAGTGCGGTACTGGTTTTGTTCGACTTTACCCGAGCTGAATATCTTGGGGTTTCTGCCAATCAGTTCATCCTGACTGTAACCGCTCCTTTGTTCAACCGCCTCGTTCACATATTCAATCAAGCCATAGGGATCGGTAATGATGACTGAGACAGGGCTTTGCTCGACCGCTTGAGAGAGAGTTCGCACCTTTTCTTCAGCCTGCATTTTTTCTATGGCCTTGTGCATTGCCTTAGCGATACTATTTATCAGGTCGCGTTCTTCCCTGAGAAACGGACCTTCATCCGCCTCTTGAAATTCCTTGGTATAGTAGATTTCCAAGGCGCCTCGGGTTACACCACCTACCGTCAAATCCGTACTCAACTTCCATTCAGTGGGTATAAAATCGCTTTCAGCAAACTCTCTACCGTCAAAGATGATGCGGGCTTGTGTATATTCCGGAAATTGCCAACCCGGGGGCATGATAACTATCGCGCTTTGAAATATATCCTCTAAATTTTTCTTCTGATAAATGACTTCTGTAACATCAAAAATGCAGCGAAGCTCTTTTATGCGTTCGCCCTTGTCGTATAAAAGCTGCGCTTTTTCTATCTCTGCCTGCTTACTTGCGTTGATATCGGTATGCGTCCCGAGCATGCGCAGCGGCTGACCATTCTCATCAAACTCGATGATCTTGCCGATAGAAAGAATCCATTTCCAACTACCCTCCCGGGTCCTTTGTCTGAATTCAACTCGATACTCGGGTATTCTTCCTGCGATATAATCATCGTAGGCCTGTTGCATAACCGTATGATCGTCTGGATGAAGCCGTTCCAACCAATCAGCATTGGTCTCGATAAAAGCCTCTGGGTCATAGCCAAGCATTTCTGCATATTGGCGATTGACAATTGCCTCGCCAGTCTGAATGTTGAGATCATACAAACCCTGCTGAGCCGCAAGCAGTGACAAACGTAGACGCTCTTCACTCTCCTTGAGACTTTCTTCCGCCTGTCTACGCTCAGAAATATCACTAAACGTAACTACCGAACCCACTATCACACCATCTCGCCAGATAGGATGTGAGCGATATTCAGCAGCAAATGACCTGCCATCAACTCGCCAAAAGACTTCCGTATCTCGATAGGTCCCTTTGCCTTCTCGGTAAGCCTGGGAGATAGGACAAGACTCCTCATCATAGGGACTGCCATCCGCATGACTATGATGAATCACAGAATGCATGTGTTTACCGATCAGTTCAGCTTCATTCCTGTAGCCCAATATTTGCAGGCAGGCGATGTTACAGAACATACAACGGCCTACTGTATCCAGGCCGTATATTCCCTCGGCAGTGGATCCCAACAGCAATTCCATCTTCTCTTTCGATTCATTCAGTTCATGGGTTCGCTGGTCGAACCTTTGCTCCAACTCAAGACGTCCCTGTCTAAGCTCGTCTATCGATTGACGCCTGTAGAGAATAGATTTGACGAAAAACCAGAGGCCGATACCAATTGCATTAAGACCCAATAAATAAAATAACAAGATTATGGGGATTTTTCCCGGGACGAAGATTGGCTCCAGTGGACGTTGCACTACAATCTTCCAGGAATACTCCGTGCTTCCAAGTCCTCTCTCACTAGGCGCACTCGCTTGGCCAGCGCCCGTGCTTGAATGCAAATCCGATGTGAGCGGATAGACTGTTGCATAAACAAACTGATCAGCTTCACTCGGTAACAAGCCCTGCAGATTATTTCGGAGTACTTTCCAAACACCAGGGTAACGATTGCCGAATGTCAGGTCCTTTTTATCAGCAAACATAAATCCCCATTCATCTTGATATTCCGGGCTGGATAACCAATAACCATCCCGATTAAGCAGATGCAGCGCACCATCTCCATTGCTCACTACAGAATCCAGCCTGGATAACAGGTCTTCCGCCAGGTAGTTGAGTATTAAGATTCCCTTCTTCTGTCCATTCAAGTCAAATACCGGCATGCCAAAACGGATCATTGGTTTTAGTGGGATCTCGATCTTTCCATGCTCAATATTGAGATCTATCGGCGAAACAAACACACTGTCCTTTGCGAGTTTATATGCGTCTTTAAAATAGTAGCGACTCTGTTTGTTCTGCAGTTCACTATCAGGAACGATTTCCGCATGGCCTGAGCTGTAATTTATTCGCACTCTCTCATTGCCTTCGGCATCCAGATACCGTATCTGGTCAAAAATCTCTTTGTTGTGTGCAAAACGTTGCAGATCATCCGCCAATTCGGATAATGCCTCCTCTTCTCCACTCGCCAAATGCCGGATCCTATGAGATTCAGCAAGATAGCGAAGATCCGAGATGATGTTTTTAAATCTAAGTTCAATGTCAGAAACCACCAATTCAACTTTGTTTTTTACTGATTCATTTCTGAACTGCTGACGATGTGACTGGTCCAGCCATAGAACGCCATACGTCACCAGGCTGACTACCAGCAGTATGGGTAGATACAGTCGCAGAAAATACGGCCCTGCCTCTTTATACATGTAAAATCTTAGCTCTAAGGTTGACGATGGATTTTCTGATATGAAGCGTAATCTTTCAGCAATGCGTTTTAGTTTGTATGTACGAGAAGTAAAGGACCCCCATTCCTTCCGAGCATGGCTTGAGGTAGACCCTTTCCTGCCTCTCTGAAAGTCTCAGTATTAGTGGCGAGGTATAATGGAATTGTCGGCACTAGATCTGAAGGTCATGGGTTTTCATAGCCGAAAACGTTCTACACTCTCTTTTAGTTTTCTTGCCAGACCAGACAACTGCTCACTGGAAATGGCTGTCTGATTCGCCCGGCTTGCGGAGTTTTCCGAGAGATCACGGATACTCACAATGTTCCTGTTGATCTCTTCCGCCACCACGGATTGCTCTTCAGCAGTACTCGCCACTTGAGTAATCGTATTGCTAATTTCCACTGCGGATTCCTTAATCCCGATCAGGACTGTTGCCGCCGTCATGGCCTTTTCCACACTTTCCCGACCTTGATGTCGGCTGGTTTCCATATGCGCAACCGCTGTACCGGCTTTTTTCTGCAGCCTTTCAATCATCTGCTCGATCTCCTGGATCGATTCTTGAATACGTTGTGCGAGACCACGCACTTCATCAGCAACCACCGCGAAGCCTCGGCCCTGTTCACCTGCACGGGCCGTCTCTATTGCAGCATTTAAGGCAAGCAGATTGGTCTGTTCCGCAATGCCGCGGATCACATCAAGTACAGATCCGATATTCTCAGTCTCCAACTTCAGATTAACGATAACCCCAGTTGCCTGCTCTACCTGATCCGCCACATTCTTTATGGAAAGCTCAATACTCATCTGCCGACTCATGGCAGTAATCTCAGCCATTGAACTGTTAATTCCAATCACAAAGTTCCAGTTATCGATAGACTTGAATACCACCAGGCGCTGCTGTTCCTTTCCCTGCATCTTGGATGTGGCATAGCGGATCTTGCCATTCTCACCATCGAATATACCACTGAAGACCTGACTGCCTTGTTGGTCAACTACGTCCAGCAAATTCCCGCCTTCATTCTCCCGGTGTACCAGCAGTTTTCCTTTCTCCTTACCTTCCGAGGCATTGGCCATAAATACATATCCGGAATCATCAGCGAAAGCTTGTAGACGATAGATAGACGGATGACTCTAATCATGTTGAAGGCCTTAAACTAAACGCAGAAAAGATAGAACCACTTAGTCTGTTGCGACGCATTAAATAGGAACTTGAATATTATTATTGGATAGGGACGGAACATTGATATGATGCTGTAGTTAAGTAGAAAAGGCTTGTTTAATCCCGTCCCAGCAACCCTACAGTTACTTGGAGATTAATCACTATTGATCGTTATGCTGGATTCAAAATACCAACATCTGATTAAACAGCTAACAAGGTCCAAAGAGTTTATCCATGAGCAGTGAACTTACACCGCTCTCCATCATCATTCCTACCATCAATGAAGCCAGCAGGCTGGAAAATCTGCTGGATGAATTGAGTCATCAGCAAGGCATCAAACCGGAGCTGATTATTGCCGACGGGGGCTCGCGTGACGGCACCCAACAGATCGCCAGGCGCTATGCCGCGAAACTCGTCGAAACCACGGCTGGGCGTGGCAAGCAGATGAATCAGGGCGCAGTTCGGTCCACGGCACCACTCCTGTTATTTCTCCATGCCGATTCTTCTCTGACTTCGCCAACCCTGCTGGTGGAAGCCGTTGAGGCACTACAAGAAGCCGCAAAAAGACTCGGCCAGACTCAGCTGGCTGGCCACTTCCCTCTGCGTTTCCGGCGCTCAAAACCAGGCCATGATCTTACCTACCGTTATTATGAGGAGAAGAGCGCGCTGAATCGCAGTGAGTGCACCAATGGGGACCAAGGCTTACTGCTGAGCAGAAGTTTTTTCGACCAGCTAGGTGGTTTCGATGAGTCACTCTGGTTTCTGGAAGATCAAAGGCTCGCAGAGACCATTCGCCGCCAGGGTCACTGGATCACCTTGCCTGGCGTCCTCAGTACATCGGCCCGCCGCTTCGAACAGGAAGGCCTTGGCAAGCGCATGGTGCTTTCCGCGCTGATCATGAATTTTCACGCCATGGGGTTGACTGAGTTTTTCCATCGTAGCGCGGCGGTCTATCGCAATCAGGAGCACGTCGGGGAGTTGCAACTGGCGCCCATCTTCAATCTTATTGCTGAGCTCAATCGCACAGCTGGCAGACAGGTGAGCCGTCAACGCTGGCTTGCTACCGGCCGATATGTCTTTTCACATACCTGGCAGCCGTTCTTCTGGATGGATATCGCCCTGGATTATCGACTTGGGTTCAGCAAGCGGATCTTTTTACCTTTCTATGACCGGTTCATCAGTCCCCTGGCTGGTTTATGGCCGTTCCATGCCATCACCGCCGGGCTGACCTGGTGCTGGTATATCAGCTATCGCTGGCTATTGAACCACCGGCTATCCTGAGCGGCCCGCCAGGACCGCTTCCCGGATGGTGGCCAGACTTTCATGGCGGACATCACGTGCAGTTATCAGATAGATCACATGGCCGGCAATGTTCTTTGCATGACCACCGATCCGTTCCAGAGCGCGCAAGGTTAAAGTCACATCCACCATACAGCCCACATTGCGCGAGTCCTCCATCACGTAGGTGGCGAGGCGGCGTAAGGCGGCTCGATACTCTTCATAGAGGTTGTCATCCTCCTTGATCACTTTGAGTGATTGATCGAGATCCAAGCCGTGGAATGCCTCCAGGCTCATGCCCAACATGCAGTCGACAAAGTCGGCCATCTTGTAAATATCCAACAGCATCTGGCCATTCGGTGGATTTCTGTCTTGGTCATAGAAGTGAATGGTCAAATTGGCGACCTTGCGTGCCTCGTCACCGACCCTCTCCAGCTCACTCACCACCTTTGCCACGGTAAGGATGTCACGTAGATCCTTGCCCATGGGTTGCCGTTTAGCGATCAGGCTCAGCACTTCTTCATCGGCCTGTACATCGATATCGTTCAGATCACGATCCCGGTCGATGACCTGGCCCGCCGCCTTGGTATCACCATCCTTCAGTGTCTGCACGGCTCGCTGCAGCTGTTCGCGACCCAACTGCCCGAGCAACTCCACCAGTTCATTGAGATGATGCAGCTCTTCATTGTAGGCCTTCACGGTATGGCCGCTGGTCATGTCATTCATGGGCAGTTACCTCATAATCCTAGGATCATTAGCCAAAACGGCCGGTAATATAATCTTCGGTCAGTTTGTGTCTTGGCTGGGTAAAGATCTGATCAGTCTCACCCACCTCGATGAGTTTTCCGAGATGGAAATAAGCGGTGCGTTGGCTGACCCGGGCAGCCTGCTGCATGGAGTGGGTCACGATAGCGATCGTATAGTTCTCACGCAACTCATCGATCAGCTCCTCGATCTTGGCCGTGGCAATCGGGTCCAGCGCTGAACAGGGCTCATCCATCAGAATCACCTCCGGCTCCACAGCGATTGCCCGCGCAATGCAGAGTCGCTGCTGTTGCCCGCCGGAGAGACCCGTGCCGGGTTGGTCCATCCTGTCTTTTGCCTCTTCCCAGAGTCCCGCCTTTCTTCATCGATGTCTCTACAATATGGTCCAGGTGTTCTTTATTATCCGCAATACCGTGAATTCTTGGACCATAAGCAACATTCTCATACAAGGACTTTGGAAATGGGTTGGGTTTCTGGAAGACCATTCCAACTTGCGCACGCAAGGGAACCACATCCATGGCCTTGTCATAGATATCCTGATTGTCTAGCTTGATCGTGCCAGTGACCCTGCAACCATCGATGGTGTCGTTCATCCGGTTCAGGCAACGCAGAAAGGTGGATTTACCACAGCCGGAGGGGCCGATCATGCTCACCACTTCATTCTTGCCGATATCCAGAGAGACATTGAAGATCGCCTGGCTGCCGGAATAGAAGACATCCACATTTCGGCAGATCATACGGGGGTTGGCCACCTTAATCTCACCCACTGTGTCGATCTGCTCCCGAGGAATGACCGCATGTTTTTCCACATCAACAGGTTCTTCCACCTGTCCGTGATCCATTGTGACTTCGACTTGACTGACTGAATGAGACATCTTATACCTCGTTATCCTAGGGACTGATTACCAGCGCCGTTCGAACTTCTTGCGGAGAAATACCGCAAAGATATTCATCAAGATCAGGAAACCCAGCAGCACCATGATGGCCGCCGAGGTGCGCTCGACGAAAGCGCGTTCAGGACTGTCCGCCCAGAGATAGATCTGCACCGGCAAGACTGTGGCAGGGTCGGTAAACCCGCTTGGAATATCCACGATGAATGCCACCATTCCAATCATCAACAACGGTGCGGTTTCACCCAGAGCCTGGGCCATACCAATGATGGTGCCCGTCAACATGCCGGGCAGGGCAAGCGGCAGCACATGGTGGGTCATCATCTGAATCCTCGAGGCGCCAACACCCAGTGCGGCCTCACGAATGGATGGCGGGACCGACTTCAGCGCTGCGCGACTGGCAATGATGATGGTGGGCAGGGTCATCAGGGTTAGCACCAGACCGCCGACCAGTGGTGCGGACCGTGGCAGGCCGAAGAAGTTTATGAACACGGCAAGTCCCAGCAGACCGAATACGATCGATGGCACTGCGGCCAGGTTATTGATATTCACCTCTATCAGATCGGTCCATTTGTTCTTCGGCGCATATTCTTCGAGATAGACCGCCGCTGAGACACCAATTGGGAAGGAAAGCAGCAAGGTGATCACGAGTGTATATATCGATCCCACTGCGGCACCCCAGATGCCCGCAAGTTCTGGTTCTCTAGAGTCCCCGGCAGTAAAGAAGGTGGTATTGAAACGCTTTTCGATCTGGCCCTTCTCTCTTAGATTCCAGGCCCAGGCCAGCACATTGTCCTTCAAACGGCGGGCTGTCTCCGGGGTTTCGAACTCCAGGATCTCCCATTCCCCGGACTTGGCTTCTTGCACCGATTCAAGTGGGGTCAGCGGAATGCCGGTTGCGTCGGAATTGGAGACACTGGTCAGCTTGACCAGACCACCGTTGATGGAGACCAGGTAGCTCGGCATACTGCTATCCAGTCTTTCTGAACCACCGGCGGTTTCAGACCGCTGTTTCAGATCACTGAAGATGCTCTCTTGCTGGGCAATTTTTTCCCGGTAACCAGCAATCGCGATCTTTTCGTCGATCAGATTCCGTTCAAGCACCTCAATGCGAGCCGCAAGCTTTTCAGGGTCAGTCTTGGCTTCCTGTAGTCTATCTCCCAATCTGACCAAGGTTTTCTCCGCGTCTGCCAGATTGTCCTGGAGCCGCATCAGTTTGCGCTCAGCCTTTTTCGCGGACTGGGCCAGCAACTGCTTTATATCCTGCAGGATGTTGGTGAAATCATTGGCTGTGGAGAGCAGTTTCAGCTCACCTTTGTCATTCACAGGCGAAGCAATCCCTGAGCCTGCACGGCGTTCAATATCGGTGGTGTGCCCCTTGAGGAGCATGTCCAGCTCATCATCTGCAGGCACCCAGAACCGTATCGTCTTACCCACCAGTTGAGGATCACTCTTCACCATGTCCTGTATCTGAAAGGCGGCTCCGGTACTCACGATAGAGTAGAGCGCGCGCTTTTCCCGACGATTCTTCACTTCGGGAAAGCGCTCGCGCAGAGCCTGTTTTACCAGCCCACCAAAGTCGCCATCCGCAAGAGATTCCGGCGAACGGTCACCTTTTGGATCCACCAATTCCGGATCCAGGCTAACCTCCAGCTCCATATAAGTCTGCTGAAACGCCGGCAGTCCGTTCCCCACAATGCTGATGAAAAGCATGGCCAGGAACAGTGTCCCCAGGCTAATGGCCAACTTGCCGTAGAACTGGAAACGTCGTTCTGCACGATAACGCTTTTTCAGCCCCTCTCGGACCCGCTCTTTAGCCGAGCGTCGGGCTTCTTTGAGGTTATTCATACTGTTCCCGATATTTTCTGACCACATGCAAAGCAATCACATTGAGAATCAAGGTGATGACGAACAGCACCAGACCCAGCGCAAAGGCAGCCAGGGTCTTCGCACTGTCAAACTCCTGATCACCCACCAGCAGCGTCACGATCTGCACCGTCACTGTGGTAACCGCCTCGAGTGGATTGGCCGTGAGATTGGCGGAGAGCCCAGCCGCCATGACCACGATCATGGTTTCACCGATGGCCCGGGAAACCGCCAGGAGCACGCCGCCGACGATGCCGGGTAAGGCCGCCGGTATCAGCACCTGACGTATGGTTTCGGCTTGCGTCGCACCCAGACCATAGGAGCCGTCCCGCATGGCCTGGGGTACCGCATTGATCACATCATCGGAGAGGGATGAGACGAAGGGAATGATCATGATGCCCATGACGAACCCTGCCGCCAGGGCAGATTCAGAAGAGACGTTGAGACCGATCATCGCCCCGGTATCACGGACAAAGGGTGCTACCGTCAGGGCGGCAAAGAAACCGTAGACCACGGTGGGAACACCCGCCAGGATCTCCAGCAAGGGCTTGGCGATGGCCCTGACGCGGGACCCGGCGTATTCTGAAAGATAGATCGCTGACATCAAGCCGATAGGCACCGCCACCAGCATGGCAAGAAAGGTCACCATGAAGGTGCCTGCGAACAGGGGAATCATGCCAAAGGCTCCGGTCGAACCCACCTGATCGGCCCGAATGGCGGTCTGGGGCGACCACTCCAGACCAAAGACAAAGTCGGTGAACGGTATCTGCTGAAAGAAACGGACCGACTCAAACAACACCGACAGAACTATACCGATGGTGGTAAAGATGGCGATCATGGAGCTGGAGATGAGGAAGAACATCACCGCCTTCTCTACCTGATTGCGCGCCCGCTGTTCCCGTCTGATCAATTTCAGAGCCAATGCGGCACCGAGAATGGCGAGAGCCAGCACGACAACAGCTGAAGCCACCTTACTCAGATTCAGCAGTTGTCGGTAATGATCTGCCGCTTCCAGCATGGCGGGACTCATTTCCCTGGAAACGATATTTCCCTCCACCAGGTTGCGCACATCATTGACCAGCAGATCCCAGCCTATCCTGCGGCAGGTTGCGCAGATCATCCGGCAGGGCCCCGACCACCGTCTGCATAATGATGGTCGATTCGAACGAGACCCAGAGTCCGAACAACAACAACGCCGGTATTCCGCACCAGAGGGCCACCTGAATACCGTAATAGACCGGCAGGGAGTGCAGATCCCTGACCCGACCGCCTACGATAGAGAAGGCACGTTTACGCCCCAGGTAAAAGGCCAGGCTACTCAACCCCAGCAAAACAACAAGCAGGACAATCGTATTCATTCGCGTAGTTAACCAAATAGCGGCCGCCAAAGGCGGCCGCCGCGGCTCAGGGATAGATCTAGAGAGTCAGAGGCTTGAGCGCCTC
>CAWCOA010000016.1:0-37571 GCA_963797085.1 uncultured Gammaproteobacteria bacterium
GCGAGTTCTGGAAACACAATGTTTAACTACGATAGAAGGTGAACATGATCCATTCAACTACACCGAGCATTCAGGGTAAAGAAATCAAGGATTACCACGGGGTAGTCACTGGCGAAGCGATTTTAGGCGCAAACATTTTCAAAGATATTTTTGCCAGTATTCGAGATATCGTCGGAGGAAGATCCGCGGCTTACGAGCAGGAACTGCAAAAAGCCCGAACCATCGCATTCGATGAGATGACTCAACAGGCTACGAGCTTAGGGGCAAACGCAATCGTGGGTATCGATATCGATTATGAAACAGTCGGCGCCCAAGGGGGCATGCTGATGGTTGCTGTGAGTGGAACAGCGGTGACGATAAAATAGTGCTTATAGTGTTGTACGAAGAGTTCTGTCTCGTAATGATCTCAGAGGAAACCAGAGCACGGGGGTAAGGTTACCTCAGAAAATACG
The DNA here is from genome assembly GCA_963797085.1 of uncultured Gammaproteobacteria bacterium. Classification (GTDB taxonomy): domain Bacteria; phylum Pseudomonadota; class Gammaproteobacteria; order Chromatiales; family Chromatiaceae; genus JASJBU01. The sequence goes on from CAWCOA010000016.1 coordinate 453, forward strand.
CTAATCTTCTCTGGCATATATAATTTGAATCTGAATATTGGTCATGCGTAAAATCAACGATTTCAAACCCTTCGTCCCGTCAAATGACTATACGGTATCCAAAGCTTTTTATGAATGCATGGGATTCAAGATCAACTGGGACGATGGTGAGGTCTGCGAAATCGACACCAGATTTGGTTATCGCTTTCTTCTTTTACCCCGAAACCACAATAACTACGCGCACAGCTTGATGCTGCATTTTATGGTCAACTCGGCCCAGGAGTGGTATGACTATTTCATCGGTATCGGGTTGGCTGAAAAATTCCCCGGGGCTAAAGTCGCAGCACCTGATCTGAAACTCTGGGGTTTATTGATTACTCATGTGTGGGACCCTGCAGGGGTATTGTTACATTTTGCAGAAAGGCCGCTTGATACCACATGACTCTAGCGAATGGAGCGTGATACAGAATCAAGGAAATCAGTACAGACATAGCTCCACCTCAGAACCGATGATACATTAGTAGAACTCAGCACCAGGAAATCAGCTCTAATTCAATATGACACAACAGATCGAACTACAGGCAGGCGGCTTCACTCCGATGACCACCCTCGATTATCCGGGTGAATTGTCTGCGGTGATCTTCTGCCAGGGCTGCCCCTGGCAGTGCCGTTATTGTCACAATGAGGAGTTGATTCCGCGACAGGGAAAAACCCATATCTCGTGGCAGCAGATCATTGAGTTTCTGCGGCAACGCCGTGGCCTGCTGGACGCGGTGGTATTCAGCGGCGGCGAACCCACCCTGCAAAAGGCCCTGCCCGCTGCAATCAGTGAAATCAAGTCTCTGGATTACAAAATCGGCCTGCATACGGCAGGCCCCTATCCTGAGCGTCTCAAGGAAATCCTGCCCTACTTGGATTGGGTGGGCCTGGACATCAAGGCCATGGAGGAAAACTATGCCAAGGTGACCGAGGTCAAGGGCTCCGGACAAAAGGCCTGGGAGAGCGCAAGGATCCTGATCGAGAGCGGCATTCCCCATGAGATCCGCACCACAATCCACCCAGGACTCACCTCAACCTCTGAACAGGCAGCGATCACCCAACGCTTGAACAGCTTTGGCCCAACAAGGCACCGACTCCAACCTTGTGTCACTGAGCACTGCCTTGATCCCTTACTGCGAAGCTGAAATGAGGGTCGGTTGAATGACAGGTATTAAATTTTAAACTGGCCGATAAGCCCTCTGCGACTATCCGCCAGGGCGGCCAACTGCAGACTGGACTCCGCTGTACCTTGGGCATCGGCTGCCGCTTGCTTCGTCAATTCATTGATACGGGTCATACTCTGATTGTTGTTATTCACAGCAATCGCCTGCTCCGCCGCATTGGCTGCCTGAGCAGCATTGCCCGACACATTATTCACAACCGCAGACATCTAAGTCATGGCCACGACAACCTGCTCAGTCTGCTTTTCCTGCTCGTGAATACGCTGACTCGCTATGGCTGTTGATTTAGACAGGTGGTCTGCGGCCTGCTTCAATTGAGTCGTGGAGCCATCCACCTCTCCCATGATCTCCTGTACCTTGTCGAGCAGCCTATTGAAGGCTCCCGCTGTCTCGCCGATTTCACTCTTGCTCGAGATCTCCACCCGCTCATTAAGATCGAGGGTTTCGCTGATCTGCTGGATGCGCTTTGAAGTGATAATGACCGGCCGGGATATCCAACGACCGAGCATTACCGCTATCAGAATAGTCAGTATCAGTACGACTACCGAGACCATTGCAACGTTTTTTACCGTCCGCCAGACCAGGCCATGCAACCGCTCGGCTGAGAATACCGCGACGACTTCACCTCCATTCACCACCTCAGGCAGTGGCTGTCGGATAACATACAACCAATTGTCATAGTCGATCTGCTGACCCCGGACCTTGGCAATGGAGCTTTTTATCGGGCCGGTATCCACACCCTCTTCCTGATAGCGGTAGACTGCTCACGTCCGCATCACATCCCGGCAGAGCACCAATGGTTGTGAGGGGTGTGTTGACCGACTGCCAGTTTTGCCAATCCTCCGGGTAGTCGACCTCACTGCCCGCAATGGCGAGTTGAAGCGAAGCCAAAAAAACCCACAAAACAATAAGCAATAAAATGAAACTGTTTCATAATTTTGTAATCTCATGACTTAATGGTGTAGGGCTTGCTTCGGCAAACTCTTCACATACACAAGTTAAGAGAATCCTCTGGAAGTAATTATTCTTCGTCACTGTTTACTGCATTCAATAGTTCTTAAGTGTTCACTAATAATTTCATATACCTTTGTTTCCCTGGAATGTTTTGCATCTGAATTGCACTTGACGTAACATCGCGGGGAATCAGAAAGATACCGGTATAAAAAATGCTGTTGGGTGAACTTCCTTAGCTGTATCGGTGAAATAATAGAAATAATGTCTTTCGCTGATAATTGTGTGGGGGTGGAGTATGTTCCGATCTAGTACGGGCAAGATTTCCATAATTCTTGTCGCCATCATCTTCTTTGCAGGCGCGATTTTCGCCGGCCTCTTCAACATGGGCCTCGCGTACACCAATGAAATGGATTTCTGCACCTCCTGCCACTCCATGAAGATCAACTTGGAAGAATATAAAAAGACAGCCCATTACAAAAATGCGTCAGGCGTCCGCGCCACCTGCTCCGATTGCCATGTGCCCGAACCATTCATACCCAAGATGATCGCCAAGGTCATGGCGGCCAAGGATGTTTATCACGAAATCCTGGGCACCATTGATACCAAGGAAAAATACGAGGCACATCGGTGGGATATGGCCAATCGGGTATGGGATAAGATGCGCGTATCCAATTCCCGGGAGTGCCGCTCATGCCACGAATACGATCAGATGGACCTCAGTGAACAGGATCGCATCGCACGCAAGCGCCACCCGAAAGCCCTGGACGAAGGCAAAGCCTGCATCGACTGCCATGCCGGCATTGCCCACGAAGAGCCTGACGAGCCGGATGAGGAATAATCCATTGCCCAACTCCGCAGCATAACCTGACCAGACCAAAGCAAGCATCGATGAAGAAAATCATATTCACCGGACTCGTCCTCACCCTGCTCCTTAATCTGCAGGCTTTGGCGGGCCAAAACCAGAAAGAAATAGACTTCCGACTGGCGGCCAGCATTGGTGATGACGAGACAATTACCAAATTACTTGATGAAGGAGTTGACGTCGACGCCGACAACAAATTTGGCAAGACGGCATTGATGATGGCGGTAGAGAACAACAACCTTGAAACCATCGTTACGCTGCTCATGTACGGCGCGGATGTCAATGCAAGGACTGTGGCAGGATGTACCGCACTGACCTTTGCCGCGGAAAATGGCCTGCCCATCATCTCCGCCCTACTGCTGGAACGTGGAGCCAATCTGCATGACCGCACCCGTGCTGGCTGGGATTCTCTGATGATTGCCTCGCGCTATGGCATCACCGACATGGTTGAGCAGCTGCTGTTCAAAGGCGCCGATCCCAAAGCATCAGACAAGTACGGTAAAAATGCCTTGATGATGGCCGCCGAAAAGGGCCATGCAGAAACCGTTGCCTTATTGGTGCAGAACGGCGCCGATATTGATTCCAAAGACAAAAACGGCTCGACCGCTCTGATCCTCGCCGCAGATCAGGGTCACGACAAGGTCATAGCAACACTCCTGCAACTGGGGGCAAACGTCAATGCCAGGGATGCGGATGGCGCAACCGCATTGATCTGGGCTGTCGGTCAGGGCCAGAACTCAGCAGCGAAGCTTCTGGTAGCCGGAGGCGCAGATCTCAACCAGGTCGATACCGATGGCGTTTCACCGCTGATAGAGGCCGTCAACAGAGGTTCTGCACCTATGATCGAGTATCTACTCGCCCATGGCGCAGACAAGGCACTCAAAGACAAGCAGGGGCACACGGCAGGTGATATCGCCAAGGCGAAACACCGAGACCATCTCTACAGCCTGTTGAAATAGCCTGAAGTACCAATTGCCTCTGCAGAAAAAACCCATAGCTGTGTCGCCGATAACGGCATAATGCTGCTGAATAATGACAAGATTAATCCAGATTACACCGGGATCAATCAAAATGATTTCGTGTATTGATTAGGGAATGAGTATTCCCTATTTACCCTTAGTAAGCCTGATCAAAAAACCCAAAGGAGGTAACATGGCATACGCAACACTCAAGAAGGCACTGCTCGGTGCACTGGTGATAAGTGCATCATCAGCCGCCTTCGCCGCCGATGAAAAGACGCCGCCTCTTATGACTGGCGCCAGCGCTGACATGCTGTCTAACACTTGTGCAGGTTGTCACGGTACATACGGTGCCAGCGCCGGACCTGCCACGCCGAGCCTGGGTGGTATCTCCAACGACTACTTTATTGAAACCATGCAAGGCTTTGCCAGTGGTGAGATCAAATCCACTATCATGGGACGTATTGCGCAAGGCTATTCCGAAGAAGAGATCACTGCCATGGCCGGTTATTTCAGCAAACAAAAGTTTGTTGCCGCCAAACAGCCTTTTGATGCTAAAAAGGCGGAACAAGGCGCAAAATATCACGACAAATACTGTGAAAAGTGTCATGCCGAGGGCGGCTCTTCAGCAGAAGATGACTCCGGCATTCTGGCTGGCCAGCTTGTCCCTTATCTGAAATACACCTTGGCCGACTACAAAGCGGGAGATCGCGAGATGACCAAGAAGATGAAGAAGAAGGTCAATAAGCTAATGAAGGATAAAGGCGACGCCGGCTTTGATGCGCTGTTTAATTACTACGCCAGCCAACAATAAAGGGGAGCAGGAACACATGAAGATTACCCGAAGAGGTTTTGTTAAAGGTGCCGGTGCCGCAGCTGCGGTTGGCATGGTTGGTACACCCTTCATTGCATTGGGAGCGTCGAAGAAGGTGGTGGTTGTCGGCGGCGGCACCGGTGGTGCCACAGCTGCCAAATATCTGCGCATGGCCGATCCTAGCATCGAGGTGACTCTGATCGAAGCCAACAAGCACTATTACACCTGCTACATGTCCAATGAGGTCTTGGGCGGTGACCGGTCTATCGACTCCATCAAGTTTGGTTACACCGGTCTTGGCAAACATGGCGTCAAAGTCGTACACGATGTGGTGACCAGCATCGACGCCGAAGCCAAGGTAGTAAAGACTCAGGGCGGCAAGAGCTTCAACTATGACCGTTGCATCGTTGCACCTGGTATCGATTTCAATTGGGACAGCATCGAAGGTTACGACGCCAAAGTCGCCGAGACCATTCCCCACGCCTGGAAGGCCGGCTCTCAGACTGTCACCCTGCGTAAACAGCTGGAAGACATGAAGGATGGCGGTACCGTAGTGATTGCTCCTCCAGGCAACCCCTTCCGCTGTCCTCCTGGACCTTATGAGCGGGCCTCGCAGATTGCCCATTACCTGAAGGCCAAAAAGCCAAAATCCAAGATTCTGATCCTGGATGCCAAACCGAAATTCTCTAAGATGGGCCTGTTCACCCAGGGCTGGCGTGACCTGTATGGCTATGAGACCGACAACTCGATGATCGAGTGGCGCGGCAGTGCCCAAGGTTCTAACGATAATGCGGTAGTCAAGGTCGATGCGGGGTCCAAGACTGTTACCACCGGTTTTGATGAAGAGATCAAAGCCGATGTGTTGAACGTGATCCCCGCCCAAAAGGCCGGTGCCGTAGCCTTCGCCGCCGGTTTGACCAATGACAGTGGCTGGTGCCCGATCAACCTGCATACCTTTGAATCCACCATTCACAAGAACATTCACGTGATTGGTGATGCCTCGATTGCGACAGGCATGCCGAAATCGGGTTATGCAGCCAACTCAGAGGCCAAGGTCTGCGCAGCGAGCGTGGCAGCCATGTTGAGTGGTAAGGAGCCTGGCACCCCAGCCTATGTCAACACCTGCTACTCGATAGTCGGTGAGGATTACGGCATCTCTGTGGCAGGCGTCTATCGCCTGGCGGAAGATGGCTCCAAGATCACTCAGGTATCCGGTGGCCTGACACCAAGCGACGCAACTCCTGAGATGCGCGCCCGCGAAGTGCAGTACGCCTACAGCTGGTTTGCCAATATCACCAGCGATATTTTCATGTAGTCATATGGACCAGTCGCAGGGGTTGTTCATTCAGCCCTTGCTGTACAACAAAAAAGGCGGGGTTGAATAACTCCGCCTTTTTTGTTGCTGTTACTTTTTCCGCTAAGGGCGCGGAGGACGATTGGCCCGTTGGTCAATCTTATAGCCCGTACCTGCTGCTGGTTTGCGGGCGTAATTTGGATAATCCGGATTCATCCAGCCAGGCTCAGCCAGTTTCTCTGCCGGCGGCTGAAGACGTGAGGTATAATCCAGAACTGCCAGCACATCACGATGCCGGAAGCCGCGAATCTGCTTCACCATCTTGGAATCAGCGTTTCTGCGCCGGCCATTCTTGATCCATTCAAACTGACGCAGCAGATAACGGTAGTGCTGGCCATAGATCGCGGGTATGTGGTCTTCCGAATGGCCTTCGCCATTCTTGCCGTGACAATCGGTACAGTTATCTTCATACAGCTTTTTACCCAGCTCCAGGTCATTACCCATTCCTTTACCGTTTGCCGGTGTCATGGGAAGCTGTGAAATATAAGCCGCCACATCCGCGAGTTCCTGAGTGCCGCCGAGAAGCGTGAGTGAGGTAAAAGGACGCATGGTGGGATTGTCGCGATTCCTGGCCCGGATATCAGCCAGCTGTTTGATGATCACCGTGTTGAGTTGACCGGCAACCTGAGGATAAGCGCCGTTCTCCAGCCCCCAACCTTCCGGCGTATGGCAGACAGTGCAGATCTGATAGACCTTCTTGCCATTTTCAAGATTTGGCGTCAATTTGAGCGCGGCCTCGTACTCGTGCACAGCCTCTTCACGTGAGGAGCCGTAAGCCATACTACTCAGCAATAAAGCCGAGGCCATCATTGTTTTCATCATACTCACTTTCATTGACACTCCTCAAACACCTCTATCCGGACTTTTCAGTAACGGCAGTCTGTGATTGGATGCAAAGACGCCGGATGACAGGCGACTGCGCAATACTGATACTGCCTTAAAATAGAATCTTCATACACTGTTTTTTCAGATTATATAACCTCTCAATGAGTTCCGCACATCACAATCATTGGTGCAGCGTAAGTAATCCATAATTTGCTTACTTATTGAAAACATATGATAAATTGAATCTCATAATAATTTTTGTAAGAATGCGCCGTGGTTAAAACAGTTGCGACATGCAACAACCCACCGACAAGTAAAAAAATAATACGCCAGTAGCAAAGAATTGGAGGGATTCCCTCCAACCAAAGGAGGCTCATCCAAGGATGAGTGGTGGATTGGCCCTTCGATTATGAAGGGCCTTACTAGCGGGAATCGCCCTCGTATTCCAATGACGGTGAATCCTAAATAATGTAACGACCAACTCCAATGCAGGAGCCCATCTCGTATGAAAAGGCTGATATTTACATTCCTTTTAACCTTACCCCTGATCTCAAACGCAATCGATCTCGAAAATGGCAAAAAACAGGCGCGCAGCTGCGCACTCTGTCACGGCGTTTACGGACAGGGCACGCCAGGGCCGGCATCTCCCCGTCTGGCGGGTACACCCGCCGGCTATATGGTCAAACAGATGGAAGCATACATCAATGAAGAGCGGATCAATCCTCGCATGGTGATTACCGCGGACCTGCACCGACTGACTGAAGAAGATATCGATGACATCGCTGCTTACTATGAAAGCATCAATCTCGAAAAGATTCGCCCTGGACTCGGCGATATCCCGAAATGGCCCGGTGACATTGCACTGGGTAGCGAGATCTACAACGATGACTGTAAAAGCTGCCACCGAAAAACCGGCATGGGTAAATCCCGCAAAGGCATACCTGCCCTGGCGCTGCAATATCCGCGCTATCTATTCCGCCAGATCAAAATGTTCCAGTGGGATAAAAGAGTGCATGATGACGACCCCGAAGATGAGACATTTGACGACTTCAGCGACCGGGAGATCGAAGGCATTTTAGCTTATGTCTCATCGCTTGCACCCAACAACAAGAAATAGCCGCGAGAGTTAGCCAGACCCGATTACCCGAGAATTATTGGAGAATATTATGAACTTTATTAAAGCCCTATGCTTTACCCTCGCGCTGACAATCCCTGCCGTCATTTGGGCGGCTGGTAAAGGTGATCACCCAAAGATCAATATCACTGACATCAAGCAAACCGTCGTGCAGATGAGCGTACAGAAAGATGTCTCACGGGAAGACGCAGTGCAGGCCCTGATGTCCCGGGCAGCGGAAATCAACCTGAAATTCGTCGCCCGCCAGCAGGTCTCCAAGGAACTGGAATCCCGCGGCCTGAAGACCCCCTACCTGGACATCTTTCAGTTCTGCAACCCTGAAGACGCCAGGGAGATGATCATGTTCGACCCGATCTATGCGGCTTATATGCCCTGCCGGATCGCCATGGTGGAGGACAAGGAAGGCCAACTCTGGCTGATGATGCTCAATCTGGATATGCTGATCAACAGTGAATTATTGCCCCCTGAATTGACCGAGATTGCAATTCGCGTCAATCAGGCGATGCTGGACGTGATGGTTGCCGGCGCGACTGGCGAGTTCTGATTCACCCTGTTGAGATCCCGGCGCTCTCATGAGTGCCGGGCCGGGCCTCTTTAGTACCCTTCAGCGTTCCCCAAGCTTTGTTCGTTGATAATCATCGGGTAGGGTGAAACTATCATCTGGTATATCAAAGCGCTCCCGGTAATCGATCAGTTCCTGCAACTGGCCATGCTCTGACCACTCCCGCAAGGGCAGTCCCTTGTTTATCACCGCCAACGGCTCGAAGGCATGCACCGCCAGATCACAGGGATCCCGCATCTCTGGCGGAATCCCCTGCAGAGTCGCTAAATGCTGAATAGCCAGCAGATCGAGGTATTCCCCATGGGCGCGATTCACCTTTTGCATCAGGCCAGGCGCCACCATCGCACTGCGGCAAAGCTTGCCGTTCACGAAAAAGCGCCAGTACTCGGTCTTTATCCCCGGCAACTCAGGTAATCCCTGCTCTTCAACGATTTTTGCTTCGAGGACCACAGCTTCCGGTAGATCCCGCAGCTCCGCACGGGGGCTGATCTCCAGTATCGTATTATTCTCCGCCGACACGCTATAGATAATCTTCTGCGTACGATCAAAGAGGATAAAACCGTCATCCCCCTGCCCCTGGTCCAAGCGCAGAAAGGTTTCGGTGACTATGATTCGACTGATATATGGCTCGCTGCCTGGCTCAGCTACGCGATACACCAGCAATTGTGCCGCAATATCCGCCAATGCTACCTGCATGCTCAACAGATTGAGCGTGAACAATACCAGGCCGGTCAGTGTCGAGCGCATAGCGCCTCCAAGCGGTCCAGTTCAGTTTCAGTGAATCCCGCGTCCAATCTGGCCTTGCGGTGCAACGGGCAGCGTATCTCGCCGTTTAGAAAGTTGTTTAACAGATCAAAGTAGGTGGCCTCCGCATCCAATCCACGCTGCTTGCACAGGTAGTTAAACCAGCGGCTGCCGAACTCCACATGCCTAATCTCATCAGTCAGGATAATCTGCAATACATCCACCGTTTTCATATCGCCGAGTTTACGAAAGCGCCGCATGATACCCGGTGTCACATCCAGCCCCCGTGCCTCGAGCATCCGCGGCACCAGCGCCATGCGCACCAGCAGATCATCGGCGGTACGAACCGCCATATCCCACAAGCCGTTATGTGCAGGGAAGTCTCCATAGTCGACAGCGGAGGCCTGTAAGCGTTCCCGCAACAGGCGAAAATGATAGGCCTCCTCCTTAGCGACCTGCACCCAATCGTTGTAATAGGCCGAAGGCATTCCGGGGAACCGCTGCACTGCATCCCAGGCCAGATTGATGGCATTGAATTCAATATGCGCAATGGCATGGATCAGTGCCAGCCGACCCTGTTCGCTACCCAGGCCGCGCCTTGGCAGTTTACTGGGATGGACCAGCTCCGGTCGCTGCGGACACCCGGCAACAGTGATCCGCGATGCAGCACCATCGGCCAGCAGATCAAGACTGCCTGACTGCCAGGCCAGCGCCACCTCATCGGTCCGCAACAGCTTCTGATCCACATCCTCAATCTGCAGACACTCCCGCGCCACCAGCAAAAGACTCGACTGCTTTTCAGAGTGAGTCATCGCTTGAGTCCGATTATCAGATCCATCACATTGGTGCCGGTAGGACCGCTGCTGATCAGATCGCCGGTGACCTCCAGCAGACTGCCGGCATCCGCCGCCTGCAGCATCAGGTCGGCATCCAGGCCTTCCTGCTGCGCCCGGCCGACGGTGCGGCCATCCACCAATGCACCGGCATCCTCTGTCGGCCCGTCAGTGCCATCGGTACCCACTGACAGCAACCAAACATTTTCGCTGCCGGATAGCTGTTGCGCCGCAGCCAGCGCGAGATGTTGATTTCGCCCACCCCGGCCAGGTTGCGGTGGAAGCATGACTGTTGTCTCACCGCCCCAGATGCTGACCCCTGGATCACCCTGCAACAAGACCTCTGCGATACGCCTGCCGTTCACCGCAGCATCTCCTTGGATAAATTCCGCCGCAACCTGCACCGGGTAACCCATGGCGCGGGCCTTGTCGGCTGCGCTCTGTTTAGCCCTGTCCAGATTGGCGACAATCTCGATTTGAGGTCCAACCCTCTGTTGGGTCTGCCGCTCTTTGCTGCCCTTTTCCAGGGGCATTCTCAACCATTCCGGCAGCTCCAGCTTCTGTAGTCCTGCTGCCAGCTCTGGTTCCGGCACCAGCAGACCGGAACCGATCACTCCAGGTAGATCGCCGGGAACATCAGAGATAGCCAAGGCCCGCAATGGCCGGTCCCCGATCCAGTTCAGCAGGCCTCCACCCTTGATCCGTGACAAGCCTTTGCGCACCCGATTGATATCATCGATGGCCAGACCACTGCCCAACAGCCAGGCATTGGCGCTGACCAGAAAATCTTCATCCACACCCTCGACTGGACACTCCACCAGGCTGGAAGCACCACCGGAAATCAGCAACAGCAGCGAGGTGTCATCTGTGACTGAGAAAAACTCGATGAGTCGATCCCCGGCCGCCAAGCTGCCGCTGTTAGGAATAGGATGCCCGCCTTCCATCAGGCTCCAGCCGGTTTTCGGGAATCGCGTTCTGTCGAGATGTCCCTGTTTGGAGATCACCAGCCCTCTGCTGATCCGTGCACCCAGGACCTCCCTGGCACCATCCGCCATCGATTGTGCCGCCTTGCCCACCGCCACCAGACTGACATTACCGGCGACTGTCGACTGCCTGAGCCGCTCTACCACAGCACTGCGGCCATTCACGGCTTGCACCGCGGCCTGATAGATCTCCATCAGGTCAAGCCTGCTCAGTCTGTCTGTATTCGAATCATACAATGTTGTTCTTCCTGATTGTCTACCGTGGCCAAAAGTTTGTTTGAAACCCCGCAGTGGCGCTGTACGCTAAATATCACCTTGAAAGAATACCAGCACACTGGGTTAGAATGGGCTGTTTATAGGCACAAACGGGGACACAGCTTTGGGAAGCATTCAGCTACGTCGCAATTTCAGCCGCAACATCCTGATCAGGATGATATTTCTCTTCGTCATCGTTGCCGGATTGATGGTTTGGAAGTTCGAGTTTATCAATCAGGTTTACTTCCGCGACCAGCTCACCAGTACCGGTTTGATCATCAATGGCACCATTGTCGGTCTTTTCAGTGTCGGTATCCTGCGCATGATCACTATCTTCCTGCACTACATGCGAGAGGAGAACTCGCTGATGGTGTTTCTGCGCAACCTGCGGGAGGGTCAACGCGACCCGCTCGACCGGATCCCTAGAAAGTCTATCATTGCCATGCGCTTCCGTACCATGCAGGGACTGCATAAAGCCAACTGCCCGATCAACCATGGGTCACTGGCTTCCACCCTGATAGCCAATGAAAGCACCCGTAACAGCCTGCCGAAGTTCATCAACAATATCCTCATCCTGACCGGCGTATTCGGTACCATCGTCTCGTTGTCGATTGCCTTGATCGGCGCTTCTGACCTACTGGAGAGTGCGGTCAACGTGGGGGGTATGGGTATGGTGGTGCACGGCATGTCCACCGCCCTTTCAACCACCATCACCGCCATCATCTGCTTTATCTTTTTCGGTTATTTCCACCTCAAGCTGACCGATGTGCAGACCAATCTGGTGAGCGCTGTCGAACAGGTCACCGTCAACGAGTTAATACCCCGTTTCCAGGTGCAGGCCGATAGTGCATTGTATGAATTTACTGGACTGGTGCGCTCCCTGCAGGACTTGGTCAACCAGATGTTTCAATCCCAGAAAACCCTGGAAGGTGTGGAACAGAATATTCTCACCACCCTGCAGAGTTACGAGACAAGGTCGGGCACGCTCACTACAGACATGGCTGAGATCAAGAACATTCTGAAACGGGGCTTCCGTCTGCACGAGGATGATTGATGGACGACAGTTTCATCGATCTGCGTCTCAACCGCCAGTCAGCCCAGTCTGAAGAGAGCTTCTGGCCCTCTTTCACCGACATCATGACGGTGATCGTGATGATCTTCATGCTCGCCATGGTCATACTCATGGTACGCAATATGGAGCTGATCAATCAGCTGCGCGCCACCATGCAGGCAGAACAGGAGGCGGTCGAACTGGCCCGCAGTACCGGCGCCGAGAATGAGACCCTTGAGGAGCAGCTGATCGCCAGGGAGCACGAACTCTCCATGCTGCGCATGCAACTGATGCGCATGGAAGAGGAGTCTGAACAGCAAGAAGCGGCGATGACCAGCCAGCGCCACCAGATCAGCGCACTCTCCCGGGAACGGAACAATCTGACCGACCAGGTCAACCGACTCACCCGGGATCGCAACAACCTGACCAGTCAGGTGGCGCGCCTCACGGATAATTCAAAGCGCCTGCAGGATCAGGTGACTAAAGCCAACCAGAACATCGAAAACCTGAATCAGGATTTGAGCAGGCTGCAACTGCGTGAGGCGCTGACCCTCAAGGAACTGGCCACGCTGCGCCTCTCTTACAGCTCTCAGGAAGAAGACTTAGCAGCAGCCAGGGCCCTAAACCAGGAGAGGGATCAGGCACTGTCGCAACTGAAAACCGATTATAGTTCCCTAGAAATCAAATATAACAAATTGCTCAGACCCGCTCGCTCGGCACGCGGCAAGACGCTCGTAGAAGTCCGATATTCCAAGAGTGGGGGCAAATTCCGCATCGATTATAAAGGCCCACTCAGTGAGGAATTCAAGAGTATTTCCAGGAATAAACTGGATCAATACCTGACCCGCTTGAAAGAAGAGCATCCCAGTGGGCTCTATATCAAAGTCATATTACCCAAAGATAGCGGCCTCTCCTATAGCGAGGCTTGGTCTTTCACTAATCACCTGCATCAGACTTACGACTACTACTATCAGGAGCAGGCAAAACAAGAGCGGATAATCTCAGACGAATGATTGAATCCACAAGGCAACGAAAGCTGAATTAACCTTGTATTTAACTGTCAATATTTAAATAGATTGAAAAGGGAGATGTTAGCTTATGTATTTCTCGATGAGACGCTTTACTCTTCTCTTACTGGCCAGCCTGTTCCTTGCCGGATGCGCCTCCACGGTGCCGGATCTGATCAAACAGGTGCCAGCGGGCGACATACGGCTTGATGAGGTCCATAACAAACCCAATGATTTTATCAATTCGGATGTACGCTGGGGCGGCAATATCCTGCAGGTTGAAAATCTTTCTGAAAAAACCCTGATTGAAGTGCTCGGGCGGCCACTGAGCGACAACGGCAAGCCCAATGAATCAGGCCGCAGCCAGGGGCGCTTCAAGATCATGCTGCCAGGCTTTATCGAGCCGGAAGAGTTCCCCAAAGACCGCTTGATAACCGTCTATGGAAAACTCACGGAAATCATTTCAGGTCAGGTCGGTTCCTACGACTACAGCTATCCGGTTGTAAAACCTGCCAGCTACCATCTGTGGGCTGAACAGAGAACTTACCGCTACTATGACCATTACGACCCCTTTTATTACCACTGGTATCCTTACTGGTACAGGCACCCAAATCCTTACTATTGGTATTAAGGGCTGAGTCGATGCGGCAGCCATCCCCTCTACTGTTGTTGTGTCTGCTGCTCGTTGCCTGTAGTGGCTCCATGCCATCGCGTCCTATCATGGGAGACCGTTCCATCTCACCTCAGGCAGCGGCTGAGGAGATCACTCGGACTGAATCCCTGGTTATAGAATGGGGCGGTGTCATTGTTGAGACCCAAAATCTGGAAGCCTCCAGTGAGATTCAGATCATCGCCTATCCGCTAAGAGACAACGGTAAACCCGACTTGGATGAGCCTCCCATCGGTCGTTTCATAGCCATCAACCAGGGCTACCTGGAGTACGCCGATTACCGGAAAGGACGCACCATCACCCTCAGCGGGTCTGTAGCGGGGATACGTCAGGGCAAGGTGGGCGAGGCAGACTATAGTTTTCCACTGCTCGAGCCAGTGGAGATGCAACTCTGGCCGCTGGAAACCGCCTCTGAATCACAATCGCGCTGGCGCTTTGGCATTGGCGTTGGTTCTGGCGGACGGTCGCATGGCAGCATCGGCATTGGGATCGGTCTCTAGGCATCGATGTTTTCATAACAATCCCGAATAAAACGCGGACTGCAGATGGCTAGAAAAACCAACTGGCCACTACCAGCATTGCTGATACGTTGACTGCAACCCGGCGTGATCAAAACCACATCACCCGGCTTGACCCTTCCATGCTTTAGTCCGCCAAGTTCAACCTCCCCTTCGCCCTCCTGGATAATATAGCGCTCTGTCACTCCATTCAGACGGTGCAGCCGGGTGGTCATCCCCGGTACCACGCGAACCCTGGCAATAGAGACTTCAGGATCACGCGAAGAGTTTGAAAGCTCGGTGATATAACAACCCTCCTCGAAGAAGTATTCAGCGTTATCTGGGTGAGGGATAATCTGCTCCTTCATGGGGTTTTCTTGCGGGCCACGTTGTCACGCAGATAGATCGGCAAAGCCATTTCCGGGGCAACAGCATGCCCCTGCTTAAAACCCTCTGCTCCAAGCAAGGCAATATCGAATGCGCTGCAGTGCATTTGTGGATCGTATCCCTTCAATTTGACCGCGCCAATGCGATCCGTTAACTGCGAGCCATAGACTCCCCAACCTGAGCCAATGCCATACCACCCCGTTTCAGCAGGCGCTTGAATGTCGCTGACAGCAAGCACCTGTTCGCTGACAATCAGTTCGACCAACCCCTTGCCATTGACTCGGTAGCCAGCCCAATAGAGTTCCTGCATCCTGGCATCGTAGGCAGGCAGCAACAGCCCCTCGCCCAATTCACGATAGGCACGTTGCGCCAATGCTGCCAGCGTCGAAACGGGTACCACCGGAATATCCGCACCAAAAGCCACACCCTGAGCCACGCCAGTGGCAATACGGACACCAGTAAAGGAACCCGGCCCGCGCCCAAATGCCACGGCATCCAGTTGAGCAGGGCTCAGTGCAGCCTCGTCGAGCAACGATTCCAGCATACCGAGAATTAATTCACTGTGGCCACGTGGTTTTACCTGGTAGCGGAGGTGAATCTCTCCGTCCAGAAAAAGTGCTGCAGAGCAAGCTTCTGTAGCGGTTTCGATAGCAAGTAACTTCATGCCCTGAGAATCATTAAAAAACAACGCCCGGCATTATACCCCAGTTGCCATCCATGAACCCGCAGCCTAATCAGCGGAAAAATTGACCACATGCGACAACCTTAAGCTTTACAGGTTTTTTTACACGCTCACGCATGGACATCACGAACATATTAGGAAAAGCATTCTTTTTCGGCCGAAATAAATCATAACATATTGAATATTATGATTATTATTAGATACTGCGATTGTCGATTATTTTTACACTCACAAAATACATAAAATCCACAACATTCTTATTCTATTGTTTTAATTGGATATTTTATTTTGGCCCAATGTTTGCTTTGAATGGGGCGTGCCACCAAAAAAATAATTATTCAACCATGTTAAATGGAGAGCATACATGAGCTTTAAGAACAAACTACTTTGCTTCAGCGCAATTGTGCTGGGAACAATGGGAATGCCTTCACAGGCCCTTATCATGTCCGACACCTTGTCTACGGATTTCAGTTTTGCGTCCTACGACACGCTGTATGATCGGGATGATGGCAAGGATGCAAATGGGGTGAATTATTTTGCAGAGAGAAAGAACAGCAAAACGCGCTCACTATCCCGGTTTGACAACTCACTGGGAACACTCCTCGGGGTAGACATCTGGTTCGAAACCGACTGGTCCCTGACCTCGACGGTCAATTCTTACGACCCTAGAGACAACAAGACCGCGAAAGCAAAAGGCAAAGCCGTTAGCAATCAAATAATACGTTTGATCGATCCCAATAAAGATGTGCAACGGAATAACGAGGTAGTCAGGTCTAACTGCAATGACCTGGACAGCTGCAGGGACACTGATACCGCCAATGGATCCTTTGATGGCGCCTTCGACCTGGGCGTATTCAGTCTGGCTGATTTCATCGGCACAGATATGCTGGACTTTTCCATGACCCGCATCCTGAGAGCCGATCTCTTGACCTGCGGCTTCAAGGATCGATGCTGGGAGCGAAATTCCAATAACGGATGGGGCGGTGACATCTTTGTCAAATACACCTATGCGGTACCGGAACCTGCGACACTGTTACTTTTAGGATTGGGACTTCTTGGCCTGGGAGCCACAAGATTGCGCACACGATTCCTCTAGAACATTTGCGCATAGCAGCCTTTCACCCGCCTTGTGCGGGTGTTTTTTTGTCCGAAAGATTAACGTTGTAATAATCGTGGCCCACCGGCCAAAGAAATTTGTAACTCGCCCAGGTGAAGAAAAAAAATGATCTCATCTGAACAGGCTCGGCAAGTAACGACTCAAGAAAAAAGCCGCCCCTTGACCAGAGGCCGAACTTTAAAACCCAATCAATTCCGCATGAAGTCCATGGTTTTGGACATTATGTAACAAGGCAATGGATTGGGTCTCCATGGGATCGTAATCCACAACCATTAAGTGGGGGGTACGTTCATGTACGCATGCACAATAGACCCCACCTTCCATAGATATCTCTTTTTCCATTGCATGTATCTCATCTGGCGAAAGATTCTCGTCAATATGTACCACAACATTAGCTATGTATTCGCTCATATCCGGCTCCGTAGATGCGAGTTGTGAAATAAAAGAACGAAGATATTTTTAGTATCAGAATGCCCCAATCAGAAATCTATCTCCTGGGTGTGTTTAAGATATAGACTCAATTGAGCAAATAGCAAGAGAAAGTGCTACAGAATGTTTGCAAGGAATAAAGTGGCCGACAGGAAATCAGCGCATTACTATATAAGAACTTAAAAGGGGCCTGATAGACTCAGACCCCTAATCAACTGTTAGTTTCTGTTCATGCAGTTGAGATCTTCGTACGCGGCTTTGAGGCGTTCCGCAATGGCCTGCTCAGCAGCCCGCAGCCATTTTCTTGGATCATAATATTTCTTGTTGGGCTTATCGTCACCTTCCGGATTTCCGATCTGGCTCTGCAGGTAATCGTGATTTTTAACTACATAATGCCTGACACCATCCCAAGCTGCCCATTGGGTATCGGTATCGATATTCATTTTAATCACACCATAGGAGATTGCTTCACGGATATCTTCTCGGGCAGAACCAGAGCCGCCGTGAAAGACGAAGTTCACTGGACGCTCGGGCGTATTGAATTTCTCTTGTATGTACTTTTGGGAATTTTCAAGAATCTTTGGGGTCAAGTGAACATTGCCGGGTTTATAGACACCGTGCACATTGCCGAAAGAAGCCGCTATGGTGAATCTGTCGCTGATCTTCATCAGCCGTTCATAGGCCTCAGCTACATCTTCAGGCTGGGTATAGAGTGAAGCATTATCGATACCGGTGTTGTCCACTCCATCTTCCTCACCACCGGTCACGCCCAGTTCCAATTCCAGGGTCATGCCAATCTTACTCATCCGTTCAAGATATCTTTCGCAAGTGGAAATATTGTCTTCCAAGGATTCAGATGAGAGATCCAGCATGTGGGAGCTGAAAAGTGGTTTTCCCGTTTGCGCATAATATTTCTCGCCGGCATCCAGCATGCCATCTACCCAAGGCAACAATTTACGAGCCGCGTGATCAGTATGCAGAATGACCGGTACGCCATAGGCTTCTGCCATTGCATGAACATGCTGCGCACCCGACACAGCCCCCAACACCATGGCATCTGCAGAAGGACAGCCTTGTCCCGCATAAAATCCTGCGCCGCCACTCGAGAACTGAATCATCACCGGCGAGTTAGCGTTTGCCGCGGCCTCCAGCACAGCATTCACTGAATTTGTACCTACTACATTAACTGCTGGTAATGCAAAACCCTGGTCTTTCGCTACTTGCAGAATTTTCTGTACATCGTCTCCGGTCACCACACCGGGTTTTACTACATCCAATACCTGTGCCATCAATAATTTCCTGTGTTTTGTCTAGTTAGTTAGAGTCCAGAAACACCCCTCCCTGGGGTGTTTCTGGAACGGAATCGAAAAATGCGATTTTCCGATTCCTTCATTTTCAAAGGCTTATTGCCTTTGAAAATGAAGGCATGTCCCTATGCCAGATTAGTTTCCGTCCTTTCTGACCGGAAACTAGTTAAAAATAAACTTAGTGCCTTATACACTCATGGCACTACAAGTCAATTAGGGTTGCCCCCTTTAACAACAGCGGCTGAGACTGAGTTGTGATCAGGATGCTGTTTGGCGGAGAGAGAGGGATTTGAACCCTCGGACCCCCTAAGGGATCACCTGATTTCGAGTCAGGCCCATTCGGCCGCTCTGGCATCTCTCCTGAACTTCTTACATACCGCCGAGCGCGGGTCCTTGCATATTAACAGTTTTACCGACTTGAGATCACCAGTAGACAAACCTAATAACTTGATATCTCATGACTTGTCGTGTATCTCTCTACACATACTCTAATAATTTTTTAGCTCTGAATAAAAAACTCTGGCGCGAGGAGTTGTAGGAAAGGTTCACTGTCAGTCCACCTGTTATGCGTAGCACACTCTATCTCTGTTTATTCTTGATACTTGCCAGTTGCAGTATCCCAGATCCATTGATCAATCGTATCAAGGCGTCAGGTGAACTCAGGGTAGTCACACGCAATAGCGGGACAACACTGTACGAAGGAACTCACGGATTGACCGGCTTAGAGTATCACCTGATAAAATTGTTTGCCCAGGAAATAGGTGTAAAACCGCATTTTATCCTACCCAACAGATTCGAGCAGATTCTTCCCATAGTGATCCGCGGGGAGGCCCATCTGGCAGCCGCAGGACTCACCATCACCCCAGGACGAGTGACTAAAATTCGGTTCGGTCCAGCCTATCAGGAGATCACTC
The DNA here is from genome assembly GCA_963797085.1 of uncultured Gammaproteobacteria bacterium. GTDB lineage: Bacteria > Pseudomonadota > Gammaproteobacteria > Chromatiales > Chromatiaceae > JASJBU01. Next base: position 19,993 of record CAWCOA010000016.1, read on the forward strand.
AACAAGTCGTCTATCTGGGTGGCACTAAGCGGCCCCGAAAAGTGCAGGATCTCATCGGAAAATCCATCGAGGTTCTGGCAGGAAGCAGCCATGAGGAGGAAATGAATAACCTGTCCAAATCTTACCCCGACCTGAAATGGACGTCCAGATCAGACCTGGAGATTGGCGAGCTTCTGCAACGCGTGCAGGATGGGATCATCGATTACACCATCGCAGATTCCAACGAAGTAGCGGTGAACCGCCGCTTCATGCACAACATCCGGGTCGGCTTCGATCTGACCGAACCACAAGAACTTGCCTGGGCCATGGCGCATGCTGAAGACACCAGCCTGTATAATGCAATGCAGCGTTTCTTTGACCGCATACGCGAGGATGGCACCCTGGCCCAGTTGATCGAACGTCAATACGGTCATGTCGGACGGCTGGATTTCGTTGAATCCAGGACATTCCTAAGACACATGAAGAATCGCCTGCCAAAATACACTGAATGGTACAAACAGGCGGCCGCAGAGACCGGTATCGAATGGCAGATGCTGGCTGCCATCGGTTACCAGGAGTCCCATTGGAACCCAAAGGCCAAATCACCAACCGGTGTCAAAGGTATTATGATGTTGACCCTGGCCACGGCCAAACAGGTCAAAGTCAAAAGCCGTCTGGATCCAAAACAAAGCATCTTTGGCGGCGCCCGTTACCTGAAATACATCGATAAAAAACTGCCGCAGCGGATCAAACAACCCGACAGGCTCTGGCTGACGCTGGCAGGTTACAATGTGGGCTTTGGTCATCTGGAAGATGCCCGGATACTGACCCAAAGACTGAAAGGCAATCCCGATAAATGGTCGGATATCAAACAACATCTTCCCAAGCTAAGCCTGGAAAAATGGTACAAAACCCTCAAACACGGGTATGCCCGCGGCCAGGAGCCAGTCAACTATGTGGATAATATTCGCGCTTACTATGAACTGCTCAACTGGCGGCTCCGGCAGAACAAGCCAGTAAAGCCGCAGGCTCCAAGACTCCCTTACGGCTTGTCCATCTCGCCCCAGCCTCTATAATCCTAGATTCTGCAGTTGACCGCACCACTCTTCTCTTAACAATTTGAATTCACATGTATTTTATTCAACAGTTTGACCCAATCACCGAGTGAATCATGCTACGAGGTAGATTCTAGGATAAAAAAGCCGTCAGGCAATCAGGGCTTCAGAGCATTTCAGTGAATTCGATCCCAATCCCCAAGCGATGGGTCTCTGAATCGTAATCGATCAAGCTTTCACCGTAGCCTTTGAAATACTGCAGATAACCGCGAAAACGGCCAAACAGAGGAAAGCTCCAATCCAGCTGCAGTGCATGTTTTCCGCCCGTTAACGAATTACTGCGCAACATCATGCTGTAAATGTTGGGACCTCCTTTGTAACCCAACCACAATTCACCATAACCCAGATAATCTTCTATATCCGGGTTGTCATCATCCTCTGCATCCTCAGGCAGTCGGTACCAGGGTTTCAGTCCCAGAAACAGTTTGTCCCTTTCAAAGACAAACTGTGCATAGAGTCGATTCCAACTGCGCGATAACGGTCCGCCTCTGCCATTTGATTGATGATTCAAGCCAATCTGCACCAGTGAATTTCTCCAGCCAAACAGCTCCCAATCATTTTCGAATATGAGAAATGCCTCTGGCTCATGGTTGGTTTCCCTGAAGGGCGCCGAGAGGTCACTGTTGTAGGCTTGCCAGAAGGATAGATTCGTATAGGCGAAATAGAGATCCATATTACTGTCAAACAGGTTCTCGACCACCGGAAACTTGAAGCTCAGTTGGAACTTCATTTCGACATGGTCGAAACTGGGTTCATCGATTGCCGTGTACGGTTCTGTGTTCGGGGTATCGTTGTAGGTGGCCAGTAACACATAATTTGCTTTATGTGGCGTCAACACAAAAGGATTGTCTCTGATGGCCAGCTCCGCCTCTTTACGACGGCTGATCAGCGAAGTTCCGGCTTTCGCCTGATCATCCAACAAGCCAGTATCCGATTTAGTCTTCTCCAATGAAATGGACTGAGTTGCACAATCAGCCCTCAGTTCCCCCGCTGTTGTAGTCTCACTGGCCTTCTGAATGGCGTCTAAAAGACAGCGTTCGTGATCTGACAGGACGTTCGCTGCAGACAAATCCCCAGTCAACAGACAAAGGGAAAATAGGAAACCTGATAGACTGACTTCATACTGAGTGTTCAAGGGTTTGTTTTACCTGCCTCTTCGCCCGAAAGAAAGACCGTAATAAATCGGCAGATTCCTTTTCCAGGCAGCCACTGTCAACTTCCACCTTGTGATTGAAGCGTTCATCGGAAGGCAGCAGATCGAAGACACTGCCCGCCGCGCCAGATCGGGGATCAAAAGCGCCAAACACCACTCGCTTGACCCGCGCATGCACAATGGCGCCCGCACACATGGGACAGGGCTCCAGGGTCACATACAGCGTCGAGTCCGGCAGGCGGTAGTTCTGTTGATTATCACCCGCATCGCGCAGGGCCATGATTTCAGCATGCGCAGTGGGATCATGCAGATTGATGGGACGATTCCAACCCTCCCCGATGATCTCTTCATCACGAATCAAAACCGCACCAACTGGCACCTCCCCTGCTGTCTCGGCCTTTGCGGCGAGTTCCAGGGCAATCTTCATATAGTGGATGTCTTGAGCGGCAATTGCCATGATGCAACGCTACCTCTCCCTATTTATTCAAGTGCAAAGCCTGGTGCATGGTGCGCTGACTTTCATCCCCGCTGGGTGAAAGTCAGGAGTTAGTATTGCGTATGAAAATTAATTTTCCCGGCACACAAGCCTCACAGGCTATTCCCACTCAATTATCAACGAGCCATTATTACACTTTAACATCAATGGCTTATTTGTAGGGATAAGTGATAATACCATACAAAATACCATGTTCAGAAATTACTGCTAATCGACACAAAAATCACCAATTCACACAGTAAATCATTTCTTCTCTAAACCAAATCCGGCCGGTTCGACAACGGTCAACTCATAACGGGTTGTTCTGCCACCACCCGGTAGCGGCATGATGATTCCCTTGGCAACCAGATCTGAAAGATCACGACTCGCTGTTCGATTGGGACACTTGGTGATCGCTTCATATTTTTTTGTCGTTATCCCGCCTTCAAAGCCCTTGCGACCTTCAGCAAATACACGCGACACCATCCTGGCCTGCCGTTCATTCAGCTGATCGCCATAGGCTTCATAAAAACGTGTCTTGGCCAATACAAAGTCCACTTCTTCCCTGGCAATTTCCTGTGCATTGATGACTCTGTCGGCAAAGTAATCAAGCCAAACATTAACATCCAGGCTTCCACGGCTCGCTTTCTCCAGCTGCAGGTAATAGGATTTTTTGTCTCCCTCTATCGCCGTGGCAAGACAAGCCGTGGTCGGATAGCCGAGAGACTGCGAAAGTGCATGGTCAGCGATCGCCCTGCCGACTCGCCCATTACCATCATCGAAGGGATGAATCACCTCGAACCAAAGATGGGCAATCCCTGCTCGGGCAATCCCGGGCATCTTCTTGCCCCCATTCAAGGAGCTGGTCTGGTTGTACCAGTCGATGAACCTCGCCATTTCATCAGGCACCTGAGTCGCTGGCGGGGCTTCATAGTGAACTTTTTCCCGCCCGTAAGGCCCGCTAACGATCTGCATTGGCGAAGGATCGTTGCGATATACTCCTCGCAGAATAGACGTGTAGCGCTGCTCGGGAACCGCCATGGATTGCCAATTACCCAGCAGATCATGTGTCAGCGATGTTTGCCAGTTCTTGCGAACGTCCACCAGCAACGAAGCAGCCCCTGCCGCTTTCTGGTCTGAGTTGTCCGGTAGCACATCCGAAGTAATCAAAGAGAGTAGAGATGACCTGACCGATTCTCTGTCCAGATCCTCGCCCTCAATGGCGCTGGTTTTGATGGCCTCTGAAAGCATCAAATCGATCATGGCATCCTCTTGGGACGCCATTGGCAGTGCCTCAAAGCGGCCGGCCAGACGCTCTGAGTTTATGCGAAACTCAAGTTCCCGGTCTTCGAGCGCACGCTTATCATAACGGAAATCTGGCCAGCCAGGTTGTTGCCATACCCATCTCATGGCGCGATTTTAGCACTTATTCACGCCATATTCTAGATTGTTTATGGCGTGAATATAGGCCTTAATCACGCCAATTACCCATCCGAAAAGAGACAATTACCACGCGATTCAACAAGACAACAAATATGAATCAATCCGGTCTCTTGCGTTATCGACATACCTGTCGTTGCCAGACATTACCTGCCAGTGCCGGCCACTCCCACTCGATTGTAAATTGGCAATTATTTTCTTTTATTTTCAGATAATTATGATCGCCTATATGCCTTAATATCAGGAAATATACCATGTTCAGAAATTTCTTGAAATGGTTTCATTTTCTCCATAAATCCGTAAGCACTCATTGTCTCTTTCGAACACTATTCCGTAAGGATATCTGCTTTGATAATGCCAGCCAGATTGGGCTACGTCCAAAAAACCTGTTGCCATAGTCCCGTTTTGGGACTTTCATTTAAAGTATGCGAATCATCGCGCTGTCGACGCTGAAAGCCTTCTGGGAAGAGAACCCGGAATATCAGGATGCCAAGGAGCCAACATTGGCTTGGCACCGTCATGCCTTGCATGCCGACTGGAGCTCACCTGCCGAGGTAAAGCAGGACTTCAGGAATTCCAGCATTCTTAGAGACGGCCGAGTGGTATTCAATATTGCAGGGAACAAGTATCGACTTGTCGTATGGATCAACTACGACTACAGGGTTGTATACATCCGCTATATTGGTACCCATGCGCAGGACGACAAGATTGATGTGCAAACCATTTAACTGCCGGAGGATTAACAATGGACATCAAACCGATTAAAACTGATGCCGACTACCGCGCGGCATTAAAAGAAATTGAAGTAAGCACCCAGTTAATCACGTCCAGCTAAAAGCTTAAGCTCCTCGGGATCGATATTCCAAGGCAGCAAATCATCCACTGATATTCCATCCCGTAAGTAAACTGGCATCTCTTCGAAAATCTTCCGTAGATACCAGTAAGGCTCTACTCCGTTAGCCTTGGCGGTTTCAACCAACGAGTACCAAGTTGCCGTCGCCTTTGCACCGGCCTCGCTTTGTGCAAACAACCATACCTTTCTGCCAGTTGCGATGGGACGGACATGCCGTTCTGCCTTATTGTTGTCTAGATTCAGGCGAGCATCTTCCACGAAGACGATGAGCTTTGGCCACTGGTTGTATATGTAAGTGAATGCAGTCGCCAGCAGCCCCCCATAGCTGAGCGCTCGACCCTGCTTTTCAATGATCCAGGCTCGGATCTCATCCAGGTGAGGCTTGACCTCTTCTTGTCGATACCGCTTTCGTTCATCCGGTGGTTTCTCTTTGCCTTGATTGTCGAGGTGGTATAGATCCCGGATCAATTTCAGGCCCTGTCGAGCGATATTGGCGGCGCCGGGTGAGCTGGCTTTGCTTGCCGCATCGAATTTACGCCGGACATGGGCCCAGCATCCCAATTGGATAACGCCCGGGCGTGAGGCCGTGGCGTCATATCCAGCATAGCCATCGGTCTGCAGATAACCACTGAAGTCTTCCAGCAGCTGGCTGGCTACAACACCTGCACGGCTGGGGCTGTAATGCATAAGAACAATCGGTACACCATTACCACCGGTAACACGACACCAGATGTAGGACTTCTGTTTGGCGGTTCGCCCTTCTTCATTCAGAACCTGGAGGGTGGTCTCATCAATATGGAGATAGTCGTATCCGTAGAGCGCGTTTTCCATGGCGGCAACCAGAGGAGAAAGGATCCGCTCGGCCCCTTTGATCATCCAGTCTGCCAGTGTGGTGCTGGTGAAGGGAACACCAAAACGCTTTTCCGCCATACCGGCTAACCGATTCAGTGGGAGACCATCAACAAATTTGCTCGTACCAATCCAGGCCAGAACGCCCGGCGAGGCTTGGGTTCGCGGCAAAGGAGGGGGTGGATTTTGTTGCGCTGTCAAATTGAAAGTTTGATGATGGCTGGTCCAGACACCCCAGAAGGCGAAAAGCTGGATGTCATGATCACGCTGATCGAGGCTTATGAAGCCAAGCATTTCCCGATGGATTTGCCTGATCCTGTTGAAGCGATCAAGTTCGAAATGGAACGCAAGGGCTTAACCGTAAAAGACCTGGAGCCGATGATCGGTAAAAGTAATCGCGTTTACGAGATCCTAAATCACAAGCGCTCGCTGACTTTAAAGATGATCTGGAAGCTCCACGAAGGCTTGGGCATTCCGGCTGAGTCGTTGATCCAACCGCCCCAAGCTCATTCCTAATCAATATCGCAGCGGAGATATATTTCGTGGTATCTCCACGATCGATTCGAGGCTGGCTGAACTTGAACAGGAAAAGCAGCAGCTCATCGCGCTGAGAGAGGAGCTGCAAAAATCCAGGCCAACGCCCCCCGTTTCAGATTCTTTTTCTCCAGAACAAAAGATAGCAATTTTCAGAAACCTGTTTCGTGGTCGCACCGATATTTTTTTGCCCATCGTTGGAAAAACCAACAAGATTGTACTCATCGCGTCTCTGCTCGCAATATCTCTGAACACCGCGTCAGGAACATCCATGTCCTGTCTGGTAATATGATCTTCATCTTGCAGTGCCGCCTTCTGGGTATTCTGCGCCGTGCCATCTTCTGCCAGCCGATCGAGCAACCCCCATATTGCCTGACTGATGGCATCGAACCGCTGCAGATCTCCCAGCATGGCCTGGGGTGTCTGTATGTAACGACCCTCCACTATCTCATCAGCGCAGTGAGTGTTGATCTGCCGCGCGCTGGCAGGAGTCGTCTCCAGGTGAAACTGCAATCCAATAACCCGTTGTTCATACACAAAGGCCTGGTGCGCACAGCCCGCGCAGTGGACGACATGCACCGCACCTTGCGGGATGTCAATGGTATCGCCGTGCCAATGGAACACGTCGAGACGTGCGGGAAATGCGGTGAACAGATTGGACAACTGCGCTTGCTCCGTCATTTCAACGGGAAACCAGCCTATCTCCTTGTCGGCGTTGGCATACACCTTTGCGCCGAGCACATCGGCCCCTCATGACGGATATCAATCTGTCCATTAGCGCTGATCAGTGACAGCGAATCCGCCGACGACAGCATGCCACCTCCGCCCATGCTGTCCGATGACCCATGACGGCCACCTCCCATACCACGACCCCTACCACCAGAACCACCGCCCACCGCCCTTGCCTTGCCTCCTCGCCTGCATCGCTTCCTTGAGCCTTTCCCGGGGTTGTCGCTGGCGTCGACATTGAGTGACCAAAGACCGGTAAAATCCGGCCGCGACTGCGGCGCTGAATTCTACGTCAGCACAGTCCGTTCGTATCTGCGAGATCCTTAGTAAGGCTAGCGGGAAGATTTTGCACCGAGCCGGTATCCGGTGCTGCGTGTGACAGATCAGCCATACCGATCGAAGCCAGGCTGGTCAGAAAAATATTGATATAAAGCGATCTTGCACTCACTGCCTGCCGCCTTCCGGACAGGATATTTTCATATGCTGCATGCCTCGCCAGGCAACGACTGCAATGACTGTCCATAGGAACGTGCGCAGGCTCATGGCAATTACCGTACGTTGTTCGAAGAGCCCACCTGAGTACACAGGTGTGCCGAATGCGACGAAAATGAGCGCAGTCGCCGCGGCAATCGAGATGGCCAGCCATGCCGCCTAACGGGTCTGTATCCAGAGTCCTGCACCTGTAATGACATAGGCGAAACCCGCCAGAAAAGTGAACCAAAGCACGAACGGTACCTAATTTCCGGCTGCCTCTCGCGCTGCATCACCACCGAACAGGATCGAGCCACCTGCTTTGATAATCAGCAGACCGAAACCAATGGCGATCATTGAAATCACCCGGACCCAAATGCTGCGGTTTCATTGCGTTGCCATAGTTACTCCTTTGCAGCGGATATTCTGTACCGCTGAAAACCGATCTTATTCAAATCCCCTTCCTTCTCCCGCTTCCTCATGGGTCACGCCATCGCGGATGTGATAGATGCGCTTGAAGGTGGGGATGATCTTCTCGTCATGCGTAACGACTATGATTGCGGTTTGAAACCGCCGTGCCATGTCGTTCAGAATCCTTATCACCGTGAGCGCCCGCTCACTATCCAACGGGGCAGTCGGCTCATCGGCGAGAATCACCGGTGGGCGGTTAACGAGGCCACGCGCAATGGCCACACGCTGCTGCTCGCCACCGGAGAGTTGCGACGGCATGGCCTTGGCGCGGTGTTCGACATCCAACGCCTTCAGCAATTCGATGGCCCGCTGGCGTGCCTCGGTGTTCGGTACGCCGGCCAGCATGGGTAACAGAGCGACGTTGTCGGTGACATCAAGGAATGGAATCAAATACGGCGCCTGAAACACGAAGCCGATCCGGTCGCGACGCAGAGCGCGCAGGTCGGGTATCTTCCAGCCATCTTCGTAGATCGCCTGGTCGCCTAGCACCATGCGACCGGCGGTGGGTTCGATCACGGCCCCCAGGCATTTAAGCAGCGTGCTCTTGCCGGAGCCGGAAGGACCGATCAGGCCGATGACCTCTCCTGGCATGACCTGCATGTTGACGCCCTTGAGTGCGTAAACAGCAGTGTCGCCAACGCCATAGCGTTTTTTCAGGCCTTCGATATGAATGCCGGTGCGATCAGATAGACTTGTCATGAAATGCCTCTGTGCCTGGAATAATGGAGCGGTGCCAGGCTAACCCGTTTAGATCAACTGCGCTGTTTCCTCCGCGCATATTCATCCTCCGATCGCTTCTGCTGGATCGACCTTGAGCGCCATGCGAATCGCGATGAGGCTGGCAAGCACACAGATCATAAGTACAGCGAAGAAACCCGCAACCGTATCGAGCGGCATGAGCAATACGTACTTGGGAAAAAATGGTGCGGCAAAAGTTGCAGTGATCTTTCCAACGACGAAGCCGATCACACCCAGGGCGATGGCCTGCTGCAAGATCATCGCCGCGATAGTGCGATTGCGCGTGCCGATGAGTTTCAGTACCGCGATCTCGCGGATCTTGTCCATGGTCAACGAATAGATGATGAAGGCGACGATCGCCGCGCTTACCACGGCCAGGATCATCAGGAACATACCGATCTGTTTGGCTGAGGTTGCAATCAGCTTACCAATCAGGATCTCTTCCATTTGCGAACGGGTGTAGGCGGTAAGCCGCTGCCAGCGGCGGATGGGTTGCGTTACCTCTTCGGCGGTGTAGCCCGGCTTGATCCGCACCAGCACGGCATTGACATAAGGATTACTGCTCTGAGAATCGATCACCGCATCAAGCAAGCCGGGTACACCGGGACGGTTGAGCAACGGATTCTCGGCGGTACGTCTGCGTTGCTGCAGGACTGCGTCGTTGTCTTTGAGAAATTGCGCCTCCTGAGCATCCTTCAGCGGGATGAATACCATCGGGTCGCCACTGGAGGAGACCATGCGCCGGGTGAGACCGACCACGGTGTAGTGGTTGCGGCGCACCTGGATACGGTCACCAAGCTTGAAACCGGTGGCGATATCGGCCACTGCTTCGTAGTGGCTGCGGGTGATCTGCCGTCCGGCCACGAGGTACGGTGGCCATCCCGGCTTTCCGAGCGCCCCTGCAACAATTCCGACCACCATGGCGCGCACATCCCGCCTCCCCTGACGTACCTGCATGGTGAGATAGGTGACGTTGGCAGCTTCAGCCACGCCGGGCATAACTAGAATGCTTCGATAGACATCATCGTTGATGCTGGACGATTCTGCGTAAGGGCCCAGAGTATCTTTCTGCACCACCCACAGGTCCGCTCCGCTGTTGTCGAGCAGCGCTTTGCCGTCGTCCACCATACCCCGGTAGACACCGGCCATGGTCAGGGTCACACCGATCAGGAGTCCCAGACCGACGCCGGTAAAAACGAACTTACCCCAGGCGTTGAGGATGTCTCGACCGGCGAGGCTGATCATTTTGCTGCCCCAGGAAGTTGCTCGACGATATGGAGACGACTCCGTTTACTCAATGCTTTATCGCTATAGACCACCACTTGGTCACCGATTTCGAGACCCTCACGTATCTGCATCTGACCGTCGAGATCGCCGGTGCCAAGCTTCACCATCACAAAACGCAATCCCCCATCCTGGACCTGCCACACGCCCAGTTGGCCATCCACAGTTCGGATTGCAGAGTTAGACACGACCTGCATGGCAGGTAATTCGGACAAGGTAACGGTGACCTCGGCAAGTTCACCGATGGGTGGCAGCGGTTCAGGCAGCTCATCGAACACAAGCTTGGCAAGTATCTCTTCAGTCACGACATCGGCCAGCGGTTCCACCCGCAATACCCTACCCTCCAGGCTCTGTCCGTTGCGTGAGCGCAGGGAGATCTTTGCTGGCAGCCCCGCAGCCAGGCCTGTGGCACTGATCTGATCGAAACGAACATGGATCCACAGGCTCTGAGGATCAATAACCTCCACCACGGATTGACCGGCAACAACAGTGCTGCCGGGATCTGCGTTGCGCGCCACAACCAGTCCATCCACTGGGGAGACCAAACGCATATTGTTTCTTTGGGCAACAACCGCCGCGCCATCGGACCGCACGCGTGCGAGTTCCTCCTTGGCGGCTGCTAGCGCCGCATTGGCGATTTTCAAATCCTGTTTCTTGGTGGCGACAATCTCTTCGCTTGCCGTATGCACGGCCAATAGTTGCTCGTAGCGCTTTGCTTGACTCTGCGCGTAGGCCTGACGCGCCTCGGCTTCGTGCAATGCCGCCTGTGCACGCTTCAGTGCCGCCTCTTGGGCACGAACCCTGTCATCCAAATCTACGGGGTCCATGTCTCCGAGCAGTTGTCCAGCCTGCACCCGGTCACCGACATGCACGTCCAGTCGTTTTACCCGCCCGGTTAAGGTCGGACCGATTCGATAGGTGAAGCGCGCCTCAACGGTCCCGACACCAAACAGGGCTGGACTGATTGACCTAGCCTCCACGGTGGAGACGGTAACCGACACCGGTGCCAGCGGTCCGGAGCGCAGAGCGACGTATACGAACAGAGACAGCAACGGCAGAACCACACCGATAAGCGCCAAAGTACGGCCCTGGAAAGGAAGCATCTTCATTGCTTACTCCGAATTCCGCGAAGAAAGATCGCAAAGACCCTCGGCGCATCTTTTCGAACCAGTTCAACGTCACCTGCGAGCATTGACTGCATGACCAGTCCCTGAATCGTGCCAATGAACAAGGTCGCAGCAGCGCCGGTGTCAAGGGAAGCGGACAATTCCCCAGCGGCCTTGCCCTCTTCGATGAGGTTATGCAAACGCTCGCCGTAGCGACGAATGAGCGTCTGCGCCAAGCGTTTGGGTGCCGTCAGTTTGGCGTGCTGCAATTCCCCGAACATCATGCGTGGGACTCCAGGGTTCTCAACGACGAAATCGATGTGGGCCATAAAGATCGCCTCGATGGCTGCAACCGGCGTGGGTGCGGCACGTGCGGCCTTGTCCACTCGGGATAGCAGACGGTTTGCAACAAACTCCATAACCGCCTGCAGGATGGCATCCTTGGTCGGAAAGTGTTTGAACAAGGCGCCTTGGGTCACGCCCATGTGTTTTGCGATGGCCGTTGTCGTGATCTCACTGGGGTTCTGTTCAGCAGCCAGCTCTACCACAGCATCGACTGTGGCAGCCCGGCGCTCATCGGCTGAAAGGTGCTTAGGATGTTTTTTCATCATCGGTCACAAAGTTAGTAAGTTATTACTATCTTAGTCATTTGAGACCAACAGTCAAGACATTACGCTGCCATAGCAGCCCATCACACAGAGAGAATTTGCCGAAATGGACCCGCGTGGTTTTTTGAATCAGTTTAGTGGGGGCACCATTCTGTATGAAGCACAACGCTGCCCTGCCCTGTTTTCCTATCTTCAGACACGCGTCGATGAAAGGCAACAACCCGGCGAATTTATCCTGACAGGTTCCCAACAATTTGGCCTGTTGTCAGACATCACACAGAGTCTGGCAGGTAGAGCCACATTGCTGACGCTGTTACCCATGAGCTACTGCGAGTTACATCGCTCAGGTAAAATGGGCAAGAACCTCGACAAGATACTTTTTGATGGTGCGTTCCCCCCATCTTCGACCGCGGACTCGATCCGCACCCCTGGCATGGAAACTATGTACGAACTTACCTGGATATCCGTGCTGGAAGCCAGTTACATTGTGGCTCTGTTGCCGCCGCATCACCAGAATTTCAATAAGCGCCTGGTCAAAACACCCAAGCTCTATTTTCTGGATACCGGTCTTGCAACCTGGTTGCTTAGCAACCAAAACAGCGAACAACTGTCTACCCACGTTCAACGAGGTGCCTTATTCGCAACCTGGGTTATCAGTGAATTACTGAAAGCCCGTTAAAACGCGGGTGAAACCTCGAATCTTTACTTCTGGTGTGATCGTTCAGGACACGAGGTGGATCTGCTGATTGACCATGGAACCCACCTGTCACCGCTGGAAATAAAATCCGGGCAAACCATCAACAAGGATTATTTCAAGGGGCTGAACTTCTGGCGAAAACTGGCAGGTGAAACCACCGATACAGCATGGCTGGTTTATGGCGGTGACACTCGACAAACTCGCTCCGTTGTCACTGTTCTGCCATGGCATGAAATCAACTCAGAGCAGATTGTGACGACTGTGTGATTGGGCCATCATTTCTTAATCTGCGCCTATTTTACTCAGATCATCCAATGCACTTTCAGTCAGAATAATCTTTCTCTTTTTCCGTAGCTTTACTACCGTAGGGTCAAAGTTTTCCTTAATATCCTGGTAATTTTCGACTAACCAGACATCCGCCCGGTCGATCTCTTCTGCCAGCAAATTTTCCACCTTCGCATATTCAGCCACCAGTGATCTGCAGTCTGACATAAAATGACGCCAGCGAATCTGCCTCAGAGTTCTTTCATTAGTAAAAACAAAAAACCTGTGAGGGTCATCATCCCAATCCGTGTCGTGTACATATACGGTAGGAAGTCGTTGGACATTTGATTCACTCAATGTCAACCAGCGTTCTCGTTGATAGCCATTCCAGCGGCTTCTTAGTTCATCCAACTGAGCTTCCTGCCCTGCAGCGTCAATTTTTACATCCCAAAGAAACCTGCCTTTTTCCCGCTTGCCGTGGTTTTCTCCATCGACATATTCATGAGGTATGAGCCGGCGGATAATTTCATTGCCTGCAGATTCGATCTGATCCAGCGCATAGGAAGCCAGGGAGGTAAAAGTCGCATAATAAAACTGCTCTTGTATGAGCAATCTGACCCAGGAAGGATGCTGGTAGGCGTAGTATTCAATGCCATTGTAATCCGGAAAGTCCCGCCTGCGTGCCTCTTCCTGAAACAGGTAGTCTGCATAGTCGAAATCGTAGAGTGTCGGGAAGTCCAGCAGAGTCTTATCGTCTGGCATGCACTCATTGAGATAGATGTAATCTTCACCAATGCCTGTCGTAAGAAGTCTTGCCCAGTTAAGCTGGCTGAGGTCGGTTATTGGCACATTATTCTAGGCCTCATCAATCTCGTCAGTCCGGCACTTAATATCGAGCAAATCATCCAGCAGTACGCGCTGTATTCTACGCCTAGCATCTTCACCCATGGTTGCCCGGAAGCATTCCTGTTCCTGGGTTGTCCAGGCGTAATAATGCGCGTCCGCTGCGATTAGTGCCTTGCGTGCAGCTACCAACAGCTTTTGTCTATCTAGATGAGCCAGTTTGTATTATTTTTTCCTGCATTCTTAGATGACTCCGTGTCTACCAGGTGCAACCCAACTAAAGCGGGAAATAGCCGGTTTTGAGTTGCTAACCTTCGCATTTGGACGTGGACAAAATAGACAAACCTCTGATCAATTCATGAATCGGTGTCTAGCGGCTGAAATTGCTGGCGTCGTGACCAAAAGCCAATCAAGTTGAATTAATTTCGTTGGCAGACTCACTGCCGAGGGATTTATCAGCACCCTATAACAGCTTGAGCAAGAATTCGCCACGCACAGGTTACAAGATTGAATGAAAGTACCTTAGCAACTCAAATCTCCATGGATTTTACACAATTCCTTCACAGTCACTCCTTACTGCATAGCCATAATGAATCTGTCTACGGTAGAACAGCTAAGGAATTTGAAATGTAACACACTTTCAGTAAGTCCAAAATATTCAATGCATCCTGAGGCACTACTTTGTTATCTCAGGATTATTGAACTATTCGATAATATATCTCTTAGCAATTTAATGGCTTACATACCGAGGTAGTAAATTATGAAGATTATCACGGAGGGGATATCATGCTGATGCAAAATCATACTCATCCTGGCGAGATTATCAAAGGGCTTTTTATTGATCCGCTAGGTCTTTCTGTCACCGAAACGGCGAAGGTACTCGGTGTCAGTCGGAAAGCCCTTTCCAGTATCGTCAATGGGAATTCTGGTATCAGCCCGGAAATGGCGGTTCGCTTATCACTTGCTTTTGGCTCCTCTTCTGAGGGTTGGCTGAATCAGCAATCGCAACATGACCTATGGCAAGCCGAGCAACATAGGGGTGAATTGAGAGTGAAACGTCTTTCTGCTGCTTGATTACACAATCACGGCAGGGGATGAGGGTCAGGCAATGGTACAATCTTATCTTTTAGCAGTTTTGGTTTCAGTACCCTATCGAGTTCGCGCATCGAGCGAATCTGTAGCCGACACTCTTGCAAGAATTGCTATTCTGAGGTAATCGTGTGGTTTTTTTATGGGAGGAATTGAAACGAAGGCATCTGGTCAAAGTCGCGGTGGCCTATGGTGCCGTCGGGTGGCTATTGATCAAAGCTGCGTCCGAGGTCCTGCCCATCTTTGCTGTTCCGCCTTGGGTACTCCCGACCGTCACATTCATCATCATCCTTGGCTTCCCGCTGGCAATAGTGCTCTCCTGGCTCTTCGATCTGACCCCACAGGGAATTGTTCAGACAAAGTCTAATGACGTTTCGGAAAGTACCACCAATGTCAGCGGGTGGAAGCTCGACTTGATTATCGCCGGGGCATTTGTGATTGTCCTCGGCATTGTTGTTTTCGATAAATACGTGCGGGTCGACACTCCCAACAAAACATCCGATGTGACAGACGCTCTCCCGGACTCCATAGGCGTGCTGCCGTTCGACAACCTGAGCCCCGATCCCGATCACGCTTACTTTTCAGCGGGGCTTCACGAGGAGATTCTCACCCAATTGGCGCAGCTGCAGAACCTCAGAGTCATTTCGCGCACATCGGTCCTGCGCTATGGAAAGTCCAATCTCTCTATTCCAGAGATTGCAAAAGAGTTAAACGTGGAAACCATCTTGGAGGGAAGTGTTCAGTATGCCAATGGCCGCATCCACATAAACATGCAGTTGATCGACGCAGTGACGGATGACCACTTATGGTCCAGGACCTATGACCGGGATTTTACAGATATCTTATCCATCCAATCAGATATTGCTACGAATGTCGCCAAAGCACTCCGAACTGAATTCTCTCTCACTGAACAGGAAGACCTTAAACACGCGCCGACCGAGTCTTCCGAGGCCTATTGCCTTTATCTGGCCGGACGACAGGGGCAGCTCGACGACAATATTAGACTGGACCTGCTGCATCAAGCAGTGGAAGTAGACCACGGTTTCGCCTTGCCCTATGTAGAAAGAGCTAGTATCTATATACAAAGACGGCGCACACCGGGAACGGCAACAAACCCTCAGAATCAACGAGTGAAACAGGAAGAACTCGCGCGGGAGAATATTGACAAGGCTCTGGAAATTGATCCGACATTAGGGCGTGCTTACTCTTGGCTCGGGATGCTTCATCTTTATAACTGGCGTGGTATAGATGCAAGTAATGCTTTTGAACGGGCACTTAAATTTAGCCCGAACGATCCCGATGTCCTGGTGAACTATGACTATTTCCTGGTCAACATCGGACAGCAGGAACAGGCTATCGGGTTAGCAGAACGCGCCGTAGAACTCGATCCGTATAATTCTGAAACGCATGCGGCGTTAGGACAATTCAATACCGCCGCAGGCCATTTCGATCGAGCAGCTGACGACTTCAGGAAGGCCGCCGAGCTGGGTGCAGTCTGGGTCCATATGTTGGCGGCTAATCTCGAACTGGTTCGCGGCAAACAATCCGAGGCTGCGAAGCAGTTGTTGCTTTCTGAGCCCGTGGCGATGACCACGACTATGCCTCAATGGCCGGCACACATCGCGTACACCTACACGCGACTGAATCTGGATCAAGATGCGGCAAAGTTTCTGACTCGCGTTGATGAACTGGCCGCGGAGCGGCGCATCCCGGCAGCCGCCGATGTCCTGGCGAGCCTGGCCCGTGGCGAAGAGGAGAAGGCGCTCCATCGGCTCGACGAAGCTGCAGCGGAGAAGGCGCCATATGAAGCTTTTAATCTGTTAATGAGCATTGTGGCAAACACTTTTAAAGACCCCGTCCTCGACAAGCCGGCGTTCGCAGAAGCGCGGCGTAAACTAGGATTCTCTGACCTCTCTGAGCCTCCCGCGCCGCCACCTTACGCAGAACCAGAGCATCGCGGCAGACACCCAGGTCCCCCGCCCCGCAGACCTTCGAGGCTTGCGCTGACCTTTCAGAAGGTGATGCCTGCGGTTTTTCAGGACCCATGGGACATATCGAAGGTAGCTGCATTATTCCAGCTGGATTCGAAACAATACTCGTCTGCGCAACTGTAGGAGGCCCGAGCTTTGACAGAGTCCGTCCTGAGTGAATCCGCTGGGGTTATCTACAGGAGTAATTATCGATGACGTTATTTTTCCGAAATCGCAGAGCTGTTGCCGGCTTGCCGAGACCCAGGAGCCTGCTCGTCAGTGTGATGACCAGCGTTTTGGTCGCGGGTTGTGCTACGGTGGGACCTGACTATGTGGCGCCAGAGCTGAACCCGCCCATTCAATGGAGTGGTGAGATCGGTAGCCGAATGAGCGCCGATCCGTTGGACCCGGCTGCGCTCAACCAATGGTGGACGACGCTTCAGGATCCGGTGTTGAGCCGCCTGATTGATCGAGCGCTGACGGGTAATCTCGACCTGCGTGACGCCGAGGCGCGGATTCGCCAGGCGCGCGCCCGGCGCGGCGTCAGTGCCGCTGATCGCTTCCCGACATTGAACGCAAGCGGCGCTGCGACTCGCAGCCGCATCAGCGAAACCGGCTACTATGAAGACAGTACGCTTGCTGGCAGCACGAATACGCTCTACGAGGGAGGATTCGACGCCAGCTGGGAGATTGATCTGTTTGGCCGTATCCAGCGCCAGGTCGAGGCCGCACAGGCCGGTCTGGAGGCCAGCAGGGAGAATTATCGCGACGTTCTGATCACCTTGTTGTCCGAGGTCGCGCTGAATTACCTGGAAGTCCGCACCCAGCAGGCGCGGCTGACGGTGGCCGAGGCGAACCGCGACGCGCAAGCCAAGACGGTCGACCTGGTGCGTGCCGGCGTCGACGCGGGC
>CAWCOA010000017.1:0-18818 GCA_963797085.1 uncultured Gammaproteobacteria bacterium
GCCGTGGTGCGTGAATGGGTCAATGGAGAAACCTTTCTATACCTGGGCCGTGCCTATCGCTTGTCGTTGGTGTCGGATCAAGAGTGTGCTTTGCAGTTGAAGGATGGACGCTTTTGCCTGAACCGTGCGGTGGTCGAACAGGGCGGTACCAAGGCGGCCAGGCAGGCCTTTGAGACTTACTTTGCCGATAAAGGCCAACGACGCTTTGGTGAGCGGGCCAGCTACTTCGCGCCCAAGGCCGGCGTTGAGGTGGCAGGCATCAAAGTCAAAGAGATGGGTTACCGTTGGGCCAGCTGCGGCAAGGGTGGCACGCTTAACTTCCACTGGAAGTGCATGATGGCCCCGCCAAAGATCATCGACTACATTGTGGTGCATGAGTTGTGTCACTTTCATCACCGCAACCACACCGATGCCTTCTGGAATGAGGTGGATAAGGTGCTGCCGGATTACCGGGAGAGGAAGGAGTGGTTGCGGAAGCACGGTGCCAGCCTGGATGTTTAGAAGGACATAAGAAGCATATTTGATCAATAGGAAGATTACTGCATGAGTACCTTTGACAGCACCAAGACACCGCTACCCGAGATCATCAAGCAGATCACCGAAGGCAAGCTGCAGTTGCCCGACTTCCAGCGTGGCTGGGTGTGGGATGACGACCATGTGCGCTCGCTGCTGGTGAGCGTGGCGCGTTCCTTTCCGGTGGGGGCGGTGATGCTGCTGGAGACCGGCGGCGATGTGCGCTTTCAGGTACGCCCCATCGAGAACTTGAGTTCGGCGGCGCGCTCCCTGAGCCGGAGCGGCTGATCCTCGATGGCCAGCAGCGCCTCACCTCGCTGACCCAGGTGCTGGCACTTCACACCCCGGTCAAGACCTTCAACGAGAAGGGCAAGCGCATCGACCGCTACTACTACGTGGACATCCATACGGCGCTGGAGGACGACCGGCTCGATGAGGCCTTTATTGCCGTAGAAGCCGACCGAACCATAAGACTAATTTCGGGCGTGACATCGTGCTGGACGTCTCCACACCACAGAAAGAGTGCAAGGCGTTCTACTTCCCCTGCAATCAGATCCTCAACTCCGATGCCTGGGAGGAGAGCCTGCAGGAGTATGCGCCGGAGAAATTTGGTGACTACATGCGATTTCGAAAGCAGGTGCTCAACGCCTTTCGCAGCTACCAATTGCCGTTGATTGCGTTGGGCAAGACTACCAGCAAGGAGGCGGTCTGCTTGGTGTTCGAAAAGGTGAATACCGGCGGAGTGCCATTGTCGGTATTCGAGCTGGTCACCGCCAGTTTCGCCATTGATGGCTTCAATTTGCGGGATGATTGGTACGGCAGCAAGCAGCGCAAGGTGACCGGGCGTGTCGAAGGTCTAAAGAGCTGAACCCATGCTTGCAGGGTGTGGAACCGACCGACTTCTGCAGGCAATCAGCTTGTTGCATACCCAGGAGAAGCGCCGCGCCGACCTGGCTGCCGGCAAGACTGGTAAGGCGGTGGCGGCGGTGAGTGCCAAGCGAGTAGCAGTTCTATCACTCACCTTGCGGAGTATCAGAAGTGGGCGCCGGAGGTGGAAAAGGGCTTTCTGCTGGTGGCCAGGTTTCTCCGTAAGGAGTGTTTCTTTGCCGCCCGCGATCTGCCCTATCGCACTCAGTTGGTGCCACTGGCGGCGGTACTGTCACAGCTCAAAGAGCGTTGGCTGGAGCCGATGATCTACGACAAGCTGAGTCAGTGGTTCTGGTGCGGGGTGTTGGGCGAGCTTTACGGTGGAGCGGTGGAGACCCGCATCGCCAACGACTTGGAGGAACTACTGGGCTGGATCGGAAGGTGGTGATGAAGCCACGCACGATCTACGAGGCGGCTTTTCAACCGGGCCGCCTTTACACTCTGCGCTCACGCAATAGTGCTGCCTACAAGGGGCTCAATACCTTGGTGCTGCGCGAAGGCTCCCAGGATTTTTTCTGGAAGGCCACCATTCAGGAACTCGACCACGAAGAGGTGGCGCTGGATATACATCACATTTTCCCCAAGGCTTGGTGTGAGCAGCAGGGGATAAAACCAGCGGTGTTTAACTCCATCATCAATAAGACACCGATCTCCTACAAGGCCAATCGAATGATTGGCGGAAAAGCCCCTTCCAACTATCTGGCTTCACTCCAGACGCATAAACAGGTCGGGCTGGACGACGCGGCGATGGACCAGATTCTGGAGAGCCATTGCATCGACCCCGCCACGCTCAGGGGAGATCACTTCGAGGGATTCTATGCCAGCCGGCAGGAGAAACTGCTTGCCATTGTTGAGCAGGCGATGGGCAAGTCAGTTGAACGTGATGCGGTGGATGAAAGCGGTGACGAGGCGGAAGAGGAGATGCAGGCAATGGGGGCTTCGGCATGAATATCACACCCATTCTTTGGTGTAGCTCATACGCTCTGGTTTATGGGGATGATCTCTGCGCCTGCTTTTAGCTTGCCGAGGTAATCCGCCCAAGCCTGCATCAACTTACGGCGTTTAACGAAAAGATCACCTCGTCGATAGGCTGCTTCAACCTTGTTCTCTATTGAATGAGCCAAGGCCATTTCAGCTACATCACGTGGGAAACTTGATACCTCTCCTGACCAGTCCCGGAAGCTGGAACGGAACCCGTGTGGCACATAGTTACCACGGGACCCACTGACACCATACCCCATGCCGCGCATCAGCTGCAGAAGGGCCATATTCGACAGAGGGCGACCGTGGCGAGCTCCAGGAAAGAGATAGGGGTTGCCTTCAATGCGGGGTAGGGCTTCAAGAACAGCTATTGCTGAATTAGATAAAGGCACCCTATGTTCCCGCCTGGCTTTCATTCTCTCCGCTGGAATGATCCAGATGCCCTCGTCTGTGTTGAATTCTGTCCACTGTACCTGCAGCACCTCGCTGGTGCGGGTGGTGGTTAGTATGAGTAATCGCAGGGCATGTGCCGAAACGCTGCCGTTTTCTGAGAGTTCTGCCATGAAGGCGGGAACTTCGGTGTAAGGCATTGCTGGGTGGTGAGTGACGGTTTTCACCTTTGTGGGCTTAGGTAACAGCTTGTCCAGGTGACCATGCCACCGGGTAGGGTTCAATGAATCGCGATATTTGTGCGCTGCGGCGAAGTCCAGGATGTTTTCGATGCGCCCCTGCACCCGTTTGGCTGTTTCGGTCTTGGTCATCCAGATCGAGGAGAGGATTTTATGAATGTCCTCGGTGCTGATAGCGTCAACAAGCTTTGTTCCTATGACAGGTCGAGCATAAGTCTTGAGGGTACGCACCCACTGCCGTGCGTGCTTAGCATTTTTCCAGCTGCGTCGATGTGCACGGACTCTCCGCCAATTAAAAAAGGTCCCCACCAGGGACCCTTATTAATTGGCGGTTAGCCAGGATTTGATGAGGACCCTTCGGTTCGATAAAAACGGCAGGACAGCCGTTTTGACAACGAATAGCGTTGCCCGCAGGCGAGGCCCAAGGATGGTACGAGTCCATCCCTGCCTCGCTGCCATAATTTTAAATAAGTTAATAATAACAATATGATAGAGTTATTAGTTCATTCCGATAATCACCTGCCACCCGTTATGAGGGTGGCAGGTGATTAGGCTGACGCAAGCGTCGAGTCGGGATCTGTCACTGGCATTTGGCGAGAATCCGCTTCAGATCACCCTCCAGCACCTTGCGAGAAACCGGGTGCAGACCGGTCTCGGTCATGCCTTGCGATGCGATACGGATCTGGTTCCCGACGATGCCGATTGCCGGCGCGCCGGTGCGCGGATCGAATGACACTATCTTGATCACGCCATGGGGCACCGGTGGATCGAGGCGGCGGATATCGAACTCGAGCAGATCATTCGGCCCGATCTTATCGCGCATGCATTGGAACGGCTGTCCGTCATCATCGAACAGTGAGATGACCAGTTCCAGCGGCTCGCCTGTCGGGTTCATCACATCGACGAGTGTCCGGCTCTCACCGCGCAGATCATAGCTGCCGATCAGGTAGGCCGCCGCATCGCCCTCGCAGGCATTGCAGTCTCTGCCGCCACCGTCGCCCGGATCGTCAGGGGTCGGTTCGGGCTGTTGCAGGGTCACATAACGCTGCACCAGACGCGGCGCGAGTTCGCCCCGCTCATTGCGCCCGACTGAGCGGAACAGCAGCTTGTAAACACCGGACACCGCCGTCTGGGCGAAACTATTGGCCCAGGCCGCATCGCCGGCGTCGCCATCTCCGTGCTGCCCGTCATCGTGGAGCGTAACCATATATACGCTTTGATCGGGCCGCGTGATCGTGACCGTCACGCTGCCGTCGGGCGCCGGCCAGCCGCGATCCGTCAGCGCCGCATCGAGTCTGAGCTCCGCCCCGGGCAGGTAGCTGCTTGCCGCAATGCGGGCCTCGAGATGATAGTCCGATGACACGGCGCCCGCGAATCCTATGGGTACCTGGCCCTGGACCGGGTGCATCACGCCGCCATACTCGAAACGGGATTCGGCGGAGAGGTTTTTGCCGAGACTGCGCGTCCAGAAACCCTTCGGCACCAGCCTCAGCGTCCAGTCGCCGACATAGGTGCTGGCCTGCGACTGGTCCGGGAACACGATCCGGAAGATGCGGTAATTGTTGCGCACCTGCTCGTGGATCGGAATGCCTCCGATTGAGGTGCCGGGTGTCAGTACCGTGCCGTCGGGCGCGATGAACTCGAGTTCATAGAGCTGGCGCATCAGCGGATCGTCGAGCACCAGGAACGTGGCATTCCGGTCGGACGAGATCACCCGCGCCCGGTCCACGACTACAGGCGTGTTCGAGGCCAGATTGACGACGTGTGTGGGGTCGGTGACCATGTCCATGTTGGTCGCGCTGGCGAAGATCTTGAAGTAAAACGCCTCCAGATCGAAGAGCGTCTCGTCGCGCAGCGTGTTGACGACCTGGTGATATCCTTCATCCCCCATGTTGGTGATGGCCTGCAATTTCGTCGGTTCGATATCGAAACCCAAGCCGACGCTGTATATCTGGATATGGGAGTCGTTGGTCTGGATATCCTGCAGCGCCTCGTCGATATACGGGGTCTCGTTCTCCTTGCCGTCGGTCAGGACCACCATGACTGTGCCGCGATCGGCGAAGGGACCAGCCACCTCGCTAGCTCCAGTGAGCATCGCGCCCCCGATCCCGGTAGTGCCATCGGGCTTCAGGCGGGCAAGATCGTTCAGCGCGCCGAAGCTCAGCTCGCCCATCTCGATGGAATTCTTGACCCCGTTGGTGATGGTCGTCATCGGCAGATAGACCGAGTTGCCGGCATTGTATTTGACGAAACCGAGCTTGTCGCCGACATCCTCGCGCAGCAGGTCGGTGTAGAGCATGAGCGCGTCGCGCATGGCTTCGATCTTGGTGCGGTCGCCCGCCAGCTCACTCATGCTGCCGCTGCGGTCGAGCACCAGCAGCGAATCGATGGGGCGTGGTGTGACCCCCTGCCCAGACAACAGAATCGTGGTTGCCGGCGCCGAGGCATCAGAGCTGGTTACCTCCAGTTCGATCGAGTGGCTGCCAACGGCCTGCGGCTCATACACCTGCCGCAGGACTACCGGCGGGTCGCCCGGCGCGAGCGTGAGATTAGCCAGCTCGTTGACTTCGTCCCAATGAGTCAGATCGGGGTCGCTGCCCGGCGTTGTGCGGCTGACCGAGACGGTCAGGTTGGCGTTGCCGTCGTTGTGCAGCACCAGCGCCTTGGCGAAGGAAAAGCCCAGCTCGACTTGACCGTAGTTGATCACCTCGGTCTCGATCCGCAGCAGGGGCGCCGCTGGGGATGAGCAGAGCGCGCGCATCGCATTCACATGGCTCGAACTGTCCGAGGCGCCAGCCGCGCCGACAGGCATGGTCTTTGCGACAGCCTGTTCCAGCACCGTACCGCAATAACCGGCGATGGCGCTGGAGAGTTGTGGAAAGCGACCGCCCCGGTTCAAGTCGCCGGCCCCAATCTGGTTATGACATCCCGTACACTCTCCGATGCCGGATATCGCCGGAACCGCCAGCGAGGGACCGGGATTCTGTGGCCAGTCCGGGTGGACCAGCGGGTCGTACCAGTTGTCGGCCTGCAGGACGACATCACCGAGCGCGCTCTGGCTGAGTGGGGTGCCGGGGTGGATGACATAAGGATTCTCGCCAGCGTGGCAGCCGGTACAAACGCCACCTGCGGTCTGCCCGAACTCATTAAGCTTGGCAAGTTCAGCACCACCGCCAAACGCAGTTAGCGGTTTGTTTTCATTGGCACCGATGCTGAAGGTTTCGGCGTTCAGCTGGTTGTCCCAGAAGCAGGCCTTGCTGGTTTGTCTGCCCAGACAAATGATGCCGAGGAGCCCGATGTCCCCTGAGCCATTATTCTGGAATCGAGGCAGGGCGATGCAAGTACCCTCTGGGCCCGTACTCTTGTACTTATAGACCCGCGCCTCGGAGCCGACTGAAATGAATTCTTGTGCATCCGTCAGGTTACCCACGTGGGTCCATTGGGTACTGCCCCAATCAGGGGGGATTGGAACGCCGTTGGCTGCACATTCGTCGATATAGGCCTGACCCGTGTTGAAGGTTGAAAAGAGCAGGGTGGTGCCCGATCCTGGTGGTCCGGAAATCTCTTTCAAAGCTTTGGCGAGTGTCTCAGGGATAATCGTCGGTGGCTGGCCCTTGAAAAGGGTCTCATCCAGCAAAAAATTCAGCATATGATTATGCATCGGCAGCCGATTCTCGGATCCGAGCTGATTGGCCAGAAACTTAAGCAACTTTGCCTTAGCCTTGAGCTGGAAATATTGTTGATCATGTCTGCTGGCACCAGCCTCTTGGATGGCATTGAAGAGCGTTTTGCGGTGTTTTACGTAGGCCTTTCGCGTTTCGGCATCGGTATGCTCAAGAAGCACAGCGAGATACTGATCTTGGGTCTTGGCCAGAAAATCGGGCGTAGGTGTAATCTCCTTGCCGTCACGGCCAAAAATTGCACCATGGCCGGCGAAAGCGATCGGATCCTGAAAGGCTTGTGCTTGTTTGATTGATTTTGACTTCGGCAGGAAGGGATTGTCTTTTTTATCGTTAATCTCATCGCGTCCTAAGTAGCTGATTCGATCATTTGTTTTTTGATGTATTGATAAGCTTCGTGGAGGTTCATTTAATCCTGTACCGGTTGATAACTGTTTAATATGAATCGGTTGTTGAATTCCTGAAATTCTTTCAATCTCAGCAAAACTAGTGGATGACAGGAGTAAGGTGAGCAGACCGATCAATAGTCCTATGCCACCGCCGTTTCTGGTTTGAGTGTTCATGTAAAGCTCCATTTTCTTTCTGTTGACTTATCAGACATCTGTCCGATTTATCAAGTTAAGGTAACCTACACTGCAGCTACCTTACGGAATTGAGAGCTACAAACACTATGCAAAAATACCAAATTAGCGGGGAATATTTCGCTGGAAATTATCGTCTTTTATGCGGGTTGTGGGCATAGAAAAAAATGTTTTTATGTCCGATCTTATCGGGCAGGACGCAGCATGTCTGCGCTGGTTTTATGGTGTCTCCAGGAAACCCAAAAAGGAGACTGCATTCATGAAAGTACTGAAACGCCACCTGTTGTTTGTATTTATTTTCAACCGGGCATTCAGTATCGCTATTCCAATGTCGGCTATATGTTGCTGGCGATGGTGATTATCGGGTCACCGGAGAACACGCCTCAGAGGCCGTGCGTCAAGGCACTCTCGAACCTCTCTCTCTATGACCTAGATTTTTTATCAGGTCTAGGAGGACGACGGCGGCGCATTGGATTGATTATACCTTGCCTCAAACCTATCTCTCACGATTCTAATCATCCTGCTGATCAATCCTAGTCTGCCCCCTCTGGCTGAGAGGGAGACGAGTTGATGGCAGTTTAGGCAGGCTTGAGCCTCGCTATTTACCGGTACAGATTCCCCCCAACGCTGCGGCAATTTGCTGGGCCAAACAGTCACAGCAAATTGAGAAATCGCATTTCACTTGTGAAATGCGATTTCGATAAACACAAGCCATTGAATAAACGTGTCTTATAGCACTTTATAGTGGCTGTGAACCCGCCATGGAAATTTCATTTTCATCCAATACATAAAATCTAACTAATTGAAAAATATAGTATAAATAATGGCATCGCTATTGCTCAGCATTATAGATGAGAGGACTGATGAAACTATAACGAGGAATATCATCATGAATGAAATCTCCAGACGTAATTTTTTAAAAACTGCCGCGGCTACTGGTGGAGTTCTTGCAGCCAAAGATCTTCTGGCACTGGATCTTTTGTTGCCGGTTTTAGATCCGCTGGGAGATTATCCATACCGGGGGTGGGAAGACTTGTATCGTGAGCAATGGACCTTCGATTACTTCGGCCGCATCGCCCACTCGGTGAATTGTACGGGTTCATGTACCTGGAAGACTTATGTCAAGAACGGTATCGCCTTCAAGGAGGAGCAGTTTGCCGACTATCCTGAGATCAATGAGGTGTTACCGGTGTACAACCCCAGAGGTTGTCAGAAGGGCGCCAATCACAAGGAGTATGTATACGGACCTCAGCGTACGAAATATCCCTTGATTCGAAAGCCCGGCACCGCCCGGGGAGAAGGAAAATGGGAGCGGGCGACCTGGGATGAAGCCCTTAAGCTCATCGCCGAGAAGATTGTGGATGTCATCGACACGCCGCATAGGGACAAGCATGGTCGACGCCATCGTTACAGTCCGGATGAGGTGAATTTCTACTCTGCGATTCCCGCCAAGCACCATATTACCGTGGCCGGTGGTTTCCGCCTGGCGAACCTGATGGGCAGTGTGGCTTGCAGCTTCTATGACTGGTATTGCGATCTGCCTCCGGGACAGCCCCAGACCTGGGCGGTGCAGACCGACGCCTGTGAGTCGGCGGACTGGGTCAATTCAAAGTTGATCATGCTGATGGGAGCGAACCTGCTTGAGACCCGTATCCCCGACGCCCATTACTATACCGAAGGGCGCTGGCGAGGCACCAAGAGCATCGCGGTCTTTCCGGACTACAATCCGACTGCAATCCACGCAGACACTTATGTGCCCATCGCCCCGGGCACCGACGGCGCCCTCTGCCTGGGGATGGCGAAATACGCCATCGATAAAGATCTGCATGATATCCCCTACATCAAGCAATTCACGGATATGCCCTTCCTGATCCACCGGGATACCGGAAAATTCCTGCGCAAGGACGACCGTCAGAACAAGGATGGCAGCCCGAGGAATCCGGACTGCGTTCAACACCTACTATGTCTGGGATTACAACACGGAAGCTGCAGTCGAGGTGCCGGGAACCCTGGGTAGCGCCGATCAGACGCTGGACCTGGGTTCGATCGACCCGGCCCTGGAGGGAGACTTCACTGTCACTGTGATCCGTGACCGCAAGAACGGCCATAAGTGCTGGGGCCATGGCGAACATCATCATCGCGAGGTCGAAGTCACCACTGTCTATGCAAGGCTGCGTGAAAAACTGGAGCCTTTTACGATTGAAGCGGTCGCCAAGATCACCACGCTCAACAAGGACCTGATCAGGGAGATCGCGCATGATTTCGCCACCATCAAACCGGCCAGGATCATCGAAGGTGCGGGCACCAACCATTACTTCCACAACGACCTCACCAACCGCGCCCAGATCCTGCTGCTGGCGCTGACCGGCAACGTCGGCAAGCCGGGTACGGGTTTCGACCACTATGTCGGGCAGGAAAAGATCTGGCCGGAGGAGGCCTGGTTCCACCTGGCCTTCCCGCAAGGCCGTCCAACCCAGCGCTTCCAGAACACCACACTGTGGACCTATGTCCATGGCGATGCCGAGTCCGATGTCGACAATCTCTATCCACGACCGATCAGCGAATATATCAAAGAGAGTGTCGACAAGGGCTGGATGCCGCTGTGGCCGGAGGACACCCTCGACACCGGCAGGACGCCCAAGGTCCTGTTCATCTGGGGAGCCAACTATGTCAACCAGTCCAAGGGCTTTAATGATCTGGTGAACAACCTGCTGCCGAAGGTCGATCTGATCATCGATCTCAACCTGCGCATGGATACCTCCGCCACCTACGCCGATGTCATTCTTCCGGCGGCCAGCATGATGGAAAAGTGGGACCTCAACACCACGGACCTGCATACCTACGCCATCCCGTTCACCCCGGTGATCGACCCGATGTACGAGAGCAGAACCGACTGGCAGATCTGGCGCTCCCTGGCCGAGGCGCTTGCCAACACCGGTTTCAGCTTCAAGGACAGGACACCGGACGGAAGCGTGATCAAAAGGGATTTCATCAATCTGTTGCATGATTTCGACACCATGAACGTGGCAACCGATGGAATCCCGGGCGATGTGGGTGACGACAGGGCGGCCTGCCAGTTCATCCTGGACAATGCCGTCGAAACTGCGGGCATGTCCCTGGATGGACCACACCGGTTCGTCGACGATGAAGCGCTGAATCTTGCCCCCGATAACTCGATCATTAAACATCCGATCCGCTTTCCCGCCACCAGCGAGGACTGGACTACCAGCCTGCAGGAGGGCGTGGCCTATCACACCCACGGCAGGATGTATGACGAACTGATACCGCTCAAGACCATGACCGGCCGTCAGCAGTTTTACATCGATCACGACTGGTATCTGAATGAATTTGGCGAGGAACTGCCGACCTACAAAGGATTAGTGGACAGCGATCCCTATCCACTGCGCTGGAGCACCCCACATGGCCGTTGGTCGATCCATTCCACCTGGCGCGACGCCAAGTTTCAGTTACGCCTGCAGCGGGGCCGCACCGTCGTCTACTTGAGCCCCGAGGAAGCCGAGCGCCGGGGTATGGAAGACAACGAACTGGTCGAGGTGTTCAATGATCATGGCGCCGTTCAAGTGCATCTGAATATCGCCCCACGGATGCCGGAGGGAATGGCCCTGATGTACCACGGCTGGGAACGTTACCAGAACAATACGGGATGGCAGGCTCCGACCACGATCCGCATCAACCCGACCCAGCTTGTCGGCAAGTATGGACAGCTCACATTCCGGTTGAACTACTGGGGGCCTACGGGAAACCAGAAAGATACCCGGGTGGACGTTCGAAAAATCTAGCCTGATGCCTGGATAACGAACAGCGGTTCAACCCATGTGAAGATATTAGGAGCGATGAAATGGCTAAGATTGAAAAACAGGTTCGAATGGTTTTCGACCTCAACAAGTGTATTGGATGCCACACCTGTACCATGGCGTGCAAGACCCAGTGGACAGACGGCAGAATCGATATTCCTTTGGAAAATCTGCCCGATAGCCCCGAAGGGTTATTATATCAGTACTGGAATAACGTGGAATCGATGCCGGGAAGGGGCTACCCCAGAGGCATCTTCACCAAGGAACTGGGCGGGGGGTTCGTGGAACCCACCAACCCCGACAATTGGGAAGTCGATCTGACGGGAAAACTCCCCAGCATCCATGAGGACTATGGCGACCCCTGGGAGTATAACTATGACGAGGTGCTGAAGACCGAGGGCGGCGATGCGACCAGCAGTCAGCTGGTGCCATTCCCCTCACCCGACGGTCCCGATGCCTATTCGAGCAACTGGGATGAGGATGTGGGAGCGGGCAAGTATCCCAACACCCACTACTTCTATCTGCCCCGGCTCTGTAATCACTGCGCGAAACCCGCCTGCCTGGCCGCCTGCCCCAAGAATGCGATCTACAAGCGCGAAGAGGACGGTGTGGTGCTGATCGACCAGAGCCGTTGCGAGGGTTACCGGCGTTGTGTCCAGGCCTGCCCGTACAAGAAGATCTACTACAATGCGGCCAAGAAACGCGCGCAGAAGTGTATCTTCTGTTATCCGCGGCTTGAGAAGGATGCCGGTCCCAGCGGACTGCAGCCACCGCGGGAAAACTTCTGCTTCAACCAGTGTGTCGGCCGCATACGTTACGCGGGTTACTACGACCCTAATCTTGCCGCCGATCATCCGGAAAACATCGAGCGCAACAATGTCAATCGGCTGGTCGATTACTGGGGAGTCGGCCTGCGCCTGCATCCCGAATACGGCACCGCACCGAATCTCTTTTACATTCCACCGCTGAGTCCGCCAAAGTTTAATAAGAAGGGCCGCTTGAGACCAAACTCCAAGCGTATTCCGATCAAACTGCTGGCGCGTATGTTTGGCGATGATGCGAGTCAAACGTTTGATCAGCGCGTCGCGAGGATCGATGAGGTCTTCGATATTCTGGAGACTGAGCGGGCCAGGGGTGTGGATTCAGATGGACAACCAAAGTCTGAATTGGTGCGGATCCTGATGGCTCATGACGAAACTGACCGCTTGCAACTTTACCTGGGATAGGAGTGAACAATGAAAAAAATCTATAGAAAAATGGCAAGGGCTCTGACGCTGGGTCTGGCATTGCCGGCCCTGCTCATGCCGGCCATCAGCCATGCTTTTCCAACCGACACCAATACCTATCTGATCGAGGCGGTGCGCGTCAGCAGCTTTGATTTTGATGACCCGAACGGGCCGGCAAATAACCCGAACCACCAGGCGTGGAAAAGAGCCCCGGTGACCGTGGTTCCCCTCGAGTACAAGGTATTTGCCAGCGCCAATGCAGTGGCGCCGTTTGATGACTGGAGCCAGGTCAGGCCGGAACTGGTCAGGAACCTGCGGGTGAAGGCGGTTCACGATGGCGGAGAGATACTTTTCAGGGTGAAATGGAAGGATAAGACCTTCGATGAGAACGCACATGAGGTGCCACGCTTCTTCGATGCCCTCGCAGTGATGATCCCTTATCCGGAATCAGACTATCCAGGTTGTATTCCCGGTCCGGACAATGAACCGATGATCCATATGGGGATGCGCTGCGATGGACTTGATGAGAAAGGCCTGCCCCCGAGTGATCCCAATGCCGGGGTGATTCGCTGTTGCCCTGTCAGTATCCATTTCTGGCGGCCGGACAAGGTCGAGATTGAAAACATCATCACCAATGGTCCAGGCACCACCCTGGAAACCGCTGAAACCGACGAGCCAGGTGTCTTTCATGCCTGGCAACAATGGCAGGACAACCGTTGGACGGTAATCATGGGGCGGATCATGGATGGTCCACCTCCGCCTGCGCTTCCTGCCGACACTGCCCTTACCCATGTTGGCCCCGGTGGCAACCTGGTCGACCTGGCGGCAGGCGGAACCTACCCCATGGTTTGGGCAAACTGGGACGGCTCCAGGGACGAACGCAACGGCAGTAAGTTTATCGGTTTGTGGGGCGCGCTCTCCATCGCACCGTAACAGCCTGAGCTGACAAGCCGGCTGAACGGCTTGAGCCTCCGGCGGTCACGCGCCGGAGGCCGATGCTTAGAGACAATCCAATCTCATAAGAGGAAATAATATGGACGACTTGGCAACAGCTCCAATACCCACCGCGAACCCAATGGTCAGAAGTGCTCTCTACCGCTTGCTGTCTTTACCATTCCAGTATCCGACGCCGGAGCGCTTCGCGGACTATCAGAATGGGAGTTATCTGTCAGAACTCTGGGACACTTTGTCACTACTCCCGCATCTCGAGTGTCTGGTGAATGAGCAGGAGGGTGCCAAAGATAATATCCAGCATGTTCTGCAAACGCTTAGCCTGGAGTCTTTCCAATTGGCGTATATCGAGTCCTTCGATGTAGGTACCCCGGAACCCCCTTGCCCACCCTATGAGGGTATATATCTGAAGGCAGTGGAGAGAAGTGGACACCTGATCCGCTTAACCGATCTTTATCAGAACTTCGGACTCAACATGAACCCTGCGGAGGGCAAAAGAGAACTTGCCGATCATCTGCGGGCGGAGTTGGAGTTTACCCACTTTCTGGCGTTCAAGGAGGCACAGGCCTGGGATGAACAGAAAGATGAGTTGTTACAGGGCTACCAGCTGGCCCAGAGGGACTTTCTTGAGCGCCATCTGGTCGGCTGGCTGCCTGTCTTTCAAGAGCGTCTGGAGGAGAGTTGTCCGTTGCAATTCTATGTTTGGCTGGGCGGCCTGCTGACACGGATAACGCGTCTGGAGCTAGAATATCTGAACGGCGCTATCATCAGCCTGGAATTGCCCTTGTCAGATACCACAACCTCGCCGGCAGTGATTGCAGGCAGTATGGATTCCTGACTTGAATCATTGATGGCAATATAAAAAAACTATCCGCCCATATGGATCATTGGGCGGATAGTGACGTTATTCTTTGCGTCATTTTGGCTAAGGAACGGATGTCGCCCCGGGGATTTAGCCAATGCGGCAGCGTGAAAAATGGCCTTCAAACGATTCATGTCGGCGCCAGCCCGTAATGCTTCAGCGATATCCAGCTCCTTGTCGCTATGCAGGCAGGGACGCAGCTTTCCCTCCGGGGTGAGCCGCATCCGGGTGCAGTGATGACAAAACGGCTCGGTGACACAGGCAATAATGCCAATGGGTAGGCTGGCTTCAGTGATGGTATAGTCAACCGCAGGCGAGTCCGTCTGAGCGCGTTTCCCTTCCCCAAGTTTGAACTCCCGTGAAAGCCGGTTGCGCAGTTCGCTGGCAGTAATTACCTGCTCCCTGGACCAGCCATTGCAGGAGAAAGGCATATACTCGATGAAGCGTAGATGCAGGCCGCGGTCGATGGCCCAGTGCGCCATCGGGACAATCTGATCCTCGTTCACGCCACGGATGGGTATCATGTTTATCTTGATGCTGAAGCCTGTCGTAACCGCAGCTTGTATGCCGGCCAGCACCTTGCTTAGAACACCCCGTCGCGTCATTGTCTGAAAGCACTCCTGGCTCAGGGCATCCAGGCTGATATTGAGGCGTCTTGCCCCTGCGGCGTAGAGTTCGTCGGCTTGATCGGCCAGCAGGACTCCATTGGTGGTGATGGGTACATCCTCTACACCAGGAAGCTGGTTGAGTCGGGCGACCAGGTCCGGTAAGTTTTTTCTCACCAGGGGTTCACCACCGGTCAATCGAAACTTCTTGATGCCAAGGCTGACAGAGACTTCAACCAGTTGAACGATCTCTTCGAAATCCAACAGCTGTTCAGGTCTGGCGAAGCTAATATCACCCGCCGGGACGCAATAACCGCAACGTAGGTTACACCGATCGGTAACTGAAATACGTAGATCGGTAATGCGTCGACCCTGAGAGTCGATCAATACCTCATCGATGTCATGCCGGTGTGCATCTCCGTTTGTGCGAATATAATGCGTTGCAATCTCGCGGGGTACTGAATCAGTATTTTTTATTTTCATGGCATCATCAGGTCCTGACGGATTCGACATTAAATCGCTTTCAGAGAAAAAATGAAATTCACCTAAGGTAGTAAATATTGCGCAAATATAATGCCAGGATGCAGCTCATTGATATTGAGTTACTTTATTGTTTCTAGTTTCGTGCACTGTGAAATGGCATTTCTCTTCTATTCTTTGGTTGGCGATACTAATATGCTGAAAAACATGGAGTATCCGTACTGAAATCCAATTTCATCAAAGTGAAAACTGTCATGCTGTAATCGCTAAACATCCTCTCTAAATCAGCATCGCAACCCACCGCTACTTAATAGGTAGCTGCAATTGCTACTTATTCGATATCGGTCAGCTACCACCCATACCAGTTAGGTAGGCAAGGATGCTTATTGTGCAGCAAGAATAAAACTACTAGGGTTTTAAACAAGGTCATTTTGATTCGGACCTGTTCATATTTGTGACATTGCTGCACTGGCCACAT
The DNA here is from genome assembly GCA_963797085.1 of uncultured Gammaproteobacteria bacterium. Classification (GTDB taxonomy): domain Bacteria; phylum Pseudomonadota; class Gammaproteobacteria; order Chromatiales; family Chromatiaceae; genus JASJBU01. The sequence goes on from CAWCOA010000017.1 coordinate 15,729, forward strand.
CGTGAACCGGCGTGACAAATAAATAAAGAATAATGGTTTTAGGGACAGGGGGAAGGTAATGGGTGAAGCCGCGCTTGATCGCATAGAAAGTAATCCAATGCAGGGCTTGGTGCATATCCTGCTGGATGCATGCTCAACGCTTGACAAGGCGACAAGTCCGCAGCTGAGACAACTATTGTGTCGCAGCGCCAGCACTTGCCTGGAAGCCTCCTATCGAAACATGGCTAATCTGCCTGACAGCCGATTGACGGCCGATAACTACGCCAGATTAGTCGAACAAATCTCCTGCGGAGGGAACATACAGCAACGAGCTATGAAGGATAAGAATCACATGGTTCGCCTGGTGCACACGGAATGCCCCCTCAAGCATGTGACAAAACACCGATCAGATTTGTGTCGGGCAGCCTCCGGCCTGCTGGGTGACATTGCCGCGCGTAATTTCGGTTACGCAAAGATTGTTATCAATGAACCTGGTTTGAGAGGGACTGGTGGTTGTGAATTCATGGTTTATCTGGAGCCCGACAGCGTAAACAGCTACCCTGGCGATGAATATTATCCCACGGAAAATTTGACACAAACCGCATCATTAAATTCAAGCCCAGCTGCAGGCCCGTTTGAACATCGGCCACTGCCTGAGATGGTCGCATACTCCAGTGCGATCAAACAGCTGCTGAATGCTGTCGATATAATTGCCCCCACATCCGCCACTGTTCTCATCAGCGGCGAGACAGGTGTCGGTAAAGAATTGATTGCACGACGGTTACATGCCGCCAGTGATCGCGCCGAGGAAGAGTTTGTCACCATCAACTGTGGCGCCATTCCAGAGGATTTGGTGGACAGTACACTGTTCGGTCATGAAAAAGGCGCATTTACCGGGGCGCATGAAAGACGCCGGGGTTATTTCGATCGGGCGCAAAATGGCACCCTGTTTCTGGATGAGATCAATTCACTGCCTGCAGCGTCACAAGTGCGTCTTTTGCGTGTATTGCAAGAAGGCGAATATGAACGAGTAGGCGGACACCAGGTACATCACTCAAACGCCCGTATTATTGCCGCAACCAATACCCCATTGGAAGAAGCGGTACAGCGTGGTGAGTTTCGAAAGGATCTCTGGTTTCGTATTAATATCATCGATCTTCATGTCCCACCGTTGCGCGAAAGCCGAGCGAATATTCCGCAATTGGTAGAGCATATCCTGGATAAACTTCGGAAAAAATATAAAAAACAGGTTGTTGCAGTGAGTGAGCAAGTGATGCTGCAACTGTATGATTACTCATGGCCAGGGAATGTGCGGGAACTCGAGAATATACTGGAGCGGAGCTATTTGTTTACTCAAGGGAAGGTCTTGAAGAACATACAACTGAACAAGTCGGACACTTCGGTATCCACATCTACTTCAGTGGGTGATCCAACCAGTCAGGGATGGCAGGACTACAAAAAATGTCTTATCGAGCAGGCAGAAAGGTCCTTTCTCGAACATGCACTGCAGCGTTGTCTGGGAGATGTGGATGATGTTGCCAACGTAATGAACCTGACCAAGCGTTCGATCTACCTTAAATTATGCCGCCATGGTCTGGACCCCAATAATTACCGCCACTGAAAGCGCCCCGGCTCTGTTCTTTCTATGAGACATAACCAAGCCGGTTGATCAGAACCTTAGGTGAGTCGATGCGTTCAGGCTCTTCTGTGACCCTCGCCAGTCATCGATGTGGAATTTGGTAAAGGGAAGCGCAGTCAGTTCAAAAAATCTTGGCCAGCCAATGCGCTCGATCCAGTCATTGATTCGTTCCCAATCCTGGGCATTATCTTTATAAGCATGCAGGATACGTTTGACGACAGCAGTAGCTTCCGGCCAACGTGGCGGATTGTTGGGGATGCCGGCCGCAACCAGTTTCTGGAATGATGGCCGGGAGCGTGCGTTGGAGTGGTTGCCGCCGACCCAGACTGCCAGTTTGGAGTGCTCCGGGTCGTTGATCTGCATGGGTGGGCAGGGCGGGTAACAGGCACCGCAGCAGATGCACTTTCGCTCATCCACCTCGAGTGACGGTTTTCCATTCACCACGGCAGGCCGAATGGCCGCAACCGGGCAACGCGCCACTACCGAGGGTCGCTCGCAAACATTGGCGACTTTCTCATGGTTGATCTTGGGTGGCTTGGTATGTTGGATATTGATGGCGATGTCGCCCTGTCCACCACAGTTGATCTGACAGCAGGATGTGGTGATATGCACACGGTTGGGCATGGGTGGGACAGCGCGATATCACTGTATCGGTAATATATTTGCGCCCCTTGCCTGCAACGTAGTTTTTGACTTCCTGCTGATCCACCTGCAGATCGTCCCGCCAGGTACCGATCACCGCAAAGTCGGCGCGCTCAATCGCATTCATGCAGTCGTTCGGGCAGAAGGATATTTTGAACTTGAATTTATAGGGCAGGGCGGGTCGGTGCATCTCGTCCAGGAAGTTGTTGATCAGCAGACGGTGAATTTTGTGTTCATTGGCGCAGGACATTTCACAGCGTCCCGAGCCGACGCAGGATTGGGCGGTCCTTACACAGGGGCCGGCGCCGCCGAGATCGAATCCGTACTCGTTGATCTCATCGAAAAAGTGCTGGGTATTTTCTGTCGTGGCGCCGACGAACATGATATTACCGGTTTGTCCATGAAAGGTGACCAGGCCTGATCCCCACTTTTCCCAGCTGTCCGAAAGTTTGCGCAGCATGCCTGTCGTATAGTAATTGCCCGCCGGGGGCTGCACGCGCAGAGTATGAAACTCTTTGGATTTGGGGAAAAGATCACCAACTTCAGAGAAGCGGGGGATGATTCCACCGCCATAACCAAAGACGCTCACTGTCCCGCCTTTCCAATATCCCTTGATGGTTTCACAGGAGTGTTCCAACTGACCGAGAAGATCGTTATTGGTCTCTCTGATACGCTCATTCGGGTGTTTGTAACGCAGACGTTTTATACCACTGATAAAGCTGGGCCATTCACCAGATTCAAGCTGGTCCAACATTGCTAAATGCCGCATCCTGATATTGAAACATCAGTCAAAGGAATTGGACTACATTTATGGTGTCGCTGATGCTGTT
>CAWCOA010000018.1:0-315492 GCA_963797085.1 uncultured Gammaproteobacteria bacterium
GTATCGCTATCATTGACGACCTTGCGCGCTATACCCATCGAACCGCGATCAGTAACGCACGTAATCCAGCCGTGGAACAGGATCAGGTCGTATCCCAAAAAAAGGATACCCGGGACAATCACCGCTGGAAGGTGATGCGACTGGCGGTTGAGGAGTTTATCCGGCGCTTTCTGCTGCATGTGCTGCCCAAGGGCCTGATGCGCATCAGGCATTACGGATTCCTGGCCAATGCCGTCGCCAAAACAGCTGCCTCGGTTACGCCAGGCCATCGCTGAGGCAGACGGGCAAGCGTTATCGGATGTCGCCGAAGCGCACACAATAACCCAGACTACCGCTGAAATTTGGCGCTTTACCTGTCCCAGTTGCCATAAGCCGATGCAGATTGTTGCTGAGATACCTGCCAGATGGGAAGGAGGCTGACGATGCGGTAACCCACGATTAAAAAGTCATGGCCAATCATCAGCCATGCTGCTGAGGGGGAGGTGCGGCCAAATGGGTAAAATTAGACTATCATGGACCTCAAAAGGAGGCGTCATGATAAATTCAGCCACAGGGAAGTCGGTCCCATCCCTATCAAATAGCCAGCCGTTCATCGGTGGCAGCTGCGCCAGCTACTTCCCGGTACAGCTTGCTAAAAACAAATTCTTATTAAAAGAGTATGGGCAGTCGTCCGAGGGCGGCTCAGTCCAACAGGCATTTATCCATCATGCTGAAAGACGCACAATGGATAAATGCTAAACAGTTATGCATAAAATTAAGGGCGATACATGAATCCACCAAGAGTCTTTATATCGTATTCTCACTATTCCGCGGAGCATAAGGGTTGGGTTTTGGATTTTGCAACAACACTGCGTAATCGTGGGGTTGATGCGGTATTGGATCAGTGGGATTTAAAACCTGGTGATGACCTGCGCCGATTTATGGAAACTCAATTAAAAGTAGCTGATTACGTGCTAATGATATGTACTGAAAAGTATGTATCAAAAGCCAATGCTGGGGAGGGTGGCGTCGGTTATGAAAAAATGATCATGACTTCGTCCCTTCTTTCAAAAATAGATAGCAGTAAAGTTATTCCAATAATTCGCCAAGATGGCGGCAATGAGAGACCATACTTTTCTGAAGTCAAAACTATATATCAACTTTTCTAATGACTCCGAAGCTGAATACAGCTTTGATGAGCTCTTAAGAACTCTCCTGAATGCTCCGTTGTACGAGAAGCCTAAGATTGGCGAAAACCCCTTTAAATCAATGTCACACTCTCGCCCAGACAGGACGTCTGATGGCGTATAAAAAGTTATGGAGGCAGTGGCAAAATGCTACACGGGAAGGAAATACCAGCATATTTGGTTTGAATGTTTGGTTAATTTCGTTGCAATGCATAGGTTGACATTAGATAAATACCTTTCTGAGTCGATTGAACAAGGCCTGATCAAAATGGATCGCGAAGGAAAGATTTTCATAACTCAAAAAGGGGTCGCCTATCTTGAGCAACATGGGATTATTGAAGGTTGAAAAACTGCATAACAACAATCACATACAGCCGACCCAAAAACGCTACGCGCTTTTGGGTCGGCTGATGTTAGGCGTTATGTTTAAAAAATGGAGGCTTGGGTAACTATGTGGCAAGAACGCCGACAATACGAAAACCAGGAAGCAAGGCCCTTTAATTCTGATAATGATGATAGTCAAGCTCAACGAGATCGTGCACGAATTATTCATTCTTCTTCATTTCGCCGGTTACAAACTAAAACACAGATACTAGGTGTAGGCGAGAATGACTTTTATCGTACTAGGCTTAGCATTCCCTGGAAGTTGACAAATAGGCTCAGGTATATGCGAACATCTTCGGGTAAGGCACGCTGACAATAAAGACTACCTTCAATGGCTGCCCTCATTATTTCAAATTGAAGCTATTTGCCTAAGCCACGATATAGGCCATCCTCCTTTTGGTCATGGTGGAGAAGTTGCTCTTAGCTATTTCATGAAAGACCATGGAGGCTTCGAAGGAAATGGCCAGACTTTAAGAATAATTTCAAAGTTAGGGGAATACTCTGAGTCACATGGATTAGATCTGACACGCAGATCAACACTTGGTCTACTGAAATATCCATCTTTACATAAGACTGTCGCTAACTATCAAATATCGAAAATCGATAATTCAACCAATATAGACCACTGCAAACCACCAAAGTGTATTCATGATGACGAACTTGATGTGCTTGAATGGGTTTGTAAACCATTTACCCCTGGCGATAAAGACAAGTTCCTTTCTATAGCAACAAAAAAAAATAAGCACTCAAAAACAACTCACAAGAGTTTTGATACAACAATCATGGATTTTGCCGATGATATCGCTTATGGAGTACATGACCTAGAAGATGCATTGGCCTTAGAGTTGATTTCTATAGAAAACTGGAGCAATCAAGTGGCATCAAAACTTGATCCTGATTGCCAGATTTCAAAAGACATATCCTTTTACAATGAAAAATTGTTTTCACAAGCCAATAAAAAAAGAAAGCACGCAATAAGCAAGTTGGTAAATTACTTCATTAAGAACATAACGATATGCGAAAACGCATCTTTTGAATCACCCCTTTTACGCTACCAAGTCAAAATGGATGAACCTGCTAATAGTAGTCTTCAGTTGTTTAAAGATTTTGTTATATCTGAGGTAATTATGCTTCCAGAGGTACAAACACTCGAGTATAAAGGACAACAGTTAATAATGCGGTTATTTGAAGTATTAAGAGATAATCCAAAAAGATTGTTGCCGACCTCAACCTACGCCAAATATAAAGAAGCGGACAATGAAGTACGCACAATTTCTGATTTTGTTTCTGGTATGTCCGATAATTATGCAACAAAGCTTTACCACAAGCTTTTTAGCCCGTCTATCGGGTCGGTGTTTGACAAACTATGAACATAATCGGGTAAGGGCGGGTCTCTAGCCCGCCCTCCTCACACCACTACATAATATAATTCAGGTATTACTATACTATGTGCGGTCGTTTCTACCTCGATGTTCAGCAAGATGAACTGAAAAGACACTTCAACTTAGAGTCGGTCCCTGAACTCATTTCCCGATACAACATCGCCCCCTCACAAGACATAGCCGCCGTCCATGTGGGTGATAATGGACGAGAATTGAAGATGCTCCACTGGGGCCTTATTCCGTTCTGGGCAAAAGATGAGAAGATCAGTTATCGAACAATCAATGCTCGAGCGGAAACAATAGAAACCAAGCCATCCTTTCGCGCCGCTTTCAAATGCCGCCGTTGCCTGATACCTGCAACAGGATTTTTCGAATGGAAGGCCGAGAAAGGCGGTAAGCAACCTTACTGCATCAACCCGATGAATGGCACCTTGTTTGCGTTCGCTGGATTGTATGAACACTGGAAGGGTGGCGCCGGTAAGGCCATTGATTCCTGCAGCATCATCGTGACTGATGCCAATCAGACGATCAGGCCTATCCATGACAGAATGCCCGTGATCCTATCCCCGGCGAACCATGAAGCCTGGCTGGATCCTGACACGAAAGATCCTGAGGTCTTGAAGCCACTACTTAGGCCTTGGCCAGATGATGAATTGGAGCTATACCCGGTGAGCAAGCGAGTCAGCAACCCGAGAAACGATGATCCGGACTGTATAGCTCCATTGCCTTAAATTAGCCTCAGGTCTCCTCAGAGGCTGACTGATTCATAAATAATTTCAGCCTGACCAGTTGTGATCTCTATTGCTACATCAAATGAAGAGACATGCTGCAATAGTAAAGAGGCGTACAGCAGCTACGCGTGCAATTGATTCTTGAATATTGAACGTCTGCTCTGGAGTAGATCATATGGAAAAACTTCATGCAGCAAAATGTCCGCAAACAGCATAGTCCTGCCGCTGGCCTCAATCGAGATGAGGGAGCGCTGACGACCAGATCCCCGCTGATTCCCTCCAGGGGAACCACCACATCATGGACAACGGTCTGGCACCCATCACACACTACCGCAATAGCGCCAAAAAATCCGCTGGTGCGGGCGTTTCAAACACCAGCGGCTTATTCGTACCTGGTTTGGTGATACTCAGCCGCAAGGCGTGCAGGCCCATTCGCGTACCGACTGTGCCGTATCGTTGGTCGCCTACGACTGGGTGTCCTAGCCATGCCAGGTGGGCACGTATTTGATGCTGGCGGCCGGTTTCCAGTTCTACCCGTAACAGGGTTCGCTGACCAACGCTACGTTCGGTGGTGAAATGGGTCACCGCGCGCTTGGCGTCGGGGTGCGGCCCGACATGCATCTCGTAGATTACCGGGTCGAGGCGCAGCGGTTGATCGATGGTGCCCCCCGCAGGCTTTGGGCAACCCTCTACGATCGCAAGGTAGCTTTTTTCCGCGGCTTTCCACCCCTTCATCACCGCCTCCCGCATTTCCCGGGAGGTAGCGAAGAGCAGTACCCCGGAGGTATCGCGATCAATTCGGTGCACCGGCCACAGTTTTATCGACTTGTTACGACGCGACAGCTGGTCACGCAGTATGCCCAGCGCATGAGGCTCCTTGTTTTTTGGGGAACCAACCGACAACAACCCGGCGGGTTTATTGATGGCGATCAGGTCCCGATCCTCATAGAGGATGCCGAGCTGCGGCCGCACGCTGGCAGCGCCTCGGACGGAGGCTTCGACAATAACCCGGTCGCCCGCCAGCAGGGCGTGGTCATGTCGGGTAACCTGCTCGCCGTTAACGCTGACGCAACCGCTTTTAAGGCGTTGCTTGATCGTGCTCCGCGACCAGCCCTGAAGCTGGGTGATAAGGAACGGGATCAGGGTGGTGTTCGCCTTGACCGTTAATCTATCTGACATTGGCGATCGCCTTTTAATAGGTACGTATGCGCGCAGAAGTATGGAAGCCTTGCAACTCGGGGCCGTCATTAAGCCAGATGAGTTCGAAAAAAACAAAAGGTCAAGGGACAGGTCTTTCATTTTGCATGTCAAACTCATACAGGGCGACGCTTATGCCCGCTTTAGGGTGAAGGCGGGTGAATATGTGACCTCTCTGTAATGACCGTTATCAACTCAAAATCGCTTTGTGGGGGATCAGCCCCATGGTCTGGTGCCGCTTGAAAGTCGCGGGCAACACCGATCTGGGTGATTTACACAGCATCCTTCAACTGGCCATGGGATGGAAGGACTATCACCTTCACGCCTTTCACATCTATGGTAAAGATTATGGGGTCCGCGATATGTCGCATACAGCGCTGTAGTCCAGTGATATCAAGGCTTCCAGAGGTACCTTACTTATCAAATTGTCGAGTTTAACCCGTCAATGGACGGAATATGTCGGTCAGGTTGAGTCCCGCTGAGCTTTCTTAACGGAGCAATGCCCTTGGATTCATTAAGCCAGTAGTGGATCATGGGAGTACTGGCCAGTCACAAAGCACAGGAAGACCCAAACTATGGACAACATGAACGAGCTCGAAAATCAGGGACATCCCGACCCGGGATTTCGCTCGCTTGAGAACAAAGTGAGCACGCTGGAACGGCAGATAGCCGAACAACAGGACCAGCTGCGTGACTACGAGAAGTCCCTGGTGGAGCGTATCGCCGACGTCGACGATGATCGCCGCAGGACCGCATCCAAGTTGCAGCGGGCCTGGCAGTCCCAGCGCGAAGAGATCAATGCCCGCTTGGGGCGACAGATGGTGATCGTGATCGGCGCCTTGGTCCTGTTCCTGGTCGTAGTTGGCGTTGTCCTGTTCCTTGCATACCACCAGGCAAATATCGACCGGCAGTTGCTGGCCGACGACTTGGCCGAACTCAAGCAGGAACTGGGTCGGACATCCGGGAAGTCAGCAGATACAGATTCTGTGAGGGCTGAGCTGAGCCGATTGTCTAGCACGGGTCAACGAGATCTCTTCCTCCCTTGGTCAGCAGGACGAGGAACAGACTGACAGTCTGGACACTATCCTCAAAGACGAGCGCATTGCCCGCGATGAGGTTGGTGCTGTGGTTGACGCGGAAGTCCAACAGCTGGAGGCCAAGCTGGAAAGCCTGATGTGGGAACTCGAGACCATGCGCGAGGCACTGGAAACCGCGGAGGTGACAAAGGCCGCGCCCGGTCCCGGCCTGTCCGACAGCTCACCCGCAGAGGACACCAAGCAAGACTCCGCGCAAGCGCCAGCCGCAGCGATTGTCGAACCATCTTTGAATTTCACCCCTACCCCTCCCACGGAAGGGGTAAGCCGTCCCGACGAGACACCTGTTGCCGCCGCGGAACAACCCTTCGGCGACGACTCAGGGCAAGCGGTCACGGATGTGAGCCCGGACGCGGACACAACGAAAACCGTGTTCGTTGCTGACCGCACCTACCTGCTCCAGCTGATCGGATTCTATAAATTGGACGACCTGCTGAGGTTTGCCAATCGAAACGATATGCCGGAACGGCTGTACTACAGCGAGGAGATTGTCCGGGGACGTACTTGGTTCTCATTGATCCATAGCATGCACGAGAATTACGCCTCGGCCTCGGCCCAATTGCAGAATCTGTCGCCCGAACTCGTCGCTATGGATCCCTGGATACGTCCTATCCGCGTTGGAGTTGAGCTAACGGTACTTGATACTGATTCGCAGCGGCGACCGTGACTTTTGTCGAGCAAAGGCAGCCATTCTTGGCCCGTTACCTAACAGTCTAGCCGGTTCAATTATGAAGGGTCGATCCACGTATGCTTGGTAGTCGGAAGCATTCAATCCGGCCGGCTATAGACTATCCGGCGACTGTGAAATTAAGCTGGCTGTATCGGACCCAGTCAATTAGAACTTGGCAAAGAGATACTGTAATCTGCAGGCCCACTGGCGAGATGCTACAGAGCATGAATAACCGCCGCATGAGATGATCCTATGAGTTTTGCCTCCCTGGGCCTATCCGCCCCTCTTCTTCAAGCCCTGACCGAACAGGGCTACAAAACACCGTCACCCATCCAGATCCAGGCGATACCCGCTGTGATCAAAGGCAGGGATGTGATGGGGGCAGCTCAGACCGGCACAGGTAAGACGGCGGGGTTCACCCTTCCCATCCTGGAACGCCTCGCAAAAGGCGAGCCCGCCCAGGCCAATCAAGCGCGAGCGCTCATATTAACCCCTACCCGTGAGTTGGCAGACCAGGTTGGGAAGAGTGTCGCCACCTATGGCAAGCATCTCCCCCTGCGTTATACGGTGGTGTTTGGCGGGGTGAGCATCAATCCCCAGATGATGAAACTGCGCCGGGGTGTCGATGTGCTGGTGGCAACACCGGGGCGTTTACTGGATCTATACAAGAGAAACGCGGTGCAGTTCAGGCGGCTGGAAGTACTGGTGTTGGACGAGGCCGACCGCATGCTGGATATGGGATTTATCCAGGATATTCGAGAAATCCTCGGCGTATTGCCCAAGCAACGTCAGAACCTGATGTTCTCCGCAACTTTTTCTACCGAGATTCGCCAGCTCGCCAAAGGGCTGCTCAAACGACCGTCCGAGATTTCAGTCAACCCACCCAATACCACGGCAAAAACGGTAAAACAGTGGGTCTGTCCGGTGGATAAAAAGCAGAAGCCGGCCTTGCTCACACAATTGATTCAGGATAACAACTGGCAACAGGTGCTGGTTTTTACCAGAACCAAACAGGGCGCCGATCGATTAATCCGCCATTTGCAAAACGAGGGTATCAGGGCAGCCGCCATTCATGGTGACAAGAGCCAGGCGGTGAGAACAAGGGCCTTGGCCGATTTTAAACAGGGCTTGATCCGAATCCTGGTGGCCACGGATCTGGCGGCCCGGGGCTTGGATATTGATCAGCTGCCACAGGTGGTCAATTTCGATCTGCCGACAGTGGCGGAATATTATATCCACCGCATTGGTCGCACCGGTCGAGCGGGCGCCAGGGGTCAGGCAATCTCCCTGGTCAGCGCCGATGAGTTCCAACAACTCGCTGATATTGAGCGGCTAATCAGACGCTTGCTAACCCGCAAACTGATTGATGGTTTTGAACCGACTCATAACCTACCGGCATCGCGTTTGGATCTACGTCCAGTTCGACCTAAAAAGCCCAAGAAGCCAAAATCAGGCCGCAAGGACGAGCCAGGTTCGGGAGAAACCACTCGAGGCCGTAAACCTACCAGCACCAAGAAAAAGCAGCCAGCCGGCAGCCGTAGTCGGACAAGCGCCAAGGCTCGCCATGGGAATCGTCGCCGCCGGGGCACTGATAAGGGCGGCCCAACAGGTTCCTAGCTCCTAACCTCGTATCCGCCGCACCCGAAACGAACGCCCCTTCAATTTTCCCTCGCCTATTTTGGTCATTGCTGTTTTTGCGGCGTCCCGACTGACGGCCACATAGGCCCAATTATCAAAAATATGAATCTTGCCTACTTGCTTTCCGGCAATGCCGTTCTTTCCTGTGAGCGCGCCAAGAATATCACCGGGTCGCACTTTCTGTTTTTTACCGCCGTCGATTTGTATGGTCGCCATGGGTGGCTGATAGGCGGGTTGCTCCAGCAAGCTGATGGGCGGCAGGGGCGCATCATCAATCGGCTGCTCAAGGTACCTTTCCAGGGCTTCGACTTTGTATCTTTCTTTGTCGTTATACAAGGTACAGGCGATGCCTTTGCTGCCTGCTCGGCCGGTGCGGCCGATACGGTGAACATGCACCTCAGACTCACGGGAGAGATGATAGTTGATCACGGCGTCCAGGGCGTCGATGTCCAGCCCGCGGGAGGCCACATCGGTGGCGACCAGGATTGAGGCGCTTTTGTTGGCGAAGCGAACAAGGATTTCATTCCGGTCCTTTTGCTCCAGGTCGCCATGCAATGCCAACGCACTAAATCCCTGGCTGTGCAGTTCGTCGGCCACCTCCTGAGTCTCCCGTTTGGTATTACAAAATACCAGGGTGGAATCAGGACGATACTTCAGCAGCAGCAGGCGCAGTGCGGTCATGCGTTGCGCATTATCGTCGACCCGGTAGAAGGTTTGCTGAATGCTGGCGCTGTCATGGGTAGCAGCAACCTGCACCCTTAGCGGATCGATCATGATGCGATCGGCAATAGACTCGATTTGTTCGGGATAGGTTGCGCTGAATAGCAGGGTTTGGCGCTGCTGTGGGACGTAATCGATGATGGCATCCAGAGCAGTCTGGAAGCCCATGTCGAGCATGCGATCCCCCTCATCCAACACAAATGTGTTTAAATCATTCAGGTTCAATGTGCCTTTGCGCAGGTGTTCTTCCACGCGACCCGGCGTTCCTACAATGATGTGCGCGCCGTGTTCCAGCGAGCCTATCTGAGGCCCGAAAGGCATGCCGCCGCACAGGCTCAGCACCTTGATGTTATGGATGCTGCGGGCCAGTCTGCGAATCTCTTTTGCCACCTGATCAGCCAGCTCCCGAGTCGGGCAAAGCACCAGTGACTGTACGCGAAAGCGTTTCACATCAAGCTTCTCCAGCAGACCCAGGCCGAATGCTGCGGTTTTACCCGAGCCGGTTTTTCCCTGCGCAATGACATCTTTGCCATCCAGAATAGGCGGCAAGCTCTGCGCCTGGATCGGTGTCATGCTCAAATAACCCAGAGTAGCGAGATTCTTCAACAGGGAAGGATGTAACTTGAGGGATGAAAAATCGGTTTGGCTCAAAATGCCTGTCCTTTTAGTGTCTGGGTATGGGTTAGATTGTCGTCAAGCGTAACCATGACGGCTTTTGCCATGCAGGAGAAACTCAATCAAGGCGCTCTACGCGCATGATTCGCACAACTTGTTTCTACGAAGGCCAGCAACGAGTTAAGCAGCAGCTGATCACAAGCCTATCTCGCATGCCTGCAAAAGGCATTTACAGGCCGTTCACGATCATTTGCCTGAACGATGCTTTATAGCCAGTCGCTGGCATTGTGAAGCTATTGAAATCGTATTCGTGGAATCGGAAAACTCAACCTACACCAGGTAGACTATCATGCGGTGCTCTGAATTATTCAGCAAACTCCAATCGCTCCTCGATAGAGTCAAGCGTCTGTTGCGCACAGATCTCATCCTTCTCTCCCCCTGGAGCACCACTGACACCGATTGCGCCCGAATAGCAGGGATTACCTCGAAGCTTTCCAGGACCGGCTAGGCCGCTGCGGCGCAGCGCAATAGCGTATGTCGAAACGTCTAGTCCTGGCACGTCACGGTTCTATCGACACCGAAGGGTTTGAATCAAATCCTGTCCGCTTCGCCAATAAAAGAAGGGTCCCGGATTGGAAAAATCTACCTTGGAAGCCAGCGGATAAAGGGATTACTCGGGCTTTCCATGCCCTCGCCCTGCGGGCCGTGCTGAATGGATCGCTATAGAAAGGTGGTACGAGGTTCAGGAGTCGAGGCAGGGATGGACTCGGCCCTTCCATGGGCCTCGCCCTGCGGGCAACGCTATCGCGTTGTCAAAACGGCTGTCCTGCCGTTTTTATCGAACCGAAGGGTTTGAATCAAATCCTGCCTGACTTCGCCAAATAAAAAGGGTCCCTTGTGGTTGGAAAAATATAGCTTGGAAGCCAGCGGATGAGGGATTACTCGGGCTTTCCATGCCCTCGCCCTGCGGGCCGTGCTACGCACGTTCAAAATCGCTCCCGGCGATTTTGTCGAACCGAAGGGTTTGAATCAAATCCTGTCCGCTTCGCCAATTAAAAAGGGTCCCTTGTGGGGACCCTTTTTAATTGGCGGAGAGGCAGGGATTCGAACCCTGGGAGGGCTACAAACCCTCGCCGGTTTTCAAGACCGGTGCATTCAACCGCTCTGCCACCTCTCCAGAAGCGCGCTAGGATACCTGAAACTACCTTGAAATTTCCAGCATTAACACCATATTCAGTTTGTTGATCTTTTTTTTGATACCTGTATCCTTGCTTGAACAAACGGATCACTTCGCTGTCTTACTGACAACTAATTGATATTTAGGAACATACCAGGAGCTAGAAACGCAATGAACCGACTTGATATTCCCGTAGTTCGATCATCTGAATCGGTACTCTCGACTAACAAGCTGATAAAGAACACCTATACCCTGCTGTCCGGCACCCTGATCTGGAGCGCCATCATGGCAGTGGTGTCCATGGCCATTGCGCCTCCGCCAATGTTCTCCCTGATCGCTTCATTCGGCGCCCTGGGACTGCTTTGGTTCGTGCTGCCACGCGCTGCCAATTCGGCCAACGGACTCTGGGTAGTGTTCGCCGTCACCGGCCTGCTCGGCTTCGGTCTTGGCCCCACACTTAACTACTATGTGGCCCTGCCGAACGGCCCGCAGTTGATTGCCACCGCCTTTGGCGGCACCGGCATCATCTTCCTGGGGCTCTCCGGGTATGCCTTGACCACCAAGCGTGACTTCAGCTTCATGGGTGGATTCATCTTCGCCGGCATGCTGGTGGTGATGCTCGCCTCCCTGGCGGGGCTGTTCCTTAACATGCCCGCGCTGCATCTGGCGATCTCCGCCGCGGTGATTATGCTGATGTCCGGCTATATCCTGTACGAGACCAGCCAGATGATCAACAACCAGGGCCAGACCAACTACATCATGACTACGGTAGGTCTCTACCTGGCCATCCTGAACATCTTCACCAGTCTGCTGCACCTGCTCGGCGCACTGGGTGGTGATGACTAAACAGGACATGTATTAAAACCAAGCAAACCCCGGCATTGCCGGGGTTTTTTTATCAAAACCTCATCGCTAGGGTAAACAAATGGATTGGATGAAGATTCTTTCCGCCGTGCTGATCGTCGGCTTTATCATCTACCTCTGGCCGCGCGCCAAGCACTTGATGCAGAACAGCCCCAAGGCGCAGGCCGGTGACTGGTCATCGGCGCTGCTGCCAATTGGCTTCGTGGTGCTGTTTGTAATCGTGTTGATCATGCTTGTCTAGCGAAATAGCTGCACAGAACATATATCTGACTGCCAGTAACGGGCTACACCTGCATCCTGCGCTTGATCAGATCCTTTCCAGTCCACCCATATACGGCCGCAGCACCTCGGGCACCGTGATATTGCCCTCGGCGTCCTGATAGTTCTCCATCACCGCCACCAGGGTACGGCCTACCGCCAGACCTGAGCCGTTGAGTGTATGCACCAGCTCCGGCTTGCCGGTCTCCGGATTGCGCCAGCGGGCCTGCAGGCGGCGGGCCTGGAAATCGACGAAGTTGGAGCAGGAGGAGATCTCCCGATACTTGCCCTGCCCCGGCAGCCAGACTTCCAGATCATAGGTCTTGGTGGAGGAGAATCCGACATCTCCGCTACACAGGGTGACCACCCGATAGGCCAGCCCCAGCTTCTGCAGGATCGCCTCGGCATGCCCGGTCAGCTCCTCCAGGGCGCGGAACGAATCACCTGCGGGCACGGCCTGCACCATCTCCACCTTCTCGAACTGGTGCTGA
Source organism: uncultured Gammaproteobacteria bacterium (assembly GCA_963797085.1). GTDB lineage: Bacteria > Pseudomonadota > Gammaproteobacteria > Chromatiales > Chromatiaceae > JASJBU01. Next base: position 12,388 of record CAWCOA010000018.1, read on the forward strand.
CGGATCATGCCCCGGGTGTCCTTGCCGTAGGATCCCGCCTCGGAGCGGAAACAGGGGGTGTGGGCCACCCACTTGCGCGGCATGTAATCGGCGTCGATGATCTGGTCCCGCACCAGGTTGGTGATCGGCACTTCGGCGGTGGGAATCAGGTAGTACTCCGATTCGCCGGAGAGCTTGAACAGGTCCTCCTCGAACTTGGGTAGCTGACCGGTGCCCCGCAGGCTGTCGGCATTCACCATATAGGGCACATAGGCCTCGGTATAGCCGTGCTCCCGGGTATGGGTATCGAGCATGAACTGGATCAGCGCCCGATGCAGCCGTGCCAGGGGTCCGGACATCACCGCGAAGCGGGAGCCGGTGAGGCGCACCGCAGCCTCGAAGTCCAGCTGCCCGTTGAGTTCGCCCAGGGCGACATGATCCCTGGGCTCGAAGTCGAATGCCGGCGGCTCGCCCCAGCGGCGCTCCTCCCGGTTGTCCGTCTCGTCCCGCCCATCCGGCACCGACTCATGAAGAATATTGGGGATACCCAGGCTGATCTCACTGAGCTCATCCTGGACCTGGTTCAGCGCCTCCTGCAGATCCTTCAGTTTGTCCCCCAGCTCAGCGACTTCCGCCAGCAGGGGTTGGATATCCTCCCCCGCCGCCTTGGCCCTGCCGATGGATTTGGAGCGGCTGTTGCGTTCATTCTGCAGCTCCTGGGCCTGCACCTGCAGTTCCTTGCGCCGGGCCTCCAGGCCACTGATACGCTCCTTGTCGAGCTGATAACCACGCCGCGCTAATTGCTCTGCGGTGTTGTCCAGGTCGTTTCTTAACAGACGGGGGTCGAGCATTTGTTATTCACCCTTATTCACTCTAGCGGGCCAGCTCACGATGTGGCCCGGTTCAATAATACGATTCAAATCTTGCAAAACCTTAGCAGCCTTTTCAGGACGGTCGAAAAACTCGATCACCAATGGCAGGTCGAGAGAGACATCCAGCAGGGATGATTCGTGCGCCTTGCCGGATTTTCCGAATCCCGCGATACCCCGAAAGGCAGTCACACCGCAGACCTTCTCCTCATTGTGCAGAAAATCGATCAGCTTGCGAAACTGGTGATCTCCCTCGGTCAGATAAACCCTCACCATGGTCACTTCGGTAGTGTTCATATCTGCCTCCCGAGCAGCACCCCGAACCAGCAGGCCAATACACAGGCGGTGACACTGAGCACCATATTCGAGTCCAGCCTTGAAGAAATCCGCCTGTTCGATCAGGTTCAGGGTCTCGATGGAGAAGGTGGAAAAGGTCGTGAAGGCGCCGAGAAATCCCACCAGCAGGGCTGCCCGCACCTCCGGCGCAGTAGTCATACGATCCAGCAGCAGTACGTAGAGAAACCCCATTACCAGGGAACCCAGCACATTGACCGCCAGGGTGCCGAATGGGAAAAGAGCGGCCCAGCAGGCCGTAAACCCCATTAGAAAACCAGAATCGGAACAGGGCCCCGACCGCGCCCCCGGCGGCAATGGCAATCAGTTGCGTCAAGTACCCAGCACCCCCTGTTGTACGATCATGCAGGGCATCTGCTCTGCCACAAAAGATTGATTATAACCAGCTAATTGGTTCAACGGTAAGTTCACCTTAGTTTGAATGGACGACTTTATGCTTAAAGCTGATACCAATTAACGCCATTTCCTATTTAATATCTCGAGATGTATGTATTCTTGAACAAAAGCACTTATGGCATACGCAAGCCAGACGAGTAAAATGGGGCAGGAGTTTGGAAACACTGAGCCCGTGTCCGTCGGATATTCTAGCTCATTCATACTCCATCTATCGCCCCTTCCTCCAGCACCGGGGCCCGGGTGATAGCCTCCTGGAAGACTTCGAGCACCTGTACCCGATTGTAGTGACGGCTATAGTCCGCCATGGAGCTATAGAAGCCGGCGTAGAGTTCCCGCAGACACTCCACGATCTGCGCCCGGTATTTGCCGGTGAGGGGACGGAAAAAATGTTTGCGGCTGTCAGTGAAGAGCATGCGTATTTGTTGCTAGCGAATTTCCTGTTACCGGCTATTGTGCCAGTTTTCCGTTGCCCCCCATCCTGCCGTTTGTACCTGGCAAGCTGGACGGCCGTCGTTGATCAGACAACTGGAGTACAGCGCTTGAGCTGTACGAAACATGTAAGGTAGTACACGTCGAGCCGTGTACTCCGGTCGAGCCGTGTACTCCGGTAGCACCTTGAAGTTCAGACTGAAGGGCGCATCGGCACTGTCTGCTATCTCCCCTATTGCCATCAAAACCATGGTGCGCCCCATTGTTGTCACCGAGTATTCGTTGAACCCACTCACCATCTGAATTAATCTCCCACTTAATCCCCAAGAACGATTAAGGAAAATCCGGTGACCCCAGACGAGTTCCAGACCTTTGCCGAGGCCAATCCCGCTGTCCGCGCCGCACTTCAAGGCGCCATCTCCGCCACTCCGACCCGCAGTTACACCGGGCTCACCGAAGCCGCCGCCCTGGTGTTGCTCTTCCCCCTGGCCCGCTTCCTGCTGACCGAAATCGGCCTGCCCTGGCTCACCACCCTAAAGCGCTACTCCGAGGTAGAGCGGCAATGGGTGGAAAGCTGGATCGACAACGAGGCCCTAGGCCAGGGCCTGAACCCGGATCAGGTGGAAGAGGCGAGCAAACAACTGATGGAAGAGTTGGAGAAGAACCAGGATATTGGCGCCCGCCAACAGTGGGAGCGTCTGACCGAATTGCTCAAGCAGAAATAGCCCTGGAGTACAGCTTTGGAGTACAGCTCTAGAGCTGTACGAAACTAAAAACATACAGGTCACGCACAGGTCTAGACCTGTACTCCAATCGGAAAGGACACTATGCACACCATCACCCTGCACCAGACCGAACTCGGCAACGACCGCTACCGCGTCAACCTCTCCAGCGACAACCCGGGCTGACGCTACAACACGAGGTCGAGTTCGATTTCCACCTCGACCCCCAGGACCAAGAAGCGATCGGCTGGTATCTCGAGGAGTATCTGGAAAAGCCCTTCGACCCCAATCCGGAGATCGCCGCCCGCACCGAGCAGCTCATGGCCGACCTGGGCGGGGAACTGTTCGAGACCATCTTCAACGACCGCAAGGCGATCGGCTGGTGGACCCGGGTGGTCGATGACCTGGCTGACTACCGCATCGAAGTCGCCACCGGCGTCGCCGGGGCCACCGCCATCCCCTGGGAGCTGCTACGGGACCCCGACAGCGACATCACCCTCGCCCTGCGCGCCGCCGAGTTCGTGCGCAGCCATCGCCAAGCCAGGATCCAGCCACGCATCCCCGAGCCGGCGGAGAAGTTGCGCATCCTGCTGGTCATCTGCCGCCCGCGCGAGGGCCAGGATGTCCCCTTCCGCTCGGTGGCGAGCCAGCTGGTGCGCGGGCTCAACGAGGCGGCGCGGGAACAGGTGAGTCTGACCGTATTGCGCCCGCCCACCTTCGCCCGCCTCAGCCAGATGCTGGCCGACGCCAAGGCCCGGGACGAGCCCTTCCATGTGCTCCACTTCGACGGCCACGGCCTCTATGCCGACAGCGACCAGCTCAAGGCCAGTCTGCCACCCGCCGATGCCCTGCGCTTCCAGACGCAGCGCAAGGGCAGCCACGGCTACCTGCTGTTCGAGAATCCGCAATCGGAGAGCAACAGCGACTATATCGACGGCCCCCGTCTGGCCGAGTTGATGGTGCGCAACCAGGTGCCGGCGCTCATCCTCAATGCCTGCCGCTCCGCCCACGCCGACGCGCCCCTGGAGTCCAGCTCTGGAGCTGGAAGTCCCGATACCTCAACCCCGGAAGGTGAGCAGACGTACAGCTCTAGAGCTGTACTCCAGGCGGACCAATTCGCGGATCATTTTGCCAGGGCCGGCCATACACGCGCCTTCGGCTCCTTGGCCCAGGAGGTGATGGACGCCGGGGTCGCCGGGGTGGTGGCGATGCGCTACAACCTCTGGGTGGTCACCGCCACCCAGTTCGTTTTCGAGCTCTACCGCAACCTGGCCCGGGGGCTGGGCCTGGGGGCGGCGGTGAGCCAGGGGCGGCGCCAGCTCCACGCCCAGCCAGAGCGGCGCATCGCCTACCGCTCCCTCCCCCTGCAGGACTGGCCGGTGCCGGTGGTATTCGAGGCCGCCCCCATCCAGCTCCTGCCACCCCGGCAGGACAAGCAGAACGACTGGCGACTTGACCTGGGCCAAGGCCCCGCCCCGAAGGATAATCTCCCGCCACCGCCGGACATCGGTTTCATCGGTCGTGACGAGACCCTGCTCGCCCTCGACCGCGCCTTCGACGACCACAAGATTGTTTTGCTCCACGCCTACGCCGGCAGCGGCAAGACGGTGACCGCCGTGGAGTTCGCCCGCTGGTACGCCCAGACCGATGGCCTGCAGGGCGGCCCGATACTCTTCACCAGCTTCGAGTCCCTCAAGCCCCTCTACCAGGTGCTGGGTGATTTCGGCGAGACCTTTGAGCCCCTGCTGGAACAGAACAATATCCCCTGGGGCGCCATCAACGAATTGGAGCAGCGCCGACAGATCGCCCTGACGGTGATGGCCCAGGTGCCGATGCTCTGGATCTGGGACAACGTCGAGCCCATCACCGGTTTCCCCGAGGGCACAGAGTCGGCCTGGTCCACCGAGGAACAGCAGGAGCTGCGCGCCTTCCTGCAGGCCGCCAACCAGACCCGGGCCAGGATCCTGCTCACCTCCCGCCGCGACGAGCGCCCCTGGCTGGGCGATCTGCCCCAGCGCATCAATATGCCCCCCATGCCCATGACCGAGCGCGCCGCCTTTTCCGAGGCCCTGGCCGCCAAGCAGCACCAGCACCTCGCCCTGGCCGACTGGCGCCCCCGTGCTTTCTCGTCGGCGAAGCCCGCCTCGGCCTGCTCGATGCCCTGGGCGGTGGTTACTACCGCATCCACCCCGCCCTGCCCTGGTTCTTCCGCCGTCTGTTCCAGCGCCACTATCCCGAGGCCGCCGAGGGCGGACGGCCCAACGCCGGGGCCGCCACCCGCGCCTTCTGCGCTGCCATGGGCGGGTTGGGCAACTACTACTGGGCTGAATATAACGAGAAGGGAAATTGCAACGTCATCGCCCCCCTGCACGACCTGGACCAGGCCGAACAGTGGTACCGGCGCAGCCTGGAGCTGCGTCCCAAAGACGACCAACAGGGCCGGGGAGGATGTGAGGCCGAACTGGGCGCGGTGGCCTGTGAACGGTTCCAGGAGGCCATGGCAGCCAAACAGCCCTCGGAGGCCCAGGCCCAGGTCGAGGCGGCCCTGCAGCACTACCACCAGGCCCTGACGCTGCTACCGGCGGACGCGGTGAACGACCTTTGGGTAACCCACACCGCTCTTGGCGAAATCTACAGAGTCTTCGGACAACTTGAACTTGCGCTGAAACACGCTCAAGAGGCCATCCGCATCAGTGACGAAGGCGGCAACCACTACGGCGCGGCCCAGACCCGCTACAATGTCGCCCTCGCCCTGCTCCAGGGCCGGCACTGGAGTACAGCTCTAGAGCTGTGCGTATCGCACCGCAGTCTCGTACAGACTCGTACAGGTCGAGACCTGTACTCCAAAAGTACAACTCTGGCGTGCAGCTTTTGGAGTACAGCTCTGGAGCTGTACGATTTCGGGAAGAAGCTGATTACGGGAATACGGGTCGAGACGTGTAAACTTGGATTGGTACACCTCGAGAGGTGTACTCCAAAGCCGTAATCCGATGAGGTGTACTGCAAAGACAAGGAGGTTTTATGAGGCAATCCAACCAGGGTGGCAGCAGCAGTTCACCCATCCACTTCTACATCGACAACGCCGCCTACTTCATCACCGCATCTACCTACCAGCACCAGCGCTTGCTCGACGACGATCTGAAAGACGAGTTGCGCGACCTGCTGTTTCGCGGCTACGAGGAATATGGCTGGCGGCTGGAGCATTGGGTGATCCTGGATAATCACTACCACCTATTGGTTAACAGCGCCCGTGGCCACGACCTACCGAGAATTATCGCCAAGGTCCATAACCTGAGCGCTCAGCTGATCAACCTGAGGTTCCCGCCGGAGGCTAGGCAATACCAGCGAGTATGGGCGAACTACTGGGACTACTGCCCGCGGGATGAGCGGGAGTACAACGTCCGTCTCTGTTACCTGCTGTACAACCCGGTGAGGCATGGGTATGTGGAGCGGTTGGGGGATTGGCGGTGGTCGAGTTTTTCCGCCTTGCTGGCCGCACAGGGGGAGCAGGCATTGCGGGGCGTATTTCGAGAACACCGGGAGTTTCACGAGCTGGAACTGCCGGCCGACACGTTCTAGCCGGAATACGGCGTTGGAGTACAGCTTTGGAGTACAGCTCTCGAGCTGTAACTCTGAACAGGCACAGGTCGAGACCTGTACTCCTGGGACATCGAATTATCCGGCTTCTTCGTCCAGCTTCCGCAGGTAGGCGAGTTTCTCTGCGATCTTGATCTCCAGCCCCCGATCCACTGGATGGTAAAATCGGCGGCCCTGCAGCGCATCCGGTAGATAGTTTCCCCCGCGGCATAGCCTTCCGGTTCATCGTGGGCGTAACGATAGGCCTTGCCGTAGTCGAGTTCTTTCATCAGCTTGGTGGGGGCATTGCGCAGGTGCAGCGGCACCTCCAGGGAGCCGGAGGTCTTCGCCTCAGCCAGTGCACCGTTCCAGGCGGTATAGACCGCGTTGCTCTTCGCCGCGCAGGCCAGATAGACCACAGCTTGGGCGATGGCGAGCTCCCCTTCCGGGCTGCCCAGACGCTCCTGGGTATCCCAGGCACTGAGGGCAATCTGCAGAGCACGGGGATCGGCGTTGCCGATATCCTCCGAGGCCATGCGCACCACCCGGCGCGCCACATACAGCGCATCGCAGCCACCGTCGATCATGCGCGCCAGCCAGTAGAGCGCAGCGTCCGGAGCGGAACCGCGCACGGATTTATGCAAGGCGGAGATCTGATCGTAGAAGGCCTCTCCCCCCTTGTCGAAGCGGCGCAGGGTGCCTGTCGCCACCTCTTCGATCACCGCGAGTGTGACCTCTTGCCCTTCCGTCAGATCGGCAGCGATCTCCAGTAGATTGAGCGCTCGCCGGGCATCGCCGTCCGCCGCCTCGGCCAGCAGTCGGCAAGTCTCGTCATCCATTGCAAGTCTGCGTTCACCAAGCCCACGCTCGGCATCCGCCAGGGCCTGCCGGATGATCTGTTGAATATTTTCCGTAGTGAGTGATTTCAGCACATAGGTACGGGCGCGGGACAGCAAGGCGTTGTTCAGTTCGAAGGAGGGATTCTCCGTAGTCGCGCCGATGAAGACCACCGTGCCATCCTCAACATGGGGCAGAAAGGCATCCTGTTGGGATTTGTTGAAACGATGTACCTCATCGATAAAAAGTACCGTGGGGCGATTCTCCTGCTGCTTGATCAGGCGCGCCTGCTGCACTGCGACGCGGATATCCTTGACCCCGGAGAGTACCGCGGAAAGGCTGAGAAAATGTGCGCCGGAATGCCGTGCAATGACGCTGGCCAGGGTGGTCTTGCCGGTGCCTGGCGGCCCCCAGAAGATCATGGAGTGCAGCCGGTCCTCCTCGATGGCCCGGCGCAGGGGCTTGCCTGTAGCAACGATATGGGCCTGACCGATAAACTCATCCAGGGTCCGCGGTCGCATGCGATCCGCCAGGGGACGGGTCTGACTATCAACCGATTCGTCGAACAGGCCCGGTGGGCTCATCCTTCAACCCGTCCAACGGTTTCTAGGATCATAGATCGCCGATCAGGTCGATCTGCGGGGGTGGAGTGAAATCAAAAAGTGCCTCATCCAGAACCGGATTGCGCTGCATGTTCATGAAAAAGAAACGGGTGATCTGGCCGAAATTATCCGACATCTCCATGCGCACCAACTGATTATCCGCCAGCGCCAGACGTACGCTGCTGAATTGCGCATCCTCGTCCCTTGGCAACAGCTCCAGCCAACTGAGCCCATCCTCTACAGCGAGTTTTTTCAACTCGAAATGCTGATCAACCGGGCCTGTGGCGCTCAACAGCTGGGCGGGAGTACCCTCCAGGGCGGCCTTTTGGCTGCGGTGAGAAACCTGCTCCAACTCCCTGTCATGGAGCCAGATACGCTTACCGTCCGCCACGATCAGCTGATCATTCGGCGGATTGTATTCCCAGCGCAGCTGACCGGGGCGTTTCAGGTAAAAAGTGCCGCTGCTCGTGTACACACCGCCATTATCGGGTTGCTCCAGGATCTGTTGAAAGTCCGCCTGCAGCGTCGTCAGACCCTGCAGAAATTGTTTTAGCAGGTCCTGGCCCTCTGCAGCCTGCAGCATTGAGATGGGGTAAATCAGCAAGACCATCGTAAGCAAAAGACGTTTAATCACCATACGTTATCCTGAATAATTTAATTAGGGTGCGCCGCGCACACCATTGAATACCATTTACGCATTTTGTTTGGTGCGCGCGGCGCACCCTACAGCTTTTACCGCAATCTCCTGAGTTTGGTGCGCGCGCGCACCCTACAGCTTTTACCGCATCTCCTGGTTTGGTGCGCGCGGCGCACCCTACAGTTTTACCGCAATCTCCTGAGAACAAGAGCATGCTCAATGGGTTCAATCCTTTGGCGGCGGCGGTGCTATGACCTCACGGCTGCCATTGGTCTCCGCCGCGCCCACGATGCCGGTGCGCTCCATCTCTTCAATCATGCGCGCTGCCCGGTTGTAGCCAATCTTCAGACGCCGCTGTACACCGGAGATAGAGGCCCGGCGGGTCTCGGTGACGATGCGCACCGCCTCGTCATACAGGGGATCGCTGTTCTCCACATCGTCCGACTCCACCGGAAAACCAGGCACGGACTCGGTGGCTTCCTGCAAGATCTCTTCAAGATAATCCGGCTCGCCGACCGCCTTGAGGTGTTTCACCACCCGGTGTACCTCGTTGTCATCCACAAAGGCGCCATGCACCCGCTGGGTAATATTGCTGCCGGGCCCCATGTAGAGCATGTCGCCATGCCCCAGCAGATGCTCGGCCCCCATCTGATCCAGAATGGTCCTGGAGTCGATCCGGGAAGAGACCTGAAAGGCGATCCGGGTCGGGATATTGGCCTTGATCAGGCCGGTAATCACATCCACCGAGGGCCTCTGGGTGGCAAGAATCAGGTGGATACCCGAGGCGCGGGCCTTTTGCGCAAGCCTTGCGATCAGCTCCTCCACCTTCTTGCGAGCCACCATCATCATATCCGCAAGCTCGTCGATAATGACCACGATATAGGGCAGAGGTTCCAGGGTCGGATGGGCCATGGCCTCGATAATGGCATCGGATTCGGGCTGGAACAGCGGGTCCTTGAGGGGTTCGCCCTTCTTGATCGCGTCTTTGACCTTGCGGTTGTAACCGGTGATATTGCGCACCCCCAGGGCGGCCATCAGCCGATAGCGACGCTCCATCTCCCCGACACACCAACGCAGGGCATTGCCTGCTTCCTGCATGTCGGTGACCACCGGGGTGAGCAGATGGGGAATGCCCTCATAGACCGACAGCTCGAGCATCTTCGGGTCGACCATGATCATGCGCACTTCGTCCGGCTTGGCCTTATACAGCAGGCTGAGGATCATGGCATTGATCGCCACCGACTTACCGGAACCGGTGGTGCCTGCAATCAGCGCATGGGGCATGCGCCCCAGGTCCGCGCACATGGGTTGACCAGAGATATCCTTGCCCAGGGCCAGGGTCAGCGGCGATTTGGAAGCCTCGTAGACCTCGGACTGCAAAACCTCGCTGAGAAACACCATCTCCCGGTATTCGTTGGGGATCTCCAGACCGATCACCGATTTGCCCGGGATCACCTCCACCACCCGCACCGCGATGGTCGAGAGTGCCCGGGCCAGATCCTTGGCCAGTCCGGTAATCCTGCTGACCTTGGTACCTGCGGCAAGCTGCAGTTCGTAAAGGGTCACCACCGGCCCGGGATGCACGGCCACCACCTGCACTTCGATGCCAAAATCGGCGAATTTAAGCTCCACCAGGCGGGACATGGCCGTCAGGGCCTCTTCCGAATAGCGCTGCACCGTCTGTTTGGCCGGGTCCAACAGTGCCAGCGGCGGCAAGACACTATTCGGATCCGCATCGAACAAGGGAACCTGGCGCTCTTTCTCCACCCTGGCGCTCGGCTTCAGCGCCTTGATCACCGGTTCAATCTTCGGCTGCTTGCGTTTACTGACGCGCTTCTGCTCTTTCTTCACCAGTTTGACGCGCTCCTGACGCGCCTTTTTAGCGGCCAGTCGCTCGCGCAGATGGCTGAGCAGATAACCACCGCGCCGCAGGCCGCTCAGTACCAGCCCGCCGATCACATCCATCACGGTAAACCAGGAGACCCCGGTGAAGAGCGTGAAACCACTCAGAAACAGGGCCAGCAGGAACAGGCTGCTGCCGGAACGGCTGAGACCGGCTTCGAAAAAATGCCCCAGTGCATTGCCCAATATCCCGCCGGTGCCAGACGGCAAGCCCGTATGCGGGCTGCGAGTAGAGGGTCGCCAGGGCGCAGCCGGATGCCAGGGTGAGGAAAAAGCCCAGCCAGCGCACCAGTACCAGATTGATATTCACCGTGTCATCCGGATTCCGCCGCTTGAAGACCAGTAGCGCACTCCAGCTCAGCATGATCGGAATCAGATAGGCGAAAAAACCGAACAGGTTGAAAAAAACGTCGGCGAACCAGGCGCCTACCGGGCCGCCTGAATTGACCACATCACTGGTCGGCCCCAGGTAGGAGAAGCCGGGATCATCCGGGGAAATAGGTGTAGAGGGAGAGCAGCAGATAACCGCTCAAACAGAACAGGATCCACATGATGCCTTCGCGCATGGCGTGGCTGACATGGGCCTGTAAGGCACTCTGTTGGGTCGTAGTCTGGGATTTTGCCTGCAAAAGATGCTGCCTATTTGCGTAATATAATTAAAATGTTAGAAACATTTCTTATTCTAGTTTCAAGCATACTGTTCACGCAAGGCTGGATATACGAGTTGTCCATCCGAAACATTGACCGCTGCAGCAAGCTGGGGATTTTCCTGCCAGTTCCCGGAGGTCAGTTCATGCAGGTAAGGAATCATCGCCGCCGACAGGGCCTGGGAGGCGCTATGCGGAACCGCCCCCGGCATGTTGGTCACCGCGAAATGAATGACTCCCTCCTCGACATAGGTGGGTGACAGATAGTCGGTCGGCCGGGTGGTTTCGATACACCCTCCCTGATCCACCGAGATATCGACGATCACACTGCCTCGGCCCATGCTGGCCACCAGTTCACGGGAGACCAGCCTGGGAGCCTTGGCGCCGGGTATCAGCACCGCGCCTACCAGCAGGTCGGCCGCCGCGACTGCCCTGGCCAGGCTCTCTGATAGGGATAGAGCGCGGTGACATTGTCACCCAGATCACGCATCGCGGACATGCGCTCGCGATCACGCTCGAACACCGTGACCTGGGCGCCCAGGGCAGCCGCCACCCGTGCCGCATTGCCACCCGCCTGGCCGCCGCCGATGATCACCACGCTGCCCCGTTCAGCCGCCGGCAGGCCACCCAGCAGCTGGCCTTTCCCACCCGCCGGCCGATGCAGCAGGTTAGACCCGATCATGACCGCCAGCCGCCCGGCGATATCGCTCATCGGGGCCAGAATCGGCAGTCCCCTGTTGTCTGCCAGGGTCTCGAAGGCCAGCCCCGTAACGCCGGATTCCAGCAGCTGACGGGTCAGGGTCTCGCTGGCGGCCAGGTGCAGGAAGCAGAACAACAATTGATCTCTGCGCAGCATCCCCGGTTCGGCGCCATAGGGCTCCTTGACCTTGACGATCAACTCAGCCTGTTCGTAGACTGCAGCGGCATCCGGCAGCAGTTCGACCCCAAACTGTGAATAACTCTCATCCGTATAGCCGCTGGCCAGGCCAGCCTGGGTTTGCAACAGCACCCGATGGCCTGCCTGGACAAAATCCGCACAGGCCTCTGGCACCAGTCCAACACGTCCCTCCAGGGGCTTGATCTCTTTGGGTATTCCTATGCGCATTCTTGTTAGCACCTCTTCGAGGTAGGGAGACCCTGTCTCATTGACACGACGTTTGAACGGTGACCGTGGAGATCGTGACTTTCCTTTACCCTCGGCTGTTCATTCCGTACTATCTGGCATCGTATTAGCGGGTTGAAATCCGGCAAATCATCACCATATCTATCTGATTGTAACCTTTGACCTGGCAGCCGGGTTGGCAGTTCAGGAGATTCTCCAACTCGAGGATCAAGCACTCTGGAGTAAGTATACATGAGCGAAACCAAGCATTGCCGTCTGTTGATCCTGGGTTCAGGCCCGGCAGGCTACACCGCCGCTGTCTATGCGGCCCGCGCCAATCTGCAACCCGTGCTGGTGACCGGCATGGAACAGGGGGGACAGCTGATGACCACCACCGACGTGGACAACTGGCCGGGAGATAACGATGGCGTGCAGGGCCCCGACTTGATGGAACGCATGCGCAAACATGCCGAGCGTTTCGATACGGAGATCATCTTCGACCATATTAATAAGGCTGACCTGAGTGAACGGCCTTTCAAACTTACTGGCGACCAGTTCGAATACACCTGTGACGCCCTGATCATCTGCACCGGCGCCTCGGCCCGCTATCTCGGCATGGAATCAGAAGAGGCCTTCAAGGGTCGCGGCGTCTCCGCCTGCGCCACCTGTGATGGATTCTTCTATAAGAACCAGAAGGTGGCGGTGATCGGCGGCGGCAACACCGCTGTGGAAGAGGCACTCTATCTGTCGAATATCGCCTCCGAAGTGGCTATTGTTCACCGGCGTGACGAATTCCGCTCGGAAAAGATCCTTTCCGATCAACTGCGCAGAAAGGCAGCGGATGGCAATATCACCCTGGAACTGGATCAGGTACTCGATGAGGTACTTGGAGATCAATCCGGCGTTACCGGCATCCGGATCAAAAACGTCAAGGACGGCAGCACCAAGGAGATCGACCTGATGGGCGTCTTCATCGCCATCGGTCACAGTCCGAACACCAGCCTGTTCGTAGAACAACTGGAGAACAATAATGGCTACCTGAAGGTCCAGGGCGGTCTGGAAGGCAACGCCACCCAGACCAGTATTCCCGGAGTGTTCGCGGCAGGTGATGTCATGGATCACGTCTATCGTCAGGCCATCACATCAGCCGGCACCGGTTGCCAGGCGGCGCTCGACGCAGAGCGGTTTCTGGATGCATTGGAGAACGAAGCGGGCTGAACACAGCCCTGGCTGGCCGGGCTGGTGCCGGTCAGCCCTTCTCCCTGAGGAACTGTCCCGAGACAAATGCACAAAGCAGTATCTGCTGGAAACGGTTCAAACCGGCGAATTGAATGCCGTAGATCTGCTCCTGGTCCCCATTGCCTCCTGACAGTTCCCGAATACTGCGGATTGTCCCGTTGATGCGCAGCCGGTCCTCTCCCCCGCAAACCTCCAGGGAGAGCATGATCTGCACCCGATCACCCACTTCACCGAGCTTTTCAGTCAACAGCAGACGCGCGCCGGTAATGCTGAGGTCAAGGATTATCCCTGTCTGATCAGCGACATTCTTCTCTTCTTGATGGCTGATATTCTCTACCAAGGCACTAAGTTTCGTCGGTGCTCGCGGGGCGTTGCGCACCACAGCACTCTCCACAGCCTGCGGATAACTCAGATGCAAATGGGGATAGGGTTTGGAGGAGATGGATAGTACTTTTGCGCCAAACCCAAAGATATTGCTGCCCCGCAGGAGACGTACGGTGAATGCATGTCCCTCTGTCACCAAGATGGCCTTTCCGTGCTTCCTGGGGGTCGAAATAACCAGGCTCTGATCCGGCAGGTACCCCACCAGCCGAACCGCGTAGCGATCCGCATTTTCACTGGGCGGCGCATGCTGCAGTTGCAGTATGTCGCCGATCTGGAGATTTTTCACGGCATCACGCAACAGAGTCCCTCCAACACAATAAGCTTTTAACGACTGAGCAAAACCACAAACCTAATCATAGGGGCATTCCCTGAACGCAGGCCAGAATTATGTGAATTATTTGACCTGAAACAAGGGGCTTTGCGCGGTAGAATTCGCTCTACGATCTCAAGTTAACCATTTAACTCATGATATTCAGGCTCAATGAGGATCCCTACTCCCCATTTCCAGAAGTGGCCCTGGCGGAAGCCGAACCCAATGGCCTGCTGGCCGTTGGGGGAGATCTGACCCCGGTCCGCCTGATCAACGCCTACCGCCATGGAATATTTCCCTGGTTCAGTGAAGACGAACCGATTCTCTGGTGGTCGCCAAACCCCAGGACCGTACTCTACCCCGAAAATATCCGCATCAGCCGCAGTCTGCGGAAAACCTTGCGCAAAGGGTCTTTCCAGATCACTTTTGACAGGGCTTTCCAGCAGATCATCACAGCCTGTTCCCAGCCACGCAGGGATTCCCCCGGCACCTGGCTGGTTCCGGAAATGATTGATGCCTATGTGCAACTGTTCAAGCTTAATATGGCCCACTCCGTGGAAGTCTGGCAGGATGGGCAACTGGTGGGCGGCCTTTACGGCGTGGCCATCGGTGCTGTTTTCTATGGTGAATCGATGTTCAGTCAGGTCTCTGACAGTTCGAAAGTCGCCCTGGTGCATCTGTGCACATCACTGCTTGAGATGGGTTTCCGCCTGGTGGACTGTCAGGTCTATACCGAACATCTGATCAGCCTGGGTGCCGAAGAGATATCAAGAAAGCGCTTTTGTCAGCATCTTGACAATTGGTGTACCCTTCCCGGTCACTCTGGTGACTGGTCGGCCCACAGCCCTGAAATAAATTGATATGGATAATTCCGAATTCAATCAGGATTCCGCCTATGCACTGTATGTGAGTCAGGAGCACGAATGTTCCTATCTGTCCGGACAGACGGCGCGCACCCTGTTTCTTGATCCGGCGGCCACAGTGAATTCTGCGCTCTACCAGATGCTTATTGACCGGGGATTCCGCCGCAGCGGCCAATTTATCTATCAACCCGCCTGCTCCCAATGCGCGGCCTGCATATCACTGCGCATCCCGGTCAATGATTTCAAACCCAACCGCAGCCAGCGCAGAAACTGGAAATCGAACCAGGGCAGAATTGAGATCAGGTCTCAACCGGCGGTTTTCAGCCAGTCACACTTCGAGCTTTATGCGAAGTATCAGGCCGAGCGCCATAGGGATGGCGCCATGGCCAGCATCGATCCGGATCAGTATATAAAATTTCTTGCCTGTGACTGGGCGAAGACCCGGTTTTTTGAATTCCACCTGGAAAACCAGTTGGTCGCGGTGGTTGTCACCGACCTGCTGCCTGCGGGCCTCTCATCTGTCTATACCTTCTTCGACCCCGCTAAACGATCCATCGGAGTCGGTGTATACGCCCTGTTGTGGCAGATCCAGCATGCCAGGGAGCTGGGAAAGCAATGGGTCTATCCGGGTTTCTGGGTCGAGGGTTCGGCGAAGATGAATTACAAATCCAGTTATCGGCCACTGGAGGCCTGGGATGGCAAAAACTGGAGAAGATTCAATCGAAACGAACCACTCGACCTGTGACCCGGTGTTGGCAGGTGCGGATCACGAGGCATAGCCAAACTGCCGTGCCGGAGCATGCCTGTCGAGCCAAGGCAGTGAAATTTTAGCCGGCATTCAAGTATAATCCGTGCGCTTTTGTCATAGCGATAGATAATCAAGGGCCGATTAAAACCCATGACATGCAGTGATTCATCGCTGCAATTCAGGGAAATTCGCTGCCATTAATACCCTAGATACAAACAGCTAGATGAAGATAAAGGTCAGCGAATTAATCGTCAGGTATCTGGAGCGCCTGGGTATTGAGTGCATTTTCGGCATGCCGGGCGCCCACATACTGCCTGTTTACGACGCCATCTATGATTCCAGCATCCAGGCGGTTCTGGCCAAGCATGAGCAGGGCGCCGCATTCATGGCCGGGGGCTACACCAAGGCATCGGGAAAGATCTCTGCCTGTATTGCCACCGCTGGGCCCGGGGCGACTAACCTGATCACCGGTATCGCCAACGCTTACGCCGACAAACAACCCGTGTTGGTCATCACCGGCGAAGCCCCCACCTATATCTTCGGCAAAGGCGGCCTGCAGGAGAGTTCCGGTGAGGGTGGCAGCTTCGACCAGGTCGACCTTTTCAGAAACATCACCCGCTACAGCAAGACGGTAGAAAGAACCGACTATCTGCCGCAGGTCTTGATCCAGGCCAGCAAGGCGCTGCACGCCACCGATCCAGGGCCGGTGCTGCTGAGTATCCCGTTCAATGTGCAGCAGGAATTGATCGATGAGCAAGTCCTTGACGAGATCAGGATCAAGCCCCGCATGACCGCTGCGCCCCGCTTTACCCGGGAGGTGGACGCACTGGCAGAACTCCTCCTGCAAGCCAGGCAGCCGGTGATCATCGCCGGTTACGGCGCCATCCGCTCCGGCGCCCAGCAAATCATTGGCGAACTCAGTGACCTGCTGCAGATACCGGTTGCCTCCAGCCTCAAGGGCAAGGGTGTGATCAGTGAGCATTCCGCGCTGTCCCTCGGCAGCCTGGGTGTCACCTCGAGTGGCCATGCCTATAAATTTATTGTCGAAAAATCCGACCTGCTGATCGTTCTCGGAGCCGGATTCAACGAACGCACCAGCTATCTGTGGGACAAATCGCTCCTGACCAAGCGCAAGATCGTCCAGGTGGACAATGACCCGCGCCAGCTGGAAAAGGTCTACGATACCGACCTGGCGATCAGCGGTGATATCAAAACCGTACTCTCCGACTTGGTGGATAAGATTCGCCCGCTGGTCAAGGAGAATGGTTTGGGTAAAGTCGCCGGAAATATCGCTGATCTGATGGATTCAGCAAATGGTGACTATTCCATATTCAAGTCAGGCTTCGCGGTGGCGGAGGCTTTTTTCAAAAAGCTTGCGGACTATTTTCCGGCTGATACGGTCGTATTCGACGACAACATCATCTTCGCCCAGAATTTTTATCGCGTTTCCAACAGCAACCGCTACTATCCCAATTCCGGAATATCCTCCCTGGGCCATGCGATACCCGCGGCCATCGGCGCACAGTTCGCTGAACCAAAGCCGACTTTCGCAATCCTTGGCGATGGGGGATTCCAGATGTGCTGCATGGAGATCATGACTGCGGTCAACTACGGCAAGCCCCTGAACATTGTGATGTTCAACAATGGCACCATGGGCCTGATACGCAAGAACCAACATCAATTGTATGAACAGCGCTTCATCAACTGTGATTTCATCAACCCGGATTACAGTCATCTGGCGCGTTCCTTCGGCATCAACTACAAGCAGGTGGAGACCCTCACCGACCTCGACGATCTATTCGAGCACTATGATCTGCGGCAGGGGATCAATCTTGTCGACATCTCGATCGATAAGGATGCGTTTCCAAATTACTCCTCCAAGCGCTAGCCGCTGATATTCAGGCGCCATGACAACCGTCAGACTTTCGGCACTGGATGATTTCCTTAAGCGTTATGCAGACCACCCTGGCGCCGCCGACCTGATACAGCACTGGTGGAAAATAGAGCCCTACTGCACTGCGGACCCGACGGGCAATCTACTGATCGCTTTCTATGAGTCAGTCACGAGATTTCTCGAGGAGCTGTTGTGGGGCAGCGGATGCCCAGACGCCGTGCTTGAGCTCTATCAAAGCCTGTTTCGCGAGATGGAGTCAGAGATCGCATCTAGCGGCACGGATACGCGCTTTGAATTCGTCGTTGTCATCCCCGTAGCCGACAGACCGCAACACCTGGAAAGCTGTCTCGACAGTCTGCTGGGTCTTTGCCAGGGATACGGATACGGCGGTATCTCCAACGGCAGTTACCGGAAGCTTACTGTGCTGATTGCAGACGACAGCAAGGATACAGAGAACATCATCCGCAATCGGGAAATCCTGGAGCGGTTCAACCGACGCGGCCTCAATACCGTCTATTTTGGTCAGTCTGAGCAACTGCAACAAATCGATCGCCTCAGCCCGGAACAGAAAACCGGCCTGTCACAGATCATCGGTGAAAACCAACCCAGCGGCCTTTTACCACAAAGGTGCCTCG
The DNA here is from genome assembly GCA_963797085.1 of uncultured Gammaproteobacteria bacterium. GTDB lineage: Bacteria > Pseudomonadota > Gammaproteobacteria > Chromatiales > Chromatiaceae > JASJBU01. Next base: position 30,513 of record CAWCOA010000018.1, read on the forward strand.
ATCACCCGCAACATCACCTTACTGAAACTCGCGGCATTGGCCGAAGAGCATGATCACAGGCTGTTCTGGTTCATGGATAGCGACCAGGAATTCCAGGTCAACACCGGCAGCGGTGACAGAAAGGTCGACTCCATCAACTATTTTCACCAGCTCAATCAGATCTTCTCTAGCACTGACACCCGCTTATTGACCGGCAAGGTGGTCGGCGACCCACCGGTATCACCCGCGGTCATGGCCGGCAATTTCCTGGAGGACGTGATCGGTTTTCTGACTGATATCGCACAGCTGCAGCCACAGCAGGCCTGCCAGTTCCACGCTCAGGAAGGCCCGCGGGGAGATGATGCCTCTTACCACGACATGGCGAATCTTTTCGGATTCAAAGCGGCTAAGCACTGCAGCCCGATACCGTTGCAGGCTCTACGGCCCCCATGATCATGCCGGCTGCTTGACAGATTTTTCACAAAAACTAAACCGGTTTTTCGATGGCGAGCACCCGACCCGGCAGACCCAGTATGAACATCAAGAGGTTTTTTCCAGCTTGACACCGGCCAGGACGGTCTATACCGGTAATTATGTTTTCAGGGCCTCCGCGCTTGAGTACTTCATTCCCTTTGCCGCCTTAAAATTGCGCATGGCCGGCCCCGTGCTGGGCCGCATTCTGAAGGCCGAAATGGGTGAACAGTTCGTTTCCGCGAATCTGCCGATGCTGCACAAGCGAACCGTTGAGCAGCTTGGCCAGTCGGAGTTCAGACCGGATATCGATCGAAAAGACAGATCTCATCGACCTGTCGGGTGAGTTCGAACGTCAATTCTATGGTGACGTGATGCTGTTCAGCATCGAACGGCTCACAGCCCAGGGATATCCCTCCAAGCCCTTAGCGGAACAAAGCGTCAGACAGACGCTGCATGAAGTCGAGACATCCATGCTGCAGAAATACTCTGATACGCAGACCCGCATACTGGAAAGGCTGGGCTGCCTGAAAACGTTATTCGGTGATACACAGCACTGGTGGCAGCGGGAACCCGACTGCCAGCCGGCGAAGGCCAATTTTCTGCAATTCATCCGCAACATGGAATATAACTTCGGCGACGAATCACCCGGTTATCGGATGATCAATTCCGAGAGCCACCGGCAGAGGCGTCTCAACGAGTTATTCGAGGCCATCATGCAATTACCCCAGGACAGGATCAACTGGCGAGCAAGCCTTGGCAACCGACGATAAGTGCAGCCAAGCCAAGTGCACGACCAGGCATGAACATATTCATACTCAATGCCGGCCGTTGTGGCTCGACGACCTTCATCAAGGCCTGTCAGCACATAACCAATTACACCGCAATGCACGAATCCCGTGCGACGCTGACCGGTGTGCAGCGGCTCGCCTATCCCGAGAATCACATTGAAGCGGACAACCGGCTGTGCTGGATACTTGGTCGTCTCGACCAACAATACGGGAATGATGCCTTCTATGTTCATCTGACGAGAGATCGTTCCGCATCAGCCAACAGCTTCGTCCGCCGCACGGGATTCGGCATTATGAAGGCGTATCGGGAAGGCATACTGCTCGGGGGAGAGCAACAGACCGATCAGGCTATTGCTTACGATTACCTGGATACGATCGAATCAAATATCAGTCTATTCCTGAGAGACAAGTCCAACCGCATGGATTTTCGTCTCGAAACAGCCGAGACCGATTTTGCGCACTTCTGGCAAAGGATAGGCGCGGCAGGCGATCTGGAAAAGGCGCTGACCGAGTGGCAGACCCGCTACAACGCCTCGATCTGAATACTGCCCAGGACATCCGTTGTAACATGTACCCCAAACGTCCTGGCGATACATTCTAATCGGGTTTACTTGTGAATGGTCAGGATCGAACAGCCCCGCTCAGTTTCAATGCTTGCCTGTTCGATATCCGGATAGGCCGCCTGCCACATCTTCACGATCTCCCGCTCATCGGGTCTTGCGGCATCATCGAGAAAAACCCGACAACCATCGGCTAGCTTCGAATATAGCATCGGTAGCGCCGGATAGCGGGAATTCTTCTGAATAAAGCCGGATGGCCCGTCGATGACCAGCATTTCGATCGGCTCATCAGGGATATCGTGTGTCATGTACCAAAAATATTCCGTGCCGGCGATCGCCGATTTTTGCAAAGGCGCATGGATAACCGAGGCAACTTCCCCGAGGTCGTAACGATCAATAAAAATACGCGCGTTTTCGGCATACTCCTCGCCATCCTCAAGACTGACAATGCGACCATAGCCATTCATCTGGCAACACCGCGCCAGCATCAGGCTGGTTAAACCGCTGCTGCACTCCAGGACAAGCGATGGCCTGGCCTGGAGGCAATGATCGACGATCAGTTGCAGAAAATCCGCTCCCGCCGACCAGTCCGGTGTATAGGGGATACCTTGGTGTAGATTCAGCTGTGATTTTAGGGATTCGTAACCGTTCAACCTGACCTCTCTGATTTGTGTTACTGCATCGGAATCAGGTGTCCCTGAATGATGTTCTAGACCTGCATGGTAAGGCGATTACAACTGAGCCGGGTCTTCATTTCACAATACACGACTCAGTGCCTGTTGAGTTGGCCGGATTAACAAAATATTACACGACTATCTGGGATCTCGACCCTGAAGACTTTAAAACATATGTGAATTCTTTGCGGGCTTTGTAAGTGACCCGGAAGAGAGTACGGACCAACCCGTTAATTTTCCTTTACTACAGCATCGGCTTTAAATACCCGCTAAATGCCAGGTTATCGCTTACCTTAATATGCCATATCACCTAATCAGGAAGATTAATTATATATATTTTCTATTATTTTTCAATTAAAGTATATGTGGCACATCTATTGCTGTATAGGGTGCTGATAAGGTCTGTGATCGAACCAGCAGCAAACTATGCACGATGTCTGCTTGCCTCGGCTCGATTGTCGATCCACAGCCTGGTTAAACAATAAAAAATCAAGAAAAGGAAGTATTCCATGAGCAGTTTCAATTCCCACTTTCCATTGGGTTTTAGCATTTCATCCGGCATCCTCTGTCTGTCCGTCATTTCCAACCCGCTTCTTGCCGAAGACGTTGAGCATGCTACGGACGAAAAAATTGATACCTTAGACGCCATCAGCGTTACCGCATCTCGCACCGAGCGTGTCACCAAGGAGGTCCCTGCGGCCATCAATGTGATCGACGCGGAACGCATCGATGCCGAAAAGATGTTCAACATCAAGGACGCCATCCGCGGTACCCCCGGAGTGCTGATCGATTCCAAGAGCAGCAGCTATGCGACTCGCCTGATTATTCGTGGCGCCGGACAAAAGGCCAACTACGGCGTGCGTGAGATCATGGTCATTCGTGACGGTGTACCCATGACCGACCCTGACAGCTTCTCCCGTTTCGATTATATCGATACCCAGGATATAGAACGCATCGAAATCACCAAGGGTCCGGGTTCCCTGTATGGCAGCGGAGCCGCCGGCGGCACCATTCAGATCATCTCCAAGTCGGTCTTCGATACCGAAGGCAACCGCATCAAGCTGGGTCTGGGGGAACAGGGACAGAAGAACCTGCACGCAAGATTTGCCAGTGACATCAACGAACAGAATGCATTATCCATCACCGCCTCTCACCGCGAAGCGGAAAACGGCTGGCGTGACTGGAATGAGTTCGAATCACAACAGGTCAGCCTGAAGCATGGCCTGCGACTGGCCAATGAAGGGACCCTTGAAACAGAACTCAGCTATACCAAGGCTGACCTGCAGCTGCCCGCCTCCATGAGTGAAGAGGATTTCGAAGAGTATCTGGACAGCGGTGAACAACACGACACCAGCAGTATCTGGCAGCATGGTGGCCGTTACTCCACTATCTGGTTCTTCAACAGCCGTTACGAACAGCAGATGGGTGACTTGACCTTCAAACCCCGCATCTACTACAACCGCTGGGATCACTTTCACCCGGTAACCGGCGCTATCAATAACAACCCGGGCACCGATGTCTTCGGTACCGACCTGGAGTTTGCCTACGATCACCAACTGTGGGGCGAGAGTACCCTGGTCGCAGGCCTGACCGCCCGTCTGGACAAGACCGAAGGATCGAAAAAATTCACCTATGCGGATCTAGAGGAAGCACCCCCTCCATTCTGGAATCCGACCGGCCCATCCACCATCCTGCGCACGCTTTCAGACCGACCGGGTGAGCTCCTCGAAACCGAGGATGCCACCAACACCCTGTATGGCTTTTTCATGCAGGAGACCTTGCGGCCAACAGATCGCACCATCGTGGATTTCGGTTTCCGTTTTGATCGCAACCATTTCGATATCGACAATACTGCCTTGGGTGAATATAGCTGGGCCACCAACAGTTATGAATTCTTTGACGAGCCGCTGATCACCAAGACAGACAAAACCTTCAATCTCTTTTCGCCAAAACTGGGTATCACCCATGCAATCACTGACCAGCTCAATCTGTTCGGCATGATCGCCCAATCGGGTCAGGTGCCGTCTGAATCAGAGATCCAGAGCAACACCGAACTGGATGCAGCCACTGCCCGCAATATCGAGGTTGGATTGAAAGGCCGGTCCCTGGCGTGGAGTTTCGATACCTCCATTTACTATACCCAGGTAAAGGATGAGATCGTCTCGGTACTGCTGCCGGACAACACCACGGAATTCCAAAACGCCGGGGAAACCAGCAAGAAAGGCTTCGAGTTTACCGGTCAGTATGATTTCACTGACCATTTCTGGTTGAGCGCAAGCTACGCCTTCAGCGACTACACATTCGAGGATTTCGTCGAGCTGGTTCGCGACGGACGCAATCAGATCCCATACGATCGTTCCGGCAATCAGATCCCCTATGTGCCGAGGCATCAGTACAGCCTCTCCACCGGCTACAACCACCCGTCCGGCTTCAAGGCGCGTCTACAGGCGGATACCTGGGGCAGTTACTACATGGATAACGCCAATACCGAGAAGTATGAAGGTTATAAATTCCTTACCAGCCTGATGCTGGGTTATCAGACAGGCCCCATTCACTGGCACTTAACGTGGACAATATCACCGACAAGCAGTACGCCACCGAGGTCAAGAAAAACACCAGCTTGGTCAAGACCTACTATGCCGGCGCCCCACGCACCGCCATGCTCTCCTACACCTATAACTTCTGAGGGAAACAGTCATGACATGGTTAAATTCTCGATGCCATCTGCCTGCCCTGCTGCTGAGCATTTTTTCCCTTGCCACTGTGGAGGGCAGTCTGGCGGCAGAAACAGACGCTGCAGCAGAAGCGCAGAAACAAGCCCCCCAAGCAGCGCATCATAATCATCGACGAGGGCCGAAGAAGATCTTTGTCGACAATACGGAAGGAGCCAGCATCACCTTCTGGAACCCAGACCTCACTACTCAGACCCTGCAGGCTGAAGAAGGCACTATCACCCTGCCTCGCACCGGCATCGACAGCTACCATGCCCTGGTTGTCGAGAGAGACATGGGTAACGAGGTTGGAGCCCTGATCCGCTATGAGTATCTGCGCGGACGCCCAAGCAAGGTCAGTCCCGCAACATTGGCAGCGGCCGAGAAGACCCGCTTCGAGATCGTACCGGACCCTATCCCACGGGAGCATTACGACTATTACTCTGACCAGACCTGGGGCTTTATCCTGCGCCTCGATGGACAGCCACTCGCCGCTACCCGGGTCATACTGCAAACCGAGCATGGCAGCCAGGTTGAAGGAACCACTGATCAGACCGGCAAAGTGAGCCTGCGGATACCCGATGACTTTCCCGATATACAGCCGGGAGTCAGAGACGAACGCTCCGCAGGCTTCAAGGTCCGCGCGGAAACCCTGGCTGAAGGCATCCGCTATACGACCCTGCTGAGCGCAGACTATGAGATCAACCCGGCGCATTGGCAGTCGTTTGGCTGGGGTGTCACAGTGGTCGGTATCGGTTTCCTGGTCGGTGGCTTCATCGGTCGCATTGGCAGCAAAAAGCGCCAGGGTGAAAAATCATGAATGTACTGAAAAATCTTTCCGTGATCCGCAAACTGGTGCAGATCCTCGCCTTTATCTTTTTTGTCTACGGCGGGGTCATTACCGGCTACTATCTCGAAGACAAGATCAGCGGCGCTTTGCCGGCCCTGAGTTGCGCCTATGATCACCAAGGCTCGGATCTCTGCACCCTGATCCCCATTCAACATCAGATGCACCATCGTCTCGGCAGCGCGATTGCTGATGGCGGCAACTACCTCATGGGCATCATGCCCACGCTGATCACCCTGGGGACCTTTCTGCTGCTCTTCGTGATCCTGAGCAAGGCCTTCTGTGGCTGGGTCTGCCCATTGGGCACTTTTCAGGAATTCATGCACATGCTGGGGCAGAAATTGGGTCTGCAAAGACGTGAATCACTGGAGCATTCAACGGTAAAAAAGATCCGTCCGGTCAAGTGGTTCATTCTCGTGCTGCTGGTCTTCGGCTTTCCATTGCTCGCCGGCGTGGGGATGCTCAACCACGATATGGGCAATCCCTTCTGTGATATCTGTCCCAGCCGTATCCTGACCACCCTGGCAACCGGCGATACCTCACAGCTGCATGTGGATACTGCCAGCACTACCACCATCGTTTTGACCCTGCTTGCTGACTTCCTGTTCGGCCTGATGATCGCCCTGGCCCTGACCCTGCGTCAGCCCTTCTGCCGCATCTGCCCGATGCTCGCCCTGCATGCGGTATTCCGCAAACTCGGCCTGCTGCGTCTGGTGAAAAACGCCACACCGCGCTGTGATCGCTGTGGCCTCTGCGCCGATGCCTGCCCGATGGACATCAAGGAGATCCACACCGACATGCAACGACACAATGTCACCTTCGAGGACTGCACCCTGTGCGGCCGCTGTGTGGAGTTCTGCCCGGATAAGGATGTGCTGCAATTGAAATACACGGCATTTCCGGTATTTTCTGCCGACCCGAAATATTTCAAGGCCAGAAAGAAGGCCCAGAAAGGTTGGGAGCAGTCGAATCTGAAGCGTCTGTTAAGCAACAATCAAAAGACAGCAGAAGAGAAAGCCTGATGATACCGCTCACTCCTGTCAGCCTCAGTTTTGGTGCTGCCCTGTTGTTGGGCCTGAGCTTCGGCTCAGGCCCCTGCAACATCGCCTGCCTGCCCTATCTGGGACCGGTATTTTTAAACGCCGATAGTGGTGTTCGCCGTGCCTGGCGCATCCTGCTGCCATTCTCCCTTGGACGTATGAGCGGTTATGCCCTGCTCGCCGGAGCTGCCGGCTGGGCGGGACTGTTGGTGGAGGATTGGGTGGCCAGCCCCTGGGTTCGCTGGCTGTTGGGAGGTGCCACGATTCTGGTTGCCCTCTCACTGCTGTGGCGGCGGTATCGTGGCAACCTTAGTTGCAGCAAACCTGTCCAGCAGCAGTCGGTTGAAGTCCAGTTGGAGGTGCCACGAAAATCACCCCCCCTGCTTCCTGGCGGACTGTTTCTCATGGGCATGGGTATGGCGCTGAATCCCTGCGCGCCACTAAGCACCGTAATTCTGGCCTCGGCGACCACAGCCAGTGTCGTTGCAGGAATGTCATTGGGCATTGGCTTCGGCCTGGGAGCGGTTTTCATCCCAACCCTGATCTTCGCCTTCGGGGTCGCTCACTTTGGCGCCCAGATCAGACAACACCTTAGCGAATGGCGTGTCGCCCTTGAGAATACCAGCGTCGGTCTGCTGATTCTGATGGGTGTAGGAACGGCAATGGGCTGGATAGTACCCTGAATCTCTTGTGCATAAATCTCGCCTGTGCGTGGCAAACTGATCGGATAGTACGACTCACTGAAGAGGTTGAGTTATGATTAGGAAAATCAATAGAGATACTTCAGTTTAGGGATATCGTGTTTACCCCGATAAGAGTGATCGTACTATCCATTCTTCTGCTTATTCTGATCATCGCATTATGGTCAAAGCTAAGACATCTGGATGAAACCCGCGACCAGCCGCAACGCTGGCGAATCGAGGATTATCCTCAATCGAAACATGATTCCCCTACTGAAACTCAGTCGCCAATCAGAGTGAACTGATATCTAAATATATGGCGTTCAAGCATATTAATACCTACGGGAGAACCATATGCAGGAAAACAGCAGAGTAAGCGCATTCATTCTGGGTACTTCCCTATTTCTTGGCTTAATAATATTTGGCTACATCCTCAGCAGTACAGCGATAAAGTTTAAGGAATATGAGCGTTCGGTGACTGTAAAAGGTCTTTCCGAAAGAGAGTATGAAGCAGATATCGTAATCTGGCCGATTCAATTCACGGTGGCCGGTAATAATTTAGAGGAGCTTTATGGCTCAATCGAATCCAGTACTTTAAATATCAGAGAGTTCCTGGAAATGAATGGAATCAATTCTGCAGAAATTTCGTTTTCTTCCCCTGCTATCACAGACAAGTCAGCACAACAGTATGGTAATAATGCAAAGTCGGAGTTTCGTTACACTGCGCTTCAGACTGTTACTGTTTACTCCAAAAACATAGTATCGGTGCGTGGAGTGATGGGCAAACTATCGGAGCTTGGAAAAACAGGTATAGTTTTTACAGCAGGCGATTATCAGTCACAAACAGAGTACCTTTTTACAAGGCTGAATGAAATCAAACCTGAAATGATCGAGGAAGCCACTCGAAAGGCGAGAGAAGTGGCGCTGAAATTCGCTGCCGATTCACAAAGTTCATTAGGCAAAATCAAAAGGGCTGCTCAGGGCCAGTTCAGCATCAACCCACGCGACAAAAATAATCCCCACATCAAGAAGGTTCGTGTTGTATCAACAGTTGAATACTATTTGTCTGACTAAAGGTATCAAGTAGATTCAGTGGAAAGGCAATATTTTTCAGCTTCGTGCCGCTATTCGCTGATGAGCGGCCCAGGTCTCTCGCGTGGCTCCGCATATTTTCTGAATGATGGGATGGGGCATCAGCTTCTGCACTCATCACCAGATTTGGCTCATTCTATTGAATCCACTCCTGTGGAAGTGGCTAAAAGCAAACGATCAGGAGGCAGTTATGGAAGACAATAAGCTGGCAGTAAGAACGTCGACTCGGTCCACTGACGGCGCACTAACTCCAAGTGCTGTAATCAGTCAATTGGCTTGGCCATTGCTGATGACATACAGCCTCCTGTCCGCAGGATGGTTGTTTTCCATCGTCGATTCCACAATAGAACCCTACTTCGACCTGACAACAGGGTTCGCCACTGCCTGCTACTGGGCAACACAATCAGGCGGAACAATCGGGTCACCCATCATTGGAGTCTTGTTCCTTGTGCTCCTGGTCACCCGCCAAGGGATTACTGCTGCACAGAGGGCTCTGGAAATTGCTCTTGTCGTAATAATCGTCACAGTGTTCGCCGGAGGCGGTGCAGCGCTCAACGAACACGGCGTAAAGTCTGTACTTAAAGTACCGCGTCCCAACATTGTCTACTTGGCGGGAGAAAACGGTGCAGGTCCGCTTGGTATGTCGCCTCAGGAGTTCTATGCTCTTGGCGACAAGGAGGCACGTAGGGAACCGCTGAGGAAAACCTTGGAAGCTGAGCCCTCTCCCGTGAAACTTGGCGCCGCCGTTCGAGAGCATTGGATCGAAGAGACCGGCTACTCCCTGCCCTCGGGGCATGCCTTCTCCGCCATGTTTTTCGCCACTTTCTTCCTGGCAGCGGGGATCTCGTACATCGCTACGCGTCGGCGTTGGCTGTTCTATCTGCTCTTACCCTGGGCACTCGCGGTCTGCTACTCCCGACCTATTCTTAGGGTCCACACCCTTCCCGACATCGCCGTCGGAGCTCTGGAAGGACTGGTACTCGGAGTGGTGGCGTTCATTTTTTTCCGTGCGGGATTGACAGCTTGGCACGAAAGGTTCTCGTAAGCAGACTACCGCTGTCAAAGATTAGTTTGCTATCAACAAAACAGCCAGGAAGGACGCAATCACTGCAGGGCATTGCGCCCAACCGCGCTCATCTCATTCTTCAGAACCAATGAAATCTGGTACTGAGTATGCTAATTCTGTAAGCGTCCCCTAAGCATGCATTTGTAAAAGTTCATCAGATACTAACGTACGATCATAATTTTTTTATGTGGTCTCGGAACTTCGTAATTAAGTATTGTGTTTCCTTATCTTCCATATTTAGTAAACTGTCACCGTAATCCACTTCAAAAACCACTCCAAGGTAGCCGATTGTGAGCCTAACGCCAGTCATGTCCTTTTAATGGCAAAAGCTTTATCCCCTAGGAAGTGGATGTCCCTGTAACTCCGTTGACCGGCGTAAGGCCACGACGGCTAGCGAGAAGAGCGACGTCCTTTGGGTTGGCGCTGCGGCGGAGGCCCTGTAGAACACCCTGCTGCGTCTCGGGCGTCCAGAAGATCCGCAGGCGCTCACGTGCCCGGGTTACGGCTGTATAGAAGATGCTGTGTGTGATGTCGTCTTCATTGGCATCGGTGATGACGATCTTGACGGAGTCGTACTCGAGGCCCTGCGCTTTGTGGATTGACACGGCGTAGGCTACCTGAAACGGCACGGTGGTGTTCAGCGAGTCGTCGTCCTCATCGCTTGCGTCGTAGTCGTAGACCGTGAAGCGAACGGTCGAACCGCCCATCCATTCGAGCTCGTCACTGACGACGTCGAACTCGCTGAGTGGTCGATCGAGCTCGACATCGAACTGAATCCAGCCACGATCGTACTCGATGCCGACGATCCGGCCCTTCAGGTTGTTATAGATCACAGGCCGGAACCGCTCGGTATCGTGAAAGAGGACAGGATCGCCAATCTTGTACGTGGATTCGCGCCAGGTAGATCGCTGCACCCGGGTTGCTGCTCTGCAGAAAACGGTTGATGTTGTTGATGCCATAGAGGCCGTCGTAGTTCAGGCACAGGATGATCTCGTCCTGCCCTTGGGTCTCGAACAGCGTCTTGTCGAGCACGGTCGAGTACCCGTTGTGGGCCATGATCTCGGCGATATCATCGTCGATATCTCGAACCTTGTCTCCAGAATCCCAGGAGTGAGTCGTTCTTGGTTCTGAAGGGCGTCGTCAGCTCGAATACTGACGTGCTCGGGATGAATGAGCGAATAATTCCGAACCAGTTACCGAACTGGATCGACTCGATCTGGTAGACATCACCGACGAGTACAAGCAGCTTGAAGGAGGTCTTCTCCAGCACCTTGATCAGGTCTGCGTTGCTTACAGTGCTGCACTCGTCAATGATAAGGAGGTCGTACTCCGGATCGGTGGCACTTCTGTAGATCTGGCTGCTAATCGTCCGGAAATCCGAGTTCTGCGCAGTTACCTTGCGCTTGAGGTTGTCGATCGCTGGGTTGGTGTGCGCGAGGAAGAGCTTCTCCTTGTCGTTGAAGTAGTGCGCGATGTGGTCCACCATCGTTGACTTGCCGGTGCCGGCTGCCCCGTAGATCAGGGCGACGCGCGACTGGCTGAACAACTGCTTGAGCGCATCCTCCTTCGCCGGGTCGTCGATGCCACGTGGTGCTTCATCGAGCCAGCGCTCGACAGCTTGGGTGTAGCCGGCGATCCCGGACGATGCGTACTCCTGAAGCTTCTCGACGATGGAGACAGTGTCGTTCTCATACCCGCAGATGAAGACGTGCCCCTTATCGGGCACGAGCCGGCGCTCCGTATGCTTGTAGTAGAGCTTGTTGTTGTAAGCGGAGATCAAGCCGTTGACGTCTCCGAACTCCTCGAGGTCGGCCACAGGTGTGTAGAGAATTCCGTGACGCTCCACGTTGTTCTTCACACGTCGAGCAAGCAGTTCGTGGTTCCGACCTGTAACATCCAGGCTCTCGACGAGGTCCCAGTACCGGGGGTTGTGCCCGGGCAGCGAAGTACAGAACGGCATGGTGTCGAAGGGGATGCAGCCGTACTGAAGCTTCATGCCGGAGAGACGGTCACAGCCTTCCCAGTAATACTGCGGCTTGAGGATCTGGTTGTGCATTCGCAGCATGAGATATCGGAGGATATTATGACCCGGAGCGGCTGTCCTCACGATTCGGCGCGCTTCATCCAGCATGGGAAAGATCTGCGGCTTGGTGACGCCCTGCCGTTCCTGCCGCCCTTCCTGCACGTACTTGTCGTCGGGCATGTCAACCAGATCGAGCAGGCTGCCCGAGCTCAGCGTCAGCCAGCGCATCAGGTAGCGATACTCCGCCGAATTGGTCCGAACTGATATAGTCGATGCCCAAGCAGACGCGCGAAGTTGTCGAACTCGCACGGGCGGATCGAGACCTCCCACTCGTGGATGATCGTGATCGGCATCGTCTGGCCGAGCACTTCGATCGAGTCTCGCTGGAGCGTCAACATGGCCGCGTACTTGTCAGTCATGTCAATATCGGTGAAGGCGATAATGCGGTCGAACTTGCTCACCTTGTTGATGGCGCGGTAGAAGGTGACTTCGTAGTAGATACGACCCGCCGACGAAGAACGGGCGCGTTTTGTGGATGTAGTACCGATCCCGGCGCCCTCTGTCCGGGCGGAGATGAACGGACCGCTTCAATCCTTGCGGCGATTTTCTCATGGTACTCCCGCAGCGACGGATCGAGATCGACCGGGAAGGCCTCGAGGTTCGCCAGCACTGCGACTCCACAGTTGTCTTGGAGCAAGCTGCGGATGCGGTGAAGGTACTCGTAGTACTTGAGCATCAAACGCTCGGAAGCGTCCCCGTCCAGGGTGTAGTGGGAAGCGCTTTTCTGGATCAGTTTGTGAAACTTTCCAAGGAAGTTGAACTTTGCCTTGCTCTTGACGAAGGCGAGCCCCAGTTCTATCGCAGCGTAGTTGAATTCGGCATCGGGTGAGCCCGTGTGGAGACGGACCGCAACTCCCTCGACTAGGTTCCGGAGCTGAGAGAGGACATTCTGCGAAAGCAATGCCCGCTGGTCAGCAAGCGATTCAATATTCCGACAGATCGCCTCGTCAGCGCTCTGGATCTGATCGCTGACCGTAGTCATTAACTGTCAAGTCCCGCTTGATTAACGAAAGTCATAGGTGTCCTCTTCTTACTCATAGCCATCCTGTTGCTATCTCCTCTTCAAGCAGTCAATCAACATTCATGAACTGGGATCACACAAGGAAAGCAAGGAAAGGGGTCAGGTCTAGCATGATAGCATTGCTAGAGGCCAAACGTCACAGCTTCCAATCCCTTATCATTAGTCATTATGTCTTTCCTTTCCTTACAATTCTCCCGACTGTCGCGAAATGTAACCCAAAGAAAGCTCCAATCTGGGTATAACTGTATTCTCCGGTCGCATGCGCTGCAACGATTGCCGCATCTCGGCCTTTCGCTTGTTGGTAGATTTTCTCTAGACTTGGTGGTGGTTTTCTTCGCTGGACCCTGGGGATCTGAGCATTATTTTGCTTATCATCAAGCAACTTTTGCATACGCTCGATAAACCGTTCGTCACCAAGGTAGATCTGTCTGTTCAACTCATTCCAAATACTCTCGCCACCAATGCCACCCTGTACAAAACGCTTGTAGGCTTTCCGGGCACTACCCTTGTTACGTCCAAAAGTGCCGAGTATCGCCTCGGTCGTCAGCCAGTTTGATGCTCGCTCAAGACCTGCCGTCGCCCGGTAACTGCTCCAAGGCCAGTCCGCCGGATCATCAACCATCCCGGCCCGCACCGGATTGAGTACAATATAACGACAAAGTGTCTGCAGGTAGGCACCCGAATCCACCAGGATGCCTTTGAACCGGCCTTGAAAGAGATGACCATTGCGCTGATGGTGTCGATTCGACCACTGCGTGTATACCCCATTGAGTTGGCGCATACCCTTTGAGAGATTACCGTGAACAGTCTCGATGAACAGATGATAATGATTCGTCATCAAACAATAGGCATGGCAACGCCATTCAAATCGCTCGAGTACACTCTGTAAGATTTCGAGAAAAGACTCACGATCTTCGTCGCTTTCATAGATCGCCTCTCGGCGATCGCCCCTGGTTGTGACGTGATAAAAAGCCCCGGGAAATTCAATTCGTAGAGGTCTTGCCATAATGAGAAAGCATAGACCGATTTCATTTATTGTACAATGCTAGACCTGACCCCTTCCTCTTATCCTCTTCTTCCTTCTTCTCTTGTGTCAGTCTCGATTGATTATCATCACGCCAATCATTCAGTATGATTTGGTTTATGCTGTTCGCTCAAATCTTTGTTTTTGTTCCTCAACCGCTCGTACAAGGGCTTGCATAGAATCAACCTCCTTTTCTTCAAAGTAAGCTTCGCCACATTGTGGACACACCCAGGCAGGGATTTCGTCGAGGCTTACATGAACTCCCTTTCTGTCGATATGGAATGGAACCGTACTCTGAATCATTTCTGCTTGGCAGTACATACATTTCATTTTTCTCTCCTGGATCTATATTTATCATCCCATTGATCCGGATAGGGAACATATGCGGTGATAATGACCAGATAATCGTCTTTAGGCGAGCATACAACGTGCAGCGGTCTTTCGCCCTCACCAAACCCCAATATTAGGCAGCTATGCCCTCTCGCATCATCTGGATAGTCCTCGATGATTTCTCCTTCCATGAGGACCTTGCGTACATCTGACGTACTTATCATACGCTCGGGACGAATCATTTGCCGCGTGGCGTGAGGTAGAAAAAGAAGTTTTTCAACCGCTTTTTCTCTCACCAGCTTTATTAATTCTCTGTCCATTTATCAGATTTCAAAGGAAACGAACATTTATCAATATCAATATCGACATCGATTATCGGATTATGGTACTGGAAGACGCATATTAACATGTTGATTAAGAATAAGGTTTCAGTTCAACATGTCTCAGTAAAACAAACCCTCTCAGCATGCTCCGCCTTCTTCCCATGATTAAACGCAGACACCGGCCGGTGATAGCCCATCACACGTGTCCAGACTTCGGTTACCTCACCGCACTCCGGACACTCCTCATGCTCCCCGCTCAAATACCCATGCAATGGGCAGATGGAGAACGTCGGGGTGATGATTATCGCCTTTTTAGACTGATCCACCCTTGGGCGACTGCCTATTCGCTATTGAGAAGTATTTGCGTTTAGATAAACGATGTAGAAAGTGATTGGCACGGCTGCCGCTGTTGAACGGCTGGCTATAAGATAGGGATGAGACCGACTTCCCTGCGTTTGGTTTTATCATGATTTCTCCTTTT
This sequence comes from uncultured Gammaproteobacteria bacterium, assembly GCA_963797085.1. GTDB lineage: Bacteria > Pseudomonadota > Gammaproteobacteria > Chromatiales > Chromatiaceae > JASJBU01. The sequence goes on from CAWCOA010000018.1 coordinate 45,686, forward strand.
CAAGCACCATGATAGCCTATTTTTACCCATTTGATCGCTATGATCACTCAGCAGCATAGCTGATGATTGGCCATAGTTTTCGAGGTAAGTTACAGCATCGGCGACCTCCTTATCATCGGGCTGGGATCGATGACACCTGCTACCGATCACCCATCTTCCTCAGAAATCCTCAGGCATGTCCGAGGCGGTTTTTTTGGAACGACATTCAAGGTGGTTCGAAACTCATCAGGTTGGAGACATATCTCGCCAAAACTATCAACTGTCCTTATTGCTCTCCTCGAAATCGATACTCATTCGCTCACCGGCATAGGGCCGAAAACGCTCATCGGCAAACCGTTTGTGATCGGGATGTTCACGATAGCTGTCGATGACCGGCTGGCCGGCGAAGCGCACCAGCCAGCAATGCCGGTACTGGTCGCCCTCCTTCACCGCGTGACCGGTGAAGACTCGATGCACGCCCGGAATTGCGCTGAGGACCCGTCGGCCTTCGGCCATCATGTCCTCGACCCCGGCTGCATCCAGGTCCTTGGTGTTGAATAGAATCGCATGCTCGACCGGCAGCCAGGGCCGGCAATGTTCCAGCAGCGCGGCGGCCCGTCCATTGCTGCCCCAGACGTCGATGCAGCGCGCCGCCTCCTGATGCATCGCATCGGCCACACCTTTAACCAAGGTCGTATAACCTGCACTATCCGCACCCTGTACATTGTTCTGTATCTGCCGACCGGCCGCGTCCGCCAGCGCCGTATAGTAGTTGATCTTGGTCACGCCGTTCTCGATCAGTCGTCCGAACTGCTCATTGCTCAGACCGGTACCGCCGTGGATCACCAGCGGGATGCCCAGCGCCTGATTGATTTCCGCAAGGCGTTCGAAGTCCAGTTGCGGTTCACCCTGCATGCGCCCATGCACGGTACCGATGGAGACCGCCAGAAAATCCACCTGGGTCTCATCCACGTAGCGTTTCGCATCATCGACGGTGGTGTATACCACCTCGCCGGGATGGCGCTCGGCGTCCTCGCCCTCTACTCCCGGCACATAGCCCAGCTCCCCCTCCACCGGGATACCGCAGCCTTGGGCCATCTCCACCACCGCCCGGGTGTGGGCGATGTTGTCATCCAGCGGCAGATTGGAAGCATCCACCATGACCCCGGTACAACCCAGGTTGACGCCCCGCACGGCCGACTCCAGGGACTCGCCATGATCGAGATGAATGGCCACCGGTACGGAGGTTCTTTCAGCCGCTCGCACCACTGCCGTCATCAGCAGTTCGAAGTCGAAGTATTCGAAATGGGATTCCGCCAGACTGATGATCACCGGGGCCTGTTTCTCCTCGGCGGCGGCGATCACCCCGCTGATGAAATCCAGGCTCACCACATCGAAGGCGCCCACGGCATAATGATTCTCGTAAGCGTGACGTAACATATCGCCCATATGGACTAACGGCATGACAGGCCTCCAAAAAAGCGTTCACATGCTTCCTGAGTAAGGTTGTAGATACAGATGCGTTAAAATCGGCATATTCACGGCAGGCTTAGATTTTCAGCAAGCCATCGGTAAGTCTAATTAGAGATTCCTTGCATTACCATCAGGAAATCTTATCAATTGATGTAAACATTCCAGATCCTGGCTGGCAGTGCAGCCCATCCCAGGAATGTGTTATATCCAGTAAACAGTGTGTCAAATACCTCACTATGCCAAAGTCAAATAATCTTTAATTAGGTTAACTATCAATATGTTATTGTTTGGCATTAATCTTGCTTTCCATTTAGTCATGGCGCGGAGAATGCCCAAACCCCTGGAGCATTCCGCAACATCTAATAATTAGAGGGAAGCAGCGACCGGATGCCATAGGCATTTGGCATGGCTTATTTCCCATGTTGGCAGATATAGATTACCCATCGACCCCAGGGACCTGCTAATCCTCGAGCTGGAAAAGCGTTGAGATGAATTGGCTGTCTTCGTCTGCCGCTGATTAATAATTAAAAACTAATAAGAGTGATGACAATAAAATGTGTAGTAAAAAAACCTTAGCGATTGCCATATCCCTTGCTTTGCAGGCCTCCTATTCCCTTGCCGAAGAGGCCGTCACTGAACTGGATGAAATGGTCGTGGAAGAGGAAGCTAAGCCTCCGGTCTCGACCCATTACACCAGTCCCAGTATCACAATTACCGATATCGAGGTTGAGGGCATTAATGCCACCACGGTGGAGGATTTCATCAAGTATGAACCGGGCCTGGTAGTACGGCGCCGCTATATCGGCGACCCTAACGGCACCTTGGGCATCCGCGGCGCGAACATGTTCCAGACCGCCCGCGCTCTGGTCTATGCAGATGGGCTGCCCCTGCACTATCTGCTGCAGACCCAGTACAACGGCTCTCCCCGCTGGTCATTAGTAGCGCCGGATGAGACCCAGGCCGTGGAAGTGGTCTACGGCCCCTTCTCTGCGGAATACAGCGGCAACGCCATGGGCGGCGTGGTGAATATCGACACCCGCCTACCCACTGAAAGGGAATTCCACATCGAGGCTGGCGTGTTCGCCCAGGATTTCGATCACCTCGGGACCGACGAGAGCTACATCGGACATCGTGAGTTCCTATCAATCGGCGACAAGTTCGATGACCTGAGCGTCTATCTGTTCCACAACCATCTGGAAAACGAAAGCCAGCCCATGACCTTTCGATTTGACAGCCCCAGCACTCCGACTGGCTCAGAGACACCGGTTACCGGCGCTATTCCAGGTCTCGATAACACCGGAGGCTCGATCATCAACTATGCCGATTCGGGCAGCGAACAGGTCACTACCGACTTGACCAAATTGAAACTCGGCTATGAGATGGGTGACTGGCTGGCCCGCTTTACCCTCGCCGCGGAAACCCGTAAGCGGGAAACCGATCCCAGCAACTATCTGCTGGATAACAACGGCGACCCCTTCTGGAGTGGCGAGGCGCTCTACGGCGGCAATGCCTTCACGGTGCGCAGCAGCAACTTCGCAGTAAGCGAAAACGAGCGCCAGACCGTATTGGTCGGTGCTGGGCTGGAGGGTCCGCTGGGTGCTAGCGACTGGCTGCTGGAAGCCGATTTCAGCTATTTCGATATCCTTAAAGACGAGACCTTTAGTTCCAGCAAGAATCCGGACGACCCAACCTACACTACAGCCGGACGGGTCAGGGAATATGACGATACCGGCTGGACCACCCTTGATCTGAAGGCGCGCACCGACAGGCTGCTGGGACGCAGCGATATGAATCTGGTCACCGGCTACCACTACGACAAATACAGCCTGGAGATCAATGACTACAACTCCGACAATTATATCAATGGGGTCAAGACTTCGCGCCGCAGTACCACCGGCGGCAAGACCAGCACTCAGGCCATCTTCGGCCAATGGGGTTGGGATTTTACCCCGCAATGGGACTTGGCCCTGGGCGCTCGTTACGAACGCTGGCGGATGCTGGATGGTTTTTACTACACCTACAGTAACAATGAACTGAATGATTTTGATGACCGCACCGAGACCGGTTTCTCACCGAAATTCTCGCTCGGGTTCACCCCGGAAGGCCCCTGGAAATTCCGCTACTCCCTGGCCAAGGCCTACCGCTTCCCGATCGTCGAGGAACTCTTCCAGAACGAAGAGAAGACCGATGGCACCACCATCGCCGATGCCGATCTAAAACCCGAAGTGGGCATACACCACAACCTGATGGTCGAGATGGAAATCCCCCACGGCTTCCTGCGCATGAATATCTTCCATGAGACGGTGGACGACACCATCTTTAACCAGACCGATGTGGCGACCAATGTCAGAACCTTCCTGCCGGTGGACGAGGTCACCACCACGGGCGTGGAATTTATCGCCCAACAGGAACGGGTATTCGACAGCCCGCTGGATCTCCGTTTCAATCTCAACTACACCGACAGCGAGATCACCAACAACAGCGCCGACCCGAGTGTGGAGGGCAATGACTTCCCGAGAATGCCTCACTGGCGGGCCAACATGCTGGCCACCTACAACATCAATCAGCAGTGGGATACATCCGCCGGGGTACGCTATGCCAGCGACAGCTATGGCAGCCTGGACAACAGCGATGACGAAGACGAGGTCTTCGGCGCTCAGGACAGCTACCTGTTCCTCGACCTGAAAGCGAACTTTCGCCCTACCCCGGAGTCCCGTATCGGCATCGGTGTCGACAACGTCACCGACGAGACGGCCTTCGTGCACCATCCCTGGCCACAGCGCACCTATTATGTAGAAGCCAGTATCGACTTCTGATCAGCGGGTGCTGACCGGTATAATGAATGATGTTTAAATCCAACAAGAAAAGCGACCTCTGGCTGATGGCTCTGGCAAGTCTACTGGTGTTCTCGGCCAGCCAGGCGGCCACCCATGGTCATGGAAAAAACCAGGGCGGCAGCCTGCTGTCGGTGTGCCAGGGGACCGATGCCCTGCCCTCGGCGCATTGTGGACGGACACCGACCCCGGCCTTCGATCAGCAGGGTCGCCTGTGGCTGGCCTTTGCCCAGCATGGGCATGTCTATTTGACCCATTCCGATGACCTGGGGGTCAGTTTTTCACCACCGCTGGTGGTGAACCGTGCCCCGGAACCCATCTCCAGCGATGGTGAGAACCGGCCAAAACTAGCCCTCGGACCAGCCGGTGAAATCTATCTCAGCTGGACCCGCAAGATCCCCGGTAGATATGCGGGCAATGTGCGCTTCTCCCGCTCTCTCGATGGCGGGGAGCTGTTCTTCCCACCCATCACAGTGAATGACGATCTGGCGCCGATCAGCCACCGCTTCGACAGTATGATCCTTGACGATCAGGGGCGGATTTTTATTGCCTGGATCGACAAGCGGGACCTGGCCGCCGCCAAACCAGCCGGTACTGACTATGCCGGTGCGGCCATCTACTACGCCATGTCCGACAACCGCGGGGAAAGCTTCGCCTTCAACCGCAAACTGGCGGATCATAGCTGCGAATGCTGCCGCATCGCCATGGATCTTGATGCCAACAACCAGGTGGTCACCCTCTGGCGGCATGTCTATCCTCTCAACATCCGCGACCACGCCATTGCCCGCTTTGGGGTGGATACACCTCCCGTCGAAGGCCTGCCGGTGAAAGCCACGGACGACGGCTGGCAGGTGGATGGCTGTCCCCATCATGGTCCGGACCTCTCAGTGGACGAACAGCAGAAGGCCCATCTCGCCTGGTTCACCCAAGGCGAGAAAAACCAGGGCCTGATGTATGGCCGCTTCGACCTGTCGAGCCAACAGCTGGAATTTCAGCACAGCATCGATTCAACAAGTGCCGCATCCCGGCCACAGGTACTCGCAGTCGATGGAAACGTGTACAGCGCCTGGAAATCCTTCAATGGGGTCATTACAGATCTGCTGGTCAGTGTTTCGACGGACAACGGGCAACACTGGTCAGAGCCCTGGGCAGCGGCGCAGACAGAGAACGGCTCCGATCATCCTCAGCTGATTGCCAATGGCCAAAAGATCTTCCTCTCCTGGCACACCCTTGCCGAAGGCTACCAGATGATCCCGGTTGAGCAGAAGATCCCAGAGAACCAGCATGCCGAATAGATTTTCTTCCTGGTTCATTTCCCTCAGTCTGCTGCTTTCCCCTTTGGCCGCGGCTGAGCTGAAGCCGTTCCTGGCGGACAGCATGCAGCAGATCCTCGCCGAGCGACCTGGCGAATCGTTCCTGCTCGTCCTCTGGTCGTCGGATTGTCCCCCCTGTATGCAGGAGTTCGAGCAATTGCAGCAGCTGAAGGGAGCATTCTCCCGGCAAAGCCTGGTTTTGATCTCGACTGACAGCCCGGATGACCGGCAAACCGCCAAACACTTGCTCGACAGATTCGAGTTGCACAGCTTCGACAACTGGATCTTTGGCGATAACTTCCCGGAGCGTCTGCGCTATCATGTCGACCCTGGCTGGTTCGGGGAGTCGCCGAGGTCTTATTTTTACGCCACCGACCATCAACGGACGCCTCACAGCGGCATCCTGAGCAGGAAATTCCTGGAAACCTGGTTACAGACTCAGCCAATCATAGACAGGCGGTTATAATCCCTATTCCGCAGTAGATCCAGAAGTAGTAATGAATATAAAAAACCCAATTAAGAAAAACTCCCGGACAGCCTCTCTGCTGCAATCTGTTGCTGGCAATGGTCATTGCCATATTCAGCAGCACAACCACGGCGGCCAAGGACCCCCTCACCCGCTCCATCGACACAAGCATCGCTAATACCCGCCAGGAGGCTAAGGTCCAGCAGCGTATCGATAAGCTGGATGATGAGACCAAAGCGATGCTGGAAGAGTATCAGCGCCTCAGCCGCGAACTCGATGTCCTCAAGGTCTACGACGATCAGTTGCTACGGCTGGTGAAATCCCAGGAGGAGGAAAAAACATCGATTCAGAAACAGATGCAGGCGCTGGACATGACCCAGCGCGAGATAGTGCCGCTGATGCTGCGCATGGTGCAGTCGCTGGATGAATTCATCCATCTCGACCAACCCTTCCTGGCGGAAGAGCGCGGCCTGCGCATCACCCAGCTCAAGCAGTTGATGGACCGGGCCGACATCAGCGTCGGGGAAAAATACCGCCGGGTGCTGGAGGCCTACCAGATCGAGATGGACTACAGCCGCACCATCGAGGCCAGCCGGGGTGAGCTGCAGACAGGCGCTAATCCACGCACCGTCGATTTCCTGCGCATCGGCCGGGTCGGGCTCTATTATCTGACCCTGGACCGAAAAGAGGTGGGACGCTGGAACCCCGCCAGCGATGCATGGGAGACCCTCCCCTCCCGCTATAACCTGCCAATCCGCAATGGACTGCGCATCGCCCGCAAACAGGCCGCACCGGATCTGTTGCGCCTGCCGGTATCCGCACCCAGGGAGGTCCGGCCATGAGATCCTTTATCCTGGTATTGTTGGCCGGACTGTTCTGGTCCTCATTGGCCTTGGCGGAGCATCCTACCCACCTGGATCAGCTGTTGCGCCAGGTTCAGGACGCGCAGCAGCGTGATGCGAAGATCCGCCTTGAACGTGAGTCTACCTTCCTAGCCGCACATGCCGACCAGAAGGCCCTGCTCGAAGCGCTGCGTCAGAAATTAAAGACGGAGCAGGAACGAGGCCAGACACTCAAAGCGTCTTTTTCCACCAATGAAGAAGAGCTTGCACTACTCGAAACCGAGTTGAAGCAGCGTACCGGAGATCTGGGTGAGGTCTTTGGTACGGTCCGCCAGACAGCCAAAGACCTGGCCGCATTAATCGAGGATTCACTGGTTTCGGCCCAGTATCCGCAACGCAGCGAATGGTTCAACATCCTGGGCGAGACCAAGAAGCTGCCGGACATTACCGAACTGGAGCGGCTCTGGCTGCTCATCCAGCAAGAGATTGCTGAATCGGGACAGGTTGTGCGTTTTCCGGCCCAGGTTGTGGAAACCAATGGGGTCGCCAATGAAATGGAAGTGGTTCGAGTCGGGCTTTTCAATGCCCTGCAGGGGGACCGTTATCTCAAATACCAGACCGAGTCCAACCGCTTCGTGGTGCTGGCACGTCAGCCCTCGAACTCCGACCGTCAGGCTGCAGCGGGCTTCACCCAGGCTACTGAGGGAGAGGCCGAACTGGCCCTGGACCCAACCCGCGGGGTGTTGCTGGGCCTGCTGGTGGAGACCCCAAGCTTGCTGGAAAGACTGCAACAGGGTGGAGTTGTAGGCTATGTCATCCTAGCCTTAGGCGCCGTTGGTCTGCTCACTGTGATCTATCGTTTATTTTATATCGCCTGGGTAGGAGGCGGTATTCGGCGTCAGCTGCGCAATCTGGCCGAGCCCTCGGAAAAGAACCCGCTGGGACGTATCATTGCGATCTCCAACAACAATCAGACCACCGATCTGATGAATCTGGAACTGCAGATCGATGAGGCGGTGCTGCGCGAGACACCTAAGCTGACCCGTGGCGAGGGATTCATCAAACTACTGGCCGGGATTGCCCCTTTGCTGGGTCTGCTGGGCACAGTGGTCGGTATGATCATCACTTTCCAGTCGATCAGTCTGTTTGGCACCGGCGACCCCAAACTGATGGCCAACGGCATCTCCCAGGCCCTGGTCACTACCGCCCTGGGTCTGATCGTCGCCATCCCCCTGCTGTTTCTGCACACCCTGGTGACGACCCGCAGCCGCGCCCTGGTGCAGATCCTGGAAGAGCAGTCTGCGGGTCTCGCAGCCATGCGCCGGGAGATGTCTTAGGTGTTTGAAACCCTCGAAGCCATCCGTCGGTTTCTGGAGACAGCCGGACCCGTACTCTGGCTCATCGGTTTCACCGCCATGCTGCTCGGTGCCATGATCATCGAGCGTTACTGGTATTTCCGTCAGGAATTTACCCGGCAGTCAGCCAAACAGGTGAATAATTGGAAGGCACGCAGTGATCGCCACTCCTGGCATGCCCTGCGTATCCGCGATGCCCTGATCTCAGACGCCGATACCCGGCTCAACTGTACCCTGCCGTTGATCCAGATGCTGGTTGCCATCTGTCCACTGTTGGGTTTGCTGGGTACGGTTACCGGTATGATGGAGGTCTTCGATATCATCGGCATGTTGGGAACGGGCAACGCCCGGGCTATGGCCTCGGGGATATCGAAGGCGACCATTCCAACCATGGCAGGCATGGTTGTGGCCATTCCCGGTCTCTATTTCAGGGTAGAACTGCAGCGTAAGATCAAACGGCAGCTGATCCATTTTGCCGACTGCCTGACTATTGCATGAAAAATACAGGTTAATTAACAATGCGTCGAATCCATCATCAGAACAATGGCAGCGCCGACTCAGATATCAATCTGACACCGATGCTGGATGTGGTATTCATCATGCTGATTTTTTTCGTGGTGACTACTTCTTTTGTCAAAGAATCAGGGGTGGAAATCAATCGCCCCAGCGCCGAGACCGCCCAGCAACAGGAAAAGGCCAATATCCTGATCGCGATCCGCCCCAATGGTGAGATCTGGATCGAGGGCCGGGCGGTGGATGTCCGGGCAGTGCGCGCCAATATCGAACGCCTGCGGGCTGAGTTTCCTGAGGGTCAGGTGGTGATCCAGGGTGATCAAACGGCGCAGATCGGCCTGCTGGTGCAGGTCATGGATCAGGTGCGCCTGGCCGGCATCACTAATGTGGCCATAGCTGCAGATGACGGCAGATGATCCAGGTTCTGCGTCACCTGCCGCGACTGATCTTTTCCCTGTTGGGTGGCATTGCCATTTCCCTGGCACTGCTGTGGATGATGAATTGGATGCTCATACACAAGACCGCAGAAATACAGTCGAATCAGCAGCGCCCGGTGATGGAATTTGTCAGGCTCAAGCGGGACACCGAGACACGGGTGCGGCAAAGACAGCAACCCGAGCCGCCACCGATCGCCGAGGAGATTCCACCCCCATCCCCGGAAATACAAAAACTGGATATCGCTCAACCTGCCATCAAAGCACCGAATATCGCCTTTTCTGTTCCAGATGTACCCATGGCCATCAGCGGGCCCTATATTGGCCCGGTCAGACAGGGCCAGCCAGACCGGGATTTCATGGCCATCTCACGCGTGCCGCCGCAATACCCCTTCCGCGCTCAGCGCAGAGGCATCGAGGGTTGGGTGAAGGTTTCACTGTTGATTACCGAGAAGGGTACGGTGCAGGATGTGGTCGTGGTCGATTCTGAACCCGAAGGCATCTTCGACAATGCCGCAATTCAGGCGGTATTGAAATGGAAATTCAAACCCCGCATCGAGGAAGGTAAAGCTGTTGCAGTGAGGGCTGAGCAGACGGTCAATTTCAAGCTGGGCAAGAAATAACCATGAAAGGACAGCGACAAGTGTTTATCAGCGGGGCCATGCTTGCCTGTATGCTGTTATTCAGTACATCAACCATGCTGCAGGCTGCGGATAAGACGCCGAGTCTGTCATCACATACTTATAAGTCACTGCTATCAATCGAGGAGATGATCGATGCAGGCAACACGACGACTGCCTTAAAGAGACTTAAAGAATTACTCAAAGCGAATACCAAGCAACCCTATGCACAGGCAGTCATCCTGCAGTCACTCGCTCACGCCCATATAGATCTGGGTGACTACAGTACCGCTATCCCCTTCCTCAAACGTTGTCTGGACCTGCAGGCGCTCCCTGATGACGTACAGCAACGCAGCCGTTATAACCTGGCCCAGCTCTACATGGCGACCGAGAAGTATTCGCCGGCTATCAAACAGCTCGAGATTTGGTTCAAGCAGGTAGATACCCCCACTGCAGAGGCTCATATGTTGTTGGGTAGCGCGCACCTGCAACTCAAACAGTACAAGAAAGCCATCAAGCCCCTGCGTAAGGCCATCGAACTCAGTAAGCGCCCCAATGAAAGCTGGTACCAGAGCCTGCTCGGCGCCCACAATGAACTCAAGGATTACAAGCAGTGCGTCATACTGCTGCGCAGGATGGTGAAACTGTTCCCCGATCGTTCATCCTACTGGCTGCAGCTGAGCGGCATGGAGATGATGCGTAAAAACTATGCCCAAGCGCTTGCCGTCATGGAACTCGCCTATCTTCGCGGCCACCTGACAGCAGAACGGGACCTGCTGAATCTTGCTCAGCTCTATTCACTCCGTGATGCACCCTATAAGGCTGCGCAATTGATAGAAAAAGAGATTGCCAAAGGCCGTATCAGTGCAAAACCAAAAACCTGGGAACAGGCGGCCAATGCCTGGTATCAGGCAAAAGAGTCGGCGCAAAGCATCTCGGCACTGGAAAAGGCGGTCAACAAGAATGGGAATATTGATCTGAGCCTGCGCCTTGCTCATCTGTATCTTGAGAATCAACGCTGGTCCGAGGCACAAGAGAGACTGCGCAGAATTCTTAAAGGCAAGAATACAAAAGCTCAGGATAAGGCCTGGTTGCTGTTAGGCGTTGCCTGTTATGAAAGTGGTTCGTTGGAACAAGCTAAAGCAGCCTTCTCCAAGGCAAAAAAGTTTAATAAGACCCAAAAAGATGCTGAGCAGTGGCTGGCGTTCCTGGAAAGGCAGGATTGATCGCGCTATTTGTCCGCGAAAATCCGAGCAGGCAGAATAAGTAGCAACTTTCACTCATAACCGCCTGCTCTGCCAACCAGCCGTAGATTAGAACGAACCGTAGATTTCTGTGTTTCTCAAATCCGTCCAGTCACCATGATTATAATCTTCATACTGGGCCGCATCCTCGAACTGGCCGCTCCTTTCGCCAATGCCAGGCTGTACAGCCGTATTTTGCATGGTTTTTGTTGCACTGTCTGCAGCAGCTTTTTCTTTCTGCATCTCCCAATTCGAACCTGCTTGGGCAATCCCGATAGACATCAGTAACGCCGTTGAAATCAGTGTATATTTCATGATCCATTTCCTCATTTTATTTAGCAATTTGACTGACAGGGTATATATCGAGCCTGTGTCATGGGTTACGAGTTTAAGTCTGGAATGGATTCAAACCTGGAACCGTCATCCGAAAGCATTAACAACTCTTGATCAAACAGAATGGCTATAAATTCATTACCGGTGATAATTAAAGAATGACTCCCGCAGTTGATGAGGCGAAGAGAAAAGGCATCGCCTATGAAATCCATGAATATACACATGAACCGGCTAATCAGTCCTATGGCCTGGAAGCTGCTGAAAAACTTGGGGTTGATTCGGAACGGGTCTTCAAAACACTTATCATTGAATTGGATAATGGGCAGCTTGCAGTCGCCGTCATCCCGGTTGCAAAACAGCTCAATCTGAAATTAACCGCCAAAGCTATAGGGTGCAAAAAGGCAAAAATGGCCGAGAAAAACGCAGTGGAAAGATCCACAGGCTATGTGTTGGGCGGTGTCAGCCCGCTGGGTCAGAAAAAGCGGCTGGTGACACTTGTGGATACATCAGCCAATAATTTTGAGAGCATATACATCAGCGCAGGTCGTCGAGGACTGGAGATCGAACTCAGCCCATCTGACCTGGCCGCATTGACTCAAGGCAGTTTCAAAAGCATTTGCTGAAGACCAAACTACTGATACACAAGTTGCTGCAGATCAAACGTTGATTTAACACTTGGCATTGAAACGATGAATGATTCTTCAAAACACTCCAACATCGACTCCATCAGGTCCTCAGTACTGAAGATCTCCCATAAAGTTTCAATCCCGATGAATGAAATCGAATTGACAGCAATCCGAGCGCAGGGTGCAGGGGGACAAAATGTCAATAAAGTATCATCAGCTATTCATCTTCGCTTCAATATCAAAACCTCCTCATTACCGGATTTTTACAAGCAACGACTGTTAAATAAGCAGGACCAACGCATCTCCTCAGAAGGCGTTATCGTGATCAAAGCCCAGAGCCATAGAACGCAGGAAAAAAACAGAAATGATGCCCTCATGCGATTACAGTCACTGGTAAAAAGTGTCGCAATCCCGATAAAAAGGCGTATCCCCACAAAGCCGACAAAGGCCTCACTGAGAAGGCGATTGGAGAGTAAATCCAGACAAGGAAAGCAGAAGAAATTGCGGCAGAAGATCGACTTCGATTAGCAAACACCGGTTCGCTTCCCAAGAAAGTCAGGCATGACTGATCAGTGATTCAGTTATTCATCTGATACTTATCTACTTAACGCAAGATCAGTCTGGAAAACACCAGGCAATGTGATAATTCACCCATGTAAAGTATGCTTGAATAAAAAATAACTGTAAAAATAATGTAATATTTCTGTAATAATTGGGTGAGCAATCATCGAAACTATAAAAAAATCCACAATCTATACTTAAGTTGATTTTGCGTATGGATGTTCATCCAGTCAGCTTTGTGTAGAAAAATAACCATGATCCAGACACAGCCACAACAATTCGATCAAGAATCTCAGGATGACTCATCGGGAGCCATAAGCTCCAGAGATTGATCTGGACGATAGTAATCTCTATCTGAACCGCGAATTGACCTGGCTGGCCTTTAACAAGCGGGTACTCAATGAGGCCGATCGCAGTCTCAATCCGCTACTCGAACGAGTCAAATTCCTCGCCATCGTCAGCAGCAACCTGGATGAGTTTTTCATGAAACGCATTGGCGGGCTGAAACAACAGGTTGCAGCAGGCGTCATTACACCAGACTGTCGATGGTAGAACACCACAGGAACAATTATACGAATGCCATCATGTCATCAGGGAACTTCAGCATGAGCAACAGCGCATTTATCACGAATTAAACCGTTTGTTGGCTGAGAACAACGTCCTGATCTCGGAATATAAAGATCTGCAGTCCAGTCAGCAGGAAAAATTGCGTGAGCATTTCCGCCTGAATATCTTCCCCATGCTGACGCCACTGGCGATGGATCCCAGCCATCCCTTTCCCTTTATCTCCAACCTGACCCTAAACCTGCTGGTCACTCTGCGCTTCCCGGAGGGCCATGAAACTCACATGGCACGGTTGAAGGTCCCGGTAAGCAAAGAGGTCTCTCCCCGGCTGATTCAAGTCGACGATGGCTATAACTACGTTACTCTGGATGATCTGATCGCCAACAATCTGGACATGCTGTTTCCCGGCATGGAGATCATCACCTGCGAATCATTCCGGGTGACCCGCAATGCCAATGTGGAACTTGAAGAGGAGACTGCAAACGACCTGTTGGAGATGATCGAAACAGAGCTGCGGGAACGCCACTTTGCGCCCATTGTGCGACTGGAGGTTTCTCAAGGCATGAATCCGACACATCGGGGTATGCTTGCTGCGGAACTGGGGCTGGACGAAATCCAGGATGTATTTGAAATTGATTTCATGATGGCCACACGGGATCTGTTTGAGATCGCATTCCTAAATATCGCAGAACTCAAAGACGCGCCACACTATGCGGTTGACCATCCGCAACTGGCGCATGACAGACGCAATATCTTCCACATCATCCGGGATACAGGCCCACTGCTGCTGCAGCACCCCTATGAGTCCTTCAGCACCACGGTTGAACGCTTCCTCAGAACAGCCTCTGAAGACCCGAAGGTCCTGGCTATAAAGATGACCCTTTATCGTACTTCCGCCGAAGGGAATATTCTTAATTCATTGATCCAGGCTGCCCGCAATGGTAAGCAGGTTGCGGTTCTGGTTGAGTTGAAGGCACGTTTTGATGAGGCCGCCAATATCCGCTGGGCGCGCAGCCTCGAGCAAGCTGGAATCCACGTGAACTATGGCGTCATCGGCTTGAAGACGCACAGTAAACTGATCATGGTCGTGCGCAAGGACTACTCACAGCTGCGACGCTATTACCATATAGGCACCGGTAACTATCACGCCGGAACAGCGCGTCTCTATACCGACCTGGGTGTTTTGGGTTGCGATGAGGAGATCGGCCAGGATCTGACCGAACTCTTCAACTACCTGACCGGTTACTCCCCTCCTCCCAGCTACCGCAAGATTCTCGCCGCCCCTTACACATTGAAAAAAGCACTGCTGCAAAAGATCAACCGGGAGACCGAACTCCATAGCATGGAAAACCCGGGGCATATCCAGATGAAGATGAATGCCTTGGAAGATGTGGATATCGTCAAGGCGCTCTATACTGCCACCAAGGCAGGTGTAAAAGTCGACCTGATTGTCCGCGACACCTGTCGCTTCCGCCCCGGGATACCCGGTCTCAGTGAGTCTGGCAAGGTGGTCAGCATTGTCGGTCGTTTTCTTGAACACGCCCGGATGAACTATTTCAAGAACGGTGGAGACGAAGAGTATTTCATCGGCTCAGCGGACCTCATGCAACGCAACCTCAAAAGCCGTGTCGAGGTCCTCGTTCCTATAGAGGCCCCCGCTCTGCGTCAGGAACTGAGACTGATTCTCGATGTTCAGCTCGGTGACCAGCATTGCGCCTGGGATATGCAATCCGACGGCAGTTACATTCGCCGGCATCCCGGCAGTGAAGACAAGTCACTCAATTGCCAGGAAACCTTGATAGGCGTTGCAGAACGCAGGCTTGCTGCCGCCAAGAAGCACAAAGAGAAACGCATGCGTGAAAAGCTAATGCATCACTTTCAATATCGTCTGAAAATTTCGCAATAAACCCAACGGATGACAGCCAGATCAGTCATATATAAGGAGGATAATTTGTCCGAAAAATCAAGCAAACAACCCATTCTTGTTCCAGTGGACTTCTCTTCTCACTCCGAAGTGGCATTGATCAAGGCCTGTGAGATGGCAGATTGCATGAAACTCCCGATTACCGTCTTACATGTTGTCCACGACCCGGGGAATATGCCGGGCTATTACGCAAAAATACGCACGAAAAAGAGCCTGGTGCGAATTGAAGACCTTGCCAAGGAGATGTTTGATAAATTCATGGCAGAGGTCTCTAAACGGCATCCGGAATTGAAGGCATTGAAAAAGTCAAAGACCATGCTCGTGATCGGATTACCAGTGACGAGAATCCTCCAGGTGATAGAAAAACTAAACGCTGCAATGGTGGTGATGGGGAGCCAGGGCCGTACCGGTTTAGATCACATGTTACTCGGTTCGAAGGCAGAACAGATCGTCAGGTTGTCGCCTGTACCTGTAACCATTGTCAAAGCAAAATAACTCTCTGAGGAGTCCTGTATGCTCTCGAAAATCATGCCCTGGATTGAAACCAGTTCCGTGAAATGGACTCTCGCGCTTCTCACGAGTCTGGCTGTGGTGTTCATGGCCTACCCGAGCATGGCCGCTACCGGCTCTGAGTCAGGCATGGACTGGGGCGTAATGGGCATGCAGCTGTTTGGTGGGCTGGCACTTTTTCTGTTTGGCATGGAGCAGATGGCGGATGCACTCAAGGCAGTGGCCGGCGAGCGCATGAAGACTATTCTTGCCAAGCTCACTGCCAACCGCTTCATGGGCGCCACGACGGGTGCTTTCGTTACTGCTGTCATTCAGTCCTCTTCTGTCACCACCGTGCTGGTGGTTGGGTTCATCACCGCGGGCCTGATGTCCATGTCGCAATCTGTCGGAGTCATCATGGGCGCCAACGTCGGCACGACGATCACTGCGCAGATCGTTGCTTTCAAGGTAACCAAGGCGGCCTTGTTGATGGTCGGCGTCGGCTTCAGCATGCTGTTCATCTCCAAGCAGGATTCGATCAAACAGTATGGCACGATGCTCATGGGATTAGGGCTGGTGTTCTTTGGCATGAGCGTGATGAGTGACGCGATGAAACCTCTGCGCACCTTCCAGCCGTTCCTGGACCTGATGATCCAAATGGAAAACCCACTCATCGGCATCCTGATCGCGGCCGCTTTCACCGGGTCTGATTCAATCCTCATCGGCCACTACTGGTATTGTCATCGTCATGGCCAGCCAGGGTTTTATCACCCTCCCGGCAGGTATCGCCCTGGCATTCGGTGCCAATATCGGAACCTGCGTCACCGCGATGCTGGCCTCCATTGGCAAGCCCAGAGAAGCAGTCCGTGCAGCCATTGTGCATGTAATGTTCAATGTCGGAGGAGTCTTGATATGGGTGCTGTTTATTGACCAGCTCGCCAGTTGGGTCACCTCCATATCCCCAGTTCACCCGGAACTCACAGGCGTGGATCGCCTCGGTGCAGAAACACCACGACAGATCGCCAATGCCCATACCATCTTCAACATTGCCAATACACTCATCTTTATTGGCTTTACCACCCAGATAGCACGCTTGGTGGAATGGATGATTCCAGAAGGCAGCCTAGATGAGGAGGAGTTGCAGGTCAGCGCGAAATACCTGGATGCAGAACTGCTTTCGACCCCCTCTCTGGCGCTTGACCGGGTACGCCTGGAGGTACTGCATATGGGTGAGGCAGTGCAAAAGATGCTGGAAGACATCATGCCAGCAATCCTCAAGGGCAACCAGAAATCACTAATTGAAGTACGCGATCTGGATGACAAGGTGGATATCCTCTATGAACAGATCGTCGATTACATGGGAAGAATCAGCAAACATTCATTGACCGATCAACAGACCGAGGAGTTTCTTAAGCTCATGGAAGCAGTCAGTGACCTGGAAAACATCGGTGACACGATCGAAACCAACCTGGTTGATCTGGGTTTTGACCGGATCAATGCCGGTTTTTCAATCAGTGCTCCTACCCGTGGAGGTCCTCAGTGGATTTCACAAGGTTATCACCAAGGCCTTTATGGCGGCAGTACAGGCTGTGTCTCAGAACAATGATGAAGCTGCAAAGGTGGTCACTTCCATGAAAGAGGAAATTACTAAAATGTCCGATTCGGCAGCTGCCCATCAGGCGGAAAGACTGGTGGCCGAGGAACCCAATCGTATACCCGCCTACACCATCGAGGTGGATATTATCGAAAAACAGAAGCGCATCTACTACTTTGCCAAACGTATGGCAAAGACGGTGATGCCGATCGAGAGCGCTGAAGCGTAAGAATATTGCAATATATACAGAGTACAATTCTGTTTGATATTAAGCTGAAAAAGCTATAACAACTCACTAATAGGGGACATGGCATGGGTATAGAAAAACTGCTGGAGAGTCTGAATGGCTATCTTAACAAAGGTGAGAAAAAGAAATCTGTGCGTTGCGATCGGATCGATGAAATCCTCGCCAAACTCGATGACAAAAAGAAGAAACTCGAGAAAAAAATGGATAACGAGAACAACACGCACTAAAAAGAAACGACTCAAGACAGAAATTAAGGTCGTATCCCTACAATTGAAAAAGGCTCACAAACGCCGCGCTGAACTTGAGGGTAAGTGTAAGTAACAGCCGCTACTTAGAATCATTTGCAGGGCAGTTCAGACTGACTAATGTGTCAATCCTGCCCCGTATAGGGTTAATCTCTAGTCCTGATCTGAAGTTGATTTACCGTCTTCGGGACTATCGGCATGCTGATCCGATAATTTTTCCAGTATTACCTGATGAATGCGTCTTGATGAGGCGTCCTGAACCTGAATAGACAGACCATCCAATTCAAACTGTTCATCCTTTACCGGGATACGTTCTGTATGCTCGAGTAACCAGCGATTGATAGTGTCTGTCGGCTTACCTGGGAATATCAATTTCGAAATGGTCTTCAATCACTCGTAGTTCGGCAGTACCATTCACCAGGATGCGGCCATTACCGAGTTTCATGATTTCATCCGGCTTTTCATCCGACTCGTCATAGATCTCACCTACCAGTTCTTCGAGCAGGTCTTCCAGGGTCACCACGCCAACCATGACGCCATGTTCATCCACCACAATAGTCATATGACGCCGTTTACCGCGTAAGGTGCGTACCAGCTCATCGGTGGGGGTATTTTGAGGCGTAAACAGGGGCTCCTGGGATATCTGGCTGACGGGAACGTCCATCTCTCCGCTGGTGATTGCGTTCATCAGGTCACGGAGAAATACCAAGCTTACAATCTCGTCCGGATTGGCAGTAAACAAGGGGATTCTTGAATAGGGCTGTTTGAGAATTTCCGGGAGGACATCCTTCACCAGGCGTCTGCCATCCAGACGGAAGACCTGACGGCGAGGTGTCATCACATCTTCCGCTTTGAGATCATTGAAGTTGAAGACTCGCTCTATCATCTCCCGCTCACCCGTCTCAATAACACCCTCCACTTCACCATGCCCCACCATGGTGATCACCTCAGATTCGGTGACCAGCGGATCCTCGGACGCATTGGTTCGCGACTGAATCCAGTTCGTGAATTGGAGAAACAACCAGACCAGTGGATAAATCAGACGCATAAACCCAAAGATAATCGGAGCTATAAATAGAGAGATGCGTTCTGAAAATCGGGTGGCCAGGCTTTTAGGTGTGATCTCTCCAAAGATCAGGATCAAAATGGTCAACACGCCTACCGCTATACCTGGACCACTATCACCGAAATATTCCGTCGCCACCACAGTGGCCATGGCGGAAGCGGCAATATTCACCACATTATTACCGATAAGGATTGTAATCAGCATGCGGCTCGGATCCCGCTTCAGCTGATAGAGGGCGTTTGCCCCAGCCCTGCCCTCCCGGTAGAGTGATTCAGCCCGAGCCATTGAAAGTGACACCAATGCCGTTTCCGAACCGGAAAAGACACCTGACAGCACCAGAAGTACTGACAAAATTATAAAATCGTCCACGAAGCTCCTTCAGTAAGATTCACAACATTTTCTCGATTATCTTCTTTAAGACCATGAAGAACAAGCCATTGATTATTATTTGATTTCATCCCAGCTGTTCAAATCTGCATTAGTTTCCTGAGATTTTGATAGCGACGCTTAGTAATCTCGTTGGGCATTCAGATTTCTCCTGTTTTTAGATTTATGAGAAATCAAATCACTGAGCAAGAACGATAATATCTTAAAAAACCAATTCCATTAATAATACTTATCTGCATATAGGAACTAAAAAAAACATTTTATGGTTTTTCATCAATATTCCCACAATTAGATTGTCACATAAGCGTAAGATTACTGTAACATATGGCCTTGCTTTTAACTTAATTGAGAAATTTATTCCACCACCTCCAGGAAAATTCCATCACATTTCAACGACTCTATCTAAGTGTCAGGCAACTGACGCTGATTCAGCATAGAAATTGATGAATCCATCACTGGCAGGTGTAGATTGACTCAGCTTAAAAATAACTATAACCATCTGATCAAAAACTATTTTACTAATAACTCAACCTATACTTAGTTGCTTAAGAATGATTATCCCTGTGAGACAAAATGGCATTTGGCTGTTGTCGATAGAGAGTACTAACAGTCAGATCCATATTAAATCACCGTACCAACAACTGAAAACTATACCGGAGGCATCTATGCGTACAACCAATCCCATCGCTTCTCTGCTTGGGAGTAGTCCATTCAAACCCATGCAGGCGCATATGATGATTATCAGGCAGTGCGTCTCGGAGGTGCCTGGACTTTTCGAGGCACTGGTGGCAGGCAACAAACAGGAAATCAGCGACTACAAGGACCGGATATTCGCCAAGGAGCATGAAGCTGATCTGTTGAAGAACGACTTGAGGGCGCACCTGCCAAAGAGTCTCTTCATGCCGGTTGACCGCCGCGACCTGCTCGAACTCCTGGAACTTCAGGATACCATTGCTAATACTGCACAGGATATTGCAGGCCTCATGGTGGAGCGGGACATGTCGGTACCGTCAGGCATGGAACAGCCACTATTGGCCATGGTGCAGCGCTGTGTGGACACCTGTAATCAGGCAGCCACCATCATTGAGGAGCTGGATGAACTGGTCGAGATGGGTTTCCGTGGCCGGGAAGCTACCAAAGTAGGGGAAATGGTCGCAGAACTCAACGAAATCGAGGATGAGACTGATCAGATGGGAATGGATCTGGCCCGTACTTTATTCAAAAAAGAAGACGAAATGAGTCCGGTTTCAGTGATGTTCTGGTATCAGACCATTCAATGGATCGGCGACCTGGCTGACTATGCAGAGAAGGTTGGCGACCGGATGCGTTTGTTGATAGCCCGGTAACAGCTTGATAACGAGAAGTAACCTGTAGCCGGGGAATTCTTGCGTTTTTATATCATCCCCAAAGCGTGCTTTAAAAAAGACTGCTTTGGTTATTTTTAGAATATTTTAGGAGTCCACTATGGAGATCATCTCCGAATGGGGTACAGTTTTTCTTGTCATGGCAGTCATTTTTGGCTTCTACATGACATGGGGAATCGGCGCCAATGATGTCGCCAACGCCATGGGCACGTCGGTTGGTTCAGGTGCCATTACTGTCAAACAGGCCATTATCATTGCCGCGATTTTCGAGTTCGCCGGCGCCTTCATCGCAGGTGGTCAGGTCACCAAGACCATCCGTAAGGGCATCATCGATCCTGGTGCGATCACCGGTTCACCGGAGCTACTCGTCTACGGCATGCTGGCTGCACTCTTGGCAGCCGCTATCTGGTTAATGGTCGCTTCAACCCGCGGCTGGCCGGTATCCACTACCCATACCATTGTCGGCGCCATCGTTGGTTTCGCCATGGCCGGGATCGGTATAGACGCCGTCAATTGGGGCAAGATCAGTGGCATCGTCGCCAGTTGGCTGGTATCACCATTGATCGGTGGTACGATCGCATTGTTGTTGATGTTGAGTGTGAGAAAGCTCATCCTCAATGCCGAGCATCCGTTCAAGCAGGCCCAGAAATGGGGCCCGGTCTATGTCTTCCTGGTCGGCTTCATCGTCGCGCTGGTCACCCTTTTCAAGGGTCTTAAGCACCTCAATCTGGAACTCAGCGGTATAGAGAGCTTCATTGCCGCCCTGGTGGTAGGTATTGTCGTCGCCTTCATCGGCAAAATAATGATCAATAAGGTCAAGGTGGATGAAACCGCTGACCGCGACTTCCACTATGCCAGCGTGGAGAAGGCATTCACCCCGCTGATGATCTTCACCGCCTGCGCCATGGCCTTTGCCCATGGTTCGAATGATGTAGCAAACGGTATCGGCCCTCTAGCTGCAGTAGTCTCAATCGTCAACAGCGGCGGTGAAGTCACACAAAAGGCCGGCCTGCCGATCTGGATACTGATTCTCGGTGGCGCAGGTATAGTAATTGGTCTGGCAACAATGGGTTATAAGGTGATGCAGACCATCGGCACCAAGATCACTGAACTGACACCAACCCGCGGTTACTGCGCCACACTGGCCGCCGCTACCACCGTGGTACTGGCTTCTAAAACCGGCCTGCCAGTCTCCACCACCCATATCGCAGTGGGTGCGGTCATGGGGGTTGGCTTAGCGCGGGGAATCGGCGCAGTTGATCTGCGCGTACTTGGCAATATCGTTATCTCCTGGGTAATCACATTGCCGGTTGGTGGCATCCTGGCCGCACTGTTCTTCTTTGTTTTTAAAGGCATCTTCAGCTGAGTAACATTAACTGTCAATCTAATCCTCTCCGCCAGGAGAGGATTAGAGGCTGATTCATAGTAAAACCTTATTAGCCTGATCCCCTCTATCCACAAAGCAGCAGGAGCTATTGAGACCATACGCAGATGCTATTTTGTCACCCGGCAAAAAGACTGCTGAGCCCATATTCCTGCATGCAGGATTTTCCAGGCCTGATCCAAGCAACTAGCGTCCCATCTATCAGATAACGTCGTGAAATATCCACTTACGATAAAGTCTCCGCTGTAATAAAAAGGTACCATGAATTTATTTGATACCGCTCCAGTGGAAGAGATCAAGCCAATCAAAGGCATCCCCTTCCCCGCCCATATCACTTTCCGGCAATTGTTGATCACCGGCCCCCCAGGCTCAGGTAAAAGCACATTGATCAGAAAACTCGGCGGCTGGTCTGAAGAGGGTTACATCGATCTTTCGCTGGATAGGTGGTGGACGGCGCAGAGCCTTTCTCTTGCGACCCAGAGAGATACACCTCGGACTGCCATTACAAAGGCCATAAACAGGCACTCGCCGTATTTGACAAGGCATGGCTGGAATCATCACCGGCACCTGATATCGATTTTGAACGTATCAGGATACCTCCTGAAAAGCGTTATTTTTTCTCCGTCAACTGGCACAAACGCTATGTATTCGAGTTTCTGTTGCCACCCCTGAGCCTCTTGCTTGAACGCAGACAAGAGAGAGCCAAGCGTGGCACACATCCGGTCGATGAAGAGATAGAACGCAGAGTCATCGAAAACCAGCTTTGCAGTTATCGACACACAGCACTTTTCTTGCATAAAAACGGTCTACATGTGTATATAAGGGAAGATATTGATCAGCCACCTCTGAGGATAATCCACCCGGAGCTATAAACAATGGTTTTACAGGCTTTACAACACGACAAAGGTATACTGAGAAGGTTAAAAGACACCTTTTCCGGCCTGTCGCAATGTGAAGAACTCGACATTGAAGGAGCATATCGTCTGGAAAACAAGAAAGTTCGCTTGCCATTGAAAAATTACCCGATTCAGCTGAATGTGGGATCCGATGAGAATATTCTCCATATCTGCCCTGAACACCAGATCAATGACGGTACAACAAGATACCCATATAGACCGATTATATTATTTTTAATCCGGCCAGTTACTATCAAGGAGATCTCAGGTTTTCTACGTCTCAATTCCGGTGATAAACTCATTATCGGTGGCGACCAAGATGACCAAAAATTTTATTTAAATCTGGAACAAGGAATTGCGGATCGCCATCTGAGCATCACCAATGACAATGGCAGTCTGGTATTCAAGAATCTATGATAAGGAGCGCGGGGAGCTTATTACACCCATGTTGAAAAGCAAGGATCTCAACCGCATCAATAAATGGCGTTTCGCCAAACTTAAACGCCTGCGGAGCATTCTTGGCGACCCATTAGCCGACCTTACGCCTGATGAAGCATTTGACCTGATAAGAAAAGTAAACTCAGTTCTTGAGGACGAGGCATATCGCCCCAAAGACAAGGATGGGAAACCCGGCGGGATCATTGCGTTGCCGCATGACACCATACCTTTTCTCATTGGTGACCTGCACACAAAAGCAGACAACCTGCTAGTTATTCTGAGTCAGAATGGGTTTCTAAAGGCCCTGAAAAAGGGTCAGGCCAGCCTGATCATTTTGGGTGATGCCGTGCATTCTGAACAGGAAGGGCAGTTGGAAAAGATGCAGAGTTCCATGTTAATTATGGATTTGATCTTCAAACTCAAACTGCGTTTTCCAAAACAGGTATTTTATTTACGCGGCAACCACGACAGCTTTTCAGAAGAAATCGGCAAAAGGGGTGTGCCGCAAGGGTTGATATGGGATAAAGCATTGATCAAATTCAGGGGCAAGCGATATCGAGATGAAATGCAGCGTTTTTATAATCAGCTACCTTATATCGCTTATACCGATAAATTTATTGCCTGTCATGCCGCCCCGCCTACGTCAAAAGTCACTATGGATAGCTTGATTAATATCAGGCACAATCCTTACGCTGATCAATGAACTGATAAACAACCGTATGCGCAAACCAAATAAGCCATCCGGCTATTTTAAACGAGAGATAAAAAACTTCCGCAAATGCATGGGAGTCGGCCCCGAGACACCGGTAATCGTCGGCCATACCCCCTTAACTAATGATGAAACCCTCTGGGAAAATGTTGGGACCATCGAGCACCACCATATTATCTACGGCGGCGATGACAAATGGATGGGGGTCTTTACACAGATCAACAATAAGATGTGCCCGCTGCGTTATCCAACTGAGGCCCTCATGCCACTCATCCATGCGATCAAGGCGTAATCAACCGTTAGAGGCAGATATCTATCAAAATCAGCGATTCGGCCTCTTGGTACGATTCAGTTGTTGGAGTGAAAGAACCAAGGGAGTCATTGTTGAAATATGAAAAGTTACCCTAGATTAACTGCTCAAGACGCACCTTGATCACCGAGCGGGCATCAGCCTCCAGCACAGTCATACGGTAGCCGTTCTCTTCTATGAAATCACCGCTTTTAGGGATATGGCGAAGACGACTCACGATCAAACCACCGATGGTATGCGCCTCTTCCACCGGAAATTTAGCATAAAGGATATCGTTCACCTCTGAAATCGGCATCCTGCCACTCATTAAATGTGATAGTTCACTTTCATGCTCGATATTGATGCGCTCTTTTGGATGATACTCATCAAAATCGTATCCCACATCGATTTCACCCACGACTTCTTCAAAAACATCTTCCATGGTAAGGATGCCGATAGCTGAGCCAAACTCATCAACCACAACGGCCAGGTGGTCCTCTCTGGCTTGGAGTTGGGGAAGCGCACGGTCTATCGTCTGCTTTGGAGACAGATAGAGCGCATTGCTCACGTAGTCGGAAATGGGTTGATCCTCCAGATCCGGCTTCATCAGATCCCAGGTACTCAGCGTGAGAACCCCTTTTACATTGGTAATATTCCCTCGATAAACAGGCAGGCGATTATAGCCATGCTTGATCACTGTCCGAACTGCCTCTTTCATGTTGCGCATTTCATTGAAGCCAACCACATCCGCCAGAGGTATCATCGCCTCACCTACCGTGGTGTCCGCGAAGCGGATGATGCGGCGTATCCTTTTCCGATCGATTGTCGAAGGATCTGATGCTGTCTCCGATACATCGAGAAGCACCCGCAGTTCTTCCCGGGTAATGAACATATTCTGCGGTACCGCGCCATCACCCACGATACGCGTGATAAATCTCGCCACACCGCTGAAAATGAAGATCACCGGGTAAAACAGATAGGAAAAGAAACGTAACGCATAGATCAGACGACTCGCAATGGTATCGGCCTTTTGCTGGAAGATACTTTTCGGAACCACTTCACCCAGGATCAACAGCACCGGTGTCATCACAATGACCGAGATCAGATCACCGCTGGCACCAAACAAATCGATGAATATCAAGGCTCCCAAGGTTGAGATGGTTACTGTGGCTACATTCGTGCCAACCAGTGTCGTGCCCAATATGACATCTGGGGTTTTGAATAGCTTCAAGTACCATACCTGCGCCTTTGTCCCCCATCTTGGCCTGATGCCTCAACTTCAGCTTATCCGAATTCACCATGGCAATTTCGGAGCCGGAGAAAAACCCCTTGAGGAACAGAAAAAGCACTATCACAAGCAGTTCCAGAATCCAGTCCATCAGTTATCCTCCCGTTTGTTTTCTTCTGAGAGATCTGACTCATTCTCTAATTCGCGGGCCTCAGTCTCCGGTGATGCTGAAACCAGTTTCTCAACCTCCTGCTCTTCATCCCCATCAGCCACTCTGGATGTTTCATTTTCCACAGACCTTTTTTGCACTTGAACCTGGCTGATCCTCAGGCCTTTTACCTCCCGCGCTATGAACTCATAGCCCTCGAAATGGACCCTGTCTCCAATCTGCGGGAGTCCGTCGAACAAGCGGAAGGCAACCCCGCCAATTGTCGTCATCACAGGATCATCGATATCAAAATTGGTGAGATTATAGAAATCACCCAGGCGCATATCACCGGGCACGATATAGCTGTTTTCATCCTCTTCCTTGTAGTATTCCTGGCCTTCCATCCTGCCCGTTATCTCACCAAAGATGAACTTCAAGACATCCTTCATGGTGACTATGCCCAGCACTTCTCCATATTCACCCAGAATGATGGCCACCCGGGTATTGTGAGCCTGAAAATAATCGAACATTTCGTCCACTTTCTTGGTGGGCGGAACAAAATGAGCCGGTTTGAGGATCACATCCAACGTCACCTGAGACAGATCGCCTCCCCCGCGCACCACTTTTAGAATATCCTCGGAATGGATAAAACCGATCACATTGTCCCAATGCCCCTGATAGACGGGGATCCTGGGATGTTGATAACTGCGGAATTCCTCGATCAGTTCCTCGACCGGCAGGCCGGCATCAAGAAAGTGGATCCGCGGCCCTGGGGTCATGATGCGGGATATATCGGTTTCCGCCGCCTCCAGTAGATTATCGATCAACACCCGTTCAGTTGCATCGATGATACCTGTCTCCTCTCCCTCCTCCAGCAGAGTCCTCAACTCATCTCTCTGGAGGATATTCTCCCGGTCAACTTCATCACCCACCACAAGCGTAGTAATGCGGTCGGCCACCAGCCGAACAGCTTCCCGCAATGGCGTAATGAATATTATCCAACGCGGCAGAACACGGGCGGTAAGGCGGGTGGTGAATTTTACCGGAAAACTGACTGCAATCGTTTTGGGGGTGATCTCACCGATCAGCAGCAGCAGTGGCACCATGACTAGAATATTGATCCAGCCAACATCCTTCTCGCCGAAAATGACCAGCAGGATGGCCGCCATGTTGACTGCCGAGGCGATATTGACCAGTTCATTACCACACAGGATGGAGATGATCAGGCGTCTCGGTTCATCCAGCATGGCATGAATACTTTCCGAGTGTTTATCCCGGGTTTGCCTGAGTTTCTGCAGATCGATACGGCTAAGGGAAAAGAGTGCGGTTTCGGAGCCGGAAAAGACGGCTGACAAACTAAGCAAAACCACTTGGAACAGGATGCGCATCACCAATTCCACATCAGCGGAGCTGATCGCCAGTGATTCATAGAATGCAGTGAACTCATTCATCAATTCTGCCTGATCTCTGACCTTGATTTTTTGGGATTAGTAAAGGCAAGAGAATAGCACTTAAATAGTATTCTGATGAGCATTTTTTATTAAGTTTTAAATGATCGAGGAGTAAATCTGATATTTCTGGTTCACACCTGGGGGCGCAGATCGATAAGATCTCGAAAATACATTTGTTAAACAACGAATTCCCAGCGACGATTTCGAGCATGAACTCTCGTTACACCATATGAAAATGAGTTCACAATATTATTTACATATTGCACTATCATTATTATGTTACAATTTGATGTCAGTTTAATATATATTACCTATATACGCATTGTATTTTTTTATCGATAAGGCTAGGTGGTGACTTTCGCTAGTTCTGTGGTTCGCTCTTTCGAAGCCCTGCCCTGTGAATAAATCGTTGATTCTCGCGTGCCGAGCCCAACCACTCAGCAGCCACATTTTCAACCCACCCTGAATCGAAACACGAAATCGCTGAGCAATCAGCTCGCCCAGAGATTCTTTTACCTTGAGAATGCCTGAATGATCCGGAAAATTATTTTACCCACTATCTTATTCCTGCTGGCCTATGGTTTCTGGATCAGCCCGAATTTCAAAGAGATCGCAGCAGGTGTCTCTATCTTTTTGTTTGGCATGCTGTTTCTCGAGGAAGGCTTCAAGGCATTCACGGGCGGCCTGCTGGAACGACTGTTGCGCCGCACTACAGACAGCACCTTCAAGGCGCTTGGCTTCGGCGTCGTCAGCACCACCATTATGCAGTCCAGTTCCCTGGTCTCGGTTATCACCATCTCCTTTCTGAGCGCGGGACTGATCAGTCTGGCGGCCGGGATAGGCATCATCTTCGGCGCCAACCTCGGTACTACCACCGGTGCCTGGCTGATTGCCGGATTCGGACTCAAGGTGAAGATCTCCGCCTATGCAATGCCCATGCTGGTGTTTGGCATCATCCTGGTCTTCCAGGGGTCGAAAAACCTCAAAGGCATCGGCTATATCCTGGCCGGACTCGGTTTTCTGTTCCTTGGCATCCACCACATGAAAGAGGGCTTTGAGGCGTTTCGCGACACCATCGACCTGAGCGCCTTTGCGGTTGCCGGTTACCCCGGCGTCTTCCTTTTCGCTGCAATCGGCATCTTCGCCACCGTGGTTATGCAATCGAGTCATGCCACCCTGGTTATCATTATCACCGCGTTGGCCGCACAGCAGATTACCTATGATAATGCGCTGGCGCTGGCGATCGGCGCCAACGTCGGCACCACCATCACCGCCATCCTGGGCGCCATGAGTTCCAACGTGCAGGGCAAACGACTCGCTGCAGCTCATCTGATCTTCAATCTGGTGACCGCCTTAATCGCCATTGTTTTCATCCACCAGATAGGCCAAGGTGTTGACGCCATCAGCCGGACTGTCGGCATAGCGGATAATGACTACACCCTGAAGCTTGCCGTATTCCACAGCATCTTCAATACCATTGGTATTCTCGCCATGCTGCCACTCATCAACTCACTGGTAAATTTCCTGACCCGCTTCATGCCCGAAAAGCTGGTGCCAAAAGCCGCACCCAAATATCTGAACGAGTCCGCCATCGAACTCCCGGACACAGCCATCGAGGCGGTCCGTAAAGAGACCCTGCATCTCTACGATAATGCATTCGCCATCATTGCCCATGGCCTCAGCCTGCATCGCCATGACATACTTTCCGACAAAGAATTGGATCAGCTGGTGATGGAAACACGCGGAAGGCAATTCCGATCGATATCGATAAAGAGTACGACACCAACGTCAAAGGACTTTACAGCGAGATCGTTAACTTCATCAGCCGTGCCCAGACCAGCATGTCACCGGAACAGGCCGATGAACTTTTTGCCCTGCGAGCGGCAGGCCGTGATATCGTCGAGGCGATAAAAGACACCAAGCACATGCACAAGAACCTGTCGCAATATATTGGTCTCCGACAATCCCCACATCCGCGAGGAATACAACAAAATACGCGCTCATCTCGGTTCGGTGCTGCGTCGTTTAGTCCGCAGCACAGGCAGGGCATCGATGATCCCTCCATGGTACTCTCCCTCGACACCATCAAAGTTGAGATGGAGGAGAATGACACTACGGCGAACGGCATGCTTGAGGCCTTGATCAGGGAAAACAAGATATCCGCCGCAATGGCAACCTCATCTGATGAACGACTCAGCC
This sequence comes from uncultured Gammaproteobacteria bacterium, assembly GCA_963797085.1. Taxonomy (GTDB): domain Bacteria; phylum Pseudomonadota; class Gammaproteobacteria; order Chromatiales; family Chromatiaceae; genus JASJBU01. The sequence goes on from CAWCOA010000018.1 coordinate 74,901, forward strand.
TATGCCTATGACGTCACCAAAAATCTGATCCAGATGGGCGAGGTTCTCTTCGCTTCCGAGCGATCAGAGCATGAAGGAGGCCGAGCGCGCAATCGCACTCGATGAGGATGAGCTGATGGAAATCATGGAACCCGAAACATAACAAATGACAAAGAAGGCTAGATCATGAAAACACCAAAACTGTTTAAGATGGCTGAGCAGTATCTAGATGGAGATGCGAAGAAGGTAAAGAATCAAAAGGCATGTATCAAAGAGATTCTTAAGAAGCTCAAAAAGAAAGAGCGGACACTGAAAGATAAACTGGCTATGGAAAAGAGCGCCAAGGAGAGGAAGCATATTGAGCAGGACTTGAACATCATCTTTGCGCAACGCAAAAAAGGGCTAAAAACTCTAAAGTCGTTAAATTAGGCCAGTGTCATGATAGCGTAATATTTCTCGTCATATTATCTCCGGAGTATTGAATTCGATACGCCGGAGGATAAATGATGAAAAAACAATTATTAAACATATCTCGTAATTACCAGTTCCTGTCTCGCCCTAAGTTTCCCTGCTTTTGCAGAACGCACCGTCATCCAGAATAAAGGTTCCGATACCCTCGTCAATGTTGCGCAAGCCTGGGCGGAAGCCTATCGGGATGTCAACCCAGAAGTAGCTGTTGCGGTATCTGGCGGCGGGTCCGGCACGGGTATCGCCGCCATGATCAACGGCACCGTCGATATCGCCAATGCCAGCCGCAAGATGAAGGACAAAGAGCTTAAATCGGCCAAGAAATCCGGCCAAAATCCGCTTGAACATGTAGTGGGTTACGATGCCCTGGCAGTCTTCCTGCACCAGGACAACCCGGCAAAATCACTCACTATCAGCCAACTGGCGCAAATCTATGGCCGGGGCGGAAGTGCGACCAAATGGTCGGATCTTGGACTCAAGGTTCCTGGATGCGCTAGTGATGAGATTGTTGTGGTCAGCCGGCAGAACAATTCCGGCACCTATGCTTACTTCAAAAAGGCCATTCTGAAAACCGCTGCCGAGAAAGGGATTATCACGAAGGGCACGTTCCGCCAGGGCACCTTGGATATGCATGGCTCCAAGGACGTCGTCGATCTGGTTGAAAAGACCCCTTGTGCAATTGGCTACAGCGGCCTGGCCTACGCCACCGATCACGTAACAAAGGTTTGTGTGGATAGTGAAGACGGCAAGCCCTGTGTCTCCCCAAGCGTAGCGACAGCCAGTGACCGCAGCTATCCGATTGCCCGCCCACTTTTCATGTACACCAATGGTGAGCCCGCAGGCGCTATCAAGGGTTATCTCGATTGGATAAAAAGCGACGTAGGACAGTGCATCCTGATGAAGAAAGGTTATGCGCCGGCCAATGACGTGCAATGCAATTAAGTCCAGCCTGAACCCCAGGATTTAGGCTTTTTAATTATAATAAATCATTCTGGGACGCGTATTCTCGCGTCCTAGATAGAATAAGGTGGTAGCTATCGATGTCACATCTAGAAGCCCGACTGGAACGTGATCTCAACCAAATTCGCAAACAGGTTGATGAGCAGAGCAAACTGGTCCAGGAAGCCATCAAACAAGCAGTTCACGCCCTGCAAACCGGGAATAAAAAACTGGCTTACGCCACGGTGCTGAATGATCACCCGATCAATCGTAAAATGCGTGAGATCGATCGACTGTGCCACAGATTCATCGCAGTTCATCTGCCCAGTGCCGGTCACCTGCGGCTGATGTCATCAACCATCCGAACCAATATTGCACTTGAGCGTATCGGCGACTATGCAGTCACCATTGCCAGAGAATCGGTAAAGCTCTCCTCGCCACCAAGCGGCTCCTTGGTTGATACGCTGGAAATGGTTGCGGGCGAGGCGCAGCAGATTCTGGAACAAGCCTCTCAAGCTTTCTTTGAGGGTCATGCTGAAGCGGCGAAGACCATTATCGGCCAGGTCAATAGGTTAGAGCAAAGTCTCGAACCGATTTTTGAACATATGTTGTCAAATCTCTCAAAAGAGAATACACGTGATCAGCTGGAACTATTCATCATACTCAACCTGCTCAAACGGGTTGCGGAACAATCAAAGAACATCTGTGAAGATACCGTATTTGCAGTAACAGGCGCCACCAAATCACCCAAAGTTTACAAAATCCTGTTTCTCGATGAACGCAACAGCCTGCGCAGCCAGATGGCGGAAGCCATCGCCAGGGTGAGTTTCCCAGAGAGTGGCAATTACAGCAGCGCCGGCCAGGCGCCGGCGGAATCCGTCAGCCAGGCGCTGATAGATTTCATGAGTCAGCGCGGCATCTCTCTGCAGGATGCGGAGACCCGCAACATCAGTGACATCACTTTTGATGAACTGGTCACTTACAAGATCATCGTATCCCTCGACAACCCGATTTCAGACTATCTCGATGAGATACCCTTTCATACAACCGCTCTTGAATGGGATGTCGGTCCTTCCCCCAAGGCTGATGACACTGCGGCCATTGAGTCACTCTATAGAGAACTGGCGGTAAAAATCAGTGACCTGATGACCCTGCTACGCGGTGAAGGGGCAGCATGAAATGACAAGCACAGACACTCAGTCGTCCACCGCAGTGGTCGATTTCGACAGTCGTGATGCCGACTGGTACATCGACAAACTAGTACAGGTACTGGTTTTTGCCGGCGGCATTTCAGCCATTGTCTTCATCATCGGAATCTTTGTCTTCATCACCTACCACGGCATGGGGTTTCTCACTGAAAGCTTCAGCTTCAGCGAGTTTTTTCTCTCCCCCTGGTGGGAACCGACCGATGATGACGAGCCAACCTTCGGCATACTGGCGTTAATGGCCGGTACTGCCAGCGTTACCGGACTGGCCATGCTGGTCGCCATCCCATTCTCTCTCGGCGCGGCCATCTTCATCGGTGAATTCGCGACCGGTAAGACCCGGGAATTTCTCAAAATTCTGGTGGAATTGCTGGCCGCTATACCTTCGGTAGTCTGGGGCTTTATCGGTCTGTCGATCATGAACCCGCTGATCATCGATCTGTTCGATGTGCCGGTGGGACTCAACGTACTGAACGCCGGTATCATCCTGGGACTGATGGCGGCACCGATCATGACATCGATTGCGGAAGATGCCCTCAAGGCAGTCCCGGACCGCTATCGCGAGGCGGCTGAGGCCCTCGGTGCCACCCGCTGGCAGGTCATCTACAAGACCGTTCTGCCGGCAGCGAAAAACGGCCTCCTGGGTGCCGTGCTGCTGGGAGTCGGGACGCGGTTTCGGTGAGACCATGGCAGTCCTCATGGCAACCGGCCATGCAGTCAACATCCCTGGCAGTATCTTCGATTCCGTCAGGGCACTGACTGCCACTATCGCGGCTGAACTTGGTGAAACGGCAGTAGGCTCGGAACACTATCAGGCCCTGTTCACCATCGGCATCTTCCTGTTCGTCATCACCTTCCTCATCAACCTCACCGCTGACCTCATCGTCAGAGGTATCCGTAAAGGCTGAGCGTCATGTTTGAAGCAAGTGCAATAAACCAAAACGACAAAAAGATTCAGGTTCTTTATCGCACCCTGTTCATGCTGATGACCCTGTTGTTGATACTACCGGTGTTGGTCATCCTCGGCACCCTGATCGTAAAGGGCGGCAGCATGATCTCCATCGATTTCCTGTTTACCGACCCCACGGACGGGATGACCGCCGGCGGCATTTTCCCGGCTCTGTTGGGCACGATATGGATTGTCGGCGTGGCACTCATTATATCTGTCCCTCTGGGAGTTGCAGCTGCCATCTACCTGAGTGAATACGCCGGTGACAATGCACTGACTCGCCTGATCAATCTGGCGATCATCAACCTGGCCGGTGTACCTTCCATCGTACATGCCCTGTTCGGTGTCGGCGCCTTCGTCATCTTTTTCGGCATCGGCACCAGTATCCTGGCCGCCAGTCTGACTCTCGCCATCATGACCCTGCCGGTAGTCATCGTCTCCACCCGGGAGTCACTGATGGCGGTACCCCATGCCTTTCGTGAGGCCTGCTGGAATATGGGCGCCACGCGCTGGCAAACCATCCGTCGCGTGGTGCTGCCCAATGCCGTTAGCGGTATCTTGACCGGTGTCATACTTGAGGTCTCACGCACCGCGGGTGAAACGGCACCGATCATGTTTACCGGCGCCGCGTTCTTCCTGCCGTTCCTGCCACAGTCGGTGTTCGACCAGACCATGGCGCTTTCACTGCATCTGTTCGTGGTATCTACCCAGGTGCCTCATGTGCCCGAGGCACTGCCCTATGGGGTCGCACTGGTGTTGATCGCCCTTGTATTGATCATGAACAGCATCTCTATCGCGTTTCGTATGTATCTCAGGGGCAAAAAGAAATGGTAACAACAGCCCAACAACCGAATCCCATGATCGATGTACCCGTCAAACTGGAGGTCGAAGACCTGCGCATCAGCTACGCTAGCGATGTTGCGTTGGAAAATGTCACCCTTCAGGTCTTTGAAAAAGAGATATTCGGCATCATTGGCCCAGCTAACGCCGGCAAGACATCGTTTTTGAAGACCCTCAACCGCATGAGCGACTTTGACACTAATATGACTGTCGAAGGCAGAGTGCAGTTCAACGGTCGTGATGTCAGTCAGCTGATGAACGTCTACGCATTACGCAGTCGCATCGGTGTGGTTTTTCCTCTCCCGGTGGGTCTTCCATTGACGGTTTATGAAAACGTAGCCCTGTCACCGCGTCTGCGTGGAATAAAAAACAAGGCTGAACTCGATGTGATTGTGGAACGTTGCCTGCAACGTGCCGCTCTGTGGGATGAGGTCAAGGACCGGCTCAACTCGCTGGGCAGTCTGCTGTCAGGGGGGCAACAGCAACGCCTGACGATTGCCCGCGCACTCTCACAGGAACCAGAATTGTTGATTCTCGATGAATTTTCCATCGCAGTCGATCCAGTCACCACCATGCGTATTGAGGATGTACTCAAAGAACTGCGTGATGAAATGACCATCCTGCTGGTGACCAATCTGGTGCAGCAGGCCAGACGTCTGGCGGACCGCACCGCCTTCTTCCTGGAAGGTGAATGTGTGGAGATCGGTGATACAGACGATCTATTCAACGGCCGGGTCAAGGATCAGCGCACTACCGATTACATCGAAGGGCGATTTGGGTGAGCAGGGATGTCTGCTTGCGATGAACATTCTATCGTGGGTAAATCAGTCAGGAATTATTGGCTAAATACTATAACAAATTCGCTTTAAACATAGCTGAAAATAACCATGAATAACGCCGCCCAAGCCATTGAAAAAACAACCTCCGACCAGGACTTGGCCATCCACACCAGCAACCTCAATCTCTGGTATGGCACCTTTCAGGCCCTGTTCGATATCGATCTGGACATTAAAAGCGGACTCATCACTTCTCTTATCGGCCCTTCCGGCTGCGGCAAGTCGACCTATCTGCGCAGCATAAATCGCATAAACGAACGCCTGGGCTATGTAAGAATCGAAGGCAATATCGACGTATTTGGCCACAATATCTATGATCCCGCAGTGGAGTTGGTTCAAGTACGCAAGGAGATTGGCATGGTCTTTCAGCGGCCAAATCCCCTTCCAGTCTCCATTCGTGACAACATCATCTTCGGGCACAAACTGCATAGTAAGGATAAAAAGTACAGCAAGAGTGATCGTGAGGATATCGTGGAAAAAGCGCTCAAGCAGGTACTGCTATGGGATAAGGTAAAGGACCGGCTCAACAGTAAGGCCACATCCCTTTCTCTCGAAGAACAGCAAAAGCTGTGTATTGCCCGCTTGCTTCCAGTACAGCCCCGCATTTTATTAATGGATGAACCCTGTTCGGCGCTTGACCCAAAAGGTACTGCTGCTGTTGAGGAGTTGATCTGGGAGCTGCGCGGTGATTACACCATTCTGATTGTCACTCACAACATGGCCCAGGCACGTCGCGCCAGTGAGGAGTGTATTTTCATGCTGATGGGTAAAGTGGTGGAACATTCCGCGACCGAGGAGCTGTTTGTCACACCGCAGAATAAAGAGACGGCAGACTACATCGAGGGTCGCTACGGCTGATTCCTTGAGTCGGTTATAAAGACCTTCGAAAGTGTCTTTAAGCTTCTTCGCCTGCACTGCAGTTGCAGTCAAACTCCAGGGCAGGCCTTCATTTTGCTATTCTTAGCTGAGTTGGCATAAACTTGCCGACAATCCAGTCTATCTGAACACTACCGGTCATAGAGCTTTAGACAGTCTTGTTGATATATATCCGGGAAATCGTTACATCAAAAGATGTTTCACGCTGCCAGCACTATTCCGCTTTTTGAGAGTCAATGGCTGGACTGTCTATTGGCATGCAACTACTAAGAACCTGGCATTTTGACAACTCATGGCACGCATACTAATTGTTGAAGACGAACCGGAAATCAGGGAGATGATCAGTTATATCCTGCAACAAGAGGGGTTTTCCATTAGTGAAGCCGCCCATGCTCAGGATGCCAGGCAGCTGTTGTTAAACAGGAGATATGATCTGATTCTAATGGACTGGATGCTACCCGGTCGTTCCGGTCTGGAGCTGACTCGGGAGCTGAAACAGAAGGCAAGAACCAAAACAATTCCCGTGATCATGCTCACTGCCCGGATTGAAGAGGACTGCAAGATCGAGGGGCTCGACAGTGGAGCCGATGATTACATCACAAAACCCTTTTCGCCCAGGGAACTGATTGCTCGGATCCGAGCCGTGCTGCGCCGTGCAGGCTACCACTCCGATGACACCCCCGTAGAGCTGGGAGGATTGAGGATCGAACCGATCAACCATCTGGTACTCGTTAATGGCGCCAGACTGGATCTTTCACCTTCAGAGTATCGTCTGCTTTTCTTTTTTATGACGCATCAGGATCGCGCATACTCACGCTCGCAGATTCTCGACCAGGTCTGGGGAGATGACGTGTATGTTGAAGAGCGAACGGTGGATGTGCATATCCGTCGCCTGCGTAAGTTTTTAGAGCCTTCGGGTCATGAACACTTGATCCAGACGGTTCGTGGCGTGGGGTACCGCTTTGCCGCTGAAGACTGACAGGCAATCCATTTTTATAGTTTTGTGAATCCATTTGTAAAAAACGAGCTGAGACAACTCACGGGCATCTTGCTGATCAGCGGTTCAGTCGGCCACCTGCTCAAGCAACTTCTGTTAATGGTGATGCTGGGCTTGCTGGTTTATTTGTTTAAACACGCGTATCTACTCACCACCCTGGCCAATCGGGTCATCCATCGTCAACCCATCAGCTATCCCTATCCAATTGGTGTATGGGGATTGATCTACCAGGAACTGGGAAAGCAACGGGACCGCAGCCGCAAGCGGAAACGGACATTGAACCGCTATACCAGTCGTTTCAGAAAGGTCGCTTCGGTCATCCCGGATGCCTATATTCTGATCGATAAATCGGCAAGAGTGGAATGGGCCAACCTGGCCGCCAAACACCTGATGCAGGTCAACTGGCCCAGAGATGAGGGAGTGGAACTGCCAAAACTGGTTGCCAATCCGGAACTGATAGACTATCTAGACTCAGCGGATTACAGCCATTCTCTGGAATTCCCATCCCCGATCAACAAAGCACTCATCCTCTCGCTGCGCATTACCCCGTTTGGCAGCAAGAAAAATCAGCGACTGGTGGTCACCCGAAATATCACTGACCTCTATAACCTTAACCAGACCCGGCGGGATTTTGTCTCCAATGTCTCCCATGAGCTGCGCACGCCATTGACCGTTATAACGGGATTTCTCGAAAACCTCAGTGAGAACAACCCACAGCCCTTTCAAGAGCGACCGTTTATCCTGATGCTGCAGCAGGCCGAGCGCATGAACACCATCATCAATGACCTGTTGACCTTATCGAAGCTGGAAATGGGAGATAAACCCTCCATCGACCAGCCCGTTCCGGTCCCAGAATTGATTTCCACGATTATCGATCAAGCCGTTGCCCTGGCCGATCAAAAAGGCGGTTATACGATTGATCGCGATCTGGATAGAAATCTTTGGCTGGTGGGCAATACCATTGAATTACAAAGCGCCTTTTCCAACCTGATCTTCAATGCAATCATTCACACGCCACCCAAAACTCAGATTCAAATCAGCTGGAGTAAAGAAAAAGGCAAGCCATGTTTCAGCGTTTCTGATTCCGGCCCTGGGATTCCAGAGCGGCATATCCCCAGGCTAACCGAGCGCTTTTATCGCGTCGACAAAGGACGTTCCCGGCAATCGGGAGGCACGGGGCTGGGATTGGCGATCGTCAAACACATCATCAACCGTCACCAAGGCGAATTGATTATTACCAGTAAGGAAGGTTTTGGCAGCCGTTTCAGGTGCCTGTTCCCTGCTGAGATGATATTGGAAGGAATGTCTATGCAGAGCTTGGCGCGCCGCCCGCCGCTTACGTCAGAATTGCAGTAGTCTTGTTGAGGATTATGCAACAACGATTATAGCAAGTTGCCATCACTGCCAACTGCTACATGCAACAGGGCTCAGAATAGTCTTGCGGACTGATTAGCAACCCGCTTCAATCGTCACCATTCAGTTTATTCACACGGTCACGCAATTCCTTGCCAGGCTTGAAGTGCGGTACGTATTTACCGGAGAGTGCAACCGTTTTACCCGTCTTTGGATTGCGTCCCATCCTGGGTGGACGATAGTGAAGCGAGAAACTGCCAAAGCCGCGAATCTCAATCCGTTCACCCGAGGCGAGCGACTGACTCATATGCTCGATCATGTATTTTACCGCAAGCTCAACATCCCGATAAGCGAGATGACTCTGTTCCTTGGCAATTATTTCAATCAGCTCGGATTTTGTCATTCTGGTCATCTATCCAATTGGTAACGGGGCCGCCAAACCGCTGACGGCCCCTTTTGCATCATTGCTGAGGAGCACTCACCTCAGAGTCCTACTCACCCTTGTTATCCATCTGTTCTTTCAAGAGATCGCCCAGGGTAGGCGTACTTGAAGCTGCCTCTTTGGCATATCCCTTGATTGCTGCTGCTTCTTCATCGGCATCCTTGGCCTTGATGGAGAGCGAAATAGAACGGTTCTTACGATCAACGCCGATGAACTTGGCCTTGATCTCTTCACCTTCCTTCAATTCACTGCGGGCATCCTCGACCCGATCGCGGGACAACTCGGAGGCACGCAGATAACCTTCGACACCATCACCCAATAGGATAACCGCGCCTTTTGGATCAACTGGGCCAACCCTGCCATGCACGATGCTGCCCTTATCGTTGACTGCAACGAAAGAGGAGAAGGGGTCTTTTGCCAGCTGTTTGATACCCAGCGAGATACGCTCACGTTCCGGATCAACTGCAAGCACCACGGTTTCCAGCTCATCACCCTTCTTGAACTGGCGAATGGCGTCATCACCCTCATCATCCCAGGAGATGTCGGATAGATGAATCAGGCCGTCGATACCGCCATCCAAACCGATGAAAACGCCGAAATCGGTGATCGACTTGATCTTGCCGGAGACATGATCGCCTTTTTTATGGGTCACTGCGAACTCATCCCAAGGATTGGGCTTGCACTGTTTGATACCCAGGGAGACCCGACGACGCTCTTCGTCGATATCCAGCACCATAACCTCGACTTCATCCCCTAGAGAGACAACCTTAGAGGGGTGCACGTTCTTGTTGGTCCAATCCATCTCGGAGACATGCACCAGACCTTCAACGCCCTCTTCGATCTCTACGAAGCAGCCGTAGTCAGCGATATTGGTGACCTTACCGAACATCCTCGCGCCTTCAGGATAACGGCGTGCGAGATTGACCCATGGATCATCACCCATCTGTTTCAGGCCAAGGGACACACGGCTGCGCTCACGATCGAACTTGAGGACCTTGACATCGATTTCGTCACCGATCTCCACCACTTCAGAAGGATGCTTGACCCTTTTCCAGGCCATATCGGTAATATGCAGCAGGCCGTCAATACCACCCAGGTCCACGAATGCGCCGTAGTCGGTGAGGTTCTTGACGATACCCTTGACCATCTGACCCTCTTCCAGGCTCTCCAGCAGTTTGTCGCGCTCTTCACTGTATTCCTGCTCAACGACTGCACGACGGGACACCACGACGTTATTCCGACGCTGGTCCAGTTTGATGACCTTGAATTCCAGGTCTTTGCCTTCCAGGTATGCGGTATCTCTTACCGGGCGTACATCCACCAGGGAACCTGGCAGGAAGGCACGGATTTCACCAACTTCAACGGTGAAGCCACCCTTGACCTTGCCATTGATGCGACCGACGATGGTCTCTTCTGCCTCGAAGGTCTTTTCGAGCATTTTCCAAGCCTGGTTACGCTTGGCCTTTTCGCGGGAGAGGCGGGTTGCGCCAAAACCGTCCTCCACAGCATCCAGGGCGACCTCTACCTGATCACCAACAGCGACTTCGATATCACCATCCGGGTTGAGGAACTGAGAACGTGGAATCACGCCCTCAGATTTCAGTCCGGCATTGACGATTACCGCATCGGAAGTAATATCCAGAACGGTGCCGATCACGATAGCGCCTGGTTTCAGTTGGGTGTTGGAGAGGCTCGCCTCAAATAATTCTGCAAAACTTTCGGTCATGGGATAGGGTTTCCTGCAGCAGGATGCTGCACTGGCGTCCGTGAACTCAATGTAGAACGCCAACTTGTCAGATAGTTAAATAAAAAGCCGACTATTGCCGGCCACCTTTTCCGGTCTCACCCGGATATGCTACGGATTCAGCCCAGCTCGGGGAGGACCTTGCGCACCTCGTCCATTACCCGACCTACAACCTCATCAATAGTCATACTTGTAGAATCCACGACCAGCGCAGAAGGAGCAGCTTGAAGTGGCGCTACACTGCGGCTTCGGTCGCGTTCATCACGCTCTCGAATCTCAGCAGCAAGATCGGGCAGACTAACATCCATTCCCTTGTCTTTCAACTGTTTATACCGTCTTTCAGCCCGTTCCTCGGCACTCGCAGTGAGGAATATTTTCACTGCCGCATGCGGAAAGACAACCGTACCCATGTCCCGCCCATCGGCCACCAGTCCCGGTGATTGCGCATAATTTCGCTGCCACTGCAGAAGCGCGCTGCGCACTTCAGGCAGCGCGGCCACTTTCGATGCGGCATTGCCTGCAGATTCCGTCCGAATAGCTGATGAGACATCCTCCCCAGCCAGTAAAACCCTGCCGGCAGAAAAGGCTAACGGCATGTTTTCTGCAAGTTCAGCGATTTTTTCCACTTCTTCACTGCCTAATCCCGCACGTTCCACCATCAAACCCAGCACTCGATAGATTGCCCCGCTATCCAGGATTCGCCAGCCAACCTGCTCAGCCACGAGTTCCGCGACAGTACCTTTACCGGAGCCAGAGGGCCCATCAATTGTTATCACTTGCACGTCATTCATTAGTCAGATGTACCTCTGATGCTCAACCCGGCACCACCGGCAAGCTGCAGAAAACCCGGGAAGGAGGTGTCCACGTTGGCGCAGTCATTGACCTGGATCTCATCCTCTGCCCGCAACGCCGCCATGGCGAACGCCATGGCTATCCGGTGGTCGCCATGACTCTCTATACAGCCTCCGCCCAGCACACCACCCTGAATCACCACCCCATCAGGGGTGGCCTGCGCCTGAATCCCCAATTTCAGCAGGCCATCCACCATGACCTGGATGCGGTCGCTCTCCTTGACCCGCAATTCCTCAGCACCTGTGAGGACTGTTTCTCCCTCCGCACAGGCAGCTGCAATAAAGATTGCCGGAAACTCATCGATTGCTAATGGCACCTGATCCTCCGGAATGCGTATCCCTTTCAATTGGCTGGAACGAACCCGGATATCAGCCACCGGTTCGCCACCCACTATGCTTTGATTGGAGAGGCTGATGTCCGCGCCCATCAAGCGCAGGATGTTGATCACCCCGTCCCGGGTTGGATTGATACCGACATGTTCCAGGGTAATATCTGAACCGGCCGCAATTGCAGCGCCAACCATGAAGAAGGCAGCGGATGATATATCCGCCGGCACATCGATTCGACAAGCCTGCAGGGTCCCGCCGCCGCGCAGACAGGCCTTCGCACCTTCGCGCCTGACTGGATAACCAAATCCTTCCAGCATACGCTCCGTGTGGTCCCGGGTAGGAGCGGGTTCGGTGACACAGGTTTCACCCTCTGCGTAGAGTCCCGCCAGCAACACACAGGATTTGACCTGGGCGCTGGCCATCGGCAATGGATATTCCATGCCCTGGAGTTTCTTCACTGCACTGATCACCAGTGGAGCGGTACCGCCTTCCGCCGTACCCACCTGAGCGCCCATGCGGGCCAGCGGTTCAGTGACTCTTTTCATCGGCCGGGTTGAGAGTGAGCTATCCCCGGTGAGCGTTACCTCAAACCCCTGCCCCGCCAGCAGACCGGAAAGCAGACGCATGGAAGTACCGGAATTGCCCAAGTCGAGGGGTAGCTCCGGCGCCTTGAGGCCATGCATGCCGACACCCTGGATCACCACCTTTCCCGCATCCGGCCCTTCGATATTGACGCCCATCTGCCGGAAGGCCCTGAGCGTGGCCAGACTGTCTTCTCCCTCTAAAAAACCACTCACCTCTGTCACCCCTTCCGCCAGGGAGCCCAGCATGATGGAGCGGTGAGAGATCGACTTGTCACCCGGTACACGCAGATACCCGGAAAGTCGCCCCCCGGGTTTAACGTGAAATCTGATGTTTTTTGCCATGATTATATGAATGCCCGCTCAGATTGGTGTATCCCGACAGATAAAAGCTGAATCTAAAGGGATTATTTGAAAGCGGTTAATTCTACACATCCGAGGCACGGCCCCATAGTCTTAGATCCCGACAGGCTTGATTTCGACTGCAGCAATACAAAGCTGCTCGGAGTTCATGGAACCCAAAGATCCCTCACTGCCCAACTGATGTTGGGTCAGCAAAGGCATGCATGGTCGAACGCTCAGCAGCGCAGCAAGACCAGGATCATTTCATCAGATCCGGCTCAACGCCCCGGGCGCGCATGGCATCGGCCCTGGCCTGCACAAATCTTTGAAAGTTCGGTTGGGATTGGTAGGCGCCAGTGAGCACATAATCCATTGCGGCATGCACATGAAAGGATTTCAGAAAGGCATCGGTACGCAAGACCTCCTTGCCTGCCACATCGAAAAACAGCAGGCTCGGTGCATAGTGAACGCCCAACCGAGTTGCCCAATCCCTGGCGCTGAGCCGCTCACCAGAGGGCGTCACAAGCATCTCGCTAGACCACATATCCAACAGCGCCACATCGAACCTCTCCAGGCTTGCCTTGACTGCGGCTCGCTGCAGAATATCGTTGTGCAGTTCATCACAAGCCGGACACTGCCTCTGCTCCAGCAACACCAGCAGGGGTCTAGATGCCTTATCCCTGGACCGTTTCAGATCCAGTGGTTTGGCTAGGTAACCGGGCGCCTGATGCAGGATTCCGGAAGCCGGGGCAGGATCAACCTTGGCCAGATAATCACGGAACGACTGCTCGCCGGCAAATTTCCCGGCCGCATAATCGAGCGCCGCCTCGAATTTGTGTGGTGGATAGTATCCGTTGATACGCAGCACCCTGCCGCCCTGCTCATCCAGGAATAACAGGGTTGGCGTATACATCACCTTGAGACTGGCGGAAAGTGCCTTCTCCGTGGTTGATTCACCCTGCAAGCCGGTAACTTCCCGATCACCCCAGATATTGATTGCAATGATCTCGAAATTCCGCTGGATCTTGTCAACCAGTCGTTTCTGGGACAAATTCTCATTCAGCAGTTTTTTACAATATGGGCAACCATCCTGATGAAAATAGAGGATGATGCGTTTACCCTCAGCCTTGGCATCCGCCACATCCTCCTGCAGATCCAGAAATGATTGCTTGAACCAGTCCGGTTTCTCGTGGAAGCCGGGATTGACGAACCCTCCGTCCAGAACAGCCTCTTTTCCTGCCGCTGCAAGATGCAGAGAAAGTAACAGGCCAAGGGCCAGTAAGCAGATAGTGCAATATTTCATTGATGACTCCTGAAACCGCTGATGCGAGGCAACTGCCATTTATTATGGTTATCGGGGATCTGTAGAGAATTAGTCTAACCACAACTGCTGTAATTTTCACACCTGGCAAATGCGCTGATCAGAGTACTCGCGATGCCGACAGGAAACCCTCCTGAAAAGGAATTTTTATCTTGCTCAAGCCGGGTCAGCGCCGACGTATTATTGTCACTCCTCAGATTTAGTGACCGTATCTAATTGTTTTTATTGATACATTTGTTTATGGCACGCTATTCGCTTCGATGACAACAAGACAACAGGTTACAGGTCAGAAAAATGACAGGTCGCATCCAAAATATCCAAGCCAGCCCAAAGACTCAGCAGATTTCAGCGTTGCATAAACCAGCAACGTCCAAACCGCGAGCCATTCTGCCCCTTGAACTGGCCAACAGACTGCAGACAACCCTGGAACTCGAGAGTGTGATTGAACTCTTCAGAGAAGGGATTGCCCATGAGATCCCCCATGACGGCGTCATCTATCAGACCACCCCAAATGAAACTCCTCTCTCCTTCGGCGCCCAAACTCAGCACAGCCTCAATTACAACCTGAAAGTAATGGAAGAGGATATGGGTGTGATCCGTTTTTTCCGAGCACGGCGTTTTTCAAAAAGCGAAATCGAACTGCTTGAAAACCTGCTGGCCAGCCTGCTCTATCCCTTACGTAATGCCCTGCTTTATAGGGAAGCGGTGCAGTCCGCATTCAAGGACGCCCTTACCGGGGTAAAAAACCGCGCCGCCTTTGACAGCAACTTCAACCGGGAAATTGAGATCAGCCGTCGCAAATCGAGTGACCTGTCACTGATTGTTCTCGACATTGATTTTTTTAAGCGGGTCAACGATCGTTTTGGTCACACTGTCGGCGACCTGGTGCTGAAAAATGTCGCACAGGCTGTGGAAGCGACCATCCGCTGCAGTGACGCCCTGTATCGATATGGTGGAGAGGAGTTCGTGGTAGTGCTTAATGGCACAGACAGGCAAGGCGCTGAATTATTGGCAGAGCGCATCCGGCAGAATGTTGAGGCGCTGCATTTCACCAGCCCCACAGGACTGAACGTTTCCATGAGCCTTGGCGTCGCCACCATGCAGAAGGATGACTCGACCCAAACCTTGTTTGAGCGAGCCGATGTCGCCCTCTACCAGGCAAAAGAACAAGGCCGGAATCGAGTAATCGTCGCCGCATAATGCGCTGCCGGAAATTCCCCGCTATCTTTAACCGTGAATAGTAGTCATGCCCGGTTTCGCATGCTGGTTTATCTGCCAGATAAGGAAACTGCTCTGACTCACGCGGGCTAAACCTTCCGCTGCCATGCAAGGTTCATTACCAGGGTTTGGATAGATCGAGCCAATAAGTCTCTTGAATTGACTGGCCATCGGTAAAGAAGACTTGAATACCAATTTCAAATTCACCCCATCCCTTGGATTTCAATAAAAACTTTTTTTCTTTGTCGGTGATGGTTCGAATCGGATTTGGGAAGGTCTTATGCAGGAAATAGATGATATGGTCTATTTTCTCCACAACCGAGTCGTTCTCATCAACAAAGACTTCCCAGTCATAATAATCATACTGACCCTTGCTGCCCAGCAGCTTAGCGCGGTTTGTAAACTTGACAGTTTTCATTGTATTCCCCCCTATCCTTGTTTAACCGCATTTTGCGTATGAACCAATGGGAGAAACGGTCTTATTTGCCATTTTTCACCACTTTGAGTAGCCAGGGATAATGAGATGCTGTTATCCGGATTTACATTGATGGGTAATTTAATCTGCCAACCGCCATGGCCCAGGATGGGGACGATATTCCCACGACTGACCTCGCGACCGGATGAGTCAATGACTGTATATGTGCAGCCAGGGTTGTCGAAATCGATATCGAAAGAATCAATATTCTCAAAGATGAGGTTGATGGTGACCT
Organism: uncultured Gammaproteobacteria bacterium; assembly: GCA_963797085.1. GTDB lineage: Bacteria > Pseudomonadota > Gammaproteobacteria > Chromatiales > Chromatiaceae > JASJBU01. The sequence goes on from CAWCOA010000018.1 coordinate 90,882, forward strand.
GGCTGCTCCATTGGCCCTTGAAAAACATTATCATCGTTGCAGCAATTTCGCCAAGCACCGTTGGTATCCCCCAGGCGATCAACTTTGGATCTGCGGCTGGAAACCAGCCTACAGCAGCAGCAAGAACAGCCAACGCCGTTAATACGGTGATCACTACAAAAGCGATTAGCACGAGTATCCTGGGTTCCATAGAATTCTCCAATACTTACTGATGAGTTATCTACACAGCGTAAAGATCAGTCAGACTGTGGCACTTGATTAAGCTTATCACCCGCATCCAATCCGCTGAGTTTGTCCTGCAGATATTCCGAAGGATCCCGCACAGCAGCAAAATCAGCCTGGTCTAAATTGGCATTGTAAAAAAGCGTTCCCGTGAGTTTGGCTCCATTGAAACGGGTCTCGGTCAATGTTGCACCGTTCAACACAGACCCAGTCAGATCACTGTTGGAGAGATCAGCCTGTTCCAGGGCCGCGCCTGTGAGGATCACGGTGCGCAGGCTGGCAGCCACAAGACGGCTCTCGATGAGGACCGCTCTCAACATGAAAGCCTTGTCGAAACGGGATGCAGAGAGGTCACTGGCCTCCATGGATATATCCTTCATGTAGGCCAGGGTAAAATTCACTTCCCGGATACTGGCCTGGTTGAGACTGGCGCCAAATAGATTGGCATGGCTGAAGTTGGCGCGGTTCAATACTGAACCGTCAAACTGCACATGAAACAGATCCGCTTTGCTGAAATCGGTCTCGATTAACTGGCAATCCGTCAGCTTGGCCCATTTCAGATCCGCATCCTGCAGACTGGCTCCTGATAAGTTGCAGCCCGTCAGCCTGGCGTTTTGCAGATTGACGCCATCAAGCAATGCCCCCTGCAGATCGATCCGTTCCATTTGCCGGCCATTGAAATCGCAATGACGGAGATCCTGCCGGGCTTGCGGTGACGCACAATCCCCGATCGGCAACTCATTGTCCTTGCCGGCTGAAACGGCCCCGGGCAGCAGCAAAACCATCAATAGAAAATAGCGATTCATCATTGCTTGCCTGGTTAAGAAAGACAGTAAACCCTACCCCTCACCGAGATCAGAGTAAAACCCCCAAGACTCGAATAGCCAAACCGTGACTGCCTTGATTCTCTGCATTCCCAGTGTTATCAATAGGGTGCTGTTGTTTATTTGAGTTCAATCAAGGCCAAGAGACAGCTCCTGCATGGAATATTAGTTTCATCATCAAGCCAGTGTCTATAATTGACCCGCCTCACCTATACTTATTCTTTGTTGTCAGATGCCATTATCCACTATGCAACAGCTTCGCAGCCTGCTTCTACTGCAGTTCTTGACTGGATCGGCCATGATCCCCCAGGCGCTTGCCTATGAATACGATCCTGACAATGGAAAGGAGATCAACGAAGTCTGCGCCGGTTGCCATGGAGAGTTCGGCGAAGGTGGAAAAGCGGGAGAATATCCCCGCCTGGCGGGTATGCCGAGCGAATTCATCGCGAAACAGCTGCATCTGTTCCGGGACCGTGCGCGACCTAATCTGGCGATGGTGGAATATGTGGACCATCGGCAGATGCCAGACAACGACATCCAGGATATATCCCGTTTTCTCTCTACTGTGAAACTAAAAACCCGGCTGCCGCCGGCTGATGAAAGCGCCCCGGGGTTCAACGCCTATAGCCGTCTGCTGGAATCCAAACGCCTGATGCAGATCACCCGTTCTGTTGGCGACACCGAAGCCGGCAAAAAGCTTTATCGCAAGGAGTGCGCCTCCTGTCATGGCCGTGATGGCTGGGGTGACAGCGCAAAGGCTATACCCATGCTGGCGGGTCAATACACCAACTATCTGTGGCGTCAGGTGGAAAAGTATCGCAAAGGAATTCGCATCCACGATGAGGATGAACCGGACGATGAGCTGTTGCTGGAGTTCAGCGATGCTGAATTAGGCGACATCTTCGCCTATCTCTCCATCGTGGACGATTGATTGGGTTCAATCGGCCGGCAGTTCCATACCCGGCTTGACCGTGATGAATCGATAGGGGGCAGAAACCAGTCCCTGCTCCGTGTGCAGCAACACCCTCGCCTCCCACTCCATGGCATCACGCACGCAGACCGGCAACATACCTTTTCCGCTGAAATTTCCCGCTTGCTGCCTTTCCAGGGCAGGACGATTGAAGCCCATGTTCATATCGACACCTCTGAAATCGATCTCGACGCGCTGCACGTCCAGGCCTTCCACATGCACCTGGATCTGCAGCGGACGCACGACAGGGATCGAACGGGGCTCAATGGCAAAGCTGACACTGCCGCCTTCGGGCAGTGGGGAGACACAGGGGCCGGCGCGCAGATCACAACCCGCATCCAAGGGCGTGCTGACAAGCACCTCAGGAAACAGCAACGGCCAGCTCTTGTAGATAGCCACCCCAGCGATGGCAACCAGCATGAGACCGGCAGCAGACCAGAGCAGCAGATTCGATTTCACTTAAGCTCCTTAACTCTACGGAAGATCGCTACGTTTGAAGAACAGGTAGCCCAGACCAGCCGCCAATGTACCCAACAGAATCGGATAAACGATGGCATAGGCAATGTAGCCGGTCTGCCCAAAGGCATCCAGAATCACATAGGCGGTTGGGCCCAACAAGACCAGTTGGGGGTCGAACAGCATCATCGTGGCGGTGCGGAATACCTGCATGGGATTGGCCAGTGCGATCGCCACTGCAGTCTCCGGCGGCAGGTGCTCCTGAATCAGCACACCCAGCAGGATCAGATCCAGAAACAACAACAGGAACAGCCAGACCACGAAGGCTGCGCCCTGCGCCACGTCGGAGGACCGCGCCAGGGTCGAGATCAGCATGCCGATACCCAAAAAACACCAGGCCAGCGCCATCAACAGGCCCGTGTAGTAGATTAAAAGGTCCCAGGGCACTTCCGCACCCTTAACCATGCCCCAGGCGGTTGCTCCCAGCATTGCCAGAAACACCGGCAGGAAGACCACGAAGAAACGCCCGAATACCCGCCCCCAGAACCAGGCACCCAGGGTGATGGGTAGCGAAAGCAGATATTCGAACACCCCAGCCTCCCGGTCGCCGGCAACAGAGCGCACCGTGGTGATGAGGACAAAGATCGGCAGCATCGCCATGGACAGCTGGATATAGGTTATCAACAACCTGGAAAGCCCGGTGAAACCCATGACCCGGGATTCCGCCAGGCCGAAGGCGAAGAGAATCACAATCAGACCACCAAACACCGTGGAGTAGACCAGGAACCAGCGGGCGCGCAGAGATTCAATGATATCTGCATAGGCGGTTAACCAGAGGTGTTTCATGTTTTATTCTTTGCGCGGGATGATAGGTGGAAGGGCGGAATCATCCTGATGCAATTGCCGATGTTCCTGGCGCCTTTCTGCCTGCTCTCTGTAGCGATCCAGGAGTTGTACGCCCTGGGTGCTGAAGCGCTGCTCCACCTGGATAACGTGCTGCTTGGCCTGGGTAAAATTGAGTCCACCCTCCTGCCAATCCAGTTGCGCACCCAAACCGTATTCCATGGGCGTCACCCTGCCGGGAACATAGGTGGCCAGGCGTGCATTGATCCATTCACCGCTCTGATGATCGGTAATCCAGAATTCCGTCTGCGGGTCATCCTTCCAGGGCTTGTCTTGCAGCCATAGTACCGCACAACCAAAATCATCGAATACAACCAGCTTCGAACGCTTCCTGTCAGGCGGCTGATAGCGGATCTGGGCCGAACTGTGACGATCACTCAAGACCATCCGGCAACGCTCACAGGCATCCCGGTCCCATTTAACATCCTTGGGCCCCCTGCCGCTATCCCCCGAGCATGCGGACAACCAGGCGGCAACGACAGCCGCCAGAATCAGCAAACGAAAATCAGGAAACATGGGCTCGTTGCACCTGGTCTGGGGCCTCATCCAGTTCCATGCCTGCCAGCAATGCGGCATATCTGGAAAGTACTCCAAGGAAACGCAGGCGGTCCGGCCCGGCGATAAAACCGTTCCACACCCTGCCATCTTCATCGCCGCTGAAGCCCCACTCCCGGATCGCATTGGCAAAGGCCTCCTCCGCCTGCACCAGCCGCAGTCGGCAACGCAGCCTGGAAGAGAGCTCCACCAGGTCAGCCACCCGGTCATCCAGCACCACTGAGCCCTGATCCATCTCTATCACTCGATTCACCAGGCTGGCCACTTCATCCAGTCGATGGCTGGAGATCAGCATGGCGGCCTGATCCTGCTTCTGCGCCAACAGTTTGAAGAAGATATGCCGGGCCTCAGGATCGAGATTGGCCGCCGGCTCATCCATCACCAGCAATTCGCTGCTGCGGCCCAGGGCGATGGCAATGAGTAATTTCTGTTTCTGGCCACCGGAAAGTTTAACAAAGGGTTGGTGGCGGAAATGGTTGGTATCGAAGCCCAACTCGCCTGCCACAGCGTGCATACGCAGTGGATTAGTCTCGCAGAGACTGGCTGCATAATGGATCAGCTGGCCCACCGGCATGCGTAGCGGTGGCGGCAGCTGGGGTACAAAACCCACTTTAGAGAGCACTTCCCGTCGCTGTATACGCGGGTCCATGCCATCCACGGTCACCCGTCCCTCGCAGGTATATTCACCCAACAGACAACGAATCAGTGTCGTCTTGCCTGCTCCATTGGAACCGACCAGGGCAACCCGATGGCCCCGCTCGATAGTCAGGCTCACTCCCTTCAGCACCTGATGGCGGCGAAAGCGTTTGATGATATTTTGAAACTGAATCATCGATTACAACAGTTTGCTCAGGCCCTTAACCTCATAAACCAATGAACTGGTCGGACAGACATCCACACACATCCCGCAACGGGTACAGTCGGAGCCCACATCTTGATTGACGTCATAGGCAGCGCCCCGAATCGTCAGATCCAGCACATGCGGCACTAGGCAGACCTTGCGGCAGTCACCCTCATGGTGGCAGTCAACCGCATTGTATTTCACCCGTAACGGCGAGGCCAGACCCACGACACCGTAGGTCACACCGATCGGGCAGACATACCGGCACCAGGCACGCCGTGAATAGAACACCTCAAACAGCAACAGCAGGCCGACCCAGATCAGCGCCACGCCCGGGCCGTAGATCAGCGCCCGACTGAGTATACCGGTCGGCGAGATGGTCTCGAACACCGTGTAGCCACTGAGCAGGGCGAGCAATGCAAAGATCACATAGAAGACACCGCGCACCTTGCGGTTGAAGGTATGATTCTTGACGAGCTTTTTTTTCACCAGCCAGAGATGCAGATACTCCGTCCATTCCGACAGCAGATGATAGGGACAGACCCAGGAACAGAAGGTTCGCCCCCCCAGCAGCAGCCAGAAAATGAATACCGTGACGGTACCGATGACCAGATTCAGCACTACATGTTTATAGGCCAGCATCACCTGCAGGGCGGAATTCAGATCCGCCATGTGAAAACCCACAAAGCGTGAGGCGGTCAACGCGCCTTCCAGCAATTGGACATCGAAATAGTAAGAGACCACAAACAACAGATTAACCAGAACCAGCACGGCCCAGCGGCGGCGTTGCCATTTGTTGCAACAGGTTTTTACGTGGGCATGACGGACCTGCTCAACGTCAGCCTTGGAGAGCTTGCCCCGCTTGCCCTGATAGATCGCCTGCACTTCGGCCGACTGCTCAGCCTTGTCGGGACGACTGGGTTTGGCGCCTAAAACCTGGGCCAGGGACTCTTTGATATAATTCATCTCAACCGTCCTGCCTGGATCTGGAGGGCGACTTCAAGGAGGCCAGCTGATCTGCCTCTTGAGATTCAGACTTCAGCCCGGTCTTGGACGGGCGATGTCGTCTGCGGCCTTTCAGGGTATCGGTATTTTTATCCAGATCGACCAGGATCGCCGACCCTTCTACCGGACAGATCATCTCGCACACTCCACAACCGACACAGCCCCTTTTCACCGCCGGCTGCTTCCTGGTTTCACCATTCGGCAACTGGATAAGTTCCATATTGATGGCATGCTTGGGCGGACACTCGTTGCCCATCCGTTGTGCGACCCGTGGAGTTTGCTTTTTTTTGCTACTCCATTTTTCCTCTTTACACTGCTTGATGCGAATCTCTATCGGGCACTGGCGCACACAGAGATCGCACAGTTCCAGATCGTAGGGATGATCAGCCACCGGGATCGGGTTCCAGCGGTCGATCTCCTCATATCTGAGCAGTCCCTGATAGTCAGGTCCCCGCGCCATACCCTTGAAACCCTTGCCCTGCACAGCCAGGCAGGTATCAGGCCTGGCCAGCCGGGCAAATCCCATGCGGGTATCGGCCGGGTAATCGAGATCGTGGGTCAACGCCCCGGTGGGACAGGCCAGCACGCACTGCAGGCCGTCACAGGAGAAATCACAGGCCTGCTCACGCGGATCGATATAGGGGATACCGACTCCAAAACCATCATCCAGATCCGCCAGTTTAATCGCCTGCACCGGGCAGACCTGCACACACTGGCCACATTTGATGCAGGAGGCAAAAAATTCCTGTTCATCATCCGGTGTCTTCAAGGCGCCTGGGGGACGCAGTCGGATCGAGGTACCCCTGACCAGCGGTACGACGCCCATCAGCGAGGCGGTGACGACGCCAACAGTCAACGCCGTGGAACGCAGAAATTCACGCCGACTCTGCTCCCTGCGACGCGGCGTAAGCGTTTTCCTGCCTTTGCTGGTCGGTTTTTTATCTGTCATAGCAGCTCATATCCGAGACTAACGCCCCAAAGATTCACGTAGTGCCTTGTATGCATCGAAGGAATCAGGTCCCTGCTCTGCCTCTGCCTTATGTCCTTCACGGGTCAGCCCCTGCGCAGCCGCGTCCTGTGACTGCAGCAATTCCAATTCTCCACTTTTGATTCCAGCTGCCATCAGCGGTTTTTCGTCCCGCACCAGCATATTGGGCTCGGTAGAAGGGCGCCAGGCGTTCCAGAAAATCCATCACTTCGAGCACCGGGGAGCCCTTGAAAAAGCGCGCGGATGGAACATCCATCCAGATCCGGTCTGCATAGCTGTAGAGTTCGTAGGCCGTATCGCCGATATCATCCCGGTTTTGATCGAAGCCTGCATAGTCGTCCCAGAAATTGCCCAGCCAGTGATTCCGGTTGGCGGTCTTACCGCCACCGGAAACAGCGACCTGGGTGATATTGCCGATGAACCGATTACCTTCGATCTGGTTGCCGGTCCAGTCATTCAAAAACAGCACACCAATGCCGCTGTAGGCAATCAGGTTATCCCGGATACGGTTGGTGGTATCGGGTTGATAGGGTGAAACATCCAGATAGAGGCCGGTGCCGCAGTAGAGGATCTGATTGCCGATCACATCCACGTCGGAGGTCTCTTTAAAACCTATACCCATACCCGTGGCGCCTGTGGCATGGGCTATATAATTGTTCTTTAAGGTCACACCATCGCTGTACATCAGAAAGATACCCACCGAATTGTCTTCATAGTGGTTATCGACAACCTGATTGGCTTGGGAATACATGAAGTGCAGCGAGTAACGGCCATTCCGGGCATCATTGCGGGCAATCAGATTGTCCCGGGAGTACCAGACCACGGTGTCCCGGGAATTGCGGATGCTATTGTCGGTGATCTTGTTGTTGAAGCTGTACCAGAGGCGGATTGCGTCACCGCGCATGCCCAGCTCAACAGCTTTCGATGAGATCCGGTTGCGCTTAATGATATTGTTGGACGATTGCTGCAGGTCGACGCCAAACAGGGAATCGGTGATGACATTGTCCTTGATGACATTGAAATTGCCGCGCACCTGAATGCCGGAATCCAGATCATTGTGCGAGTCCCCGGAGTTCCTCAGTTGCAGATTCATCAAGGTGGCGCCATCCGTATCAAGTGTAATGACCGAACCCTTGCCACCGGCATCGATGATCACCTTGCCCTGCCCGTCAATGGTCATCGGGCTGTCGATGACTACCGGTCCTGCGTAGATGCCTGGAGCCGGCGTCAATCTGCCCGTTGGATCCGCCGCATCCACCAAGGCCTGAAAAGACGGATATTCACCTGCAACGAGTACAGAGACAGACAGCAACAGGAGTGCGGAGAAATAACCGCAGCCGCGGAAGAATCGATGCTTAACAAATAGCGGAAACCGACTCATCAATAGATTTTAACTGACCTGCTTGAACTGTTTGACACGAATCAACGCAGCCACCGCCAGCACCAGTGAGAAAACCAACATCAGACCAAATCCTGTAGTTGGGTATGAGTGGGTGGTGAATTGCGCCACTTTACCATCTCCGAATACTGTCGGCATAAAGGGTTTGACCGAGAAGGCGCCCATATCGTTAAGGGTGTGGCCATACCACCAGAGCCAGGCGGAGTAATCGATGATAAAAAACAGCGGCAGGCCCATCGGCACCAACACCAGCAGCCAATAGAGCAGCCCCCCATTTTTCCGCGCGCCAAACAACAGCAGCAACATCGAGCCTATGAGTCCCGCGAAAACGATGTGAATGGCCAGTTGCAGATTGGCGACCATGGGCAGGATCTCTGCCTGATTGTTGAAATAACGACCGAGGCTCTTGGCGTAGTGCCAGGACATGACCTGAAAGGCACTGCCGTTCCAGGAAGCCAAGTCCGAAGATTTTGCCGCATCGATATCATAAGTCGCCCTTAACTGCTTCGATCAGATGTTCTTTGTCGCTATTCTGCTCGCCACGCTTTCTTCTTTCGATCTCTGAAGGCAACTCAACCTTGACTCCAGAGTCCTCCAGTGATTTTTTCAAGACACCGGTGATTCCACCAATAACAATTTCATCGCTTGCCGAGGATTCACCACTCGCCTCCTGATCCAATGAGGTCACCAGGGCGCTGACATAACCGGTCATTTTGCAGGTTAAAGCCATTCTCGCCGTACAAAGTGAGCGCCATCCAAATGGCAATGCCAGCAAAACCAATACCGATGATTGCCATGCGAATTTTTGGCTTGACACTCATGAAGCCCAGCAGCATGACCCCCAGATAGGCCACCAGAAACTGGCCGAAACCCCGCTCAATGGGACCACCAGCGGCAATCGGATACATGCCGACATAGTGGTTGATGGTATCCATTTCATGTACGCAATCCAGCGCCTCTTCTTCCACGATCTCCGCTTTTTGTTGTTTTTTACAGCCATTGAAGACACCGTTCATGTGAAAATGGATGCGCACGCCATCCGGGAATGACTCTTCAGGATAGTTGGGTGCGGTGAGTGAGACCCACCAGATCGGTGAATAAAAGATGGCCGTTAGTAGTCCTAACGCTACAAGAGTAAGAAGCGCCACTTGAATGGTTTGCTTGGATTGCATATCTTTACTCTTTTGATTTCAGCTACTGGAGACTGACAGCCATCAGTAGCCGGGATTGGGAAAAAATAGCCATGACTACCTGAGAAGAAGCTCGACAGACAGTGGTTTGCCAGGCTTCTTCCGCTGTATGTGCGGATGCTGATGGGACCATCAGCATCCGGGATAAGCTTTAATCGTAATCAGGATTGATCCAGTCTTTCGATGGCGCCAGTTTCTCTTTCGGTATAGGCGCCCGGGAGACCCAATTGATAACCATCTGCATGTCTTTGTCAGTGAAGCCCTTGATCTGTTTCACCATATCGGGATTGGCATTGCGCCGCTTGCCGTCTCGAATCCACTCAAACTGGCGCAGCATATAGGCATAGTGCTGACCATGGATCTTGGGATAGAACTTCTCTTCGCTGCCCTCGCCATTCTCACCATGGCATTCAACGCAATTGTCCTTGTAAAGCTTCTCACCCTGAGCAAATTCAGGGGTGCCCTTATCCCAGAGACCTAATCCAGGATCAGGATTCATTGGCAGCTTCGAGATGTAATCAGTCACATCAGCCACCAACTGAGCCGGCTTGATTTCATCATGTTTGTACCCCGAAGCGGCCATGATCTGATCGTCCAGGGCGAAGGGATACATGGTCGGGTTGTCCCGGTTCTGCGCTCGTATATCAGACAATTGCTTGATCAGAACTGAACGATGCTGGCCTGCCAACTGTGGGAAGGTCCCGTCTTTCAAACCCCAGCCCTCGAGCAGGTGGCAGGCGGAACAGACCTCGTAGACGGCAATGCCCCTCTCCTTGTCTGGCTCCAGCACCATTGCCTCATCTTTCTCGCCGCCGGCCTCGTTCCAGCCAGCGTAGCTGCTGCTCAAGACAACCAAGCCCACAGCTGCCGTAAGGATCTTTACCACTGGTAATACGTTCATTTCTTAGCTCTCCTGCCTCCCGGAAAGGAAACACAGATTCATTCAAGTTTCGCCAGACTCGGCTGGCCGGTTTTCGCAATGTTTGGATGATTTACCCATATTTGTAAAGCAGTGTGTCATGCGAAATATTAGCATTCTTTGATACACATCAATCAGAGATAATGTGGCATCAGCGATGTGCAAATATGCTGCATATTCTCATTACATGAAAACTATTGGCTGCTCAGCCAATCGGCAATGGCCCGCATCTCCTCATCCGAAACCAGACCCATGACACCTTTCATGGCCGCAGCCTGTCCATTGTTGCGCGCACCCGATTTGATGTCCTTCATCTGATTGTAGGCATAATCGGCATTCTGCCCAGCCAGCTTTGGATAGACCGGCATGATCGGTGTTTTTGCATCTTTGCCATGGCAGGACCAGCAGGTCTTGGATTTATACAACGCAGCGCCATCCGCCGCGACAGTATTAGCCAGCATTCCAGATGAGAGAAACGCGGCAATGGCGGTGATGGTGAGAAATTTGGACTTGTTCATGGTTAATTTACCTCGATATCCAATGATGGCCGGCCCACCTCAGCTCAGCCCATTGATGGATTGATTACAGTATCAGCCCCATACTTTTTCACTGATCAAGCAGACTGGCCTTGATATAGATTAACTCCATACCCTTGCGATTTAACAGGTATTACTGCAAAGGGGGCCATTGCGGCCCCCATTCGTTAATGCTTAGACAGTAAACGTTTTACTTAAGCTTCTTAGCGCCATGCTCCTCAAGGAAGGTCTTGGCACGCAAACCCAGATCTGCAGTCTTGACCTGATACTGCCACCACTGCCCGGCCCAGAGCGTGGCATCCTGATAGTCACTCTTGGCAGCGAACTCCTCTGATTTCTTCTTTGCCTCTTCCGCGAAGCCGAGTTGATCGGTTGCGTCTTCGACCAAGGCAACCACTTCCGGGAAGTCCTTGTAATTATGACTGGTGATAAAGCCCACCACCGAGTCGATGACCGCCTGAGTGTCGACATTGGTCTTCACCTGTTTGTCATAATCGGCCTTGGTGTACTTGGTACCTTCCTGGATGTCACCGGCCTTGGCCTGATAGCCTTTTGGTTTGACCAGCAGATAGCCCTGCATCTCCAGATGCAGCGCGGAACAGAACTCGGTGCAGTAGTAGGGATAGACACCGGCCTTGTCGGCCTTGAAGGTCGCGGAGACCGTCTTGCCCGGCTCCACAGACAGCTGGACATTCTGACCATACATGGCAAAGCCATGGGTTTCGTCCTCGGCGCGCTCCAGGTTGGTGAGATGGATGGAGACAGTCTCACCCTCCTCGACCTCGATGATCTCTGGTGTGATATGCGAGCGAATCAGAGTGCCATAGACATGAACCACACCATCTTCACGCACGACCTTTTCCCGTCCGGCGCGGGTCTTCCAAGGTGACTTGCTGTCGGAACGACTGTCCCAACCTGATTTGTAACGCACTGCCGGTTTCAGCTTATCGGCCTTGATCGCCACTACATAGTGAGGTTCGCCCAGCGGCAGCGGCATATCGTAGAGCAGTTGCATCTTGTCACCGCTGATATCGATGAGCTGATGGTTCTGCGGATGCAGCGGACCCACCGGATTGAAACGATCGATGGCCAGTTTGTTAAGGGCGACCAGATATTTCCCATCCGGGCGTGACGGAATCACCTTCCATAGCAACCAGATGACCGATGTTGTAATGGATATGCAGTTGATCCAGCACCTTGCCTTCACAGTAATCCCACTTGGTAACCATTGAATCAACGTAGATCGAGGTGTAGACCACGCATTTTTTCGCATCGTACTGGGTGTGCAACGGACCAAGACCTACTTGCACCTGGGTATGCAATGCGTCTTTCATGGCGATGATCGGTATTCCATAGGGGTCCTTGCCCTCAAATTTCTTGTCCTTGATCGCCTTTTCGTATCTTTTCCCAGCTGTAGACCCAGGCATGGCTGTCGAGCTTGCCGGAGATAATGATGTGGGTGCCGTCCGGGCTCACGTCCACACCATGCGGGCTCTTAGGCTCGGGAATCAGATAGAGCAGCCCCTCTTTGACGGCCTGTTCCATACCGATCAGATACATGCCCTTTTCTTTCTTTACCTTGCCGGCCTTGACCAGCTCTTCGGCTTTCTTCCAGTTGGTCACATGCAGAAAGTCGGTATCCTTTTGCGAACAACCGGCCTCGAAGGGAGGACGACCCCGCTCGATGCCACCCACATAACGTTCGGAACAGAAAGAGTTGGTGAAACCCCAGCCATCGGATGCTCCTTTACCCGCATCGGAGAGATCCTGGCTGTAAGGCGGTAGCTCAAAGGTTATGGAGTTGGCCAGATCCAGACGGCCTTTCTCATTATCGAACTTCCAGTAGGTCAGCCCGCCGCGATATTTCTCGTTAAACTCTTCCAACGGCACGAACTCATCACTAAACGGAGCGGCATACTGGGTCGACTCCATCACATATTCCGTATTCGGGGTGACAAAGGCCCCGCCATGCTCGGATTTGAAGAACGGGTTGGCAACGATCTGCTTGGTCTCGAAATCGTGCAGATCGATCACTGCAAGTCTGGGGTTGGCCTTGTCATTGATAAACAGAAAGCGGCCATCATACTCACCCGCTTTTTCAGAGAATGCCGGGTGATGCGTGTCGCCAAAGGTAATGTCCTTGCCCTGAATTCGCCCACCGGCCAATACCGCCTTTGATTCATCATCAAAGCCATAGCCTTGCCAGGGCTCCGGGGTAAAGACGCCGATGTATTTCAGGATACGCATTGACGGAATACCATAGACAATGACATGTCCACTCTGCCCGCCTGAACTGAAAGCCAGATACTCGTCACGGCCACCGGTTGGCGTGTAGGTCTTGGCCGCGGCCAGCAGATCCTTTTGGGTCAGGCCACGCTCCTTCATGACCTCTTCCAGTGTTGACTGAGACCAGGCATTGGATGCCATGCCAAGGCCTAGACCCAACCCCATCGCCAATGCAGATACACTTTTAAAACTGTTGAGCATGTTTCCTCTTCCCCCAAGGTTAATAGGATTACGGAATGTCCATGACAATACGTATAGCGAAGAATAGTCCTGAAATAGGTCATTTGACACATTGATCTGCGTCAAATCCCACACTTTTATCTTGGTGACCTGCATAGACTGGACTCAAGCAGTGTTCCCGAACATGGAATAATCCAGGATCTTGAGAGGTAAACCACGCCAGTTGCTTGTTATCGAAGAATTTTTACTAATTCCTGGGCGAGTTGTTCAGCGGAGAGCCCATAGGCAAATTTACTGATAAAACTACCATCCGGCGCCAGCAGATAGAGGCTGGCAGAGTGATCCATCAAATAAAGCTCCGGGTCATCCCCTTCCGCTTTAACCTTTTCATACTTTGCTTTATACAGCGCCGCCACATTTTCGATCATCGATTTTGAACCGGTCAGCCCGATCATCCGCGGATCGAAATAGTCAACATAGTTGCGCATCACCTGCACCGTATCCCGTTCTGGATCAACGGTAATGAAATAAGGCTGTATTTGTCCCGCCTTGTCTGCCAGTTGGTCCAACGCCAATGAAACGATCTGCAGAGTATTGGGGCAGATGTCCGGACAGTAGGTATATCCGAAGTAGAGCAGTTGGTATTTACCCCGCATGGTCTCTTCCGTCACCAGACGACCATAATGATCAGTGAGCATAAAACGGCCATGCCCAATACCGTCAGATTCAGGGATATATTGCTGCTCAACAAGCAACCGCGCCTGTTCTGCTGCTTGCATGTCGACATTCAGGCAACGTTTGATGGTATCCGTATTATGCTGCATCAGCTTGAAATAGAGATCCGGACCCGCAGACCAACGTCTGCCCAGAATATCCAACTCGCCCAGGTTGACCTGCAGGCCCTCAGTAAGCAGCGCCCGATGCTGCATGGGCATGCTTACATCCGTCAACAGACAGACCGCGTCACCATTATTGATACGTTCGCGAACCTTCAACAGTGACCTAGTATCAACCTGATGTCGTGGAGACCCTGAGATGGTATCCAGCACCGTCAGTGCATAGGCCTGTTCGAAATATTGCAACATATCGTAGAACTGCACACTCAAGCCGGCCTTGAGTCCCCGATAGCCATATTCCAACTCCCGATCGACCCGGGCAAGGCGTTGCATCACATTGCGTCTGTTGCGTAGATAGAGATGCGCTCGCGCAGGGTCTGACTGTTGCAGCAGGCGGGCCAGATCATTCAGCAGAAGAATCATATTACGATTATCCATCCAGAAGAATGGATCACGCCGATTCTCATCGAACCTGGAGGGAAGCAATTTCATCGATGAGCTGGATAACAATTCAACCACTTGAACCTGCGAACTGAGTTCACTGACGGGTTGCTGCAGAGAACCCTCCAGTTCAGGCCCCACCCAGATCAGCAGATCAGCATTATCCAGACTTGCTCTCTGCTGCCTGGTCAACTCGAATTCATAAGGTATTTGACCATCACCAATCAGCAGCTCAGGTCCTTCCGTACCCTCCATCAAACCGGCCAGGATCGAGTGAATGGGTTTAATGCTTACCACTACCTTGAAACTATCCGCCGCCTGTACATGAGTAAGGCAAAAACAACATGCCAACAGCATCAGTAGTAAACGCGTGGAACTCACAGACAACTCCACCTGGCTATACCCGCTCATTGTTTGCTGAAAACCCTTTCCAGATCGCTGATCGCTGCATCGACCTGTTGAGTAAAAGCTCCCAAGGAGGGGCATGCGGCCCGATTATTGATAAAATCCAAAAAAGACCGGTTTGTCTCTTGATCGAACAGCTCCCCCAGCTGCCTCCTCTTTGGCAGGTTCAACACCAGGGCTTTTTTCATTCTCTGCGTCTCGGCGAGTGCCTTGCAGTGGAGGGCAATACCGTTGAGTTCTCCCAATTTTCTGATGCTTTCCAGTTGTGCATCACCGACAGCAAATCCCACTGTCTGCCAGACACAGAGAACCAAAAACAAAAAAGCATAGAGGTATGATTTCATAGAATCTTCACCTGAAGGAGCATTGGATTTTAACCATCCCGACTTGGTCTTGTATCTGTTCTAGATCAAATTCCAATTCTGTCTGGGTGCTGCTCTGTGCCCCCCTCGACAACCACTCTCGGTCGCATGCTCCCGGTGCAGATCTACCACCATATGGATCCATCGTTCAGGTAGAGCCTCCGGCATCCAGGCACTCTTGTGAATTCTATGGTTCATTGGTATCTGATATCGGGAACGATGGATGGCTGAATGAGACACAGGGTAATTCAATGGCAGGTCATCTTCAGGTGCATTGCCCCCGGTAAAAGTGGATCAGGCCGGGAGACTTAAGCAACAGAAAAGTAGCATTATTACCTCGAGCTGCCTGAATCGCGCATCCCTGCACGATTCCTCTATTTCCAGCTATTGAGAACGGTGTATCAAGGCATTAATCAGTGTTCACAAGGGTTGAGCAGTCCAATCCTTGCAGATATTTACAGAAATCCTCGCCGAGTTCTGGGTGTGCAAGTGCATATTCAACCGTGGCTTCCAGGTAACCATGTTTGTTACCACAGTCATAACGTTTGCCTTTGACCCGGTAGGCTCTTACCTTTTCAAACTTCAACAGTTCGGCAATGGCGTCAGTCAGCTGTATTTCGCCACCCGCGCCCCGTCCGGTCTTTTTTATCAGCTCAAAGATGCGTGGCGTCAGGATATATCGGCCCACCACAGCCAGATTGGATGGGGCATCTTCAGGTTTTGGTTTTTCCACGATAGAGCTGATCAGGGCGGTCTCGCCATCATCCTCTTCGACCTCAACGATCCCGTATTTCTGGGTTTCGTCACGGGGCACCTCTTCCACGAGCACCACACTGCACTGGTATTTATCATAGATTTCCGCCATCTGGGAGATGGCGCCCTGCCCACCTTCTCCACGAATCAAGTCATCCGCGAGGATAACCGCAAAGGGTTCATTGCCCACCACAGGTTCAGCGCAAAGCACCGCATGCCCCAACCCCAGTGCTTCAGATTGACGCAGGTAGACACAGGAGACATTTTCCGGAAGGACATTCTGGACCTTTTTCAGCAGATCAACCTTGCCCGCCTCCTTGAGTTCGCTCTCCAACTCATAGGCCTTATCGAAGTGGTCAGGTATCGAGCGTTTGTTGCGCCCGGTGACAAATATCAGTGAATCTACTCCAGCTGCCTCGGCCTCTTCAGCGGCATATTGGATCAAGGGCTTGTCCACGATTGGCAGCATCTCTTTGGGATTGGCTTTTGTGGCAGGTAAAAATCTTGTCCCTAATCCAGCTACCGGAAAGACAGCCTTTCGAATTTTGCTATTCATCGCTACTCCTTTAAGGTTTTATCACTTATTCTCTGAAAACACTTTCGCTTAGTATCATCCGGGCTCTATGCCAGATCAAACAGACATCAGTTCAGCCCGACAATCTCCCGGCTGATCCGCCTGAGGGCCTCAATGGGCTCGCTTGCACCGGTAATGGGTCGGCCAATCACCAGATGACTGGCGCCAGCTCGTATTGCATCTGCCGGTGTCATCACCCGGCGCTGATCATCCGCGGCTGCATCTTTGGGTCTGACACCCGGCGTCACCAGCAGAAAATCCGCGCCGATCCTTGCCCTGAGATCTGCCGCCTCCCGGGGTGAGCAGACCACGCCATCCATGCCTGACTGGCTGGCCAGTTCTGCCAGCCGCCTGACATTATCCGCCGGTTCACCACGATAGCCAATCTCGGCAATGTCTTCTGCAGAAAGACTGGTCAGTATCGTCACCGCCACCACAAGGGGACGCTCGGAGCGCTGTTCCAATCGATCTCTGGCAGCCTCCATCATACGCCGCCCGCCGGAAGCATGCAGGTTCATCATCCAGACCCCCAGGTCCGCCGCCGCATCACAGGCCGCTGCGACGGTATTCGGAATGTCATGAAACTTGAGATCGAGAAAGATCTCAAAACCGCGCCCCGATAGTTGTTCAATAAAACCTGGTCCCGTTCGGGTAAACATCTCTTTGCCCACTTTGAGTCGGCATAAAGCAGGCTCCAACTGATCCACCAATGCCAGTGCCTGATTAGAATCGGGATAATCGAGTGCGACAATGATCCGTGGATTTACTTCGCTCACTAATGCTGTCTCCTGTTACTAATCTGCAGTTCATATTTTGGACATTTTTGCATCTACCTGACACCCCAACCCCTGCAACGGCTTGATACTGCTCCAGCTCTTGCAGCTTGGACAATGCCAGTGGAGCTTTTTTGCACCGAAGCCACATTGTTCGCACTGGTAAGCCGGCTGGCTGGCGATCAGGTTCTCCACTACATATTTCAACACCTCGAGGGTTTCCTTAGGATGCTGGTCTTCTCTGTTGAGATTCAGTTTGATGAGTCTTTGCAGGACCTTCAGATCGGGCTCGCCAGCCAAATGTTTTAAAACGAAGTCAACCGCCGCCTGCTCCCCTTCCTCTTCAATGATGATATCGGTCAACGCCAGCATGACTTCGGAGTTCCGGTAACGGGCGTAGAGGGAGCGGAGATATTCCTCGAGTTCAGCGCGTCTGCCCAAGGTATATTTACAGCTGAGAAGCCTGGGCAGAATCTCCGGAATAAAGGCGGCATCCTGCTCCTCAACTTTTTTGTAGCTCTTGATGGCCGCCACACAGTCCTCACGGCGTTTCTCCATATCACCCTGAAGGATCGTTGCTCTGACACTATTGCGGTCAGCAGAATGGGCTTTTTTGATATATTTTTCAGCCTTATCCGTATTCCCAAGTTTTAACTCGCGTTGCGCAAGCTCACAATAAAAATGCGCAGTCAGCATCTTCAGAGGCGGACCATCGCTTGCGGCAAGCTGCTCAGCCGTCTCGAGACAGCGTTCCCAATCCTTCTCCTGTTGATAGATTTCCAGTAAGTTGGTCAGCGCCTGTTCGTTATAGAGTTTGGTTTCAGTCAATTCCATGAAGAGATTTTCTGCTCTATCGAACAGGCCGGCGCGCATGTAATCCTGTCCCAGCTCAAGCAGCGCCTGCGCCCGATGTTCACGATTGAGCGAAGGCCGCGCAATTAGATTCTGATGGATGCGTATCGCCCGATCCACCTCCCCGCGACGGCGAAAAAGACTTCCCAGGGCAAGATGTGTCTCGACGGTATCGCTGTCGACCTCGAGCAGCTTGATAAAAATATCGATTGCCTTGTCCGGCTGTTCGTTCAACAGATAATTGAGGCCTCGAAAATAGGCCGGGGAGATGTCTTGCTGATGTTTCTGCTCGTTATTGGCATGCCCACGACTGGCTGCCAGCCAGCCGGATGCGGCGGCCACGGGAAGCAGAAGCAATAGAAACTCAATCATTGGAACGAACCGCAACCAGTTGCCGCTTCATGTTTTTTGCTGGCAGCTTCCCTGGCTCATTTGTCTTGCAGTGGCAAATTACGCAGATTCCTGACCTCTTCATTCGCCAGTCTGGCGCGCTGCTTTAAACTGGCAATTTCTCGCTTCAGGCCCAACACCAGGCCGATACTAGACAGGATGCCAATCACAATACCCGCCCCAAGGGCGCAGGTCATTATCAAAGACAAGGGCAGCGGCCGGCTGCCAAAATAGTAGTTGAAGACAACCGGGTCTGCATTCAGCACCGCGAAAACGGCACCTAACATCATGATAATAAGTATAAAAAGAAGTTTTATGATACGCATCGAGCGCCTCATCATGCCCAAACACAGAGGACTATTTTCGCCTACTCAACTCCGCTTTGAAACACTTTTATCCAGATCTGTGAATCTGTGGCTTATACATCCCTGTCTGTTGACAGTACTGAAGGTCTTGCTGGGCATAGGCTCAGCAATGATGGAAGTGCCTGCGTTGCAGAGACACTCTGTGCGACTTGCGGTCTTGCTGACGGCTGTTAAGCATAATCATCCACAATTCCATCGCTGGCATAACGGCTCAGCATAGCATCCTGGGGGTTGGATAAGTTTGATTCCCGCATCCCTGAGTTCGCAGGCTCCCCACCGTCACGACCTGGCATGCCGTCTGATTTCGAGTCTGAGCCATCGCCTTGACCAACGCCAACATCGACCAGATTCAGATTGGCCTCACCAAACATCTCCCGCAAGCGGGGGATGGCCGCCTCGAGCGCTTCACGGGTGAGTGATTGTGCGGCGATAAAACTGACGCTGGCCTGGTCATTCTGGACCGAGATGCGAATCTCCAGCGGACCCAGATTGGGTGGTGTCAGTTTGATCTCGGCGTTTTGGATCTCGCGCCCGATCATCCACTGAATTCTTTCCCCGATGGCCTTGTCCCAACCTGGCTGAGCAACTGGCACATCGACTGACAGGGACAACTGAGCTGATCGTCCAGACTGAGCGCTACCCAGTCCCTGCAGGCCCGTCAGGCCAATCTGGTGGTCTGCTCGCCCGCGCCACGCAAATCGAAGCCCTCAAGCATGCCATCAGCGGATGGATTGATCGCTGTCAGGACGGAACTTCGATCAACCTGGCCGAGAAACTTTTCCATCAGCAGGTCTGATTGGAATTCCGGCAGGACACCTGGTTTGAGCATGGCTGATTGCGCGGACAGGCTGTCCGTGACTTGGAACGGCAAGGAACTGCCGCCCGGCGCGGACTGACCCGGCATGACACTGCCGTTCAGCAGCTGGGATGCATTCATCAGCTGTTCCATTGGCAAGTCAATACCCCAGGCCAATCCCGGGAGAGCTGTACTCTCCGTTGTTTCCATCATTTCCTGCATGGTTGCCGTGAAAGCGCTGCTCTCAGCGGGTTCGCCGGAATCGAGCGTTTGTCGGGTCTCTGCTGCCGTAACCGAGTGCGCGGGTGCTTTGGCGGTCGGGGCTGGGGGAACAATCGGTAACTGAGACATACCTGAACCTTCCTTTTATCGGCTGAATTGACAGACAAAATGCAGGAACCGGGCCAACCTCATTATCTCCGCAGTTGGACGGGCTAGAGCAGGTCGCCCTGGCTGGCGCGGCGCCAGCTGGCCGAACCCAGACGCCAGTCACCATCCTCCAGCACCAGATCAGCCTGCAGGCGAATCAGGTCACCGCGCCACTGAGCCAGGGAATCCATAACCTCCGGCTGATTCCCCGCCACCCCGGCAAACAGAATGACCCTGGCCGCATTGTCGCTCAGCAGTGAGATCTCCTGTGTCTGCTTTAGAACATGGATCGACTTGTTGCGCAGAAAATAGCCCATCAGCAATCTTTTCATGGCCTGATGATCACGGCCTTCTGCATCGCGGTAAGCGGGTGAAATGAGTTCTAGGGAATCACCCAGAGAGCGGCTTTCCAGCGCTGTTTCAGCAGCATCGAGGAGCACTTTGATTTGCGCCTCGGGCGAATCCTGAGAATCACCGCTGCATCCTGCCAGCAGCAGGAGCAGTAGATAGAGGCAGGCAGAGCCCCAAGTCAATGACGAGTTGACCCTAGGCATGCTGGTCATTTCAGGTCCAGTACATCCTGCATATCGAACAGGCCGTTTTCCCTTGCCGCAATCCAGGCGGCGGCGCGAACCGCACCACGGGCAAAATTCATCCTGCTGGACGCCTTATGGGCAATTTCTATGCGCTCGCCATCCAATGCGAACCACACAGAATGCTCACCCACTACATCCCCCGCGCGAATGGTTTCGAATCCGATGGTCTTGGCATCCCGGGGACCGGTCTGACCTTCACGGCCATAAACCGCACATTCATTCAGATCCCGGCCCAGGGCAGCCGCCACCACCTTGCCCATCTGCAGGGCTGTGCCTGACGGGGCATCTACCTTGTTGCGATGATGCGCCTCGATGATCTCGATATCCGCCTCATCCCCGAGCACACGGGCGGCAATATCCAAAAGCTTGAAGCAGAGATTCACCCCGATACTCATATTGGGCGCCAGCACCACGGCGATCTCCCGGGTAACGTCTTCCAGGTTCTTTTTCTCGACCTCATTCAGCCCGGTCGTACCTATGACCATCTGCTTGCCCGCACTCTTACAGATCTCCATATGCAGCATGGTGGCCTCTGGCACAGTAAAATCGATCAGCACATCGAAATCGTCCAACACCTTGTCCAGGCGGTCGACGATCGACACATCCAGCTTGCCGATGCCCGCCACGAGACCAGCATCCTGACCGATCAGATCACTATCCGCCCGCTCAGTGGCAGCCCCCAGGCTCAGGCTCTCCGACTCCTGGACCGCATTGATCAGGGCTCTGCCCATACGTCCTGCGGCACCTACAATGGCTACTCTGGTCATCTCAACCCTCTCCCGGTGTTGTTAGCTTCTAGCAATAATTTGAAGTAGGCGACCACAAAAGATCAGTCAACTGGAGTGAGTTCGAGGGGGCTAAACGGCAGACTACTCAAAAGCCCATGCCTTCGAAAAACTTTTTGACACCATCCACCCAGGTTGTCGATTGAGGACTGTGCTTGCCGCCGCCCTTCTGCATGCTGTCGTCGAGTTTACGCAGCAGATCCTCCTGTTCAGACGTCAACTTGACCGGCGTTTCCACCAGCACCCGGCACATCAGGTCGCCGACTGGGCCGCCTCTGACAGGTTTTACACCCTTACTGCGCATGCGGAACAGACGCCCGGTCTGGGTGCCGGCCGGGATCTTGAGCATGACCTTGCCGTCCAGAGTCGGTACCTCAAGCTCCCCACCCAGCGCAGCCTTAGTGAAACTGATAGGCACCTCACAGAACAGATGGCTGTCTTCGCGACTGAAAATCTCATGCGGTTGGACAGCTACCTGCACATAGAGGTCACCAGCCGGACCACCGTGTTCTCCGGCCTCGCCTTCACCGGCAAGACGAATCCGGTCGCCGGTATCCACTCCCGCCGGCACCTTGACCGAGAGTGTTTTGTGCTCTTGAATCCGCCCCTGACCCTGACAGCTGGGACAGGGGTCGGCTATCACCGTACCCTTGCCCTGACAACGCGGACAGGTCTGCTGGACGGAAAAGAATCCCTGCTGCATACGCACCTGTCCATGACCGCCGCAGGTTTCGCAAGTTTTAGGGCTGGTACCCTTTTTGGCTCCCGAGCCATGGCAGCTGTCGCATTTGACCAGGGTCGGCACGCGAATCTTCACAGTAGTGCCGGCTACCGCATCTTCCAGTGAGAGTTGCAGGTTGTAACGCAGGTCAGAGCCACGATTGACTCGCGAACCACCGCCTCTGCCGCCACCGAAGATGTCGCCGAACACATCACCAAAGATGTCGGAAAAGTTGGCGTTGCCGCCGAATCCTCCCGGTCCGCCAGCCCCCATGCTCGGGTCGACCCCGGCATGGCCAAACTGATCGTAGGCTGCCCGTTTCTGCGCATCAGAGAGGATCTCATAGGCCACCTTGGCCTCCTTGAAATTCTGCTCGGCATCTGCCGCCTTATCCCCGGTATTCCGGTCGGGGTGATGCTTCATGGCAAGACGCCGGTAGGCCTTCTTGATCTCGGCCTCACTGGCGTTCTTGCTGACGCCCAATACTTCGTAGAAATCGCGTTTAGACATAGTTCTTTAGTTAACCCACACTTCTCACAAGGGTTCAGAATTTTCGCTCATCAGACTCCGGTCTCGCCTGTATGTCCAGAAACAGGAAAACGTGTGGGCCTGCGAATGCCCACACGTTTCTGATCAAGCTGACAATGCAAGCTTGCCAGCCGATTACTTTTTGTCGTCCTGAACTTCTTCGAATTCCGCATCGACCACATCGTCATCAGACTTGGCGTTGGAGCCACCATCCTGAGATCCAGCATCGCCTCCAGGCGCATCACCGCCTCCCTGCGGCGCGCCCTGTTGGGCATAAAGCCGTTCGGCCATCTTCCCGGAGGCATCGGTCAATACCTTGGTCTTGGCCTCGATGGCATCCTTGTCGTCGCTCTTCATAACCTCTTCCAAGTCCTTGATGGCGCTCTCGATGGCCTCTTTTTCACCGGCCTCCAGCTTGTCTTCACCTAGCTCCACCATGGACTTTTTGGTTGCGTGGATCAGGGTATCGGCATGGTTGCGAACGCTGACCAGCTCATGGAACTTCTTGTCATCCTCAATATGGGCCTCAGCATCCTTCACCATGCGATCGACCTCATCATCGCTCAGCCCGGATGAGGCCTTGATCACGATAGACTGTTCCTTACCGGTGGCCTTGTCCTTGGCGGAGACATGCATGATGCCATTGGCGTCGATATCGAAGCTCACCTCGACCTGCGGCACGCCGCGTGGCGCCGGCGGTATATCGGTCAAATCAAAACGGCCCAGTGACTTGTTGGCAGTGGCTTGTTCGCGCTCGCCCTGCAACACATGTACGGTGACGGCAGTCTGATTATCATCTGCGGTAGAGAAAACCTGGGATGCACTGGTAGGTATGGTAGTGTTCTTCTCGATCAGCTTGGTCATCACCCCACCCAGGGTCTCGATACCCAGCGAAAGCGGTGTCACGTCGAGCAGCAGTACATCCTTAACCTCACCGCCCAGCACACCGCCCTGGATCGCGGCACCGATGGCCACCGCCTCATCCGGATTGACGTCCTTGCGGGGCTCCTTGCCAAAGAAATTCTTGACCGTCTCCTGAACCTGAGGCATGCGGCTCTGACCACCCACCAGGATCACCTCATCGATGTCGGAGGCCGAAACATTCGCATCCTTGAGTGCCATTTTGCAGGGCTCGATGGTACGGGTTACCAAATCTTCCACCAGGGACTCCAGCTTACTCCGGGTCAATTTGATGTTCAGATGCTTCGGACCGGTCTGATCTGCTGTAATGTAGGGCAGATTGATATCGGTCTGCTGGCTGGAAGACAGCTCAACCTTGGCCTTCTCCGCACCTTCCTTCAGACGCTGCAGGGCCAGTGGGTCATTGCGCAGGTCGACCCCCTGATCCTTTTTGAACTCATCCACCAGAAAATCGATGATGCGCATATCGAAGTCTTCACCACCCAGGAAGGTATCGCCATTGGTGGAGAGCACCTCGAACTGATGCTCACCATCAATCTCAGCAATCTCGATGATGGAGATGTCGAAGGTACCGCCACCCAGGTCGTAGACCGCCAGCGTCTGGTCGCCGCGTTTCTTATCCATGCCATAGGCCAGGGCCGCGGCTGTTGGTTCGTTGATGATGCGTTTCACATCCAGGCCGGCGATGCGTCCGGCATCCTTGGTGGCCTGGCGCTGGGAGTCATTGAAGTAGGCCGGTACGGTGATGACCGCTTCGGTCACGGTTTCACCCAGATAGTCCTCGGCCGTTTTCTTCATCTTCTGCAGGACCTTGGCGGCGATTTCCGGCGGCGCCATTTTCTTGCCGTTTACCTCGACCCAGGCATCGCCATTGTCTGCCTTGACGATCTTGTAGGGCACCATGTCCACATCGCGCTGCACCACCTCGTCCTTGAACTTACGGCCGATGAGGCGCTTGATGGCATACAGGGTGTGGTCAGGATTGGTCACTGCCTGCCGCTTGGCGCTCTGGCCAACCAAGACCTCCCCGTCACTGGCGTAGGCGATGATCGAGGGGGTTGTGCGATCACCCTCGCTGTTCTCGATGACCTTGGCCTTGTCACCTTCCATTATGGCCACGCAGGAGTTGGTCGTGCCCAGATCGATACCGATGATCTTACCCATGATTTGAGTTCTCCGAATTCTTATCTAAATAAAGTGGTAATGCTTGCTAACTGCTCTAGACGTGGGGTCAGCAAGTATAAAATTCAAGCCTGCTCGTCGACAGATGCCAGCGGTGCCCTGGATACCATCACCATGGCGGGACGCATCAGCCGGCCATTCAGGGTATAACCCTTCTGCACCACCGCTACCACGGTGTTGGGCTCCACGTCATCCCGCTCCTGCATCGACATCGCCTGATGAAACTCAGGATTGAAGGGTTCGCCCATCGGATCGATCTGTTCAATACCGTTTTTCTGCATCACGCTGGTGAGCAGCTTGAGGGTCAGTTCAGTCCCTTCGCTCAGCTTGGCGACATCAGCATTTTCATCCTGGGCCGCCTGATGACCCAGTTCGAGGCTGTCCCAAACCTGCAACAGATCCTGGGAAAACTTCTCTGTAGCAAATTTATGCGCGTTCTCGAGATCCCTCTGGGTGCGCTTGCGCAGGTTATCCAGCTCCGCCTTGGCCCTGACCAGCTGATCCCAGTGCTCATCCGCCTTATTTCTGGCATCTTCCAGGAGTCGGGTCAGATCCTCAGCGTCGACCTGTTTATTGTCTGCCGTAGACGCCTCAGCTGCGGCATCAACGGTTACATTTTCAGCAACCTCATCTTGGGGCTCTACCGGCTGTTCCGGTTGATCCTTATCCATCACTATTTGACCTCAGATTGTTTGTAACGAATGATCTCGACCGCCGCGGGGCGGAATCCAGACACAGATGGGGACGTTTATTGGTTTTTCAAGGCCGCACTTAAAATTTTCGCAGTGACATCAACAACCGGGATGACGCGCTCATAATGCATGCGGGTCGGGCCGATGACGCCAAGCATGCCAACCACCTGGTCGTTCACATGGTAGGGAGAAGTCACCACCGAGCAGCCATTCAACAATTGGTAGCCTGATTCATCGCCGATGAAGATCTGTACACCCTGGGCATGCTGAAACTGGTCGAGCAGGTGCAGGATCTCCCTTTTTTCAGTAAACGCATCGAACAGTTTGCGTAACTGCTCAAGACTGGCAAGGTCGGTAAATTCCATCAGATTGGTCTGGCCGGCAATCACACAGTCTTCCTTCGAATCACTGAAATCCACTACTTCACCCGCCATCTCCAGGGCCTGGGTCATGCTTTGATCGAAATGCTGTCGCGCTTCATTCAACTCCTCCAATACCCGCTGGCGTACGGTGTGCATGTCCTGACCGGTAAAAGAGTGATTGAGAAAATTGGCAGCCTGATCCAGTTCATTCCGGGTGAAGTCACGATGGGCATGCAGAATGCGGTTGTGCACTTCACCATCATCCGTGACCAGAATCGCCAATATCCGGTGACCGGACAGCGGCAGATATTCAATCTGCCGAAAAGCGGTACGCTCGCGCCGGGGTACCGTAACTATACCCGCCATGTGGGTGACGCCGGACAACAGCTGGGATGCGGAATGCAGTATCATCGCCGGATCGGAGCTTTGCAGCAGATTACTGCGAATTCGTTCCACTTCCCGTGCTTTCAGATCCTCTACCGTGAGCAGCGAATCGATGAACATGCGAAAGCCAGTGACCGTGGGAATGCGGCCTGCAGAGGTATGCGGAGACGAAACCAGCCCGAGATCTTCAAGATCGGACATTACATTACGGATGGTGGCAGGGCTCAGTTCCAGACCGGCATCCTTGGCCAGGGTGCGGGAGCCCACCGGCTGACCATCGCGGATGTAGCGTTCGATCAGCGCCTTGAGAAAGTGCTGCGCCCGTTCACTGACCTTGTTTTCATTGATGTTTTTGCTGCTGGACAACTCGTCTCCGTGATTTGGCTTTTAGCACTCTCATAAGAAGAGTGACAATAGATGCAAATTAGCAACTGGACTCTATTCCGTCAAGCTGCCAAGAACGGCCGGACACCAGGCTAATCGCCACAATTCCAGCAGTCAGGCCAAAAGCCTTCATCTGCATTGTTGCACTCAGCTGAATTCGCTAAGCTTGTCAAACGGTCACTGATTTGACAATTGCCTGTAGCAAGCCGGGCAAAAACAACTTGAAGGAGTGCCAGCTTTGCCCATAATTGCGCAGACAAGACCGATTCAACCACGACTGTATCAAACGAGCCTGCCGGAAGCCTGATCAATGCCCACGCCTTTTCAACGTATCGGCCTCATCGGCAAGCACGGAGATCCTGCTGTCAAGGAAACCATTCGGCAGTTGTGCGAGTATCTGCATGAACTGGGTAAGGATGTACTACTGGAAGAGGCAACCTGCCGGCTGTTGAAAGACCTCCCCCTACCCAGCACCTCCGAAACAGAGCTGCCCGCTCAGAGTGATCTGGTCATCGTGGTGGGTGGGGATGGCACCATGCTGCACTCCGCTCGCTCGCTGGCCCTGCATAACACCCCGCTGCTGGGCATAAACCTGGGCCGTCTTGGCTTTCTCACTGATATCTCACCGGCCGAGATCAGACCCAGACTGAATCAGATCCTGGCCGGTCACTACGAAGAGGAAGAACGCTTTCTGCTGCGCCTGAACATGGGTGATGAGTCGAAGACCAACGGCGGCATTCGCGCCCTCAATGACATCGTACTGCACAAATGGAACATCGCCCGGATGATCGAGTTCGAGACCTACATCAATGGCCAGCTGGTCAATAGCCAACGCTCTGATGGCCTGATCGTCTCCACACCCACCGGCTCCACTGCTTATGCCTTGTCCGGTGGCGGGCCACTGATGTATCCCTCCCTGAATGCGCTGCTGCTGGTGCCCATCTGCCCGCATACCCTGAGTAACCGCCCCATCGTGGTGGATGGTGAAAGCGAGATCGAGATCCATCTGGCCAGAGGGCATGCGGAGGGGGTGCAGCTGACCTGTGACGGCCAGGTAACCCTGCCCGTCATGGAGGGCGAGATCATCCGCATCCGCAAGGATGAAAACCGGGTGCGCCTGATTCACCCCCAGGGCCACGACTATTACAGTACCCTGCGCGCCAAACTGGGCTGGGGCAAATACCCAGATACTCTGTCAAAATTGGATTGATGGAGTATTAGCTTCTGATGTTGACCCAGCTGCTTATTCGAGATCTGGCTATCGTCTCCGCCCAGGAGCTGGAACTCAGCCCTGGGCTGAGCGTACTGACCGGCGAGACCGGCGCGGGCAAATCGATCCTGATCGATGCCCTGGGTCTGGCGTTGGGTGACCGGGCGGACAACAACATGATTCGCAACGATGCGGATCGGGCAGAGGTCACTGCCGGTTTCGACATCGCAAACGCCGTGGATGCCCGGGACTGGCTTGAACAGCAGGCCCTGGATGAAGGCCATGACTGCCTGATTCGCCGCGTCCTGTCCCGGGTCGGACGTTCACGGGCCTTCATCAATGGCCGTCCTGTGACTCTGCAGCAGGTCCAGGAGTTGGGGAATATGCTGGTGGAGATCCATGGCCAGCACGCCCACCAGTCCCTGCTCAGCCGCCAGCACCAAGGTCAGTTGCTGGATGCCTATGGTGACAATCGCGCCCTGGCGGAACGTGTGGCGACGAGTTTCAAGCGCTATCAAAAAGACCGGCAGCAACTGGAGGCGCTGAGCAGCGCCGCGACGGAGCGCGCCTCCCGTCTCGATCTGTTGCGCTTTCAGGTCAGCGAGCTGACTGCGCTGAATCTTCACCTGGATGAGCTGGAGATACTAAACCAGGATCACAAACGCCTCAGCCATCTGGAACAGCTGCAAAGCGGTGCTGGAGAGATCCTGCATGACCTGGATGAAGCCGAACCCTCGGTGCGAGGCCAGTTGGTGAAACTCGAAGAGCAACTCAGCAGCCTGGAACCGCTGGATGACCAGCTGTCGGAACCCAGAGAGATGCTGGATAACGCCCTGATCCAGGTCGACGAGGCCCTGTCGGTCCTGCGCGACTATCTTGCCGGGCTCGAATCCGATCCGAGCGGTCTACAAGAGGTCGAACAACGTCTTGAGCTGATTCACGATCTGGCGCGTAAATACCGTATCAAAGCTTTTGAACTGCCTGATCGACTGCGGCAAATCGAACAGGAACTGGCGCAGTTGGAGAGTGCCGATGAGACATTGGAGGCGCTCGAAAACCAGGTCGCAACGCAATGGAGTGAGTTTATCAAGCTGGCCCGCCAGCTTAGTAAAAAGCGCCATACGACCGGTCAGCGATTGAGCAAGGAAATCAGTCAGGCCATGCAGCAGCTCGGCATGCCTGGCGGGATGTTCGGTGTGGATCTGAAGCCTCTGGAAGAAGCGGATGCCGGCAAAGGCGGTCTGGAACGGGTCGAGTTTTTGGTTTCTGCCAACCCCGGCATGCCCATGCAACCACTGAGCAAGGTGGCATCCGGCGGTGAACTCTCACGCATCAGCCTGGCCATTCAGGTGGCCACGATCCGTTATGGCAAGACCCCAACCCTGGTGTTCGATGAAGTGGATGTAGGTATCGGCGGCGGGGTTGCAGAGATCGTCGGGCAGATGCTGCGCCAGCTGGGTGATAGCAGGCAGATCCTCTGCGTAACCCACCTGCCTCAGGTGGCGGCTCAGGCCGTGCATCATCTGCAGGTCAGAAAAAGCACTCAGGGCAGACGAACCCACACCCATATCACCCCCCTGGACGCAACTGAGCGGGTTAACGAGATAGCTCGCATGCTGGGCGGCGTGGAAATCACCGACCAGACCCTGGCCCATGCCTCGGAAATGATCGAAATGGCGGCACTCACCGATTAACTGCTGTTCAGCCCTGGCCCCTTCCCGGGCATTTAGGATCCTTACAGCGCCCATAGATGATCAGCGAGTGGTCATCCATCTCGAAACCGTGAGCTTCGGCAATCTCTTTCTGGCGCTTTTCGATGGTCGCGTCCATGAACTCCTCAACCTTACCGCAGTTCATACAGACGATATGGTCGTGATGCTCACCCCGGTCGAGTTCGAATACCGCATGTCCGCCCTCGAAATTATGCCGGGTGACCAGTCCGGCCGCCTCAAACTGGGTCAATACCCGGTAGACGGTGGCCAGCCCGATCTCCTCATCTTTCTCCAGCAACTTCTTGTAGACGTCTTCCGCACTGACGTGCCGCTGTACACTGTTCTCGAGCAATTCAAGGATCTTCACCCGTGGCAGGGTCACTTTAAGCCCCGCCTTTCTGATCTCCTGATTATCCAATTCCGCGCTCTCCGCCTTGAATGGTTAAGCAGCCATGCAGGAAAACCTGGTTGCAGCACTGCTGATTAGGGTAGAATTTCCAGATGTCGCAGATTGTACTCAGAATAAAAAAGATTCTCATCTTCGTTGTTGCAGGCGCATCTATCGGCCTGGCCGGATGTTCGAGCTGGAGAGAATTTTTCGGTGGTACACACCCCCGAGATCCAGCAGGGCAATATCATCACCCCGGAAATGGTGGCGGAACTCAAGACCGGCATGTCCAAACGGCAGGTCCGATTCCTGCTTGGCACGCCGTTACTGGTGGATGTATTTCACCAGGACCGCTGGGATTATCTGTTCACCATGAAAAAGCGCAATGAGCCCCTTGAAATCAAGCAATTCAAGCTGTTTTTCGAAGGTGACACCCTGCTCAGTTATCAGAGCGATATCCAGCCTGCAGAAAATCTCGAGACGTTGAAGGACAAAAAAGAGATCGTGGTGAGCGTGCCTGACTACGATGGTGATAAGGGTATTATCGAGCGGGCCCTGGGAGTGATTGGGATTGATCTGGATGACTAGGAGTCTGTCGGATTTAGGACTGATCTATTGCGGAAAAGCCGAATTTGGCCAGATTTTCCAATCCTTTTCGTTAAATAGCTACGGCTATTCGCCTCAAACGATCGAAAAATCTGCATCAAACTGGCTTTCCCTCATGACGATCGCCTAAACCCGACAGGCTCCTAGGCAGGATCCCTGAACCCGGCGAAGCCGGTCATTTAGCACCCTTTTTCATCTGCTTGCCTTGGGCGGCGCGTTTTTTGCGCTGTTCCTTGGGGTCGGCGATCAGCGGTCGGTAGATCTCTACCCGGTCACCTGGGTTGAGCTTGGCGTCCGGCTTAACAAGCCTTGCCAAAGACACCGATCTTGTTGCTGGTTAAATCGATCTCGGGGAAGCGCTGTATGATCCCGGAGCGCTCCACTGCCTCTCTGGCAGTGATGCCGGGTTCGGCATCCAGTTCCAGGATAACCTGCTCATCCAGTCTGCCGTAGGCCACTTCGACCCGAATCTTTGTTTCAGTCACGGTAAACCTCATCCGCGCGTTTAACGAACGCCTCCACAAGGGTGTTGGCAATATGTCTAAAAACCTTGCCAAAGGCCGTATCGATGAGTCTATTGGCGAATTCAAATTCGAGCACCAGTTCCACTTTACTGGCATCCTCCTTGAGGGGGGTAAAGACCCATCCTCCTTCGAGTTTTTTGAACGGCCCGTGCCTCAAGACGATATCCATACGTTCATTTTCCAGCAGGGTATTACAGGTGGAAAAGCGTTGTTTGATACCGATCCGCGAGACCTCAAGTTCGCCGCAGATCTCTGTTTCGCTGCGCGAGATCAGCTTACTGTCACTGCACCAGGGAAGGAAATCCGGGTAGGCTTCAAAGTCACTCACCAGATTGAACATCTCCGCAGCCGAATGATGGACCAGCGCGCTTTTTGTGACAATCGGCACCGTCAGATAATTCCTATGGCGTTGAGGAAAACCAGTACAACCGCCAGCGGAGCAATGAATCGTATCAACAGCCGCCACAGCATGATAGCTGAATTTGCCCATGGCGAATTCATCCCTGCTCGACTGCGAGGTCATCACCCAGCCGGCAAACAGGGCGATCAACACACCACCCAGCGGCAGCATGATGTTGGCAGCCAGGTAGTCCAGCAGGTCGAAGAAGGTCATATCGAACAGCTTGTACTCCTCGCCCGACCAGAGATTGAACGAAAAGATACTGCCAAGTCCCAGAACCCAGGTCGTAAAGCCAATCCAGGCGGCGGCGCGGATGCGGCTCATGCTGCGGTTTTCCACCAGCCAGGCCACTGCGGGCTCGATCAGAGAAATCGCCGAAGACCAGGCGGCGAATACCAGCAGCACGAAAAACAGGGTGCCGAATAGCTGGCCCGCCGGCATGGCGCCGAAGGCAATGGGCAGCGTCTGGAAGATCAACCCAGGGCCGGCTCCAGGTTCCAGCCCATTGGCAAACACGATCGGAAAGATCGCCATTCCCGCTACCAGCGCCACTAAAGTATCGAGAAAGCCAATCAGAATGGCGGAGCGGGCAATGGAGGTCTGCTTCGGCATGTAGGAGCCATAGACCATGATAGCGCCCATGCCGAGACTGAGGGTAAAGAAGGCATGGCCAAGCGCCACCAGCACCGGGGCGCCGCTCAATTCACACTGATTTTGACCCGCCACTATTTCACATTGATAGAAAACTTTATTGAAATCCGGCTGAAACAGAAACTCCAGACCCTGGGTGAAATAGCCCGTGTTCATCGCATATCCGACCATCACGATCAGCAGTATGAACAGTGCCGGCATCAGATAGGTAACCGCCTTCTCCAGCCCGGCGCGCACGCCACGGGCCACCACCACCATGCTCATCAGCATGAACAGGCTGTGCCAGGCCAGCAGGCGTTCCGGATCACCCACCAGATCGTTGAATACGGTCTGCACCCCCTGGGTATCGATGCCGTTGAAGACGCCGGCGGCCGACCGCAGCACATAGGCCAGGGCCCAACCGGCGATCACACTGTAATAAGAGAGGATGAAAAATCCGGCCAGCACACCACTCCAGCCGACGATGGACCAAACGGAGCTGGCGCGCTCTTCTTTCGCCAGGCTAGTCATGGTGTTGATCGGGCTCTGACGTCCGCGTCGCCCCAACATGATCTCCGCCATCATGATAGGGATGCCGATCGCGGCGATACAGATCAAATAGACAACAACAAAGGCCCCACCACCATTCTCGCCAGCAATATAGGGAAACTTCCAGATATTACCCAGGCCAACCGCGGAACCTGTAGCCGCCAGGACAAAGACCAGGCGTGAAGACCACTGACCATGGATGGATCTCTTTTCTGTCATGATCTAATCTCGAATCCCCTACCAGACCTATAAAACTTGTCTATTCTGCGTAAATTCAATCGACATAACAAGGCAAGGCTGGCCGCAGCATCCAGTGCCGTTTAGAATGCACCAATGGCTAAGAAATCAAAAAAAGCAAAAACCACCCGGTTCAACCATCGCCCTGAACAAGAAGGCCGGCCACGACTTCTTCATCGAGGAGCGCTTCGAGGCCGGTATAGCCCTGCAGGGCTGGGAGGTGAAAAGCCTGCGTGAAGGCCGCGCCCAGATCAAAGAGAGCTATGTCACCATCAAGAATAATGAGGCCTTCCTGTTTGGCGCTCATATCGTACCCCTTACCACGGCGTCCACTCACATCACCACGGATGCCACGCGAACCCGGAAACTGCTGCTGCACCGCAGCGAGTTGAACAAACTCATTGGTCTGGTGGAACGCAAGGGCTACACCCTGGTCCCCACCGCCATGTACTGGAAGAAAGGTTATGCCAAACTGGAGATCGGCCTGGCCAAGGGTAAAAAACAACATGACAAACGCGCTGATGACCGGGACCGGGACTGGAAGCGGGAGAAGGAACGCATGTTCAAAAAAGGCTGATCCATTTCCAATTTATCCATTCTTTACTGCTAAGGAAATATTCCAAGGTTATGAATGGGAAACATTGTCGCGCTGTTGGACCGACATCACCAATGATTACCTGGCGCATTGATTGGAAGCCGAATTGGCCAGCATTCGCAATGCTTCCTCAACCATCGAATCAGACACCTCACCATCCAAGCCCAGCTGTTCAGCCTCTTCCCACGCTTTGCGGGCTGACTTCTGATTGGCGTTTTGTTGCATGGACATCTTTCGCATCCTCTGTAACAGAGTCAGCAGACCAATCAGCCCCAATGCCAGAGAGGCCCAAAAATAGCCAAAGACAAGCCAGCCAATAAAAAAGACTAGACAGAACAGTCCTACGCCGGTGATCGTATGCACCCAGAAGACGGGGCCAAATGTTGCCTTATCTTCAAATAACGCTCTGTAGTCCAGGTTGTTGTCACTCATCTGTACCCCATCAATAAACAAACTTAAATATCCAGATCCAATATCCATGTGCTGTCCTGTCTGGATGACTGATTCTCATCAGACCCATCGGTTGCAGGATTCTCAGCACTCATCACTTTATTCATCCGCTGTTCTGCCCGCGCCTTTTCATCGCCGAGCAATTTTTCCAAGCGCTCGCTCTTCTCAACATTGCTTTTATTCCACTGCCCAGTTTGAAAATCGATGACCTTGGGGGTGATCAAGACGACGATCTCGGTGGCCGTCAGACTCTTGGAGCGGTTGGAGAACAGCGCGCCCATAACAGGCAGATCCCCCAGCAGGGGCACTCCTTCGCGGCTTTCATTGGTATTATGTTTGATCAGCCCGCCAAGGAAGACCGTTTGCCCGTCCGGCACCAACATACGGGTGGATAGCTGAGTGGTGGTCTTGGAAGGAATGCCGTCGTCAGAAACCGACCCATCACTCACTTCAGGGTGGATATCGAGGAGGATCTTTCCCTCCCGGTCCACGGACGGCGTTACTTTGAGAATAATACCGGTTTCGAGAAATTCGATGCTCTCCGAGGTCACTTGATTGATAGTGGTGGTAACCCGGAAGCCCAATCGGGTACCGACCACTGTCTCTGCCGTCCGATCCTCCATGGCCAGCAATTTCGGTGTCGACAGGGTTCTCAGACGGCCTCTCTCCTTCAGTGCGTTCAAGGCGATCTCAAAATCCGGGCTCAGATACTGAAAAAACAATCCGGGACTCGTGGGGCTGGCCAGGTTCTGAATGCCGAAACTCCCTTCCCCATCGCTACTGGTGAAGAACTTACTCCAATCCAGTCCGAAGGACTCACTGTCTGTCAGGGTCACTTCGAGAATCTTCGCCTCGATCAGAATCTGTTTTGGTTCACGATCGATCTCGGCTAGCAGCGATTCAATTTTGGCGAGATATGCGGGTTTATCCTCGACGATCAACAACCTCCGGTCATCGAGGATGGTTATCTGGCCAAAGCTGGAGAGATAATCCTTCAAGATGGTTTCAACCTGCGAGGGTTGCGTGTATTGAATCTTGTATGATCGCACCTCGGTCAAACCTGAGTGATTATATTTACCAGCCTCATCAGGCTCGACAATAAAATAACTGCCATTTCGTTCTTCAACGGCATAACCCGCTGCAGCGCTGATCGATTTGACGGCTTCAATCACATCCATATCGTAGAGATTGATTGATACCTTCCCTTCGACGCCTTCCGAGACAAAGATATTCAACCGTTGCTGCCTGGACAGCATGCGCATGACTTTTTGAATCTCGACATCCTCAAGCGAGATAGAAATCCTTCTGTTTTCTGCCTGAACGGTTAGGGCAAGCAGCGTCAACAGCAGAATCATCCAGAACCTGAGTGAATGGGCGAATATTCTGCTTAAACCTGTGTTATTCAACATCCACTCCATTACCAACCAGTGAAAAAGTATGTTCGTTGGCGTTCTTCTGAAAAACTGCTCTACCTTCATCCACGGCCAGCAAACGATAGCCCTCGATCTCATCGCCAATACCCAGCATTTTGCCTTCTACAATAACCATCGGTGCAAACTCGGATACCAACGTGGCAGTGAGCTGCAGCTCGAAGGACTGCTCAACGACTTCCTCACGTTTGGCAGGCCTTGCAACGGGTAGTGCAAGCATCGCAGGCTTGGAAAAAGGATTATGCTCCAGGGTCATGGAGCTATCACCGCGAGCGATGCTACTGACACAAAGCATGATTGGCAGTAGTATTCCGATCAGGACCTGCACCAGCCGGCTCATGAATTCACCATCCGATAAGAGACCATGGTTAAGACGATCTTCAATTTCGGGTCGGATAAATCATTATCCTGGGGCTGGATGTCATATTTTTTTACCACAATAAATCCCAGCTCCTGGCCAATAGTCTGCAGCCAATTGAAAAAATCGAAATACCCAGCATGCAGCTCTACTTCAAAGAGACTTTCCTGAAACATCTGCACCTTCTGGCCATCACCGGGCTTGACGCTGATCAGCTCAACCCCCGTGTCCCAGGAGACCTTCTGCAAACGGCCGATGATGTAAGACTCCATCTGTTTTGCCGGCAGCCCCGCCATATCGCCATGTAGCTGCCGCGCCAGTGTTTGAACCTCTGAGTCCGCCTTACCAAGCTGCTCATCAAGACCTTCGCTGCTGTTTACCACGTCCTGTAATACACTGTGACTTTTATCGACCGCATTGAAATCCTTGATCTGCTGGCCACAGTAAATAGATGACCTGAACCGCGCTGATGAGTAGTACCAACGCGGCCAGTAACGTAGCGACCAACTTGGGGTCGGCAGTTTCAAAATAATCCTGCATCAACCAGTCACTCCGTACTCACCATCTGCAACGACGATATCAAGACTGAACTTGACCAGCTTATGGCTTTGCATCCTAACCAGTTCCGTCTTCACCACACGCACGCGCTGTATCTCGGGCTGGTCTATCAGGTTTGAAACGAATCCTGAAAGCGCGGCATGGTCCAGGGCCTGCCCCTGTATCGTCATGTGAGTCTCGATTTTCCAGGTCTCTTCAAGCTTCTTTTCCGTATTCTGGATGACGATGAAGTAACCCGTATTAACTGTATTCGGGGTTTGCTCCGAAGCAGTACCGGCGCGACGGAAACTCCAATTGGTAAACCAGACATCATTTGCAGTCAGGGCTCTATCGATAGTGCTAAACATCTGTTGGGCAGCAGATCCACTGCGCAGCCCTGCCAGCAAGGCCAACTGCTGGGCCAAATCCTTTTTACGGCTATTGAGTTTTTCCAGTTCATTCCTTTGCTGAGTAGTAATCGCCTTTTGCGACTGTAGTTGCTTCAATTGCAGATCAATCCGCTGAGTTTCATTTCTCAGCACCAGGAAAGCCCCGACAATCAGCATCGTAAGCATGATCAGGCCGATAAAAGATATTTTGATCCAGCGGGTAAAAAGCAGGCGTTTCCGATAGGCGCCGGGTATCAGATCGATCTCATTCATTCGCGACTATCCCCCGCAGGGCCAGACCGGTGGCAACGGCAAGCTCCGGAATCCGCTCAGACCAGTTCTCACCGTCACTGGAATGATCCTCATAAATCTCGTTAAATCCGGGTTGATTGGATGACAGAGGGATATTGATCAATTCACGCAACAGCGTATCTGCCCCAGACCAGCGGGCAATGCTGCCAAGCAGACAGATCCTGCTGACTGGGACTGCCATGGGTTTCTGAAGCGGTATAGATCAACACCCGGTTGACCTCCTCGATCAGCTTTATGAAACTGGGTTTAATGATCTCCAGAAGGGTTTGGGAAATATCGCCGTCACTGATTGAGGCAAGCGGTGACTGAAGGCTGTCTGTTTTATTAAATCCATGCCGCAGCATCAGTTCTCGACAGACATCCATGGGCAGTTCCAGGGCACTGGAAAGGCTTTCCACCAACATTTGTTCGCCAAAGGACACCGGCTGATCAAACAGCAGCCTGCGACCCGAGATGATCGTCAGATAACTCCTGGTGATTCCTGCATTGATGACGAGGATCGTCTCTGCTTCCTTACCGTCATACAACGAACAAATCAGACGTCTCAGGGCAGCTGGCCCGATATCCAGGGTACCCACTGAAAGCCCCGAACCGTTCAGTGCCTGAAGATAACTCATGACCTCGTCACGCCGCGCAATAGCTGCCAGCACCAGGTGCTCCTCTTCTCCTGGATTGGAACGCACCGGTAGATAATCGATCAGGTACTCGCCTACATCCCCTTCCAAGCGGCTGCTCAGCATCTTGAGGATCTCCTCATCGACACTGTGCACATTGGATTTGTAGGTTACCGGGGTGATTTTCAAATTATCAGATGGCATGACTGCAACCACCTTTTTACCGATGAAACCGTTTTTTTTCAGCGCCGTCGACAACAGCCTCTTGAGACTTTTTGGCGTGCGTATCAATTCGCTGAGCCCACCAGAGAATGGCAGCGACGCCTTGGCAATGACTGCATAGCGGTTATTCGCCAAGGCCCTCAATTGACAAAGGTTGATTGAATCCATGCCGATATCCAGCCCAATGGGGCCGACTTTGGCTGCCTTGCCCATGGGTTTTGCAACCTTCTCTAAAAAATCGCTGACTAGTAACATGGTTCAACCCCCAACCGCTTCTACAACCAGACCGGCTCGGTCTCCCCGTCCTTTTGCCTGCTTGGCCTGGTAAAGGGCCTGATCCGCCCGCCGATAGATCATGTCCAAAGAGAGCTCCGAGTCCGGCTGGATCGAAACCAATCCGACAGAGACATTCACCTGCAGACCGCCGCTTCGCACAGACAACTGGGGATCGATACTCAGTGCGGCGGCGCCCTCTTCGGCCACAGCCACGGGATCGGCACCGGACAGGATCAGCAGGAACTCGTCGCCCCCCATGCGCACCAGATGGTCATTGACAGGCAGCCTCTCTTCATAAACCGCTACCAGACGGCACAGCACCAGGTCACCGAAATCATGCCCGAGACCATCATTCAAGCGCTTGAAATCATCGATATCGATCAATGCGAAGTGCAATTGCTGTTGATTACGCACCGATTCAGCACGTATGGCTGGAAATTTCTCATCCAGATAACGCCGGTTCCAAGCCCCGGTCAAAGGGTCTTTGAGGGACAACAGGGCCATTCGGTTGTGCGCCATTTCCAAGTTCATATCGGGTTTTGATATCACCCCTGCGCACCAGGATATTTCTCACGATGACGGTCAGCGTCGTCATACCCGCTCCCAGCATGGCAAACTGCAGCATCAACAGGGTTTCCATCTCAAAACGGCCCTGTACGCTCAAAGTCGAAAGGGTAAACAGGCCATATACGAGGGAAACGATCAGTAACGCTTCACGCAGGCCCCAAGGCACCAGAGGCATGACCAGAAACAGAAATACCACGCTGGCAACCAGTGCGGTATTAAACGTACCGCTGTAGTGGGCCAGCAGTACAAACGCCACCCCATTCACCACCAGCAAGGTGATCCCCAGCAGATAGAGAACCCGTGGCTCAGCAACAGCGTGGGCAGAGAGCACGACATGGATCGACAAAGCAGCCAATACCGCACAGGAATAGATATACAGTGTTCCATAACCAAGCACTGCATAGACAATAGCGGATGCGGTAAGCAACAGCAGTGAAACCACGCCAAGCATCACTATACCCTTGCGGGTATCCGCGAACATCATCGATTCGGCATAGTCCGACAACTCCTCTCCATCAAAGCGGGTCAGCGACCAAAGTTCACTCAGACCACCGGTTGATTTGTCGATACGCGCCATGGTTTAAGTCATGCCTATTGATTCATTTATATCGGCAGGACTATCGGCTGGAGAAAGGAATTCTTTATAGACCACGATCACAACGATCCTGGAATCGAGAATGATAACTTATTGATTATTATTAATTATCAACTTTAATACAGCACATGGTGCCGGCCATGCGGGACGCTTAGGGAACAGTCTATGAAGTGAGCTCAGGCGCTGGCCTTATTCTGCGCGGGAAAGATCAGACTCATGACCGATGAAAGTTGCTTTTCCACCTTCTCCGGGATCTCCACGCACTGCTCCGCGCTAATGCCAGTCGCCTGCCAAACGCCGGGGGCCAGTCTATCGAGAAGTGCCGGAACATCACGCTCCTCATCATTCGCCTGGGTGAGTGCTGCGCCGATATGCACCAACGACGTGAGCAATGAAAACTCCTGGGCAATCGCCGGCTCAACATGGAACTCTGTTGGTTCCCATAGACTGCGGGGCAGATTCCACTGGCGCATCAGTGCGCCTCCCACCTTGGCGTAATCGATGCCGAGCAGCACCCGCTCTACCTTGAACAGCGGCACACCTTGCCTGCGGGAGTGTTGCATGGCCTGCTGGACCTGCACCGGGACCGACTGGAACATGATCAGGTGTCCTATATCCCGCAACAGGCCGGCGACAAACACCCGTTCACTGTCCAGTACATTGCACAATACCGCCAGCTCTTTGCAGGCGATGGCGCAATAGACGCTTCTGCGCCAGTATTGATCCATGCTCATAACTTCACTGGTGATGCCCTCGAAAGTCTGTGCAATCGACGCAGTCAGCACCAGATCATGCACCTGTTCGGTTCCCAGCATGCTGACTGCCCGATTGACCGTATCGATCTGTGCCGCCAGGCCAAAATATGCACTGTTCACCAGGCGCAGCAATCGTGCGGTCATGGCTGGATCATGGCTGATCACCTCCGCCACATCCGCCATGCAGAATTCAGGATCATCCAACACAGACTTGAGTCTGAAATAGACATCCGGCAGTGAAATGAGCTTGGCGTTTTCGGTGATCTTTGCCCAGACAGTTGGCATGTTGTTTTCCTGTATGAGATTGGCTCAAACCAGCTATCGGCAGACCCGGCTAAAAACTGAAGAGGCTTCCCCGTTTTTTGTTGGTGCGCACGGCGCACCCTACGGGTAGGGTGTGCCGTGCGCACCAGAAATCTATTTCATTCCCCAAACATCTTCTGTCTAAATCCCTAGCCTCTCCCCCACCCCAGTCTACTGGATACCGTTCCTCCCTGACAAAACGATGAAAAGTGGAAAACGGCCAATCACCACTCTTGAAACATAGCAATGTTTCACCGGATTCCAGTGCAGATAATCACAACAACGGTTCAAATCGACTTCATCCCGACCTGATGTCCCAAAAGCGCCGTTGCCAAATGCCGCCCTCACGTCGTTTTATGCGTGATTCAGAGAGTGGATTGGTGCGCACAGCGCACCCTACGTCCCGAGTAGGGTGCGCTGTGCGCACCAACACCCTCAGAGCCTGCCAGCTGTTTTGTCACTATACGTTTAATCATCGACCAACGTACCGAATAGTCCGAGTCATCATTAGGCAGTGTCCAAATGGCATGCAGATGATCCGCTAGCAATACCCAGGCATCGATCGCGAACGGCCACCTATCTTGCGTTATGCGGATGGCATGGCGTAATGCAGTGCGCATCTCCTCGTGACAGAGAAACTTCTGACGTTGATGGGTCACCAGCGTAAAGAAATAGGTGGCGCCAGGGGTATAGGCTCGTCGATAGTCAGGCATATATCACTTTCTGGTGCGCCGCGCGCACCAACAACCTCTGACGTCGAAAGTCACAAGCTCTTCTCCAGCAATGCCTCGAGAATTCCAATCATCATCACGGGCTGCACTGAACCTGGATATCATCAAACCACACCTTATCGACGGCGCCCATGCTCGGAGATGTGATAAAACGTATCATGGTTTTAGTGGTAAAGAATTCGCTGCCCAGGCTGTGTGAGGCGATTTGATAAGTCGAATCATTATCCGGACCGGCATGGCTGTCCAACTCCGTCCAAGGGTCGGACCCTGTGGCTGAGACCTCTACCTTCACATAATCCGTGGTTTTATCTAGCCCACTGCGCCGGTAGATGTATGACAGGGTAGCCGAGCTCGACCCATTGAGGTTCACCAAGCGTTTCACCCCCTCCCCGTCGTTTTGATCGTCCTGCAAACGGATCGAGTAAGCGGATGAATCGGTCCTCACCTGAACGTCGCCGCCAGTCGGGCCATCGTCCTCACCCACTTCCTCCCAGGGCGTGGCTGACCAGTCGAGGGTGCCATTGCTGCCGGACCAGACCCTGTCAACAAACTCATCCCGATAGGTGCCATTACAATCCGAATCCACGGGAGGCGGGTTAGAACCGCCGACACTGCCATCGCCCCCGGCACCCCACTCGATGGACCGACGCATCATGGTGCGGCCATCCGTAGTCAGCATATTGATGTCGAATGCGCCATCGCCCCAAGGCAGTTGCACCCGCCGGCCGGTGGATGTGCCGCCACCCCATAGCGTTCCATCCTCTTCAATTATCGCCAGTTCGATATACGCTGGAGATCCGGTTCGGCTGCCCAGGCCCACAATGCCGGGTGCAAGATCGTCGTCCTTCGCGTGGAGCACCCCCGACGCCGAGAGAATGGTCAACTCGCCTAAAGAAAACTCTTCGGTGATATAGTGGGTATTGTCTTCGATGACGAGGCTCGAGCCGGTCACGGCGTCAAAATGATCATTGACCAAACCGAGATTGCTCGCGATGGTGCGATTTTCGTTTACTACGCCGATGCTCACGTCCGTGAGCTTTGTACCCAGATCGGATGGGACCACTCCACCGCAGATGTAGGCCACATCGCTCATCGCCACGGCCGCGTCGAAATCGGTCTGCGAGTCGGAATCATCAATGAGTGCAACCGTGTACCCCCAGGACTCCATTAACGCCTTGCGGTCTGTCTCTTTACTGGATGGGTTTGTCGCATCACCCACGACTAACAGTACACGACTGGCATCGTCTTCCGTAACACTGCTCGTCAAGGTCAGCGCCTGCAGGTGCTCCTGGTTGGTATCCAGATTCACATCACCACCATCGAACAGCAGGGTAGCATCCGCCACTGGGCTCGAGCCGGTCTGGGTCACTGTCAGATAAAAGAGGTCCTCGCTGTCGACCCAGAGATAGTTGTCGCCGGCGCTGGAGCCATCGTCATGCAGGGTCAGCAGGATGCTGCCGGCCGGGATGGTATGCCCGCCCAGGGTGATCTCTTCCTCCGCCAGGTCCAACCCGCCAATCTCACTGCCGAAATGCAGGGATGGACCATCGATCATCTCCTGCATGTTGCCGGAGGTAGTACCCAAGCCCACATCGTCCGCCGCAAAGTAGATGACATCCCGGCGGTTGCTGATGGCGATGAGAAACCTGCCTTTCAGCGGGGTGCGGTCACCTACCAGTGTGTCTTTCTCCACCAGCGAGATGCCCACGGTATCCGCTTCGCTATGAATCTCCGAACCGTCGATCAGAAAGATAAAAGTGCCGCATTGATAGTCCTCCCGCTGCGAATGGCCGAAACACAAAGACATCCTCGTCTTTCACCGAGATGGAATTCAGACTGGTCAGGGTTTCATCAGCGGCGGTGGAGAGCAGGATATCGCCAGTCTGGAGGTCCACACTGTTGGCGCTGCCGACCGTGATATCACTACCGACGTAATGCATGGCGTCGATAACGACATCACTACCAAAGGCATTGAGATCCAGCACTGCAGAGAGGGTACCACCGGTGGTGCCGGGCTCGAAGGCTAGTCCCGGGTCGGCAAATGAGAGGATCTCGCTATTGTTCCAGGCATCCAGGCCTGGTGCACCACTAGTAACCACTTTAGCCTGGGTGGCGAACCAAAGGCTGGGTCCCAGTACTTTGAATGGGCCCTGCTCGATTCCCCATTCGATGGCTCGCTGCACGATCAGCCGGCCGTTGTTGTTGAGGTAATCCCAATTAAAAGTGGCATCACGGCCCAGCGGCAGCATCACGCGGCGACCGTCGGCTGTCCCGCCGCCATACAGGTCAGCACCGATCTCCAACACCACCAGCCCGCCGGCGGCGCCCCATGTCGGCAAGCGATTGCAGGCCATCCGCCGGTGTACCCGAGACAGGATAAACCCTCCATGCCGGCGGAAAATATCTGCAGGTCCCCCGGCCACAAAGGGTTGGGTGATGTAGTGGCTGGTATCCGTGACGGTGATACTGTTGCCGACCGGCGAGGCGAAGCCCGAGGCAAACCCCAGCTCATCATTCAGCTCACCCTTCTCATTGACCACGCCGTAGGGTAGTCACGGCCAGTTTCGGACGCCATGCCCCAGGTGTCGGAATCGACGGCTTCCGAGACATACACCACGTCGTTGTTGGCTGCTTTGGCATCAAAATTCCAGGAGACATCCCACTGAGAAATCGGGATCAACCGTAGTAACCCCAGCTCTCAAATAATGACTGTTTTGGCCTTCTCGCCATCCGTCATGAATCAAATTCATTGGACACCACAAACAAGATATTGCCGAATCCTTGCGGGGCTATGCAGGGGTTCTACATTCGCAGCTATAACTGATGGCTTAATTTCGGACGTTGGTCTGGCGTGGCATGCTCGCTGCTGGAAAATGCTAGATGCGCACCGGCCGTTTCTGCGCTTACCACTAAGCCCTGATTGGGATAGACACCAGATGTCCAGGCGTTCACCAGGGTCGTGATATCCCACTGAAACCAACCACTGCTCC
The DNA here is from genome assembly GCA_963797085.1 of uncultured Gammaproteobacteria bacterium. Taxonomy (GTDB): domain Bacteria; phylum Pseudomonadota; class Gammaproteobacteria; order Chromatiales; family Chromatiaceae; genus JASJBU01. The sequence continues at coordinate 135,007 of CAWCOA010000018.1, forward strand.
CGGCTGGTTGTAAAATCCTGTCTACCGGCTTGGGATCGAAATCACCACCGGATGTGGTCCAGGCTATACCTGGTTCACTTTCGAGCCAGGTGACGCCCGTACCCACGCCGCCATTCTCTGTGCCTTCGAGCCAATCACGCGAAACCCGGTGCACGCCTAAATCCGCTCCCGCCGGACTGCTGACATTCACGCTTGCATACAACTCCAGTGTCGCCCTGCCGACCTTAGCCTGCAGCGGAATGGCTCCCAGGTCAAAATGCAGTATGGCTCGGTCGGCGACACCGCTCCCTTCGGAATGCTGCAACCAAAGATTTTCGGACTGACCAAAATTCTGACTGGCCCCATCCTCTTTCAGAAAGCTGTCCTTGCCTGTCATGCCATCCGGTTGCAGGCTAAAGAAACTATCCGGTTTCTGCATCAGACGCAGCTCATCACGAGTTATGCTGCGATTGATACCGGACGCCAAAGTACCAACCGATTTGAGTGTAGCTGGGGAAGATGGCGCTATACCGACAATCACTGTCAGGTAGGGCTGTTGACTGTCCTCGCGACTGGCATACTCACCATCTACCGTCTCGATCACGGAGTTGAGGGCGATGCCATAGTTGGGCAGGCCATTGATCCAGGCCTGCACTGGGGCAGTCAGGTTGACCGAGACCCAGACATCTTTTTCCGGTTGTGTGGGAATGGTGGCGAGTACGGCGCTGTCCATACTGTCGCCTAATGTCTGCCAGGTGGCATCGGCCTCGTTCCAGTCCGTGGTCAGAGCATGGATGTCAACTGCGCCTTCAGGGTGATCATTATTGACATAAAACCAGGCGGTGGCGGAAAGAATGGCTGCATCCGCCGGCAGCGAAGACAGATCATAACGGTAGATCGGACGCTTTATTTTGCCGCCATCGAATAAGATCTTGAGATTGGCATCCGTGGCGTGATTATCTTCCGGGCGGTCACTATCAATCCAGCTGTCCTGGTCCACCGCAATGGGAAAGCTGGTAGTGCTGCCGAGACCAGAGGTCAGGTTAGTCGTGTAGCTGTCGCTGCCCAGGGCCTGATTGGTGAGATTGGTATAGGGGCCACAGCCCTGTTGCTCGGTTTGCCACAGGGCATGTTGCAAGCCGGCCTCGGCCACATAGCGGGCCTGCTCTGCCTGCAGCGCGTTGCTGACCGTCCTGGCGCCCATGCTGCCTTCATGGTTCATCATGAAGGCAATGGTCGCCACCAGGACAACCGTCACCATCACCGGGAGCATGATGTAGCCGGATTGCGTAGATTGGTGCGCACGGCACACCCTACTACTATGTTGGGGATTATTTGATTGGTGCGCATGGCGCACCCTACGCTCCATCGTTGTAGGGTGCGCCGTGCGCACCAATATTCGTTTCATAATTGTAGGGTGCACCCCAAAAGTATTTGCTACGCGGCACGCCGTGCGCACCAACAGCCCAATCACAACGCACCACCTAATCTGACCTGGGTACGCAGACTGATGACTTCGCCTGTATACGGGCTGGTGAGTTCCAATGTCAGATCCACGAGCTGCCAGCGGACATCGCTCTGCGGCACCCGCTCAACCCGGAAACGAGTCACCTGCTCGGCAATCACCGAGGCCACGAAATCGCTGCCCGTCACCTCACTGTCGCTGTTGGTGTCCCAGGGTACCGGCATGCGCTCCACCAACACCCCGTTATCCAGATAGAACACCAGCGAGTCATACCAGTCCTCGTTGGCGTGGTCTCGCTCGTCATCATCGTTTTTATTCTGGCCATTATCGATGCCGCCATCGCCATTATCATCGACACCGATCACACCGTCTTCACCATCCCCGTTCATATCAGCGTCTATATCTTCATCGATGCTGCCATCGCCATCGTCATCCAGCCCGTTGAGGAGATCCTCGCCCACTTGATCATCTTCGTCATTGTCCGAGTTCGGATCACCAGCAGTCGAATCATCTGTGGTTCCATCACCATTGTCATCGATCAGATAGATGCCGGGTGCGGCATCGAAATTGTTATCTGCATCGAGATCCTCATCGAATTGTCCATCGCCGTCATTGTCCGCATCCGGTATGCCATTCGCGTCCAGGTCGACACTGGCGGGCAGAGTCACTGCTAAAACTGCGGTGGCCCTGGTGCTGTCACCGATGGGTGCAGAGGCGGGGACTGTCTCTTCACGAATGTTTTCCGGCCAGTTGGTGTTGGGGTTGTCATTCAGCGGCAGCAACAGCAGGCGGCTGTGCGAGACCGCCCAAACCATCCGCTGCATGGCGAAATTTGCCTGCCGGGCCAGCTCATTGGTTTCATGAGCGACATCCCGAACCTGCAGGGCTCTTCCCACCACGCCGGAGAGCCCCGCCACCAGCAGGGCGCCGATAGTCAGTGCCAGCAATAATTCCACATAGGTGAAGCCACGGTGATGTTGGACAGCGCAATTCATTTATTTATGTAGGGTGCGCCGTGCGCACCAAATTAAACCTCATTTTTGTACAGTAGAATGGTGCGCACGGCGCACCCTACATGCTTCCGCATTGCTCAATCTAGTGCATAGTCAGGGTTTCCAGTACTCATCTTTCATTTGATGCGCACGGCGCACCCTACATGGCAGCTCAGTTGCATCCTGCAATCGCTACATTTGTGCCTCCATGCACGGCAGATGCAGGCAATGATTGTTCCTGCAATCACATTGCATCCCCTCCATCCATGGAGGTCAGAAGTACTGTAAACGCAGGAGCGGTTAACAGTGCACCCTACAGATCTTTATCGGCAGGAGTATCGCCTACTGCATGGTGAGGATTTCTATCGACTCTTGAGAGCCTTCTATCTCCACCCGCACCCAGAGCAATCCCTCATCGGTACCGGTGTATGGGTCGTTGTCGGCATCGGCATTGTCCCCGTCATAGCGGGCCAGGTAGACCAGACGCCGCCACTCACTGCCGGCGCTGTCGGAGTAGGCATCGATGATCACGGCAGGATCGTCGGCGGTATCGGCCTCCTGCTCCAGCTCTGAGAATGGCTGTGCCAGCAGCTCTTCCAGCTTGCCGGTCAAGCGGTAATGGTTTTCAGCTTTGGTGGCATGGACCTGGCTGCCCTGTATCCCGCTTTGCAGCGACTCCAGGGCCGGCACCAGCAGGATGGCGATGAGAAAGGTGGCGACCAGTACTTCGGTATAGCTGAAGCCGGTGGATGTTTGCTGGCGGTAGAAGGCGTTCATTGAATAGTGACCCGGCCCGTGACAGGCGCAACGGCAACCTTAAGCTGAGCCTGCCCCAGGCTCAGCTGAACCATGCCTTCCTGCAGCAGATAGCTGCTGTCATCGACCCCGACAACCCAGACCGGCACGCCCTGGGGATCAAAGATCAAACTGCGCCTGCGGCCGATTCCGCTGTAAAGGAAGATGTCATCACTGTTGCTGATCAACACCCCGGCTGCGAGAGAGAAACCACTCACATCGAACTTGAAAGCCTGCTTGTTCAACGGATGATAGGGGATCGACTCGACACTAACCGGATCAGTGGTCAGGTCCCATTTGATAACGGTTATTTTTTGTGTCACCTGACTGATGGTGACCCCGTGGTGCTCGCCGCTACGCATCGCCTCGCTGCGGGCAAAGCGTATCGCCTGAGCAACCTGCTCTGCGGCAAGTTCCAGCTTGTAGGGATCGGTGGAAGAAAAATTGGGGATCACCACGAGTGCGGTGATCCCCAGGATGGCGATGACGGCGGTGAGTTCAACCAGACTGAATCCGCTCGGTTTCCTCATCGGTCAACACGATTACAGATGCCTGCCGGGATTCAACCTTGCGCCAATCAATGCTTATCGTAGGTTAGCCCGCTCGGGTCAGCGTTGGTGTCGTTGGCGATAAATTTCCCGGTGAGGACATCGTATTTCCAACCCCCATCGGCGCCATCGCCAATCATGTCCAAATCACCGGTATTTTCTACCACAAAGGTGCCAACGCCGGTTACCGGATTGTTAGGCAGATCGCTTTTCTTCAAATAAGGGCCATATTTGAAGGTACCATCTTTTATACTGCAGGCTCCGCCATTGGTATCGGTGTACATGCTCATCTGATCGCGAAAAGCCTGGTCTCTGTTGGCTGCATCTGTAGCATTACCGGTACCTTGAGTTCCGGTACAGGCAGCAATGGCTTCTGTTGTGGCATCATTGGCGCCCGGGTATTCACCATGCTGCTGATAATAGAGATCGATGGCACCACGCATGTTCGAGAGTGTCGTGTCCAGTGACGAAATCTTTGCATCATCCGTAGAAGAGGCAAACTGCGGTACTACGATAGCCGCCAACAGCGCCAGAATAATCACAACGATCAGCAGCTCTACCAAAGTAAAGCCCCGTTGTGCTGCGTAATATACCCGATTCATTTACCAACCTCTGATTCTTTAGTTAAGAAGGGATAGAGCCATCATTCTCTTGTGATTTTTTATCGGCAAGCCATTAAAGTCCTTTAGTAAATTGCATAAAAATCATCCAACCGCGCGTGAAAGCTTGAAAATCGGCAGAATCAGCGAGCTGACCAGCACGCCGACTACCACTCCCATGACCAGCAGCATGACCGGCTCGGCCAGCTTGGAGAGTGTCTTCAGCCGGTTAGAAAGCTCCCGCTCATAAAAATCGGACAGCCTGGCCATAACCTTTGGCAGGTTACCGGTCTCCTCCCCCGTAGAGATCATCTGTTCCACCACCGATGGAATGAAGCTGGTTTCTCTAAAGCCTGCCGCTATCCCCTCGCCACTTTCCACATGTGTCTCGATCCCGCTGATCAACTCCTGAAACAGCCGGTTGCGCACCACATCCCTGCACGCGTGCAGGGTATCCAGAATGCCGACTCCATTGCTCAAGGAAAGGCTCAAGACACGCAGCGACTGCAGCAGGTAGAGTTGAATAAAGATGCCTCGAACGACAGGTAGATGCAGCTTGACCCAGTCGAGTCGGTAAGCACCGGCAGGACTGGCGGACCAAACCCTGAACAGCAGAACAACAACAGCGATGCCAATCAGCAGATAGACCCATTGCCGGCGAAAGAAATCACTGGCCGCCATCAACCACATGGTGGTTGCGGGTAATTGATCGCTGATCATGGAAAACATCTCCGAAAACTTCGGAAAGACTACCACAAGTACAAAAATCACGACCCCCAAAGCAAACAACAGCAAGAACACTGGATAAGAAAGTGCCGAGAACAGGGTCTGTTGCAGCTGTTCACGCTTCTCCTCCATTTCCAGCAACTGTTCAAGTACCTGGTGCATGAAACCGCCATCTTCACTGGCGGCGATCAGATTGATATAGGTCTGGGAAAAGACCTGGGGATGTCTGGCCAGGGCATGGGAAAACTGCTTGCCATCTCCCACATCTTCGATCAACTGCTCCACCATGTCGATCATTGCCGGATTGCTCAACTGGCCTTTGAGCGCCAGCAGGCTGGCATGCAGATTGGAACCGGTCTCCAACAGCAAGGCCATCTGTTCAGTGAAAAAGCGTCGCTCTTTGTTGCTGATTCTTCGCCGTTTCAGACCCGCGAATGCATCACTCAGAGAGAAGGCACTCGTCGTCGTTTGCTGTTGCCTTTTTAGTTCGATGGCCATAGGTTAATTACCACAGAGAGCACAGAGTTCACAGAGAGTTAGATTCTGAATCGTTTGACTCCATCTACAAGTCTTGGAACATTGAAATTAATCAATAATCCGACCTGCAATTTTGCCAAACGCATATATGTCAGTATTTGCGCTTCGTGGATACCGTATATTTTCTCCACGCTTTTCAATTCTACGATGACCTTAGAATCAACTAGGATATCGATTCTATAGCCACAATCGAGCCGACTACCTTTATATTCAAGTGGTATGGGTAATTGAGTCTGAAAACAGATTTTCTGTATTGCAAGCTCGTGAGCAAGGCAACTTTCATAGGCTGATTCCAGTAAGCCTGGCCCCAGATTACGATGAACTTCTATCGCGCATCCGATAATTTTTTCTGTCAGAGGATCTCGTTTCACTGCTTGTGCGTTACTCTAATACTGTTTGGTATTGATCAGAGGTATCGATATTCGGTTAAGAGTAATAAATATGGAAAACCTTACATTTTTTATGACTTGTCTGTGATCTCTGTGTCCTCAGTGGTTGTACTAACTGTTCACCACCCGCGAGATCTCCTCGATGGTGGTCTTGCGTTCAAGTACCCGCTCCATGCCGTCATCGAATAGACTTTTGATCTTTTGCTGATGCATGAAATCTGTCAGTTCATCCCGCGAGGGATTGGAGATGATAAGACGCTGCAGCTGGTTGTTTGTTTCGACAACCTCATGTACACCCAGGCGACCCTTGTAGCCGGAGTCATAGCATTCCGGACAACCCCGTCCTTTTGACAATCTAATCTTACCGTGCTCTTGCCAGCCATAGCGTGCGATCAGTTCCGGAGATGCCAGAAAGTCGGTTTTGCAGGCGGTACAAATACCCCGCACCAGTCGTTGAGCCACCACACCAATCAAAGCAGATGAGAGCAGATAAGGCTCTACCCCCATGTCGATCATGCGGGTCACTGCGCCCACACTGTCATTGGTGTGCAGGGTGGAGAGCACCAGATGGCCGGTAAGCGCGGCCTGCACGGCGATTTCGGCAGTTTCCCGCTCGCGGATCTCACCCACCATCACCACATCCGGGTCCTGTCGCAAGACATGCTTGAGCATCTTGGCGAAGGTCAGACCAATGTTCTCTTTGACCGGATTCTGATTGACGATGTCGAGCTGATATTCCACCGGGTCTTCGATGGTGACGATATTCTTTTCGATACTGTTGAGGTAGTTGATGGCGGAATACAGTGTGGTGGTTTTGCCGCTGCCGGTAGGCCCGGTGACCAGGATCAGGCCAAAGCTGCGGTCGAGCAGGTTCTTAAAGGCGCTCAGGTTCTGTTCCGCCATACCCAGGTGGACCACATTGAGAATCGCCTGGTTCTTATCCAGCACCCGCAATACGACTTTTTCACCATAAAGCCCGGGCAGTGAGCTGAATCGCAGATCAATGGGGCGCCCCTGGGTATGTACCTGGATACGACCGTCCTGGGGCAACCTGCGTTCCGCGATATCCAGATTGGCCATCACCTTGAGGCGCGAAATAATCGCCGGATGCAGTTCCAGACGTGGTGTCATCACCTCATAGAGCAAACCGTCGATGCGAAACCGAACACGGGATTTTTTCTGTGATGGCTCGATGTGAATATCGCTGGCCTTGTCATGCACAGCGCGCTGAATGATCGAGTTGACCATGTTGATGACCGGACTGCCTGCTGCCAGATCATCGATTCCCGCATAGTCATCCGGCAGCTTGCTTTCCACCAGTTCAAAGTCATCTTCCAGGCCTTCGATGATTTCAGCACCATAACTGTTTTCCGAATGGGCTTCATTGATGCTTTTGATGATGTCTTCTTTGCGCGCCAACACCGGATGAACCCGTAAACCAGTGCGTTCCTCCACTTCGCTGAAGCCGGGTACCGCCTGAGGATCTGATGTAGCCAGAAACAATGCACCGCGCAACCTGAACAGGGGCAGCATTTTCAGACGCCGCACTACCTCTACATCTAACAGCTTAGTTACATCTACGTCATACAATCCGGGGCGTAGATTGATGTAGGGGATGTCCATCTGCTCACTGAGTACGCCTAGTAAAGCCTTCTCGGTTATCCAGCCTTTATCGACAAAGATCTGGCCGAGGCGCTGACCATGCCGCTTCTGCAGCACGATGGCCTCCTCCACCCGGCTTGCAGTGAGCAGCCCTTTTTCCACCAGTAGATCTCCCAGGCGAATCTTCCCTAACGTGGGTTGTCTCGATATAACAGGCTGTGGTTGTTGTTGGTCGACCTCGATAATAGGAATCGAACCGGCCAGACCTGTCAGCAAGAAGATCTCACGAATCAGTGGTTTGGTATTCGAAACCCTAAGCCAACCACCAGCCTTGGCGAGTTTTTCCTGCATATCCAGCAGGGCATCCAATGCCAGACTGTTCAGCAGGGGTACCGTGGAGAGATCTATGACTACTTGAGTCTCCCACTGTGCGAGGCAGGTGTCGACTGCCTTGCATAGCGGCTCCAGTTCCTCATCAGTGGAGAGGATACCTTTCGGCGCCAAATGGGTCATGACGCCTATTCTGGAACGCAGCACCGTATCAAGGTCGGTATCGAAGCTGGTGAAAGTGGCTGAATCCAACACCATCGTTCCTTAGCTCGATGAGCTGATCTGTGTACTGGAAAATTCACCGAGACAATGCTGGAATGGCTTCGGCTTGCCCAATGCATAACCCTGCCCATAATCCACGCCGATCTTTTTCAGCCGCTGGATGATCTCTTTATTCTCCACATACTCGGCAATGGTCATCAGCCCCATCGCATGACCCACCTGATTGATCGCTGAAACCATGGTTTCGGAGATGGTGTCGGTATCCATTCTGCGCACGAATGAGCCGTCGATCTTCAGAAAGTCGACCGCCATATTTTGCAGATAGGCAAATGAACTGAGCCCGGTGCCAAAATCATCCAGCGAGAACCGGCAGCCCATGGCCTTGATCCTGGAGATAAATTGATTGGCCTCGGCAAGATTGGCGATTGCTGCAGATTCGGTGATCTCAAAAGTGATAGATTGTTTGTGTTCACCCAAGCGCTCGAGCTGTTCAATGGCGAATTCACTAAAACCCTCATCCGACAATGACTGCCCCGAGAGATTGATCGATAAATTGACCGGCATGCCCCGCAGCATTTGATCTGAATTCAACAATTCATCAAAGGTCCGGCGAATGACCCAGCGGTCAATCCCCGGCATGAGTTGGTAACGCTCTGCGGCAGGCATGAATAACCCCGGTGCGACCAACTCCCCTTTCTCATCCAGCATGCGCAGAAGAATCTCATAATGCGAGTCGTCGGCTCGACCCGCCAGATTCTGGATCAACTGGGCATAGAGTTGAAAGCGGTCCTCACGCAATGCTGCCTGGACATGACCGACCCACTGAATTTCCTCTCTACGCCGCTGTAAATCGAGGTCATTCTGTTCAAAAATCTGCATGCGATTTCGACCCCGTTCCTTGGCGGTATTTCGAGCAACCTCGACTGAACTCATAAGCACAGCAATAGATTCTGTCTCTGTGGTAATCGGAGCAACTCCGATACAGGCACTGACATCATGTTGTCTTGCCTTCCCATTCGAAATCGATTTCACTGATCTTTTTTGAAATATTCTGTGCCAGAGTGGCCGCAATATTCAGTGGACAACTTTCCAGCAGCACCCCGAATTCATCACCTCCCAAACGGGCAACCACATCGCGGTTTCGCACCATTTTTGAGATTGTCCGGCCTACCAGGCGAATCAGCGCGTCTCCCGCTTCGCGGCCACTGATATCATTCACTACACCGGTACTATCAAGATCGATGCTCAGCAATGTGTGCGAGACCGCCTTGCTATGTGCCTGCTTCAAGGCCTCTCTCAAGCTCCATTCAAAACTCTGACCATTTTCCAGACCGGTCAGGGTATCAAAATGCGCCTGGACGATTTTTGTGACCTTTTTAGCCATCACATCCAATATCTTTCGATCACTATTGGAGAAGTCCGGTTTCCAATTATGGTTGACAATAACCAGCATACCGATGATTTCCTGCTCTCCACTATCCACCGGACTGACCAATAGCTTGTATGGAATGTCGCATTGCACATTGTAGGAGTGCGCACACTGCATGGTATTGATGACTACGGGCTCATTGTGTTTCTGCAACCAGCCGTACAGATCCTTTTTCAGGCTGGCAAGCAATTTTGTAGGGCTGAGAATGGGTGTCGATTGATTAAAGTCATAGATCGTGATGCGTTTTTCAGGCATCACTAATGCGGTCATTCCGACATCGAGAAAATCTGTACAGCTGCTCACCAATCGGCGCAAAGATTCCTGTCCATGATAGGCCTTCAATTCCTGGTTGTCCGCCTCGTAGACCAGATTGAGTTCTTCATAGCGTTCAGCCAGCTCATCGGCCATGGTTTCCAGTTCAGCATTCAGCTGAATCTCGTTATGCATACATGCCGCCACAGCTCTCAACGCATCGATTAGCGTATTCTCCTCAGAGTCATTGACTTCTTCCGCCGATGCAGTCAGCGCAGCCAGGTTCAAGTGACTTTCGTCCGCACCAATCTCCAAGCTGAATGAATGAAGGATTTCACCTGTCTGCAACAGTGTTCTGCGTACATCCGCATCTGAAAGACTTGCTCTGAAACGGATGCTCCTGCACATAGGTCTGAAGGATTTTGTACATCGCCCCGTTGGAATCTTCATTTGACCAGAGACACCGGTCATACCTATCGAAGACCGCGAAGGTCAAACTTTGCTTGGACAGAATCTGTAACAATTGATAATAGTTCGCATACTGAATTTGTTCGATCGCACGGCTCAACACGGTGATCCACTCCGATTCTGCCGGTCCATTGCAAAGTAATCATTCAATTTTACAATCAGTTTTCGAATGCTCACTGGCTTTTCCAGAAACATCAGATTACTGATGTTTTGCGACCATTCCCGATGTTCGATTTCTGTTCTGGACGTCAACACAAAGATCAGAAACTCCCGACTCGGCCACTTTTCCTGAATCTTCTTACATAGCTGTTCGCCGGTCATTCTGGGCATCTGGATATCGGTTATCAGTACGTCCGGAGCACATTCGCGGATCCGCTCGAAGGCCACCTCGCCATTCAGCACACCCTCGACCTCGTATCCCTGACGTTCCAGTGACTGTTTGAGCACGCGGATGGCATGTGCTTCGTCATCGGCAATTAGTATCTTTTTCATGCCATACCCGCTTGACGCATTAGCTCAGCATCATTTTCCAGCCGTATGCTGAAAATGCTGCCTTTGCCGTATTCACTCTGCAGGCCCAGAGTTCCATGATGCATGTGCACAATCTGCTGTACCAGAGAAAGCCCCAGACCATGCCCGGTCTGCTCCCTGACCCTGTCGTCATCAGAACGAAAAAATTTCTCGAAGATCTTCTGTTGATCCTCGTGACTGATACCAAGACCACTGTCCCGTACACTGATTTCTATGACACCGTCAATTTCCTCAGCAGACAGAGTGACCTCTCCATCTGGACGATTGTACTTAATCGCATTGGTCAACAGATTATTCACCGCAATACGTAATAGATCCTTATCCACATAGGCGGTGCTCATCTCATGGGACAGATCGAGCTTGAAATCCAGTCCCTTGCCTCGACCACTCTGTGCGACATTTTTAAACGCATCCTCCAATAGTTCGGTGAGCCGTACCCGTGTTCGAGTGAGTTGCATGCCGCCCAGCTCAAATTGAGTGATCGCAAGCAGGTTGTTGATCAGGGTTGACAGGCGCTCCACTTCATCGTGGATGACATTCACCGCCTCCACCCTGAACTCTTCCGAACTACCGTCCTCACCGAGAAGTGATTCGCTATACATTGCCAGTACGTTGAGCGGAGTCTTCAATTCGTGGGCTATCTGGGCAACAAATTCCCCGCGACTCCGACGCGCCAGCTGTTCTTCCGTTACGTCTCTGATTACCACCATGTGGCCCAAAAGCTGAGAGCTGTCCTTCGGTGAGAAAAGTGGGTAAGCCTTGACCTCGAGCTGTTTATCCGGGTCATTTTTCGGTTCGATCTGAATGGAATCGGAAAGATATCCGACCTGCCCGTCTTTGGTAATGTGGCGTGAGAGGTAAGAGATGAGACTCGGGTTTTGGCACCATTCCTGTGGCCTTTTTCCAATCACATCCGCATGTGATGTTCCAAGCAAGCCGGAAACTTTTTCATTGGCAAAGCTGACCATCCCCGCTTCATCAATGATGAGTATCGCTTCCGGCAGGGTCTGCAGGACTGACTCGGTTCTGTTATGCCTGTAGGTAAGCAGCTTACTGGACATCAACATACCGTTCTGCTCACTCTGCAGTTCTTGAATCCGACCTTGCGCTGAAGAGGCAAACCGCATGAATCGTTCCATGAACTCTCCCAATTCACCACTGGGATGCAGTTCGACTTTATGCACCCCTTCACCATCGAGCATCTGTTCCAGATTCTCATTCATTTTCCGCAGGGGCTGAATTTCACGGCGCAGCAGGAAATAGAAAAGCGGCATGAGCAGAAAGACCGGCAGCAGCAGCGTCGCAAAAAATGGCAGTTCCTGGAACCGGAAGTCAAATACCGGCTTGTAATAACCCAGGCGAAGATAGCCCATTAAATCAGCATCGTTGAAAACCGGCGCATGGAATTCAATAATCTCAGCAGCGCTCGAAACGTCAGCCAATACCCGTTCCCCCAGCCAGGCTGCGGGCTCATTCGGAATTGGCTCATTGGGTATAATCACACCAGGAATCGTGATCTCACTGGCGGGTTTGCCGTGAACATCCACCAGTGCTGCATAGGCGAAGTCCGGATTATTCTGACTCTGCCGCAAGGCGTGGAGGATACCCGTACTCCCCCGCTCAGGCAGCAATTCCTCCCATGGCATGCCGCCCAATACTCTCGCCAGACCTACTCCTTGGCTTCTCGTTTGACTGAGGCGCGTTTCCAGCTGATAGTCAAACAACAGAAACAACACCACACCCATCACCATGAGTGAGGCGATAATCATGACCAGCCCTAGGCGTTCATTGCGCCACATTTCGGGAGCATTCCATATAGTGATTCTTCTTTGAGATTCAGTATGTTATTTGTAAGAATCGTTCTCGAATCCTGTTAGCGGCGGGTAATGAAATTCCTTTAGACCAGGCAGATTGCATGAAATGACCGTCTAAATTGCCTTAGATGATGGTTAGCCCTGGACTAAAACCAACGCGTCTTTAGCTGGCCAGGAACTTACTCCTCCCATATACTGTCTATTCGTTAACACCAAACCCGGGGGCGACGTAGGCTTCGACGGGGGTTACAAAACCTTAGGTGCATGCCGAGGGGCAGAGGACCTCGTAAATCCAGCTGCAAACTTATAGTTGCCAACGACGACAACTACGCACTCGCTGCTTAATACCCCAGTAGGGTGCCGTCTGACTGGAGCCGTGCTTATGCGTCCAGCTATTCAGGCGTCATATCTCATAAGATCGCGATGAAGCTTGTTCGGGGTGGATTCGTTAAAACCTAACCGGAATCGCTTGCTCTACGCCCTGTCCTTCGGGTGGGAGTTGGCTAAATATAATAGACTGGACTAAGCATGTAGAACCTGTGGCAGAGGACTCGCGGACGGCGGTTCGAATCCGCCCGCCTCCACCAAATAAAATAGGGCCAGCCCCAAAAGGCTGGCCCTTTTTTATTTGCTTAAGTGGCTGGACGAGAACCACCGTTCTGGTTCAAGCTGAAGCGCCTGGAGCATTTCGCAACATCGCGATAGCGATGGCCCCAGAGGGATGGCGTACAGGAAGTCCGCCATCATCCGCCCGCCTCAACCATTTCAAGATCGAAAGGAATCCAATACAGCCCATAAGTCAGCGTCAATACTGGCTTTTTATAAGTTCCCATGTAACAAGGCACATCCAGGATATTTGGGGAGTACATTCGGGAGAGCATAACTCTCCTGAATGGTGATCCCCAACAAACAGGATAAATTAACGAAAGTTGCTCAGGCGTATACAAGTGGATGTGGCGGCTGCCCCAAAGCTTGTTGAATCCGCCATATCCATCAGGGGCAACTGTTCATCGCTGACCCTTTGGCTAAACACACTGCGCCAAATCAGGGAAGGTGCAGGAAATGGTTTCGATAGAACCGCATCTCGTTGATGGAGTCACGAATGTCTTCCAGCGCCAGATGTTGTGAGTCCTTTTTAAAACCCTCCGCAATCGACGGCGCCCATCGATAGGCAAGCTCTTTCAGTGTACTGACATCCAGGTTTCGATAATGAAAATAATCTTCCAGCTTGGGCATGGTCCGGGCCATGAACCTGCGGTCCTGACAGATACTGTTGCCGCACATGGGAGATGCACCAAGCGGCACATACTGCTTGAGAAATTCAATCGTCTCGGCTTCTGCAGCGGCTTCATCATATTTGCTGCTGCGCACCCGATCGAGCAAACCGGAGCTGCCATGGTGCTGCTGGTTCCAGTCGTCCATGCCATCCAATAATTCATCAGATTGTCGAATGGCAATGACCGGCCCTTCGGCAATAATACTCAGGCTGGAATCGGTAACGATAGTGGCGATTTCAATGATCTGGTCGTTAATCGTATCCAAACCTGTCATTTCCAGGTCTATCCAAATCAGGTTGTTAGGGTCTTGGGGCATGTTTTATCCTTGTATAGCGCCGGGTTGATAAGCCCAGGGATTCTAGCAGGAAGCGGTTGTAGACTGTATTCTTGTCACAACTTGAGCATTTAACGGAGCAAAACCATACCAATGGACCCATTCACCCTCGCATTTCTGGCTGCACTGGCAGCCGGCACGCTGCTGCAGCTCTGGCTGCTGCGGCGTCATCTTCGACACGTCGCTGTACACAGAGACAGCGTACCGCCAGAGTTCTCCGGGCAGATCGAGTTGAGCGACCATCAGCGAGCTGCTGATTATACTCAGGCAAAGGGAGGCATCTCAAAACTGGAGATCATCTTCAGCACCCTGTTGCTGCTGCTCTGGACCCTGGGTGGTGGATTAGATCTGCTGAATCGATTTTGGCTAGGCATGGAATTAAGCCAGATATTGACTGGAATTGCGCTCATCTTCTCGGTATTTTTCATCTCCAGCCTGCTGGATCTGCCATTTTCCATCTGGCGCACCTTTAAAATCGAATCGGCGTACGGTTTCAATCGCACTTCCGTCACGCAGTTCATTAAGGACCTGCTGCTCGGAGCGCTGCTTGGTATTCTGCTTGGGGTCCCATTATTGTGGGTCGTTCTCTGGTTGATGGATACAGCCGGTCAATACTGGTGGTTTGCGGCCTGGGCGGTCTGGATGTCATTTACACTAACCCTGACCTGGGCCTACCCAAGGGTTATTGCACCGATGTTCAATCGTTTTACACCCCTTCAGGAGGGAGAAATGCTGCAACGGATCCAGAATCTGCTGCAGCGCTGTGGATTCACCAGTGACGGCATCTTTGTCATGGATGGTTCGAAACGCTCCAGTCATGGCAATGCCTACTTCACCGGTTTCGGCAACAATAAACGCATCGTGTTTTTCGATACCTTACTCGATGCCCTGTCACCCAACGAAATGGAGGCCGTGCTGGCCCATGAACTCGGACATTTTCGCCACAAGCATATCGTCAAGCAGATGCTGATTATGGCGTTTCTTTCGCTGGCCGGTCTGGCGCTGCTCGGCTGGCTGTCGCAACAGCTCTGGTTCTACCAGGGGCTGGGCGTCAGTCAGGCTTCGGATGCCAGCGCCCTGTTGTTGTTCATGCTGACCGCGCCGGTATTTACCCTGTTTTTCTCACCGCTAGGCAGTTATCTGTCACGGCGTCACGAGTTTCAGGCTGATGCCTATGCCGTCACACACACAGACGGGAATCATTTGATCAAGGCACTGGTCAAACTCTACCAGGATAATGCAAGCACTTTGACACCGGACCCGCTCTACTCCATGTTTCATGACAGCCATCCCCCAGCGCCGGTACGCATTGCCCATATTTCACAACAAATCAGAGGATAGAGGAGCATAAGATGCAAAATTTTCTTAAAACCATAGGTTTACTGATTCTTATCGGCAGTACTAGTGCAGTGGCTGATGTAGATTTAAACAAAGGCCAGGCTCTGACGGATGAGAATTGTGTTCGCTGCCATGGCACTGAGGTCTACACACGGGATGACCGGCGGGTCACCAGCCTGCCGGGATTGCATAAGCAGGTGCAGCGTTGCGAGCAGATGCTCGGACTCACCTGGTTCGAGGATGATATCAACAATGTCGCTGGCCACCTGAACCAGCAGTTCTATAAATTCGACACCAAGTAGTGTGGACGCTGCTAGCTGCTAATGCTGAGCCCTCGAAATGCACTCAGGCACACGATCCGACATGACCTGTCGTCACCTGCCAAGTCTCTAGCTAGTCCCAGTGAGGCATAGCTTGCAGCCTGCTGCTTTGTTGCTTGTTGAACATTGCACAATGGGTGAACGCTTAGATGGCTAAAAGGCGTCTCACCCTGCAGCAAAGAACCAGAATCAAAGCAATTCAGGAGCAGCGCAGGCAAAACCTGGCGAAGCGCGCCGAGCAGACCCTGGAGGCCAATGCAGGCGCCCCCGTCCTGGAAGGCAGGGTCGTTATACGCCATGGTGCAACTCTGGGTGTCGAAGCTTCCGATGGGGAGGTCTACCAGTGCCAGACCCGCCAGAATATCGGCCACCCGGTATGCGGCGATCGGGTTGTCTGGCAGAAGATTGACCAGACATCGGGAGTGGTCACCGCCCTGTTACCGAGAGTCAGCGTGCTCAGCCGACCGGACTTCAGCGGTCAGGACAAGCCGCTCGCCGCCAATATCAGTCAACTTGTGGTGGTGCTCGCACCTCGCCCAGAGCCCAGCGGTTATCTGCTTGACCAGTATCTGGTGGCGGCTGAGACAATCGGTGTAGCGCCACTGATTGCGATCAATAAAATAGATCTGCTGCAGGACAATGACAAATCCGGATTCCTCCAAAAATTTGCACATTACCAGCAACTCGCTTACCCGCTGGTTGAGGTAAGCGCCAAGCTGGGCCAGGGCATGGATAGTTTGGTTGAAAAACTAAAGGACGAAACCAGTATCCTGGTGGGCCAGTCTGGAGTAGGAAAATCATCTCTAATCAAAACCCTGCTACCCACCATGGAGATCGAGACAGGCAAGCTGTCGCAGGCCACCGGGCTGGGCCGTCACACCACATCGGCCGCCACCTGCTATCACCTGCCCCAAGGCGGCAGGCTGATCGATTCACCGGGTGTCCGCAGCTTTCGGCTTGCGCATCTCTCGATCACCCAGCTGGAAAATGGCTATCCTGAGCTTCGTGACTATCTCGGCCATTGCCGATTCCATAACTGTTCCCATGAACACGAGCCGGGATGTGCGGTCAGGCAGGCGGAAGCCGAAGGCAAGCTCAATCCTCAACGTCTGCAAAATTATCTCCAACTGAGGAAAACGATCTCTTCATCCGTTCATGATTGAGCTCAAACTGCTGCTGCTACTGCTGATTGCCAATGGCGCACCTATTCTGACCCGCAAGATGCTGGGTACACGTTTCGATGTACCTCTGGATGGAGGAACGAGGACCTCCAAAGGCAGACGCTGGTTGGGGCCCTCCAAGACCTTGCGGGGCCTGATCGCCGCCATTCTTGCAACGACGATACTCTCCGTGCTGTTGGGGTTTTCTTGGGCATTTGGGGCGTTGTTCGGCATGTTGACCATGCTCGGCGATTTGATCGCCAGTTTCATCAAACGCCGCATGGGTCTTCCATCCAGCAGCAAGGCCAGTGGGCTGGACCAGATTCCTGAAGCACTCATCCCTTTGATTTACAGCATCTATCAACTTCAACTGGAGTGGCGTTCGTTGTGGATTACCCTGTTGGCTTTCTGGATGGCGGGAATTCTGCTTTCGCGTCTGCTCTACAAAATTGGTATTCGCCGCCACCCATACTGAGATGATGCCCTGGCAACTGGGCAGTGAGATGCCGTTAGGCCTTTCTGCATCGCAAAAACCGGGTGGTGAGCACACGACGCCGGCGATCTTGTCTGCGGCGTTCTTGCGGCAGCAATTCAAGATCCGCATGCATCCTGCGGCGGTCTTTATAGGCTGAGCGTTTGATGTACGGCCTGACCTCGACCTTTTTGCCAGAAAGGACCGCCCCGTCAAGCTTGTCAATAAGGGCGAGACAGGTCTTTTCCGGTGCTATCGAAACCAGACCATGGTATTCAACAGTATCTTGTTGTTTGTCTTCCAGGCGCAGGATTTGACATTTCTCTAATGTGAAGCTCTTTACGAAGGGTATGAATCTGCCAAATGCACCGCGCGAGGACGCGATGAATTGAGTTATTTCCTTTCTTGTTGAGTATCTTGGTATATCCTTGATAAACAATAACATAGAACAGATCCAATTGTAATTATTAAGCTAGACACCAACAACATTATATTATAAACAGGGGTGAATCAGAGGGCATTACCCAAGGATATTGGTCTAGTTTACACAATGTTACATCCATGCAACTATGCGTTTGCGCATTTTAGGTGATGAAGTGTGATCTCGGGCAAACAATTCAAACGTACTTCGACTATGGAGGCGCCCGCGCCGACCGAGGTATAGCCCTGCATGCCGTTGTGCTCCCAGCGTCCTGCGCCGAGAGTCCTTGGGCAGCGCGCGTCCAGGGTCAGCGGAAACCCACCCGGCAGGCAGATCTGCCCGCCATGGGTATGGCCGCATAGAAACGCATCAAAACCAGCATGCGCCGCTTGCAGATAGACCTCTGGGGTATGTGAAAGCAGCAGGGATACTGAATCATCCGGTATCGAATCCGCCGCCTTCTCGATATTATCCACCCGGTAATAGTGCGCATCGTCAATACCCGCAAGATACAGCGATTCCCCATCGCGTTCTATCCGGATGGATTCATTCAACAACACCCGGATGCCCATATCCTCCAGTTCCGGCACCATGCGGATACTGTCATGATTGCCCAACACCGCATAAACCGGCTCATTGAGTACTTCGCTCAATTCACGCATGCCTTGCATGGCATTGTCGATTGCACCAAAAGTCCATGCACGGTAGTCCCCGGTCAGTACACAGATATCGTAGTCCAGCGCGGCAACCTCTCGAATCAGGGCTTGCGTGGCCTGAGGATGCATGTCCACGTGCAGGTCACTGAGATGGAGCAGCGTAAAACCCTCGAACGCCGGTGGAAGATTCTCCAGGTTCAGCTCATTGTGCAGGATGCGGAAATGCTGGGTGTTTTTTCGTCCCCGCCAATAGAGACCGGAGAGCTTCAACAAATACCGGATCAAGGCATGACTGGAATACCAGTTCTCCGGGTGGAAAAAGTTGAACCCCTTGCCGAACACCCTCGGCGTCGATGCCTCCTCTATGCCAATCCGCTGGCGTGCATGCACCGGTCCCAGGCGGCTTTGCAGACGGGCGAGGAGATCAGGATTCATGTGCTCATTATAGGCATAGCGCCCACTCAGGTTAATGCCCAGAAAAAAGGATGGTAAACCTGGCGCCACCCAGCGCCGACCTGCCGATCTGCAACTCACCTCGATACGCCTTGAGGATATCTTCGACTACCGCCAGACCAATCCCCTGACCCGGCGCATGCTCATCCACCCGCCTGCCCCGCCGCACCACCTCCGCGGCCTGGTCGTCGGCAATGCCCCTGCCATCATCCTCCACATCCAATACCAGCCCCCCGCCCTGACCCTGAGCAGAGATTCTGACTTTGCCTGAACCATATTTCCATGCATTGTCCATCAGATTACCCAGCACCTCCATCAAATCTCCCTCGTCACCCATGAAACCGGCTTCATCAGCGACCTCCAATTCAACCTCAATCGCCTTTTCCTGATAGACCTTGTCCAGGGACCTGGCAATCCTTTCAACCACTGGTCTGACTCGCAGGCGCTTAGCCAGTGAATTACGGCCGGAGGCGGCAGCCCTTTGCAGCTGATGGCTGACGATCTGGTTCATACGGGAAACCTGTTCTGCCAGGACCGGTGACTGCGCTGCGACCGGCTCTTGCCGGTCTGACAGACCCTGCAGGATGGCCAGTGGAGTCTTTAGACTGTGGGCGAGATCTCCCAGACTATCCCGGTAGCGCTGCTGGCGGGCCTGGGCATGCTGGATCAGTGAATTGATATTGCGCGCAAGACCTTTGAGCTCCCGCGGATAGCGGCCCGTGAGCCGATCGGTCTGACCGGATTCTATGCGGCTTAACTCATCGGCGATGGAGCGCAGCGGCTGCAGTCCCCAGCGCAATACCCAGCCCTGAGCCAACAACAGCAGCAGCGCTGCCCCCCCCAGCCAGCGCAGCAAGCGTATTGCGAAAGGCATTGATCTGCTCCAGATGCGGCCGCAGATCCTCAGCCACGGCGAGTACATAGTTGATTTCATTGCCGGCAAAATCTTCCCACACCACAGCAAAACTGAGCGCCATCAGTCTTCCCAGATTCGGCGTATCAGTGACCTGGTAGCGGGGCTCCCCCGGTTGCGTCATCTGCAGATATCTCAAAGACAAGCCTATAGATGAGGTTGATCGCCACTGAAAATCCATTTGCGGAGCGATCACCCTGGCATAGAGACCGGAATCCGGCATATTGAAACGTGGATCAGTCAGTATCTTCGGCAGCGTCATACGTCCCGCCTCATCTTCCTCCGCGGCAGCCAGGATTGCATAAACACTGCCCTGCAGCCGGGCCTTGAGCGCCTCCTCGGCTGAAGAACGGAAGGCTTTGTCCAGGGCGAATCCCGTCAAGCCTAGAAAAGCACTCAGCACCAGGCTGGCCGCTACCAGCAGACGCGCATGAATCGAGCCTTGGAAGAAACGCTTCATGCAGTTTTTTCGAGGATGAAGCGATAACCACGCCCACGCAGGGTTTCTATGGGTTTGTAGGCCTCTTCCGGATCGAGCTTTTTCCGCAGGCGGCGCACGAACACCTCGATTACATTGCTGTCGCGATCCCAATCCTGATCGTAGATATGCTCGGTCAGGTCGGTCTTGGAGACGATCTCCCCCGCATGCAGCATCATGTATTCGAGCACTTTGTACTCATAAGCGGTCAGTTCCACGGGGGCAGTGTTCAGGGTGACCGATTGACTACGGGTATCCAGCGAGATTGGACCGCAGTTCAGAACCGGCTGTGACCAGCCTGCCGCCCGCCGCAACAGCGCATTGAGCCTGGCGAGCAACTCCTCCACATGAAAGGGCTTGACCAGATAATCGTCGGCGCCCGCCTCCAGACCCTCGACCTTATCCTGCCAATTGCCTCTAGCGGTAAGAATCAGAATGGGAAAATGCTTGTCCTGCTTGCGCAGTTCACGGATCACCTCGATGCCTGACAGTTTCGGCAGTCCGATGTCCACTATGCCCACATCGATGGCGTATTCACGCCCCAGAAACAGACCTTCACGGCCATCTGCCGCGGCATCGACAGTGTAGCCTTCCTGCTCCAGCCGAGTCACCAAAGGCTCACGAATATCCGCCTCATCCTCTACGAGTAACACACGCATGATTATCCACCTATCGCCGGGAGCGTCCCTGCATCCGCTTGCCACTGTTGCCATCGATGCGGATACGCTTGACCTTGCCATCTTTGGTCAGTAAGCGAATATTGTGGACCCGTTGGCCATCCCGCTCCCGGGTTTCGGCTGATATAACCCGGCCACCGACGCGATCACGGGCCCTCTCTACCGCTTCATCCAGGCTGACGCCTCCTTTGGCGAATGCCTGGCTGGTCATGAGCAGCATGATCAGCAGTGCAACGGGTAATTTCCTTGAGAGTAAATACATCATGTTTCAACCTGTTGATTCCGCTATCCGGGAACCGAATCTGAGATTCGGCTCCCGCTTGAATCGGTAGATTCAAAATTCATTGATCGGCGCCACGCTGACCCGAACAGGAATCCGCGATCCCGGATGATCTTCGGTTCGAGTGGTGAACACCTGGCCTTTATAGCGGTATTTTACTCGATAGCCAACCAGCTGTTCTTCATAGCTGGTAAAATGTCGCACTTCACAACGACGCTCTGTCGTCGTCCTCTGGTAACCATGCCGGGCATTCTGACTGACATCGTGACCAATTGCCCCGCCTAACAAGGCGCCTGCCAAGGTAGCGGCATCTCTTCCCTTACCCCGGCCCCGATGCAGCTGGTTGACCAAAGTACCGCCAATGACTCCACCCAGCACGGTTCCGGTATAAGTCTTTCTTCCCGGTTCGTAATAAGATACGTCTTCATCCCAGCACTGTTCTTCCGGTTGCCGGACCTCAATGGTCTCATAGATCGGTTCCACATCAACCACCTTCGCGGTATCCTGGTAGCGATGGCCTCGCGGACCTGCAGTGACGGCCATTGAACTGACCAGAAGTACTGTTCCAATTGTCATCAAGCTTTTTTTCATGGTTGGTCTCCTCGACTTGTTTAACCTTTGATGAGTCTTCTCTCATCGTCTGGCTACAGTTTGGACCGACCAAGCTGAACAGCGCCTGAACCTGACGAGTTCATTGAATCCAGGGACTTTGCGGACCGTTACGTCTAGTTTGTAAAACCGCTGGAGCCACCGGATAGGGCACATTTGGGATATTTGGTAATCACTCAGGGGGCTGTAACATAACCGGTGCTGCTGCGTTTCATCAGCCATTGAATTAGGAAGTTTGCCGATGCCCTTTTCCCTGTCAGACAGCTACGATCGGCTCATCCTGGGCAGACCCTGGCTGACCCTGTTGGCAATCGCCTTGATCACCAGCTTCTTCGCCTTGTTTGCCGGCGAATTCAGGCTTGACGCGTCGGCGGATTCCCTGGTCCTGGAAAATGATCGGGCGCTGCAATATTACCGTTCAATCAAGGCCCGGTACGGCTCGGATGATTACCTCGTAATCACCTACACACCCAAGCAGGATCTGTTCAGCAAACAGGTGCTCACCGATCTGCAGAAACTACGGGATGAACTGGCGGCGATGCCCCGCATCGCATCGACCCTGACCATCCTCGATGTACCCTTGATTCAAAGCCCACCGGTAACCCTGGGTGAGCTCGAAACGGATTTCAATACCCTGGAGGATCCCGCCACCGATCCACTGGCTGCCCGCGAGGAACTGCTCTCCAGCCCCCTCTATCGGGACCAGCTGATCAGCAGCGACGCCCGAACCACCGCCCTGCAACTGAATATGGCGCGTGATGAAACCTGGCACAGTTTGTTGGAGGAACGCAACCAGCTGCGTGAGAAGGGCCTGCAGGCTGAACTGACCACTGATGAACAAGCGCGGCTATTCCAGGCCTCTAAGCAATTCCAGGCCCACAATGCAAGGCTTCAGGATCAAACAAGT
The DNA here is from genome assembly GCA_963797085.1 of uncultured Gammaproteobacteria bacterium. Lineage (GTDB taxonomy): Bacteria > Pseudomonadota > Gammaproteobacteria > Chromatiales > Chromatiaceae > JASJBU01. The sequence goes on from CAWCOA010000018.1 coordinate 157,980, forward strand.
CGGGACATTGCAGCGGTTCGAGCCATCATGGCGAGATATCAGGACCAGGCTGAACTCTATCTGGGCGGTATTCCGATGATCACCGCCGACTCCATCAATTTCGTGCGCCATGACCTGCTGACCTTCGGCATCGGTGTATTCTGTTTCCTGGTGCTGATCCTAGCTGTTGCCTTTCGCAAACCGCGCTGGGTGTTGTTGCCCTTGCTAACCTGTTTCACCGCAGGTTTGATCCTGATCGGTTATCTAGGGCTGAGCGACTGGCCGGTTACGGTGGTCTCTTCTAATTTCATTTCGCTGCTGCTGATTATCACCCTCTCCCTCACGGTGCACCTGATTGTCCGTTACCGCGAAATGCATCGTGACAATCCACAATCAGTGCAACGCACCCTGGTCCTCGATACGGTAAAATCGAAGGCCCTGCCCTGCCTGTATACAGCCATCACCACCATGGTGGCGTTCGGCTCCCTGCTGGTCAGTGATATTCGTCCGGTAATCGATTTTGGCTGGATGATGGCCATCGGCATCGCGGTCGCCTTCCTGCTGACCTTCACCCTGTTTCCCGCCGCACTGGTGTTGCTGCAGCCCGGCCAGCCCACCCCGCGTCGTGATATCACTGGCGCGATCACACACTTTTTTGCCCGGCAGATCGAATGTCACGGCCCAGTCATTCTCTCCGCCTTCGCCATCGCCATGCTGCTGAGTCTGCTCGGCATCCGCTTGCTTAGCGTCGAGAACCGCTTTATCGATTACTACAAGGAATCCACGGAAATCTATCAGGGCATGGAATTGATCGATCGCAAACTCGGCGGCACCACGCCGCTGGATGTCATCATCGATGCACCTGCCGATTTTTACCAGTCCCTGGAGGATGAGCAGGCATTCCTTGCAGAGCTGGACCTCGAATCCGAAGGGAGCGCCGGCATCACCGGCACCAGTTACTGGTTCAACAGCTTCAAACTGCCGGACATCAACGCCATTCACGACTATTTGGATGACCTGCCGGAATCCGGCAAGGTGCTTTCCATCAGCAGCACCATGCGCCTCCTGGAGAGCCTCAACGAACGCGAAGAACTGGATGATTTTTTCCTGGCGGTAATTTATAAACGCCTTCCAGAGGCGATCAAGGAATCACTGATTGCGCCTTATCTTTCGCATGACGGCAATCAAATCCGATTCAGCCTGCGGGTCTTTGAATCCGATGCTTCACTGCAACGCGAAGCGCTGCTGCAGAAGATTCGCCGCCAGTTGACGGAAGAGTTTCAGCTGGGAGAGGAACAGGTGCACCTCACCGGCATGGTGGTCCTCTACAACAATCTACTGCAGAGCCTGTTTCAATCCCAGATACTCACTATAGGCGTGGTCTTCATCGCCATACTGCTGATGTTCGCGCTGCTGTTCCGCAATCTAAAAATGGCCGCCATCGCGATCGTCCCCAACCTGGTTGCCGCCGCCCTGGTGCTCGGCCTGATGGGCTGGCTGGGCATCCCACTGGATATCATGACCATTACCATCGCCGCCATCTGTATTGGTATTGCGGTGGACGACACCATTCACTATGTTCATAGATTCACGGTTGAATTCGGCAAAGACCAGGACTACTGGGCAGCGGTAAAACGCTCCCATGCCAGCATTGGCAGGGCCATGTATTACACCACGGTCACTATCACCTTGGGATTTTCCATCCTCGCTTTGTCCAATTTCGTACCCACCATCTATTTCGGACTGCTGACCGGGTTTTCCATGCTCGTCGCCCTGCTGGCCGACCTTACACTGCTGCCCCTGCTGATTGTCAAATTCAAGCCGCTCAAGGCATAGTCAGCGTCTTTGTCACGAAAAATCTCTACACGACATTCGAATCTACAACTCTGCATGGCGATAGATGTAAAATAGGCTCATGTACAAAGGTGAGCGATTCAACAGCATCAGTCACTTGATCGGCGCGGCACTCGCTCTCGCCGGTAGTGTGGTACTGGTGACTTTTGCCGCAATGGACGGAGATGCCCGCAGAATCGTCAGCTTCAGCATCTATGGGTTTACCCTGTTCCTGCTCTATCTCTTCTCTACCCTCTACCACAGTCTGTCCGGCCCGGCTAAACGGGTCTTTAAAGTGCTCGACCACCAGGCCATCTACCTGCTGATTGCCGGCACCTATACCCCGTTCATGCTGGTAGCTCTCAAGGGTGACCTGGGCTGGCAGATGTTCGGTGCAATCTGGGGGCTGGCGGTGTTCGGAATAGTCCTGGATGCACTCCCCATCAAGGGACCAAGAGTGATACCCATCATTGTTTATCTGGTCATGGGCTGGCTATGCCTGTTTGCTTTGGATCCGTTGATTGCCAGCTTGCCGCCCGAAGGTTTTCACTGGCTTCTGGCAGGTGGGATATTTTACACCTCCGGCATCCTGTTCTATGTTCTCGACCACTGGTACCCCTGGTGCCATGGAATCTGGCATCTGTTCGTACTCGCGGGGAGTATCAGCCACTATTTCACGATTCTATTGTTTGTGAAATGATGCCTCAGGCCCTGCTATCAGGCCTTGCTAACTGCTGACCAGTCTTTGCAAATGCTCCTTGCCTGGACACAGCAACCATCCAGTATCCATAGGCCATAGGTTCGATACAGTTCCAGCATCAGGTCGCTCCACGCAGAGACATCATCGGCTTTTAGCTGGCTGGAATCATCCAGATCGCAATGATACAAAGAGATGGTGCATTTAAGAGCGTCGGATAGAGTTGGATTTCACCTGCTCGTTGCAACCGCTCACCAATAGCTGCTTCCATGAGTATCAACCGGTGGTTTTTCAGTAGTTCCTTCACCGTTTAACAACTGGCCTTTGTGTCCACCGATATTCGCTCATAACCCATCCGTGTGCAGCGCAGGAACGGGTTGACTCGCGGTCATGTCAAACACAGTTTGAAATGGCTCACCTTGTTTCACCTCGTTGATGAGATGCAGCAAACCGGATAATCCGGCTCGGCCATACCATTCGCCAACCTTATGTCTTGCTGTACCATAACTGAGAAGCCAGCTACTGTTCCCCCAGGGGACAGATCTTCCCAAAGCCTCCAACTCCGGGGCACTGCGCCCATTTTCTGTGGCTTGAAGCCACCTGTCCTCTGTGAATCTGGGGTCATCACTGACCAGCACCGCAAGCCCCTCGTCAAACCACTGAGGAATGGAGCGCCAGGCTCTGATGGCTCCCACACGGCCATGGAGCTCGATATGCGCCAGTTCATGGGCCATGATCACTTGATTCAGGCCGCGTGGCGATAGTAGCAGCATCGATGAACCGTAAGCCTTGCCTTTTGCGCTGACGCCGCCATTCGCAGTAAAACAGGCTTCGCTGGAACAGGCGATGACCTTAGGGGTCATTTGCCTACCCCCGAAAAATGACGACACCCGCTTTTTAGCCTCAGCGGCCGTCATGAGAAACTCCTCACGCTGGGTAGTCGGCATGGCTTTGTCTACGTAAATATCAGCAGAAATTTCAGTGAAACCAAACCAGCCCGGCACCAGGAGCTTTGCGCTACGTATATTGCTGCATCCCGTCAGCAGGAAAGCCAGGATAAGGATGATTACCAGTCTATGCATCAAATACCGCATTGGATAAAGCGCACGCGAACATATCCTAGCTGTCAGCCAGCTCGTTCTCGTAGGCCTGAGTCAGACGCTGCAGGTGCTGGCTTTCCTCATTCGCCAGCAGTTCGAATACGCGACGCTCCTGCTCCAGGCTGGTGGCGCGCCCCAGGCGCAGATAAAAGTCGAAGGTATTGGCGCTTAGGGTCATCATCAGCTCCAGGAGATCTTTCATTTGCTTGTCTCCGGCCCAATCGATCGCTTGAGAAACCTTGATACAGCCCACCATCACCGATTCAGCAGGCATTTCCACCACACCGGTCGGGAAGTCCAGGTCTTCTGATTCATCTCTGAGTTCATTGGCTAGATCGGCCAGCATCGACTGGTGCGCCCGTTTCGCCTCGAGAATTCGGTCGAACAGGGCCGGTTCGTGATTGTTGAGAATGCCCTGACACAAGGCTTCAATGAACTGAATGGTGCCCTCCTCCATCACCCATGCCGTCGCCGCAAGCTCCAGGGCCGTCATCGACGGGGAAAAACAGGCTGCCGCCGACTCCGGTGGACCGCTGGCGACCAGACCATTGTAGCGGACGATGCCCCCCTCCATATTCAGCACCTTATCGAAACCCGCACTCATGAGCATACTGGTCGCTGAAGCGCTGCGGCTTCCGGTGCGGCAATAAACAACCACTTTCTTGGTCTGATCAAGTTCGCCGACACGGGCATGCAACTCACCCAGGGGTATGAGCAGGGAACCCGGCAATCGAGCCTGTTGGTGCTCCATGGGCTGACGAACGTCGAGCAGACAATAGGTTTCCGTCGGTTTGCTGTCGATCATGGCTTTGACTTCGGCTGGGGTGATCGATGGAACGGCCCCGAATAGATTCTGAAATTGCATATCCGACCTCGTCTGTCACAGTTGAGCGACACTCAGGAAAACAGGTGAAAAAGTTATCACCACCAGCCAACAAGGTCCAGGATGACGAATGGGTTACAATGACGCGCAATTATCTGCTGCAACGGTCACCGTTATGAAAACGACAAATCCTGCTGAACGCCACGTCGCTGTCCTCGGAGCCAGCGCCAAGCCCTTGCGCTACTCCAACCAGGCGATACGCCTGTTGCAGGAAAAGGGCTACCCGATCACACCGGTACACCCCAGATTGAGGTCCATCGAGGGCATACCCGTGGCCGCCACTCTGCATGAGATACAACAACCCGTTGACACCCTGACCCTGTATGTCGGGCCGCAGAGACTGGAACCGCTGATTGAAGAGGTCATTGCGCTAAGGCCGGGACGGGTGATCTTCAATCCGGGTACGGAATCTCAGGAGTTGATGCACAGGCTCGAACAGGTAGGCATCCACTGGCTCGAGGCCTGTACCCTGGTGCTGTTACGCATTGGCACCTTCTGAGTGGCATAGGTTATCCGGCAGCTACCAAGGATCTGTGAATCTACCTTTCATATCTGCTGAATTGAACCTTCCGAAGCATTAGCGACGGTAAAACATCAGGATCAATCAATGATGATTCCTTTCGATTCCAGCGCATACACATTTTTGTGCCTGATAGGCCCGATGCATTCAATGACAGGGTTGATCAAGCCGATCAGATAACTCAGCATCCAGGTCGGTAAAAGCCGGCTGCCGACGGCGCCAGGAGGGGAAGCCGGCAAGACGCTTCCAAGCCTCGCAATAGACGGAAGCTGCCTGTACGGGCTTGCCCGCCTCACGCAGCAGGTCACCCTTGAGCATCAGCTGATTCGGCAAGTTCTTGAGCAGCGATGGCAGCCGCTCGAACCAGAGCAATGCTGAAGCGGGTTTGCCACAGCGGGTTTCCAGTCGGATTGCCGCGAGGACTACCGGCAGTGGGACCTCTCCGATGTGCTCGATACTCTGTTCCAGTACTGCAATGGACTCCTGCGCCCTCCCGAGTCCTTCGAGCATCTCCGCCTGCTCGATGAACAGGCTGGCTTGTGGCTTTTCCGTGACCGCTATCGACCGCGTGTAATCGGCCAGCGCTGCCTGGGTTTGGCCGATGCCTCGATGCAACCGGGCGCGAAGCAGAAGTGCATCTGCATGTTTTGGATGAATGGTGAGGAAGTGGTTGATCTGCTGTAACGCCTGTTGCTGCAAGCCAGCCTCACCGCCCAGTTGCGCCCACTGTCGCAATAACAGGGCACGATCGAATGCAATGGCGTGTGGATCGCTGCTGAATTCAGCAGCGCGATCTAAATCGGCGAAGGCCAACTGCCAATCACCATGCTCGGCGAACAGATGTGCGCGGCGTACATAGGCCTGCGGGTCTTCGGGTCGTTCAACAATATACTTGCTGGCAGTCTCGAGTCGCTCATGGATACCAGAATGAGCATGCACCATCAGGCTCATAAACAAACCCAGAATACACACCAAGATGATATTGATTAAAGCAGGCTTTTCCATAGTAAAGCCGGCACTAAGGCCGACTTTCATGCTGACGAATTAACAATGTTATGGGACAAAGGTTATAGTCAGATTGCCGGGCGCCACTGGAGCGGGTTTTTCAGCCAGTGCGTAGCTAATCTCCAGTACCGCGGCATTCCCTCCTTCGCGGGAGGTGATGTCCACACCATCAGCGGTTCCGGTGCTTACCAGTACCAGTCCGTTATTGATTCCACCATCGACCCATGCCTGAACTGCCTGGATGCCATCACTGTTTAAGGTCACCCGATGGCTGCCTAAAGAACTGGGTGAGAGGCTGCCTATGCTACTGCCTAGAACAGTGGTATTGCTCCAATCCGCATCGGCCTCGGTCCAGGGGTTATTGAGGGTGTAGAGGTTGTAGCTACCTGTGGATGTGTTGACCACGTCGAAGCGTACCGAAGCGCGGGTCACCTCGGTCCCGCTGGCCAGTCCGGTGGGTGACCACTTGAACAGGGCGCGTATATCCTCACCGGCATCTGCGCCATCCGCATTGACGGTGGTGCTGTTGTTTCGAGACCCGCTACTACCCACATTGACATCGGCTGCAGCGTCAAAAAACACATCGACATGTTGGGATGGCAGGGTCTCAGCGCCCTTGTTGATGGTGAATTCATCAAGGATGCTTCCAGAATGGTCCACGAAACGGGCGTCCAGTCGATTACCATCTACGTCCAGCACCATCGAGCCCAGAACGGCATTCGATGCGATCATTACCGGGTGGAGACCCTTCATGTTACTGATCTTGCCGGAAGAACCTGCTACTAGGTAAACTGCGCCCTGATTGCCGCCGTTGTCTTTTTCATAGGCGCCGTCACCGCCAACCTGACCGTTGCCGCCATCCACCAGATGACCACCATCGAAGCTCCCTGAACTGCTGTAATGGCCGTCGATCAGATAAGAGCGTTCATAGGAGTGACTGTGGCCGGAGAGCACCAAATCGACACCATACTCTTCCAGCAGTGGATTAAAATTCTCACGCATGTCGATCAGTTCTGCTTCAGTGTCAGAATCGTGGGAGCCCTTCGAATAGGGTGGATGATGCCAGAAGGCAATAATCCAAGGCTGAGTATTGGCAGCCAGATCGAATTCCAGCCAACTGTGCATAGTTCCGGAGGTAGAGCGACTGGTTTCGTATGAGTCAAGGCAAATGAAATGAATGTTGGCATAATCAAAAGAATAATAGGCCTCAGTGCCGGAAGGCACGCCACCGGCCTCACCATTGGTCGGTAGATCGAATATGTCGAAATAGGGGCCCGATTGGCTGGCCGAATCAGCGCTGTGACCGTCGTGATTGCCAATCGTGGGCCAAAGAATGGTTTTTTTCAAAATTTCAGGGTAGGTATCAAAAACCGCTGCTTGATATTCGCTATCGGTTCCATCGTCATAGGCGTTGTCACCCAACATCAGCCAGACATCGGTATGGTCGCTGTTGGGCAAATTCTTGTATGCATCGCGGACGGCACGGGCATCGTTATTGGCGGTACCGGAATCACCGATGGCCCAGATACGTAAGGGCTGATTAGCCCCCGGTTCAGGAGCTGTCCTGAAGCTGTAACCGGAGTCTCCGATCTGGAAGCTACCGGCCTGCACTTTGTAATAGTAGCGAGTATTGGGCGTCAACCCAGTGAGCGTCACACTGTGGTCGGTCCGTATACCGGTAATATTGGCAATCTGATCCAGATTATCAGCTGTGGTGCCGAAGATTACCTGTGATATGGAGTCGACATCAGAGCGCCATCGAACTGTCACCTGGTCTGGCGTCCCCATCTGTAAATAGGGGCCGCGTACAACCGTATCTGACTTTTCGGAAAGAGCCAGTGTGCTGGCCATGATCATGACCAACAAAAACGCAAATTTCCTTAACGGATATTTCCTGGCGTGCGGTTGCGTCACTGAAAACCTCGTTCTAGATAATCTTTTGGTAAAAGCTGAAAACTATACTTAGATTTCGCATCAAGATTTAGAACTGGATCACTCTTCATTCCAAAACTAATGCTTTGAAGTTTTTCTGAATCCCTTCCGGTAAAAAAATAGACCTTTCCAGAGTTTGCTGCTGCATAAGATTCAAATTCAAAAATATGCAACTAGTGGAATAATCGGCTATATCCTAGATGCTGGATGATCTAGTCGATATCACTAGACATATAAGAGGCATTGGCATTCGAGTCCACTAAGAACAGATCCTCAAGGGGACTGGGTTGTCGAACGCTGTAATCCGCATAGACTTCAGCCCAAACTCAATGTCTGTCGCAATACCAACAAATCCGCTCTAATCAGACATGGCCACCCGGTTTCGACCAGAAGATTTCGCGTGGTATAGTCTTTTGTCTGCGATTTCCACGTACTCGTCGAGCCTGCCTTCTGGTGAGGGAATTTTACAAACGCCACCAACGGATACGGTCACATACTTGCTTACTTCACTATGTTCATGAAGAAATTTTAAATCCTCAATAGATTTTCTTATAATATCACCGAACATAGCGGCCTCGTCCATGGCCCGGTTTATAGAAAGGATGCCGAACTCCTCTCCACCAATGCGGAAAGCGAAATCAGTCGGACGCCGACAGATTTCTTTCAAACGATCAGCAACTTGCTTTAGTGCGGAATCACCTGCTAAATGACCAAAGTTGTCGTTGAAGGACTTGAAATAATCGATATCAATCAGGTAATAAGTCAGTAACGATTTATTGCGCTGTGCGCGCCTTGATTCATTCTCAAAAACGCTGTCCAGATAACGGCGATTGTGTAATCCGGTGAGCTGGTCGGTGATGGAAAGCTCTTCAAGTTTCTTGTTCGCTTCCTTGAGCTGTTCCTCGGCTTTGCTGCGGGCACTCCTTTCTCTGAGCAATTCAAGAGTTCTTGAAGAAAGGCCATCGTACATCGTGAGTACCGTTTCAATGAGAACGCGCATTGAACCACTCATCTTTTTGTCGGCTAAGATTTTCGCCTCTTCTATCGAGGCTCCTGATTCCATGGCCTCCACAACAATCGCCATGCGCTTGTCGTTGTCGATAATATGGAATGCCAACCAGCGAATCAGGAACTTGATGATTTGCTCCACCACATCAGACAGGGGCTGACCGGCTTCCTGCTCCTTCAGCTCTATCACTCTTGGTAGAAAACTCGCATGACTGAGTTGGTGAGACGAAAACCAAGAATCATCGCTAAAGTACTTTAACCAGATAACCTCTTCTTGATCGAAGTGCATATTTGCGTAATCAGCCAATTCATCAAACGCTTTATTAACGACCGAAAACTCATCATCAACAAGAGTGGTGGCCAACTTGTTCAACAGATGAACCAGCTGTCGATGCTGTTCATCGATCATCTCATTACCTGTGTTGAAGTTCTCATTCCAGGGAAAGACCTCGAAATGATCGATGTTGGCACTTTCTCGCTGTTCAATTATCCCGGTCATGCTGGTGGCCCATACTTCGCTTATTAAGTGGTATCAATGCGATGAGAAAGTGTTTCTTTAGAAAGTATATTAGAGTATTCTTATGTTGTTAGTCAATATTCTCCATCGATTTAATCATAGGCGTAATTTGAAATAAATAGGACGTATCGACGTAAAAAATGATCTTTTGACGCAGAAGATCGCTGCCAATGGCAGGATATGTCAGTCACAAGCTTAATAAAATTATACACAGGCTCCAGCGACTGAGAATTCAGCGCCAGTCCAACCTTTATTACATCCTGCCCCTCAAGACAAGAGCGCGATGATCAGTAATACCTCAGCAACCAGAGCAGCAGCTGTCCTTACATGGTTCCAGGCCGTCCAACGGGTGACATAGCTTGCCCACAACCTGGCGCCATTGGCACTGGCCGGGTCCAACACCGCCAGCGCATTGTTCCACGGCACGTTAAATACCAGCGTTACCAGGAGGGTGCAGCTGAGATAGATTAGACCACCGCTGAGCAGGTAGGCAGACCCGGCTTCGTTCCATTGCAACAGCGAGGAGACCACGACCAAGGCGCAAGCCACTGCAGTCCCCAGGAAAGCCGCCATGAACCATGGATTAATCACCGTAATGTTGATGGACTGCATGGCGGCAATCCCCTGGGCTGGCGGGACACGGGCCAGAGCCTTCATTACGAAGCTGGAGAACGCAAAGAAGATTCCGGCCACCAGCCCACAGCCCAGCACAGAGAAAAGGGTCAAGGCAAAGAGCAAATTGTCGCTCATCTGGAGACTCCGCCCCAGACCCCGCTGGCCGCTGTCTCTTGGGCGTAAGCGCTGAAATCCCTCGGGCTACGGCCCAAAGCGCGCTGAACGCCATCGGTCAGGTAGGCATTCCGGCCATCCAGGACTGTGGAGAACAGGTACTCAAGCAGCCAGGTAAACCCATCCGGGATATCTTGCTCGGACAGTGCTGACACATACTGCTCAAGGGTCACCGGTATATAGCGTATCGATCGCCCGGTCGCCCTGGCGATTTCCTCGACTGCCTCGGCGAAGGTCAGCAGGCGGGGCCCGGTCAATTCGTAGAGCTGACCTGCGTGCCCATCCTCGGTAAGTGCCGCCACCGCAACTTCCGCGATGTCCTCTGTGTCAACAAACGGTTCCCGGACATCGCCAGCGGGGAGGATCACTTCACCAGTTTGCACTGATTCCAGCAGGAAATTCTCGCTGAAATTCTGCGCGAACCAGCTGCAGCGCAGGATCGTCCATTCAGCTCCTGATTTCTGTATGACCTGCTCGGCGCGCTGAGCCTCTTCCTCGCCACGGCCGGATAAGAGCACCAGGCGCTGAACCCCATTAGCCATCGCCAGTTCGGTGAACGCACGTACGTTCTCGACGGCACCTGGAATCGCCAGGTCCGGATAGTAGGTCAGGTACACCGAATCCACATCGCGCAGCGCAGGCGTCCATGTCTCCGGGGCATTCCAGTCGAATGGTGGATTACCAGAGCGTGAGCCAACCTGCACCGGGTGCCCGGCCGCCTGAAGCCGCTGGATAACCCGGCGCCCTGTTTTTCCCGTTCCGCCTAAGACAAGGGTTTTATTCTGGACTGTTTTCATTTCAATCTCCTCGGTTTGGTTATATGAAAGTGCTTTGCTGTAATGTCCAGTTTGGCAAAGGGTTTATGGACTGCCTATTGCCGAAAATCGCTGTTTCATGCTCAAACGTCCAGATTACGTAGATAACCGGTTCACCAACCGTTACACTTGGTTATATGCATACGGAATCGACACAAATTCCTTCGGGACCAGCAGACACACTCGGAGAAGCCCTCCATTTTCTCCGCATGGATGGCGTCTTTTATTGCCGCTCCGAACTGAGAGGGCGTTGGGGCGCCAGCATCCCGGCGATGCCCGACCACCTTTGGTTTCACGTAGTAACCGAGGGCCAGGGATGGTTGGATGTCGGCGCAACCAAGGCTGAAGCCAGACTTCTGCAGCCGGGGGCTTTCGCACTCATACCGCATGGACAAGGGCACCGCCTCTGGAGCGAACCAGGGGCACCCACCCCGGGTGTGCTCGAACTCGACCGCGAGCAAGTCAGTGACCGCTACGAGATCCTTCGGCACGGTAAAGGGGAAGCGCATACGACGATGATTTGCGGGGCCTTGAGTTACAATCATCCGGCAGCGCGCAATCTCATTGACTCATTGCCTGACACAATGTTGATCGATGCATTGCACTCCCCGCAGATGGAGTGGATGCAAAGCACATTACGGTTGATCGCCGCCGAAGCGAGGGAACCTCGACCCGGAGGTGAAGCTGTGATAACACGGCTTGGCGACATCCTGGTCGTACAGACGATTCGCTCGTGGATCGAAACAGATCCAGCCGCCCGCACCGGATGGCTCGGCGCATTGCAGGATCGCCAAATCGGTCGCGCGATCGCACTGATTCATCGTGACCCGGCACGAGCCTGGACAGTAGCATCGCTTGCGAGCCAGGTCGCAATGTCCCGTTCGGCTTTTGCAGCACGATTCACCGAACTCGTGGGTGAGCCGGTGATGCGTTATGTAACACGGTGGCGAATGTATGTCGCAATGGATGCGCTCAAGGAGCAAGATACAAGCGTAGCCCAAGTATCCAGCCGCCTCGGCTATCAATCCGAAGCCGCATTCAGTCGAGCCTTCAAACGCCTCATCGGCAGCTCACCAGGCACAATACGACAGAACAGTGCCACATAAGAACATTGAACCAGCGCAATATTATAACCCCGATAATTGACACCCAGGTTCTCGAAGTAGAATAAACGATTATTTCACTTCTGGGTCGCCTCACTGACTAAAGATCCTGCATAGATCCTTTGGAAGGTCTTATCGATGGCGTGACAACCCGGCATGAAAAGGCAGGTATTAATTGAACAAACCAGCTCCAGTGATTATTTCTGAATAACCGTTATCTCTGCCCTGCTGCAAGTACTGGCCTCACGATGTTGGATTTTCCGTAACTACTGGCTTGAAATGGCTCCAACCAGAAATAACCTAACCGAACCACCTACTTTCTAGGGATTCAAGGTTCTTGGAAAGACTGCAACCTGTGTGCTGTTGTCAGCTCATTTATCAAACATCACCCTGCCCCTCAATGACAGATTGGTTGATGCGTAGGAACGAATGCAGATTAGGTGCAATGTTATTGGGTGAAGATGACAGTGAAGGCTTAGAGGACCATAATGATTGCCGTGAGTTCTCAGCCGACATACTTCATAGTGTCGGTGCATTGAACCGCGTTGATGGTACAGGCGGACATCAAGCAGCAAACCTTCAAGCATCGGGGAGCAGCATCAAGCGATGCTTTGTGGCACCCGGCAAAAACTGACTGGGGTACCCACGTACCCAGTCCGCGTGTCCTGTGCGGTAATATTCAGACAATGGATGACCACTTTGCCCGGCTGGCATATGGAAATAGCCGTTCTGCTCGTCACCTGGCGACACCGCAAACCGTTCAGAAGCCCCGAATGACGGACTTTGCACTTTTGGCATGTTGGCATCACCGCTGAGTGGCTCCTGGGGCATGTCAAGCCATGCCGACAGCATCGGCAATGCCTGGCTCAATGGATGCCTGATGGCTGTGGTATTCAACTCTCCCCAGGTACGTTTAGCAAGCCCATCGACAAAGTTTTCTTCAAAGTAAGCAATATTGTTGTCGACAGACTCGAGCAGAAATTCGTGCCAATTTGCATAGTCGGCGGCAAGCAAATGCGCAGGACGTTCGGTCACTACCTGCCAAAGCGGCCCCTCAAACTGATTGCTGATGCGCAAGCGTATATCGTCGCCGAACGTGGCCCGCACCGGCGTCATCAGCATTTTAAATACTCGGTTGCGGACATCGATGCGAAACGCCCTGACCAGACGATAGCCGACGGAATCTGCCGAGGCGCGCGGCAACCGGCTGCTGACCAGACGCCGATACTCGGAACGTGCCGGATGGTCACGCGTAACATCGTCATCCAGCAGCTCGAGCAGCAATTCACGCCAGCGCGCCAGAAATATCGCCCTGTCGTCGAGCTGTATGGCGAGCATGTCAGTCGGCGTAAAATGTTGCGATCGAACAGACCGTCTCGAATCTGTCCTGCCCTGGCGCCAAGGTCATAGCCACCATCGCCGATCTTTTCAAGGTCTGCGCCGGCTGTAACCCGGGCATTGGCGGTCCAAATGCGTCCGTCAGCAGGATTAACGATTCGTGGATACTCATCCGGTGCCAACCAGCCATGCCAACCGGCGCCCTTGCTCCAATCAGCCGGCAGCTGCGCCGCGGCGGCGCTACGACGGGGAATCTGGCCCGCTATCGTCCAGGCAATGTTGCCGGCCACATCGCCAACCACGAAGTTCTGTGGCGGAATTCCCATTCGGCTCGCAATCACAATGGCGTCCTCGACCGAGCCAGCCGTTTCCAGCTCCAGCTGTGTAATATTGACCGCCTGAGGATAGTGTGCAATCCAACTGACCGCGATTTCGCCATCGGGATATTTTATGTCGTCGAGAATGGGACCCCAAATTGTCTCACGGATCAGCATCTCATCCGCTGCGGAGCCCTTCACCTCAATTCGTTCGCGGTACTCCGTGATCGCTAGAACGCCATCCGGCGTGTGGTACGTGTCGGGCATGGCGCCCGGTTGCAGCAATACGGCATCTGTCCAGTCGCCATAGCTGTTGGTGAAGCCCCAGGCGATCCGGCCGTTACTCCCCGCCACAACAAAGGGTACGCCAGGCAGCGTTACACCGCTGATGTCTCTTGCGTGGTCGCCATCCTGCACCAACCTTGCACGATAGAAGATGTTCGGAGTTGTTATTCCCAGATGCATGTCATTGGCGATGATCGCGCGGCCGTTTGCCGTCAGCTCGCCGCCGACGCCCCAGTTGTTGCTGCCAGGCAACATGCCCTCCTCTGCATAATCGATGACGGTGTCACTGAACATAACGTGTGTCTCACGCAGGTCAACAGTGTCTGCGTTTGGCAGCGCATTGATCTGCCTTGGTTCATCGGTAAGCGGCGCATCCCATCTAGTCCTGGCGGGATACATCCAGGAGAAAAGCACATCCGGCAGTACGCGGCGAGCAAAGCCGCGGCGAATGTCTCGCGATGCTCGTGCGTCGTTCAGCTCCATGAACATCGCGTAAACAACAAGCAACGAGTCTTCGATGACCCATGGTTCTGGTTCGCTGCGAAGAATGAAGTACTCGAATGGTTTTGCAGAAAGGCTCGCCAGTCCGGCATTGACGCCTGCCGCATATGACTGCATCAGCGCCCGCTCGACAGCAGACATCGCGAAAATGACTTCGGAAGCGCGGCTGCGAAAGCGGTGCAGGCGGCTCAGGCGGTCACCCGGCAGCGCGACTGAACCAAAAAGTTTGGCTAGCTCACCGGCCGCTTTTCGACGCGTGAGGTCCATCTGAAAAAACCGATCCTGGCCGTGGACGAAGCCCATGCCAAAAGCCAGATCGTTGCGGGCGGACGCGGTGATCGTTGGTACGCCCGCACCATCGCGTTCCACGCTCACGCTGGCGAGTAGATCAGCGATTGAGATTTCGCCGTCGAGCGGCGGCAAACTGCTTCTCAAGATCAGGTAGCCGACGGTAACTGCGACAAAGCACGCCGAAAACAGTACCGCAGCAAAACGTTGCAGAAATCCGCTCATATATGAAGATATTGGCATCATTTAGCGCTTCCGTACAAAGGGTACACCAAAACACCAATAACCGAACCTCACCAGAGTATATGTGGTTGATGTGGCCAAGCACAGCAGCATGGCGGGACACTCCCGCACCTTTCTGACCTACTGCAACTGCAAGCGCAAAGGCAGTGACGAAACCATGAACATCGTCGTCGGGATTACCGATGGCGATTCCGATGACCTGATGGTCGGACGCAACGCGGTCTTCTACGATCGAAAAGGCCATGACTGGGACGCCACCATCGTCAAAATTGTCGAGCAACCGATCAGTGTCAGACAGGCCTTCTGGTCACCTTACAAACGTCTTGGGCGGATGATTCAGGAACAGATCGAAAAAATGGCGGCTGTCAGTGAAAAGGCTGTCGAAAGCAAGGCTGCCGCGGGGGTTGTCGATCTGACCAATAAGGCCAGTGAAGGCACGACGAAGGATGCCGTACCCTTTGACGTAGGCAAATTCGCCGGTATCTTCGCAGCAATCGGCCTTGCACTGGGAGCCATCGGCACAGCGGTGGCGACGCTCCTGACCGGCTTCATGACCCTCAGCCTCTGGCAGATGCCGCTGGCTGTCCTCGGCCTGCTGCTGATTATCTCAGGGCCCTCGATGGTTATCGCCTACCTGAAGCTGCGGCGGCGTAATTTGGCACCGCTGTTGGATGCGAATGGCTGGGCGGTGAACACCAAGGCGATGATCAACCTGCCGTTCGGCGCCTCACTGACCCATGTCGCCAAGCTCGCCCCGGCGCGGAACGCTCCATGCGTGACCCCGCGTGGTCAAATATTCCATACAGCTATCCCCACTTTCAGGCCAGCATCATGCTGGATTTCGTCATTGCTTCTCAGACCCTCGCTCCTCCACTGTTAGAGCGGTTGAACTCACCAAGCCGAGCATATAATGTGATCCTGCTGTACGGTAAGATAATGTTAGACCTTCACTTACAACTGATGAAAATAGAGGTTGTAGACGACCATCATGGGAAAGAGCGGCAAGAAGCTCACTAAGCCTTCAACTCGAGCTGAAATTGATGCCTTCCTGCGCAAGGTTGCAGCCACGCCAGTGGTGAAATCGACCGGGCGGCGCGGTCGACTGATCTTTGCGATGGATGCGACCGCCAGCCGTGAGCCCACTTGGGACCGGGCCTGTCATATCCAGGGGCAGATGTTCGAGACCACAGCTTCATTGGGCGGCCTGAAGATCCAGCTTTGCTACTACCGCGGTTATGGAGAGTTCAAGGCCAGCCCCTGGCTGACAGGTTCCAAGGAGCTGCAGCAGCGCATGACCAGGGTCTTCTGCCTGGGCGGTCTGACACAGATCGAGAAGGTCCTGAGGCATGCCCTGAAGGAGACCAAGGACAAGAAGGTGGATGCCGTGGTCTTTGTGGGTGATGTCATGGAAGAGGATGTGGACCAATTGGCCCATCTCGCTGGGGAGCTGGGGCTGCATGGCGTGCCAGTCTTCTTGTTCCAGGAAGGGGGCGATCCCGTCGCCGAGCGCGCCTTTCGGCAAATTGCGCATCTCACCGATGGCGCCTTCTGCCCCTTCGATTCCAGTAGCGCCGACCAACTCCGAGACCTTCTGAGCGCTGTGGCCGTGTATGCCGCCGGCGGGTGGCGTGCCCTGGAAGACTTTGGAAAAAGCCGTGGCGGTGTGATACCACGGCTCGTTCACCAGGTGAAAAAGGACTAACGCCTTGCGCACCCTTATATTCCTGGGAGCGGTCGCGTTTGTAGTGGTAATCCTTCTATTGCGCTGGTTTGTTCGCGTGGACCCGGCCAAAGTCTCCCGTGTGCTGCGCTGGATGGGAATTTCCGCCGTCGTTGGCGTGCTGCTGTTTCTTGCGGCCAGGGGCTATTTTCACTGGCTGTTCGTGCTTATCTTCTCTCTTCTGGCGCTCCTGCCGCGCATCTTCAAGCTGCTTGCGCTTATCCCATTAATTCGGCAGATGAAAGCCCAATTCAGGACTACGCGTTCGGGTGGAAGGACGGCACCCGGTCAGACGTCACAGGTTGAAACGCGCTTCCTGCGCATGACCCTTGACCACGATACAGGGGATATGGAGGGTAAGGTCTTAGAAGGCCGCTTCGCAGGTCAACAACTGAGCGCATTGAGCCTGGAGAAACTGCTGATTCTGCTCGATGAGTGTCGTTCTGAAGACGATGAATCGGCGACATTACTTACAGCCTATCTTGATCGAGTATACGATGACACTTGGCGGGAACAAGCGGAGGCAGGTAACGCTGACGGTCCAGATAAACCGGGTAAGGCGACGGGCGGCCCAATGACACGGCAGGAGGCCTACGAGATTCTCGGGCTTGAGCCGGGGGCGAGCGAGCAGAAGATTATCGAGGCCCATCGTCGTCTGATGCAAAAACTCCACCCGGACCGGGGCGGATCTACCTATCTGGCCACTAAACTAAACCAGGCCAAGGAGGTTCTGGTCGGCCGGTAGCGGCGGGATCACAACAACAACCACCACCATCGACTGAACGACTCGGTAAAATTATCAACCTCTAGTTTTCGCAACTCAAGCGAAACAAATCACGACCAATCTTTCCCCAATGCTCTCCTGATAGAACTGATATATACTGGGAATCGACAATCAGAGCCCCTGAATTGCTTATTGGTATTGCGAGACAAGGGACGTCTATTGCCACTCAAAAACAATCCGCCAAGAGTTCCGCATAAGGCAGTCTCGTCAGGAGAAGAGCTTGTGAAAGATTTAATTTGGAACAAAACGCTAAGCGTCGACGTCAAGGAAATAGATGAAGATCACCGCAAACTTGTCGATCTGCTTAATATTCTCAACCATTCTGTAGTAGACGGGGATGCGGCAAACTATATCGAGGCGGTGTTGGAAGAACTGATCTATTGTACCGTCTGGCACTTCAGTCACGAGGAGCGCTTGATGCTGAAATATGGCTATGAAGGTTTCGCCGAGCATAAAAAAGAGCACCAGGAGTTAATCGATAGCGCCAAGTCGCTGCAGCAGAAATTCCAACGGGAGGGCAAACTGCTATCGAGTGAGGATATTGAGTTTCTGGAGCATTGGTTAACTGAGCATATCCTCGTTACCGATATGCAGTTGGGCTCTTATCTTGTTGAGGTGATGTAGGGCTGTATGAAGATGCACCCATGTTTACTGGTATAACAGCATCCTTGCTAGACTAGCCCTGAATCTTGTGGCTTGAGATCACAGCCAGTGTAGCAGCTGCCAAATCACCCTAGAACAATCAACCACTGGAGCAAACGATGAATCTCTCAGGCATTGGCGGTCTCATCATCCTGATTCTGGATATCTATGCAATTGTGATGATTCTGCAGAGTTCAGTAAAGAGCATTGAGAAACTGATCTGGTTTCTGGTGGTGTTTCTCCTGCCCTTGATCGGCCTGATTATCTGGTACTTTGCAGGGCCTGGTAAGAAACCATTCTGATCAGGCTATTTTGAGCAGTCGGTTATGCCTGTCCCTGTAGTCACTCTGAATGTTTCTTCAGGCAAATCGATCTATCCATTTTTTACAACTGCTGAAACTATTAGTACGATCACCCAATTCAATCCTGAACTTCAAGGGCTAGCTTGTGGCCAGTGATGAGATGCGTACTGTGTTCTATACGACCTTGGCGGCTATTCCCACTGGGCGCTACTGCAGTTACGGGGATATTGCCAAACTCACCGGTGTACATGTTCGGCAGGTTCTGGCATGGCTGCGCAAGCTACCTGAAGGCAGTAATCTGCCTTGGTACCGGCTGATCACCAGTCAGAGACGGATTGCGGATTATCCTGGTAACCATAAGCAGCACCATTTGCTGGCCGCTGAAGGGCTTATTCCTGAGCCGAATGGCCGTTTTCCGCGCCATCTCCGGTGGCCGGATGCAGAATAAAAGGGTAAGGACGCAGCAGCGATAATCTCGAGATGTATACGAAATTTTGGTTCATGTTTTCACGACACGCCATCTCCTGACTTGAAGCACTCAATATCCAGAGCCTAATTCTATGCCGTGTTGTCGGAGCCAATCTTTATCGAGTTCCCAGCGAACGCTGTTCACATTACCTGACTCAATGATAATGGCCTGCGCCTTTTTTTGTATCTCTGCCAACTCCTGCTGCGCCTGCATAAGATCTAGATTATCCTGAGTCCGATTTACAAGGTTTGGAAAGAGTATCCCCAATGCACGGTGGACTGGAAATGCGCTAGAGCGTGGCGTGCTCATTATCGCAACGCCATTTTGCAGTCGCAGCACCTGGAACTCATATGTGTAATCGGCAATTGCCTCATCCTGCTCGAGAAGATCATTCAGCGCTTACACTTGCGGATCTTCATAAAGCGCCCAGACGAGTACTATTAGAACAATTACGCCCAGAATAATGCTGTAGTTTCTTGTAAATTTATCCATTCATGGGATATTAATCAGTGACTCCCTTATTTTGAATTAATCCAAGCAAGCGGACTTGCTAACAAGCCCACTTGTATAAATGCAGCGCGTTGAATGGATATTATTTTTTTTCAGAAGAAGGTTTATCCTTACCAGGCTCGGGATCATTGCTCCACGCACCTGGAGCTGCATCATTGAACAGCCGTTCTTGTGCCGCTGCCTCGTCATGTAGTGGTGCGTCACCAAATCCCCTTGGCGTGTTAAAGGGCGATCCCGTAACACCTTCCGATCCCTCAGGTACCGAACCGCCACTGCGGTGACCACCTGCAGCAAAACCTATCGAAGATGTAAGTGCAAACAATACAGTAATAATAACGACATATAGTTTTCTCATATCTTTATCTCCTTGATATTCCATTGAGATGTAATTTAGAACCTGCCACTCATATTATCTAGCTGTTGCTACCTCCTGGTCTGTTAGCTACTCGCCGTATAAATAAGTGTATGGATCATCTATTTCCAATAAATTTCGAATTCGAATCTATTTGTAACAAGGAGTTTCATATTTGCTTCCATCTAAGACTTTCTTATTAGAATCTGTCCTGAAAGACTAATCATCATCGACGCACATCCTAAGGAATAGGCGAGGATCGTCGATGACAGGATAAGACGGATATACACTTGGGCGGATACTTCTGGGTGGCAAGCCTCGACCCGGTGCATGCCATGATCTACAAGGGCATGATGATCCTGCCGATTAGTTCGGCCAATCCGGCGACTTAGTTCTGGTTGATTGCTCGCTTTCTGGAAACATTCATCCTGTTGGCTGCCCCTGGTTCCTAACCCGGCCACTGAACCGCAATCTGACCTTCTGGCTGTTGGGACTGGTGAGTCTTTTATCGGGCTGGTTGATTGTCGGAGGCTACTTCCCGGTAGCCTATCTCGAAGAGACCGGGCTCGCACCCTCCAAGATTATAATCGAGTGGGTGATTATTGCCCTGCTTTGGCTTGCGGCGCTACATCTCTACCTGAGACGAAAACTCATGACTCGGCGCACCCTGAGACTATTTACCGCGGCTATTGCGTTGACCATATGTGCAGAACTGGTTTTTACCTCATACATCTCGGTGTACGATCTTTCAAACCTGATCGGTCAATAGCGATGATGTGATTAACAGTGACGCCCTCTACTTGAGTGCAGATAGTCCCATCGGGTTGGTTTATATCGGTTATGGTCAGGCCGTAGACGGCGCTTCAGCCGGCTCCCGTTTATCGGGTAACCTTACTTCCTAGGGTGCGAAATAGGACAGACTGCTGTATAGATATGATTTTTTATGACTGTAACGGGTAAAGGGCCCATGGCGACGACACCTACAGTAAAAAATTACACATTAATGGTGACGATAGTAGTGTTGTTTGTTACCGGCTGCGCCACCAAAGCTCTCGTTGTCGAACGCAGAGTCACGACGGCGTTTGCACAAGCGGAACAGACCTCCCTTGGGCAACGTTTGATGCCCGCCATCTATGCCCATCCCGGTGAGTCAGGTTTTCTACTGCTGAGCAAAGGCTCAGATGCCTTGGAAAAACGTCTGGCGTTGGTGGACGCCGCAGAGCGGGCACTGGATATTCAATACTACATCTGGAACAACGACCACAGTGGACGCCTGCTGGCGACGCATGTACTGGCGGCAGCCGAACGCGGTGTGCAGGTACGGCTGTTGCTGGACGATGTCAATGTGGGCGACAAGGATATGATGCTGGCCATTCTCGACAGCCATCCGAGGATACAAGTGCGGGTCTACAACCCTTTTCGACAAAGGTCAGGCCTGGCCAAGTGGCTGGGAGCGCTCGCCGAGCTGGGCCGTATCAACCGGCGCATGCACAATAAGGCACTGCTGGTGGATGGCAGTGCAGCGATCGTCGGCGGACGCAACATCGGTGATGAGTACTTCGACCTGCACCCACAACATAACTTTCTTGATAGGGATCTTCTCGCGGTGGGTCCCGTGGTCACCGACATCGCGGCCAGTTTTGACCGATTCTGGAATAGCGATACTGCCTTTCCAATCACTGCGATTGCAACGGAAAGGCCTTCTTCCATACAGATCAAACAATGGTTTGAGACGCTGCGCAGTGAGGCGGAGCAGGTCTGGGTAAATGGTGGCCCCTATACGACACAAGCACAATCGTCGATGAGACTGGACGAACTGGAGCACAACCTATTGTGGGCCAGAGCAGAACTGGTCTATGACGAGCCCCTATCCAATGCGACGGTGGATCAACCAGCGGATAACCCGAAGCGGGTCGCCATAGTGTTACGCCAACTCGCACAACAGGTGCATACAGAGTTGCTGATTGAATCGGCCTATCTGATCCCCAGTGACTTCGGTCTGGACCTGTTAGATCACGCCCGTAAGCAAGGTATCCGTGTGCAGGCCTTGACTAACTCCCTGGCATCGAATGACCTTGTAACGAACCATTCCGGTTACGCTCGGCACCGGCAGGCCATGCTCGAGCGTGGTGCGGAATTGTATGAATTACGACCGGATGCTGCCGTTTGCCCAACGCCCACGCCACAGCAGACGACATGTACTGAAGAACAGAGGGTTGGCCTGCATTCTAAATCAGTGGTGTTTGATCGAAGACTGGTCTACGTGGGTTCCTTCAACGTGAACCAGCGGTCTACCTACCTGAACACCGAGACCGCGCTGATCATCCACAGCCCTGAATTGGCTGAGGCAATAGCCACTGAGATCCTGCTGCAAATGCGGCTCGAGAACAGTTGGAAGGTGCAATTGAATCCACAGGGACAGCCGCAGTGGCTGGGGACTGACCGCACCTACTCGCATGAGCCAGAAACAGGTTGGTGGCAAAGGGTTAAGTCAGGGTTTCTGTCACTGCTGCCGCTGGAAAAGTATCTCTGAATTTGTCTGTCATACGTAAAGTTCGGTAATTGTATGAAGTGGTACTTCAAATGGCACGATAAACCCAATATGTGATTTTAATTGAGTCAGAATTTCAGATTTAAGATTCCAATCGAATGCCTTCTTTTGTATTGCCGCGTTAAACATCACTCTGACTCAGGAAAGAGTGAATGTAGAGATATTTCATAGATTTCACATGGCTCTACTCTTGAAACAAATCGATACAGTTTATTTGAGACGAGAAATACAGGGGAAATATCAATTTCATAGAATAATTCACGTAGGAAAAGAACAGGCTTTACCCTCTTCTTTATGCGAAAGGAAAGAATCAATTCTATCTATTGCCTTTATCTATGCAGCTTGGCTGTCTACGGATTGCAGAAAGCTGAGTTAGTTAAATCGTTATCAAACTAAGCAGTACACTGGAGCGATAGCTTTATGCCAACCAACACCACCACTCACTTTGGCTTCCAGACCATACAGGCAGAAGAAAAGGCCAGTCGGGTCAGGGCTGTCTTCGACTCTGTCGCCAATAAATATGATCTGATGAACGACCTGATGTCATTCGGCGTGCATCGACTATGGAAACGGCAGGTCACTAAGATTTGCGGCGTACGCAAAGGCTGCAAGATGTTGGATCTGGCAGCAGGCACCGGTGACCTGTCTGCACGTTTTAGCAGATTAGTGGGTCTTGATGGACTGGTGGTGTTTTCTGATATCAATAACGCGATGCTGGAGCAGGGGCGTTCTCGCATGCTGGATGAAGGCCATGTCGACAATATCCGCTACATTCAGACAGACGCTCAGCGTTTACCCTTTCCGGATGACTATTTTAATTGTGTCACCATCGGTTTCGGCCTGCGCAATATCACCCACAAACAACTCGCTCTGGAGGCTATTTATCGGGTGGTGAAACCCGGTGGCCGACTGATGGTGCTGGAATTTTCCAAGCCGACCAACAAAATCCTGCAAGCGATTTATGATCTGTACTCGTTCTATCTGATGCCAAAAATTGGCAAACTGTTCACCAAGGATGAAGACAGTTATCGCTATCTGGCGGAATCGATCCGCATGCACCCTGACCAGGAAACCCTCAAGCAGATGATGCAGCAGGCTGGGTTTGAGCGTTGCGAATATTTCAATCTGACTGCTGGAATTGTCGCGATACATCGGGGATATAAACGCTGAGCGCCTTCGCCATTGGATAGTGACGGGTGTTTACTCATGAAGCGTTGAGATTTGTGATCAGAGTTGCTGCTGTGAGTCTTTTCTAAAAGGCTTGTAAGGGGCACTGTCAAGGCACTGGCTGAAAGGTCAATGGTCTGATCCTAATAGACCTAGGTTTTGATATCGTTTTCATCGATCTGATCAGTGAGTTCAACGATAAGAGGGATTCTGAGCACACTTCGCCGACTGTGTGGGAAATATTCGGGTTAAGGAAGGACAACTGAAGATCAAACTCAAAGGATAGTCGATACGATTCTATGCCATCGTCAATACATCATCCCATACAGAAATAAGATTCGCGCCTGGCATCCAATCATGAAAAAGCCCCCCATGATACGGAGGGCTTTCAGCTTTAAAGCGACAAGGACGCCGCTTCAATAATTAGTTAGCAGAACGACCTCCAACGCCTTTGGTGCCACGAGCAATCTCCTTCTTCTTGCCTTTCGGACGCAGTGAGCGGGAGGCTTCACCAGCTTTCCACATTTCGGAATCGTGGATGGCACCAAGTTCCTTGTCGAGTCGCTCTTTGTAGTTTTTCGCGCCACAAATGCGTAGGACGCGCCTGGCCTCGTCCTTGTTCTTAACGGCCTTGTAAAGGTCGCGAAAGACAGGAAGGGTAGCCTTCTTGAACTTGGGTGCCCAGTCGAGTGCACCACGCTGCGCCGTGGAGGAGCAGTTTGAGAACATCCAGTCCATCCCATTCTCGTCGACCAGACGAATTAGGCTCTGGGTCAGCTCCTCGACGGTTTCGTTGAAGGCTTCAGACGGGCTGTGGCCATTTTTGCGGAGCACATCGTACTGAGCTTCCATAACGCCCGCCAACGCGCCCATCAGGATTCCACGCTCGCCGACAAGATCGGAAGTGACTTCGTTCTCGAAGGTGGTCGGGAACAGGTAACCAGAGCCAATGCCGATACCCAGTGCCATGCAGCGTTCCTCTGCACGGCCGGTGAAGTCCTGGTGGACAGCAAAGCTGGAGTTGATGCCCGCACCGCTTAGAAAGTTGCGGCGGACATTTAGACCGGAGCCTTTCGGGGCAACGAGAATAACGTCTACGTTTTCCGGTGGAACCACCTTGGTCAGGTCGTTATAGACGATGGAGAAACCATGCGAGAAGTAAAGCGCGTCGCCTTCGTTGAGATTGCGCTTGACCTGCTGCCAGCAGATTTTCTGCGCGGCATCGGAGAGCAGGTATTGGATGATGGTGCCTTTTTGGACCGCTTCTTCAATTTCAAAGAGGGTTTCGCCGGGCTTGAATCCGTCCTTCTTGGCGCGGTTCCAGTCGTTCATAAACTCTTTAGACTGGCCGATGATCACGTTAAAGCCATTATCGCGCAGGTTGAGTGCCTGTGCTGGGCCTTGCACACCATAGCCGATAATTGCGATGGTTTCTTTCTTCAGTACCTTGCGGGCTTTCGCCAGGCTGAATTCTTTGCGGGTAACAACGGTTTCTTTCACACCGCCAAAGTCGATAATTGCCACGGTAACTTCTCCTTATTGGTTAGGTTAGTGATGCCCTTTGCACAAAACGTAACATTGTCAAACGTCTCATGTACAAGCGTCAACATGCTTTCTACTTAAAGTTCCAATTTTTTCAGCAAATGAATGGTTGGTATGGTTTTTATTATATAAATGGCGGAGCTGGAGACTCGGTATTGTTATGTACGCATACCTGGCGTACACTTTCTGCTATTGATTTGGAGACATCCCTATGGCCAACGCTGATACCGTCAAACAAGAGCGAATGCACATTCGCTTGGATTCACTATCCAAGCAGAAGCTGGAACGTGCAGCGACTTATGCACACAAGAGCCTGTCAGAATTCGTGCTCGGCCAGGCACTGCATGCGGCCGATGAGGTAATCCACGAGCACGAGACTCTTACGCTGAACGAGGCCGATTGGGAGGTGTTCCTGGACGCCCTGGAAAATCCTCCCAAGCCCAATACCAAATTCAAGCAGGCCTTTGCCGAGCACAAGAAACGCGTCCAGCGGTAAGGGACCATCCAATTGGAATTCATCATCGCTGCTCTGGGCAAACAACACAACAGAAAATCTTTCGACTGTGGCGAATCTTCCCTCACCCAAAACCTCCACCGCTATGCGAGCCAGGACATCAGACGACGCGTCAATCGCGTATTCGTGGCCTCTCCTCCAAGCACACCGCGGCAGGTAATCGGGTACTACAGTCTAAGCGCCGGCGGCCTCGATGCCACAGACCTGCCAGACGAATTCCGACGCCGACTGCCCAGCTATCTGGTTCCGATTGTCCTGCTGGGGCGGTTGGCCGTTGCAAAATACCACCAGGGCAAGGGACTCGGCTCCATCCTGCTCGCCGATGCCCTGCAACGCATCGCCCAGGCAAGCCAAGTGATGGCGGTCTACGCCGTGCTTGTCGATGCCTTGAACGACCGGGCCGCCGAGTTCTATCGGCAATTCGGCTTCATCCCGCTACCCAGCCAACCGCTCAAGCTCTTCCTACCAATGGACTCCGTCGCCACTCTCGTTGATTAACAGACTGTGACTACCAAAAACATCGCACGGTCCCGGCATGAGAACTATCGCCCTCCCCGCCCTGTCCACGCTGCTCGACCGACTTCGAAGCCGCACCTTCCTGCACCTCGAAACCCTGGTGCTTCGCCAACAACTGGCCATGGTCAACCAAACGCCACGACACGGCTCCGATTTCACTGGGGTCAACGGATATTATCGGTCTGGTATACCGACTGTGGCCGAATTGCCTGCAGACACTGCAGGTCTTCAAAACAGATACCCTGGTGCGCTGGCATCGCAAGGGCTTTCGGCTGTACTGGACTTGGAAATCCCGTTGCCGGATGGGTGCGCGCCCTCCCATCGCACCCGAGGTGCGCAAGCTTATCCGTACGATGTCTCGATACAATATTGGCTGGGGTGCAGCACCGCGGATTCGCGGCGAACTTCAACTGCTCGGCATCCACGTTTCCCAAGCGACAGTCGCAAAGTACATGGTCCATCATCCTACATCTTGCTTTGGACAAACAATGCCCGGAACCACGCTCGGTCGTGCTACCGGACCAGGGAACTGTCATCGCCTTCCCGCATGTCAGCGGCCTGCATCATGAGTACCGCCGCGCCGCCTCAGACACGGTCGCAATAACCTGACTTCCTTCTGCTACAGCAGGCTGCGAGCTATTGACCTATCGTGCCTCAGATTGCCATCAAGGTCTCGCATCCAACACACAATACCATTTATTTGCCTCATTCGATTAGCTTCATACCCTACATGCCGACTTATCTATTTTTCTAATCTCCAGATTGTTCAGATCAATTTCTCAATACTGTCATCGGATTAGGTTTTTGGTAGGGACAGGTGATTCTCAAACTCTATACGCAAAACTCAGTCAGTATTCATGGTGGTCACACTGTAACGGACTTTTTCAGATCCCGATTACCGCGTGATTTAAGAATTCGCCATCCACAGGGTGTTCGTCTAGCCTGTGACCGTTTTATTGATTGACTCGGTACCTCAGTGTAACCATGGAAATAATCCTTCCCTTCGGCTGTATATTAATAGATACACTTGACTGCACCGGAGGCTGATCGATGAAACCATCCCTTAAACCTGTTCTGTTTTTCATGCTTGGCTTATTTACAACAGTCACCACAGCTGAAACTGTTGCACCTGCACCCAACGGTATCGAGTTCCCAGCCGACTACCCGAATTGGCGTGTAATCTCCCTCTCCCACCGCACCGACAATCATTCAATGCGGGCCATTCTTGGCAATGACGTGGCCATACAAGCGGCGCGTGAGGGTCAAACCAATCCCTGGCCCGACGGATCAGTGTTAGCCAAAGTCGTGTGGAAGGAGACAGCAGAAGAATTCTGGCCGACGGCTATAGCACCGAATGCGTTTGTTCATGCCGAGTTCATGTTTCGGGATACGGAGAAATATGCCGCCAACGGCACCGGTTGGGGTTGGGCCCGCTGGGTGGGAAAAGATCAGAAACCATACGGTAAGGATACCGACTTCAGCCAGGAGTGCATCACTTGCCATACCCCGGTAAAAGACCGGAACTGGGTATTTACCACACCGGCCTTTTTTCCTGCTGTTTCGAAACCGTAACCGCTGACCGGTTTTAACCATTCAAGAGTTGAATCCACTTACCCCCGGCCTTGCCGGGGGTAGTGCAACTTATCCCTGTCTTAGGCAGGAATTGACTCCAGTCTATGGCCCCGACGGATGCCAAAAGCTGCCAGGCCAAGCATCATCAGAGCAAGGGGAGCCGGCTCCGGCACAGAGATAGGCACGGTAGAATCAGCACTGCCACTGGCTATCAGATCCATGGAGATCGTTGAAAATCCAAACGGATCAAGATCGATGGAAAACAGTTCCAGACCACCGCCGAAATCACTACTGCCTGGTGCGGTAAAGGTCGAAATATCCACCAGGTTAGTAAACACACCGTCTATCTCGAATTCCAGGAAGAGATCAAGACCGGCAAACTCCAAGGCTTCAGAATCAACGCTTAAACTCCAATCCCATATATAGTCGATGAAGAAATCCACCGTCAATGCGTCTGCTCCCCAATTGAAGAATTCCACATCCATAAAGGCATAGGCCTCACCAAAGGATTCCACAACCGTGGTGTCTCCACCGTCGCCACTGGGAACTGCAATGCCGTCAGCATGCGCATACGCAGAAAACCCATCCGGGGTGCTGAAAAAGTCGGCATCACCGAATGCATCACTGCTAGGGCTGGATGGCGTCACATCAGCAAAGAAGTCCGTGAAGCCAAATGCAGGACTGATCACAAGGTCCGGGTCGAACGTTGTAATCACCAGATCAGCCTCGATGGTTGCGTCATAGAGCGCAACGCTCTGTGCCGTTGATGAAAACAGCAGTCCCGATGAGAGTGAAAGCATCATCATACCCGGGGCCAGAATTCGATTGATCAATGTTCTATTCATTTTTTACTTCCTCATATTTGTTATGTTGTTTCGGCGGTTTTTAATAACCAATTTGACACCGCCTGTTTTTTTATTTTGCTGAGTTTCACCTTCCCCCCATTACCTGCTGTGTGTTTATGTCGACGGGAGCTTTTTTCATAACTCCTGCCATTCTCGAATGCGAAAATATATTTTTGATTCAGGGTCTATGGCGACAATGCTTCCACCACGGGCGCCGGTCCTGCGGTTTTCATTGAAAGTGAGAGGCGGTGTTACCCCTGTCTCGAACTTCCACAATTGATTAAGACCCGCCACCAATCCGTTGCGGGTAGGTTTTCTACCGAGTCTTTCGAGCCCCTCTTGTAAGAGACGAGCTGCGGAATAGGCAGATAGTTGAATCTTCCAATGCCGTCCAACCACGCCTGTTTGCTGCAATAGATTGGAAAAGCGAGTCAAATCTTCCGAATCTGCATCAGGTAGCGAAAAAGGGGTCAGCATTATCAGGCGCTTTACCTGCTTCGGGGATATGGTGGCAGCAATACCACCACTGAGATCAGCCAATCCCAACACTTCAGGAAACCAGTCAATCTCATCAGTTCTGTTGAGCAACTCTTGTAGCTGTCTGCTGCCGCCAAGAAACAAAATGCTGTCTACGGCGCTGGTCTGGAGATTCTTTACCAGGGTAGCCACATCCAAGTCATTGGCTTGATAGGAAAATTCCCCTGTTGGATCGATCCCATGCTCAACCATCCTCTTTTGTACACCGAGAATACCCTGTCGGGAGTAATCAACATCGGCATACACCAAGGCAACACTCGGGGTTATATCCGAGTTAACAGATAGCAGGTAATCCACCAGCATAGCCCCCTGATCAGGCAGGCTTGCATACAGGTAGAAAACATGGCTGTCCTGGCTTCGCTCGTCCTCCAGCGCCGATCTCAAGGGAACCAACTCCGGCACTGCCTGCGCCTTGAGCATCTGCACTGCTTGACTCTTTGGATTCAATCCCAAATTGGCCAAGGTGCAGAACACCCCACTCCCATCCAGCATCTGTTGAACCGCGGTTATCTGGGAACCGCTCAAACCGGGATCGAATTCAGTCACTACCAGTTCAAGCTGTCTGCCATAGATGCCACCTTGCGTATTGATCTGCCGCATGAAGCCCTGTAGCAGTCGACGCACATCCAGACTGGCTTGCATTAGCGGCCCCTTGGATGGTTGCAGGGTGCCGATACGAATCAACTCGTCGCTGACGCCAGGTGCTGTGAGTGCATCCAGCCGTTTCAGATAGTCAAGCAGCGCCTGCATGTCCTGCGCCGAGAACCGATATCTTGGCATAGCCGTGTGTAACGGGTTACCAGCCGGATCTATCCCCTGTTCAATAGCGCGGACCAGACTTGCTTCATCATAAGCAGGATGCCGCCGGCCGGTGGAGCGTGTACCTGGGTAGGGTTGAGTTAGATGTTGGAAGCGTATGTCAGGGGCCGACACCCCGCCCTCACGGCTGCCGCCGCCATCTTCCTGATGACACTGCACACAGGCAAAGCGGGTTGATTTGACGCTGATTCCAGGACCGGATAGATAGGCTTTCGCTGCGTTTATACCCTTGCCCTGGTGATAGATAGACTGCCCAACCTGTTCAGACTCGGCAGCATAAGCCGGGAAGCCAGTCTGAAAAGCCAAACAACACAGAACAACAGTGATCAGCTCATAGTGATGTCTCTTATCAGCACTCATTGTCGTCTCTTCTCTACTCAAAACGTCTCATTTCGTCGGACCTTCAAGGTAAAACCGGTGGCTACTGCCGGTCCGGACAGTAGCCACAAATAGTGGAAATCAGGGTCTGATTTCCAGAGGTACTGCCAGGAGCACACCACCCAGGTTCGATTCAAAACTCAAGGTAGTCTCCGTACCGGGTGTGGTGGCGGAGTTACGCTCGATGAAACGCCAGCTGGAATCGATCTCGTTGACCGGAACCGTGGCCAACTCTGGACCGCTAAGATCCGCACCTAGATGGATAGTCACCGTATTGCTGGGACCCGCCAGGGAGGTCAGGCCACGCACGACCCACTGGTTACGGCTGGTGCGGAACAAGGCTCGGGTTACCGTTACCTCGTCTGCGGCGCCATTCACGGTAACCGTTACGTCTGCCGTGGCTTCACCCAGATTGCCGTCATTGATGCTGTAGGTAACGGTGTCCGGCTAAAAACTGAGGCATGTAAATTTATTACACGATGAGCCCTTCTGGGATCACCGCAGCGCCTCGATTGACAGAATTATCAAAAAACCAGTGATACGAATCGATGTAAAGATTAAATAAACTGTAAATAATGACGAAAAACACTTGACATGCTCCTAAATAAATTCTGCAAATATTGTTTAAATACAGTATATTAGGAGTGCTTTATGTACAATAATCGTCGTGATTTTTCCCATAAACTCATACAAGGTTCTGTTCTAGGTGAATGGTTTCAGCCGATGATAACCGCTCTAGACAAAGTACGCTTCTCTGATAAAAAATTCAGCGCCTTACCCATGCGTGCCTTCATCCTCTTTGGCTGCCTCCGCCAGATACAGTCAACCTCTTCATTGCGAGCGCAGATTCAAGACCTATTCCATCTTGATCCACAACGCTCAACCCCACCGCTCGCCCGCTCCACCTGGTCGGACGCACTGGCCTCCTCACCACGCAGCAAGACGCTGACTACCGCGTTGATGCATTTAATCGCCTACGCACAACAAACCTTGCCAGATAGATTGGCCCCCATTGAAGGCCTGGGGGAGCGGCCTGTTATTGCAACAGATGCCTCTTATCTACGTGAATCAGCACACTATCGAGCTGTGTATAAGAAAGCGGGTGGTAACGACAATCAGAAAGGACACATGATGCTCTCCCATTATGACCTGCGAAAAGGAATACCGTTGGCTGCGACGACCCAAACGCGTTCCATTGGAGAGATACTGGTTTTAAAACAAGATGAGTTAGCCGCCAATGCATGGCTTCGTGTTAACAATGCCATTCATGTTGTAGATCGCGCCTTTATTGATGGTCACTATTGGGATAAGCGTTTTGAAATGTTTGGCAGTACCGTGATCACACGAATGAAAAGTATCTTAAAATACACGGTTGAGAAAGAGCGAAGCGTGACACTGAGTCAAGCCAACAAAAGTGTTCTCTCTGATCGTGAGGTGACTCTGAAGTGTAGTAAGAAACGGTGGCGCTTGATCGGGTTTCGCTCGCCTGACGGGATTGAGTATGAGTATTTAACAAACGATCTCATGCTGGAGCCTGGCGTGGTCGCCTTTCTCTACTCTCGCCGCTGGGATAAAGAGAAATACTATGACAGTTTTAAAAATGACTTGGCGGGTGCAAAAGCTTGGGCGAAAAGCCCTATTGCTATCGAGCAGCAAGCGTTAATGGGGATCGTGACCGTTGTTCTAACGAGCCTGTTTTTGCAGCGTCGTCAACAGGATCTCCAGCTGGAAAAAATGGATGGGACTCAAGATAGGAAGCATCAAATCAAACAAGATAGGGCTAACCGTACCAGTGAAGCCAATAGTTATCGGGCATCCTGGACGCAGTTATCGAAAATCACCAGGCAGGTCTGGCGTTTCTTGAAAAGCTGTTTTATGCAAAAACATGGCGTGATGCTCTATCAGCGGCAGCTCAGGCCTTTGTTGTTGAGGTACCTGTGACTTTTACCGGACACCGTTACCTTGGATAAGAATATTGCGTACCAAGAGCAAACATCTGCTCATATAGCGGAGGTTCCTGACCGACTCCCAGCTCATACCCTCGTCGATGTGGAACAGCGCAGGCTCCCAACCGGGAAAACCCGCGTGTTCCACTATCGTAACCCGCAGATTCTGCCATGCACCCTGGCGATCGGAGAGCACTGTTTTTGCGTATCCGGCAGGTTCTTTGTCAAAGGCCATTGTAGTCAATTTTCAGTAGAATAGCCGTCTTATACACTCATAAGCCATCAATACAATACCTTCTCGTCATGTCGAAAACAAAGAAACGTAGCAAGAATCCCCAAAAACAGGCCCGGCCATTAGCCTGGTCCACCAGTGACGCGGATGAGGTCGAACGCCGCCGTGTGCGCGGCGCCATCGAAGCATTCAAGATTGAATCCCTGACGCAAGGCGATGATTTTTTCGGTATCTATCAGGTCGACTCCGATGGCGGACAAACCTATCGTATAGAGATTCGCTCTCTTGTAGAGCCCATCAACAGCTGCGACTGCCCCGATCACCGCATCAACGGCCTGGGCACCTGCAAGCATATCGAGGCAACACTGAACCGGCTTCAATACAGGCGCAAGCGTGCCTTCAAAGATGCCGCAGACAAGGGCAACCCGTATATCGAGATCTTTCTGGACCGGCGGGGTCAGCAGATCCGGATAGGTTGGCCAAAGGGTGTTCAACCCCGTACCAGGGCCAGTGATCTCCTTGCCCCCTTCTTCGGAGACGACAATATTCTGGCGGGTGATCCGCTCGATAAACTGCCAGCCATACAGCGAGCAATCCATGCCTCTCACGCGGCCGTAAGGCCCAAGATCCGGATTTCGAGGGAGCTGAATGTCTGGCTCGAGGCACTGGACAGGCACGAACAGCAGATCCGCGGCCGCCAACATTTCGAGACCGAGGTGGCTTCGGGAAAAGCGAGCCTCGATCTGGTCAAACAGACCCTCTACCCCTACCAACAGGAGGGGATGCTGCACCTGGCGTTCACTGGCCGCGCCCTGCTGGCGGATGAGATGGGCCTGGGCAAGACAGTACAGGCAATCGCCGCTTGTGAACTGTTGCGCCGTACCATGGACATACGGCGGGTACTGGTGATCTCCCCCGCTTCGCTCAAGGGTGAATGGGAGGAACAGATCGGCAAATTCTCCGACCTGCCTTCACACATCATCCAGGGACCACGCGCCAAGCGCCTGCACCAATACGAGGAGCCTGCGTTCTTCTCTCTTGCCAACTACGAGCAAATACGGCCGGATGTTGAAGAGATCAATACCACTCTGGCACCAGATGTCGTCATCCTCGACGAGGCTCAGCGCATCAAGAACTGGCAGACCAAGACTGCTATCGCTATTAAGCGCCTGAAAAGCCCCTATGCCTTCGTGTTGACGGGTACACCGGTGGAGAACCGCATCGACGAGATCTACTCGATCGTTCAGTTCCTCAACCCACAGATCTTTGGCCCCCTGTTCCGTTTTAACCGCGACTTCTATCAACTGGATGAAAAAGGACGTGCGGCCGGTTACAAAAACCTCGACCGGCTGCATGAACGGCTGCTGCCCGTCATGTTGCGCCGGCGTAAGGAGGAAGTTGAGGGGCAACTGCCGGGCCGGACGGTGAATACCTATTTTGTCCCCATGCATAAGGAGCAGTTGCTTCGTTATGAGGAGTATGAGACCAGAGTAGCACGCCTAGCCGCCATGGCCAGGAACCGACCGTTGAAGAAAGAGGAGATGGAACGACTCCAGCAATACCTGGCCTGCATGCGCATGCTATGTGACACGCCTTATATTCTCGACCAGGATTGCCGCATCTCTCCCAAGCTGAAGGAACTCAGCAACATCCTCCAGGAACTCCTGGCAGATGGCGATCACAAGATCATAATCTTTTCCGAGTGGCAGCGGATGCTGGAACTGGTCCGGGAGCAGGCCGGCGAAATGGGACTGAGCTATGCCTGGCATACCGGCAATGTCCCTCAGCCGAAACGCCGCGAAGAGATCCGCCGTTTCAAGAAAGATCCCGAATGCCGGCTATTCCTCTCCACCGACTCGGGCGCCGTGGGACTCAATCTGCAGGTCGCCGACGTGGTCATCAATCTGGACATGCCCTGGAATCCTGCCAAGTTGGAACAGCGCATTGCCCGCGCCTGGCGCAAACATCAGAAGCGCCCGGTGCAGGTGATCAATCTCGTATCCGAACACTCCATCGAGCACCGCATGCTCTCTCTGCTGGAGCAGAAGCGTTCACTGGCCGAGGGAGTAGTGGACGGCAAGGGCCAAAAAGAGATGGGCCTACCCTCCGGGCGGGCCGCTTTTCTGGAACGTATCGATGCCCTAATGTCTGGTGAGAAAAAAGGCCCACTGACACCACCCACTGATCCGATTGATCTTCTGCGGGATGACATTCTTTCCCAGTGGGGCAGCCAACTCGAGCTTATGGAGCTGCATGGAGGGGGCGAGCATAAGACGCTGCTGGTGGTGGCGAACCGGATTGATGGAGCGTTGCAGGATACCCTCACCCGGCAACTCAAGGAACAGTTTCCGGAGCAGACACCGCAACTGCAACTGCTCGACCGAGACGCCTTCGCAAGCATCCGGCAACTGATCGAGGCCGGCGTACTGAGCACCAACCAGGATACCGCCAGGACTCTGTACCGCGCCTCAGCCGAGGACGGGGCAAAGGATGATGAACAGGTAAAACGGCTGCAAATGGCGCGCAACCACCTGGCCCAAAGCGAGCATAAACGGCGCATGGCAAAGGTACTTAAGGAAGGTGGCTTTTCAGTGGAAGCACTGGCGCCGATGGGTGAGGCCGTGGAGACAGCCCTGCAAGCCCTGTCCCTATGGCGGGGGCACAACGCCGAGACACCGCTGGATCTGGAATGGATCGACTCCGTGCTGGTACAATCGAACCTGTTGCCGCCCGAAAACCTCTCCCTGATCGCCGCTCTGCGGGAAGATCAACACCCATCAGATGAATCCCGGACGAACGAACTACTCACACAGAGTGACGGCCTGCTTTCACAGGCTGCCTCGGTCCTGGAATCGGCAAAAGGGCACTGAAACTCGGTACTTCTCAATGGAGTAATAGTGGCCAAATCGAAACCACAGGGTTCAAAGTAGGATCGGCAATGGATCGAAGCCAAGCAGCGCTGCCGCCTCAATCAGGAGGACATTCGCATGGCCAAGGAACTGGGACTCAAACCGCGCGCTCTGATCAAGAACATCCCTTCACCGAACCAGCAATGGAAGTTACCGGTCAAACAGTGGATTCAAGAACTGTATGAAAACAAGACCGGTAAAACTCCTGTAAAAAAAAGCCAGGGCGCACGACTTCTCAAGGGCCGCAGACATACTGAAAGTGGACCTGTTCCATTGCCTGTCTATGTTGACGAACCTGTGCAGATAGAGAGTAGAGATAACACTCTGCATGCAACAATGGAAGGCTGGGAAGAGTATGTCGATGCGTCGTGGGACGATAACGCACTATGGTCACCTGAACCACTGCTGTACTGGGAGATCCGTGAAGAGAATCGCCGGAGACGACAGCGACAGAATGGATTTCGTCTGGCCGCCGAATACCTAGCACAGGCATTTAGAGAGATATCAGGGGTAAGAAACGTGGTGTTGATCGGTTCCGTTGCCCGCCCCCTGCAGGAAGAGAAACCACGCTATCGCAAATACCGGCGCGCAGGCATACCCATGCTGCATGCGTGCAAAGACATAGACCTGGTGGTCTGGGTAAGCAATACCGGCTGCCTGCGTGCCATGCAGAAGGCACGCTCCAGGTCGCTGACTCTGCTACTGAAGAAACAAGGCATCGGGGTGGCCCACCACCAGGTTGATGTCTTCATCATGGAACCCGGCAGTGAGCGTTACTTGGGCCGACTCTGCACCTATAGCCAATGCCCCAGAGGCAAGCCGGAATGCCGTGTGCCTGGTTGTGGCTCAACACCACTATTGCGGCAGCATGAAGACTTCGAGCTGAAAACTTCAGCACTGATGCCAGACAGAAGCACCATCCTCGCATGAAGATTCAGAAGCAGTCTGATAAAAATGTAAAATTCCCATGCCGTTACTGGACATGTGCAGTTCGGTGGTCTGTGGGAAATTTGAGTCACGTTGGAATGATTGGCTGAGCACCAGAACTGGACCTGACTATGCAGACTTCCGATCACGAAATCATGCCTTCGGTAAATTGCCGAAGTCGAACAGCTAATTGCCCGTCTCCGAAAACAGCAAGAAGATGCTGAGACGACACTCCTGTCACTATAGGAACACCTGGCACGAGTTAACGGCGATAATATACTCACGTCAAAACATCCATCTGAAGCTCCCATTTCAACAGCGAAGAAACTGACGCCAGGAGACAAGATCGCACTTTATCTCCACCTCTTTCGAGGCCGAAAGGATGTGTATCTGAGAATGTGACAGAGTTGAAAAACGGACAAGAAAAGATATTTGCCTGCTTATTCGAAAGAAGACATTGTAGCTATTGTGCGATGAAGTACGAAGAAAACGGTAGCCAAACAATCTTTGATTAAAGTGTCAAAAAACGTGTCTAACCTGTATAGAAAATTCAGCCATCTGACGCAGCGAGAGTCCAATAACTAATTGATAATAAAGGAATACCCCTTGAACACAGAAAACCGTATCGAGGGATATTCAATACTTATAATAATGTTTTTTTTGATATTTTGACGGAGAGAGGGATTACTCGGACTATCCTTGTCCTCGCCCTGCGGGCCATGCTGCGCATGTTCAAAATCGCTCCTGGCGATTTTGTCGAACCGAAGGGTTCTCATCAAAGCCTCTCCCACCGCAAAAATAAAAAAGGGGCCCGATCGGGCCCCTTCTTATTTGGCGGAGAGAGAGGGATTCGAACCCTCGATACGCTATTAACGTATACACACTTTCCAGGCGTGCGCCTTCAGCCGCTCGGCCATCTCTCCAGTGTCTTGTTACTCACCGGAAAATTCAAAAAAATTACCCAGCCAATGGATTTTTGGAGGCGCAAGATTAAACCAGTTCGATACCGGAAGCAAATCGATCGCTCCCTCAAGGTGTTTCTAGATATGCCGGCTGATCTCTTCCACAGTGGTTTCGCCCACCAGCTCCCTGAACTGCTGGCCGGAAACATGAATCAGCTGAGTGTGGTCACCGGCTTCGAAAAAGATCTCGGGCTGTTCAAGCAGATGTTCATCGACCAGGGTTTCGATGCCGTAGGCTTTGCCTGTGGCTGGGATTGAGCCCCGCTCACAGTCAGCGAAAGCATCAACCAGCTCGATCTCTTCAATAAGCAGCAGGTGCCTGCCGGTCAACTCATCCAAATGCTCGAGTTGCACCCGATGGGTTGCCGGAATCACCGCCATCAGATAACTTTTATCATCACCGAGCAACACAGATTTCGCCATCCTATCCCCCGGGATATGTGCGACTTCGCAGGTCTCCAAGGTAGAATCTGTACGGCGGTGTTGAATTACCTCATAGTTGACATTATGGTTTTCTAGATACTCTTTCAATGTGATTGCAATGGCCATGTCGTCCTCCGGTAAAACCTGCTCTCTTATTAGAGTATAGTTCTTTAGTTTCTGACAGATTGACCGCTATTCTCCTTTCAATTATTCCTCCTGACCAAACACGCTAGTCATGTCCCGAAAAATGTCGAAAAGAACAAAAGAGTTGACCCCGACCCTGGCGGAAACCGCCGACCGCCATCGCCTCTATGAACTCTCTGTGCAGTGTTCGGAAGCGGAGATCGATTTTGTCGATGCGACCTACAAAAAGCTGCGAAAAAGGCGCGCAAAGCTGTTGCGGGAGGATTTCTGCGGCACCGCCAATGTCTGCTGTGAATGGGTCCGCCGCCGCAAGCAGAACCGCGCCATTGGGGTGGACCTGGACCCGGAGGTGCTGGAATGGGGACAGGAGCACCAGTTGGGGAAGCTCAAGCCAAGCCAAGCCCAACGCATCGAGCTGCTGCAGA
Organism: uncultured Gammaproteobacteria bacterium; assembly: GCA_963797085.1. Classification (GTDB taxonomy): domain Bacteria; phylum Pseudomonadota; class Gammaproteobacteria; order Chromatiales; family Chromatiaceae; genus JASJBU01. Next base: position 196,321 of record CAWCOA010000018.1, read on the forward strand.
AGAATGTACTGACCGTCAGAACAGAGGCCCCAGACGTTATTTCCGCAATGAACTTCAGCTATTGGCTGTTCAAGGAACGCAAGCAGCTCAAACAGTATTTCCGCCGAGTTCGCAGTCAGCTCGCTGATGGCGGTATCTTTTTCATGGATGCCTATGGGGGTTACGACTCGTTTCGCGACATCGAGGAGGAGCGGGAGATCGAGGATGGCGATACCCGCTTTACCTATATCTGGGAGCAGGAGAAGTATGATCCCATCAGCGGCACCCTGATCTGTCATATCCATTTCGACTTTGCGGACGGCTCCCGCCTTGAGCGGGCCTTCAGCTACGACTGGCGGCTCTGGACCCTGCCGGAGATTCGTGAACTGCTGGACGAGGCCGGGTTCAGCAAGGTCACCTTCTACTGGCAGGGTTTCGATGCAGAAGGTGAGGCGGACGGCATCTTCAAGCCGGTAGATGAAGGCGAAGCGGACGCGGGCTGGATCTGCTACATTACTGCGGAGAAATAGCTTATCCACCTTGCCTATTCACCAGGATGCCCGAACGACTCTTAACCGCCCTGATACTGCTACTTTGCTCGGCTGCCGCCAGTGCTGAGGTGATTACTGTGGCGGTTGCCAGCAACTTCACCCCTACCCTGCGCCTTCTAGCAAAGGCCTTCGAGGCCCACTCGGGCCATCGACTGCGGATCAGTTCGGCCTCCACCGGCAAGCTTTACGCCCAGATCAACCACGGTGCTCCCTTTGATCTCTTTCTCGCCGCCGATGCGGAGCGTCCAAAACGCCTCGAGCAGGCAGAAAAGACCGTGCCAGGGAGTCGATTCACCTATGCAATAGGCAGGTTGGTAGTCTGGAGCCCGGCTGTCACCTCGACCCTGCCTGTGGAAGAATTACTGCAATCCAGACAGATTCAGCGTATCGCCATGGCCAATCCGAAAACCGCACCCTACGGTGCAGCCGCCCAGAACAGCCTGCAAAGAATGGGGCTTTGGGACAGGCTGCAAGATCGCCTGGTAAGAGGTGAGAATGTTGGTCAAAGTTATCAGTATGTTGTCAGCGGGGCCGCTCAAATCGGTTTTGTCGCCTACTCCCAGGTGCTCCAAGGTAAGCTGACCACAGGCTATCTCTGGCCGGTACCGGATGCCTTCTACCCGCCGATCCAGCAACAGGCCGTGCTGCTCAGGGCCGCTGAGGACAATCAGGCGGCCCGCGCCTTCATGGACTATTTGCGCTCAGCAGAGGCACAGCATATGGTGAATGCAGATGGCTACAACACCGAGTAACCCTGATCTTGACTGAAGCGGATATCAGCGCCCTTTGGGTCACCCTGAGACTCGCCCTGATCACGACCCTCATCCTGCTGCTGCTTGGCACTCCACTGGCCTGGTGGCTCAGCCGCAGCCGCAGCCGATTGAAACATATCGTCGAGGCATTGGTGGCGATCCCCCTGGTGCTGCCACCTACAGTGCTTGGCTTCTACCTGCTGATCGCCCTGGCGCCGGATGGCATTATCGGCGGGGCCTGGCTGAGGCTGGGAGGCCAGCAACTCGCCTTCTCCTTCACCGGTCTGGTGATTGGCTCGGTGCTCTACTCCATGCCTTTCGTGGTGCAACCGATTCAAAATGCCTTCAGTCAGATCGACCAGCGGGTGCTTGAGGCCGCCAGCACGCTGCGTGCCTCACCGCTCGACCGCTTCTTCAGTCAGGCACTGCCGCTCGCCAGACGCGGCCTGATCACGGCCGCTACTCTGGGGTTTGCGCATACGGTCGGTGAATTCGGTGTTGTGCTGATGATCGGCGGCAATATACCGGGAGAGACCCAGGTGCTCTCCATCGCGATCTATGACCATGTGGAATCGCTGGAATATACTCAGGCCCACCTGCTCTCTGCCGGCTTACTGCTTTTCTCGTTTGTCACCCTGTATCTGGTCTACTCCCTGGCTCGGCCCTCCAGCAAACGGAGACGGCACCCTTGAACGGCGCAATACAGTTCCAATTTTCCCTGCAGCGAGGGGAATTCAACCTGGATGCGGAAGGTTCCTTACCTGCCTCAGGGGTCAGCGCTCTGTTCGGTGTATCCGGCTGTGGAAAAACAACTGTACTGCGCAGTATTGCCGGTCTGGAACCCAGGATCAGCGGGCACCTTGTGGTTAATGGAGAATGCTGGTTCGACAGTGAACTGGAGGTCAGCATTGCCGCACATCGACGGGGTGTCGGTTATGTCTTTCAGGAGACTGCTCTGTTTACACATCTGAGTGTCCAGCAAAACCTCCTCTATGGCTGGCACAGAACCCCACGGAAAAAGCGACGCAGCCAACCTGTGCATATCATCGAGATGCTGGGGTTGGAACCGCTCCTGCAGCGTGGCACTGTCGACCTTTCCGGTGGAGAACGTCAGCGGGTTGCGATTGGCCGCGCCCTGTTGAACAGCCCGCGCCTGCTACTGATGGACGAACCCTTGTCAGCCCTGGATCGTTCCCGCAAGCAAGAGATCCTGCCCTACCTGGAGCGACTGCATGGCGAAGCGGAGATTCCGATTATTTATGTCACCCATGATCTGGAAGAACTGGTCGGGGTGGCCGATCATCTGTCCTTGATGGAAGCGGGCTGCATCTCCCAAAGCGGCCCCATTGAAGATATGCTGGTCAATACCGGACTCAGCATCGCCTTGGATGAGAATGCCGGTGCGCTGATCAACGCCTTAGTGGAGCAACATGATGAACAATTCAACCTCACACGACTGAGTTTCCCCGGCGGGAGCCTTATCGTAGGCCGCATCGACAAGGCCATAGGTACTCCAGTCAGATTGCGCATCCACGCCAAGGACGTGAGTCTCGCCGAGGAGCATCCCGGGCCCACCAGCATCCTGAATATCCTGCCGGCGAAGGTTGTTGCTCTGACCCCGCAAGGAGACAGCCGGGTCATCGTCAGCCTGGAGGTCGGAGGCATCCTGTTATTGGCCAGAATTACCCGCAAATCCGAGTCCGTCCTGCAGTTAAGGCCAGGCAAGCTGCTGTTTGCTCAGATCAAGAGCGTAGCTCTGCAGACCTGAACAGACGGGATCAATCTGGCACCGCTAGTTTTTCGATTTGTTGTCTTTGCTGCGGATCGAGACCGATCATTCGCCGATACTGGCTATCCGCCGGGTGTTTGGCAACCCGGTTAAGCGTTCTGATCAAACCCAGTGACGAGGGGTTTGTCTCGTCCAATACCAACGCCTTCTGCAACGCCTGAAGCGCCTTGGATGCATCGGGAAAGGACTCCCAATTGGGTGACCACCTGCGGGTTGTAACTACTCAGGTCATACGGGGTCAGGCGACTCGCCAACTGCAGATCGGCGAGTACTGTCTGTTTATCAGCACTGATTCAGATGGCTGAGAAACTTCTCACTACCAATCTCTGCGCCAGGTATGAACGCGATGCGTTCACCCGCCCCTGCGTTACAAAGCAAACGAAATAACCAGTCAGAGGAGCGTAAGGCGAGTCAGAGAATTCATGGCTTGCGCATCCCTTCGACCTGCTGCAGCAGCTCATTCAACTCTGCAACCAATGGTTCATTTGCGCCTGCATCCCTCAATTCCACCTGGAGAAATGCCTCAGCACGCTTGAGCAGCTGCTTCCTAGGTTCACCCTCAGTGGTGATCGGCTGGTTAAGCGCAGCCAGCGTAATCGCGAGTATCGTGTTCCTGCCCCAGAGTCTATTCAGCCGGTCAACCGATCATAGGTGAACTGATGAGACCGGTTGGCAATGCATAGTCCCAGCGCAGGACTCGGCCAGGGTTGTTTTGATTGCAGGGATGATCACGTATCTTGAGCTGAATTCCATCTGCTCCTGTTGATCCGCGGTTACCCGGGCGCCTGCCCTGCCACCCACAATCGCCAGTGCATCCTGCAGCTGATGACCATAGGTGATGACCCCGGAAGTATCGGAAATTTCTACCAAGGAGTCTGCTTGCAGTTTTTTGCAGGGAAATGACCAGCGCGGCGAATTGTAGCCCGAAAACAGAAAGTTCGATGCCGATGGTATCGAGGAACAGGCTAAGCTTTTCCGTGATTTCAGCTACAACACTGATATCTGAGATGGTATCCGGAGCGTCAGACATGAGACTAAGAATTTTATACTGTTCGTGTCCACAGTCTGGCAGTGGATAAGCAAAGCATCAACCAAATGCGTTATTTAGGCATGGCACTCGGCTATGACTGATTGTTAGTTATTGATTGAAAAACCGCTGCAGGATGAAATCCTGGATTTCACCCGGATTATTGATATCCAGAACTGGCAGATCGGTAGAGGCAGGAAGTTCTGAATCAGTCGCAACTGCAATAATCGAACTGTCCTGTGGATAGATTGGAGGTTTCCCTAAAGCGGGACGATGGAGTTCAATCTTTGGAAAGGGTACGTGCCGAAAACCTTCAACGAGGATGAAATCCAGTGAGCTGGTATCGAGACGGTTCAACATGATTTGCAGATCTGGATCACCACCCACATCTTCTTCTACCATGAGCGCCCATCGCTGAGCTGTTGCAAGCAGGACCTGTCCAGCTCCGGCCTTGCGTAATTCATAGCTATCTTTTCCGGGTTTGTCTATCTCGACTTTATGGTGGGCGTGTTTGATCACAGCCAAACGCAGCCCATTCTGCCTCAATAAGGGAATCAATTTTCTCAATAATGTAGTTTTTCCGCTACCACTGTATGCGGCAAAACCCAGAACTGGAACGCTGCTCTTAACCATTCAGGAGATCCAGGTAGTGACTGGAAGCAGACAAATCATGAAATGAACCTAGTGGAAAACATAATGTCATTCAATCCTTATGCGGATTTTCATCTTTCAAACCATGCATCAATATAATCAGATCCGCAGCGCCACGAGTCAGTCCCAATTCCTCAATCAGATGATCCGCATCAGCTCCTTCCTTCACCAGACGAATCGCATCGGCATAAGGCGGATCCGTACTTTTCTGACACTCGTAATTATCTTGCCGCTCTTCAAGGTTACGACTATGACGCTCAATACGATTAACTCGACGGTCCACACCAACAGAGCTGGAACAGAGTGCTCCGACCGTCTGTTTGAGGATCTCCAGATTTTTTTCTAATTCTCTGATCTGTTCGAGTCTTCTGCGATCAAGATATAGTTGCCAAAAGATGCCTGCCGCAGCTATACACAGTACAGTCAACAGGCCTATCCAGTAAAGATTCTGTTCAACGAGCATCAAGCATACTCATCAATATGCGGTTTCCCATTTTCCTCATCGGATTGTTCTTGCTTTTTCTGACGATCCTTTTGCTCAGGTAGCTTGGAACGTTCTCGGCGCTCAGGCCGCCGGATAGGGTTGACCGGAGCCAGGGGATTGAGAGGGTTCTGTTCTCCAATTTCAGGCATAGACTGGACAGGATATCTTTGTTTACAGAAGAATAAGCATTTATAAAAGCAATATACAGTTTGAACACACCCGGTTTATTCAATTAGACCAGCAGAATTCCTCATCTACAATTCTATAATGTACTTAATATTAGAGACTGATTAAAACATGTTAATTTCAGCCCACTCCTCGTTTGTCAGTAGTTTATTTAAATCAACCAGGATGAGCAGGCTGTCTTCACGAGTTGCGACGCCCTGAATATAACGCGAACTCTCATCATTACCTACATTGGGCACGACTTCGATTTCATTTGACCGAAGCTCCACCACCTCAGAAACAGCATCTACCAGAATGCCTACCACTTGCTTTTCCGATTCGATGACGATAATTCGACTGGAGTCATCCACCTCCGTTGAAGGCAGGCCAAAACGCCCCCTAGTATCAATTACAGTTACCACATTGCCGCGTAGATTGATGATTCCCAGTACATAATTCGGGGCGCCAGGTACAGGGGCTATCTCGATCACCCGCAACACCTCCTGCACCTGCATCACATTGATACCATAGGTCTCATCTTTTAGAATGAACGTAACAAATTGGATCACTTTACCTGTAGCGGCTTCTTCTGCAGTAGTACTCATCAATATACCTCTTTATGCCATCCGGTATCGTAACTGACCAGATGATTTTGATATTTTCGATATCAGGTTTTTTGGATCATACCCAAAAGTCCGTCAACATCCATGAGAATCGATAGCCGCTCAATTATAATGCCAGCCAACCAGGGTTGCCGTACCGAACCAAGTCGCCAGCGTACTGCTCTGTTGTCTATCTTCAGCGTGGTATTAATCGCATCAATTAACAATCCAACTTTACCCTCACCGATCAGCAGCAAGTAACTTCCTGATAGGTCAATATTAACTCTTTCAGGACCAACACGTTCCGGCATGATTAGACTCGCTGTATCGATCACAACGATCTTTTGTTGACGATGTGTCAGAATTCCTAGCTGCCATAATGATTGGCCTGGCAAACGACAAATTGCTTCTCGCAATTCCAGGATTCCCAGCAGTGAAGCAAGCGGCACGCCTAATTTCACACCACAGATTTCGAACATCAATACCTGAAAGGGCGCCTTTGCCCATCTAGGCATTCTGTAAACGGCATGCTGCTTAATCTGTGCAGCATCTTGCTTACCAAGCCCTGAATCTAGAGATTCATCGATATCCGTTGCTGGTATCGACTCACCCATGATACGCGTATCGGCGTTGTCGGTATCGACTTTAGTCTTTGTATTTGATACGTCTTTGGCTGTTTCATCGATTTCTGCAAGCAGTGTGTCAAGATAACTGATGAATTCATTGTTAGGATCTTCCTGCTCGATACGTTGTTTATCTCGTCCTTGGCCTTGCACCTCGAATTTCACACCGCCACTCCGAAAGCCAGGCGTTGAGAGCTATACAGCAAATATTCCAAAAGATCACTGTAAGCTGAGACAGCACGGCCTCTAGCATCGAATACCGCTGGTGGAATACCGGCCTTGCTTGCATCACGTAAACGGGTATCAACAGGTATGTACCTATCCCAGAGGTGACTTCCATAAGTTTCTCTAAGTACCTTGAGACTATCCAGTGAGGCACTTGTACGCTTATCATACATAGTTGGGACAATGCAGTAAGGAAGGGGCAACTGTTTCGACTTTAGTACCATTTTGCAATGTATGTAACATGCGCTCGAGTCCCTTCAAGGCCAGAAATTCCGTCTGCACGGGAATTATCAACTGTTGACAAGCGGCTAGTGCATTAATCATCAGAACACCGAGAATTGGTGGACAGTCGATAATTACATAATAATAATCAGATTCTAGTTTGATCAGTGCATTTTTAATGACTAATCCCATACCTTCGAGCTTTCCTGCTAGGCGATCAAGTGAAGCTAGCATCATGGTGGCCGGCATCAATTCGAGGCCATTAATTCTCGTTGCATAGATCAGTGCGTTTAGGTCAATATCTCGTTTATCAATAGATGCTTTAAAAAGCGTATAGATTCCCTCCTCAATTGTATCCGGGTCATACTTGAAATAACTGGTCATTGAACCATGAGGATCAATGTCGATTAATAATGTTCGCAAGCCCCATTGAGAAAGGAGTCCACCAAGAGAAACTGCAGTTGTATTTTTACCGACTCCACCTTTCTGATTGGCGACGGTCCAGATTTTCACTACCTTCCTCTCGGGCAGTGTTATAGTACGATCATGTGAATTGTTTAAACCTTGAATCACAAGCGTGACACGACGGTTTTTTTGTCGTCCCTCATCTGTGTCGTTTTCTGCCACGGGTCTGTGTTCACCATAACCTATCGCAGATAATCGGATTGGATTAACTCCCAGTCGAGTCATCAGATGCACAACACTGGCTGCTCTGGCAGCAGAAAGCTCCCAGTTGGAAGGAAACTCCTCAGTGCGTATAGGCCGATTATCGGTATTTCCTTCCACCTGTATCTGATTAGGCATGCTTGCGAGTATTCGGCTTACATCCCGCAGTACCTTCAACGCCGCACGTGAAAGGCGCGCACTGCCACTCGGGAATAACATCTTATCCTTCATGTCAACAGTGACACGATTATCCTCCAATTTAACCTCAACGAGATCCTGTTCGACATAGGACTCGAGCATGTCTTCTATAGTGGCGGCCAAGAAACTTAAGCGCTGTTGCTCTGACGAAGTTGAGGCTGACTCTTCTATTGACTGCAATTCTTCTCCATCATGATTATACAGGCCCGGCCCTTGTCGATTATCCATATCAATCAGTGAATTTCCTGAATCCATACCGACTATATCTCCCTGCTTACGACCCAATTCTCCAATCTGAACTGGATCCAGACTGCGCATTGGTTCCTGAAATGCATCCGTGAGTGTTTGAGATAAAACACGGTATTTCCCCTCATTCGACTGATGATATTGAGTACATCACAACAAAGAAAGCGAAAAGAAGGGTAATGAAATCTGCATATGAAACAATCCATCTCTCATGGTTTAGTTCTTCTTGATATTTTTTACGTCTGCGAGCCACAATGTTGCACCAACATAATCTTGATAATGATCAGTGAATAACTTTCAACATATGATGTGTTTGGCATAAGACTGCCAAATGTTTACTGTAGATAACGAATAATGATGTGACATCCATTTTTCACAGCCATTTTCACCTTGTTGATGCCAGTAATAGTTCATTGTAGAAAGCCTTTCAATTTGGCTTCAATATTACGTGGATTATCACCCTCGGCAATACCCACTACCCCCTCTATCACCAATTCACGATATTTTGTGATTGTCTGAGTCTGCGTCTTCAGTTTTGCAGCGAAGGGCAGCAGAAATAAATTTGCTAGTGCGACACCATAAATTGTGGCAACAAATGCTGTGGCAATTCCACTACCGAGCTTACTTGGATCCGCAAGATTCTGCATGACATGGATCAATCCCATCACGGCTCCAATGATTCCAATAGTCGGTGAATATCCACCCATTCCCTCAAAGACTTTTGCCGCCTGGAGATCGTGCTGTTCACTAGCATCTACCTCCATTTCCATTGCATCACGCAATACCTCGGGTTCATTGCCATCCACCAACATCTGCATTCCCTTACGTATAAAAGGGTCATCTTCATCCTCTGCAATTGTTTCAAGTCCCAGCAGACCCTCTTTACGTGCAATGTTACTCCACTCAACAAGCTTATTCAGAGTAGATCTCATATCCAAAAAGTTTGGGAAAAAGACACGTCGCGTGAGCCTTAAAGCGTGTATAAAGACATTAATTGGAGTCTGCAGAAGTATCGCTCCCACAGTACCTCCTATGACGATTACCATCGCGGGCCCATTCAGCAATGAGTCAATATGTCCACCATCAAGCCAGTTACCGCCAACTATCGCGAGAAATGCAATAAGGATCCCAAGAAAGCTGAGAAAGTCGAGTCTCATAGTTGTTTAATCAGCTGAGGTCCCATTTCATCTAGCGGCAAGACACGATCTGATAAACCCGCTTTTACGACAGCCTGAGGCATGCCATAAACTACACAACTTTTTTCATCCTGAGCCCATAATTGTGCACCAGATAATTTCAATTGCCGCCCTCCTATCAAGCCATCAGAACCCATACCTGTCAAAATCATACCCAGTACTTGTTTACCGAAGGTGCGGGCGGTTGATATAAAAAGTTGATCAACGCTCGGATGATAGACATCACCAGGTAGGGCATTGATGATATTCACTATTGGGCCTGATGGGGTTTTTTCCACAATCATCTGTCTACCACCAGGGGCGATGAGAACTTGCCCAGCCGTCAAGGGTATATGATTCGTAGCTTCCTTAACTTTAATAGCACAGATACTATTGAGGCGCTCCGCATAAGCTGATGTAAAACTACCTGGCATGTGCACTGCTATGAGAACTGGCAGGGGGAAATTTCGAGGGAGACTACTTAAAATTTCTTGTATTGCTACCGGGCCACCAGTAGATGCCCCAATAACTATTAATTTCGGATGCTCGATATTTAGTAGCTTATTTGTGTAACCTAATTGATCAATACTGTGTCTATGGAAAGACTTTCCTGATATTCGATTCGCACCCAACTGACTGCGCCCTACTGTTCTTATCTTCTCAAGAAAAGTATTTATGAAATGATCATTCGCCCCATTCGAATTCCAAGTATCTTTATCTTTTAGTAGAAAATCGATAGCACCCGCATCTAACGCATCCAGAGTTTCACGTGCACCTTCCCTGGTTAATGCGGACAACATCAAGATACGGGTAGGACACTCTGCCATAATCCTGCGTACAGCAGAAATCCCATCTACCACCGGCATTTGAATATCCATAGTGATCAAGTCAGGCTTTAGACTGTGTGCCTTTTGTATCGCCTCTTCACCATTTACTGCGTATCCAACAATACTTATATCGGATGCATTATTAAGCACTTCGGCAACTCTATGCCTGAAGAAAGCGGAGTCATCTACGATCAGTATTTTCAGACTGCTGTTTAACATTTCACATGTATATCTTGAGATGAAGCCCAGCTATCTAGTATTAAAAAATATTTTAATACTTCCTCGCGTATTTACGCATAAGTCCTGGCACGTCGATAATTAAGGCAATTTTTCCATCACCTGTAATCGTTGCGCCAGCCATGCCCTCGAGACCCTGAAGCATTGTTCCCAGGGGTTTGATGACGACTTCTTCCTGTCCAATAAGATCATCAACCACCAATCCAACCTGAATATTGCCAACATTTACAATGACTACATGACTAGACTGTCTATCATCGTCAGATACAGGGCTGTTCGGCACAAGCCATTCCCTTAGATAAAACAGTGGTAGGGCACGCTGCCTGACCATTATCGTTAGTTGACCATCCACAACGTTGGTACGTTTTAAGTCCAGATTAAATATCTCTACGACACTGGCCAGTGGCAGTGCAAATGGCTGCTGCTTCAAGATCACCATCAAAGTTGGTAGGATTGCAAGTGTAAGGGGCAGTTTTATGGTGATTAAAGTTCCACGACCCAATTCTGAATCGATCTCGACTGAACCATTCATTTGGGCAATCCTGGTCTTTACCACGTCCATGCCCACGCCCCGACCAGAGACATCCGAAATCTCTTGTTTCGTAGAAAAGCCGGCTTGAAATATCAGGTTGTAACATTCACGTTCATCCAAACGCGAGGCCGTTTCCTGATCCATCATACCTTTTTCCACAGCTTTCTGACGCAGTGCTTCTGGATCCATTCCCTTTCCATCATCACTGATCGAAAGCAGAATATGGTCGCCTTCTTGTGCAGCAGACAGCATTACAGTGCCTCTACGAGGCTTACCTGCAATTTCCCTTTCGCTCGGCATTTCAATACCGTGATCCACGGAATTTCTCACCAGATGTACCATTGGATCTGCAAGAGCCTCAACAAGATTCTTATCGAGGTCTGTATCTTCTCCCAACATTTCAAGATCGATTTCTTTTTTCAAACTCCTGGCAAGATCACGAATGACTCGAGGGAAACGCCCGAATACCTTCTTAATAGGTTGCATTCTGGTTTTCATGACAGCCAATTGCAGGTCGGCCGTAACGACATCCAGATTTCCTACCGCATTAGTCACATCCTCGTCTTTCATCGTCGCCTTCAAATTGGCAAGACGATTTCTCACCAATACCAATTCGCCAACCATATTCATTATGTCATCGAGTCGTTGGGTATCTACACGAACAGTTGTTTCTGCGGTAGGTTTTGATTTTGCTGATTTCTTTGCATCAGCAGTACGTTTAATCGACTTTTTCGGTGGGTTTGTTGATGGAGAGGGATTTACTTGGGTAGGGATTCCCTGGAGAGGCTCATGGGTTTCTCCAGCATCTGATTTTTGCTCTCCGCTTTGTCCTAATGAATCTTTTGCTGCGCCTTTGAACTGACCCTTACCATGAATCTCGTCTAATAGATTTTCGAATTCTTCTTCGGATATCTCATCACTATCCGTTTGCTTAGCAGATGATTGTTTTACAGTTTCTGGCAATCTAGACACTACCGATTTGGTTGAATCAAACTGACCTTTGCCATGTATCTGATCAAGCAACTCCTCAAACTCATCCTCGCTTATCTCATCAGTTACTTTGTCTTTCGCATCACCCCCTATAGCTTGAGGAGAATCTGTTATAAATTTCCCCTTATCCATGTAAATTATCGAGTATTGCTGCAAATTCATTTTCAGATATTTCGTCATCACTTGATGGCTGTTGCGCTGGTTCCTGGATAGCATCTACCAGATCTTCGAACTCATGGTCAGTGAATTCGCTATGCTCGACTTCATTTTCGGATGGTTGATTTTCAGTTGACGCGCTGTGCAGCGTTTCTGCCTTTGTAGTCTCAGTAATCTTAGCATTTGATATCTCTTCACTTTCTGGAATGGTAAATTCGTTCAAGCGCTGAATCAAATCAGGATCGGCATGATCAGGGTCTATTCCGTCACGAATCAAGTCAAACATGGAGTTAACCACATCCAACACTTGTAAAATGGAATCCATAAGGTCAGAACTGACTGAGCATTGGCCCTGACGAAGCACATTAAAAACATCTTCAGCACGATGACAAACTTCAACCAAGGAATTGATACTCAGAAACCCTGCACCACCTTTAATTGTATGAAAACCGCGAAAAACAGCATTTAACAAGTCATAGTCATCTGGTTGCTGTTCAAGGTCGACTAGTTGTTCGCCTAATTGATCAAGTATCTCACCCGCTTCTACCAAAAAATCCTGCAGAATCTCGTCATTGACATCAATGCTCATGAATTAGCCCAAGCCTTACCTTTGTTGCAACCTATTGAAATCAAGATTCAGTATGCGCTGTTTATAACTAAAACCCGAGGCTGGATAAGAGATCATCTACTTCATCCTGGCTATTCACCTGGTGTCCCTGATTCACACCCGGGACAGCTGGACCCTCAAGCACGTTAGGGTCCGACAGTTTTTTCGATTCCCCAACATCTTTTCCACCTGTGATTCGTACCAACTTCACAAGCTTTTCTTCTACATCATGTACCAAATCGATAACCTTACGAATAATTTGCCCTGTGAGGTCTTGGAAATCCTGCGCCATTAGAACATCAGATAGATTCCCGTGCAGAGTAGCCGAATCTCTCTGGACAGATTTCAGAAAAACTACTAATGTTTCACTCAACTCCCTGAAATCATCTTTATTAAGTAAGCGGGCACGCAATTTATTCCAATCTTGTAGTATGCTTTCAGAATTTTCACCAAATGCTTCTACTAAAGGGATACTCTGTTCCACAGCAGTTAATGTCCGGTCCGCTGAATTTTGGGTCATAGTAATTACATAACTTAGGCGTTCCTTAGCATCTGGTATGTCAATATTTGCCATATCCGCTATTTTGGCATCAAGAAGAAAGCCGTTAATTGCTTCATGCAACTCTCTCGTCAAGCGACCCACTTCAATAAAAAGATGACTATCTTTAAGATTTGATAGATCATGGATGAGTTGTGTAGCATCTTCATCTCTGCCCGCCTTTAATGCTGACACCAATTCCTCTGCTTTCTCAAGCCGAAGTTTTTTATTATTTATCTGTTTCTGCATAGAGGATCTCCGCTATTCAGATAAGTCATCCTTCGACCCGCTCAAATATCTTATTGATTTTCTCCTCCAAGGTCCCAGCCGTAAACGGTTTCACTACATAGCCATTTACACCTGCCTGAGCTGCTTCAATAATTTGCTCTCGTTTTGACTCAGCTGTAACCATCAGTACAGGCAATCTGGATAACTTGGTATCCGCTCTCACTGCTTTTAATAGATCTATCCCTGTCATTACTGGCATATTCCAATCTGAAACGAGAAAGTCGAAACTTCCACTCTGCAACATTGGCAACGCAGTGGTTCCATCATCTGCCTCATGGGTATTAGTAAAACCCAAGTCTCGAAGCAAATTTTTTATGATGCGTCTCATTGTGGAAAAATCATCCACAATGAGAATTTTCATATTTTTATCCAAGGCAACCTCCCATTTCAGTGTCGCCAGATCAATATTTCAGCTTGGTTTTGAAAAGATGTACGATTTACAGACTTTCTTCCTGTACCAGGCTCAGCCAATCCGATAAGCGAGAACGTAATCGTAATGTGGCCTGGCTGTGGATTTGACAAACCCGTGATTCACTGACACCCAACACATGGCCGATTTCACGAAGATTCAATTCATCGTCGTAGTACATCGCCACTACAAGCCTTTCACGTTCTGGCAAGCCAGCAATTGCATCTGCCAATGCCTTCTTAAAGGCATCTTTCTGTAAACCTTCAAACGGCAGGTCGGAGATCTTGTCACCGAGGTCTTGCAACCCCTCACCCAATGAATTCAATTCATCCAGGCTAAATATTCTACAACCTGTTGAATCTTGTAATATCTGGTGATAGTCCTCTACCGACATGCCTAGCACTTCCGCCACTTCAACATCTCTTGCATCCCGACCTTCATTGTTTTCAATTTCGCGCATTGCATCAGCCACCATTCTGGCTTTTCGATGCACTGAACGTGGAGTCCAGTCACTGCGACGTATTTCATCCAGCATAGACCCCCGAATTCGAATACCCGCATAGGTTTCGAAGCTAGCGCCTTGAGTGGGATCATAGTTGCGGCTTGCCTCGAGTAATCCCAGCATGCCAGCCTGAATCAGGTCATCTGCCTGAATATTCGGTGGCAAACGATTCATCAAATGGTAGGCAATTCGCTTTACTAATCCAGCATGTTGATTGACTAAATCATTGCTGCCTTGTTTTTCCTGCATGGCGGTGTATGTCGCTAGGCCGTTCACCGTCAGATCTCCCCATGTTGACTTGAAAATTGGATCAAACGCTCCACGAAGAACTGCAAATCTCCACTCACTCCCGTAGGAACAGGCCAGTTATCGGCCTTCTTAGCCAAATTCTTGAATGCCTGCGCCACCCTTGAACGTGGGTATGCCTCTATCACCGGTCGTTGCCCCTTCACCGCCTTGCGTAATTGTTCATCGAAAGGCACGCTACCCATGTAACTGAGCATAACATCCAGATATCGGTCTGTGACCCGGCACATCTTGTTGTACAGATCCCTGCCCTCCTGGACGGTCTTCACCATATTCGCCAATATATGAAAATGGCTGACTCCATGTTCCCTATTGAGTAATTTGATAATTGCATAGGCATCTGTGATGGAGGCCGGTTCATCGCAAACCACAACGATCTGCTCCTGGGCAGCTCGACTGAAGCTGACCACCAGATCTGAAATACCCGCCGCGGTATCGATCAACAGCACATCAACATCATTCGATATTTCACTGAAGGCGTGTATCAGGCCTGCATGTTCAGCAGGGCTCAATTCAGCCATATTTTGCAGTCCGGAAGCACCCGGTACGACGCGCATCCCTTTTGGCCCCTCCACCAGAATTTCTTCCAGAGTGCATTCACCACTCATTACATGCGACAGATTATGTTTAGCATGCAAACCGAGCAGAACGTCGATATTCGCCAGTCCAAGGTCCGCATCAAGCAACATCACTTGTTTTCCCAGTTCAGCGAGTCCGATACCAAGATTGACTGACACATTCGTTTTTCCAACCCCACCCTTGCCTCCAGTGACGGCAATAACACGCACAGGTTCAGGGCTGACCATTTTGCGTAATCCGCTGGCTTGATCCATTATCTGCTCAGACATGCGCATGTTCACCCATTCCTCCAAAAGCCAGTGCCAGATAATCTTCATCCGGCGTTTCATCCAGGGTCTTACTGAGCTCCACTGCCTGACTGACTAGTGTGTGGGATCGAGCAAGGTGTAAATCCTCAGGTACTCTTTGCCCATCGGAGATGAAGCATAGCGACAATTTGCTTTCCATGAGTGATGAAAAGACCCCACCCAGGGATGCCGCTTCATCCATCTTGGTCAATACAGCACCTATCGGTCGGGCAACACGGAAAGATCTGATGGCATGCGTAATGGCTGATCGCTGTGTAGTTGCAGAGAGGGTCAACAAGGTTTTTACAGGATGATTACCACCACTCAACATGGAGAGCCTTTGTGAAAGCTGTAAATCGCGCTGACCCATGCCTGCGGTATCGATCAATACCAAGCGTTTTTCAGACAGGGCGTGCAGCGCCGCACTCAACTCCTCAGGAGTTGAGGCTGTGCGTACTGGAACATCGAGGATTCGCCCGTAGTTGTGCAGTTGTTCCTGAGCCCCAATGCGATAGTCATCCGTGGTAACCAATGCCAATTGACGATTTCCATGGCGCAGGCAGAAACGCGCTGCCAGTTTTGCGATAGTTGTGGTCTTACCCACCCCGGTGGGGCCGACTAATGCAATCACCCCACCCTGCTCAAGCAGGTCGCCTTGCATGACAGGAAGCTCTCCAGTCAAATGAAACAGTGCCTGCTGCCAAGCCTTGTCGGATGAGTCTGCATCTTCGACTCGCCCCGCCAGTTCGCGACAGACCCCCGCCCCCAGCCCGAGCCCCATCAGACGACGAATCAGCTCCTGAGTTTGGGGTCGGCGTTGCCCCAGGTCACGCCATGTCAATTCTGATAGTTCGTTTTCCATCATCCGGCGCATGGCCTGCATCTCCTGACGCATTTCCCGCAACACGGGATCTTGACTCCATTCCACAGCGTTACCGGCACCCGGCCTAGTCGAGGGTTTTGAATCGATCCATAATGAATCAGCCTTGCTGGAGGATTTTTCTGCTGGCGGTGAAGTTGACCCGCTAGTGCGATTTGCGAATGATTTAGGCTGAATCTCAACCTGTTTGGCGGCAGGAGCCATCGGAGAAGGTACTGTGTCTGCAGGCTGGCTGGGCATCTCCGGTGCTGCAAAAGCCTCTTCTGCATAATCCATTGCAGCTACCAGTTCGACTCCTCCCTCGACACTCTTATTAGAGAGTATCACTGCATCCGCACCCAAAGCCTCGCGCACCTGGCGCAGGGCCTGCCGCATGTCAGAAGCAAAAAATCTTCGTATCTTCATAGTTCCCAATCCCCCGGTTGAAACCGACAGATCGCGGGCTTGGATCACTACCCCACGTTAAGCTGTCAGCCTTCCGGTCTGGTCTCCGGATTTGTGTTGCCGATAGTGGAAATCACCCTGATCTGGCGATTATCCGGTATCTCGTTGTAGGAGAGGATGTGCATTCCCGGCGCTGCATGCTTGGCAAACCTGGCCATCCATGGTCGTATCGGCGCCGCTACTAGCAAAACACCTTCTTGCCCTTCTTGCTCCATTGCGGCTCCGGTCTCCGCCAAAGCCTGTTGCAGTCTCTCCGCTAGTCCCGGCTCGAAGCCGGCATGACCCTCTTCAGCAGTCTGAAAGGTTTGCAGCAATATTTGTTCCAATCCTGGATCTAGCACTGCAACTGGTATTTCTTCATAAGAACCAATGAGTTGCTGAACTATTCCTCGTGATAGCGCAACCCTGACGGCTGACGTCAAGGTGACGGGGTCTTGACTCCTGGGGGCCTGCTCCGCCAAGGTTTCGGCAATTGTGCGAATATCCCGAATGGCCACATGCTCTTCGAGCAGGTTTTGGAGAATCTTGGTGACGACGCCGAGAGACAGTGTTTTCGGTAATAAATCTTCGACCAATTTCGGCGCACTCCTTGCCAAAGAGTCGAATAATTGTTGCGTCTCCTCATGTCCCAGGAATTCGTGAGCATGGTTATGCAGGATTTCGCTCAGATGGGTTGCCACCACGGTACTGGCGTCCACTACTGTGTAACCCAGAGTCTGTGCATGATCTTTCTGCTCCGGATCGATCCAAACCGCTTCCAGACCAAAAGTGGGGTCCTTGGTCTTGGTGCCCTGGAGTTCGCCAAACACCTGCCCAGGATTGATCGCCAGATCACGATCCGCATAGATCTCCGCTTCCGCCGCCGTTACTCCATTGATTGTGATGCGATAAGCGTTTGGCGACAGATCCAGATTATCCCGGATATGCACAGATGGAATCAGGAAGCCCAATTCCTGTGAAAGCTTACGCCTGACCCCCTTGATACGGTTCATCAATTGACCTCCCTGATTGCGGTCCACCAAGGGAATCAAGCGATACCCCACCTCCAGTCCGATCAGGTCCACGGGCTGCACATCATCCCAGGTCAGCTCCCTTTGCTCAGGCGTTGGCTGAGGTTCTGCAGCAACCGGTTCCTCCACCGGCTGTTTTTTACGATGCCATATCAACCAGGCGCCGCCAGCAGCAGCGGCAGCAAGGGTAAGAAATGCGAAGTTGGGCATACCCGGGATAATTCCCATCAGAAACAGCACAGCAGCTGCCACCGCCAGGGCTCGGGGACTGCTAAACAGTTGAGTAACGATCTGGCCTCCGACATTCTGCGTGCTGGCGACCTGGGTCACGATGATCGCCGCCGATGTGGAGAGCAGGAGTGAAGGGATCTGCGCCACAAGTCCATCACCAATGGTCAGCAGTACATAGTTCTGCAAGGCGGTGGCGAAATCGAGATCATGCTGGGCCATACCGATGGCGAGACCACCGATAATATTAATGAAAAGAATCAGGATGCCCGCCACCGCATCCCCACGCACAAATTTACTCGCGCCATCCATGGCACCATAAAAATCGGCTTCCTGAGCCACTTCCTCGCGCCGGGTTCGCGCCTGATCCTGATCGATCAGACCGGAATTGAGGTCGGCATCGATGGCCATCTGCTTACCCGGCATGGCATCCAGAGTGAAGCGGGCGCTGACTTCAGAGACGCGCCCCGCGCCCTTGGTCACCACTACGAAGTTGATGATCACCAGAATCAGAAAGACAACCAAACCTACTGCATAGTTTCCGCCGATCACGAAGGCACCGAAGGCCTCGATGACTTTACCTGCGGCGTCACCACCGGTGTGACCCTCGAGTAATACGACACGGGTGGAAGCCACATTCAAGGCCAGACGCAACAAGGTGGCTATCAACAGCAGACTCGGGAAAACTGAGAAATCGAGAGGACGCTTGATGTATACCACCACCAACATCACCACCAGTGAGAGTGTGATGTTGAATGTAAAAAACAGGTCCAGCATGATCGGCGGCAATGGGATCACGACCATCGCGAGCAACATTATCAGCACCAAGGGGGCGCCTATGCCCTTCGCACCGACTTGTTTTACATTTTGCAGGATTGCAGTTGCATCCACTTCTTAATACCTATCAGTTTATTCAAGAATTACAGATCATAGGTCAATCGTGCTGATACTCCTCAGGCACCGGCAGATCGCTGGGTGTCTCCGGAATATCTCCGCCATCGGTTTGATAGACCTTGAGCTGGAAAACGTATGCGAGCAGTTTTGCCACCGCAAGATAGAGTCCTGCTGGAATGAACTCATTCAACTCGGTATGGAAGTAGATGGCACGGGCCAGCACAGGTGACTCAACAACCGGTACTTGTGCACTCTGACCGAGCTTACGGATATTAAACGCCACCAGATCAGCGCCCTTCGCCACCAGCCTGGGGGCATGCATAGAGTCCGGTTGATAGACTAATGCCACGGCATAGTGACTTGGATTGGTGACAATCACATCTGCCTTGGGCACCTCTTCCATCATGCGTCTCTGCGCCATTTCCCGCTGCAGTTGACGAATGCGTCCCTTAACCTCAGGTCGTCCATCGGTCTCTTTCATCTCGTCGCGCACTTCTTGTCGAGTCATTTTCAACTGACGCTTGTGCTCCCAGAGTTGAAACGGCACATCAATCGCTGCCACAAAAATCAGCGTGGAGCTGACCAGGATGACAGACCAGCCGATTAGACCGCCTAAGTGCTCTACCGCCTGCTGTAAATCCATCTCGTGCAGCAATAGGTATTGTTCAAGAGTATTCCAAAGCAGCAACAGGGTTGCGCCGCCTATCAACACGAACTTTGCCAAGGCTTTCAGGAGTTCCACTAGACCTTTGGCGGAGAAGGTGCGCTTCAGCCCTTTTATCAGGCTCAACTTGCTGAGTTTTGGGGTCAATGCCTCGGCACTGATAGAGAATCCGCCCAGCGCAATGGAACTGCCAATCGCCACTGCGATCATTAGCAGAAAGAACGGAGCGAGACCTAAAAATGCATGCAGCACAGCATTTCGCAGATGAACGAAGATGCTGTTGACCTGGAAGATCTCACTGCGCTCCAGGGTAAAGCCATCAACCATAATCTCCTTCAGCCCGCTGCCCAGCTGACCGCTCATCACTACCAGCGCCACCACACCGATCAGGGTAATAGCCATGGCGTTGAGTTCGCGCGATCGGGCAACCTGACCCTTTTTCTTTGCTTCACCAAGCCGTTTGGCTGTCGGTTGTTCAGTTTTTTCCTGTCCGTCCTGATTATCAGCCATGATTCACCTGGTAACCCGTAAGGTCTGCATCATCAGCTGAAACGCCTCTTCCAGCAGGTTGTTGAACACATTCATCACATTCGGCAGGGTCACCCACATCAGAGCGAACCCCATCAACATGGTGATCGGGAAGCCTATTGAGAAGATATTGAGTTGGGGTGCTGCACGCATTACCACACCCATCCCCATATTCACCATCAACATTGCACCCATGATAGGCATAGCGATCAACAGACCGCCGGCGAACATGCGACTTCCCCAGGCGACCAACTCATGCAGACCGTTTCGAGTTATCCCATCCTGTGCGACCGGCAGGCTGTGAAAGCTGTCTGCCAGCAGATCGATTACCAGCAGGTGGCCATTGATAGTCAGGAAGAATAATGTGGCAATAATCAGATAGTATTGAGCAAGTACCGGCACCTGCACTCCGTTTTGGGGATCGATCATCGATGCGAAACCCAGCCCCATGCTGTATGCAACCACCTGCCCACCAAAGACCAACGCAGCAAAAACCATTTGTAAAATGAAACCCATAATCACACCGATCAATACTTGCTGCAGCATGGTCACGAATCCTGCGTGACTGAGCACATCGAACGCGGGTTGCTCTGGCAGGGATGGCACCATAATCCAGGTAATCAGCAGCGCCAAAAATAAGCGGATCTGCATAGGCAACTGCCGGGAATTTAGCACTGGTGTTGCGAGCAGCATCGAGCTGATGCGTACAAATGGCCAGAGGTAGGCTGCCAAGAAGGCATTGAGCTGTGCTTCACTGAACGACATAGAATATCTGTTGTTACGGCACCTTGGGCGTAAAACCCCACCTTCCCTGGCAGGAATACAGCCGTAATCCACACGGCCTTACATGCACCTGTTACTGAATCAAGTCGGGAATACTCTCGATCAGATTCAAGGAAAAAGTCATCAGCACCTGCAGCATCCAGTGGCCGGCAAACATCAAAACCAAACCGACCACTGCCAGCTTGGGAATGAAGGTCAAGGTCATTTCATTGATCTGGGTAGCGGCCTGAAACATCGCAATCACCAGCCCCACCGCAAGCGCCGGCAATAAAACCATGCCAGCGAGCATGCCGATGACTTCCAAGGTCTGCTGACCAATATTCATTACGCTATCAGGATCCACCTATCACCCCCCTGTACTAGACCTGAAAACTGGACGCCAGAGTGCCAAACACCAACGCCCAACCATCAATCAGCACGAACAGCATGATCTTGAACGGCAATGAGATAATCATCGGCGAGAGCATCATCATACCCATTGACATCAATACACTGGCAACCACTACGTCGATGATCAGAAACGGTATGAACAGGAGAAAGCCGATTTGAAATCCCGTCTTCAACTCACTAGTGGCAAAGGCTGGCAGGAGTAAAGTAAATGGTGCACTCTCCGGACCCTCAAGCTCCCCAAAGTCCCCGATGCGGGCAAACAGGGCCAGATCGTCCTCTCGAGTCTGCGCCAGCATAAATTCACGTACTGGAATTTCTGCCGCCTGCAGCGCCTGGAGTGTATCCATCTGATCCGCCATGTAGGGCTGTACAGCCACCTCATTCACCTCATCAAACACCGGCATCATGATGAACAGGGTGAGAAACAGGGCCAGTCCGATCAGAATTTGATTATTGGGAGTACTCTGGGTACCCAATGCCTGGCGTAGGATAGCCAATACGATGATGATGCGGGCAAACGAAGTCATCATCATCAAGGCCCCTGGCAGCAGGGTCAGCGCTGTCATAAAGAACAGCACCTGGATAGTCAATGTATAGGTTTGTCCGCCCTGCGCATCCGTACTGACAGTTAAAGCATCCACACCGGGTGCCGCCAGAGCCGGAGAGGTATGAATCATAAGCAACAGAAGCAGCAGCCAAAATTTCATATCACGCCCCCGCCTTATCCTGCTGCACAACGGCATATTGGGACTCAAAACTCGTTTCCAACGGTTCCTCAGGATCCAAAACATGCAGGGTTCTGACTTGCCCCGGTGCTATCCCGACAACCAAGCGCGTGTTTTCAATCTTTAACACCACTACACGTTCTCTGGGACCCACAGACACGCCACCCAGGATGCTGATCAAATTCTTGCCCGCCATAGGCAATTGGCCGTATCGCTTGAACAACCAGGCGCCACCGATAATTAACAACAGAATCAACAGCAGTCCGCCACTGGTTTCCAGCAGACTCTGAGTACTCAAGGGCATGAGGCGTTTGTCACCTGAATCTGCCATCAACATCCCACTGAACAGGCAGAATATGCTGGCATGCCAAATACGCATCAGCTGAGTCTCTTGACCCGCTCTGCAGGGCTGATGATATCTGTCAAACGCAGGCCAAATTTCTCGTTTACAACCACCACTTCACCCTGGGCAATGAGGGTGCCATTCACCAGGACATCCATGGGTTCGCCGGCCAGCCGGTCCAGTTCCACCACAGACCCCTGATTCAATTGCAGCAGATTTCGAATGTTCAGCTTGGTCCTGCCGATCTCCATGGAAACAGTCACCGGAACATCGAGGATTGCATCAAGGTTAACGGCATCATCACTCGGCTCATTTTTCAGTTCATCAAATTGAGCCGTCTTGGGGTTCCCTCCGCCCTCAGTCTCGTCCTGCTCATCCAAGGCAGCCGCCCATTCGTCTGCCAACGCCTCATTTGGATCTGCCTGCTTTTCTTCTTCGCTCATAAGATTGGCCCTCTAGGACTCAAGTATTTTTCGATTCGTCCAATCTCCGTGAATAATCCAGATACTCGTGCAGACCCGTGTGCTGACTCTGTTCTATCCAATCTGTGATTTTCAACGAATAGCTACCCTCGGAGACACCCAGTCTGGCGCGAAAAATAGGCACATCCGCAGCATCGACTACCACTTCATCCGGTAAATCGATTGGAATGATGTCACCTTTCTGAAGGTGTGAGATATCGTCTAAAGTCAGGGTCACCTCAGTGAGTATGCTGGATAGTTCAACCTTGGCATTCATAATTTCATCCCGCATGGACCGCTCCCAGCGCTCGTCACGTTCCCCCCGATCGCTCTGGACACCCGCATCAAGCAGTTCTCTTATGGGCTCAATCATCGAATAGGGAAAACAGACATGAAAGTCACCCCCACCACTCTCCAGATCCAAGTGAAACGAGGTGACCACCACAACTTCGGAAGGGCTCACGATATTAGCGAATTGGGGGTTGACCTCTGAGCCCGTGTATTCAAACTTTACCTGGAAGACCGGTTTCCATGACTGCTGCATGTCGTTAAAGGCAAGGTCAAGTAAAATCTGAATAACTCGATTTTCAGTAGGCGTGAAATCTCGCCCTTCTATCTTTGTGTGGAATCGGCCGTTGCCGCCAAAATAGTTGTCCACGACACTGAAGACCAGTTTAGGATCGATCACAAATAATCCTTTGCCGCGTAATGGCTGGACTCTCAACATATTGAGGCTGGTAGGGACGAATAGACTATGTATAAATTCAGAAAATTTCTGCATCTGAATACCAGAGACAGAGATATCCGCGTTACGGCGAAGCATGTTGAAAAGACTGGTCCTGAAATAGCGGGCAAACCGCTCGTTTATTATCTCCAGCGTCGGTAAACGGCCACGTACAATCCTGTCCTGACTGGAAAAATCGTAAGAGTTGACGCCCCCAGCATCAACATCGACCTCGACTTCAGCACCAACATCGCCGTTATCGACACCGTGCAATAAGGCATCGATCTCTTCTTGTGAGAGTAAATCGTTGGCGCTCATCGGTTCATTGCATTACAAAACTGGTGAAATAGAGGGCATCTACCTTCCCTGGGCCTGACAACTCCTTGACGATGCGATTGACCTCCTCGAGCATCTCGGTCTGCAGCGCCTCCTTAGCCGCCCTGTCAACCAGGTTATTTGCCTGTTTCCCCTGCAGGAGATTCAACAGATGATGGCGAATCATTGGATCATTGTGCTTGAGAAAATCGACCATTTCCTCGCTGGTGACCCGCACATTAACACCGACTTGCAGAAGGCTAGGACGGCCAGGCAGGTTAACGACAAATACCGGGGTCATATTAAAATACAGAGCAGGACCTTTCTCCTCGGAGATATCAGTCTCTTCCTGCTTCACTGCAGACTTGCCATCCGCTGCGTCCGTGTCAGCCTCATCATCACCGGACAGCAAAAAATAAGCGGCCAGGCCGCCGCCAATCAGAAGCACCAGGACAATGACGATGATGATAATTAGCTTCTTCTTACCTGTCTTCTCCTCGCCAAGATCCAGGTCGTCATTTGTCTCTTGATTGGCCATTTAGATTCTCCCCGGGGTTTGGGGGTAGATTATGCAAAATAAATGCCATCTGGATATTCAATTTATTATCTTTGATTTCATAGTGTTATATATTCATCTCGCGGGAGTGGCGAAACTTTGACGAAATAAAACACCAGAGGAGAGATTTTTTCGACATCATCCCTGCGTTGAAAACGCTTTACCAATACCAATCAATCACAAGAAATTACGAATAAAGTCGATGTGCAACTATCGTTCGACCTATCAGAAATACATTCATCTTGCATGCAATTAATGCTATTAATAACCTCTGTAACCTCATGTTTAGAAAATAATTTTAGAACACACATGAGTAAATCCTCAATCGATGTAATTTCTGAACTGGATTTTGCGGGATTGCCTACTCCACCAGCCATCCTCATTGAGCTGATTGACACCTGCAACAGCTCCGATGTGAGCTTCGCTCGCCTATCAGAAATCATTCAAAAGGATGCCGGAGTTTTATCCAAGGCCATTACCACCGCCAACTCACCCTCATACCGGCAATGGAACGACATCGACGATGTCAATCGGTTACTCGTAGTTTTGGGTCTGCAGACCGTAAAAACCATTGCGATAACCGGCGCTGTACAACAATTCTTTTCCCAACTCGCACCGCCGCTGGAGCGCTGTTTGGACGAAATCTGGTACTACTCCTTGAGCTGCGCCCACATCGCCAAGGCCTTAGCGGAGCTGACCGCTTACCCATCACCGGATGAGGCCTATCTTGCTGGCTTGCTGCACCGCCTGGGACAATTGGCCTTGCTGCAAAATTTTCCCCAGGAGTATGCTGAAATCTTCGAGCTGAAAATCAGCGGAGAAAAATTGGCGTCCGTTGAACAAGATAGGCTGAATGTCACTTCATGCGAGGTAGGCGCATATATAATCGATAGCTGGAAGATTCGCTCGTTCGTTGCAGATGCAGTGCTCTATCAACTAGAACCCACATTGGCTGTTCTTGACGGCTCTCACTTGGTGAAGCTCATCAACCTTGCTTCTCATCTCTCAACAGCGGAAACCACACTGGACAACAGCCTGCTGGAACGGGCGGATCTGCTCTTTGGTCTCAATCAATCATTGCTTGATGGAATTCTGCAGCAGACTCGGGCAGATGTAACTAAAGCCACTGAAGATTTTGGTATAAAACTCTTCCAACCTACTGAGCAAAAGCCGAACTCTTCATCCAGAAAAGCGCTAGGAGAACGTATCAAAGGTTGGGCCTTGTTAGGCGGCAAGAGTGATGAAACGACTTCCATAGTAGCGTTCAACGAAACACTAGGTTTGATACAGCGCGACATTGGTATTCTGTTCGGTCTACAAGCAAGTTGTTGCCTGATCTACAATAATGAGCCAACGAACGAGAATTAACCAATGAGTTATCCAGTACCCTGGTATGGCATCACCCCCAAGGTAGACGATGTTCCCGAACAACTCATTAATATCCAGAAAAAAAAGCGCTTTCTAGCCCGCATCCTGGTCGTAGATGACGAACCAAGGGCTCGTGACAGCCTGCTAGAACTTTTGCAACTCTCCGGCTATGAAGCCGTCGTCGCGGATGGCGGCAGTCAAGCGATAGAAAGACTCAAAGAACGCCGCTACGAATTGATCCTCCTCGACCTGAATATGCCCGACATGAGCGGGCAGCAGGTTATGGAGTTCATCAACCAGGAAAACATCGGCTCGGATGTGATCATCGTCAGTGGCGAAACCACCTTTAGTCACGCAATCCAAGCCTTGCGTCGTGGCGCTCATGACTTCCTGCGTAAACCTTATGCGCCTGACGAACTGCTGTGCTCAATCTCGAATGTCCTTGAAAAACGTCGCCTACAAGAAGAAAACAAATCGATTCAACTGCGTCTTGAAGAATCCGAAAGCCTGCATAGATTCATCGTCAATAACTCGCCTGACATGATCTACCTGCTCGATCAGCAGGGAAAATTCGCCTTTGTCAATGAACGAATAGAAACCCTGCTTGGCTTCAAGCAGGATGAGATCATTGGTGAACATTTTTCCAAACTTATCTTCCAGGATGATCTGCAGCAGGCACGTTACACATTCAATGAGAGACGCACAGGGGATCGCGCCACGCAGAGCATTGAAATGAGACTGCGCTGCAAAGACTGTGATTCACCCCGTTATTTCGAGTCACGTTCCGTACCCATTGAACTCAGCTCCATCGGTGTCTACACCATCAATAATGCCGACAGAAAAGAGTTTATAGGTACCTATGGTGTCGCCAGAGATATTACAGAGAGAAAACAGGCAGAAGAACTGATCAAGTATCAGCTCTATCATGATCTGTTGACCAATCTGCCTAATCGCACATTATTCAGGGATCGATTGAACATGGCCTTGGCGCAGTCAAGGCGCAGCGGTAAACGCGTTGCTGTACTCTACCTGGACATGGATAGATTCAAGAACATCAACGACTCCCTCGGTCACTTTGTGGGTGACGAATTACTCCAGCAGGTAGCACATCGATTGAAAACCGGTCTGCGGCAAGCAGATACACTGGCCCGCGTCGGTGGCGATGAGTTCAACCTGCTGATTCCTGAGCTGTCCAATGAAGATGATGTCCGGACGCTGGCAAAGAAAATTCTCAGCCTCTTTGCAGAACCATTCCATATTGACGACGAAGAAATCTTCGTCAGCTTCAGCATCGGCATTTCCCTTTTTCCCGAGCATGGCGACACTCGGGAGGCCCTTATAAAAAATGCCGACATTGCCATGTATCAGGTCAAGTATTCGGGGAAGAATGGTTATGCCTTTTATGCGGATAGCATGAAGCATCTCTACTCACAGTCTTTGGACATTGAGAATGGGCTCCGGAAAGCCATAGAAAATAATGAACTGCGGGTCTTTTATCAACCTCAGGTCGACATACAAAATAATAAGATCGTGGGCATCGAAGCCTTAGTCAGATGGATGCACCCGGATCGGGGATTACTGAACCCAGTCGATTTTATCCAGGTGGCAGAGGATACCGGTCTCATCGTACAACTGGGCGAATGGATCCTGACCAGGGCCTGTGAGGATGTCAGCCGTTGGCTCGATCAAAACAGCCTGCAGCTCAGTCTGGCAGTCAACATCTCTGTACAACAGCTGGAAACGAATGATTTCGTGGCAAAAGTCTTGAAGATCATCAAAAAATACAATCTACCGAGGAACGTGCTGGAGCTAGAGATAACCGAGAGCGAGATTATGCAGGACATGGAGAGGGCCATAGAAACTCTATCTTCACTGTCAAAGAAAGGGATACGCATCGCCATCGATGATTTTGGCACGGGTTACTCGTCACTCGGGTATCTGCAAACACTACCGATCAATACCCTCAAGATGGATCGATCTTTTGTCAATGGCATCAAAGGCAGGGGCGACAATTCCATCGTTGACGCCATCATAGCCATGGCTAAGGGTTTGAACCTGAATCTGATTGCGGAAGGCGTGGAAAGCCCAGCACAGAGAAACTACCTGAAAAGATCGGGTTGCACACTGGCTCAGGGATTCCATTTCAGCCGGGCTGTCCCGGAAATTCAGTTATTGGAATTGATCAAAGAAACCAGCGTACATACCAATCAACCCACAAAGAAAAAACCAATACCGGCCAGTGTATTGAAGCATGTGGTAAGTAAGCATTCATAACCTGAGAACAATAACACCGCCTCTTTATCTCTCAATGACTCTTGGGTTCGACTGCCAGTATTTCAAGGGGCTTGTATATTCTCAGTTTCTCGAATCTAACCCATAACTGTTATTTTTGTCTTTCACCTAAATGCATCAACGGCAGAGGATCTGGGCTATCACCATTGAGAAAGTAGAGTTTAGCGGCCGGGTCTTTACTGATCGATTGCAGTGCTTCCAGCGCCTTTAGTTTTAAGTAGACCGGACTGCTGCCCATGGCTTCATTGAGTTTTTTGATTTCGTAAGCCTGCGCATCTGCCAGCACCCGTTTTCTTGCGGCCTGCTCTTCTGAGGCTTCGCGCTCAGCTGCAGCCGCAGCAATCTTCTGTTGCTGCTCGGTACGAAAACGCTCAAGTTCAGCCTTCTGCTTTTCCACCTCCTGCTCCCGCTCCTTCTTTCGCCTCAATCGCCTTGGTGATGAACGCAGGTAAATTAATGTCTCGGATCAGTACTGCCTGAACCTCCAACCCCTTTGGTCCCAGATAATCACGCAGCCCCTCCAGTAAAGCGACTTGCAACATATTCTGTGTTTGTTCCTGAAAGAAATCCTCAGCCCGTTTGATTGCTTTACCCTGCTCTCGTAGCAACGAACGCAGCTTTGGCACCAAATGCACCCTCACAGCATCCTCGGCTGCACCTGTGCCCTGTAAAATCTGTGGAGCCATCCCCTTGACCAATCGATACTGCACACTGACATCCAGACGGGTTTGCAGTTGATCCTGGGAGGGTACATTGGCTGTCTCCTTATGGCTCTTCTGCCTGACGTCGAAAAGAAACCAATTGTAGAGTGGATTCACTGGTACATGGAGGCCTTCAGCATAGGGTTCTTTCTGAACATCACCAAACAGGGTCGCCACCGCTACATGACCGGCTGGGACAGTGACAAAAAGGTTACTCGCCAGCAATAGCAGAAAAGCAATAACCGCAATAGAGCCAATCGCTTTACCTGCATGTCGCTTGTTCACGTCGATTTCCATATTTCCCCCACAGTTTAAAACCAGGACCAGCAGGATTCATGGGTGGCATTAGAAACACTTCTGAAGTAAAACTTTTCACCCAAGAGAACCGGTCTCTAATTAATGAATTTTCAGTCTCAGCTATAGCGACGCTGAGGGAGTTTTCTATAGCCAGGATTCACTAACACACACCTCATGAAGACAGTAGGCAGTTGCTGTGATTAATCGGGCATGCACATAGAGATGAGTAACAGCGCCATGATAGAATAGAATCCTATTTACTAAATTGAATACTAGAGTTCACTGACTAGATAAAAAATGGCCCAATATATTTTCACTATGAATCGCGTGGGCAAAGTCGTCCCACCGAAACGCGAAATACTGCGTGATATCTCTCTGTCTTTTTTTCCTGGCGCCAAAATAGGCGTACTGGGACTGAATGGAGCCGGTAAATCGACCCTGCTTAAGATCATGGCCGGACTCGATACTGAGATCGAGGGCGAGGCACGCCCACAATCCGGTATCCGTATCGGCTATCTCTCTCAGGAACCCCAGTTGGATGAAGACAAGGACGTGCGGGGCAATGTGGAAGAGGCGCTTGGAGAGAGCAAACGAGCGCTGCAGCGGCTGGACGAGGTCTATGCCGCCTATGCCGAACCTGATGCGGATTTCGATGCCTTGGCCAAAGAGCAGGCAGAACTGGAAAACATCATTCAGACAACCGACGGGCACAACATCGAACGGCAGATGGAAATTGCCGCGGATGCCTTGCGCCTGCCGCCCTGGGATGCCGAAGTCAGTAAACTCTCCGGGGGTGAACGCCGCCGCGTGGCGCTCTGCAGGCTATTGCTGGAAAAACCGGATATGCTGCTGTTGGACGAACCCACCAACCACTTGGATGCTGAATCCGTAGCCTGGCTGGAGCGATTCCTTCACGAATATCCGGGCACCGTGGTTGCCGTGACCCATGATCGTTACTTCCTGGACAATGTAGCGGGCTGGATCCTCGAACTGGATCGTGGCTATGGGATCCCCTGGGAGGGCAACTATTCCTCCTGGTTGGAGCAGAAAGAGCAGCGCCTGGAGAGCGAGCAGAAACAGGAGGCAGCCCATATCAGATCCATGAAACATGAGCTCGAGTGGGTACGCAGCAATCCCAAGGGACGCCATGCAAAGAGCAAGGCACGCTTGCAGCGCTTCGAAGAGCTGCAGTCTCAGGAATTCCAAAAACGTAATGAAACCAACGAAATCTACATACCTCCCGGTCCCAGGCTGGGTGACCTGGTCATTGAGGCAAAGGGTCTGAGCAAATCCTACGGTGATCGGGTCCTTTACGAGGACATCACCTTCAACCTGCCCAAGGGTGGAATTGTCGGCATCATAGGTCCGAATGGCGCAGGCAAGACCACCCTGTTCCGTCTCCTTACCGGCCAGGAGACAGCGGACGGTGGGGTATTGAATGTTGGAGATTCCGTGCAGATCGCCCATGTAGACCAAAGCCGCGACGCACTGGATGACAGCAAGACCGTGTGGGAAGAGATCTCAGATGGTCAGGACATCATCACTGTGGACCGTTTCGAGATGCAGTCCCGGGCCTATGTCAGTCATTTTAACTTTAAAGGCTCCGACCAACAAAAACACATTGGCAATCTTTCTGGCGGTGAGCGTAACCGGGTTCACCTGGCTAAACTGTTGAAGAGTGGCGGCAACCTGCTGCTCCTTGACGAACCAACCAATGACCTGGATGTCGAGACCCTGCGAGCGCTGGAAGAGGCGTTGCTTACCTTTCCCGGCTGTGCTGTGATTATCAGCCATGACCGCTGGTTCCTGGACCGCATAGCCACTCATATACTGGCTTTCGAAAGCGATTCTCAGGTTATCTGGTTTGAAGGCAACTATGCGGATTATGAAGCAGACCGAAAGCGGCGCCTGGGGGTCGAGGCTGACCAGCCGCATCGTATCAAGTACAAGCGCATCAGTGCATCCATGAGGCTCACAATGAAAGCCTGCCGTGAATGTAAACATCAGGTCAGTGAACAGGCATTTTCATGCCCTGAGTGCGGCGCCCCTTACCCCGCCAGGGAAAAATGGGACGGCTGGGGATATGAGTACAAATCCAGCACCAAGGTGCTGGGCATGCCATTGGTCCATATCTCCTTCAAATACAGGCCCAACAAAACTCCCGTCGTAGCAAAAGGGTTCATAGCGATTGGCCAATTTGCTGTTGGAGTGATCAATATTTCCCAATTTGGCATAGGGGTATTCAGTCTGAGTCAGTTCACCATTTCCGCCTATGCCCTGGCGCAATTCGCCATTGCATATTCCTGCATTGCACAATTTGGTCTGTATTTGGACCGAGGATATGGTCAGCTCGTTGTAAAGCTGTTCGATTTGCTACCAGGCTTTTGATTGCTATGCAGATGATCAGTCGTCATGATCATCATGGTCATGGTCATGGTCATCGCTGACATGCCCAACAAGCTTCTCAACTACATCTTCAATTTCATCATCGCCATGTCGATGTAGCCGTTCAGAAAACTCATCCGCTTTGGGGTGATGTGACATGAAACCCGACAGCAATCCTGATGCTGCCTGTTCCGTCTGCTCAAAAAGCCCATCGGCCTGTGCAAAAACATCCTTCATTTGATTGAGTAGGCCTTTGACCTGATCCAGGCCTGGCAGCCTGAAATCATCGCTCTGCTCCAATGCACTGATTTCACGGTATCGAGTAGTGGCTACACTGCTTTGACTATACTCTAACTCCAGGGCAAAACCGGCGATTTCCCGAGTGTCAAATCCAAGCTGCATCCCCTGCTCGAATGCTGCCTGGACATTACCGTCAAAAAAATTCTCGCTGACCTGTTGGATGTTCTGGGTAAAATCGGTGATGGCGGCAAGCTCATCTTCATCCAGATCTCCTTCAACAGACAATTCGAAACGACTGTCGGAAATCGCATCGTGATTGGAAATGAACTCCTCACCATTTGCTGACTTCTGGTATGAAAGAAAACTCTGCTCACTGTTTGTCTGGCTGAACTTCAAGCTTACCTGATCGCCATCCTGCGTCATGACCTGTAACTCAAAGGAGGATTCTGCGCTCTGTTCAAAACGATGCATAGCCTCAATCATTCCTGCCCTGTCCACGTCCAGGTCATTGCTATCCAATTCTGAGTCCAAAGCTTCGGAGAGCAGGTCCTTCACCTGATTGATCCCCTCCTCTACCGAGTCGTTGAGCATACCCATACTTTGCAGATACTCTTTTGCCTCACTGGCTCCTTGCTCTATGCCGGACTTGGCCTCTTCCAGCAGAGATTGCAACTGCTCATGATCAGCACCATCCGCTGCCGCTTGCTTCAATCGATTCTGGACCATCCCCAGTACATTATTCGCAACCTCTTCGGCATCAAAGGCGCTGTTTTGGGAATTAAAGGGAAGCGTCTGGTCTGGCGCACCTAATTTGTCAGACAAACTATGGTTGAGAATTTGTTGAATTCTATCCAGTGGATTCGTCTGCCGAGAATCAATACTCAGACCCTCGCTTTCAGTGACGGTTTTGGTGGCAAACTGTAATCTCTCGAAGTGTGGCTGAAAGGATTTGGTGTGGCCAAAGTTATAGAGTCCGACGCCCAGCATGATTCTTTCTCCCAGAGTGGATAGTTGCAGAGACTGTCGGCTTGAATTTAACAAACTTGAGGGTTTTTCTCGGTCTTTAGCAATTACTAATCAACTGAAATTCAAATAAGCGGTATCGTAATTGCCTCTTCGTTCATTGCTGCCGCATTGAGATCGAGCGGTGCAGGTATACCCAATGTATTACCCTGCACATAGTCCACGCCGATTTTCTGCAGAGCCCGCAATGACGCTTGATTTTCAACATGTTCAGCAATGGTTTTGATCCCCAAGGCATGGCCCATTTCATTGATAGCAGACACCATTGCCCTGGCAGTTGCATCTTCTGCCATATCACGCACGAATCCACCATCAATTTTCAGGTAATCCACCGGCAGATACTTTATATATGCAAAAGAACTGAGCCCGCTGCCAAAATCATCCAATGCAAACCTGCAACCCTTAGCTTTGAGTTTCTTGATCAGCTCTTTTGCTTGAGTTAGATTACGTATCGCTGCGGTTTCGGTTATCTCAAAACAGATACATTCAGGTGAGATATCGGCTTGGCTAAACTGCAGGATAATCCAGTCGAGAATACTCGCATCGTTAAGACTGTTACCCGACAGATTCACCGAATAAGATACACCAGATGAATGTCCATATTTCAGTGCGTAAGTAGAGATCGCACTCTTGATAACCCACCGATCGATCTCATGCATCACTCCATATCGTTCTGCAGCAGGGATGAAACTTCTTGGAGAGAGGAGCTTGCCTGGCGCCTCCTCCAGTCGCAGTAACAACTCATAGAACTCAATTTTACCATCGACCATTGAATAAATAGGCTGAGAGTAGAGCTGAAAGAAATTATGCCTCAATGCGTCCTGTAGCTTGGATACGAGGGACATTTCGTGTTCCATGCGTGTCAGTTCACGATCATCAGAGCGGTAGACATAGATACGATTCCTACCCAATTCTTTCGCTGTGTAACAGGCCAGATCGGCATGACTGAGCACCTGAAGTGCAGTATCGCTGTCTGCAGTAACCGGGACCACACCGAGACTTGCACCGATCTGAAATTCCTTTTCTTCCCATTGAAATCTGAATTCAGCCAGGATAGCCAGCAGCGATTCAGCAATCTGCACGCCTGCTTCCAGTTGGCAATTTTCCAATAACAGGGCAAATTCATCTCCGCCCACCCTGGATAAGGTATCGCGGGTCCGAAGTCTGCCATGCAATACCCCGGAGAACTCCTTCAACAAGGCATCACCGGCCGCATGGCCAACGGTATCATTGACGATT
The DNA here is from genome assembly GCA_963797085.1 of uncultured Gammaproteobacteria bacterium. Lineage (GTDB taxonomy): Bacteria > Pseudomonadota > Gammaproteobacteria > Chromatiales > Chromatiaceae > JASJBU01. The sequence goes on from CAWCOA010000018.1 coordinate 230,424, forward strand.
TTAAATTGGTCCAAGTCCAGGTAACAAAGCGTATAGGAAGACCCGCCCTGCTTACTGTGAGTCAATGCATTTTCGAGACGACGCATGAATTCCCTGCGATTCACCAATCCGGTAAGTTCATCGTGTGTCGCCTGGTGTTCGATCAACTGGGCTATCCGTCTCTCCTCCGACACATCACGACCGACACCTCGGTAACCCTGAAACTGGCCATCATCAAAAATGGGCTTGGCGCTGAATAGAAGCAGACATTGAGAGATGTTCTCTGTCATCCATTGCAGCTCGAAATTCTCAAATGCCTTGAATTCCTCACAGCAGCCAATAAGTTCAGCCAGATTATCTGTGGCATTAGCAGTTGCCAGTGAATATCTCTTTGCATGATTTCCCTAACACTCGAGACCGATGCTAATCCGGTGATCTCCTGAAAGCGTTCTGAAACATCCATAAACCGAAGCTCATTATCCAACTCCCAGAAAAAATCAGCAGCTGATTCGGTAAAGTCCCGGAAGCGGGCTTCACTGGTCCTCAAAGCCTTTTCCGTCAGCTTTCGCTTGCTGATCTGTTCTTTCAGGTCCTGGTTATCAAATCTCAGCATCAGCGCAATCTTTATCGCTTTATCAGTATTCCTGGCGGTCATAGTCATACCTGCCAGATAGACCAATACCATGATTGCCAGCACTGTATGCACCGCGTCGCTCTCATACAGAAATCGCAGAATGACGGGTATAAGAATGGTCAATGAGAATGCTAAATAGACATATTGGCGAGAGGAAAACACTGCCACAGAGCCGCCCACAAGACCTGCCAGGGTGAGCGCTATAAAAAACTGATGGGCAACAGATTCCTCGGGAAACAACATGATGATAGACAAGCCCCAGGCGAGCCCGGCCAATCCTGTTCCCAATAAAAACAGTCTTTCCCAACTATTCTTTTGTCTTTCTGCTGCGGTGGACTGCATATATCGACGGGTGAGGTAATATCTAGCCCCCGTGACCAGCAGCATGATTCCGTACCAGATAATGAGATGCGTAACGGGGAGTTGACCACTGAGTGCAATGATCAACAAAGCTCCTGTGACTATGCTGACGACAAACCCGGTTATCGAGTTGCGATACAGGAGAGCAACCTGCTCGACCCGCACTCGCTCATCCAACTCCCGAACCACAGGGTTATCTGTAGTTGCGTTTTTTTGCCAAATTTTGGCTAATGGCCCAAAGTGCATTTTTTTTATTCAACCATCGAACTGGCTCTTACAACTGTTTGCATAGTCTAGAGCAGCAAAAACAGGCTTGACAGTCTCAAACCTTAAGGTTCATCACTCAGCTTCAGGTGCAATTTAGCGAGATACCCGCTGGGACCCAACCTCAATTATACCAGTTGAAATAAAGCATCTGCTTAAGTTTGTTACATGTCAGGGCTGGATTGCACCCTTTTGTTGCTCTCAAGCCAGCTGCTGCACCGTACTGGAACAGAGCTTTTATGCTAATCAATAATGGCCGGATGTCATTGAGCGTGTTATCTAAATGAAATGTATGGATATTTTGTATTACATCCTTTTGGCTCATTATTTGCTTTTCAATGAACCAACATCGTATCCAGCGGGATACGGCTAGTAATCAATCCAATACATCAGGAATAGCAGCAAATGACCTCTCTCTCATTCAAACGTCATGGGGACAAGAAAAATTCAGAGTTTTTTGAACACTATTTACAGGAACTTTTGACAGAACGGGATCGGGTCGGACTGACCGAGATGATCGGGCAGATCGAGGCCTTGATGATCACTGTCGACCCCAATCAATCCATCCGCTATGTGGGTGAACTCTGTTTGATGACCCCCTATCACTATCTGGTCACCCTGGAGAGCGAATCCCACTGGACCCATGTTCTGCGCATAGACATGAACTCACCTGATCTATTGGTCAGGGAGGTGAAGAATCCCGCAACCCAGGGAATATTCCGCAGTCTCAACGAGGTCTATCCGATCGGCGCCAACAAGCCCAACAGCCGCTATATGGGAGAAATCCTGCGGGTGGAAAACATGAGTGAGGTAACCCGCTTGCAGCAGGAGCGGGAGTTCCGCTTCTTCTCTCAGGACGATGTTCGGCGTCTCGAACTGCCAGGCAACCTGGCGGTAGGCAAGCCCTCCCCCTACACCCATAATATCGTTGCCTACATGGAACGGCCGGAAGATCAGATTCGCACTTACTCACTGGGACTGTCGAGCATTCGCACGGATGTTCAAGCCGCCTATCAGGAAGCCAAGGATTTACAGGAACAACTGGGCATAGATGGCCTGCTGACCCCCATCGATCATCTGGCGACACGCATCTACAGTCAGAACCGGGAGACAGCAATTCTCGAATGGCTCTCCCTATCCAGTTATTACTACTGGGGTTCTTACAACATCAAAGACCAGAATTCCTCCACAAACGTCACCAAGAGTGTCCATTTCGCAGACGAGATCTACAGTCCGGCAAAGGTCTTTACCGCCAACAACACACCCTATTTCGTCAATCATCTGGAGCAACTGCCCTCACCGACAGAGACCTTCGTACGCAATTACGGGCCCCGCCTTCACCATCTGGCAATAGGCGTCAATGATGGCGAATACAATGGAATGGAAAATATCAACTATGTGGTGGATGCCATTGCCGGACAGGGCAAGAAATTCCTGCTCGACGTGATCGGATCCAGAGAGGAAGGAATCAAGCAGATCTTCTCCGGTGCTTCTGAACACTCTTCATTGATCATCGAATATGTACAGCGCTTCGGTGATTTTGACGGTTTCTTCACCAAGCGCAACGTAGCGGAGTTGACCCATGCCGCCGGGGTTGAGAGTGAACTGTTGGAGATGCAAGCCCAAGCCATGGCCTCGTCTCCACCATCGCAAGAACATCATTGACTGTCCCAGGACGCCGCTGCTTTTTGAAGCACCTTATCCAGTACTCAATCAGGACAAAGTTTGATGAGCCGAATCCATTTTATCGGTGGCGAAAAAGGCGGTGTGGGTAAATCCGTCATGGCCCGCCTGCTTGCCCAATACTACATCGACCGCGAGATACCCTTCAAGATCTATGACGCGGACCTCTCTCACGGCGCCATGATGAGATACTACGCGGACTATTCAGAAGCCGTTGACATCACTGAATTTGAAAGCGCTGATCAGATTGCGGAACAGGCCATGGAAACCGGCATCACCGCTATCGTGGATATGGCAGCCCAGACCGCGAAACCCTTGAGCCGCTGGGTGGTTGAAACAGACTTGATCGAGCTTGCTGATAAGCTTGGGCTCTCACTGACATTCTGGCATGTGATGGACGATGGAGCAGATACGCTAAAACTGCTGCAGGACATGCTCGAAGCCTATGACGAGAGGCCTGATTATGTGCTGGTGCGTAACTTCGGCCGTGGGACTAACTTCACACACTTCGATGAATCAGACGCAGCCTCATTGGCGCAGAAGTATGGCGCCAAGGTAATCGACCTTCCAGGCCTCCACCCACCCACCATGAGCAAGATAGACCACATCAGCGCCAGTTTCTGGGCGGCTGCGAATAACACCAACGGTGAACTTGGCCCCACCTTGGGATTATTGGAGAGACACCGTATCAAGACCTGGTTGAACAAAACCTATGATCAGTTAGATTCCATCCACGAAGGGTTCGCTGATTAGTGACTCGACTTCTGGAATCCAGTATGAGTGAATGACAAAAACATTAGGCATGTGTTACAAGATTTTTTTGTAATGATAGCTTCGACTGAAAAACATCCAGGGTTGCTCTAACGGAGGTTTTTATTGCATACAGACTCACATAATAAGGCGGCATCGAAGCGTCTGCTGACAGAACAGGATCCTCCCCCGTTCGAGCGCATCAATCTTAATGGCAGGTCAAATACGGTACTGATCTGCGACCATGCCAGCAATCGCATCCCGCTTGGACTCGGTGATCTTGGGCTCTCGCGGAAGACATTAATGGATCACATCGCATGGGATCCGGGGGCCGCAACCGTCGCCAGGATCTTGTCCGAGTTGCTGGATGCCCCCTTGGTGCTCAGCGCCTACTCGCGCCTGGTCATCGACTGCAATCGGCCGCTCGAGAGTCCGGAGTCCGTTACCGAAGAAAGCGCCAGGATCAAAATTCCAGGCAATCGAGGTCTCACCTCGTTGCAGCGCCGCCAGCGCGTCGATGAAGTCTTCAGGCCCTACCACCGTGCCATCAGCTCACTGCTCGATGCCCGGGCGGGGCGATCGAGCCTGCTCCTCAGTATCCATAGTTTCACAGAGAATCTGGGCGGAGTGCGGCGACCCTGGCCCATCGGGGTCTCGAACCGACAGAACCGCAGACTCGCCGAATACTTGATCCAATCTCTGCGGAATAACGCCATCGGGCTGGTAGGGGACAATGAGCCCTACGGTATCGACAATGCCCATGATTACAGCTTGCCGACTCATGGGGAGCGCCGTGGCATTGCACACGCAATGATCGAGATCCGCCAAGATGGGCTGTGCGATCCAGCGGGAGTCCGAATCTGGGCCGAACGCCTGGCCGCGGCGGTCCGTCGGGCGGAGCAGCTATTCCCGTGACCCACCGCCGGGATCTTGCGGGTGTAGGTAGTCATGAATCGCGCTCATGCAAGCTAAATGGGTTGAAATAGTTAAGCCGTATGTTCCCAGCACTATTGCAGAACTGGGATTCTAACCCACTGGGGTTATTGACCTGGCTCGGCCGCACTCCCCAGAATTATTTAACTCTCACTTCCTCCGTCCACACCTTGAAGCTTTTGAGCTGATTCGGGCCGAAGACGTTGCTGATAGGCACATCGGCGGCATCCCGGCCCTGGGCTATCAGCACATGGCCGATCCGTGGGATGTTGTTGCGCGGATCGAATGTATGCCAGCGCCCACCGAGGTACGCTTCGAACCAGGCGGAGAAGTCCATCGGATCCGGTGCGGGAGGAATCCCGATGTCACCTAGGTAGCCCGTACAGTAACGCGCCGGAATATTCATGCAGCGACAGAAGGCAATCGCAAGGTGGGTGTAATCACGGCAGACGCCGGTGCGTTCATTGAAAGTTTCGAGCGCCGTCTTGGTTACCCGTGCGTGCTGATAGCCAAACGTGATATGGGTATGGACAAAATCGCAGATCGCCTTGACGCGCGGCCATCCAGGGGGCGCCCCTTCGAAGAGAGCCCATGCCGTCTCGGACAGCCGATCGGTTTCACAGTAGCGGCTGCCGAGTAGGAATACCAGTGTTTCCGAAGGTAGATCCTCCACTGCGTGTTGCTGAGCCGTGGCGTCGATTGTGTCCGGCAGGCCGCTGTCGTTGACGATTGCATCGGTGGAGATGCGTAATTCACCCGGCGGTGCGACGATGCGGCTGCACCAGTTACCAAAGCCGTCCCTGTAGGCTGTTATCGGAACCGAGGGGTTGGTAACAATGTGGTCCGCAACGACGATGTCGGAGGCGCGGGTGTAGTGAATGTTCAGGGTCAGAATCATGGGCGTCGGCTTTGGACACTCGTAGAGTAACTCATATCCCACTCGGATTTGCATCTTGAATGTCCTCGCGTAACCGGTCAAAAAGCGCGCCCTGCGACGCCTTATACAAGTACTGTATCATGTCGCCTAACCAAGTATCGAAGGGCATCGGGTAATCCGCAGACAATTACTTTCGGTACGATTAATATGCTTGTCTTGGATGCCATTGAAATTGCACAACAGGTTAAAGTATGCAGCGTTATAAAATTCTTCATCGTACTTATTATAATTTCTCCGGTGCCGTGAGGCTCGGACCACATAACTTGCGCCTGCGTCCGAGAGAAGACTATGAACTGCGCGTTGAGTCTTTAACCCTAAAGATCACACCGACAGCTGCCCTTCTTTGGCATAGAGACGTGGAAGGTAATTCGGTTGCCATCGCAACTTTCGATCAGCCCGCCAGCCAGCTTGCAGTTGAGAGCGAAGTGATCATCCAGCAATACAATGAGACACCACTTGATTTTCTGGTAGCCGATTATGCAGTAGATTACCCGTTTACCTATCTACCTGATGATAAAGTATTGCTGTCACCCTATATGGAATTTCCAGGCCTTAAGACAAGAAATCTACTGACCGAATGGATTGCAGACTTATGGAAACCAGGTGAACAGATTCAGACTTACACATTGTTGCAGCGGCTTGGTAACCACATTCATCAAACACTGTCGTATCGAATAAGAGAAGAACCTGGCGTACAAACCGCCAGCCAAACACTGGCTAACGGCACCGGCTCTTGCCGTGACTTTGCGGTGCTATTTATGGAAGCAGCACGGTGTTTAGGTCTGGCATCGCGCTTTGTGAGCGGCTATCTCCACGCCCCCCCATCAGCGACAGATTACGGCGCCACCCACGCCTGGGCCGAAGTGTACCTGCCAGGCGCAGGCTGGAAGGGTTTCGACCCTACTACCGGGGAAATCGTCGGAACCGATCACATTGCCGTGGCGGTAGCACGATTGCCGGAATCAGTACCACCAATAGCAGGATCATTCTTTGGTTCTGCAGAGTCGACTCTCGATGTCGGTGTATGGGTCACTAAGTATTAGCTAAGGAAACCCTGAAAATGTTGCAAGAATGGGCACTTCCCTGCTTCCCGTCACCATCCGAGAGGCCCGGGTGGATGGAGGGCAAGCCTGTTTTCTTTTCCAGGGAGGGCATTGAGACAGTGTGTACTGCATTATTTGAGAGTACGCTCTCTGGATATAGCCAGAAGTTCGCTACTCCACCACCGGCGCTTCACACTCGCCTAAATCCATTATCTGGTTTTGTTCCTGCTTGATCTCCCACTCAAAACGGGGCAGATTTTCAAAGGCCTGTTGCAGGCCCTGTCTCCAGGAGACCTCAAGCTGATCCAGATATTTTCCGTCGTAATCAAAGTGACAGCGACTGGCCAGCTGGAATTGATCCACATCATAGACCGACATCTCAAAGGGTGGTCCGACGGTGATGTTTGAATTGGCAGTAGATGTCAGAGATACCAGCGCCAGGCGGGCGGCATCGTGTAACGGCAGGCCGTAATGTACCAGGCGATCCAGCACCGGCTTGCCGTACTTGGTCTCGCCGATCTGCAGATAGGGGGTTTTTTCCGACGCCTCGATATAGTTACCCTGTGGATAGATCAACAACAGACCATGAGGTTGACCCTGAATCTGGCCACCTAGAATCAGCGTCACCTCACCGCTCACATTCGCCTGTTGTAACGCTCGGCTATGTTTTTGCTGAACCTGCTGACTGACCCGTGAAATGTAGTCTGCCGCTTCGAACAAGTAGCGGGCCGACAAAAGATTTTCCCCGCCGTCCGGATAGTCGAGGTCCCGATGTATGTGGTTGATTATCTCCTGGGTAGTAGCAAGATTCCCTGCGGAGAGTAACACGAAGAGGCGATCTGCAGCGGGGGTAAAGAGATGCATCTTAGAATAACTGGTGACATAGTCGACACCTGCATTCGTTCTCGAATCAGAGGCGAACAACAAGCCTTCCTTGAGGCACATACCAACACAATAAGTCATTTTCTGTCGTCTTTGGTTATTTAGATTTTTCTCATCTTAAACCATAAATGGTGTTGAGACACCGCTGAGTTAGTTTCTTGCCCACACTCACTCTAATCTTCGACTGGCACTTACTACGCCACTCTCGACTGATTGTCCTGGCGCAACGCTAAGGTGGACATACGACCTTCATGGCTGGAGGAAATGGACAAGAGATGCCGGTGCAATCTGCGCCATATACGCGTGCCAACTGCCTCCCTGGAGACCTCACCCATAGGTGAGGGAATTTATGTAATAGCTGGCACGGAAACTGCTAAACTGCTTCTTATCGGCGGTTGTATTAAAAGATTCACCGCTTTTTTGCACTATCACAGGACATCAAACGCACCATGTCAGTTCGTGTCGCCATTCATCACCGTACCGAATACCACTACGACCGTTTGGTGAGCCTCTCGCCGCATACGATTCGTCTACGTCCTGCACCCCATACTCGCACTCCGGTACATCACTTCTCCCTGGAGGTGGAGCCCAAGACCTACTATCTCAACTGGCAACAGGACCCCTTCGGCAACTTCATCGCCCGTTATGTGTTTCCGGAAAAGGCCAAACAACTCATCGTAGACGTGAACCTGGTGGTCGATATGGTGACCATCAACCCCTTCGACTTCTTTGTCGAGGATTCAGCGGAATTCTATCCGTTCAAATATGAGACGCAACTGGCCAAAGAGCTCACCCCCTATTTCGAGATCAAGGAGTCCGGTCCTTTACTCAACCAAATGCTGAAAAAGCTGAAAGTGGCTGAGTTTGGCATGGCCATGACCCGGGCGGATGCGGAGCGGGATAAATCCGCCGACGATGCTGAGCTCGAGGTGAAGGGACCAAACATCGTCTATTTTCTGGTGGATCTGAACCACTACCTTCAAGAACTGATTGGTTACACAATCCGCCTGGAGCCCGGCATCCAGACCTGCGAAAAGACCCTGCATTGCAAGACCGGTTCCTGTCGGGATACCGGCTGGCTGCTGGTACAGATTCTCCGCCATCTGGGACTGGCGGCGCGATTTGTCTCTGGTTATCTGATCCAGCTGACCGCCGATCAGAAATCCCTGGACGGCCCCTCCGGACCGGAAGCCGATTTCACCGACCTGCATGCCTGGGCGGAGGTCTTCATCCCCGGTGCAGGCTGGGTCGGACTCGATCCCACCTCGGGTCTGTTCGCCGGCGAGGGACACATTCCTCTCGCCTGCACCCCGGACCCCACCAGCGCCTCCCCCATCGTCGGCGCCACGGACAAGTGTGAGGTGACTTTCAAGTTCGAAAACCAGGTCACCCGCATACATGAAGACCCGCGGGTCACCAAACCCTATACCGCGGATCAGTGGCGGGCGATCCTGGCCCTGGGTGATCAGGTGGATGCCGCATTGCTCAAGGGCGACGTGCGTCTCACCATGGGCGGCGAACCGACCTTTGTCTCCATCGATGACATGGACAGCCCGCAGTGGAATACTGCGGCACTCGGGGATCACAAACTCGAGCGTGCCGGCGTGCTGCTGCGCCGGCTGAAACAGGCCTTTGGCAAGGATGCCCTGCTCCACTACGGCCAGGGAAAATGGTATCCGGGGGAACAACTGCCGCGCTGGGCGATGACCTGCGCCTGGCGCAAGGATGGCCATCCCGTGTGGAGCCATCCGGAACTGCTCGATCACCCCGGTTCTTCGAATCAACACTCCACTGACCATGCGCGGCAGCTGATCGAACGCATCGCAGCGCATCTCGGACTGGACAACAGGGATATCAACGCAGCGTTCGAGGATGGCGCCTATTACCTATGGAAAGAAGGCACCCTGCCGGACAATGTGGACGTTACCGATAACAAACTGCAAGACCCCATCGAACGCGCCAGACTGCTGCGCATCTTCGAGCAAGGACTGGATGCCATTGCCGGTTTTGCCTTGCCCATCGCCTGGGATTACGCGAAACAGCGCTGGATCTCCAGCCAATGGTCGTTTCGCCGCAATAAACTGTTCCTGATACCCGGCGATTCACCCATGGGCTATCGCCTGCCGCTGGACTCACTCCAGTGGGAACCCGAACGCCGGCGCCATACGGTGGTGCCGAAAGACCCTTTCGACCAGCGCAAACTGGTCCCGGAGATCCGTGACCGCCTGCGCATGGCGCACCAGGGTGAAACCATACCATTGCCAGAACAGCCACTGGCGGCTGACGACCGCAGCATCGACCGCACTGGCAAGGCTGCCGGGGAGCAGACCCCGCTGATACGCACCACCCTTTGCCTGGAACCACGCAATGGGCATCTGCATGTGTTCCTGCCGCCGCTTGAGGAACTCGAACACTATCTGGACCTGGTCAATGCCATCGAGACCGCTGCCGTTGAGACCGGCTTGCCGATTGTCATGGAGGGCTATGAACCTCCTCATGATCCACGACTACAGCGTTTCATGGTCACCCCTGATCCGGGGGTCATCGAGGTCAATATCCATCCCAGCAGCAACTGGCAGGAGCTGGTGCAGAACACCTCCAAGCTCTATGAAGAGGCCCGGCAATCGCGCCTCGGCACCGAGAAGTTCATGCTCGACGGACGCCACTCCGGTACCGGCGGCGGTAATCATGTGACCATCGGCGCCGCTTCACCCGCCGACAGTCCGATCCTGCGCCGTCCTCATCTGCTGCGCAGTCTCTTGACCTATTGGCAGAATCACCCGGCCCTCTCTTATCTGTTTTCCGGACTCTTCATCGGTCCCACCTCCCAGGCTCCCCGGGTGGACGAGGCCAGGGATGACGCGCTTTATGAGCTGGGTATCGCCTTCAAGGAACTGCCGCCCAACGAGACTCCCATGCCCTGGGTGGTGGACCGGGCGCTGCGCCACCTGCTGGTGGACCTGACCGGCAACACCCATCGCGCCGAATTCTGTATCGACAAGCTCTACTCGCCGGATGGCGCCAGCGGCCGCCTGGGACTGGTGGAGTTCCGGGGGTTCGAGATGCCGCCCCACGCCCAGATGAGCAATGTGCAGATGTTGCTGCTACGTTCCCTGATCGCCCGTTTTTGGGATAACCCCTATGATCGGGAGCCGGTGCGCTGGGGCACGGAACTGCATGATCGCTTCATGCTGCCTCACTATGTGGAGCGGGATATGGCCGATGTCGTCAGTGATCTGAAACAGGCCGGCCATGGGTTCGACATGCGCTGGTTCGATCCCTTCATCGAATTCCGTTTCCCTCGCTACGGCACCATGAACATCGACGATGTCGAGCTGGAGCTCAGATTCGCCATCGAACCCTGGAACGTGCTCGGCGAAGAGGTCACCGCCCAGGGCACCGCCCGTTATGTGGATTCATCGGTGGAGCGCCTGCAGGTCAAGGCCAGCGGCCTGACGCCAGGGCGTTACGCCATCGCCTGCAACGGCCGCCGGGTGCCCCTGCGCAATACCGGCGCCCGGGGCGAATTTGTCGCCGGGGTGCGCTACAAGGCCTGGCAGCCGCCCTCGGGTCTGCATCCGACGATTCCGGCCCAGGCGCCGCTGGTGTTCGATGTGGTGGATACCTGGAATGAACGTTCCCTGGGCGGCTGCACCTACCATGTCGCCCACCCTGGCGGGCGTAATTCCGAGGCCTTTCCGGTGAATGCCTACGAGGCGGAGGCCAGACGCCTGGCGCGCTTCACTCAGCATGGCCACACGGGTGGACGCCTCTCCCTGCCGGAGGAGGCCTTGAACCCCGACTTTCCCTGGACCCTTGACCTACGCACAGCCAAAAAGGGATATACCACATGAGTATTAACTGGGAAGCCTTTGAAAATCATGAATTTTATGATGAGTTGATTACATCCAAGGGTAATGCCAGATCCTATGCACGAAAACTCATTGGATATCTGAAGAAGCTCGATAAAGGCGAGTTGGACGAACGCCAGCAGGCAGCAGACCTCGCCATCAAACAGATGGGCATCACCTTTCGCGTCTACACCGAAGAAGAGGGATCCATCGACCGGGCCTGGCCGTTCGATATCATCCCGCGCATGATCCCGAAAAAGGAGTGGGAGCAGATCGAGGCCGGCCTCAACCAGCGCATGCAGGCCCTCAACCTCTTCATCGACGATCTCTACCACGGGCAGAAAATTGTCAAGGACAAGGTCTTCCCTGCTGCGGTACTGGCCAAATCGGTCAATTTCCGCGAGCAATGTGTCGACATCGATCCACCATTGGGTATCTGGGCTCATATCTGTGGTTCAGACCTGGTGCGCCATAGCGACGGCAAGGTCTATGTGCTGGAGGACAATCTACGGGTGCCTTCCGGGGTCTCGTACATGCTGGAGAACCGCCAGGTGACCAAACGGGTCTTTCCGGAACTGTTCGAGACCTATAGCCCCCTGCCGGTGAACAGCTACCCTGGCGATCTATTCGATACCCTCGCCGCCCTCTCCCCCCGGCCCGGCGACAATCCGGAAATTGTGGTCTTGACGCCGGGCATCTTCAACTCCGCCTATTTTGAGCACGCCTACCTGGCTCAGCAGATGGGCTGTGAACTCGTCGAAGGGCGGGACCTGATCGTGCAGGACGACGATTGCGTCTATATGCGTAATATCGAGGGACTCTCCCGGGTCGATGTGATCTACCGGCGTGTCGATGATCTGTTCCTAGACCCGGAGGCCTTCAACCCCGATTCCGAACTCGGCGTATCGGGTCTGATGCGCGCCTGGAAGGCAGGCAATGTCGCATTGGCGAATGCCCCCGGCGCCGGGGTGGCGGACGACAAGGTGGTCTACTCCTATGTCCCGGACATCATCCGCTACTACCTGGATCAGGAACCCCTGGTGCCGAATGTACCCACCTGGCGCTGCATGGATTCAGACTCACTGAGTTACGTACTGGAACATCTGCATGAACTGGTGGTAAAGCCCGCCAATGAGTCCGGCGGCTACGGCATGCTGGTGGGCCCTGCCTCGACCCGGGCGGAACGGGAGGAGTTCGCCAAGCTGATTCAGAGCGATCCCCGTAACTACATCGCCCAACCGACCCTGGGCATCTCCACGGTACCCACTATTGCAAGAGGCCAGTTGGAACCCAGGCACGTCGACCTGCGCCCCTTCATCCTCAGCGGTAAATCCATGAAGGTCACTACCGGCGGTCTCACCCGGGTGGCGTTGCGCAAAGGCTCCCTGGTGGTCAACTCATCCCAGGGCGGCGGCAGTAAGGATACCTGGATCGTAGATAGTTAGTTTGGAGATAGAAATATGCTTTCCCGTGTCGCTGAAACCATCTATTGGATCGGTCGTTATCTGGAACGGGCTGAGAATACGGCACGACTGATCAACGTCAACACCAACCTGATGCTCGATCTACCCAAGGGGATTGCCCCAGGCTGGGAACCGCTGATCCGCATCCTCGGTTGCGAGAATGATTATGCGGAGCGACACGAGGAGATTACCGAACGGCGCGTGGTCAATTTTCTGATCTCGGATGAACACAATCCCGGCTCTATCCTCTCCACCCTCGGCTTTGCCCGGGAGAATGCGCGCACCATCCGGGACATCCTGCCCCGTGAAGGCCTGGGAGGAGTACAATGCCTTCCATCAGCATGTGGTCGATCGCAAACAGACCAGCTATGCCCGACAGGGCCGCCACGACTATCTGAGTCTGATCATCCGGGGACTGCAGCAGCACACCGGCCTGCTGGCAGGCACCATGAATCATGACACGGCCTATCATTTTCTCAACATAGGCAGAAAATTGGAGCGGGCCGACATGACCACCCGCATCATCAATGTAAAATCGGAAAACCCCATCCCTGAAGATGCACCGGAACTGCGTCCCTACCAGGATATGCTGTGGATGAGCATGCTGGAGTCTCTGAGCGCCTATCAGATGTACCGGCAGACCATGCAGGTGCGCATCAACCGTATCGATGTACTGAACTTTCTGTTTCGCAAAACAGCGTTCCCCCGCTCATTCACCTATTGCACCGAAAATCTTACCTACAACCTGTCGTGCCTGCCAAACAATGCGGAACCCCTCTCGATCATCCAGCATATTGAAAAAGTCGTTAATGAAGCGCCGATGGCCGAGATGGACAACGGCGTACTGCATAAGTTTGTCGATCAACTACAGATCTGTCTGGGTTATCTGCACGGCTCAATCGCCGAGACCTACTTCCCGTCACTCGCAGAAGAGGCCGCATAACCAGCGGGGACCAATCACTTGGAAAGTTAGATGACTATTATTTTTTTATTATTTATCAAAATATTATGGAATACTTTATGAAAAATATTCAACTTAATCAAGAATAACCGGAGGCCAGTCGCCCGGAAACTAAAACGCGTTCGGTTCGCATCGCCTCGCGCCTCCTGTCCTGCCTGCGACGCTCATCAGCTGGCACATCCTCCGCTTTACCCGTCCTTCGGTCGCGCAGCACAGAGCGCTGATAATACTTGCGCACCTCAACCTCTTTGCCTTTCAGTAACGTCCTGTTCAGTTTTCGGATAGCCCTTACCGCTGCCTTGGCCGGCTCGATATCCACAATGCCGTGATATTCAACGGAATGCTTCGTACTGTTGCTGAATTTTCTGATTTCTGTGGAACGAATTCTGCTGGAGGGGAAAAACAGGTTTGACCAGTGAGGGCGCAGGACCCTGTCTACAAACTTGCGTAATTCGGTCTGCGTAACAGACTCGGGCAGCAATCGAATAAATACCAACACCCGGACCATCCTCCCTTAAAATATCATTCATCCAGGAACAGGATTAGTCCTGTTTTGTCGGTTACAGCAAAAATTACACCAAGTTTTATATTATTTTTATATTTCAGTAAGTTAATTCAAAATATACTTTTCCGCAGGATCCAACTGTAAGAAATATCGACACAATTGTTGACTTTGTCGACCTCAGATCAAGAGAAAGAATGCCACCGCCGCCGCTGAGATCAGACTGATCGTGGTGGGCAGGGTCACCAGCATCACCTCGGCTCCCAGCATCAGATAGGCGGTCTCCACCACCAGAATCAGCATCGCAATCCCCAGCGCCTTCTGCGTGGGCACCCAACGGGTGATGCCGGCCAGGGAGATAAATGCCAGACCCAGGAGTGCGGCGCCCATCATCCCGGCAAAGGCATGATTGACCGGTTCGGTACTGAACATGCTGGTGATCTGGTCTGGTGCGATGATCAGGATCACGCCCCAGGCACTCAGCATGATAATCGCCAGCCCCAGGGCGAAGCGTTGAAAAATATCCTTTGGCATGGGCTACCTCTTATTCAGTTTTATTCTTAATAATCATGTGACTATAGACGATAGCTGACGCCAAGTAAAAATATTTAGCTCAAGCAAATCGACAATCTTTCTGCAACGGATCGCAGCAACCCTGTTTACAGTTCTCAAAATGTTCTATATTCTGATTAGCAACAGAACTTTTTGCGAACATAAGGATTCAGGCACATGCTCACCGCCACCCAGCACAAGGTACTCGACTTCATCCGTCAGTATCTCGCAGCCCAGGCTTATGCCCCCTCCCTGAGCGAGATTGCAGTCGGTATCGGCATCCGCTCCAAGGGCACCGCCCATCGCCATGTGCAGGCCCTGGCGGAGGCCGGCTATCTGCGTCTGATCCCCGGGCGCAAACGCGGCATCGAACTGGTCGATGAGCCCCGGGACAGACTGCTCAAACTGCCGCTGCTGGGGCGCATCGCCGCCGGCAGGCCGATCGAGGCGATCGCCGATCAGGAGAGCCTCAATCTGGCCGACTATCTGCTGGGCCCTGATCGCTACGCCCTGCAGGTCACGGGGGACTCCATGATCGAGGCCGGCATCCTGGATGGCGACCTGGTCATCGTGAAGCGCCAGGATACCGCCAACGACAATCAGATCGTGGTGGCGCTGATCGATGGCGAAGAGGCCACCCTCAAGCGCCTGCAACACCGGCCGGACGGAGAGATCCTGCTGATCGCCGAGAATCGCCACATGTCCCCCCTCGCCTATGCCGCTGAGCGGGTCAGCATCCAGGGTGTGCTGGTCGGCCAGCTGCGCCGCTATTGAGGATACCGAAAGCATGAAGAACCACTCCCCTTCGCGCGTCATACCCATCTGGCCCCGGGCCATCATCCTGGTGGACATGAACGCCTTCTTCTGCAGCGTGGAGCAGCTGGATCACCCGGAGTGGCAGGGCCGCCCCATCGGCGTCACCAACGGCGCTCAGGGCACCTGCATCATCACCAGCTCCTACGAGGCGCGGGCCTACGGCGTGCGCACCGGCATGCGCCTGAAAGAGGCGCAGCAGATCTGCCCCGGCTTCATCCAGGTGCCGGCCCATCCGGAGCGCTACGCCCGGGTCTCCTCCGACATCATGGACGCCCTCTCCCACATCACCCCGGACATGGAGATCTTCTCGGTGGACGAGGCCTTCCTGGACGTCACCCACTGCCAGCGTTTACTCGGCCCGCCGCAACAGATCGCCCGCCTGGTCCAACAGACCGTGCTGGAGGCCTCCGGCGGGGTGCTCTGCTCAGTGGGCCTGAGCGGCGACAAGACCACCGCCAAATACGCCGCCAAGCTGCACAAGCCCAACGGCCTGACCATCATTCCCCCGCGCCGGGCCCGCGACGACCCTGGCCCAGGTACCGGTCACCGAGCTGTGCGGCATCGCCAACGGCATCGGCCGCTATCTGGCGGAGCGCGGCGTATACACCTGCGGCGACATGCACAAACTGCCCATCGGCGAACTGGGCCGGCGCTTCGGCAACCTCGGCCGACGCATCTGGCTGATGGCCCAGGGACTCGATCCCGATCCCGTGCACACCGGGGTCGCCGCTCCCAAAGTCCATCGGTCACGGCAAGGTGATGCCCCCCAACACCAAGGACCCGGAGGTCATCCAGACCTTTCTGCTGCACATGGCGGAGAAGGTCGCCGCCCGACTGCGCCTGCACCAGTTTCGCGCCAGCCGATTCTTCGTCGGCCTGCGCATCGACGCAGGGTTTTCTCGGCCACAAATATCGCTGCGATCCACCCACCGACCACGCCCCGGACATCGTGCGCCTATGCCATCATTACATGCAGGAGATTTGGGCCGGCCAGGGCTGTCATCAGGTACAGATCACCGCCCTGAACCCGGAACCCGCCGGCTTTCAAATGGACTTTCTGGAGCCGCAGCACGATCGCCGGGACCGCCTCAATCGAGCCATGGACTCGAGTCAACCGGCGCTACGGCGAATTCACCCTGGCGCCGACCCGACTGCTGGCCCGCTCGCGCATGCCCAACGTCATCGCCCCGGCCTGGAAGCCTTTCGGCCATCGCGAAACCATTTTGCAACGATGATTAAGCGGTAATTACAATGTGCGGCGGCGTCTACTACATGATCGACGGCCAGGAGGTCAGGACCTACTTCCCCAACCCCAAGGCCTGCCTGCCGGTGAAGAAAAAGGCACGGCGGCGTGGAACTGCTGCCCTGGGGCCGGCGCAAGAACCAGGCCGGCCATCTGCCCCTGGGGGGCTGGGCGCGGCTCGACTCGATCTATGCCGGGCGCTGGGACAAATGGATGCCGACCCCGGTGAAGATCAGCATCTCCCAGTTCATGGAGAAGGACATCGAAGGCAACAGCCACTGGTTCGATGTCACCCCCGGCAAATGGATTCAGGGCCTGGTGGCCCACTGGGACCATGAGCGGCGCATCTACGTGGTCACCATCACCCCGGAGATGGAGGACGCGGTGCACGACCGCTGGCCGCGCATTCTCAGCTCGACACACAATCTTTGAACATCACTCAAAAGAAATGTAGGGTGCGCCGTGCGCACCAAATAGTTCATGCCACAGCGATGGTGCGCACGGCGCACCCTACAGAGATCCCCCTCCGGGGGAGGCCAGCCTTTCATGGCATCCTGCCTTACAAGGCATTTGTACCTCCCTGTACGGCAGGAGGGGAACTTGCCGAACTTTATTATTTTCAATTCCACATGGACCACTCACCCATGGATTTATATCATGGGCTATGATCTTTTCTTATCCAGGAAAAAGGATATGCGGGATATACGTCGAAGTGACGTCGACTCAATATTAACGGCAATAAGGAAGAGTATGAAGTACATAACCATCGAGCTGACCCAAGGCAACTTGAATAACAGCCACCTGTATCTGTCATCGGTAATCGATTTCTTTCCCGCCGATTCGATTGGTGGTCCTAATAGTGATACTGAAGCAGGGTTAAAGCTGGAGGTTCACAGTGGCATCGAGCAACCAGTGCTCACAGATATTGCCGGAGACAAGAAGATTTTTCGTAAGAGAAGCTGGGTTCGCGAATTCTTCGACGTTCATGGGCTACGCGAAGGTGACAGAGTGATCATCGAGCATACCGGCAACAATCGCTACCATGTCTATCCCTCTCGTGCGTAGTTCGCCATACAAGTCGTTCAAGCCGTTCGCTACGCGCACTGGGCGCCGCTTAACTTGGCGTTAGGCATCAAGTGAACTCTGAACATTATGGATAATAATCTAACAACTAATGCCGCAATATTTGAGTCCATCGTAGAGAGATTCTTACACTTTAATGCTTAAGTTAATTGAATCGAGCACGCACCCCTAAAGAAGGAGGAGGTTATATTCTAAAATATGATCCTGGCCATCAATCAATAAAAGAAGCGTTCAAGGTGTTACTATTTGTCGGAGCAACTATAGAAGCAATATGGCATCAAAAAGCAGTTGAGTTAAAGAGTAAGAGTTTTGCTGAAAAGAAAGATAAAGAATGTAAATCAGTACCACTAAAATTGGCAGCTTTAGGTATTGAAGACCAAGTGCTTCTTGAAAAAGTAAGGGCATACTACAGCGTTCGTCGAGAAATAGTACATGAAAAAGCACACTTAAATTCTTACCAGAAAAATATTTTTGTGGCACAAAAAGAAGCTGAGGAAGCAGTATCAATGCTTGCAAGTGTAAAATTGGCGTTGAATGACATTAATGGCTAACAAGCAAAATTCTCACACATTCGAAGAGCTCATGGCTGGTCCTTCAAAAGAAATCAAATCTGCCCTGAAAGAGCTGGCGAATCAATTGGACATAGAACCTCTTCATAAATCTAGAGCTAATTTATGGCGTGAACTGAATGAACTATTAAAAGGGTATAGAGATTACTTCATACATCCAAACCCTCAAACATTTCACGAACACGTAGAAAAAACCGGTAATCTAGAACGGCAATTTCCGTCGAGAGTGGCTGCTGGGATAATATCGTATTTTCATGAATCAATTCACGGATGCATACCATATTGGGTAGAGAGTACAAGTTTAAAGGCAAAAGGTTTTGTTATTGTCGGTATTTAACTAAAGTGTTCGTGTGGGACGCTTAGCCTCGTTGCGGCTCGCGCCCCACAGCACATCTTTGAAAGTAATGGAAATCATCTTCTCCGATCCTTACTACGATTCCGAACGTGACGGCGAAGACTTCGCGCCCGAACTGAAACGGTTGCTCGATCCCTACGATACAAGGGCCCGCGTCCACCCCATAGATATTGGTCACGGTGCCGACGGCCCCGCATTTCTTGTTCAGTTGTTTGCCTCGGTTGATTGGTCCACGCTGCTTAGCGTCGGAGTCGGCGGCACCTTCCTACTAGGCAAACAAATCAACGAAAACATCGACGCTTGGATCGATATCGGTGGAAAGCTAAAAAAGCTGATCAAGAAATTATCACCGTCACGAATTGATGAGTTCGGCGCAACCGTTCTCGTTCTGAAGGAACTCGAAAAGTCTCTCTCAAACGAGGCGAGTGTAGAAGTATCCGTACAAATTGTGCAGTTCAGTCCGGTACCTTGGGGAAAATTCAAGCTCGATAAGAGACCAGATGCACTTTATGTGGTAACGGTGAAGAATGGCAGCAAGGCCCGTGTTTTTGGTATCAAGTCTGATTCAAGCATTTCATTCCACCACGAGTATGGGCTTGAGTGGTATGAGTTCAATCGCACTTAATCGGGATAGGGAGCTGATCATACAAAATTTTATATCAAAGGTAGGTTTCTCTTATGACTTCATTTAAGACACTATGGGACAATTGTCCTGATGACGAAGCAGTAAAGAAGAAATGTTTCAACAAGCAAACGAGCGGGAGCGTCCCCTTCGATAATTATTGCTCCATTTTAATTAGTGAATGTTTTAACCAGTCTGGCATTTCTCTTGAATCCTGCCCAGGCGTAAAATGCTGGTCTCATGCTGGAAAGAAGCACTGTGATTCGAGCGGAACAGTTGGCAATATGGTTATCAACAAACCCTCCTAAAGGATTTGGCGCAAAGGAAAATATTGAGCCTGGAGAATTTCAGAAACAACTCTCTGGTCGCACAGGGGTTGTGTTCTTCAAGGACTATTGGAGTAGAGGAAACGAAATTTCCGGAAACCGAAGTGGAGACCACATAGACCTTTGGAACAAAAATAGAATAACAGGAGGCAGTATGTTGTATCGTTCAATCATTGAACTGCTAGGCTTGGTTTCGGATTTAAATAAAAGCAGAGGCGTTTGGTTCTGGGAGGTCAAGTAGATGACATCTAATAGAGGAAATCTGTTACCAGCGATAAGCATCGCTTTTTTATGCTTTATTCTGAATGGTGCACTGTTTATTTACTTTTACAACCAACTGGCAACCCCCTTTATCGTAGAGGAGCAACGCGTAGCAAACGCGGATTATATAATGAGTGTGGCTGCAGGAGGTTATGCAAGCGCGTCACTTCTCATTGGTGTATTGGTATATTTTATGCTTAACACTCGTAATTGAGCGCTTCCTCGGCTGAGCTTAAGCGGATTAAAAACTTTCTAGATGAACATATTCATACTGGATAAAGAGATAGAAATATGTGCACAGTATCATTGCGACCAGCACGTAGTAAAAATGATACTTGAGAGTGTACAGATGTTATGCACGGCACTGAATAAAAAAGGGTTTTCTACACCCTACAAGTCTACTCACATAAAACACCCTTGCGTGCTCTGGGTAGAACAGTCATTTGAGAATTTTTCGTGGTTAAAAAATCTCGCCCTCGCGTTAAATACCGAATACCGATTCAGATTTGAAAGAGATTCCGATCATAGATCAATATTTGTCCTCAATGAAATTTCAAACTACAGCTACAACAATCGAGGATTAACTGAATTCGCTCAAGCAATGCCAGATAAATACAAGATTCCAGGAGACGCGGTTAAAGCATACAGACAGTTTTACCTGGGTGAAAAGATGGGGTTTGCTAAATGGACTAAAAGAAGCGTTCCGGAATGGACACACGAGTTTTAAATGCGCAAATTCGCCATACAAGCAAATTAACTACGCATACCCTCAGGGTTCGCTTACAGTTTCCGTATCCCTCGACCCACAAGTTACATTTCAGGAGAAGACCATCGATGAATTGGCCTGGCATCATTAAGCGTTCAGATGATGTGGAATTAATTTACATCAGCGACCAATCCAAGTGGGATAACGATGCTGATCTACACTATTTCGATTATCACGAAGACGACTTTTTAATAGATTCAACGGGCGACATTTATACTTTGACTTTACGCATCAACAACCATGTAAAACCCCAGGCCAATGGAACTTCGATGCCGCTCAATGAAATCCTCGGCCTGGTAAAGGCGCATGCGGCGCAAGCGGGCTCTTGTTGTGTTGCTAAGCTATATGCGCCAACCATTACTGATGCATTTAAAATCGTTGAGTCACTCAAAGAATCATAACGACATGGCCAACCTATTTAGTACAATCGAGTTAATCTGCTTTTTCTTTTCCATAGAATGTATTAGTTCAGAAATTACAAATTGGAGGGATTTACTTGATGGAAATACTGATTAAAGCGGGAGGGATCTATTCTCTGGGGTTTGTCATCTTTCATCTATTGTTCTGGCGAATTTTCGATTGGGACAGGGACCTACGCTCACTGTCTTTTTTGAATAGAGCGATCATGCAGGTGGTGAATCTGAGCCTGACCTTTGTGTTTTTCATATTTGGCTACATATCCCTGATGCATACCCGTGAGTTATTGGAGTCATCTTTAGGGCATAGCCTGTTACTACTGATAGCGTTGTTTTGGTTTTTGCGGGCGATTGAACAGGTGGTTTTTTTCAAGCTCAAACATTGGGGTTCTGTAGCATTTCTTGCGGTCTTTCTATTGGGATCCCTGCTTTATGGCATCCCGGCGACACTTGATCAATGAGGAGTTTGTAATTGGATTTTGTTACTGCATTCAATGTGACGGAGCTGGCTGAGAAGCTTGGCGCTAAAATTCATTCTGCTCTCAAATCTGCCAAAGGGCATAAAAGAAAGCTCTTACTTGAACTCGAAGAAAACATCGATCTTATTTATCTATGGAATGCGAACGGTTTTCCAATTGATAAAGTGATCATCAAGTTGGAAAGAAAGAACTATGACTCGGCAGTAGCGGATAACTTCAACTTGAATTCCATAAAGAGGGCTGCGCTATCAAAATCGACTACGAGAAATGTACCGCAATTTCAAAAATACATCGGCTGGTCAACTGAATTGATTTTTGACAATCTGTACAGAAAAATTAAGCAGTTGAAAGACATCGTTGAAATGGATGCAGATAACACCAAAATTGATAAGGCTGCAAGGCTAGGCAACATATATAAGATGATGATCCTGCTGGTTCATCATATAAGCAAATAGCATCATACATAATCTCTACAGCAAGTAGATTCTACTTCGCTACAATTGATGTAAGTCGTTCGTTCAGACCTGAAATAAAAACTGAAACAGGTCTAGTGCTTTGCTGTGTCACCGGGCGAAGCAACGCGCCTGATAATGAGTTTGCATTGGACGCCAGAGGATAGGAGACCATCTACTATGCACAGGTTCGCACCGAAACAGAAGGCAAATTTACCGACCATGCCTAGGACACAGCATCGCTCACGCCTGGCACATAACCATCAGGTCAATTCGATCCTCCGTCCACAACGCTCGATGAGGAATCTCACTATCCAAAAATTGGAACAGGAGGAATCAAAGCGGGACGAATCCCTCCTTCGGGCCAACGATCCAGATCATCAGAACACAATCACACCGCTTGTGGCTGACGTGCTGCATTCATCCGGCCGGCCATTGGACTCAACCTCAAAGGCATATTTTGCACCCCGTTTCGGGCATGATTTCAGCCAGGTGCGGGTGCATACAGACAGCGCAGCCAATGTCAGCTCACATGGCATTGGCGCGCGAGCCTACACCTATGGGGATCACATTGTCTTTGGCAGTCAGGAGTACAATCCAACCACTTCGTCCGGCCGGCAACTTTTGGCGCATGAACTGACTCATGTGGTGCAGCAATCTCAGGTCGCATCGATTGTGCAGCGCGACCCCTTGAATGGCGAGGAAGACCTCCTGGGACAGTATGGCCGTGCAGAGGATGAAGCACGCCAGATCGCCCTCGACATGGCGGAGCCGGCGTCGGAAGTCTATATGTGTTCGAAGGATCTCGACACCTCCCCTGCCGGCAAGCACGCGTTCTTTCGCATCGGCGCGCCAGGCAAAGGTAATCCGACGATCAGTCTACAACCCATCGACTCGAGTCTGGGGGCTGATTGCTGGCAGGGCATCCCGGACAGGAACTACCCTTCTGATTTGAATGCGGAGGGGGACTGCGAGCCTATTCCGGTCAGTGAATCCCACCTCGAACAGGAGTTCCGCGCCTATCCGATCGGACACTATTGCACATGGGGTCCCAACAGCAATACCTTTGTCGGCGTTGTCGCCAGAAACTGCGGCATCACCAATCCCGACCCACCCGGCTGGACGCCGGGGATCGATGCCAGCGCACCACCCAACGGCACATATGCTCCGGATAAGTGGACCACGCTGGCGGGCTGTGTGACAAAACAATGCGTCATCGGACCGGATGATCCCGGCAGCGATGCGGTACAGATTTAGTCCAACAAATATACTCGATCGCCGCAAACCAAACCTGGCTGTCAATCGCTGATGGCACGGATCGCCGTACGCTTGTCATTTTCGAACAATCTTGACTAAAGTTATGCGTGCAACTGGGTTTGCTCAATCACCCTCAATACAACAATAAATGTAGGAGTTTCCAGCATGGTGATCAGGACCGCATTGGCCCGAATAAAACCTTTATCTCATCCGATTTGTTATAGCTTGTTGATCGCCTTGTCATTGACGGCCTGCGAATCGGGCAAAGACAACAGCAGTTCATCAGAGAGCACCGATGCCGGGAACAGCAACAACCGGCCCAGCCAGGCCGTCGCCAAACGACATGCGAGCTCCACCATGGTGGATTACCCGGATACCGGCGTAGATTTGGGATGGGGATGGGATTCAGAGCTGGGTGTCCCCAAACCGACTGTCTGTATCGAATTCGGGATAGCCAATGACAAAGGTCAGACCAAGCGCCTGTCCGTTTCCGAGGTTTCCGACAGTTATGAAGTAATGAAGAGCATGGGGCTCTCTGCTGCAGCTTCGGTCAAGACCATCGGCTACCAGGTCAGTGGCAAGGCCAGCTTTGCCAAAGACACCAAGGTCAGTGGCTATAGCTCTAACTTTGTGATGCGCGCCTCGGTGGATAACGGGGTGCGTTACGCTGCACCGATCAGTGAGAATATCCGTGCCAGCGACAGCAATGAGAATACTGCGCAGCAGGCCGACAGCGGGTCGATACGCCTCACCAACCAGGCCCTGAAACTGGCTCAGCGCAGAGATCTCAACGCCTTCACCAACGTCTGTGGCGATTCCTTCGTATCCGCCCTCTACGGTGGCGCGGAACTCACCGGTGTCGTCTCCATCAAAACCAGTTCCCGCCAGGAGAGCGAAAAGGCCTCGGCCTCATTTTCGGGTTCCGGCTGGGGGGTGGACGTGAGCGGCAAGGCCACCTCCTCGGCCCTTAGTGATTTCAAGTCTGAACAGATGTCTCTGAGCTTCTTTCAGATCGGCGGCAGCCGGGACAAGATCCCGGCCTCCAAGGAAGACTTTTTAGCTAAGCTCGACACACTTTCAGCCGAGGCGGATGATGCGCCGAAGTTTTACCGGGTAGCCTTACTGCCCTACACCGCGCTGGAGAACTGGCCGGAGAAGGAGATCTTCGTTGCCACCGCCGAACTGGATCAACTCGCCAGCTACTGGGGTGATTACAACACCCTTTACACCGAGCTGGACGAAATCCTGCAACATCCCGAACACTTCTGCACCCTGACTGGCTGCCCGGCTAATAAAGTACTGGGTGAGGATGATCTTAAGCATTACCAGACACTACAGGATGAAGTGCAGGCTGCGCTCAGAAAGTTAATGCTCGAGGCGATAAATTGCACCCAACCCGATCCTCAGCCCGATGAAGAGTGTCTCTTCAATGAGGACCATTATCTTTCGGCTTATGCCTATCGCATCCAACTGCCGCTGCACCTTGAAAATCAGTGTACAAAACAGGGTACTAAAACCACCTGCAGCATGGTGATTTCAGCGGTGCAGAAAAAAGATCCCGCCAAGCAGATACTGCAGGAGCATGTCGTCGATCCGGTCAACAGCCGCTGTCGCATCAGCCCGGTGGATCCCACCTGCCTGAGTAACAGCGAGGTCAACAGCTGGCAGGCACGGCAGGGACGGCATCTGGTACTGATGGACAGTTCAGCTCAGATCAGTCAGCTCCAGGCGCGTCAGACCGCCGCCGCTGATTCAACCGATAAGCTGGATTGGTATGAGGTGCTTGACCACCCGCCCCATGCCTGGGTGTCTGCGACTCAAACGACAGACCGGACGACGGCCAAACAGGACTTGCTGGACCTACTCGCCAACCAGTCCGTGCTTACCCCGCCCGCTCAGTGACCCGTGTTGTAGCCAGTACTCTGTCAAGGCCATATTGATGGGTTCAGTTGGTCTATCAGCGCCCATGGCGGCGTTACGCCTCTTGCAAAGGACTAGGGGTAAAAACGCCGCTTCAAAAAATAGAACGACAGTCCGGCGGCAGCCACTACCAGTGCTACCTTGAGCAGTTTCTTGCCATCCCAGCCACCGACTTCAGGTAATTCGATCTGAGGTTCTGTGGCTGTTGCGCCTGCAACATGGGGTTTGGCTTGTGCTTTATTAGTTTGCTGCATGGTTTCTTCTCCTCTTGATGGATTATTCTCAAAGCCTGCCGGCTGTTTCTTCGGGCTTTCCTGACCAGGGCCAGGGGTCAAATTCAATTTTGGCCGTCGCTTCACAAGCCCAACTCCTCTTGCAAGTGGTTCCATAGGCGGTCCAGTTCCGAGGCGGCCTTGCCCTTACGATCAAACTCCGTCACTGCTCGGCCATCGATCAAGGCGTGGCTGAACGCCGCCCGCTGACTGATCGCCACCTCACAAACAGGAACGCCGTAGACATCCAATGCCTGCCGCGCTTCCGCCACAATCTGTGGTTCACCATAGCGGGTTGGCGGAGGACAGCCATTCAAAACGATCTGCGCCTTCACTCCCAGGTCGGTTACCAGTTCGGTAGAGGCCCCGATCGCGTCCAGATCGAGAATCGCGGGACGGCTCGGGATCAGGACCTGATCGGATACCTGTGCGCATTGAGTGGCTTCGTGAGAACTATGCGGTGCGGTATCAATGACCAGCAGATCGTAATTCTGTTGTGCGGCGGACGCCAGCATTTCCGGCAATGCCTGGCCCTGACTTTGGATCAGCGCGGGCTGGTCTGCCGCACGCCGCCGCCACCAGGCCGTGGCGCTGGCCTGGGGATCGATATCCACCAGCAACACCTTCATCCCGGCCAAGCTTGCCTGCACGGCCAGATGGATACTCAACGTGGTTTTACCGGTACCGCCTTTCTGAGCGATCAGACTCAGCGTCTTCATCCCGACTTTCCCTTAGAATTGGATGTGTAAACTTTACTGCCGCATAATCTGCATCTGCAAAGGAGTATACTCTTGAGGATCGATATGAAGCGAGCCCGGTTGATGATACTCCACCATGAACCCAACACCAGACTCATTCCTTAGTCAGGGCACACCACCCGCAAAACCTTGGCATAGCCTGACCCTCACTGATCTTACCCGAATATTGGATGTCGATAGTGCACGGGGCCTGGATGACGACGAGGTGATCAAGCGCCGGACTCGATTTGGAACCAATGCGATAGAAGAGGGCCGGAAACGTTCCCTGCTGAGCCAGTTCCTGCATCAATTTACTGATGTGATGATCCTGGTGTTGATAGTCGCTGCTGTAATTGCCGGTCTATTGGGTGAGATTGTCGACGCCATCGCTATTCTGGTGATACTGATCCTGAACGCGGTCATCGGCACCGTGCAGGAGTTCCGTGCGCAGAAGGCACTGTCCGCGCTGCGCAGCATGACATCCCCATCCGCCAGTGTGCGACGCAACGGCAGCCTCCAGACCCTGCCCGCAACTGAGCTGGTGCCTGGTGATCTGGTCCTGCTGGAGGCCGGCAATATAGTCCCGGCAGACCTGCGACTCATCGAAGCAGCCGATCTGCAGCTGGATGAATCCACCCTCACCGGTGAATCCCAGACCGTGGAGAAGAGCCCTGAGCCACTCCCCGACCCCGACCTGGTGCTCATGGAACGCTGCAACATGGCATTTAAAGGGACTCATGTTACCCGGGGTCGGGCGCTGGGACTTACCGTGGGTACCGGCATGCAGGCTGAACTGGGCCGTATCGCAGCCCTGCTCGCCCATGATGAAACGGTGCAGACCCCGTTGCAAAAACGTCTGGCCCGTTTCAGTAAGCGACTGGCGATAGCCGTGCTGTGCATCGCCGCCTTGGTCTTCTTCGTCGGCCTCATGCGGGGTGAGTCGATCCTCTTGATGTTTCTGACCGCAGTCAGTCTGGCGGTTGCGGCCATCCCGGAAGCCCTGCCGGCCGTGGTGACCATCTCCCTGGCCCTGGGTGTGCGCAAGATGAGTATGCACAACGCCCTGATGCGCAATCTGCCTGCAGTGGAAACCCTTGGCTCGGTCACCTACATCTGTTCGGACAAGACAGGGACTTTGACGCGCAACCAGATGACCCTGGATCAGATCTGGAACGCTGAAGGCACCGAGCAACATCTCAAACCCGCTGACACCAATGCACTATGGCGTCATCTCGGTCAGGCCCTGGCCCTGTGCAATGATACCCAACCGGAGGCTGACGGACAGCTCAAGGGAGACCCCACCGAAACCGCGCTTTACCGCGCCGCTCAGGAGATAGGCCTGGAGGGCATCTCATTACGCGAAAGTCTGCCCCGGGTTGGTGAAATCCCCTTCACCTCCGCCCGCCAGGCGATGACAACGCTGCATCAAACTGACGGTGCAATCACCGCCTATGTCAAAGGTGCGCCGGAAGTGGTGCTCGCCCACTGTCTCGATCAGCAGGGTGCAGATGGGCCGCAAACGATCAACCTATCTGATGTCACGGCTCAGGCAGAAGCCATGGCGGCTCAGGGGTATCGAGTGTTGGCAGTTGCTTTGCGCCATTTCGAATCAGTCCCCGAGGAGATCAAGGCCGAGCCTATCGAACAGGAACTCACCCTGCTCGGCCTGGTGGGTCTGATCGATCCGCCCCGTGATGAGGTGCCGGATGCTGTTCAGGAGTGTTACACCGCCGGCATCACCCCGGTAATGATCACCGGCGATCATCCGGCCACAGCCCGGGCTATCGCCCAGCGCCTGGGCATCGGCCGGGATGGAGAGAAGGCCATCACTGGTCGCGAACTCGCACGGATCAGTGAGGAGGATCTGCGTTCACAGATACTCGATAACCGCATCTATGCGCGAATGACCCCGGAGCAGAAGATCACCATTGTCAAGGCACTGCAAGCCGAGGCGCAGGTAGTTGCGATGACCGGCGATGGCGTCAACGATGCACCGGCCCTGAAGCGCGCCGATATCGGCGTTGCCATGGGAGAAAAAGGCACGGATGTCGCCAGGGAGGCGGCGGCGATGGTGCTGACCGACGACAATTTCGCCACCATCGTGCGGGCGGTCAAGGAGGGTCGGCGAATCTACGACAACATTCGCAAGTTCATCAAATACACCATGACCAGCAATTCCGGTGAAATCTGGGTGCTGTTTCTGGCGCCCTTTCTCGGACTGCCTCTGCCCCTGCTGCCGATCCAGATCCTCTGGATCAACCTGGTCACAGACGGCCTGCCCGGCCTGGCGTTGGCAGCGGAGCCGGCCGAGAAGGGCATTATGCAACGGCCACCCCGCCCGCTGGATGAAAGCATCTTCGCACATGGGATGTGGCAGCATATGATCTGGGTCGGCCTCTTGATCGGCACTCTGTCACTGGGCGGTCAGGCCTGGGCCTACCATACCGGATCACCCAATTGGCAGACCCTGGTGTTCACGATTCTCACCTTTTCCCAGCTCATGCACGCCCTGGTGATCCGCTCCACAGAGGAATCCCTTTTTACCCAGGGACTGTTCAGTAACCGCGCGCTGATCGGTACTATTGTCCTCACTGTCTGCCTGCAACTGACGGTGATCTACCTGCCGGCATTGAACCTGATCTTTCATACCACACCTTTAACCGGAAGCGAACTGGCCATCTGTTTTGCATTGCCGATAGTCGTGTTGATCGCTGTGGAAACTGAAAAATGGCTGCAAAGACACGGCCTGCTGTACGTCAACAAATAACTCAAGTCGACCCTGCGCCGTCCTCTATCTGAGCGATCTGCAGGCAAAAAGAAACCGACCCTGCTGCAACAGGATCGGTTTCTTTCGTTTCAAGGCTGAGCCGGTTTTTAGGAGGGTCTTTGCTTATGGCTTAGTTTCTTCTTTGGATTTCTTTTTAACCTTTTCTTTGACTTTATTACTGGATTTTTCAGCTTTACCACTTTTTTCCAGCTTCTTACTCTTATCCGCCTTTTGAGTTTGTTTCTTGCTCTCGGATTTCTTCTCTACGGCCTTCTTCTTGCCGGCGGCAACTCGACAATAGGGCCCTACTTTTTTTCCGGTTTTCGTTACATAACTCTTGACCCAGGAGCAAGATTTATCAGCTGAGCAGGCTGATTTGCTCATCCCTTTACATTCACCTTTTGCAATAACAGCCGGGGCTGCCAATCCCAAAGAGAGACTTAGAATCGCCGGGATGATGCTACGAATTAATCCATTCATGAAATTTTCCCCTTTTAATTGATATCATCAGTTCCAAACCACTATGGATTGGAACCCATACAGTATAATTCAGATGTTCCAGTCAGGATAAGACACTGATTCGCAGTTGAAATAAATTCACAATTGTGTGATTTCCATCTCATCCCGAATCACTGAAATTTTCGGCTAATTTACTTACACAGCTTGATTACAGAGCAATCAATGTTTTACATACTATTTGCTATCTCTTTGATTTTACTGATAGGTCTTGGTTTGGCGGCACTTTTCATGGCGGGGAAGAGTCATGCTTCGTCTTCCGTAGAAGACTTAAGCAAAGAGGATGATTGATTCGATCTGCAGCCCAAGATACAAGGATTGCGTATTCTCAATGACCGTTGGCCAAAGCTATGATCAAATATTCATCAAGTTCAAAGAGAAAACATTTTTCTCTCAATGGCTTAACTCCTCCATCATCCTTTGGTATAAGCCGCTTCGGGTCACCCTCGAAGCGGTATTTTTTTATCCCATCAACGACCGTATAATTTTATAAGGCGTCCCAAACGTTCGGCGAGTTCTGGTTCTAAATAATCCCAGGAAAAGCGCCAGTCCCAATTGCCTTCAGTCGTTCCTGGTTTATTCATGCGGTGCTCTGCACCCAGCCCGAGCACATCCTGCATGGGGATAATCGCCAGGTTGGCCCGTGATGCCAAAGCAGTGCGGATTAGCGGCCATGGCATGATTTCAATGGAACGTCCCAGGTACTCATTCACATAGGCTCGAGTACTTTTATCCAACGAGTTGTACCATCCCAGGGTAGTATCGTTATCATGGGTGCCGGTATACACGACTGAGTCTCGAGTATGATGAAAAGGCAGATAAGGATTGTCCGCATCTCCGGAAAATGCGAACTGTAGAATCCTCATCCCCGGCAGGCCATAATGACGCCTTAATTCGTCGACCTCCGGGGTAATTATTCCCAGATCCTCCGCCACCAGGGTGAGATCGGGTATCTCCTCATACAGGGTGGCGAACAGCTCTTCTCCCGGCGCCTTTACCCAAACTCCATTCATGGCGGTTTCTTCAGAGGCAGGAATCTCCCAGTAAGCTTCAAACCCCCGGAAATGATCGATACGCACGAAATCGAATAGCGTGGATTGAGTCTTCATTCGCTCGATCCAGAACGAAAACCCATCCTCTCTCATTTTGTCCCAACGGTAGAGAGGATTGCCCCAACGCTGCCCGGTTTCTGAAAAATAATCCGGCGGCACGCCCGCAACAACTCGGGGCTGACCATTTTCTAATAGATCAAACAGATGCGGATGCGACCAGACTTCCGCACTGTCATGTGCGACAAAGATTGGTACGTCGCCAAAAAGCAATACGCCTTTTGAATTGGCGTAATATCTCAACTTCATCCACTGTGTGTAGAAGAGGTATTGCTCGAATCTGATGGTGGCAATCTGATCTGCAACTCTTGACCTGGCCATCGCCAAGGCTTGCGGTTCACGATCCCTCAGCGCTGGCAGCCAGTCCCACCAACAACTCCCCTGTTCTATATGCAGTGCCTGAAAGAGTGCGTAATCCTCCAGCCAGTGCCCCTGCTCCGCGCAAAACTGGTCATAATCCTGTCTGTCTTCCTCTGCGGCTCGTTCCTTGAAACCTTCCCAAGCCAGACTGACGGCAAAACTGCGCCCATAGTCCGAGAGTGTGCCTTCCTCCAAAGGCGGCTCATCAAGCCAACCCTTTTCGAGCAAAGGTTCGAGACTGATAAAACGCTGGTTTCCCGCATGGACCGAGCTGCTTTGATAAGGTGATCCGTCGGATTGAGTGGGATTGACGGGCAGTATCTGCCAGACTGTTATGCTGGCAGATTCGAGAAAATCCACAAAACGATATGCATTGCTTCCCAGGTCGCCTACCGCAGCAGGACCTGGCAAGGATGAAATATGCAGCAGAATGCCTGATCGGCGATGGCTTAACAATTCAGCTTGATACAATCCGCTTTTATGAGCGGTCTCATCCATTCATAGCATCCTTAGTATTGTAGTTATTCAAATGCGAGACCGACCCATGTCAGCCTCAAATATTATTTATTTTTACGCATGGTCCCACCCAGACTGGGATCACCACTACCCACTGCAAAGACTTTAGACAGGTAGTCGGGCTCCGGCTCACCCATCAACTCATAAAGATGTGACAATTGCCGGCGGAACAGTCGCTCGAAATCGCGTACCGTTTCGCCCGGATTATAGTCACCAAACCACCAGAACCAATCGGAACCTTCACAAATTGCCAACTGCCGCTCCAACTCCTCGAGTTTTGTGGGAGACAGCTGTTTTTCAGCGAGCAGACGATCGTAGACCAGCTTTGCATCACACAACATTTCCCAGGCTCTATTCTTGTCCCGATCACCAATCCAGGTCGAGAAGGTTCCATAGACCCAACTCCCGCTAACAAGCGTATTGAGTCTTGGTGCAGGATTCTGCTGGTTTTCCAGGATCTCCGTGAATGTCGTCAATTCCAGGCGCGGATGATCCACCAGCCTTTTATACATCGTGTTTAAGAAATAACTGGCATTGTGTGGATAATATTCCCAGGCGTTCTCACCGTCCATGATAATGGAGACCACGGCATCGGGATTCGCTTCGCAGGCGTTGGCGATATTTTCCAGATGAGAGATCAGATCCCCCACTGCATCATCTGAATGCCAGTCGCCGTAGGTAAAGCCAATCAGATCAGAAAGACCATCATCACGAAAAAAAACATTCAGCTTGCCTTCATGAACCCGATACGGAGTATGCACCCAATTCTCCGGCATCTGCCCATCTCTATCGACCATCAGGCTGTTGCTTAAAACCTGCTGCCCGGTAGCCGCCCAGTGAAACCCCTCCTCCTCCAACAGCTTCAGAGTAGGCTCACTGATAGCACCTTCAGAAGGCCAGCAGCCTTTTGGAGAAAATCCAAAATGCTTTGAAAAAACTTCAATACCCTTGCGTATATGCCAGCGGGAACGCTCCTCACCATCCGGATAACCTTCCATATTTGGTAAGTCGACATCCGGCATCGCCTCGCGTGCCGAATTAATATCGATCAGGAGGGGTATGATTGGATGTGCGTAGGGAGTCACAGACAACTCGACCCTGCCTTGATCCGCCAGGTTAGTATAACGCTCAGTCAGGCTGCTCAGTATCTCCCCGATCATCACCACCAGGCGTCTGCGGTCATCTGCATCAAAGCCATGGGCCTTTGTCTGCATTGACAGGACCTGGATATTGTTGGTGCGCTGACACTCCCCGACCCACGCCAGGTGATACCAGACCAGTAAATCGATGAGGTACTGGTCATTCAGGTAGGGGATCATCTCTTCCTGTTCCAGTACCCGTCTACCCAGGTCAGCCAGTTCGGAGAAATATTCAAAACGATTGATCAGATGTTGTTCATTCGCCCGCAAACAGGAGGCAATCAATACCTTGCGGGACTCAGCATCCACCGGTAACCCTGGACCTGCCAAGGCAGCCAGCAGCGGATCTCGGATCAGGCTGCCTTTCTCCAGCCATGCCTGAATTTGATTTGCGTAATCATCGATTTGTTCCAGCAGAACAGGCGCGAAGTTGACGACGGCCTTGGCACCCGGATTGTTTTCCAGGTGTGAAGCCATATCGGAATAGTCTTTTATTCCGTGTAGATAAACCCACGGAAGATAGTAATTACTTTTCTCGGGGCCCTTGTAATAGGGCTGGTGCATATGCCAACAAAAAACGACCTTTAGTCGCTTGGGATCATCTGACATAGTGTAGAACCTGGCCCAACATTTCAGGTGTCACTAGGACAATACCCCCTTCACTTACATAGAAACGCTCTGCATCCGCTGCTGGATCTTCACCAATCACTGTACCTTCAGGAATTTTGCACCCGCGGTCTATGACCGCCCTGCTGATCCTGCAATTGCGTCCGATATTCACATCCGGCAGTACTACCGAATCCTCCAAGTCACTATAAGAATTCAATCTGACATTAGAGAATAACAAGCAATTTTTTACTTTAGATCCTGAGATTACGCAGCCTCCAGAGACCATTGAATCCACTGCCATACCGCGCCGATTATCATCATCAAAAACAAATTTTGCGGGAGGTAGCTGCTCCTGATAGGTCCAGATCGGCCAACTTCTGTCATATAGATTTAACGGCGGTGTGACGCCAATCAACTCCAGATTGGCTGCCCAAAAGGCATCCACCGTTCCAACATCCCGCCAATAGGCCTGCTTGCCACTGGTCGTATCCGTAAAAGGATATGCCATAACCCGATAGTTCTTGATGACCTTGGGAATGATGTCCTTACCGAAATCGTGGGAGGAATTGGGTGTGTCCGCATCCCTGATCAGCTGCTCGAAGAGGAATTTCCGGTTGAAGACATAGATCCCCATGGAGGCAAGCGCTATATCGTCATGTCCTGGCATTGGATCTGGATTATCCGGCTTTTCTGCGAACTGAGTGACCTGATTCTTATCATCGACGCTCATCACGCCAAAACCTTTCGCCATTTCGAGATCTACCGTCAGACAACCCACTGTCATATCGGCACCGGTCTCAACATGCTCCGCTATCATCGGGCCGTAGTCCATTTTATAGATGTGGTCACCCGCTAGGATCAACACATAATCCGGATTGTGATTACGCAGGATATCCAGATTCTGATAGACGGCATCCGCAGTACCTTCATACCAGCTGCTCTCGATGCGTTGCTGAGCCGGTAACAGCTCGACAAATTCGCCAAATTCACCCCGCAGGAATCCCCAGCCCCGCTGGATATGCAGTATCAATGAGTGGGCCTTGTATTGGGTAAGGACACCGACCCGGCGGATACCTGAATTGATGCAGTTGGAGAGCGGAAAATCGACAATGCGGAATTTACCGCCGAACGGCACCGCAGGCTTGGAGCGCCACTTAGTCATATGTTTGAGGCGAGACCCACGACCCCCTGCCAAGATCAGTGCCAGTGTATTGCGCGTTATGCGGCTGACAAAACGTGGATTCTGTTCGGACATGACACTTCTTCCTCTCTTGATCCCCAGATGAATTAATACTTCAGCAAGCCAGGATTACCAGCTTTGAGTACTAACGCTTTAAACGCCTTTAAACTTTGCGTATGTTACCATCATGTCGCCTTCGAGGCGTAGCCAAAGAAGCAGGATTTATTGACATGAAACAGGTAAATAAAATCAATCTCCCGGAATCCTTACAGCGCATTATCGAAGCGCGCCACCACGACCCGTTTGAGGTCTTGGGGCGTCATATCGATGGCAAAATGGCGGTGTTGCGCGTTTTATTGCCCAAAGCCCGCTCAGTTGCTCCGGCAGGGACCAGCCATAGATTGCAGCGCATTGAGGGCACGGATCTTTTTCAAGGAAAATTTCCGCTTGCCGACATCCCTGAACGCTGCAGCCTCGAATGGGAAGATAAAAACGGCCAGCAGCACCAACACTACGACCCCTATTGCTTCCCCCCCCCAATTGCCAGAGTTTGATCTGCATCTTTTCGGCGAAGGCCGGCATCGTCATGCCTATCGATTTCTCGGCGCTCACCAGCATCAGACAGATGGAGTTGCAGGATTTCTATTTGCAGTCTGGGCGCCCAATGCCGCTCGCGTATCGGTGGTGGGCGACTTCAACCAGTGGGATGGGCGTATCCACTCCATGCGGGTCAGGGGCGGCTCGGGAATCTGGGAGCTTTTTATACCAGGCCTGGAGACCGGCACACTCTATAAGTTCGAGATTCGCTCCAACGCAGGGGACATCTCACTGCGCACGGACCCCTATGGCAACTCTTTCCAAATGCGGCCTGAAACCGCCGGTATCGCCGTCGCAGACGACAACTTTACCTGGAATGATGAGACCTGGATAAAAGAGCGCAGAAATACTGATTGGTTAACCGCGCCCATGTCGATTTATGAAGTCCACCTTGGGTCCTGGCAGCGAGACGAAGCAGGAAACTTTCTGAATTACCGGGACATTGCGCATCGCCTCTGTGATCATGTGAAATCAACCGGATTCACCCATATCGAACTGCTGCCGATTACCGAGCATCCCTTGGATGGCTCCTGGGGTTATCAGACCACCGGGTATTTCGCGCCCACCAGCCGTTTCGGCAGCCCGGACGACTTCCGCTACCTGGTCAATTTTCTGCATGAAAATGGCATCGGCATACTGCTCGACTGGGTCCCGGCGCATTTTCCTAGAGATCGCCATGCACTGGCCTATTTCGATGGTTCGGCGCTCTACGAGCATGCCGACCCGCGACGCGGAGAACATCGTGATTGGGGTACCCTGATCTTCAATTTCGGCCGCAATGAGGTGCGCACTTTCCTCATCTCCAGCGCTATCTACTGGCTTCAAGAATTTCATCTGGATGGACTTCGGGTCGATGCAGTGGCCTCCATGCTTTACCTCGATTATTCACGGGAGCCAGGTGACTGGATACCCAACCAGTATGGCGGAAGAGAAAACCTCGAAGCGGTCGATTTCCTGCGGGAACTCAACAGCGTGACCCACGAACTGCATCCCGGCACCCTGATGATCGCCGAAGAGTCGACATCCTGGCCCCAGGTTTCCAGGCCCACCTGGCTTGGAGGGCTCGGCTTCAGCATGAAATGGAACATGGGCTGGATGCATGACACGCTCTCTTATATGGAGAAGGATCCGGTCTATCGCCACTATCATCACGACCTTTTGACATTCAGCGTACTCTACGCCTTCTCAGAAAACTTCGTGCTGCCCTTCTCTCATGATGAAGTCGTACACGGCAAGGCCTCCATGATCGGCAAAATGCCCGGTGACCAGTGGCAGAAGTTCGCCAATCTACGTCTTCTCTACACCTATATGTTCACTTACCCGGGTAAGAAAATTCTCTTTATGGGTTGTGAGTTTGCCCAGAACAAAGAGTGGAATGAGGATGAGGAACTCGAATGGCCTCTGCAGGACCTGCCTCTCCACCAGGGCATAAAAACCTTGATTACCGATCTCAATAAACTTTACCAGGAGCAGAAATCCCTGCATGAGGTCGACTTCGATGACCGGGGATTCGAGTGGATCGACTCCCATGACAGTTCTCAGTCCGTTCTCAGCTATCTACGCAAAGACACGCAGGGAAATGAGGTGGTCGTTATTATTAATTTCACCCCAGTACCGAGAGAAAATTACCGCATAGGACTCAGTCGGCCAGGCAACTATCTGGAAATCATGAACTCGGATTCCACATTCTACGGCGGCAGCAACATTGGCAATAACGGCCTTATCACCACTGCAGCGAGCAGTTGGATGGGGCGGGACTATTCAGCTGAATTGACCCTCCCACCACTGGGTGCTGTGGTACTGAAAAGATCAACCACAGAGAACAGCGCTGCACTTCAACCTGTTGAAGATAGGATGGAAGACTGAACAGCACCAGCGCCCCATCAATCCTTGATTGATGGGGCGCTGGAAACTCTGAAAGCTACTGCCTATGCCGCCTGAAATAATTGATCAGGTTCGTGGTCGAAGCATCATGCTGCGCATTGTTATTCTCATCCATGAGTTCCGGGAGGATGATACCTGCCAGTTGCTTGCCCAACTCAACGCCCCATTGGTCAAATGAGTTGATGCGCCAGATCACCCCCTGGACAAAGATCTTGTGTTCATACAAAGCAATCAACGAGCCCAATCTTTCCGGTGTTATCTTATCGATCAACAGGGTATTGGTAGGTTTGTTTCCCGGAAAAATTTTATGTGGCAGCAGATCCACTATCTGTTCCGCCTCCATGCCGCTCTGTTCCAACTCCTCCCGGGCTTCCGCACGGGTCTTGCCTTTCATCAGCGCTTCGGTCTGAGCCAGGAAGTTAGCAATCAGCTTAAAATGGTGGTCGCCTGATTCATTGTGGCTGTTTACCGGTGCAATAAAGTCGCAGGGAATCATCTGGGTGCCTTGGTGAATCAATTGATAGAAGGCATGCTGACCATCGGTGCCTGCAGTCCCCCAGATAATTGGCCCGGTTTTGTAAGTGACCGGACGACCGAAGCGGGTCACACGCTTGCCGTTACTCTCCATATCCGCCTGTTGCAGATAATCCGGCAGGTAACTCAGATATTGATCATAGGGCAGGATGGCGTGACTCGACGCATCCGCAAAGTTTGCATACCAGATCCCAAGCAAGGCCAAGATAACCGGCATATTCTCGGAAAGGTCTGCGTGGAGAAAATGCTCATCCATCTGATGAGCGCCATCCAAAAGCTGGTAAAACTGCTGCATGCCAATGGCCAGGGCGATGGGCAGGCCGATCGCGGACCAGAGCGAGTAGCGACCACCCACCCAATCCCAGAAACCGAACATATTATCGGTATCGATGCCAAATTCAGCGACCTTCTCCCCATGAGTAGAAACGGCAACGAAATGCCGGGCAACCGCATCCTTGTCTGTCAAACTCCGCAATAACCAGGCCCGCGCCGTTAGCGCATTGGTCAGGGTCTCCTGGGTCGTGAAAGTCTTGGAGGCGACAATAAAAAGCGTGGTTTCCGGATCGAGTGTTTTCATGGTTTCAATGATATGGGTGCCGTCCACATTCGAGACAAAGTGCACCCTTAACCCGGGATCCTGATAGTGCTTGAGGGCATCACAAACCATCAGCGGACCCAGATTAGACCCACCAATGCCAATGTTCACGATATCTGTAATCGCCTTTCCGGTATAGCCCAGCCACTCGCCGGAGCGTACTGAGTTGACGAAACCCTCCATCTTTTGCAATACCGCATTGACCAGCGGCATCACGTCCTCCCCATCCGCCCAGATGGGTCGATTACTCCGATTTCTCAGCGCAACATGCAACACTGCCCGATCTTCAGTGACATTCAGGCGGTCCCCCGAAAACATGCGCCGCCGCCAGCCATCCACATCTGCAACTCGGGCCAGTTCCAACAACAGATTGAGTGTTTGAGGAATAATCAGGTTTTTCGAGTAGTCCAGCAGAATGCCGCAGGCGCGCATCGACATCTGCTCGGCCCGGGATGGGTTCTCCTGAAACAGCTCTCGCATATGCAACGGCTCGATCTCGGTCCAATGCTCCTGCAGTGCGGCCCATGCGTCAGTCTGGTTTATCTCGCTCATATTCAAAACTTCATGTTATTTCAGGCAACAACTGCCAGGGATTCTCCGGAGTGTGATGTTATGTAGATGTTGACTCCTGTTCAAGCTAATTGCCCGGGTTGCTTGAGATCCGTCAAGTGCCATGAAGGATATGAAGAAAGAAATTGCCCCTAATCTCTCATTATCCTATAGAATAGCCGGCTGTAATCCGGGCCGGTAAAAGCTGTGTGCAGTTATTCAGTTGTGTCTTGATACAGGACATCAAGCGCTTCGACTGCTGTTCGGAAGACAGGACATGGATTTCTGAGTTTATCTTTCGGCTCCCGGAATGCCTCCAGTTAGGGTAATCGGGATAATGGGTCAATAAAAATTTAACTGCTTGATCATATGAAGATCCTTTTAAGCACCAGTGAAGCGACGCCACTGATTAAAACAGGTGGACTGGCAGATGTCGCAGGGAGCCTACCCGTCGCACTCCGTCCCCAAGGTCATGATTGCCGGCTCATCCTGCCGGCCTACCCGGAAGCTATCGAGAACAGCGAGAATCTGATAACCGCAGCCGAGCTCGAACTGCCCGGCCACAAAAAAGTCGTCCGCCTGCTGAGCGGAACAGCAGGCAAGCAGAAGATACCCATCTATCTGGTCGATGCCCCAGTGTTGTTCGATCGGCCAGGAAACCCCTATCTATCTCCGGAAGGCTTCAATTGGCCAGATAATGCGGACCGTTTCGGGCTCTTCTGCCGGGCAGTTGTACATGTCGCCATGGATAAATGCGGGCTGGATTGGAAGCCGGACCTGGTCCATGCCAATGACTGGCAAACGGGTCTGGTTGCCCCGTTACTGCACGGTACGCCCGACCGGCCCGCCACCGTATTTACCATTCATAACCTCGCTTATCAGGGCCTGTTTGACACACTAGCGTTTGAGCGTCTGCAACTTCCGGATGAACTCTGGGGTCTGGAAGGGCTTGAATTCTATGGCCAGTTCTCTTTCATCAAGGGAGGCATTGCCTTTTCCGACCAGGTCAATACGGTCAGCCCGACTTATGCTGAAGAGATCAAAACCCCCACCTACGGATATGGTCTCGAGGGGCTGTTGAATCATCGCTGCGATAATTTCTGCGGCATTCTGAACGGCATCGACTACCAGGTATGGAATCCGGAGAATGATCCGCATATCGAATCGTTTTATAGTGCTGAAGACTTCACATCCAAGTCAGCCAACAAGCTGGCCCTGCAAAATGAATTTGGACTGCCTGAAAACAAACAGATCCAGCTGTTTGGCTATATCGGCCGATTGGTTGATCAAAAGGGAGTCGACCTGATCTTGCAGGTGCTGCCGGGGATCATCGATTGCGGCGCCCAGATTGTCTTTCTCGGCTCGGGCAACGCCGACCTCGAACGCGCCCTGCACAAACTCAGTAATAAATACCATAACCGGGTGGGCGTACGCATTGGCTATGATGAAGAACTGGCGCATCGCATCGAAGCCGGTGCTGACTGTTTCCTCATGCCTTCACGATTTGAGCCTTGCGGTTTGAATCAGATGTACAGTCTACGTTACGGAACCGTACCGATTGTCAGGAATACGGGCGGCCTGGCTGACACCGTAATCGATGTGGGCGCAGCCAGTCTTGCCAAAGGCTCCGCCACTGGTTTTATGTTCGATGAAGCTGACGGGGAAAGTCTCTGGCAGGCGGTGGAGCGGGCCATCGAATTCTACCATCGGCCAGACATCGCCTGGCAGATCCTGGCCACTACGGGCATGCAGCAGGATTTCAGCTGGGAGGCCAGCGCCAGGCAGTATGCCTCGCTTTATGAATCTGCCGTAAGGTCCTTACCGGCCTGAAGTTTTCATACTGCTAACAGATGCAAGTCTGAAATGATCGAGCTGCGGCTCAGGCCGCCTGAATAGGGATGGCGTCGCCGGTTCTGGTAACTTGATTCTGCTCATTCAAATAAACCAGTGTGGGTTTGAAGCGCGCAACTTCCTGCTCATCCAGCACGGCATACGCACAGATAATCACCCGATCTCCCGGGGCTGCCTTATGGGCGGCTGCACCATTCACAGAAATCACCCTGGATCCCGCGTCTGCTTTAATCGCATAGGTCGTGAATCTTTCACCATTGGCGACATTGTAGATCTGGATCTGCTCATACTCACGAATACCTGCAAGTTCCAGCAGATCGCTATCAATGGCGCAGGATCCTTCGTAATCCAATTCGGAATGGGTCACGCACGCCCGATGTAATTTGCACTTAAGAACCGTCAACTGCATTGGAAGCAGGCCTTTCAGAAAATAGATCAGTGATTATCCTAGATCTTTAAGATCCTATCAATCTAGGATTTTTCGGGTTACTT
Organism: uncultured Gammaproteobacteria bacterium; assembly: GCA_963797085.1. Classification (GTDB taxonomy): domain Bacteria; phylum Pseudomonadota; class Gammaproteobacteria; order Chromatiales; family Chromatiaceae; genus JASJBU01. The sequence goes on from CAWCOA010000018.1 coordinate 271,490, forward strand.
TCATGTTGTCGATCAGCCTGGCCCGCCCCAGCCATGCCGCGCCCAGAATAACCAGTTCGTGATCACTCTTGACGGGTAAAGCAAGATCCACAGCACGGAGGATACTGAAGTAGTCTGGGCGAAATCCTGCCGCCTCTAGATCAGTAATGGCGTTCTTCTGTAAATCCAAATAATTGCTCTCGCCATTCTGAATCGCCTTAGCAGATTTTTGCAAAGTTAAGAATAAACAATTTGCTACAGTACGTTCTTCATTATTTAGATAACCATTTCTTGAGCTCATAGCCAAACCGTCCGCTTCCCTGAGGGTTGCTACACCAATCACCTCTAGCGGCATGCAGAGGTCCGCCACCATCTGACGTATGACCATCAATTGCTGAAAGTCTTTCTCACCAAAAATAGCAAGATCCGGTTGTATCATATTGAATAATTTACAAACTACAGTCGCCACGCCAACAAAATGGCCAGGACGGCTCGCGCCACAGAGGATATCCGATAAGCCGGGCACCTCGACTCGGGTCTGCTCCCTGTCACCTTTGGGATAGACCTCTTCAACCCCGGGGGCGAAGAGCAGATCCGCACCCACTTCCAGCAGCTTCCGCCGGTCTTCTGCATAGGTTCTTGGATAGCTGCCAAAATCCTCTCCCGCGCCGAATTGCATGGGATTGACGAAAATGCTCACCACGCATCGATCAGCTCGCTGCCTGGCCTGCCTGACCAATTCCAGATGACCCTCGTGCAGATTGCCCATGGTTGGCACCAGCCCCAGGGTTTGGCCGGAGCCCCTCCAGCTTTTCAGCTGGGAGCGCAATTCATCCAGCTTTACAATCTCGATCATGTTATTTAATTAACTTACTGGAAACTATGTTCTTTTGCAGGAAAGACGCCTTCCCGAACTTCCTGCACAAAGGCCTCCAGCGCCTGCTGGATACCCCTACCCTCCAGCAGGAAGTTTTTCACGAATCGGGGAGGATGAGGGTTCATCCCCAGCATGTCGTAAATGACCAGGACTTGACCATCAGTTGCCGAACCGGCGCCTATCCCGATTACGGGTATGGATACCACCTGGGTGATCTCTGCGGCCAGATTTGCCGGGACACACTCCAGCACCAGCAGATCGGCCCCGGCTTCCTGCAGATCCATGGCATCTCGTTGAATGTTATCCGCCACTGCGGTTTCGCGACCCTGCACCCGGTAGCCGCCAAGTTTATGCACAGACTGGGGCTGCAATCCCAGATGGCCACAGACCGGAATCCCCTGGGATGACAGCTGCCTGACCGAGTCCAGCTGACTGTGGCCGCCTTCCAGCTTGACCATGTGCGCCCCACCCTCCTTCATCAGACGCCCGGCAGATTCCAATGCGAGCAGTGGCGTGCGGTAGCTCATAAAGGGCATATCCGCCACCAACAGGGCCCGCTGACGGGCCCGGGATACATTCAAGGTGTGGTAGATCATCTCATCGACGGTTACCGGCAGGGTACTCTCATGGCCCTGCACCACCATGCCGAGGGAATCTCCCACCAGCAACACCTCGACCCCGGCCTCCTCTATCAGCTGGGTAAAACTTGCGTCGTAACTGGTCAGGCAGCTGATTTTCTGCCCTGCCTGCTTCATATGCAGCAGCTGTTTGACGGTGATTTTATGATCTGGCATCGGAGGAAATCATGATTAAATTTGAATCGGAGTGAAAGTCTAACATGCTGCGGTTATGTGAAGAGCAGTGGTGCTGGGTTGAGATAACGCCTTCCCGAATCCTCCATGCAGATATGTTCCAGCAAGAGTTGAAAATCCGCATCGCTTTCCACCGGGTTGATCTCCGCTGCGTTGATGATCAGCAGCGGCGAACTGTCGTAATAGTAAAAAAATTCCGTGTAGGCCGCACACAACTGTTCTAGATAACGATGCTCTATACCGATCTCTTCAGGCCTCGCGCGTTTCATGATGCGCTGCATCAAGACCTCAACAGGCGCCTGCAGATAGATCACCAGATCGGGGGCTGGCGCCTCCATGCTGAGGTTTTCATAGATTTGATCATACAGCTTCAGCTCCTCCAGCTGCAGATTGACCTGGGCAAACAAGCGATCTTTCTCCAGCATGAAATCCGCGACCAGACTCTGCCGAAACATATCGGCCTGCTGCAACTCAGACCATTGGCGGCTGCGCTGGAAGAGAAAAAACAGCTGTGCTGGGAAAGCGGATTGCCGCTGATTCTCATAAAAGCTCTGTAAAAAGGGGTTGTCTTCGGCCTCCTCAAGAAGAGTTTCAGCCTGCAGATGAGTAGCCAGGCGCCGCACCAGACTGGTTTTGCCGACCCCAATGGGGCCTTCCACCACAATAAAACGCTGTTTATGATCTATTTCAGGGAAGCCGCCGAACGCCATCCACGTCTACCTTATCAAGCAATTCTCCCAGCACACCCAGACCGGGAATAACCAGCTCCAGAGGCGCAATCTCCGCCAGCGGAACGAGCACGAATGCTCTGTTCGCGATTTGCGGATGGGGGATCAACAATCTGGACGTGGCGATCCGCTGCCCATCAAACAACAGCAGATCGAGATCCAGGGTTCTGGGGCCCCACCGCTCGCCAGTTCGCGTTCGCTGGTGGCCCTGCTCCAGTTTCTGGCATTCATCCAGCAGTGACTCAGCTGCCAGCCCCGTACTCAACATGGCCACGGCATTGATGAAATCCGCTTGGTTCTGAGGGCCGACTGGCTGAGTTTGATAGAGTGATGAATGCTGCAAGCACTGGGTATCTGGCAACTCAGCCAATTCATGCAACGCCTGGTTGATCTGCTCTATGGGTCTTTCCAGATTGCTGCCCAGACCGATATAGACGGTCACCCATACTTCACTCATCCGTAGATGGCGCAGCCTGCTTGGGTTTACGGCGCCGACGGCGACGCCGACCGCTTCGGCCCTGGCTGTCCTGCTCGCTTATTGGGCGCTGTCCGGGACCCTGTTCTTTTTGGAAACTCGTCCACCAGTCAGCCAGTTCCTGTTCCACTTCACCCGACTCTGCGCGCAGCAAGAGAAAATCATAGGCCGCCCGGAAGCGCGGATGGGTCAACAAGCGCTGCGGCCGCTTTCCACTCCGATTCAGAAATCTTGGCTGCAAATGCCAGATATCACGCATCGGATAGCTGAAACGTTTCGGAATCGAGATCCGTTGAGCCTGCTCAGAGAGGATTTCACCGCCCGCCTCCTGCAATGCAGGACCGGGATAGAGGCCGTTTGCCTCATAGGTTTCTGCGCGGAGCCGCACCGCTTCCCACAGCAATACGGCAAACAAGAAAGCTGGGGTGACAGGCTTGCGGTCCCGCAACCGGTCATCGGTATTTTGCAGCCCTCGATTGACGAAGGTTATGGGAAACTCATGATCCTCGTGGGAAAGCGCCTCTTCAGTGGCCGGAAACAGCTGACCAAAAAGATCGTAGTGGCGCAGCTTTTCAAAAGTCTCGAGCGCCGAGCCGCCCATGAAGAGTTTCAATACCTCTTCAAACAGGCGGGAAGCAGGTACTTCCTGCAGCAGATGGGCCATCTCCGGCAGCGGTTTTTCGCAGACCGAATCGATGATGAAACCCAGTTTTCCGGCAAACCGCACCGCCCGCAGCATTCTGACCGGATCTTCCCGGTAGCGCTGCTCAGGATCCCCCAGCAGCCGCAGCACGCCATTGCGCAGATCGGTCAAGCCATCCGCATAGTCAACGACCGAGAAATCCTCGATATTGTAATAGAGGGCATTGATGGTGAAATCCCGCCGCTGAGCATCCTCTTCTATGGTGCCGTAAGTATTATCTCGCAGGATTCTCCCATTCTCGGCCTCCTGGTTGCCCTGACCGCTATTGTCCGCAAGGCTCCTGAAAGTGGCCACCTCAATGATCTCCCGGCCAAAATGGACATGCGCCAGGCGGAAGCGTCTGCCAATCAAACGGCAGTTGGTAAACACCGCCTTGACCTCTTCCGGCAGGGCACTGGTCGCCACATCGAAGTCTTTCGGCTCCCGCCCCAGCAGCAGGTCGCGAACCCCGCCACCCACCAGATAGGCTTCATAGCCGGCGTTCTTCAGGCGATACAGCACCTTGACCGCATTTCTGCTGATGTTTGCCCGGGAGATATTGTGATCGGATCGAGCAATGACAATCGGATTCGTAATCGTACCGGCTCCCGCAGGCGAGCTATCGCTGGAACGAGCCGCAGACCCTGACAGCTTGCGTTGAAGCCACTTGACCGCTTGTTTCAAATGAAAAACCAAAAGTTATGAGGAAAAATAATTCTAAAGGCCATTGAGCCTGATGTGAAGCTGAGTATAATACCGCCTTTCAATAAAAACTGCTCTCTTCGTCTAGCGGTTAGGACGCTGGCCTCTCACGCCGGTAACAGGGGTTCGATTCCCCTAGAGAGTACCAAAAACAAAGGCTAAAGCTCAGACTTAGGCCTTTTTTGTTTCCAAGCCCCGCGTATTCCACCAAGAACAGACTTCGCTCTTTCACAACAACCTGTTGAAAACATACTGCAGAACGCTGACCGCTGAAAATATCATCGCGATCATCAGCCAGGTGTTACGGGCTGGGGTGAGTTTGCCCTCATCTTTCAGATAATCACGCAGTGCCAGACTGACGAAGATAATCGCCAGCGCGAGAAAGACGGTTTCCAGAGAGAGCATCTCAGACCCCCAGTAAGCGTTGTTGAACAAACCCCGGGGCCTTGGTCGGAAACAGAGGCGCCTTTGGATCCATCAGTGCCAATTCCAAGGCTGCGGCATTGCGCTGGCGCTGAAAGCCGCTGATCAAAACCTGCTTGCACTGCGCTGCCGATATCGGCTGGCCCACAAGGTAACGGGTTCCAACCTGAAAGTTCGGTCTGTTCTGTGCCCACCAGGCCTGAACCAGCTCCGGAGCAGGCCAAGGAAGGTCCTCGTCGGCATCCATCTCCACATTCTCATCCTCCGGATTCTCTGTCGGTCCGGCCTCGAATCCCTCCGGCCAATCTCCTTCCATGTCCTGATAGGCGAGATCCACACCGGTGATCATAGAAAACGCCTCCCCAGCCACCCGAGCCAGTTCCGGGGTTCCCATCTGCTGGATCAACCAGGGGATGAATGCGGGATCACCGGAGACACCTGCCCCGATGATCACATCCCGCAGCCTATCCGGATTCTGCGCGAGACCCTTGAGCCAGCTCTGCGCCTCTTTGCCATCCATGGTACGCAGCACCAGTTGCAGCGCACGAACCCCGAAGGGTGATTCAGAGGTCACTGTCCGCTTCAGCGCCTCCTTCGCCTGCAACCGGTCACCCAATAAAACAGCTGACCAGGATGCCCAGAATCGGCGCGTATCATCCTCTGAGTTGAAGGGTTTAGTAAAAGCTGTCAGTAGATCATGGCGCTTCAGTACACCCGCTGCTTTCAGGGCACGGGCGCTGATTGAGGCATCATCACTCTGAATGGCCAGTTTGAGGGCAGAACCTGGGTTCCGCCTGTGGACTGCAGATGCCGCAATCCCAACCTGCCGATAATCGCTGGACTTGGCAACCAGCATATGTTCAATGAGTGGGCCGATTCGTTTATAGTCGATCCATCCAATGGCTGAAATCAATGCCCGAAAATTTTCCTCGGAATTCAAACCTGGACTGAGGACCGCATCAATCCGCTTGCCATCATCACTCTCGAAGGCGCACACAGAAGCTGCAAATACCTCACCCGGCTCACCGATTTCCATGTTTCTGAGACAAGTATTCAACCCGACTTCACCTGCAATACGAAGCCCATCAAGATGCGCTTCAACCCGGTTATCGAGTTCAGCAAGATCCTTCAGCGAATAGTGTGGGTCAGTAACAGCCACGTTACGTAATAACCAGAGAAATGCCACCTCTTCAGCATGCTGGTCGATGATAATTGAGATGTCGTGTGGAGATGAAATCATACTTATGAATACATTCCTGAATTAATACGATTACAGGCTCGTTACCGGTCTCTAACAGAACTTCATATTTGTTCTAATACTGTGGCCTGTCCTGAATTACTTTTAGAGAACGGGATCTACCCTCTATTGTTCTTGCCTATGACGCCAGAGTAATTCTACAGTTGCATTCCAGCTTTCACTATCAGACTCTTCACGAGGGGGCAAGTTTTCACGCGCCATTTGATCATCTGAATCTAGAGCTTCAGGGTCTGCACCGTGATCTAGTAACAATTCAATCATCGGGACGTTCAATTCCCTGATTGCCACACCAAGTGCGGTGTCACCACAGAACCCGCCTGACTCGTTGATCGTCCGACCAGCACCGTACTGCAATAATAATTTCGCTATTTCAAGAGAGTTTTGCTGCACAGCAAACTGAAGAGGCAAATAGTCTTCGTTATCCACAATATTTGGATCTCCACCGGCTTCAAGGATAAGCCGAATAACCTCGATATCTCCATTGAAAATAGCTGCATGCAGTGAAGTCAGTTTGCTATCAACGTAGAATGCATTAACGTCTGCGCCATGCTTTACAAGAAGACGAACTATCTCGATCGAGCCACCAAACTCAAGCTCTTCAATGGCGAACCCTAGTGGTCGCCAGCTGGGCGGTTCATCTTGAGCCAGGTTGACATCAGCTCCTTGCGATAGTAACGAAGAGACTTCATCCAAGTCGTGTTGTTCAATAGCATCAAAAAGTTCTTTTAACATAGATAACGGCGTCCTCCACGAATGGTTTTAACAACCCTTTTTTTGTGCCAGAGACTTAGTACGCTCCCTACCGCTGGCAAGCGCGGCTTCCTCCTTAGCGTGACGATCATCCGTTACCCCACCAAAACATTTGTCTGTCACATTTTTCCTTGCCTTTAAACAGTCATCGAAGCCTTTAATCCTTGCGTTGATCTCCGTACAAGTGAGATGTGCTGTCATTTTTTCGTTATCTAAGTTTTTGATCACTTTCCGGCCTTTCATCAATGGGGGGATAGAGCCGCAAGCTCGTTTCTTTTCTTTTTTTGCATCATCGCACTCGTTGTCAGAACTGGCAGGAGGAGCAGCAGGAGGAACAGCCATACTATCAATATATGGCCAAGGTGGTGTATCCCCAGGTTCAGAAGCATGATTGTTTGTTGTCAAATCGAGATGCCGTGTTACATTCTTCCCTTCGACCTTTACATCCATTGACCAAGCTTTGAAGTAAACCTTACCCTTATTTTTACTGGTGATAACTCCTTTTTTTGGTGCGCTCCCCGCCTCATCCCCCATACTTGTCTTGAAGTAAGATTTGTTCTTCAGTATTACCTCTTTGTTGCTGATCTTTACTTTTTTACTTCCGCTCGCGGTATCAGATGCCATCCCCGTATTCGGATAGGGAATGGGAACACCCGGCGGTGTTGCCGGTGTTTGTGGAGGCGTGAAACAGACGTCCGGAAATGCACAGATGGTTTTTCCCTTTGCGGCCTTGCATGCTACTTCACGGCCATTGGCAAAGACCTTGTTCGCCATCAGGCTGTACTACTCTCTTGATAACCAAGAATGGTTGCGGCTCTTTTACCATCGTCGTTACTGAAGTAACAAATTATATTCTTTCCAGGCGCATAGCCTTTTGTTACGGCTGTTATTGCGACAGACAACATGACAGGCCCAATTGCTGCTCCCACTTCTCCGATACAGTCAGCCGGGTGCCAAATATCAAACTCCTCTTTTCGTACACGCAGGGTGCGAAGCACGGAGAGACTGGCTTCCTTGAACCAATATTGCTCACCAGAAACACTGGCAATCTGGAAATCCACATCCCCAATATCGCAACCTGCATCAATAGTGACATCATTGATTGCTTTAACGAAGCCATCTGCGCGTAACGGCAAGTCCGAGTCGATTGTTGACTGCTCCACGCCGAATCCTAAGCCAGTGCAGATCAAATGAGATTCACCATCGGCAACTGGCAGGGAAACCAGGATAGCGGCGGCGGCCTCTCCTGGAATGAAGCCGTCTGAATTTTGACTGGTCAGTAGACGTTCATTGTCTTCATAAAAGGAAAGCCCCGGTCCAACAAGCAGACCATCAACTCCTGCAATGATCACTTGGGAGACCGTTCTTTTGTAGATCAATTCCCTTGCGCGCGCTAATGCCACCGAGACTGAGACCCGGCCTTGGGCGATAACACGGGATTTCTCGTGAAATTCGATATCCATCTCTTCGAGCAGTGAGATAAAAAAACTGTTGTCGTCATCAATAACACGACCTTGCCGTTCGTGCTCGGAAAGACACAAGAGTAAGGGTACATCCTCGGCATTCAGCTTGGGGTGTTTTTCGAGGAGTTCAGACAGTGCTGTGGATAACATTTTGATCAGCTTGACCTTCCCTCTCCAAGGTCCTTCCAGTGGCACTTCGCACCCCATGATCCACTCACCCCCTTTATCAATGAAGCGAGTTTCCTGAAAGTTGTCAATGGCACATCGGATCGCAGCGCAGGAGGCAGCGGAAGTCAGCCCGACTCCCGTCACCATCCCACTGTCGACAATGGCTAAGGGCTGCTCACTCATGTTTCCTCGGCCTCTACAGTCTTTGTCAGGCTTAATACGTCTAGTGAAGGATAGTAGGCCTTACCCATTGTTCTGGCTCGCCACCAGGCTTTTGATTTGGTTCCAACCAGAACCTGCGGTATCTCGAACATATTCTTCTTAAGCGGGATATGTGTCCGCCAAGTCATCGTGAAGAGACCTTTTTCCGGTTCCAGCATTACAGTATCAATAACAGCATCCACCTTTTGATCTTCATCTTTCTTACGAAAAAAGACCACAGGCACATTGATTTCGGGCAGCTTGAAAGCAATACGTCCCTCTGGTGTCAGGTTGACCAGTACGACCTCTTCTCCTCCCCTGGGGTATGGTACCTGCTGATCCAATGGTGCAGATTGATAGTAGGCATCATCAAAGTCTGACGGCAGAAAAGGAAAAACATTATCGATCCAGTTCTGGTCATAGGTTCCGGCATAGTGTAAGCGCGGCTCCGAACCACGTCCTATCGGACCAAATGACATGGGGCTATACTTTTCACTGGGTATGGTGACAGGTCGATTATCCTCCTCTGTGTTAGGCATTGGTTTACTATCCACCAGTGAAACACTTAGATTCCGGTGATAGCCTTTGCCAATAGGGTTCTGCATAAATGCGGCATGCTTTTTTTCATTTGGATGGAAGTTGTCAACACCCCCATAGGCACAATCGTAGCTGATTGGCATCACCGTGAATTCTTTAGGCTCGCCTGGCGATATACCTACATTCCCCGTCACCCAGTTTCTGTCACCAACCACATTGAAGGTTTTACTCATGGAACCGACTTTCAGCCCTACACGCACTTTTTTAGTTGGTTTCCCGCCTGGCGCGTAGGCACTGCCATTCAACAACACATCGCAGCGCGGTTTGTATGGTGCAAAATCCGCCTCGTAGACAGGAGCAGAAAAACCCGGATCTCCTGTGAAGGTATCGGCCAAAACCAGAGGCAGTTGCTCATCAGCGAGCTTTGCCGTTGCGCCATTGCGTGGGATTTGGAATGTTCCTTTTAAAACGACCACCAGCAATTCACGTCCGCTGGGCTCCATGCCCATTGTGTAAGCTGCCGGCATACCGGTTGCATTCAAAAGTTCCATGGTGATCTAGTTGATTTGTACGGAGCCACCCTTGATCCGGTTGACACCTGATGATCGATTCAACAGATAGGCGCCACGTATGATCACCTTACCGGCCTTGGTCAGAGTAATACTCGCCTTGCCACATTTAAGTACGATCTCCTTTTTGGCTGAAAACACAAGACGTTCACCATCAAGTTCAGCAGCCATCGGAGAATCATTTTCAAAAATAACCTCGGGATGCTGTATCCGACCAATGATGAGGGGTAGAGACGGATTGCCGCCCTCAAATAGTAACGCCACCTCATGACCAATATCACCAGAATTCAGTGCTGTAGTGGAGCGCGCTTCAACACCGGTAGTACTTGGATTGCCAGGGAAGGCGACGAGTGGATGACTCTTGTCATCCAGCCCAATCAAGACACCGATAACGACTCCATCAAGCCGGGTGTCCTTATCATTTTTTTGCGTTTCAGGCTTGAGTGAAAGATCGTCATCATTCATGTCCAGCTCCGATATTCTTGGATTTAGTTTTGCAGAATCTTCTTGCCTTTTATAACAACATCTTTACTGGCTTTGACATTGATGGCACCCGATCCTTTGACTGTGATGTCCTTGCCCTGAATGGCAATCGTGCCATCCTTCTTCATGGAGATCTGCGCCTTGCCGGTCTTGATGACTATTGAATCACCCGCATCGATAACCAGATTCTTACCAACCGTCAATGAGCCATCCTTGCCCACGCTGGTGGATTGGTTGCTGCCGATGTTTGTGGATACATCCTTTCCCACGTTCACGGCTTTGCTGGCGCCTATGGTTTCCGCATAGGCCGCACCGATGGTCAGTTCCTTTGCGGCACCGATTGTCTCTGCTGAGTTGACAGCGACAGTCTCTGTCAGGTTGGCGCCAACGGTGATCGTCATATTGGAGCCGATCTGCTCCGAGTGGTTGGATCCAACCTGTATTGTCTTGTTGCTGCCGATCGTCTCTGTATGATTGCTGCCCACCTGGATGGTCTTATTATTACCTATCCCCTCGCTCTGGTCATTACCAACCGTTTTATCACGATTGTTTCCGACCGACAGGGTTTCATTATTACCGACAGTCTGGTTCTTGTCGTTTTCAATAGCGATGGTCCAATCCTTTTGGCCATGCAGATAGACTTCTTCGCTGCCCTTCAGGTCCTCAAACCGGAATTCGTTGGAGCCCCCCCCACCCTTAGATGAGTTGGATTTGATGGTGCTCTTGGTTTTATCCGCAGGCAGGCCATAGGGAGGCATGTTGTTCTGATTGTAGACTCGCCCGGTAATAATGGGGCGGTCCGGGTCACCCTCCAGAAACTCGATAATGACTTCCTGACCGATGCGCGGGATATACATGCCACCCCAGCTCTTACCCGCCCATATCTGTGCAACACGTACCCAACAGGAACTGTTCTCATCGGACTTGCCGTAACGGTCCCAGTGAAACTGGACTTTTACCCGCCCATATTCATCCGTCCAGATCTCTTCGCCGGACTTACCTACCACGATCGCGGTTTGTGGCCCTTGAACGATTGGCTTGGGAGTCGCACGGGTAGCGCGAAACGGTTGCTGGCTGTCTATTGCCCTGAATGAACAGCTGAAGTAGGCATCTGCCCCACTATTCTGTGATTCATACTCCTGCGGACCTAAATTGTAGTTGGTGGAAACTATCAGATATTCACGGTTTTGATCTTCACGTCCATAGTTTATCAACTTAAAAAGACAGCCTGTGGTAAGACCGGATACATTGCCCGACCCTTGCACCATCTCATGTTGCGCCTGAAGTTCCTCGATGCGTGATCGGGCATAGTTCTCACCATCTCCAGTCTCGTGGTATTCTCCCGGGTAGTCATAAACCTCGAAGCTGGCCTGCTCATGTTGTCGTTTGATAGTGGATTTGACCTGTAGACTAGCCTTAGGTTTTTCAAAATCGAAATCATTCAGCGCATAAATCCCAGGCTGGATTTCCCGTGTCAAAGCCCAGCTTGAGATGTAATCTCTTTCACGACGATCGGTCTCTTCCGGCGGATAGTAAGGCACCTCTTCATAACCGGATACTGTTTCATGGGCACTGATAGAATCCGAAAGTACCATGGTGTGCTTGCCGTCTTCGTGCTTGAAATAGTAGTAGATGCCTTCCTGTTCCAGTAAGCGGCTGATAAAGTTGAAGTCAGTCTCACGGTATTGAACACAGTAGTTCCATTGTCGATATGTGTTGCTCAGCAGCTCTTCAAAGTCGCTGAAACCATGATCTCGAAAAACCTCTTTGACAATATCCGGTACTGTTTTTTCCTGGAAGATGCGGCAATCGGAAGTCCGGGTCAGAAACCAGAACCAAGGACGTAAGATCGCCTGGTAGACAAAATAGTCACCATGCATGCCAGCCTGGCTGAATCGACTCACATAGCCATTGAAGAACCGAGGCTGACCATCATGGCCATGAGACTGAACCGTAACGTTTCCGCCCAGTATCTCATCTAACTGGATATCTGATTCGTTGGACAGACACTGAAGATCGTATTCAAAGAGTCGACCGAGCTGTTCGGTAGCACTCATACTGTAAAACAGCAGTTTGTCATCACCCAGTGGGGTCTTCACGACGAAAGGGTAATTCGCCTGAGTGGCTTGTAGTCTAGGCATTTTTAGCGCTCAGTCAGGACCTTGATATCAGGATTATAGATATTAATTATATGTTAGCCTGTGTCTTTGCAGATTTTATATTCTTCAGTAAGTTAGCATCATACATAGTTGCTAATAATGTTACCTTCCCTGCATGAGGTGAAATATCTCAAACGCACCCACCCCGTTGATTATAATAATATTGAGCAACTAGAAAATAAGCCAGAGAATAACAAACCACTAAATAAGTTAATTCAATTTTTCTAATTTTATTTCGATATTGTTCAGATGCTTTCAAGAAGCCTTGGTGTACTCAGATTCTTCCAATATGCAGCCCTCGTGGCGTTGCTTCGTGAGTGTTCTTATTTTTTTATATTTATATCAGAGTAGCAGACAAAGGTGGTCCTCATATAGCCACCTGAACCCCCTCACTATTTAGAAACAGAAAGATAGAAACCTACTTTATGCTTCAATATTGATTTTAGGAACCTTTGATTAATTACCCGTCACCAGTCATTCCTGATGGAACCGAAAATCATTTGGGATCAATTCATCCCTGGGCAATCCAGTGTTGCAGAAAATGAATGCGTATTATTCATTCGAGTCCCACGGGTCGTCTTCCCGCTCCTTCTGGCTTCGGATTGTGGGGTTCAATAGCACCGTCAGTTCCTGCCAGGGGATAATACTGTCCCTCTCGACAAGAAACTGTTCCTTTTTGGTCTGCTTATGGAATTTCTCGAAGCCGCTGTCAGTCAGTAAGAGTTGGTACATAGCGCTTCCACTCTCTCAATGACGATAATCTATTATCCTTGAAATCAAGGAATTTATCAGCGCTTAACTTAATCCTTGATTCCCATAAATACCCTTATAAATCATATGCCTTGAATGAGTCTTGGTGCTTCCCAACACTTTGGAGCAAACGCGCGATCTTCCTAAATACAAATAGGGTTTTACTATAGCATTTCAGGTATGCTCTTTTGATGATAATAGGTAGTGGAAATAACGCTGCACTCTCCACTACAATCATCAGTGATAGGGATTAAGGATCGCCAGGACAGGTCAAATACAAACAACATCGCTCATGAAACTTCGCTTGAATGTCATTACATATCGTAACCAGCCAACCGGAATGCCGATGGATATGGTATTTGGCCAAGACGGGGGAACCATTGGTCGTGCAGCGAATAACGATTGGGTGTTACCCGACCCTGAGCGATTCATTTCCGGCAAGCATGCCAAGATCTCCTATGAAAACAGGCAATTTCATCTCATAGACACCAGCACTAACGGGATCTATTTCAACGCCCAACCTCAACCGCTCGGCAATGGCAACCGTACTCCGCTATCAAACGGTGATCGCATATTGATCGGTGATTACGAAATTATGGTGATCCTGGAGAATGGACAGCAAGACGTTAAGACTCCAGCAGATCCAGAAGAAGATTTTTTTAACCCGACCACGCCCTCATCTGAAATATCATACGAGATACCAAGTATCGACGACACGCAGGGACTCGATATCACAGGGCCATCCGAGAACTCCTATCTCAATTCATCCGACTGATGTGTCTGCTGACAGTTTTTCCACACCTGATCATCTGGCGGCGGAAAATGAGTTCTTTCAAGCACCGCAAAGTATTCCGGAAGATTGGGATATCCTGGAAGACCATCAGGATGAAGTCAGTGATTTCGCCCCCTCCCAATTGACCACCCCAATTCCAGAGTCAATTCCAGAGTCTATTCCGGAAGTAATCGCTACTCCCGTTCCCCAGCCATCTGCGGAAAATGATCTCGACAGCCTGAATAAATTACTCGAGGGCGCAGGCGTACAACCGCTTGATGTACCTCCTCAGCAGGCAGCGGAAATTTTACGCATCATTGGTTCCCTGATGCGCGAGATGACTGGCGGTGTCATGGAGGTGTTGCGGGCAAGAGCAGACATTAAAAGTGAATTCAGAATGCAGCTCACGACAATACGCCCGGTGGAGAATAATCCTTTGAAATTCTCCGTGGGGGTTGAGGATGCCATGAAGCATTTATTGGGGCCCTCAAATGGCGCATATCTGCCGCCACTGGAATCTGTACGCCAGGCAATCGAGGACATTGAAGCCCATCAATTGGCGGTTATGGCTGGCATGCAGGCAGCACTTTCTTCTATGCTGCAGCGGTTTGAGCCTGAAGCCTTGGAAGAATATTTTGCGCGCAAAGGGGGGCGCAGTATCCTCGAAAGTAAAAAAGCCTGGTACTGGGAACAATACGCAGAGAAGCACAAGGAGATCCTTATGGAGGCGGAAGATAACTTTCAGGATCTCTTTGGAGAAGAGTTTGCCCGCGCCTATGAATCACAGATAACCAAGTTGATACAGGCCCGCAAACAGAATTGAGTTGGGCAAGTTCATACTTTAGTTGTTACAGGCGGAGGTTCACAGAACACCTTCCTCCTCAAGATTGAAGATCCGTAGGGTTGAAGCAAGTTAGCAAGCACTGATATGAGCCGAAAAGGAATGACGTTTTTTATATGGATCTTCAAGAACAACAATCGAGCCACGACATTACTCTATAAGTCCTGAATCACAGATGAATATCGGGCATGCGCCACACCCAGCCCCTGAGTAAAGTATCATAGGTTTCAATCAGGAATGATTCAGGTATTAAATATAATCGGGAGATGACCATGCGGATGAGGCACCCAATCTTAATTCTCGTGTTGATCCTTTTCGGGATTACACTAACCGGTTGTTTCAGCAAAAAACCGCTGCCTCCCAGTCAGATTGTGGCAAAAATCCTTACCTCAAGTCACCTGAATCCAAATGCGGATGGGGCCCCCTCACCAGTCATCTTGAGGCTGTACGAGCTGAAATCTGCCGGCAACTTCAAGAACAGTGATTTTTTCAGTCTATTTGATGATGAATCCAGCGTGCTTGCAGGCGATCTGCTCGCAAGAGATGAGTTGAGGCTCAATCCCAATGAGACTAGAACCATCAATCGCGAACTTGATCCTGCAACCCGACACATTGGTATTCTCGTGGCTTTTCGAGACCTGGACAAGGCCGACTGGCGTACAGTCATAGAGATAACCGAGCATCAATTAAATGCCTATACTATCCTTCTTGGACAGAATGATATTTCTATTTCTGCGAGCCAGCCTGCTAAGGATTGACAATCTGCACCAGGTATACAACAGTCTTCTATAGTCATCAACCAGGATAGAGCAAGAATGACCTGGCGTAATAGAGTGATCTGGAGCGAAGGCATGTTCCTCCGCCCACACCATTTTCAACAACACGACCGTTACCTTGAGAATCTGCTGGAGTCTCGATGTGCCCCCATGAAGGCATACAGCTGGGGCGTCACTGACTTTAAAATTGACAATGACCTACTGTCTCAAGGCAAAATCGCGTTGTCAGTTTGTCAGGGGATCATGCCAGACGGCACCCCGTTTGATATCCCCCATGAGGATGCCCCCCCCAAGATACTGACTATCCCGGATAACACGCGGGAAGAGACCGTCTACCTGGCTCTGCCAGCCAAACGAAGGGGGCAGACAGAGGCAGACACTCGGGAAAGTCCTGACATCCTGGCCAGATACCTGCCCTACGAAAAAGAGATAGAGGACAGCAACGCCACTGCCGACACCAAAGCAGACATTCAAACAGGCCGTCTACATCTCCAGCTCATGTTGGATTCAGATGATCGCAGCCAGTTTATTACGACACCGATTGCACGCATCACAGAACTTAGATCCGATAAAAACATTCTCCTCGACGACAGTTTTATTCCACCCTGTGTTCATTGCAACGCCGTATCGGGACTACAGGGCTTCTTGGAGGAATTACAGGGGCTGTTACATCATCGCGGCGAGGCCCTGGCCGGCAGGATTACTGAATCAGGTCGTGGTGGAGCAGCGGAAATTGCAGATTTCATGATGCTTCAGGCCGTCAATCGATGGGAACCATTGTTTACCCATCTATCTGATGTACAGGGCCTGCATCCGGAAGAATTCTATCGGGCTGGCGTACAAATGGCCGGGGAACTGACCACTTTCACAGCAAAAAACAAACGTCCCGACGAGCTTCCCGCTTATCAACATGATGACCTGAAAACGACGTTCACAGGAGTCATGACTTCATTGCGTCAGTCCCTGAGCATGGTGTTGGAACAAAATGCGATCCCCATTCCGTTACAGGAGAGAAAGTATGGTATCCGGGTGGCTCCATTAGCGGATCACAAGCTCTTCGACAGCGCGAATTTCGTGCTTGCGGTAAGTGCTCAACTCCCTGCCGATACGCTGCGTACCCGCTTCCCTACTCAGGTCAAGATTGGTCCGGTAGAGCAGATCAGGCAGCTAGTGAATTCACAGCTCCCCGGTATTGGCATACGACCATTACCCGTCGCGCCCAGGCAGATCCCCTACCATGCCGGATTCAACTATTTTGACCTGGACCGCAACAGTGAGTTATGGAAGCAATTGAAGAGCTCCGGAGGTTTCGCTTTCCATATCGGCGGTGAGTTTCCAGGTATCGAGCTCGAGTTCTGGGCCATCAAAGGCTAATCCGCAGTGAACACAGACGATCCTTTTTTCGACTCCGACAGTGATGACAGCGACCGCACTGTCATCCGCCCCTCTCCAGGCGGCAGACGTCCATCCGCCGCCCCAACCGCACCACCTGCATACGCCCCCAGACCCCGGCAACCTCTGAACCTCACTGTAGACCGAGGACTCAACCAACTCGTTGTTGCTGCCGGCCCCCTGTTATCCCTGATGGGCAAACTGCGCAATACTGCCAGCCATCGGGATGTTCCCGGGCTTAGGCTGCGCATGGAAGAGGAACTGAAAAATTTTGAAATCCAGGCTTCCAGGGCAGGAATAGATCGTGAAACGGTCAATGCGGCCAGGTACTGCCTGTGTACAGTGATCGATGAGATCGTTTTGAACACCCCCTGGGGCAATGAAAGCAGCTGGAGCACAGAGAGCCTGCTGATCCTCTTTCACAAGGAAGCCTGGGGCGGTGAAAAATTTTTTCTGATTCTGGAAAGAATGCTCAAAGACCCGCCGCGGCATCTCGACATGCTGGAGCTCATGTACATCTGCCTGAGCATGGGTTTTGAAGGCAAGTACCGGGTTCTGGAGGGAGGTATGCGCACCCTCGAAGGCATTATCGACAGCACCTATCACGCCATCCGCATGCAGCGTGGAGAATATGAGCAGGACCTCTCCCCGCACTGGCAGGGAGAGCAGCAACCCCGTCACACCTTGCGCCACTATGTCCCACTCTGGGTAGTCGCCGCGCTCTCCGCTGTTCTCCTGCTGGGTATCTATCTGGTGTTCAGCACCTTCATCAATCAGGCATCTGCACCGATCTTTAAAACCCTGCATGCCATAGGCCGGGAAGAGCCCCCTCCTCGCGAGGTAGCTGTCACCCCGACCCCGGCAGTGCAGCAGAACACCGTGTATCAGCGTCTTTCGGGGCTGCTCGAGGTTGAAGTCGAGCAAGGCCTGGTTGAACTGATCGATGACTACACCGATGTCATCATCCGTCTGCGTAATAAGGGGCTTTTCTCCTCCGGGCGCGCCCAGGTCTCGGAGGACTTCAAACCATTGCTGAGACGTATTGCTGAGGCCATTTCTATCCTCGATAGAAATGTAGTGGTGGCGGGCCATTCAGACAATGTCCCGATCAACACCATACGCTTTCCTTCGAATTGGCATCTCTCCATAGCCAGGGCAGAGGCAGTCACAGAGTTACTTCGCATCGAGTCAGCAAATTCCGGGGATATCACCGCTGAGGGTAGAGCAGACAACGAACCACTGGTGCCAAACGATACTCCCGCAAACAGGGCAAAAAACCGCCGGGTCGAGATCATTCTGGAGAAATGATGCGCGCAATCATCGAGTTCTTCAAAAAGAGGTGGGTCATCCAATTACTGGGGGTGATCGCGCTGAGCGCCATCCTCTGGTTTGTAATCCCCCTTTTCACACTTGAAAACAAAGTCTTCTGGGTACGACTCGGAGCGATTCTTTTTCTACTGACACTTTGGGTAATCAACCTTGCCTGGTCGAAGTTGAAGGCGAAAAAGGCTGATCAGCAGATGATGGAGGAGATCAGCCAGACCGAGAACGCTGCGCTGGACCAGTCTGCCGAAGAGCTGGAGATACTCAATGAAAGATTTGACGAGGCGCTGTCGGTTCTGAAAAAGAGCCATGACGGCGGTAGATTCAGTGGCGGCCAGTATCTCTATGAGCTGCCATGGTTCATCATTATCGGGCCACCCGGCTCCGGCAAAACCACAGCGCTGATCAATTCAGGCTTGAAGTTCCCACTCTCTGAACGGTTTGGTAAAGATGCCATCCGCGGCGTGGGAGGCACCAGGAATTGTGACTGGTGGTTTACCGATGATGCGGTATTGCTCGACACAGCGGGACGCTATACCACCCAGGACAGCCAGGAGTCGCTGGACTCCAGCGCCTGGCTGGGCTTTCTTGACCTGCTCAAAAAGCATCGCAAGCGCCGCCCAATCAACGGCATCCTGATCGCTGTCAGCGTTTCTGACCTGCTGCTGCAAACCAATGAGGAGCGCAGCCAGCACGCCCGTGCCATACGCAATCGCATTCAGGAACTCAATGAACGCCTGGGTGTCCGGGTTCCCGTCTACATGATGTTCACCAAATGCGACCTGGTGGCAGGCTTTACGGAATTTTTCGAAGACCTGGGGAGGGACGACAGAGAACAGATCTGGGGCATGACGTTCCCACTCGATGATAAAATGGACCAGGAGGCGCCTGTAGGCTTCTTCGCCCAGGAATTCGATGCACTGCTGCAGCGGCTGACCGACAGAATGATTGCGCGCATGCATCAAGAGCGGGACATCCAGCGCCGCACACTGATCTATGGCTTTCCCCAGGAGATGGCATCACTCAGAGAACCCTTAAAGTCTTTTCTCGATGAAACCTTCCAGACCAGTCGCTTTGAGAGCCGCCCACTGCTGCGGGGCGTCTACTTTACCAGTGGCACACAGGAAGGAACGCCCATCGACCGCCTGCTCGGCAACGTGGCACAGAGCTTTGGACTTGACCGGGTATCGCTTCCCGCCTTCAGTGGCCGTGGCCGCAGCTATTTCATCCAGGCGCTGTTTCGCCGGATCATTTTTCCCGAATCGACCCTGGCCGGCACAGATAGAAAAGTCGAGAAGCGGCGTGCCTGGATACAGCGCGGTGCCTACGCGGGGGCATTGGGACTTACGGCCCTTACTGCCCTCGCCTGGACCACCAGTTTTACCCGCAACCAGATGGCCATAGAGAAACTCGAGAATCAGATCGAAACCTATCAGACAAAGATCCCCGATCAACCCTACACTGGCGCCGATTTCAGCAGCTTATTGCCGCCCCTGGACGACCTGCGTCAAGCAGCGGAGATCTACGGCGAAGATGTGCCACTCAGCATGGGGCTCGGTCTCTATCAGGGCAACAAACTGGGGCCGGCCGCGAACGCTGCCTACCAGCGTGTCCTGCAAGGACCATTCCTACACAGGCTGGCGCAGCGGCTGGAAGAACATCTGCAGAACAGGTCGCAAAAGGAGTTCCTGCGTGAGGCCCTGAAAGCCTATTTAATGCTCGGGAAAACTGAATATCTAAAGCCGGATAACTTGAAACTGTTCATGTCTGTTGACTGGGCAAATACCCTTCCGGGAGAAAACGACAAACAAAACCGCCTCCTGAAGCACCTGGATGCGCTCCTGGGCGGCCGTTTCAAAGCCGTTCCTCTAAATCAGAACCTGGTCAACGAGGCTCGCCTGGCGCTCACCGAAATTCCTTTGTCAAGACAGGTCTATGTCGCCATCCAACAACAGGCAGCCGCCGATAATGACCTCGACTTTCATCTCAATAGCGCCCTCGGTCGGCATGGCGACCTGGTTTTCAGCAGCGCCGAAGGCGAGTTACAGCAGGCACGCATAGCCGGACTCTACACGAAAAAAGGCTATTACAAGCGCTTTTTACCCAATAGTGAAAAACTGGCCCAGCAGGCTTTGACGGAAAACTGGGTCCTCAAGGAGGAGCAGGCCAGTGAGGCCAGTGAGGCCGAGCTGCAACGACTGATGGCTGAGATAGAGGCCTATTACATCGAGGACTTCATCCGTCTCTGGAGAGACCTGCTCAACAATCTGAAGATAGTAAAACTCAACGGCCTCACCCATGCAGTAGAGGTATTGGATGTGGTGTCGGGCACCGCCTCGCCGCTGAGGAAGCTACTCCAGGCGGTGGAGGCAAACACCACCCTGAGCCGGCTACCCCCAGAGCTTATCCCCAGCATTCCCGGTAAGGAAGCCGCTGCAGGAGCCGCAGACGCAGCCAGCGATTTAAGCAGCAAGGCCCAGTCTCAGCAATACCGACTGCAAACCCTGATGAATGCGGCCAACAAGGCTGGCCTGTCCGCCACTGGAGAAGCGCAACAGGATGTGGCCATACGCCAGGTCGATGACAGCTTCGAGCGGTTGAATCTACTGGTACAGAAACGGGGGGATAATCCTCCTCCATTGGAGGCCCTGATTGGCGATCTGGGTGATCTGCTCAATTTTCTTGCGGACCTCGAAGCCGGGGGTGACAGTGCCGCACTGGATGCCGCCAAGGCATCAGGTGGCGCAAGGGACCCGGTCAAGCTCCTGCGCAGGCGCGCCAAACGGCTTCCTCAACCCTTGAATAACTGGATTTATGCATTATCCGAGAGAGGCTGGAGTGCCGTCGTAGGCAGCTCGCGTAATCAGCTCTCATCGATCATGCAATCTGACGTCCAGCCGCTCTGTAAACGCGGTATACAGGGGCGCTACCCCCTTGCAAAACAGACCCAACGGGAAGTTACACTGTCTGACTTTGGCGCGTTTTTTGGCCCCGGCGGATCACTGGATAGTTTTTTCCAGGAACAGATAAAACCTTTTGTAAATACCAACAGCAGGCCCTGGCGCTGGCGCAAGGCCGGCGGCCACCCGATGGGCATCTCGACCAGCAATCTACGCCAGTTTGAAAGGGCCGCGCATATTCGCGACACCTTCTTTGCAGGAGGCAATCAGCCTGCTGTCTCTTTCAGCCTCAAACCCAGTTATCTCGATGCAAGTGTCGGCCGTTTCTTGCTCGACCTGGATGGTCAAAAGATCACCTACCGCCATGGACCGGCGCGTACCACAAAAATGCTCTGGCCCGCCCCTGATGCGACGGGCCGTGTCAGCATCACCTTCGAAGATCTGAATGGTAAGAGCGTGAGTCATACAGAAGAAGGACCCTGGGCCTGGTTCAGGCTACTCGACAGGATGGAGGTCAAGGATACGCAACAGGCGGATCGTTTTATGGTCACGTTCAATGTAGATGGCCATACAGCCCGTTTCGAATTGCGCGCCAGCAGCATCCTCAATCCATTTCGCATGCCGGAACTGGAGGAGTTCCAATGCCCGAGACTATAACGGGGTCAACTGGCAGCATGGGATTTTTCGGAAAACTCCCCAGTCATGGGGACTTCGTATCAAGACATCTACCACGAAGCTTCACTGATCCCTGGGACAATTGGCTGCAATCGGTGATTGCAAACAGCCGTGAACAACTCACGGAGGGCTGGCTGGATATCTATCTGACCAGCCCTATTTGGCGATTCGCACTGTCCCCCGGGCTTTGTGGCGACACACCTTGGAGCGGCGTGGTAATGCCAAGCGTTGATCGGGTGGGACGCTATTTCCCACTCACCCTGGCTATGCAATTGGCGCGTGATTCCAGCCCCATGCAGCTGTTTACCGATGCCAACGACTGGTTCTCAGGCGCCGAGGAGCTGGCTTTGAGTTCACTGGGTGATGATTTCAATATCGATGACTTTGACAGCTCCATTCAACATCTAAAGCCACCCCACATATCCGCCGGACCAGAAGCACTACGGCCTTTCAGCACCAGCCGCTCGGCCTGGCAGTTCAATCTGACCAGTGTCAACGGATCTCGGGAAAACATGGCCTGCATCAGCCAGGCCCTGCTCACTAATCAGTTCCAGACATACAGTCTATGGTGGACCCAGGGTTCGGAACACGTCAGTCCAAGCCTTTTGATTACCGAAGGATTGCCCCCGATCAGCAGTTTCTCTGGGCTACTGGACGGTAACTGGAAAAAATGGGGATGGGGACAATACAGACTGCCGCTAGGTCAGGACAATGAAGCGGAGCGTGGGGTAGACTCACTCAGCCAGCAGTTTGAATGAGACTGGCAATATTAATATTAGGCAGCAGAACGACAGCTTATAAGAATATTCAGGGTCGGGCTTCTCCCATTAAATAATGATGCGCTTTTAATAGTTCAAACAATGGCCGAACATAACCGTTTTTTGTGGGATTCTGTTGCTCTCAGCCATGTCGGCAAGGTCCGCAAGCTCAATGAAGATGCTTGCCTGGAGCGCCCCGACTCTGGACTCTGGGTCGTCGCAGACGGGATGGGAGGACACAGTTCTGGCGATCTGGCCAGCCAAATGATCGTTGACACATTCAGGAAAGTCCCTCTGCCTGACAGACTCGTGGATAGAGTGGAGTTGATCGAGGACGGGCTGTTGGAAATCAACCAGTATCTCCGCCAGGAGGCATTGCGCCGTGGCACCAACACCACTATTGGCAGCACCGTCGTGGTCGTTCTAGCCTATGCTTATCAGCTCATCTTACTTTGGGCCGGCGACAGTCGGGCCTACTGTTTCCGCAAGGGTCAACTCAAACGCATCACACAGGACCATACCCAAGTTGAGGAACTGGTCGAACAGGGAGTGTTGTTACGAGAGGATGCGGAGAGCCACCCTGCCGCTAATGTGATCACGCGGGCAGTGGGCGCAATGGATGAACTCTATATCGACCAAGATCACCATGAGATACAACCCGATGATATCTATCTGCTGTGCAGCGATGGATTGAATAAAGAGCTTTCAGAACACGATATCGAGAGGTATCTCTCCACAGGCAGAAGCGTCGAAGAGACCGGGCAGTTGCTGATCGACGAGACATTGAGGCGTGGAGCCCGTGACAATGTCACCTTGATTATTGCCCATGCCGTGGACAGGACTGCCTAATTCGAGATGATGGATATCAAGAAAGCACTTGACGCATTTGTCCAAAGTGCGACTCGAATTCAATGGACTACTGCAAGTTGTTGGCCAGGTGCCAGCTGAACACTCGGCACCGATTCCTGAACTAGTCGACCGTGTCAACGCATTTTATCGCGAAGGACGTCTACCAACACAGCTAATGGGGCATCTCTCCAGGAAGGTCAGGGAAAGCCGGCAAACCTTGCCGACACCCTCCTACCCGCTCAGCAGGTTCCGCCCGGGATTCCTGGGCCTGAAAATGTCAATGTCGCTCTTCAAAATGCCTGGGGGTTGATCAACTATATTGGAGATGTCCAGGACGGGTAAAGGTCGATAACTCATTCGGCACCATGGGTGGACATTGCAATGGCCCCTCGAGAGAATGCACTATTAAAACCAGCCGTAGTTACAATGGCAAAGGAAACTGTTTGACAGGCTTTCGTCTTCTGAAAGAGATCAGGTGCTAAGCATGACGACAACCCAGCCAGCCCTGTCACTCAGAGAACTCGCCAAAGAGTTTGCCGACGGCAGAATTGACCGTCATACTTTTCGTCGCAGACGAGCGCGCCTGATCGATGAACTGGCCGCTTATACCCCCCCTGCTCCACGCCAGCAGACAAATCGTCGTGAACCTGTTAGCCATGTCCCCATCCCCCCTCAAGTAAAAACTCAAAGCAACAAATTCTTGTTAGGTTTGTTAGTCGCTGCAGCATTTTTAATTATTCTATTAGGCATATTTTTTTTCGCCACCAGCGATAGTCGTGAATCGGCGCAGGATCTTAATAACCTATCCAAGACAGGTTCCTCATTACAATCAATGGACACCGCTCCAACCCAAGATGTTGTATCCAGCAAGATTGAGAACGATCCCATCAAGAATTTCATGGCTGTAAAGGATTGGACTCCTGAGAGCCGCAATCATCTTATCCTGCAGTGGGATGCACTTTCTCCAGAATCAAAAGTGCTCTCAGCTTAACATCATGGTTTCTTTCGTTCAGTTCTAAGCTACGCACCATGATCCATGAGGAGCGCGGGCTCACTGGCGGTGAAGTATCTACTGAAGTCAATTCGTTGATAGCTTTTGCAGCCCACATGTGACTTGACTTCAAGCCGATTCCAAAAGCTGCACCTAATCCTTCAACTGCCATACCGGTTGCTCATAAACCATCAACTTCGATGTCAAAAGCAGTGACACCCAGAGTTAAACCTTTGGCGATCCGCTCTCCAATACAGAATCAAGCAGATAGCCTCGATATTCAAACAACAAACAGTTTAGAGACTACCCGCATCCCGGAGCGGAAATTAAACATTAAATCCACAGAGATCACTGAGAAAGCACCAATCCCGGTTGCTGACTCACCGGTAAAAATGGTTGAGATCCCCGCCAGGACAAGGCAAAACAACCTGTCTACGGCAGTCAGTTTTAATGAGACCAGCACAAGACTGGAAATGGAGAACTACCGGCCTCTCGCCACCCATGGAAAAATCCCAATATGCAGGGATGATGCCGAAGAGTACGCAAAATGGCTTGCTATGCTTAGTGGTCGCGGATACCGACTGCCCACTGAATCTGAATGGGAATATGCTGCCCGGGCCGGTACCACCACTGCCTACCCGGTTGCAAAGTCTTATCTCGCTACCTACGCCCATTTTTCAGATCGAAGTCGCGCTGAAGCTCCGCTACCCAGAAGACCACAGAAAACCAATCCCAATCAATTCGGCATTTTCAACCTAGCCGGCAATGTTAGAGAGTGGGTACTAGAGAGTTGGACCAAGGGAAATGTCATTGGCATTTCTCAGCCGCTGTTTCAAGTATATTGTCTATTTGAGCACAAAACTTCCGACTAACTGTATCCCACTTGTATTCATCTTCAACAAGGCATCTTGCAGCCATACCGATCTGTTTCCTGGCCTGTTTATTACTAGAATATTCAAGTATTGCTTGTGCGAACGCCTTGGGACTTCCAGCATTTATATAATGTACTCCTGGAATGGCGGGTATCGCTTCCATACCAAGCTGATTTGATATGACAAGACGTTCAAGCGCGAATGCCTCAAGTACCTTGTTCTTAAGGCCACTTCCAATTTGCATAGGATTCACCATGATTGGGATCCTTGATACAAATTCATAGAGGTCTTCCACATAGCCTGTAAGTGAGATATTTTTATGCTTTTCTGCCATTTTTTGCATCTTCAATGATGGATTCCTACCAATAATAAACCAATTGATTTCCTTATCTGAGAGATATGGTAAAAATATCTCATCATAAAAAAATTGTACTGCAGTAGTGTTTGGTGAGAAATCGAGCCCTCCCCAAAACGCTATACCACCTGTTATTTCATCTACTCGACCCCAACTTTCAGTTAACAATGAAGGGTTAACACCATTAGGAATATCAATTATTTTTTCTTTGTGATGAGGACACAATCTTCTCAGATAATCTCTGTCGACCGGAGAGACGAGTATGACAAGATCGAAAACACTACTAAGTTCAGCATCGACATGTCGTATACGTTCAAGTAATACTTTTTCTCTGAGTTTTGCAAGCCATCCAAGATCAGCATATTGGCTTCTGTATCTCCTTTCAGCAGCGAGGCTACGGCAATCTATCGAATCCATAACCATGGGTATATATTTAAAAGGTTTCACATATTCCGTTAGTATATGTGAATGAGTGATAATAAGATTGATTTCCCACTTTTCAATTAATTTTTTTATTGTGTCAGTAATTCGCTGGAATTCTTTTGGTAAAGCAACACATGTCTGGTCACCTGTTGCAAAATACAAATGCCGGAGAACAGATTTTGATCCGGAAGGCGCTGGTATAATCACAATATCATTGTATAACCCCTCCATCTTGAGCGAACGATATCGTTCGTCCTCCTCACCAAAAGCCAACAAATAACATCGGTGATGCTCTGATAACCCCTGAGTCAATGGAAAGACACGTAGCGTGTTGCCATTGAAATAAACTGGATATGGAATTATTTCATTAAAGATGAGTAGATTTGCCATATTTATATTATTCTAAATAGGGGCTGACCTATTGGGAAACAAAAAAATAGGGAAGTGCAAATAACTTATCGCATGATAGTCAGTGATCAAGGCATCCTTAGAATTGTTATGCCATAATTGTATTTTTTTGTATTTTGTTATTTAAACGAGCATTGTGTTTGCACATACGTGTTAGCTGAAGATAGTTAATCCTGCGATTGCCAGGGAGCTTGAATGCCATACACCTGGGAAAGATCTAGCAAATAACCCCGTGTTATTTCATCAAGTGGCACGCCCTGCTCGAGGTTGTATGCATAGTTTTGCCAACGCGTTTCACCGGGCAGCAGAACTTCATTATCACCATCGCTCGAGGTTTTCATAATGTCAACGAGTTGCTCCATGCGTTGATAATAAATCTCCATTTCCATCCAGCGGGAGATGTCCAGCGCCAGAAAAAAATGTCCATTACTACCATTGTCTTTAAAATTATTATACATTGAGGCAACATCGTGAGATATCCCTGCGCCGGTGATGACAGCAGAGAGTATCTCAACCATCAGCGCCAGTCCATAACCCTTGGCGCCGGCCATCGGTAACATCGTGCCGGAAGAAAATTTTTTCGGATCACTTATCGGCTTACCCTCGGCGTCGATCGCCATGCCTTCGGGCAGGGGTTTGCCTGCGCGTAAACACTCGCGCACTGTGGAGCCAGCGCCTGCCGATGTCGCCATGTCGAGTAGCAAGTGATTAGCGTCACGACGCGGTGCTCCAAATGCAAACGGGTTGGTACCTAGTGCTGCCTTGATGCCACCGTAAGCCGCCACCTTTGGAAATGAATTG
Organism: uncultured Gammaproteobacteria bacterium; assembly: GCA_963797085.1. Taxonomy (GTDB): domain Bacteria; phylum Pseudomonadota; class Gammaproteobacteria; order Chromatiales; family Chromatiaceae; genus JASJBU01. Next base: position 298,642 of record CAWCOA010000018.1, read on the forward strand.
CTCAGCGCCAAGCCGACCATGCCGGCTTCTGCGGCAAGATTCACATACCATGCACCGGCTCCGAAAAAATTGCTGTTGCGTACACCCACAACACCGATGCCATGTTTAGTGGCGAGATTGATCGCGCGTTGCATACCAATTTCACCAGCATAATGTCCAAAGCCATGGTCGGCATCGAGTAACTGCGTGGCGTTAGCGGTATTGTGGAAAACAGGTTTGCATGGCGTGTTGAAGAGGCCTTTTTGCATACGTTGCATATGAATATGCAAGCGCAATACACCGTAGTTTGAGCGTCCGACCAGGTCGCTCCAGACAAGAATGCGCGCGACTACATCGGCCTGTGTCTGGTCAACACCGTAAGTCAGCATGATCTGGCGAACATATTGCTGCAGTTCGTCATGCGCGACGCGAATATCTGTCACGATCCCATTTTCCTTAAGTTACTCATCACCAACTCAGCCGTACTGGTAATGAATGGCCAGGGGTCAGTCAACTTAAATACCGGCAACACTTGCCTGCGAAACAGCAGACTACTTATCCAGCCCCATGTTGTAAGTTTGCCACGTTTATGCAATTCTCGAAATGAATGAAAATCACGCAGCGGATACCACATGTGATGGAACTGCTTATATGTAGCATACTTCGGAACCTTCTGGTTGGTTAAATGGCAATAGACAATCCAGTCTGTTGGCATGCCAATTTTAATTAACAGTTCCTGTACCGCTGTAAAACGCGAATTGACCTCGATGACCTTGAGCTTTCCATCGCGTGTGTCGCGCTTGAACTCGATATTACCCATACCACGGAAACCAATACTGGTAAAAAACTTTTTCCCGAGCTCCGCAGTTTCCGGTATCCATTCCGTTACGTGATAGGAAGCACCGCCTCGGTTGGTCGGGTAGCGACGGATAATGCGCTTGGTCAGATGATAGAGGTGATTACCCTGGGCGTCGATATAAGTAAAGTAACTACATAATAATGAATCTGGACCAGGGATCATTTGTACGACCATGATTTCAAGATTGTGCTCGAGTGACAGGCATGCCTTTTCCAGTAGTTCGTCAAAGCTGTCTTTGATGATAAACAGCTTGCGGTCGAATACTTTCTGGAACTTATGCGAATGTATGGGCTTGACCATGACAGGAAATGTCACTGCTTCACGGATAGCCTCAACATCTTCGATACTATCGATGTTCCAATAATCCGGTGTTGGCACGTCGACGGAGCGGGCCATTTCCAGGGTCTTTTGCTTGTCGAGCATAGCTTCGTGGATAGCGGGAATGAAATCATCGAGAATATAATCGGTCTCCAGCTGATCGCGGTATTTATTGAGAAATTCAACAGCATCGTCTCCGCAGGCAAACAGTATATGACCCTGCAGGGGTTTGTTGTCTGACAATAATAGTTCGCACCAGTAGTCTTCTGCGCTGCCTCCGTCAGGAAGTGATAAGGCCTGGGCACAATAGCGTGAATGCATACCGAGGTGCCCACGTTTACCGCTGACGCGCACGGAGACGCCGCGCTTACCGAGGTTTCGGGTGATGGCTAGGCCGTTTTCGGCGCCACCCATGACCAGGACCGGTGTTGAGGTATCGTACTGCATGCAAATGATTCCTGGATCAGGGATAAATTACGCCTTCATGACTGCTAAATATGTAGTCCAGTAAAAGTTGGGCTACCGGCGTGGCGTTTTCCGGGCTGGAGATCAGATAGTGATGATGAATACCCGGTGTGGTATTGATTTCATTGATGACGCCACCGCTTTGTTCGAGCGGTACCGTGATGTCGGTAGTGATGATATCCAGGCCGGCGAAACTGATATTCAGCTCTTTTGACAGGCGCGCGCCCAATTCGATGATATCTTTATGTACCACAGTGCTGACCTGGTGGTTTTCCTGCGTCGTGTTTTCATTCACGGCGTGCTTAACTTTGATGTGTTGCCCGATCCCAGGGACCGTATTCAGCGACATGCCCTGGCGTGAGAGTTCCAGGCGGCAGTCATCGTCGATTAACAGCGGACTCAGGGCCTGCACCGGCTTTTGCTCTAGCCGCTGCCGGCATTCGCTTTCAATCAGTTTACGCAGACTGCTTTTACCATTGCCAATTACACAGGGTGACTCACGCCGAATCGCATCGATGAACTTACCGTTTATGTACAGCAGGCGGTAGCTGTCGCCATCGATGTGTTCTTCGAGTAACAGCTTGGTACTGTAACGCGCGGCGCGCCGAACGGCATGCTTGAGATTGTCGACACTGGTTACATTGCTGGTGACACCGCGACCGCCACCGGTACCCATGGCAGGTTTTACAACGATGCGTTTGCTGCTTGAATCAAAAAAATCAATAATGCGTTTTGTGTCGTCGGCATCGATTAAGCAGTAGCTTGGAATATGGCAATCTTTTTTTTCAAGTAGATCATATGTCATCCCCTTGTTGCCAAAAATCCTCAGGGTCAGGTGGTCGTCGAGCATGACATTCGACAGGTTGACAAAAGTCGCCATGCCGTTGCGTTCAATTTTAAGAAAATTGTCCTGCCACTGACTGCAGCTTGCACTACTGACCATGGCTGCCTGCTGCCAGAGATCGCGGTAGTAAATTGCACGCAAATCAAAAAACTGCCGCCAGGTACGGCGGGTTTTCAAGTCAAGGTAATAGGCAAGACGATCAAGTCCTTTTCGAAATTCCACGGTGTGTTAGAGAGATCTAGTCTTGAAAGACGCAATTGTCTTGGGCAAGTTGTTCGTCAACCCAGTCATTGGAGAAGACGCCACGCTTGACGTCTGCCGTGTATTGTTCCATTTTTTCTTTGTTTATTTTTAGACGTTCAAGAACTTCACTGGCAAAGTCCCGGCGTACCACGACGACACCGTTTTTATCGGCGACAATAATATCACCGGGAAAGACGACAATGCCGCCACAGCTGACGGAAAAATTCAGTTCACCGGGTCCACGATGCAGGGGGCCGATGGGTGTTACACCATAGGCATAAACCGGCATACCGGTTTCGACCACACCCTGCAGGTCACGTATCAGGCCATCGATTACAAAGCCAGCAATACCACGGTGTTTGGCCTTGTTGGCAATGAGATCACCCATGACAGCGTTTTTACGGTTGCCACCTGTGTCAACAACAATGATGTCTCCCGGCCTGGCTATATCCAGTGCCTTGTGTACCATGAGATTATCGCCGGGGTAAACTTTGACCGTGCAGGCAGTGCCCACCAGCGGCTCTTCGTTGGACACGTTGTGTATCTCTGAGGTCATGGTGTAGAGACGGTTTAGCATGTCAGAAATATCCGGCGATTCAAACTGCCGATATTGATCGATGATGTTTTTAACGGGTCGCTCGATGTGCTTTCGAATTCTGAAACCGGGACCAGGGTTAATTTCAGCAGATTTTGGCTTTTGTGACATTGTTATCATTATATTGGTTTATTTGTTATCTAGCGCCTGTTAGATACAACACTTCAGGCCTAATCATATTTTTGGCCGGAACTAGACAAATCTACACCGTCGTGTACCGAAATAATCCTAGCGACTTAAGATTTATGCAGATTGTATCAATGCAGACCACGAACGTTGCCTTCTCGGTAAAAGTCGAAGCAGTTTCGCCTTCTTCGAAGAGCGAAGACTGATTGTCATTTCCGCATTGCCCCGGAATTATATGGGGCTTTAGCACTGCCCTCAAAAACCCGAGCCACATTCTTTTCCCTCGCTCCATTTGAGCATGGTGTTTTAGCGCTTGTACTGGTGATGGAAACCAGATCGGGAAACTTCGGCCTAGAATAATTAATTTGAAATTCAGATATTGTACATCCGTTAAAGTCCTTAGTTGCATTAATAAATAATTGCTCCATATCAGAAAATAACTTTTCAATAGAATGCTTGGTTTTAAATGTAGGCGATCCTCCAGGCATCAATTCAGATGAATGCAGCATAAACATAACATAATCTTTTTGCTTTAAAATCACATCATTCAATATATTAAGCATGTCACGTATATTTCTCCCATTCGGACGTAGCCATGATATTGCTGGAAAAAAGCGATTGGCTATTCTTTCGAAAGAATTTATTTTTTTTGATTCTTGGATAATCCAGGGTCTTTCTATTTTCACTATAGTCATTGGAACCTCTAATAACGAAGAATCTCCTGACTTAGAAATATTCATTAAATCGACATAGTATGGCGAATTTTGGAAATTACTATAATCTATTCCTCCATTTTGTTTTGGATCGCCTTTGTGATTTTTCCAAGAACATAAAGGCGTTACAGAGCAGTCAACCAAGTAACCATTGTCAACGAGAATTTCTGCATATGTTTCATTGAACGCCCATCTTCCTGCTCTATGGCTCAACATTTTTACTTGAAATTTATCCTCTAATAACTGAGTTAATATCTTCACTTTCTCTTTTATAATACTTACAGGGTATTCTATTAAGTATGGCTGATGACGATAGTCATTCTCCGTTAATTGGTAATACGGTGGTGAATTCCACGCGTGTAGATGCATACCAATTTCCCCGGTCTTTCTTTCTAGAATGTCTTTTCCCAGTTCCTGAAAACAAGATGAATTTGCCATTTCATAATTAGTTAAATATGTTGGTTTAAATCCATATTTTTCGCATAATTTCTGGAATCTATATAAATATTGTGCGTTGTTTGTGGTTATATTATTCGGCGTTGACCACAAATTATCGCCTTCAGTATCTATTGTAATGATTAAAGATGGCTTATTATTTATTTTTTTTATATCCATACTGAAAGTTCTCGATTAGTGACAATTCGTAACAACTTATAAATCATTCGGATTAGGCCCAGATTGACACTTAGACTCACGGTCCTCCCGCTGTCCAAGAGACTACATATACGATCAATCAAGGCTGTTTCATAGACTGCCGGCCAAAACCGCAGCACGATTAGGATTCATTTTACTAATTTTCAATATGCAATTTTCTTGCCACAATATAAATATATGGCATTACAATAAGTTACAAATTACCAAAATTAGGAATGTAAAAGATATCGACATTATGCAGTAATAAACTTGTTAATGTTGGTACCTTATGAATGAATGGACTCATATCTTTGCACTTCTGAAATTAAGGCGCATTAAACAGCAAGCGGATCTACGGGTCAGATTGCACACCCTGAGTGAGTGACTGAGAAACAGAGGCCTGAACAAAGAGCTTACAATGATATTCCATGGTGTGGAACAGGACTTTAGCACAGAGCCATAACAATATTATGATAAATATATTACCTCATATTCTTGCGCGCACTTTTCTATTGAATACTTTCTGCTGAACAATTCCATCAATTTAGTTTTATCAAATTTATCAATACCTGATAGACATTTTAAGATCGCTTCTCTTAATCCTTTTTCAGAAAAGTCTTTAGCAAGAAAGCCAATAGATTCATCTTGTATTACATCAGGAATACCACCTGCTGGCGTGCAAATAGGTATCACTCCGCATGAGATGGCTTCTAACAAACTAACTGGTAGACCTTCCCATAAAGAACTCAGAATAAACGCGTCGGAGTTCAATAAGTAATCAGTAACATTGCTTTTTTTTCCAAGGAAGTATATTCCTTTGGAGCTAATGCTTTTAAGCCTTTCTTCCCCGTCAGTATTTTTATCTATTCCTATTATCAATAATATAATATTATGTCCATCAAATATTAATTTATTAAAAACATTAATCATTAATTTTTGGTTTTTCAGTTTTGAATATCTCGAAATATGAATAAATATTTTATCTGAAGCATGACTTTTATATCCAACTATTTCATTTTTTACATCATCTAAGTGATTTGACCCGACAGGAAGAGGTATGCCGTTTTCTACTAGCTCGACATTATCGCTTTTGTATAAATCAATAAAGGAAGTCTTACATACCTCCGAAATTGCTACAGCCTTGATAGTAGCACTCGTATAAAAATAACGATTGATTGATTTTTGCACTCTTAATCCCATTGCTTTACTAGCCACACTGTGGATTGTATGAATAAATTTGATATCACCTTTAAAAATTAAAGATGGCATGTATAAATACACTAATGTATTAAGATGCGCGTGAACAACATTCGGTTTAATCTGATAAATCAATTTAATAATAGTGTAAAAACTCTGTAAATTAATACCTTTTTTACAATCTAAATTGATGTAATTAATATTTGTATGTAATTGTGATTTATTAAAAGTATTTGCCATTAATTTGTCTGTATTAATTGTACATAAGTATACTTCATGGTTTTTAGATAATTCGTTGCATAAATTTACAACCATTTTCTCTGCACCACCACTATTTAAACTAAAAATAAGCTGAAATATTTTCATTGAAAATTAGATTTTATAAATATAAAAGTAATAATATTTTTATTGGTATAGAAAAATATTAAACATCTCTGTTTATCGCCTGGTGTACGTACAGCGGCACAATATCTTATCCCTGACCTTAGTTGTAACCCAACCCCCTCACAGAACAGGATAAGCGGGTATTGGCACATCAGGCCACTCGGTCTGTCATTGTTGGAGCGGTATGACTGGAGTGGTGCTCTGCTCCCAGCGATCCATCAGCCTCACCCGCTTTGGCCACTAGCAGCGTCGTCATCTCGAAAAAGCCAGGACTGTCAGATTCATCACCTTGAGGAAAGTCCCATTGTGTCTACTATTCGACGAGCATAAACAGCTTGATGGGTGTCTATTAATTGCGGAACTGGAGGCCATCGCATGAATCAAGTGAGTGACCCGGTTGATTTAACTATGACTCTTCTTTTTTCGCTCAACACTAATCATGCTTCTGGTCTGGCTTCACCTAAATGTTTAGCACCCAACAACAAAAAGGCAATCACGAGACATATCGATGCAGCTAACTCTGAATACTCTTCAAAGGGCAAAGACAATACATCAGCGGCTACTGAGATAATAACAAAAATCACGACACCAATGATCGCTTTCAAAGTGCCGCGGCAAGATAATAATTCATCTTTAAATAATAACAGAAACACACCAACCGGAATCAGATAGAACATAATAATGGCGTCGTCCGGGCGTTTGATAAATGGCAGGGATGCTAAAAATTGCATGTTGTGTCCCAGTGATTCGTGGATTCCAACAAATTCATCGACGGCAAGAAATGTCATACCAAAAAACAAGATGATATACATTAAAATGTTTTTTCTTTCGTCGGATCACGTTTAAACTGGAAAAGTAAAAAAGCATAGGTCAGTGAAATAAAGGCAATACCTGACAATAGATAGCTGTTAAAAACATCTCGATCCAGTCGGTGTCTTTCTAGCTCAACAAAGAAAGTATATTTATCAAATATTCGTACTTTGTATATCAGTCCGTTGGTATAGTCCAGTAACTGACCCTTTTCGAGAACTTCATAGTTCTTTAACATTAGTCCGACAAAAGCTATTAAGACTGTGACGATTAGACCGAGAATTACGGGAATCAGCCAATTCGAACGACTTGATAAAGCTTGCATAAATCGTATATCTATTAGTTGATCAAATATGGTGATTAGTTAAAAAGCTCGCTGGGCAACATTTACAGACGGATACAGTCTGTAAGTACACGCCGTAAATATGTCCATGTAGACGCCACTGCGACGCATTCGTCGCCAAGGGTGTCGTCAAATCGCATCTGGTCTCCTGGACCATTCGAGCTGAGCTTTGTAACAAATCACTATCCTTAAATGTGTAGACATCCGGAAGTTATATAAGGACAGCGCCAACTGCTTAGCTTAAACACCGTTAGTTCTACTGGTTACGCATATATCTCTGATACGAGATAGTAAAATCTTGGATAACCCATAATCAGGTGCGATAAATGTCCAAATTACTCACCTTCGCACACTTGGGTTCTTCACATCTTTAGGGCGTATTAACCAACGAGTGAAAGAGATGGAAGAGCAAAACCTGATCTGATTACCGATCAAGAAGCCATCCCTGCTGAACCATTCAAATAAAAGGAAGGTATACGAGCACTAACGCATAACTACTGATATTTTTCAAATATTAACAATATAATAAAAATTTAATAATTAGGAAAAATACTACATCAGTTTTTTAGTTAGCGCCTGACAAATATCTCTAACACTTTGGATTTAGAATAAAAATACCGATTGATGTGATCTACAACTGCACAAAATTAAAGTAATGTCGTTAAAAAGAAGTACCTACAATTTGCTATTGCAGCCAATAACAACTTAAACTTGACAAATTAGATTGACCCTGCCAAAAGCACTTGATAAAAGCAACCGCTAGGTAAAGACAGGTATGAATTCCCTTGGATGAATTGGAAGAGGGTCTTATCAAGGCCTCGCCCTCAAACAAGAAATACTCCGTCAAAGATACCCGCTTAGTCATTGGCGCGGTTATCATCATGTACAAACTTTGTTTTTCCAATAAGGGACTGTTACGCAGATCCAAGAGAATCCATTTCTTAAATACTATGCAGGAATACCTTGTTTTTAGAGGAAGTAACCAAAGGATTTAATCAGTTGATAAATATATTAAAGCATTAACCCCTTGAAGCTTATAATTATCAACGATGCCAAGACACTGAGATGTAAACCACTGACAAGATTTTTGCTTTTTGAAATGACAATCTCACAGGCGTAAAATATGATCATCATTCCAATGAGCATAATTCCTATGCTGCTTTGCTCGAATCCCGGTATAGATGGCGCCAAGGTAATGATTACCACAAACAGAAAATCTAGCGAGTTAAATTTAAAATCACTTCCTGAATAACGCATCCATAAAATTACAAAAAAAGCCATTATTCCAAAGAAAATGTAAATACAGCTTTCACAGAGATCTATTATTCCCGTTGATGCTTCGACTATATATATTACACAAGCAGCCGTTGTGTATGTAACAAATCTAATAATATTATATTTCCATGATCCTTTGTATATCAGTGCAACAGTTAGAATCATAGCCAATACTAGGGACATCACACTAAGATTATATTCAACTTTCTCTCCAAATAATGATCCAAAAATAAGTAATCCAGGTACTGCAATACTTAAAAACTGAAATGGTGCATTTAATGTGAATCGATTAGCGTTTATGTATTCAACAGGTCCCGCGAGATATCCTATTCTTGATTTTGATGCGGTATGAAATCTAAATTTTTTATGTTCAGCCAAAATCAGACTGGAAGTAGTGATGCCACAAAACAGACCATATACAATTATTATCAGACTGTCCGAAGAATAGGCTAGATAATAAGCGGCAAGAATCAAAAATAATTGGACAGAGTAGATTAATACTATTGTTTCAAATAATGTCAAACCAAGATCTAATAATTGGTGGTGAATATGATTTCTATCGGCTGAGAAGGGAGATCTTTTTTCACGAATACGCCGAACTATTACCCAAAAAGTATCGAGAACCGGTAGGCCAAGAATTAAGAGTGGAGTAAACGGACTGATTTGTGAATTTGTAGATTGTGTAAGCAATATAGAAATCACACCGATACTGAATCCAAGACACTGACTGCCGGTATCACCCATAAATACACGCGCGGGGTGAGTATTGAAGCGTAGAAATCCAATAGTACTTCCAGCGATCGACAGTGACAGCATCACAACCATATTATCATTTGCGTTATATGCCAGTAATCCCAGGCAACCCGCAGAGAGGACGGTTGTTCCCCCAACCAGACCATCTAGGCCATCTGACAAATTAACAGCATTAGTTATACCAACTAGGACCAGTATCGTTAGTGGCACAGCCAGCCAATGAGGAAGATCTTCAGATAGATACGGTATATGTGTGATTAATACTTCACCATGTAGTGTAACAATTGCTGATGCTATAATTTGGACTATGAGCTTCAATCGAAAGTCAAGATCCACTCTGTCATCCAATATCATCACAATAGATAACAGCGCGATTGCAAATAGAAAACTCTGCAAGTCAGCACGCATTGGCAACCAAAGAACCAGGGGTATAAGCATGCCCATCACTATGGCAACACCACCAATACGCGGTATGTCTTTGTCGTGAACTTTACGGGAGTTAGGCTGATCGACCAACCCAAGAAATGGAGCAATTCTAACTAAAAAAGGTAATAGAGCTGCTGACAGAAGCAATGAAAGAAAAAATGTATAGACTGCGAGGTTCATGGAATGTCCGTTTCCTGGCGGATCTCATTATTATCAAAGTTGCACATTAAGTTATGCTAACACACGATAATACTGTATCTATGGAATTGATATGAATAGATTGTCAAACATTGTTAGACATTAGTATTAGCCATCAGTGGTTAGTAATACATCCCCCGAATAATACGCACCAAGCATAACTCGCATTGTAGGCCCGAAAAAATGGGGTATATCCCTACTAGCATGATAGTAGGAGCGAGGGGAAACTCCATCGTTTTCGCAGTCCATTTAGATAATTTAAGCTGCGGAAACAACTGGGTACAAAATGCCTGATATGCGAAGTTATGATAGTACGGTTTGGCGAAACATACGACAGTAATTCGAAAACGCTCATTGAGTCTTCAAGATAGAACTTACTACCTGCAAGAAGCCTTTAATGTGTGCCCCTATAGCGCATCAAAAGTACACACTCCCTCACATAATTTTTCATGTGATTGCTGTATGTTACCGCACTGACGTAAGCGTTGGTCGGTGTACCTTTATTTGATAGCTCTATCCCCTCAACAGAGCAAGTTGAATCCCCCTGTTACATGATGCTCATGAAAAACTGTATAATTATCAGTCAGCTTAAGTAAACCTAAGCAACATGTATTGTTGAACAGCAATTGCCACTGGAATTGATTGCAATTTAAGTTGGCTGTAAATGAATATTGCAAGAACCTAACATGAAAATTTGTTTTGTATGCCTTGAGGCCTACCCCCTAATGAATCCATCTGGCACTACGGCTAGCCACGGTGGTGAAGGAGTTCAACAATCCCTGCTGGCGCGGGCCTTTGCAGAACGTGGACACAATGTCCACATGCTGTCGCTTGACCACGGCCAGCCGGATGAAGAGGTAATCGACGGAGTCCGCCTCTGGAAAACCTACAGAAAAGCTGAAGGTTTGCCGGTATTTCGCTTCATATATCCTCGTGCATTTTCACTAATGCATGCTTTACGCTGTGCAGACGCTGACGTCTACTACCAGTCAAGCGCCGGGATGTTAACCGGACTTACGGCTTGGTTTTGCCAACGAAATAAACGACAGTTCGTATACCGAGTTGCTTCCGACAGCGACTGCATACCTGGTCAACAACTTATTCAATTCTGGCGCGATAGAAAACTGTACGAGTGGGGATTGCGCCGTGCTAACCTCACTCTATCCCAAAGTGAGCAGCAGCGCTCGCTGTTACGTAACAACTACGGACTGGACAGTAAAGTAGCCGGTATGCCAGTTGAAACTAGCGAGGTGAATCGGCCCTTTATGGAACGGACCGTTGACGTGCTGTGGGTCAACAATATTCGGCCGGTTAAGCGTCCGGAGCGCCTGCTCGCCCTTGCTCAGCAACTTGATGGCTTAAATTTTACACAAATTGGAGGACCGGCTGGCCGGTCACAGCCCTTGTTCCTTGAACTTCAGAATAAAGCTGCTAGCATTGCCAATCTCAATTGGCGGGGCTATGTGCCCTATTCCCAGACAAGAAAGGTTTTCGAGGAAGCAAAGCTATTTATCTCGACATCGTATATGGAGGGTTTCCCGAATACCTATCTGCAGGCATGGATGGCGGGTACGCCAGTAGTGGCCTTTTTCGACCCTGATGGCATAATCCAACGTGAAGGGCTTGGTCGTATCGTTGGATCCCTAGATGAAGCTAAAGAAGCGATAACAGGCTTACTCGCAGATGAGGCTGAATGGCGGCGAATCAGTCAACGGGTCCGTGCCTATGCCTCTCGTCATCACGGCACCCCCGTCATCGACCAATACGAGCAGCTTTTCGCCAGTCTAACCACCGATAAGAAATCTAATGCTATCGGATCTGCGCTATAACAAGATCCTGGAGCGCATTGCACTTGATACGGTCTATCTGGCTGTATTTACGGGGAATGTGATCAGCTAATTCGACAGATCGATTAAGGAATGGGTTATTAAGAGATTGAGAATCTTCATGGACTTGGTTGTCTCGTCATATCCATATCTAAAAGACCCTCTGACTTAACCAAAAATTAATATTACCTGGTAGTCTTTGGAAAAGCGGGTCGTGAACATACTGAGGTTTATTAATCTGGTGGCTCTAATGTCTTGCAGATAGAGATTATCTCAGAAACTTGTGTCCTCTTGGTCCTGATTAATTTTTTATATGGCCGATGGTGTCAATATGTTACTGTTATCAAAGCGTTGGAAATCGGTAGTATGAATTAACTTAAGGAACAACCTTTTTGGGGAGTTGGGTTTTCCACTGAGTACTACTGCGTTGCATTATTTATTGCGATGTTTTTTACTCCACCTCGTAAATAAGGAAATTACCTGGTTTATTGTAGAAGGAATCCGTCATTGATGATACCAAAGATGACAGAAAAACATTCTAATCTCTCTCCAATTGGTTATCTGGAGGAGTTTTTACGAACACGTATCGCGTATTCCCATCATAGTGAATCCTACACAGATTATTAGAAGTGGCCTTAATAATAAGGCAATCTTGGCCTTTGAAAATGAGCAGCTTGTTATTTCGAATCAGCTTAGTATTCGGAGTTATACCAGCAATATCTGGGGAGCAATATATACATGCTCGAAGCCCTAAGGAGTATGTACAAGCGATACTTGATTATTCCTTCAACAATAAACTCGAGAATATATCCGCATGACTTCAAGATACCTTGCTGAGGATAAACACAACTTGGAAATAACTAATTTAGGTTTATCTGCCCTATTCCTCAACATATTCGATATTGCGGACTGAGAAATGTCAACGACGTTGCGGCCAAAAAAGTCCCTCACAGAACAAACAGTCATACTCTTTATCGGGAATGTTCTTGCTTTTCTTGTTGGAACTGCTGTCCCGATCGTCCTCGTGAGGTTGTTTACCAAACATGACTACGGTCTCTATCAACAGCTTTTAATCATTTATACGACCCTTTTACCAATAGGACAATTGGGTGTTGTAGAAGGCCTATACTATTTTCTTCCGAGAGAACCTGAAAGAAAGAATGCGGTAGTAATTCAAACATTTTTGTTTGTATTTTTGAGCGGAGTAGTATGCCTTATATTTCTCGTTTTATTCAGCAGGGAAATTTCTGGGTTATTGAATAACGAATCGATGGAGCAATACATTCCTTCATTGGCCTTGTTTATTCTGCTAATGATAACCTCATCTTTTCTTGAAAACCTTATGATCGCAGAAGGAAAGGTGAAACTCTCATCGTTTGTAAGAGTGATTTCAGAGTTATCACGCGCATTTACAGTAGTTATAACTGCTCTCGCAACACACAGCATCTTTGCAATTATGACTTCTTTGGTTGTCTTTTCCCTTATACGCTGTCTATTGCTTGGCGGTTATTTGACAAAGAATTATCATCTTTCTCTGAACAGAATAGATGTTTCATTCTGGAAACAGCAACTGAAATATTCAATACCCATTGGTATGGCAAATGTTGCCTGGCTTATCCAAATAAAGCTACATGTACTTGCAGTGGCATATCTCTTTCCGCCTGCCACGCTGGCGATTTACATGATAGGAACTTATAGCGCACCTTTTGTAAGCCTCATTGGGACTTCGGTTGCAAATGTCATGGTACCTGCGCTCTCTCTGGCACAAAAACAAGGAGATAAGCAGCGTATTCTTGATGTATGGGGCGGTTCGATGCGTAAAATGAATCTTATTTTCTTCCCCCTATTCGTGTTTTTTTTCATCATAGCAAATGAATTTGTCATTGCCTTATTCACAATTGAGTACATACAGAGCGTGACCATATTTCAAGTTTTTCTAATCGGGTTCCTAATCAGTGGAATGAATACTTCGGCCGTTCTAAATGCATATGCAAAAACTCGTTATCAAATGAAAATTGCACTTTATAGGCTTCCCATTGCACTTGCGGTACTTTACCTATTTATTGAGCTATGGGGTGTACTCGGAGCTGCAATTGCAGGTGTCTCGATTACCCTAGGGTTTAGGATATTTGAGCTGAAAAAGGTTGCCCAAGTTTTGAAGGTGCCTTTCTGGAGCCTTCTAAAACCAAAAGAAAACTTCAGAATATTTGCTATAGCGATGTTTGCAGGGGTTCCAGTTTATATCATTAAAATATATCTACAGAGTCCTCCTATTTTGACTTTAATTACAGCTTTTCCAGTCTATTTTATCTCCTTTATAATATTGAGTATTTGGTTGAAAATAACCAGTTTGAAAGAAATCTCACTAATATTGAGTGCAATTAAACACAAGAAAGCTAGTACATCTCTTAATAAATAATATGGCATAGGGATTTTTTCGATTCTAGAAGATTCCCTATACCCATTGCTGTGTAAATCGCTTTGTCTACTGACTAAGTAACGCATCTGAGCTGTCTCCACCAGGGCGTACATCATGGCGCTGGCCTGTGCCCCTCACGGGCTGCCGGAAAAGAGAAAATTTTTACGTCCTATGACAAAGGGCTGGATGGCATTCTCCGCCTTGTTGTTGTCTATCTCGATATTGCCATCCTCAAGATAGGTGGTCAGCTTTGGCCAGAGTCCCAGGGTATAGGCGATGGCTTCACCCAGTGGACTCTTGGGCAGCACCTGGACCACTTTCTGATCGAGCCACGACTTGATCTTATCTAGGATGGGTTCGGACTGTACCTGGCGGATGCTTTTTCGCTCCTCCGGGGTCATGTACCTGGCGGCACGCTCGACCTGATACAGCTTACGGATCAATGCCACAATCTGGTGGGTAGCCGCGGTGCTTTTGCGGCCAAGGGTCGCCTCCACAAATTTTCTGCGTACATGCGCCCAGCAGGCCGCATGTCCCAGGATGCCAGACAGTTGCGATAGACCGTTGTAGCCGCTGTAGCCATCGGTTATCAGGTACATTGACTCGACGGGAGGGTGGTCGCCTTCTTTTGGGTAAAGGAACTCCACAGGTACTTCACCACGGCGGCTGTCGGCATATTGATGCCAGATCACCGGCCTGCCCGGCGAGCCACCCCCATAGATCTGCCGTACAGGGATGTACTAATGTCACGTGAGCCAGGATGGCGTGAGTGACCACATGTAGGAGAGTTGGGTGTTTTCCCGGCCCGGTTCATTGAGCACCTGTAATCGGGTTTCGTCGATATGGATCACTCGCCCCTGGTAGAGCAGTCGCTTCATTGCCGCCATCAACGGTGATAGTCGTTCATGGAGCTGGATCACCCAACCACTCATGGTCTGTCGGCTCAGATCGATGCCTTCTCTGGCATGGATCACCTCTTGGCGATAGAAAGGCAGGCCATCGACGAACTTGCGGGTCACTACATCGGCGATCACCGAGTGGTGGGCAATCGACTTGGGTATGATCTGATCCGGGCGGGGTGCGATCCTGACACCTTGTTCGGCGCCGGTTACCTCGTCGTCCTTGGGGACATACTTGGCGCGCTTGTACGCAATGACGTAATGCTGCCGGGGAATGACCGCCAGTTGCTCTGACGTGTCGTAGCCGATGAAGGTCCAGTCATCACCCATGGCGGCCTTCTCTTCATCAGAGAGGTCGAGTATCTTTTCTACCCGATTGAAATGTGCGGGCAGTGGACGACGAACGGGCTTCTTTCGTTCACTGTCCGCTTTCTCTTGAACGGTTGGCTCAGTATCATCCTGCTCTGGACTTTCTAGATCTGCCAGCAATTGTTCCAGTTCAGCTTCATCAAACAGGGTAAATTGGTTTTTGTTCGGACGATCCGCACTCGCGCCAAACTAGCGCTTACGCAATAATAGAATGTAGTCGAGTAACTGTTCGATGCGTTGCGCTTTCTCGTTTAATGCGCGCTCTTTCTCAGCAATGGCCTGCTCTTTTTCTTTGACAGTACCCCGTAATTGAACCACCTCTGCCTTGAGCTGATCGGGGTCATTGGAAGAGAACACGCCGCTGAATCCATACGCAAAATTATACCAAATAGGTATAGAACGAGCAGCAAAATATGGTTTTAAAACAGCGTATATTTTGCGGCTTTATGGGCCTCGACCCGGGTGATATCCAGCCCTTCCAGCAACCAACTCAATTCGCGTGTCGATATCTCGATGGCAACTTTCTCTCCTGCACCTGGCCACCAGAACCTTTGCTTTTCAAGACGACGGTAGAAGAGCCAGAATCCATTGTTGTGCGAGCACAGGCATTTGATCTTGTTACGCCTCCGATTGGTGAAGGCGTACAGCCCGCCATCGAAGGGATTATGCCCCAGTTCCTGTTCCAGGATCGCTGCCAGCCCATGAAAGCTTTTACGAAAATCCCCGGGGTCGCGATAGAGGTAGATGTTCGGCATCTCATAGGCCGGCCGGAAGTAATAGCTCATGACAGTCTGTTCAACAGCTGAAACACCACGGGCAGGTTGTCACTGGCAATACCTTGTAGCACCAGGCCATTGGGTAACTGGATAGATAAACTCGTCGGTGCCGTTTGGAACTGAGTGTGACTGGGATAAAACCAGAGTCCCACTCCCTCCTGCTTCTGCTTGCTTCAGCAATATACGCTGCCAAGAACCAAATTGGTGGAAGTTGAGATCGTTGGCCTCACAAAAGGCTTTCTGGGATTGTCCGGATTCATGCCAGCCTGCGACTCGCTGTTGCCAGTATTCGGTCAGTTCTGCCGATTTGTCTTGCTTCGCCATGACTTTCTCCTGTGGGGATAAACAGGGGAAAGTATTTGCGGGTTGGGGGCTAAATGATAGAGGCCGATTTTAGGGCG
>CAWCOA010000019.1:0-487815 GCA_963797085.1 uncultured Gammaproteobacteria bacterium
GGTGGCGGAGGATCACCCCTTGGCCAATCTGAGCGAGATCCGGCCTGAGGATCTGGTGAGATATCCCGCCGTCCTGCCCACCAAGGCGACCTATACCCGCAGCCTACTGGAACAGGCCTTCTCGCAAGTCGATAACGCGATCTGTTGCGGACTCTCCACCGACTACCTGGAAACCCTGAAGATGATGACATCCATCGGTCTGGGATGGAGCCTGCTGCCTGAAATCATGTTAAGTCCCGGCCTGGTGGCGCTGCCAGTTACCGGCATCCAGCTGGAGCGATCCCTGGGGATCATCACCCACCGACAACGGACCCCGTCAAATGCAGCACGGGCGATGATGCAGCAACTGGTGAAGGATGCCGACGAAAGAGAGACAGGTTGAATCAACAAGATTTAGCAGCAGTGGGCCGTGCCAGCGAAAACCAGCAGGTACAAACTTCATACATGTCAATAGGTTGAATATAACCCTGAGCGTTCAACCGCCGGTTTTAAAGCCTGTTTACTCGAGCCCGAATCCCTACCCGTCGCCATCATCGTTCATATACATCCGTAAGTTCAAAATACCAGCTGACTGCGCAACTGGAAGATATCCGGATCGTCGCTCACACCCTCGCGCTCACTATCCATGCGAATATAATTGGCCATGAAACGGATGCGCGGATTGACGTACCAGTTCAATCCAAGTGTGGTGCTGTTCGCCTCACCCCCCAATATATCCGCATCGTTAAGGTCCAGCGTGCTATACCGCAAAGCCAGCTCCCAGGCGCCCCAATCGCCCCGAGGGATTATACGATCGAAAGCGCCATCAGACGCGCTGTAAGGACGGGACTCGCCGGTCAACAGCCAGCTCCCGAAAAGGTACCAGCCGCTGAAATCCAATCCCGGGTTTGTGCCGTCCCGTTCCACATGGGCCTGGATATACTCCCCCTGGAGCGAGAACGGACCTTCCACCAGGGCGGCTTCGAGCCCCAGGGTGCGGGTCTGATCGACCGCCTCGATTTTGCCGGTATTGACCAGGAAAACCGACGTGAGATGGGACTCGGGGCCGGTACGGTAGCGCACCTCGCCGTCGGAATCCGGTTCCCGGAATTCCACCGCCGCTCCCAGGTGCAGACTGCGCCTGTCTTCTCGGAGCAAGGCCAAGGTGCCTCGGCCCGCCAGTCCCCAGCCCTCGTTACCCTCGTCGGCGGGAACCTCCCCCACCGCATCGGCAAACAGACCGGCACTCAGGCTCCAGGATTTTCCGTGTTCGTCGATCCCTAATCCCAAAGCACGCCCGGGGGAAAATGTGTCGACCGGCAGGGCCCGCTCCATGAAGGTGATGTGCTTGCTGCTGGTTTGTTCCTCAAGGGAGAATGGCTCCTTGAATTGACCCAGGGTGAGACTATCCAGGTGCCGGAATCCACGGTAGCGAAGGTACACGTCCTTGACGCTCAGGTCATCCTCGGCAAAATCGTATTGCGCCTTGAACTTCCAATCCTCGGCCAGCGAACCTTTGAGGGAAATCCGCGCGGCACGCAACTCCGTGCCGCTCCCCATGGGCTCGCGATCATCCTGATAGCTCACGGCATCAATGAACACCCGCCCCCCTAGCTCTAGCGCGTATCCGCGCTCTCGGTCTTTCCAGGTTAGCCCCCCGGTCTTTCCGAATTCGGACTTCACGCCAGGTTTGTGGTCAACAGCAGGGGCCGTCGCCGCCGGTTCCGCAGCGGCGTCATCCGCCGCGACCAGCGGCGGCTGCGCCCCGCCCTGTCCGCTTCCCTGGATAGCCTCATCGCGCAGGCGCTGGTATTGGGCTTCCGTAATAGTACCGTTGTCCCGCAATACCTGTAGCAGCCCCAGCAGTTCCGAAGCTTGTGCGCCGGCCGCCATCGTCCCCACGACTGCGCTGGCCAGTGCCAATCCCAGGTATCGAGCTTTCATTTTCGTTTGCATAGATCCTCCTGTGATTCTCCCGTACGCGGGAATCCTCTTTTATCAACTCAGGCGTAGCCGCACCGACAGTTGCACAGTGCCTTTCTTAGCGTTGAATTTTTCAATCTTCAGGTGTGCGACCGGCAACTCATGCAAGGCCTGCACCCGTTCCACCAACCTGGCATGGTCTTTCAGATCGATATCGGTGACCTCATCGAGAGTCACGTCTACCTGCAGGGTGGGCTTGAGCAGCCAACTGGAATCCATCACCCAGGGGCCGACGAGAATCACCAGGTTGCACAGTGCGAGCAGCAGGTAATCATGAATCGACATGCCGTTGACCAGCCCCAAAGTGATGGCGCCGAGTATGTAACCCACCTCTACTTTGGAAATGATGACACTGCGCAGGGTGATGAGGGAGAGCAGGGCGAACAGGGCAAAGCCGGCGCCCAGATTGAACTCCGTCATCGTCATGGTGAGCACAATGGTGAACAGGAACAGGTTGAGCAAGCCCATGGTGATCGCCATTTCACGGTCGCCGTAACGGCGGTAATAGATCACGTAGACCAGTAAATAGAGCGCTGCCAAATCAATCATCAGATCGCGTAGGAAATCAATGTAATCAACCAGCATATTCCTCTCCTTTTTGCGTACCAGCGGTGCTGTCAGCGTAAACATCTAAAGTGGCGGGGCGCAGGATCATCGAGGCTTTAGCGGTAAGCCCAGTGCATCCAAAGGTAACAACAGATAATGGCCGGGTAGCTCCTTGGCGCGGTTTCCGTCATCACTGACCAGCAGCAGGTAATCGCGCCCAGCGTGACGGACCGGTGTGATTCCCTCGGTATTGCGCAGGCTGAGTCCTGGGATCTGGAGCGGGCGTGCCGGATCATCGTCGCGCCCAGTCCAAATCCAAAGTCGAAAGGCTTTACCAGATGTGTCCCGCTTCTTGGCCCGCTGGGTGACCAATAGGTAGCTATCTAGACTCGGGACATAGCTGATGGCGCGAATACCCCCCTTATCCAGGTCCAGCAGTATCGGCTCGGGTGCAAATATCGGGGCATCACTATTTTGAAACACGGCCGTCGGGTTCTCCAAGACCAGGATCAGCGAACGGCCGAAAAGGATCGGCGATCGCAGGCCAATCAACAGTTGACCCTTGTCCCGGGCCGAGCACAGCCCCTCGATATTAAAACCCTCCCGCCCCTTGGCATACTCTGAGTGGGCAGCAGCTTTCAATTCTGGATAGGCCGTCAGAATCGCCTTGCGTAGCTTGCCGAAGATCTCGTAATCGCGGATCTGTCCCTCCTCGATACGCAGGCGCGCGAGCCTTTCGCGGGATTTCCGACGGTTGCCGGATTCTGTGCGGGAATGGGAGGTAATCGCATATAGGTAACCGTCGACGCCAGCGGCCAGTCCCTCCAGGTCTTCCAGGCCGCGTGGCGGCTCGGCCTGGCCTAAGATCCAAAATGGCCGGTCCTGGGGGTCCAGGGTAGGACGCTGAAATTCGGCCTGACCCTCTCCGGTCAGTTGCAACAGCACGAAGGGATCGTCGGACTCGTCCTGTACCAGCAACAGGCGTCCGTCGACCAGTTGGCAAACGGCAGAGGGTTCATAGATCCCTGGAGAGCCCTTCGCTGAGGTCAACGGTTGCCACTCCATTTCCGCGGTAACTGGCGATACAATTACCCACAGCCCCGCGAACAGGATAATGCAACACAACGCAAGACGTTGCCTGAATTGGGCTTCACTGAGTAGCAAGCCGATTTCCCTACACATTACTGAGTGAGGCTCCTTACCCTACAGAATTTTCTCACTATTTGTACACCATATTAAGTGTAACATAAACGAACTAAATTCTGGCTGGCAATCGGGACTCCAGATGCTAACACGATCACCTTATTATACTGATTCAGCTCTCAGACCCACCCAGCGCCAGGCAATAATCACCGCGATACCCGCATAGCCAGCCGCCACCCAGAAGATCGATCCGGGGCTGATGCTGGTCCAGAGATAGCCGCTCAAAAGACTGCCGAAAGCCCCGCCCGCGCCAAAGCTGATACTGCTGTAGAGGGCCTGACCCCGGCCCTGGTGTCTGCCGACGAAATAGTGATGGACCAGATGAATAGCGGCCGCATGAAAGGTGCCGAACGTAGCGGCATGCATGACCTGGGAAAGCAGTACCAGGGAGAGCGTTTCCGGTGCACTGCCCACTAGAATCCAGCGCAGCACCGCGATCAACAGACTGATAAACAACACCAGCCGGGCGCCCCAGCGCTGCAGCAGATGGTGCATCACCAGAAAAACCAGCACCTCGGCAATCACCCCAAGGGCCCAGAGCTGGCCGATCACGCTGCTCGAATAGCCATGCTGTTCCATATAAATGGAGTAGAACGCATAGTAGGCGCTGTGACTGGCCTGCATCAAAAAACAGACCGCCAGAAACGCAATGATCTCCCTACGTTTCAGGACCTGAAGTATCGGCTCCTGCTCATGTTGCGGGATCACCGCCCCCCGCTCCGGCACCACCAGGCTGTTCAGCAGGATTCCCACATACAACAACATCACCACCTGCGGCACCAGGCCAATACCCAACTCATCAACGAACCAACCCAGGCCCACCACACTCAAGATAAAGCCGATGGAGCCCCACAGGCGGATTCGGCTGTACTCATGGATTCGCTCTTCCAGATAGCTCATGGTGACCGCCTCGAACTGGGGTAGCGAGGCATTCCAGAAAAAGCTGAACAACATCATCACCAAGGCCAGCGCCCAGTAGCCCGTGGCGTAAAACACCCCGGCAAAAGTAAATACCGAGAGCAGCGAGGCGAGGCGCACGATGGGCATGCGCCGTCCGGTATGGTCAGCTATCCAGCCCCAGAGATTGGGAGCGATCAGCTTGGTGGCCATCACCACCGCCATCAACTCACCGATTTCAGCGGGAGAGAATCCGCGATCCTTTAGATAGAGCCCCCAAAAGGGCAGCAGCGCACCCAGGGATGCGAAATAGAAAAAATAGAATCCGGAAAGGCGCCAGTAAGGCATCAGGCACTGCAATCAGTAGCGATGTGAGTCATGGCAGACGGCTGAGGGATATCGGCCGGCGGCAGGCAGGCCGCCGCAAAGCGCAAAGGGTGGTTTCACTGCCTGACGCGATCACTCGTTTGTCATCAACCGAAGGATGATCGTTTATGTCTTGGCTGATGCGATGTCCGGCGTGCCGGAATCCACATCCATGTTCTGACCCCGGTGTCGCAGCATGTGATCCAGCAGCACGATGGCGAGCATCGCCTCGGCGATGGGTGTGGCGCGGATGCCGACACAGGGATCATGACGTCCCTTGGTCACCACATCCACCGGCTCGCCCGCCTTATTCACCGTATGTCCCGGCAGACGCAGGCTTGAGGTCGGTTTCAGCGCAATGCTGGCGAGAATCGCCTGACCGCTGGAGATCCCGCCCAGCACCCCACCGGCATGATTGCTCTGAAAACCGTCCGGGGTCATCTCGTCCCGGTGTTCGGTGCCCTTCTGCTCCACACAAGCGAAACCATCGCCGATCTCCACACCCTTGACCGCATTGATGCTCATCAAGGCATGGGCGATATCCGCATCCAGCCGGTCGAAAATAGGTTCGCCCAGTCCGGCGGGAACCCCGGTGGCCAGCACGTTGATCCGCGCACCGATGGAGTTACCCTCCTTGCGCAGGTCATCCATGTAGGACTCCAGCTCAGGCACCTTGTCCGCATCGGGACAGAAGAAGGCGTTCTGTTCCACCTGCTCCCAATCCAGTTTCTCCACCTTGATCGGGCCGAGCTGGGCCAGGTAGCCATGGATCTCGATGCCGTAACGCTGTTGCAGATACTTTTTGGCGATGCCCCCAGCCGCCACGCGCATCGCGGTCTCCCGGGCGGAGGACCGGCCGCCGCCCCGATAGTCCCGAAAACCGTACTTCTGGGTGTAGGTGTAGTCCGCATGGCCGGGACGGAAACGGTCCATGATCTCCGAGTAATCCTTGGAGCGCTGATCGGTGTTGTGGATGATCAGACCGATCGGGGTGCCGGTGGTCTTGCCCTCGAACACCCCGGAGAGGATCTGCACCTCATCCGCCTCGCGCCGCTGCGTGGTATGCCGGGAGGTCCCCGGTTTACGCCGGTCCAGATCGTGCTGTAGATCAGCCTCGCTCAGCGCCATGCCTGGCGGACAGCCGTCCACGATACAGCCGATGGCCGGCCCATGGCTCTCACCGAAAGAGGTGACGGTAAACAGCTTGCCAATGGTATTTCCAGACATCGTTACTTACCGCTTCAACCAGGCATTGGCGCGCTGCAGGTCCTCAATACTAAGATTACCGGCAGCCGCTTTCAAAGCCAGCCCATTCAAGATGTAGTCATAGCGGGATTGCAGATAGTCACGCTGGGAGGAAAAGAGATTGCCTTGCACGTTGAGCACATCCACGATGGTACGGGTGCCCACCTCGTAACCGGCCTGGGTCGAGTCCAGGGCGCTCTTTGCAGAGATTGTCGCTGCCCGCAATGCTGCAACCCGACTGATCGTAGAGAGCACCCCGCGAAAGGCGTTGCGCACCTGGCGATTGACCGCGCGCCGGGTCTGATCCAGACCCTGCTGAGCTGCGCGATAATTGGCTTGAGACTGCCTGGTCAGGGAGGTGATACCGCCTCCGGCATAGAGCGGTATCGCCAGCTCCAGGCCGATCGAGGTGGTATCGGCTTCGCTGCCGAAATCATTGTCGGTGCGACTGATATTGTAGCCACCATTCAGATCCAGGGTCGGATAGTGACCGGAACGGCTCACCTCTATCTCCTGACGAACCGCCTCGAGGTTACTGCGTGAGGCAATGATATCGAAATTTTGCTGCTGAGCGGTGTCTGACCATTCTTTCAGGACATTGGGTGTCGGTGGTTTGAGCGGCAAGTCTTCACCTAACTTGGCTAGCACGGTTTTCGGCTCAGGACCGATGATCTCGAACAATGCCTCCCACGCATTATCCAGGCCATTTT
The DNA here is from genome assembly GCA_963797085.1 of uncultured Gammaproteobacteria bacterium. Classification (GTDB taxonomy): domain Bacteria; phylum Pseudomonadota; class Gammaproteobacteria; order Chromatiales; family Chromatiaceae; genus JASJBU01. The sequence goes on from CAWCOA010000019.1 coordinate 6,930, forward strand.
CAGCAACAATCTCTGTAGCACGGGAATTATCATGCGCAGCCTGGGCCTCGTGCACGTCGGTGATGGCGATCAGCCCTACATCGAAGCGCTGCTGGGCCTGATCCAGCTGACGACCGGTCGCCTCACGTTCTGCCACAGCTACCCGTAAGTCATCCTCTGCTGAAAGGATATTGAAATAGGCCGTTACGCTACGTACCATCAGGTCAATTCCTGCAGCAGCATACTGAGCCTCGACCTGAGCGATGGTGCTCTCGGCCTGCTCCAACTGAACCAGAAAATCCCGGCGATAGAGCGGCATGTTCAGGCCCAGGGTAAGCCCCCTATCATTATAGTTACTGGTGGAATCGACCGAAGTACCCAGTCGGGTCTTCACATCACTATTGTAGTGGTCAAAGTCGGCGGACAAACCAATGGTTGGAAGCAATTGAGCCTTACTCAGGTTTTTCGTTTCACGTGCAGCATTCAGCTGCTCTGCAGCGACCTGCAATTGCGGATCGTTCTTTACCGCCAGCTCATAGACCGCCATCAGGTCCTGCGCCCACAGACCCTGGCCCCAGACCAGCAGTAGACCTACCAGAAGACCTCTCGTTTTATTCATTTTATACTCCTTATACTCCAAAACATGTCGGGAGGGATATTAGCCGAAGACTTTAACATATCTAATCTTGCTTGCCGGTATCTGAAAACATCTAACTAAAGTAGACTTGAACGGATCACTACTTCTGCTGCGGCATTGGTGGAACCAGCAATGCAGGGTCAATCCTGGCGCTGCGCAGGTTCATCCGCCAGTCGAGATGGGGTCCGGTCACTCGGCCGGTGGCTCCAACCTCAGCAATCACATCACCCTGCTCTACCCGATCCCCTTCCTTGACATGAATCTTATGCAGATGCAGGAAGGATGAAGAGAACTGGTGGCCATGATCGATGATCAGCGTACCGCCGGAAAAGAACATATCCGGATGCACCAGGGTCACAATACCTGCGGCGGGAGCCACTACCTTGGTGCCCACCGGCGCTGCCACATCGATACCGAAATGCGGCCGTCGCGCCTTGCCGTTAAGGATACGCTGGCTGCCATAAACCCCCGAGATTCTACCCTCCACCGGCCAGACAAAGCCGCCGATGAAATCCGTACGCGGATCATCCAGCTTGCGCGCCGCCTTGACCAGGGCAGTCTCTTTCTTGATGCGCTGCCAATCCCGTTCCGGCGGTGTCACTTTAGACTTAGGCAGGTTCTCGATGCGCTGGATCTCATAACTGCGCTTGGCGATCTGAATTGGGCGGCTCTCCAACTCTTTTCCATCACGCCATACAGACACATGGGATTCCAATGGAGCGTCCCGTCCAAAGCCGAGCAGAAAAACGCCATCCTCGGAGACCCTGACAGGCTCACCGGACACTTTCACACTGTCACCCGGTTTGACCTGGCCCGTCACCATACCACCCTGGATGAACTCTCCCTGGAGAGAGAGTACAGAGGATTGGCTGGGCGACAGGAACAGTATGAGAAACAAAACTAGATAGGTTCTTGGTAAAAGTATCATCATAGATTCATCAGACAGTGATTGGATAATCAAGACATTTATTAGATATCAGGGGATGCAAGCTACCATAGCTCCAGGAGGGTTCCAACAGCTCAGACAGCCTCCCTGCAAGCGTTGACATCAAGCATGGCTGGTTGTAAAGTTCGCGCTTCTCCAAACCGGACAATGTCCGGCATGCCACATCTGCCGAGGTGGTGAAATTGGTAGACACGCTAGCTTCAGGTGCTAGTGGGGGCAACCCCGTGGAGGTTCAAGTCCTCTCCTCGGCACCATTTCTGATGATGGCCCAGAGAGAACACTCCCCGGGCCTTTCATGCAAAGCTGCATTATCACAAACCTGTGATACAGCAGTCCGTTAATCGTAGTGCCTATCGCCCCTATTCAGAACCCGCCTGGTTAACAAAGACTATGGCCTTTTGCGGGCAGTTCATCGACATTACCTGATGTCAAGACCCTTTACCCGGAAACTAATTCAGTTAACATTTGATTACATTCACAGCTTTATGCATGGACTATCTTTAATATAGTCAGGTCTTGATATGCAGTTAGAGTCCTTGTGAGGGAGATGGTCATGAAAACGGATTATTCAATTTCTGCACAACAACTGGCGTTAATGCCTGTGCAGAACAGGAACCATTATTACCGGATGAAGATCATCCAGCACACCCCGCCAAAAACCAAACACGACAAATTCCTGGTGAAAATATATCGGAGCCTCCTGGACAACCCTGATGACCTCAAGGCACTGGTAGAGATCGACCAGGAATTTGGACTGACCGCTCATCACGGTAGATGAAACAGGACGAGCACCTATTGACCGCTGCGGCTGTTAGCGAGTTCGAGATTTACAATAAGATTGAAAATTGCTGTCAATATACTGTATTTATAAATATTTGATTCACTGCCCGACCTTCCCAGAACAACAATCTAAACTGTCCCTCCTGGGCTGAGTAACAGCTTTCATGACTAGAAGCCTCATCTAAAATTGAAACCATTTGCCCACGCATCAGTAAATTTGAATGCATTAAATACCTTACCACCGAACTTAGTTATTGCCTTTTAATGTGTGATTTGCCATATTCTCGAACCATAATTAGCTGACACCTACGCAGTATTCGGTAGCCGGCATGTCAAATGGAGAGGATATATGGTTCTTGCGGATGCTGACTGCAGTCGTAACGGCAGGGTATTGGTTATTCAACCAAACCGAAATCTGACTTGGAATAAAACCAAGCTGGTGTTTCTGTTTCTAGCCCTTTGCCTCACCTCAACTGCCTACTATTTTTATAGTCTGGGTGCCTGGCTGGTGATTCCTTTCACCGGACTCGAACTGCTGGTCATTGGTCTTGGCCTCTACCTGCAGTGCTGCCATGCCCATCAACAGCATGTCATCCAGATCGACAGCGATACCATATCCATTCGTAGTGGCCGTGACGGCGCTCAACAGGCCTGCTTCCCCAAGGCCTGGTCGAAAATAGTTCAAACCCGTGATCCAAAGGGCTGGTATCCCAGCCGGCTTTTCATCGGTTCTCACGGCCAATTCATCGAGATCGGCAAATACCTCATCGAAAGTGAGCGGGATACGCTCGCTGATAATCTACGCTGCGCAATACAGGGTGCTTAACCAGAATGATCAAACACCACACCACTCATCAGAAACATTCCGCTTCCCCTGCAGGCCGCAGTAAGGATAGATTTCAAAACATTTTCAGAACCATCAGTGGTTTTTCGCTACTGATCCTGGGGCTGATTACCGCAACAGTCGCCCAGGCCGAATATGGCATCAACTTCCCGGAGCCGGCCGCCGGCGTGGCCCGGGAGATCTATGACATCCATATGCTGACGATGCAGATCACTACTGTACTGCTGATCATCGTCTTCGCCTTCGTTTTCTACTCCCTCTACTTTCACCGCAAAAGCCGCGGTTACCAGGCTGACCAGCATTTTCACACCTCCTGGTTCGGCCAGTGGTCCTGGGTCATCGTGCCGGTGTTGGTGCTGGCGGTGGATCTGACCATCGCCGGCAAGGCCGATGCCGTACTGAAGAAGGTCTGGGAGGTACCCGAGGATGAGAACATCATGGACGTCAAGGTCACTGGACATCAGTGGTGGTGGGAGTTTGACTACATCGATTCCGGTATCAAAGTAGAGAGCCGTTACATCCCCGAGGAGCAATCCGGCGATCTCTATCTGCGTGAGGTAGACAACCGCCTGGTGTTGCCCACCGGCGTCAAAATCCGCTTCCTGCATACCTCCGCCGATGTGCTGCACGCCTTCTGGGTGCCTGAACTGGCGGTGAAAAAGGATGCGATACCCGGCTATATCACCGAGACCTGGGTCGAATTGGATCGGGAAGGGGTGTTCCGCGGCCAGTGCGCCGAACTCTGCGGCACCTGGCATTCACGCATGCCGATCGTGGTGGAGTCCGTTTCCCCGCAGCGTTTCGCTGTCTGGGAAGGAGAGCAGAAGGCCCTCAAAATCGCGGCCCTGGCGGAAGCCAGCGCGGACAAGACCTGGAGCATGGATGAGCTGATGGAAAAGGGGAAGACGCATTATGACAGCAAGTGCGCCGCCTGCCATCAAGTGACCGGCCTTGGCCTGCCCCCCGCATTCCCGGCCCTGAAAGGCTCGCCCATGGCGACCGGGTCGATCGCAGACCATCTGAACATCGTCATCAACGGTAAAGAAGGTACTGCGATGCAACCTTGGGGCGCATTGAACGATCTAGAAATTGCGGCGATTGTGACCTATGAGCGCAACGCCTGGGACAACAACACAGGTGATGTCGTGCAGCCAGCAGACGTCAAACAGGCACGATAGAGGAGAACTGACACATGAGTACCACCACCATGACCCATGATGAGGCGCATCACCACGATGCCCCCAAAGGCTGGCGTCGCTGGCTGTTCAGCACCAATCACAAGGACATCGGCACGCTCTATCTGCTGTTCGCCCTGACCATGATGTTCCTGGGCGGCGCCAGCGCCATGCTGATCCGCATGGAGCTGTTCATGCCGGGCATCCAGCTGCTCGATCCCGATCTGTACAACAACCTGGTCACCAATCACGCCCTGATCATGATCTTCGGCGCGGTCATGCCGGCCGCAGCGGGATTGGCCAACTGGATGATCCCGATGATGATCGGCGCCCCCGATATGGCGCTGCCGCGCATGAACAATCTGAGTTTCTGGATCCTGCCGGCGGCCGCCACCATGCTGATCCTCTCCTTCGTGGTACCCTTCTTCCCCGGCGGCGGCACCCAGATCAACACCGGTTGGACCCTCTACCCGCCGCTGTCAGTGCAGGTTGGCATGTCGATGGATTTTCTGATCTTCGCCATCCATCTGTTGGGTATCTCCTCGGTGTTGGCCTCGATCAATATCATCGTCACCCTGCTCAACATGCGCGCACCGGGCATGAAGATGATGAAGATGCCGATGTTCTGCTGGGCCTGGCTGGTCACCGCCTTCCTGCTGATCCTGGTGGTGCCGGTACTGGCCGGCGGCGTCACCATGCTGCTGTTTGATCGTCACTTTGGCACCAGCTTCTTCGATGCGGCAGGTGGCGGTGATCCTGTGCTGTTCCAGCATCTGTTCTGGTTCTTCGGCCATCCTGAGGTCTACATCCTGCTGCTGCCTTCCATTGGTGTGCTCTCACACGTGATTCCGGCCTTCTCCCGCAAGCCTCTGTTCGGCTACCACTCCATGGTCGGCGCGATGCTGGCGGTGGCCACCATCGGCATGGTGGTTTGGGCCCATCATCAATACACCATCGGCATGTCCATGGGGGCGGTCACCTACTTCATGATCGGTACCATCATCATCTCCATCCCGGTGGGCCTGATGATGTTCAACTTCATGGCGACCATGTGGCGCGGCGCCATGACCTTTGAAACACCCATGCTGTTCGCTGTCGCCATCGTGCTGTTGTTCACCTTTGGCGGACTCAGCGGAATCATGCTCGCCGTGGTGCCCGCCGATATGCAGTACCACGACAGTATGTTCGTGGTGGCCCACTTCCATTATGTGCTGATGCCCGGAGCGGTGTTCGGGCTGTTTGCCGGGGTCTTCTACTGGCTGCCGAAATGGACCGGGCACATGTACGACGAACGTCTCGGCAAGCTGTTTTTCTGGACCAACGTTATCGGCTTCAACATCACCTTCTTCCCCCAGCATTTCCTAGGTCTGGCGGGTATGCCACGGCGCATCATCGACTACAACGTGATGTTCACCGAGTTCAACGTTGTCTCCAGTATCGGCGCGATGATCTTCGGCCTCAGCCACCTGCTGTTGCTGTACATCGTCATCAAGACCATCCGTGGCGGCAAGAAGGCCGAGAGCCGCTCCTGGGAAGGTGCCAAGGGACTGGAGTGGGAGCTCGACTCACCGCCAGCCTTCCACACCTGGACCGTAGCCCCGCAGATCAAGTGAATGGAAGAGATTATGACAACACATGCGTCTCAAACCCCTGAGCAGAGAAGAAAGAACTTGCGCCTGGTCTGGCTGCTTGCCGGCTTCGCGCTGTTCATCTTCTTCACCTCGTTTCCGTTCTGGACCGGCCTGTTCAAGATTGTTGGTAATCAGGCAGCAGGTTAGTCATGCAGACAACGGATACCCGCAGTAAAAACAAACGCACCACCCTGCTCCTGGGGGGTATGGTGGTGCTGATGTTTGGTTTTGGATTCGCCATGGTGCCATTGTATAACCTGCTGTGCCAGGTGACCGGCACCCAGTCGATAGCAATACGGTCTGCGGCTGGAAAGGCCCAAGTCGTGCAGGACAAGGTTGATGAATCCCGCCTGGTTACGGTGAAATTCGACACCACGGTGAATCCGAATCTGCCCTGGGATTTCAGCGCCGCCACCAACATGATGAAGGTCCACCCCGGGCAGATCTATGAGGTCAATTTTGTTGCCAACAACCGCAGCAGTTCGATGATCACCGGGCAGGCCATACCCAGTGTGGCGCCCTGGCAGGCGACACCCTACTTCAGCAAGCTGGAGTGTTTCTGTTTCAATCAGCAAACCCTGGAAGGCAGCGAACGGACGGATATGCCGCTGAGATTCATGGTCTCAGCCGACCTGCCTGCTGAAATCAATTCACTGACCCTTTCATACAGCTTCATGCGATTGAAAGAGGGACAGATACCAGAAAAACCCGCCGATGTACTACCGGCAATCGTAACCACCAAATAACTTCTCATCCTGATTAGCCCGGATGGAACCCAAAGAGGACAGATTTATGTCGGCAGATGCGCATAGCAGCGATTACTATATCCCCAACCCCAGCCCATGGCCGATCATCGGCATGGTCTCACTGCTGGCCACACTGATGGGCGCGGCCCTGGCGATGAATGGGGTTGGATTCGGCAAGTACCTGGTCATCGGCGGCCTGTTGTTGTTCGCCTATCTGCTCTACAGCTGGTTCCGGGACGTCATCGGGGAGAATCTCAGCGACTGCTACAACAAGCAGGTCGACACCTCCTTCCGCATGGGCATGTTCTGGTTTATCGCTTCGGAGGTCTTTTTCTTTCTGAGCTTTTTCGGCGCCCTTTACTATATACGCATGATCGCCCTGCCCTGGCTGGGTGGTGATGGTTATCTCGGCCCCTCCAACGAATTTCTCTATGGTGGCGAATTTCAACCGAACTGGCCATCCAGCGGTCCCGGTGAACTGGGTGGTGAATTCAAACCCATGGGACCCTGGGGCATACCGGCTATCAATACCCTGCTGCTGCTGAGCAGTGGCGCCACCATTACCTGGGCGCACTGGGGATTGAAGGTCGATAACCAGAAGCAACTGATATGGGGTCTTGCCGCTACCATCGCACTGGGCGTGTTGTTTGTGATTTTTCAGGCCTATGAGTACATACATGCCTATGGCGAACTCAATCTGACACTAGGCACTGGCGCCTATGGCTCGACGTTTTATATGCTGACCGGCTTCCACGGATTCCATGTCACCATGGGAGCGATCATGTTGATGGCGATACTCGGCCGCGCCATGAAGAGCCACTTCAGCGCCCACAACCACTTCGCCTTCGAGGCGGTAGCCTGGTATTGGCACTTTGTGGACGTAGTCTGGCTGGGGCTGTTCGTATTCGTCTACTGGTTGTGATCCAAACGCTTAGGCAACGGCGTTAGGTTCGATCCAGCCAAAGAAATAAGCAGCCATGATGATGGAGAACAGCACAAAGGATAGGACAATTCTAACCGTGAGTGCACGCACCACACGGGTCTTATCCTGCTTGCCATCGTCTTTGGCCAGGTAGTACATGCCTTCAAAGAGTGAAAAGACAATGATGCCGAGCACCAGAAAGATTGGCAGTTTGATCATGAGTTCCATTGTGGTTCCTCCAAGCCTGTTGGGCAGTTATTCGTATAAGCGCTGATTAAGAATCAGAACCCTAAACGTATTACCAATATAGCCCAGTATGACCGACTCCACCCTCAGCTTTCGCGCCCAGGCCATCCCTACGTTAATCATGGTAATACTGGCGCCGGTTTTCTGTGGCCTGGGGCTCTGGCAGCTTGATCGCGCTGAGCAGAAGCGCAGCATCGCCGCCTCTCTGGAAATGCGCCGTAAACTGCCGGCACTGAAAATCAGCCAGAACCTGCCCGATGTGGCGCAGTTGGAGTTTCGTACATTAGTTGCCGAGGGTCGGCTGTTGAAGGACAAAACGGTGCTGATAGAAAACCGCAAACATCAGGGCAAGCGTGGTTTTCATGTCATCACACCACTGTTGGCCGACTCAGGACAGATCGTGCTGGTCAACCGGGGATGGATACCTGAACAAGGCCAGGGTGAATCACCTAATATTCCTGGTCCGAATGGGCAAGTGACCATTCAGGGTGAGGCCAATATCCCACTGCCGCCGGCACTCGATCTGGACCTGAAGATCGATGCAGCGGACAGCATGCCGCATTGGCCATTCCTGACCCTGGAGAACTATAGGGCCTGGTCAGGGCTGCAGACCTTGCCCCTGCTGATCCTGCAGTCTCCGGAGAGATCCAGTGGCTTCATTCGCCAGTGGCCCCAACCCTCGGCCAATGACGCCATGCACACCGGCTATGCCATCCAATGGTTTGCCTTTGCTCTGATCGCCCTGTTGATCTGGCTGCGCCTTTCCCTCCACAAACAAGCTTCCGGTGAGGCGAAATAATGACGACATGTCCCAAGTTCAAACCAAGCAAAGAAATATGCGCCAGCTGTGGATTCTCATCGCCCTGTTTGCCCTGCCGCTCATTGCCGCCTGGCTGTTCTATTTCAACCCGCAATGGCTGCCTGCAGGCAGAACCAATCATGGCACCCTGATTAATCCGCCGATAGCGATGCAGTCATTCACATTGCAGTCCCCAGAAACGGGTGACTTCGACTGGAGCCCGATGCTGGAACGGTGGACCATGACTGTGGTGGCAGAAGGCCAATGTGATGAACATTGCACGGAGCAGTTGATCAAGGTACGTCAGATACGCCGCGCCCTGGGCGCCAATCGCCAGCGCGTAGAACGCCTGCTGATCCTGTTGCCCGATACATCAGGCAATCTGCAGATCCCGACCCTCGATGGTCTGGAAGGTACCCGTCTGGCCATCGCCACGGAGACGGACAAGCCTGCCATACAAGCTTTGTATAGCGAAGAACAAACATTACAAGACAATTTGCTCTTTCTCATCGACCCGCGGGTCGATCTCATGATGGTGCACGACATGTCGCGCATCACCTCAAAACAGATCCTGCAGGATCTGGAAAAATTACTCAAAGCCTCGCAGAACTGGGCTAAGGGAGGACAGTATGGCCACTAGTGAAATATCGGCGCAGGAGACAAATATCTACTCCTGGCATGACTACTATGAAATGACTAAGCCGAAGGTGGTGTTGCTGATCGCATTCACTGCGCTGGTCGGCATGCTGCTCTCCACCCAGGGCGTGGTGCCCTGGCAACTCCTGCTGTTCGGTCTGTTCGGCATCTCCCTGGCCGCGGCCTGTGGCGCAGTCGTCAACCACATCATCGACCAGCGTATCGATGCGGTGATGGACCGCACTCACTCGCGACCCTTCCCCAGCGGTCACATGGACAACTCCCATGCCATGGCTTTCGCCCTGCTGCTGGGCGGCATCTCCATGTTCACCCTCTACTTCCTGGTCAACCCGCTGACCGCCGCGCTGACCTTCTGCGCCCTGATCGGTTATGCGGTAATCTACACCCTGTTCCTGAAACGCAACACCCCGCAAAACATCGTCTGGGGTGGGCTGGCCGGCGCGGCGCCACCATTACTGGGTTGGAGCGCGGTGACCGGCGAGGTCACCACCGAAGCCTTTTTGCTGCTGCTGATCATCTTTGTCTGGACCCCGCCGCATTTCTGGCCCCTGGCGATACATCGGCGGGATGATTATGCCAAGGCCAATATTCCCATGCTGTCGGTCACCCATGGCATCGACTTCACCAAACAGCAGGTAGTGATCTATTCGGTGATGCTGCTGGCGGTCTCCCTGCTGCCCTTCGTGATCCACATGAGCGGTTACCTGTATCTGGGCGGCGCACTGCTGCTGGGCGGCGGGTTTATCTATCACGCAATGCGACTGCTGCGCAGCGAAGGTCGGGAGCATGCCATGAAGACCTTTGGCTACTCGATCCTCTACCTGAGCCTGCTGTTCACACTGCTGCTGGTCGATCACTATCTTGATCCACTACTGCAGGGAGCCATGTCCTGATCCGTACAATGTTGTCGAAGTGTGTGTAAGCTGATTGAAGACTGGTGGGCAGCGCCCACCAGACAAGGTACTTTCAAGACCTATCGGGTGGGCGCTGCCCACCCTGCCCCCTTTGTTTATCTGGAATCTTCCCTGCCCCGCCAGAATGCCCGCAACATGATCCAGACAAAAGGATGCCGCCGATCACCGCCAGCAGGCCGCCAATCCCCATCACTCCCATCGCCAGTTTTGCCGACAGGGTGTCGAGACCTTGCGCAGCCCCGGCGGTCTTGCGTTGAATGCCCATGGCGCCGGATACGGCGAGGCCGATGATATGCAGCAACTGACCCAATCCGTAGACCCAGGGTTGCCAATCGGCGAGACGCCCTCTGACCGGGGCATAACCCAAGCGGGGAAGCAACAGATAGGCCAGCCCCATCAAAGCCAGCGTCACGCCGACGATCGAACCGTGGTAATGAGCGGGAATGATGGTATTGATACCGGAGATCAACAGGGCGATGAAGCCGCCGGCAAAGAACAGCAGCAGCGACATCCACAGGGATCGGCGCAAGGGTCGACCCAGTTCGTCCGCCTTGCCGGCTTTCAGCAAACCCAGCAAAACAAAAAACCCGATCGGAATAGCGCGCAATGCCGCCACCGAACTGCATCATGCGAATGAATGCGCGTGCGGGACTCGATGCTCACCGTATCATAGAGCAGATAGATCAGAGGCGTCAGCAATACAGGCGCGACACCCAACAGCAGCAGCCAGACGACCCAGCGGCTCTGTGCAGGAATGGTCACCCCACTGTACAACGCCAGCAGCAGCCAGGCCAGCAACAGCAACTGGGTATAGGCGAACTGCAAGGTGTGGCCGGCGCCCCAGAACAGATACTCGTAGTAGCCCTGACCCTCCACCCCGTCAGGCATCTGCAACCAGGCGATCAGCAGCGCAACCAGGGCGATGATCACGGCCACAGAGACCGTCAGAGCAGCAAGGCTGGGCAAATGAATATTTGCCACCGAAGCCAAAGGAACTGCGGGTGGCGAACAATGCAACCCAGCGCCTGGATGGCGATACCCAGTCCGAATATCCCCAGCGCCGCAAAAAAGAACGGGCGTTGCAGCACCGGCACGTAATTGTTCATCAGCGGCGCCCCATCACCCACGAAGGCAGACAGGGCAATGCCCAGGGTACCGATCAAGGCCAGACCGAAGGCAAGCTGCTGCAGGATGCGCGATTGAGGGTCTGCCGGTATTACGAGGCTCCAGGCCACCCCGGCCATGGCAAGAAACCAGATCAACACCGATTGATCCACATGCACTACCAGGGCGGTGCGGAAGAAATCGACCCAGGGAAAAAAGGCTTCACTGCCCGGTGTCCTGGAAAGCACCAGCAGCACGGCAAACAGCCCCGCCAGTCCCAGGGACAACACCCCCAATTGCAGCCAGCGCGTCGTTTGCCTGATTTGAAAGGCTTCACTGGGTTTGAAATCTATCAGATCTTTTTCAGCAAGTTGTTTCAAGTTATGCCGTCCATCTTGAGTCTGGGTAATTTTCCCGAGAGCCTCCCATGCAGAACCTGAAGATGCAACCACCAAAAACCCAATTCTTGCTCGCCGTGTTTACCAGCCTGCTCGCCTTCAGCGTGATTCTGGTGGGTGCCTATGTACGTCTGTCCGATGCTGGACTCGGCTGCCCCGACTGGCCCGGCTGTTATGGCCAGCTTGTGGCGCCTTCCGAGCAAAGCGCGTTGGACGGCAGCTATGCGGATCGACCACTGCACAGTGGCAAGGCCTGGAAAGAGATGATCCACCGCTATCTGGCTGGCAGTCTCGGGCTGGCTATTCTGTTACTGGCCATACTGGCCTGGCGCAATCGAAAAGCCGCAAATCAACCGCTTTTACTCCCCTCGATACTGCTTGTATTAGTCGTCTTTCAGGCCGCGCTGGGCATGTGGACGGTAACCCTGCTGGTAAAACCAGCCATTGTCACGGCCCACCTGCTCGGGGGGCTTGCCACGCTGGCCCTGCTGGTTTTACTGGTACTCAAGCTCAAGCCCGCATCGACATCCCAACCTATCACCCTGTCCAATACGAACCGCAAACTACTGCTGATCTCCCTGGCCGTGGTACTCCTGCAGATCTCATTGGGTGGCTGGACCAGTACCAACTATGCAGCCCTGGGTTGTAGTGAGTTCCCTAGCTGTTATGGGGGCCAGTGGTGGCCAGACATGGACTTCAAGGAAGCCTTTGTGATCTGGCGCGGCCTGGGAGTCAACTATGAGTTCGGTGTGCTGGAGGCGGACGCAAGAACCGCCATACACATGACTCACCGGATAGGCGCACTGATCACCCTGTTGGTTGTCGGTTTGCTCTCCTTGCGCCTGATTGGACGACCTCAACCGGTTACAATACGGCGACTCGGGTTGCTCATGCTGGGGATACTTTGCCTGCAGATCACCCTGGGCATCACTAATGTACTTGGTCATCTACCCCTGGGTGTAGCCGTCGCCCACAATGGCGGGGCAGCCCTGCTCTTGTTGACCCTGGTCGCAACCGTCTGGATTACACATCGCCATGAGCCCGCAAGCCATGGCGCAAGGAAATAACATGGGAAAAAACCTCACCTTTATGATTGCCGGGATCATCGCATTGATCCTCGGCCTGTTTGTCTGGCTCAACTATTCACCATCGCCTACTGTCTCACAGGCGCCGCCGATTGCGACAAAGACGGCCACCCTACTGCCGCAACTGAAACAACTGAAGCCTTTTTCACTGAAGGATCAAACAGGCAGTGTCTTCGATAATCAACGCCTGTCGGGGCAATGGACCTTCATCAGCTTCGGCTATACCCACTGCCCGGATATCTGCCCCACCACCATGGCGATGCTCACCAATATGGATCAACAGCTGGATTTGCTCAAAGCAGCATCGCCCTATCAGGTTGCATTCGTATCCATCGATCCTGAACGAGATACTCGGCAGCGCCTGGCGGAATACCTGAACTACTTTGACCCATCGTACATCGGCATCACAGGCAGTGATGAAGAACTGCAGAGGCTCACGCAACCCCTGGGTATCCTTTATGCAAAAGTGGCGACTGAAAAGAGTGCGCTGGGCTATGTGATGGACCACTCGGCTTCAATCATTCTGGTGGACCCCCAGGGCCGTTATCACGCGCTGTTCAGTCCTCCGCATGATGCGCGCGAGATGGCTGATGACTTCATTACCATTACGGAAGCCTATTGAATGGATCAGACTCAGGCGTTTTCATGCGCCGTGCCCAGAAGACTAATGGAGGGTTGAATCACCATGTCTATAACCCTTTGGATTGATGGACGATCAATACCTGACACGGGTCACATTTGAATACGTCTGACTCTATTCAGAGAAATGCATGAATTCAACAAATGGGCCATAAAATCAAACCCAGGACATTCGCTGTTTCTAATTAAAATTCAGTAGGATAGATTTTCTGCCCTACAAACAAACAGGAATGATAATCATATTCAAAAACATTTGTTTTTGTCCCATACAGACTTTATTATCAACGACTTGATTATTCATGGACACTGCGCAGTACATTGTGTTCGAGGACGAACCGAGAGGAATTCAATGACACAAGTAACTGTTGCTATTCAGGAGAACCCTGTAATGCCGTCTAATATCCAAGAAATCACCCTTGATCACCCCTGGCAGTGGATTGCTTCCGGGTGGAATGATTTTAAAAGAGCACCGGGAATCAGTATTGGCTATGGCCTGGTATTCTTTGTTGCCAGTATCCTGTTAACTACGCTGGTCTTCTCCAGCGACTTTTTCTTTCTAGTCCCGCCGCTGACTGCCGGTTTCTTCCTGATAGCGCCGATTTTGGCGGTCTTTCTCTACGACATGAGCCGCAAGCTGGAAAAAGGAGAAAAAGCGAGTTTCAAGGATACCTGTAAAAATTGCAGACAAAACCCATTCAACCTGGTGGTCATGGGTTTAGTGCTCATGGTCGTACTCGTATTCTGGATGATGATTGCAAATCTGGTTTTTGCGATCTTCTTTTCCGGCGCGGTGCTGACCTTCGAAAATTTCATTCCCACCCTGTTTTTGTCCGGTGACAGCCCGGCTTTTCTCGCGGCAGGAATAATATCCGGTGGCCTAGTTGCACTGGCTGTGTTTTGTATCACCGTGATCTCAATTCCGATGCTCATTGACCAGGATACCAATGTGCCGAACGCCATTGCCACCAGCTACAATGCGGTATTGAAGAATCCCCGTCCATTGATGCTCTGGGCCTCACTGATCGTGATGTTTGTCTGCTTGGGTTTCTTGACCTTCTATCTGGGTTTCATCATTTCCATGCCAGTCATCGGTTATGCAACCTGGCATGCCTATAACGATCTTGTGATCCATGAAGAAGCTTGATCTTCTCAGGATGAATGACTGACTGATCCAGGTTCGATGATCAGGACAACTTGCAATCGTCCTCTGTCAAGGCAGCGCTTTGATTGAGGATGAATTGAGAGGCTTCACCCCGGGTATAAAAACGCCCATTGCGCACAAAGCCAGAGACAATCTGTCGACATGCGCGGATCGCCTGCCCGCTTGATTCCCTCGCCTCGATCCACTCCTCAGGCAAACCCTCAAGAATATGAATCGGTGCGGGCCGCCCATCGGCGAACCGAGATATCCTGCAGCAACCGTTGTGATTATTCTGAAAGGCTGGTACAAAGCCTTCATCCCTGTTATTGACACTGATACCCGGTGAGTTGGCAAAACGTGCATTTTCCTCATTCAGGCAATGCGCACTTATCAGCCCTTTCCGCTTGAGTTCGGCTTCATATGAGAAGTCTTCTTCAATATACTGGGCTTCTCGTTTTTTATCTTCGATCATCGCCAACACCTTCAAATACATTTTCAGATCTGCAACAGCATGACCTAAGTGTGGTTGTTGAGTCGAAACTCGAAATGCGTAGTTATGGGTAGATGGTAGTAGGGGTGTTACGCATTATTGAATCAATTAACTGGTAACCCTGACATGGCTGATTACGATTTTCAGCGGCGTTTCGGTGGTATTGCCCGGCTCTATGGTCAATCTGGCCTGGCTAATTTCACCAGCGCCCATATTGCAGTGATTGGGATTGGAGGGGTGGGTTCCTGGGTAGTCGAGGCGCTTGCGCGCAGCGGTATCGGCGCATTAACACTCTACGATCTGGATCATATTGCAGAATCCAACGTAAACCGTCAGTTGCCCGCGCTGGACGGTGAATTCGGCCGGGCTAAAGTTTCCGCAATGGCCGAGCGAGCACGACTCATCAACCCAGCATGCCAAATTGAGGCGGTTGAGGCATTTATCGAAACCGACAACACCTCACTCATCACAGAGGGAGGCTTTGATTTCGTGATCGACTGCATCGACAGTTTTCGCATCAAGGCTGCAATCATCGCTCAATGTCGCCGCCATAAAATCGACATTGTCACCCTGGGTGGCGCCGGAGGTCAGAAAGACCCCACACGGATCCGGCTGGCCGATTTGAGCAGGACCGAACAAGACCCGCTGCTCTCGAAAACCCGTAAGTTGCTGAGACGTGAATTTGGTTTTCCAAGCAACCCCAAACGCCGTTTCAACGTACCTTCCGTCTACTCCACGGAACAGCAGGTTTACCCGACTGCTGAGGGCGCAGTCTGTATGGACAAGCCAACCGCTGTGGAGGGGTCACTCAATTGCGGAGGTTATGGTTCCGCGATGACCGTAACCGCCACTTTCGCCATGGCGGCAGTATCACATGTACTGGGCAAGCTTGCGGAAAAAGGACCACAAAGTTCAGGTCACTCAAGCTAGTCGGTTTTATACGCGAGGGCTACCGTATAGGCACGCCCCTGCTTGAGCTTTTCGTAGTTTCCAAAGACTTCGTTTAGATTTCGTTTCATGTACTGGCGCAAGCCATTGATGGTGACGAGATAGAGTCGGCCATCCTTTTTCAAACGATCCTTCGCATCATGCAGTATGAGGCTCAGCATCTCCTTACCCACTTTGGCGGGTATGTTCGATGCGATGACATCAAAACGCCGCTGCGGGTCGATATGGTCGAAACCATTACTCAACAGGGCCCGGGCATTGGAGAGGTGATTCCGCTTGGCGTTGGCATTGCTGTAATCCACCGCCATGAAATCCTTATCCACCATTAAAGTGTGGCCCTGGGGAGCCTGTCTTGCCATGAACAATCCGATTGGCCCATAACCACAGCCTAAGTCGAGGCAGTCATCATCGGCGCTTATCTCCAGATAAGAGACCAGCAGGCGGGTGCCCTCATCGATCTCCCGGGGTGAAAAGATCCCCCAGGTTGAGTGAAACAGAAAATCCTCACCGCCGAGGGAGGCATTGAAGACGATATCCTTGCGCAGTTTGTCGAGTTGTTGCTGGTTTTGCATATTGCGGAAGTCTTACCGTCCAGCCGCCATAAGTCAATCGAGGATCATCGTAATGGTATCGAGCATGTTACCTATGTCCAGGTAATCCACCGGTACCGGCCAAAAGCTACCCTCCCCCTGCTGTAACACCAGGGACGGAAAACTGCTGGCGCCCATAGAACGGGATTGCTGAATCTCAGCCTCCAACTTGGCCTGTGTCTCAGGGGCATTGAGCAATGATGAAAAGCGACCGACATCCAGACCTATGTCCACTGCAATCTGGACCAACGTTTCATCATCCGAAGGGTTCTTTGCCGCCAGATAGTAGGCCTCCTGGATACCCAGGATCATCGCCGGCATCTTTTTCGGAATCGAGCTGCCGGGCCGCGATGACCGCCCGGCAGGCGGGATAGGTGGAACGACGGGGTTGATTGACAGTCCAGAAATCGAAGTTAAAGCGGGTATCCGGCAGTCGCTCCTGAATCCGCTTCCAGGTACCTTGAATCTGTTGCCGCATGGCAACCGGCATCGCCTGATCACTGTCCTCGGCCAGTCCACCCAGCAGTTGTCTGAATTCGATGCTGTCCGGGAGACTCTCTCGAAGCTGCAGCAGCGTTGGCCGGAATGCCCAGCACCAGCTGCACATCGGATCATGGATATAGTAAAGAATAGGCAAGGTCAGATATCACGGATAATAAATAGAAAGTTGAAATGGTGCCATCCTTTTGCCCTATTGGCTATTCATCCGCAGCCACCTCTCTCATCGGGAACAGATCTATTCCTCTTCAGTTGTGGACGGGAGGAGCCCTCGTTTCGTGAAGCAAGGCTTATCTACAAATGACAGCATCCAGTCTGGGATAACCGGGGATGCTTCCCGAGGTATAGGTAAGAGCAAGATAGGTCTTTTATTTATGGTAACTTGGAGGTGGAGCGGATAAACAACTATTTTTTTCTTACAGATTCATTCCATTCTGTAATGTTGATGTCAATTGTAAAACTCTCTGACTGTATTTTTTGTCCCCACTGGCATTACCGCGTATTCCCCTATTCCTATAACCTCCCACTCTTTTATCCTTGATCGGGTCGAATAAACTGAAAAGTCAGAACTGCATAATTCCGTTCCAGGCATACCAGTCTTCTGTACTGCTTATTTAATTGAACAATAAATAAACACAGCTTTTTAACTAATATTTATTATCTCTTATTTCCTTTAGAGGAAAATATTTTATTCTTAGATATCTGTTATTATCTTAATACTTTTTTATTACTTCATTACAATTTATCCCATTCATAGCAATTAGTTTATTATCTCAACTCCTTAATTTATAGCCATTTCCCCCTAAATTTTTCAGACATACCAAGCTGACTATTTCCCTTAATACTTGTAAGCGAACGAGTACCCATTCCTGTGACGTAGGAAGCAGTAGAGAATTATTTTTCATTTAGAATAATCACGTAGGAAATGAAATCTGTTTTCTCTACATCAAAAGAGAAAAGAAGCATAGCCTGCAAAGAATATCCGAATCGGGTATTCATACGCGATTGCGGAAAGCAGATCCTGTTTTGTAGCCAATGCTGCTTCAATCGAACAGGATCAATTGTTTACCTTAGCTTGGAGATTAAAGATGAAACTCATCAGTACATTAATTGGAACTTGTATGTTAGTCGGTTCAACTGCCGTTCTTGCTGAAGGTGGAGGCAATGCAGGCGCAGGTGCTGCAGACGCCGCGCCGACTCCTCAGCTCATGGAGCAGAAAATGCTTGGTAAGCCGGAAATCTCAGGTGATGGCGTCACCAACGCGACTCAGGTTGACGATCCTAGTGAGATTGGCGGGAGTGATGCATCAGCAGCTGATGCTCCGGTACCTGCCCCAGTTGAAGGTGAAGTCGGAGCAATGGAGTCCAAATAATAACTAGCGCTGTTGGAGGCCAAGATTCAATGAGAGGGGCACAGCCTGTGCCCCTTTTTCATGAGTCTGTAAATTATGTATGTTGACCGAGAACAGGGGTCACAGAGGAGCAGGGGTCACCATTTAGCTGATCCGCTTCAGCTTTCTTTATGGCTCTGCTCACCGTCGAATAGTGCACATTAAAATGTGCCGCGATTTCCTTCATCGTATAATCACCTGAAGAGTACGCTTCAACCATGCCACGTTTTTTGTCCTCAAATTCTAATTCATACTGCTCTAATGTCTTTGCCTTTGGACGATATTGAGCACGTGGGATTTCACTGAGGTCTCCTCTTTTATCCAGCTTTTCCTGCATTTTTTTTACAAAATGCTGATCTCCCAAATAGATTTGCTTTGATAGTTCTGTCCAAAGACTGGGCAATCCCACCCCCGCACGCACAAAATCTTTATATTTCGCAATGGCTCGTTTCCGCTGGACACTAAATTGACTCAATAGCCAGTCTGTCTCCAACCAATCAGGTACGCTTTGCTCACCTAGCATTGCTCCATAACTACTCCATTGCCATTTTTCTAGTTTCCTCACCAGCTTCGCACGAACAGGATTCAACACCACATAACGTGACAATTCTAAAAGATAACTGTCTTTATCTACGATGATCCCTTTATATCTTCCCTGGAAAACATGCCCGACCCGTTGATGAGTCTGATTGAAGTATTGTGTGTAAACGCCATTCAACTGGCGCATCCCTTTGGACAAATTGCCTTCAACAGTTTCGACGACGACATGATAGTGGTTGCTCATCAGACAGTAGGCGTGACACCTCCAATTGAAGCGCTTACAAACCTGGCTGAATAACTCTAGCCATTTATAGCGGTCATCGTCATTCAAATAGATAGCTTCCCGCCGATCACCGCGGGAAGTGACATGATAAAGTCCACCAGGAAATTCAAGCCTTAAAGGTCTGCTCATACCCTATTAATAGTAGAGATATGCATGATTGCAAGACCTGACCCCTATGGCTGTCCTTCTGCCGAACTCCACCGATGACCACATAAACGTGGTCTGTCCACTATTACCTTTAATTTGCCTTGTCAGGCATTTTCCGGTGGCCATTCTTCATATTGAGGAACCCCCTCGGGAATGGTCTCCCAGGAGGCTTTAGAACCAACAAATATATGCATTCCAAGCTCTATGTCTGGCTCACCGTCTAAACACCCTAAAGTAATTCCATGTACCTTGCCCTCATGTGTGCCACACAGTGTTGAGCCGCATATGCTGCAAAAAAGTAATCCTGCGCCCTTTTTAGATTCGTAACTGGTTAGTAAATTTTCACCACTTACCCATGAAAATTCTTCTGGCTCTACCTGTGCATATGCAGAAGCTTGTGCACTGAAAGCTTTGCGACACATGGAACAATGGCAAGAACGAGCATCACGCAGCTTCCCTTCTACCTTGTACCTCACGGCACCACAAAAACATGAACCATTTATTATCACTGTGTGATTTCCTGTTGATGCCTAACCAATTATTCTACAGACTCACATAAACACATCTATAGAATCCATTTCTTGAACAGATCATAGGCGCTATATCATTTATCCTGCAGCATACCCCCACAATTGAGCAAAATGTACATATATGCCTATCATGTCATGCTGAATATCCCATTCAATACCGTCAAGTTATATCAATCTCTTTCGGAACAGCAATCCATTTCCCGGCGAGAGTAAATCTGCGCAGCGGTTGTATTATAAATACCGTACTGTTTGGTACACCTTAAGGGCATTGCTATCCTTGGGTCCGTTAACGACACAACGGCCGCCTAAGGGTGCAGCCATGTCACGGGAGATTGGATGGAGGAAGTGACCTTGCAACATTCCTGCTGAGCGGCGGTGCGCGCGGCGCACCCTACATAAGATGATCTGACACCGGTCAGTGAGTTGCGCTTAATACAAGCTGCAGAGCTGACCAAGTTCGCCGAGGCTTTGCACATCCCAATCCGCACGGGGTAGATTTTCCGGCCAGGGTGCTCCCGGCGCGAAGCGACCGGTTCTGACCAATGCGGTCTGCATACCCAGGGCGGCGGCACCGGCGATGTCGGTATCTGGACGGTCGCCGATCATCAGGCACTGCTCCGGCTGGCAGCCGAGTTGTTCCAGGGCCATCTCGAACAGCAGCGGATTGGGTTTGCCGATAATCACTGGCTCCACGCCGCTGGCTACCGCGAACGGCGCGACCAGCGCGCCGCCGCCAGGTACCAACCGATGTTCGCCATCGATGGTGGCATCCACATTGATATCCGGATTGGTGGCCACCAGCCTTGCGCCCTGTTTGACGATCAGGTTGATGCCTGTGGTCAGGCTCTCGAAGTCGAGTCCGGGCCCCTCACCCACTACCACGAAGTCGGCTTTTTTCGAGTCTTCAGTACCCACTTGCCTGAGGGCCTGATGCAGCCCGTCGGCGCCCACCGCAAAGTAACGGAACCCCGGTTTCTGTTTATCCAGCCAGCGTGCTGTAGCCTGGGCCGAGGTGATGATCTGTTCAGGCCTAGGTTTCGGCAGTCCCATGCGCGCCAGTTTTTCAGCCACTTCAGCCGGTGACAGGATCGGATTGTTGGTTATGAACAGATGAGGACGATGCTGGATTCGTTGCAGGAATTCGACTGCACCGGGTAATGGACGGTCCCCATGATAGAGGACCCCATCCATATCCAGCAGGATGGCGTCAAACATACAGGTTCAACGGATTATCCGGATCGACGCCTTCCATGAAGGGAAGCTTGCGGTCTTTGTTGGTGACCTGGTAGACCAGCCCGATCCAGTTGCCGATCACCGCCTCTGCGGTATCGTGCCAGGTGTTGTGCAGGGACGGGGTAATCAAATCTTCAGGAAACTCCGGCAGTTCGCCCTGTGCCTTGAGCGCTGCTTCCAGCCTGTCACGATACTCATTGAGGATCGCCTGATCCCGCAGGGAAAAATAGTTATCCGGAAAAGGCGGATAGTCCTTGCGCTTGCTCGCCGCATAGAGCATCACTTCGCGCTTGTATTCCTTCAACAGACTGATGGTGTCATATTCCGGATGGCCCTGAAAATAGACCACCCGCAGCCCATCCCGGCTGACCGCCAGGTGCACACCGCCCTCCTCGCTCTCGCCCAACACCTTGACCCCTGCCTGATCGAACTGCTCGCGGCTGATCTCGTTATAGCGGGAGTGCGGCACATCGAACAGGGTATTGACGTCGTTCACCAGGGGGTGACTGCGATCCATCACACTGTGACTGAACACTCCCCAAAGCTTGTCCCCCTCTCTTGGGGTGCGGGCCTGGCCATTGTGAAACTGCATCACCGCATGGGTGGCGAGGCAGGAGCAGAGTACCGAAGTGACATTTTCATAGGCCCAGTCCACCACCTCGATCAACGGCTCCCAGAACGCTTCCTGGGAGAGATCCGGATGGGTCACATTGGCTCCGGTGATGATCAATGCATCCAGACCATCCTGCTTGATCTGCTCGAAGGTTTCATAATAGGCGTCGATGTGGGCCTGGGCCTTTTCGCTGCGCGGCAGTTCCTTCAAGGTGAAGGGGTGGACGAAGAACTGAGCGATGGGGTTGGCCTCTCCCACCAGGCGAAAGAATTGCCGTTCAGTGGCCTCGATGGCTGCATCCGGCATCATGTTGAGCAGCCCCACGTGCAGTTCGCGGATCACCTGATGGGTGGCGCGTTCGGGGGTCAGGACATTCTGCCCCTCCGCCCGCAGACGTTTGAAGCTGGGTAGTTCGGTATGTGCAACCAGTGGCATATCAGGACTCTCTCTCGATGACGCGCACCAGCAGATTGAGGAAATCAGCCTCATTCTCAACCTGGCTCAACTCGTCGGTGGATACGGTATAACCCTGTTCCGCAGCGATCGCCTCGTAGCGTGGGATGCGGGAACGAAACAAGCGGGGAAACACCCAGCGGGCAAAGTCCCGCGGATCGATCAAGGCCACGTAGGAGATTTCCTTCTCCTGCATGTATTCCGCCAGCCGCTCGTCCAGAAAGGACTCTCGATAATAGAGCGGCTTGGGATCGCTCACAGCACGTCCGATCAGTTGTTGCTCATCCTGGTCCGTGGCGCGTATGTATAGGATCAAGGTGTGTTCCGCGATCAATTCGATGACCCCGGGCTCCTCCAGTTCGCACAGGCTGCCCCCCACATCGTTGATGAAGTGCTTATAGCCATACAGCATCTGGGACTTGCGAATGAAGGCCGGCACATCATGCATCACGGCAATCTCCGCATCCCGGTGCAGATGCTGACGCCGTTTGAATTCCTTCAGCGACATGCCGCCCAGTTCCGGATTGCCCAGCATGCCCATGAAGGTGGAGACCGGTTTTAAGTGGTCGACAGTAATGTTGTTGCGGATATAGATGGAGTCGGAGCGTAGCAGATCCCGCAACAGGGGCAGCTGCATCGCCTGCTCCTTGATGCTGTCGAGAATCGGTTCATCCAGATAGTGGGTGCCGATGCGGTAATCCCCGGAGTAGTGAAACCAATCGCTGTTACGCAGAATATTCGACAGGCGCGTCTTGCCGACTCCGGACATGCCCATCAGGGTCACCGACTTGTGCTCCCAGTCCCGGAACTCAGCTGCACTCAGTTTCACAGGCCATCCTCTTATCTCAGCTCTAAAGTGGCAATTCTACGGGGGCTTGAGGTGAGATAAAAGCCGCAGTTGCCGGGCTCTCCCCGGGATCAGCTCTGGCTGCTATATTAATAGCTTGATTATCATGATCGGCAGCAGTCAGATGGATATCACAGAGATCACCGTTATTCTTGTCGAGCCTTCGCATGTGCAGCAGCACATTATCGAAAATTACCTCAGGGAACTCGGTGTCTCTACCTTCGACACTTTATTAAAGGGTCAGGAGGCACTGGAAGAGATACGCCGCACACCGCCCGATCTGGTGATCAGCGCCCTCTATCTGCCGGACATGACCGGCACTGACCTGCTGCATGCCATGCGGGAGGATGACGCGTTGATGGAAACGGCGTTCATCCTGATCTCCAGCGAGACCCGTTTCCGTTACCTCGACCCGATCCGCCAGGCCGGCGCTATCGCTATCCTGCCCAAACCCTTCAGCAAGGATGAGCTGGAGATTGCCCTGAAATCGACACTGGATTACCTGGAGGCCCCGAACCTCGAAATTGATGATGTCGATACCGAGTCATTACAGGTATTGCTGGTGGACGACAGCCGCATGTCGAGAAATCATCTGCGGCGCATCCTCGAGGCGATGGGCGTGGAGCGCATCAGTGAGGCCGAAAACGGTATCGAAGGCGCTCGGTTGATCAACGAACACTACTTTGACCTGGTGATATGCGACTACAACATGCCGCAAATGGATGGCCGGGAGCTGGTGGATTATATCCGCTCCAACAGCAATCAGCCCGGCATCCCCATCCTTATGGTGACCAGTGAATCGAATCAGAGCCGCCTGGCTGCGGTGCAGAAATCCGGGGTTTCAGCGATCTGTGACAAACCCTTCGAACCGGTCACCCTGAAACGCTTTCTGGAAAAGATTCTGGTTGAAATCTAGTCATAATGCAGCCTGAGAAGACCACAGGGGTGATACTGGCCGGCGGCCAGGCAAGCCGCATGGATGGCCGGGACAAGGGGCTGATCAGGCTCAACGGACGCTCCCTGATCGAACATGTCATCGCCGCCATCCGTCCTCAGGTAGACTCGATCATCATCAGTGCCAACCGCAATATCGAGCAGTACCAGCGCTATGGCTATCCAGTGATCAGCGATCCCGTTGCGGATTATCCAGGCCCCCTGGCCGGCATGCTGGCGGCGCTGCAGGCAACAGAATCCGAGTTCCTGCTCTGTGTGCCTTGCGACGGCCCCTGGCTGCCCGCTAATTTGCATAAACGCCTACAAAACGCCATGCTGGAAAAAGATGCCGAGATCAGTTGCGTCCACGACGGCAATCGGCTGCATCCGGTCTATGCCCTGCTCAAGCGATCACTGCGGCAACCGCTGGCTGAGTACATCAGCACCGGCGGCAGGGCCGTACACCGCTGGTTCAAGAGCAGGAAGCTGGCCTGGGCCGATTTTTCCGACGTTCCGGAGCTGTTTGTGAATATCAACACCGCAGAGGAACTGCAGCGGGTTGAAGACCAGCTATCACAGACCCAGGGAAGTACCTTCAATACAACCGAGTGAATGCCATGGCTTCTGAAACCTCTTCCGACAAACTCGATCGTATCGTCGCCGAGGCGCGGCGTGACCGGGAACAACGCGAGCTGGGCTATCGCGAGCGAGCCCTGAAGATGTATCCCTGGGTGTGCGGGCGTTGCAGCCGAGAATTCACCCGCGCCAACCTGCGTGAGCTCACGGTGCACCACCGGGATCACAACCACGACAACAATCCCCTCGACGGCAGCAACTGGGAGTTGTTGTGCGTCTACTGCCACGACAACGAACACTCTCGCCATATCGATTCCGAGCATGGCGACGCCGCATCCGGCAAGCAACAGAGCACCACCACCCACAACCCATTCGCGGATCTGGCAAATCTGATGAAGGACAAGAAGTAATACTGCCCAGAGTTTTATCGGCGAGGTGTCAGCCGGGTTTTCTTCTTTTCACCCGGGCGGTGGGTTCTGCCTGATAGGGATCATCCGGCCAGTAGTGTTTGGGATAGCGGCCTTTCAGCTCCTTCTTCACCTCGTTGTAGGTGCGCTCCCAGAAGCCATGCAGATCCTGTGTCACCTGAATCGGCCGCGATGCTGGTGACAGCAGATGCATCACCACCGGCACTTGGCCCTGGCAGATCCTCGGGGTCTCAGTCCAACCGAACACTTCCTGCAGACGCACTGCCAGCAACGGGATCGACCCCGGCTCATACTCGAGGCGTTTCTTAGATCCGCTGGGCACCTGCAAATGGGTTGGGGCGGCCTGCTCGATCAATTTGAGCTGATCCCAGGTCAACCGGCCCTGCAGGATGCTCAGCAGATTCAGCTTCTGCAGTTGAGTTCTGCGTTTGATCCCAACCAGCCAGGGGGCGAGCCACTCCTCAAGATGCTCCAGCAACCATTGGTCGGTCAGCTCGGGCCATCCCGCATTCGGTTGCCACTCGGCAAGGCAGGTCACCCGGTTGCGCCATTGCCGGCTGGTCTTGTTCCAGGGCAGGCAATCTATGCCCATCTCCCGGATGCCTTGCAGCATGGCTGTTGATACCGCCTCGGGATCAGCATCCCGCAGCGGTTTCGAAGAGAGTTGCAGCTGCGCCCAGGCGTTCCGCGCGATGCGCGACCACCAGCTGTTTTTCCCTGTCCCAGACGACCAAATCAACCAGCTCCAGGGGCAAATCGGGTAAGCGACGCAATTCACCCTCGCTGATCGATGCGGCCAATTGGATGCGCCCTTCGGTTCTGCCCGCATCCAACTGGGCAGCTACGATAAAAGGGGCGCCGGCCAGCGTATCGTCCTCCGCGATCCAGGCTCCCCGGCCCGAGGAGAGTTGAAAACGCCCATGCCGGGTCTGCCTGCCGATCCGGTCCGGATAGCTCATCGCCAGCAGGCCCTGCAGCGTGAGCGAGACCTCCGCATCCGGCAGGTCAGTCTCCTGCAGCAAGCGCTGAAACTGCCGACTCAGCTGATCCACCCGGCGACAGCCCGGAGTGTCCAGCCCCTGCATGCTGCGCGGCCGGTTTGCTGCGCGCCATTTTTCGAGCAGGGACAAGCGAAACTCCACATCTACATTGCCGGCAATCTGCTGACCCCGCAGCAGGATATCTCGCTCACTCAGCAATGCGGCCAGATCACAGGCCAGCTTGCTGGCAGATGGACGGCTTGCGCGCAGCAACATGTGCGCCAGACGGGGATGCAACGGCAGCCTCGACATCGCCTTGCCCATAGCGGTCAGACGTCCCTTTGCATCCAGCGCCCCCAGAGATCTTAAAAGATCACAGGCCTGGGCATAGGCGCCCTTGGGTGGTGGATCGAGCCACTGCAGTTCATCCGGAGAGGCCACCCCCCATTGCAGCAGATCGAGCACCAGGGGTGCCAGGTCCGCCTCCAGGATCTCCGCAGGCTGCTGTGCCGAGAGGCTCGCCTGACGCTGCTCACTCCACAATCGGTAGCATTTACCGGGTCCCAGGCGCCCCGCCCGCCCGGCCCGTTGATCCGCCGCCGCCCTGGAAACCCGCAGCGTCTCCAGCCGGCTCATACCAATTTGTGGCAGAAAGCGCGGCAGCCTCGACCAGCCGCTGTCCACCACCGTGGTCACACCCTCGATGGTCAGACTGGTCTCGGCAATGGAAGTGGCGAGCACCACCCGCCGCTGACCCTGGGGGTCCGGCAGTATCGCCCGGTCCTGCTCGACCTTGCTCAAATCACCATACAGGGGGCAGATACGCGGGGCCTCAGGGCTGTTTTCGAAATGCCCTCTGAGCCGTTCCGCCACCTGACGGATCTCACCCACACCCGGCAGAAACACCAGCAGGTCGCCCGCTTCCTGCTTGATTGCCTGGAGGACGGCATTTGTCACTGTATCCGGCAGTCGGCGCCCGGCGGGCGGGTCCCCCAGATAGCGGATCTCCACCGGGTAGCTGCGGCCGCTTGCACTGATCACCGGCGCACCACCCAACAGGCTGGAGACCGCCCCACTATCCAGGGTGGCGGACATCACCAGCAGGCGCAGATCGTCGCGCAGGCCCGCCATCACATCCAGGGTCAGAGCAAGTGCAAGGTCCGCGTGCAGCGAGCGTTCATGAAACTCATCGAAGACCAGCAGACCCACCCCGCTGAGCTCCGGGTCCTGCTGCAGTCGCCGGGTGAGTATGCCCTCGGTGACCACCTCGATGCGGGTCTTGGCAGACACCTGACTGTCCATCCGAATCCGATAGCCGACGGTTTCACCGACCCGCTCACCGAGCAGTTCAGCCATGCGCGCCGCAGCGGCGCGGGCGGCCAGACGGCGCGGTTCCAGCAGGATGATTTTATTCTTGGTTAACCAGGATTCCTGGAGCAGCTCAATGGGCACCAGGGTGGTTTTACCGGAGCCCGGCGGGGCCGTCAGAACGGCTCGTTGCTGATCGCCCAGGGCTTGGCGAAGCGCAGGAAGTGCGCTTAAGACAGGAAGAGCAATCATTCAGGCACAGACAGCGCGACTCTGCACAGAAGCATCATAGATGCAATCCATTAGACGCAGAGTCAATCAACAGAAAAGCCGGATCGCTGAAAACTTGTTGTCCCTGTACAGGTATGCTCAGGAACCTGGCAGCTTGGCCACGCCAATCTTGGCCTCGGGATGATGCCCCAGGATCATCTCCTTGGTAACGTCGACCTGGTTTTTCGGAATATCCACCATCAGCAGGATCTCGCCCCGCTCGATAGCCCGCTGGAAGCTATCCAGATCATGATTGTGTTCATGGCTGGAAAGCAGTGCCGTGACCACGGCGCCAAACCCGGCACCCGCGGCTGCACCCGCCAACAGGGCGCCACCGCCCAGAACCAGCCCGGCGGGTGGAAAAGTCATCGCCAGCAAGCCTCCCAGGATCCCGGCCGTGCCACCCAGCCCTGCGCCAATCTCGACCCCATGCAGCAGCTCGGTCTTCTGTAAGATGCCGGCTTCCGGCAGGTCGTCCAGGACCTGTGAGATACTCGCAATCACATGCAGATGACGTTCCGGCACCCCAATATTCTCCAACTCATTGACGATTGCATGACAGGAAGCGATGTTCGGTGTGAGAAAAAAAAGTCGGCGCATTTCCTTGTCCTCCTATGGCTGTCCCCGGTTCTCCTTCAGACTTCCGCTGAAGGCAGGCTCTTGTATTCCCGGCCACATTTGATATGCCGGTCGAAATTCAGGTCCATCGGGAATTCCTGCCCGATGATCCAGATCTGGTTCAACTGTTCACTCAAAGTCGGCAGCACGGAAAGAGAACTGCGGGTGCGGGCCTGATCGAAAAAGGCAAACGGCTCATCGAGAAACAGAAACTGATTGGCCTTAACCGTGCGTCCCACCAACTCCTGGGAGAGGGCCAGCCTGACCGCCAGCATGATCTGCCGCTGGGTGCCGCTGGAGATCTCTTCCAGATCCATGAAGTCGCGTTTTTCGCTGGAAAAGGCGCGCACGGTGAGATCATCATCGATCTGCAGGTGCTCGTAACGGTTGTCTGTGAACAGCGGCAGCGTCTTGCTGACCAAGCCTCGAATCTTGTGGTTGAACTGGAATGAGACTTCGCGCATTGCCCCTTGAATCAGCTCCCCGGCGAGCCCGCAACGATCGACGTAGTGCTGTCGCTCCTCATTCTTCTCCAACAGATCCGTCTGCATGGAACCCAGGGCCTCCGCTCTTTCGATCCTGGATTGCTCCAGGGAGATTGCCCCGTCCAACTGCGCCAGCCGTTCCTGGAGCTTGTTGATAAGTTCTCTGAGCAGGTTCTGCTCTTTGCCGACACCTTCCCTGACCTCGGTAAAATCGGCCAGTAAATCAGCCACTCTTTGGCTGAGTCTCTCACGGGCCGCAAGGTCGACCGCTGCGCTGGATGGCACTGGGGCTGCTCTCGTCTGTCTCTGGGGCCGCGGATGTCTGCGACACTTCATCCGCTTCGCCGGTCGCCTCTTGCTCTGCCTCTACCTCTATTTCTGCTAATGCCTGCAGGCTCTGTTCTGTTTCCAGGCTGTCCAATGCGGAAGCGAGCTCCCGGCCTGCCTCAGCCAGCTGGTTCAACTGGCTGTTCTGGCTGCTGCGGCGAATCCAGAACAGGATGAACAGAAGCAGAAAACCCGCTGCCCCATAGAGCAGCCAGATAACCGTCCCTTGACCCCAGTTGGGTATGGCAGTGGCCAATAGATTGTTCAGTTCACCCGCATAGTTGTGCTCGGGCAACTTGCTCAGCAGCACCCAGGCGCCGCCGCTGACGAGGGCCAGCAAGAGAAAAATAAACCGGAAAAAACTGGCCGTGCCCCGCGCTTTTATAGCGCGTTCCCGTTTCGGCAAGGCATCCTGGTATTCAATGGAAGCCTGGTCCAGCACAGACAATTGACGGTTAGTATCCCCCAGGCGGGAGGCATAATCAGCGCGCTCGGTTTCAAGACCCGGCAGACAGCCCGGGTCCAGCTCGAGTTCTTCTATCTGATCGCCAAGATTGTCGGCCTCTTTGCGCGTCTCATCCATCGCAGCCTTGGTTCCCTTCACTTCATCGCGAAAAGCAGCCGCACTGTATTCAAGGGTCACCAGACCGGCCATGGTCTTCACCGCATAGCTGTGGGGATGAGGCGTGGTGATCTCCCGCTGGGCCAGATAGAAAGACTCAATGAACTCCTCGAATTCATAACCGATCAGTTCGTAAACCTGATCCGCAACTTTTTCCACACCCCGCGCCAACGGCTCTTGATCCGCAGCTGCGCCAAATTTGACGAGCCGTGCGCTGTGATTACCTGAATCATCGAGAAATCGATCCAAGGTATATTTATTACCATCACTGGCGGTGAAGTCGATCTCCACCGAACAATGGGTTTCACCCCAATGGATGACTTTTTCCAGATCGTCATAGTCGAGAGAGAAGGTGCGGCCGAAAAGCGCAAAACAGAGTGTTTCGCCTATGGTGCTCTTGCCTGACTCATTGGGGCCGGTAATTGCGATCAGCCCGCGTTCCGGCAGATCATTCAGTTCCAAGCTGGTATATTTGAGCACATTCTTTGCTTTGATACGGTGAATGATCATGACCAGCCCTCCTCAGCCAGGGCGCTGAGCTTGCGTAAGACAATCTCCACCGCTTCGTCAAAAGCCTGCTGGTCGAAGGCTTCACCCGAATTGAGTCTCCGCTCTCGTTCTGCATTGCAATAGGCAAGAAACTCCTTGGCGGAAACACCGAGTTCATCCGTATTTGAGGGGGCTGCCTGATTAGACAAAGACATTCAACTCTCCTGTTCATTTTGGGCTGATTAATTTCGCGGCTCAAGGATCCGCCAAGTATAGGGAGTAATTCATAACAGGTCATCATGCAGAAGCAGTGCTGGGGTCAAAGACTGTGCATTGACAGGGATAAAATCACCATACATACTGGTTGGTATGTTGCTTATACAGAATTCTCTCTGATCAGTCATGGACAAGACCCGGCAAGAATTGCTGAAAGCCGCCTATACGGAAATACATCTGCATGGGTTTCAGGCAGCCAGTCTGAACGCCATTCTGAGTAAGACAGGGCTCACCAAAGGAGCGCTCTATCACTATTTCAGGAGTAAACAAGAGTTAGGCTATGCAGTTCTGGACGAATGGATAAACCCTCACCTGGTATCCACCTGGATCGAACCACTGAGTGACAAGACAGTCCCGCCTATAGAGCGCTTGAAACAGACAGTCAGCATGGCCGCTGATAAACTCGATGACCAGGAGATCCAACTGGGCTGTCCATTGAACAACCTGGCCCAGGAGATGTCGCCCATTGACGAGGGTTTCCGTCAGCGCACCGACAGTCTCTATCAGAGCTGGCTGAAAAGCATTACCGAAACCCTCAGCGAAGGACAGCAAACAGGCTCGATTCGGCAAGATATCGATCCTGCCGATACGGCGCTGTTTATCGTTGCCGCCCTGGAAGGCTGCATGAGTATTGCCAAAAACGCGCAGAGTCGCGAAGCACTGATGAGTTGCGGCCAAGGCGTGCTCAGCTATTTCGACAGTCTGGCCAGCTGAGTCCGAGCCAAGAAGAAAATATAAAAATCACAGGGCTTTTCCGTATGAAAGATCGTTTTTTTACATTTATTCTGGACTGGAAATACCTGGTCATTCTGCTCTCGGTGCTGATCTCTGCGGCACTGGGTACCGGCATGCAGAAGCTGGAGTTCAGTAATGACTACCGGATGTTTTTCAGCAAAGAGAATCCGCAGCTCACAGCGTTTGAACAACTGCAGGACACCTACTCGAAGAACGACAATGTGCTGTTTGTTCTGGTGCCCAAGGATGGACAGGTATTCACACGAGAGACACTCAAGGCGGTGCGGGAACTGACCCAGGAGGCCTGGCAGCTGCCCTACTCCCTGCGGGTCGATTCCGTGAGCAACTTTCAGTACACCTATGCCGAGGGCGACGACCTGGTGGTCGAGGATCTGGTGACCGACCCCGAGCAATCTGTCTGACCAGGAGCTGGATGCCAAGCGCCAGATCGCAGTCAATGATCCACTGCTGGTGAATCGCCTGATCTCTCCCAGCGCCCATGTCACCGGAGTCAATGTCACCATCCAGCTGCCCGGCAAAAAGCTCAGCGAGGTGCCCGAGGTCGCAGAGGCCGCGCAGCAAGCTGGCGGCCCAGATCGAGGCCGCCCACCCGCAGATAAAGATTCACATGACCGGCATGGTGATGATGAACAACTGCCTTTGCGAGCGCCTCCCAAAGCGACATGAAGAGCCTCTATCCGGCCATGTTCCTGGCGGTTATCATGAGCCTGGCATTGATGCTGCGCTCGATTCCCGGCACTGTCTCAACCCTGATCATCATCATTCTGATGATCATCGGCACCATGGGCATGACCGGCTGGCTGGGCATCCGGATATCACCACCTACCACCACTGTGCCCATCGTGATCATGACCCTGGCGGTGGCCGACTGCGTGCATATACTGGTGAATTTTCTGCACGGCATGCGTCCAGGGCTTGAACAAACGGGATGGCGATGATGGAAAGTCTGCGCATCAATCTGCAGCCGGTCTTTCTCACTTCCCTGACCACGACGATCGGCTTTCTGAGCCTCAATTTCAGCGATGCGCCGCCCTTTCGGGACCTGGGCAACATGGCGGCCATGGGGGTGTTGCTGGCATTTTTCCTCTCGGTCACTTTTTTGCCCGCAATGATGATGATCCTGCCGGTGAAGACCCGCGTAGAGATACTCGCGGCAGTCTGGCCGATGCTCCGTCTGGCGGAGTTGGTGATCCGCAATAAGCGCAGCCTGCTCTGGGCGATGGGGGCCCTCATCGTTTTCCTTATCGCCGCAGATCCCCAGCAACCAGCTGGACGACCGGTTTGTCGAGTATTTCGACGAAACCATCAAATTCCGCACGGATACCGATTTCAGCACGGATAACCTGACCGGCATTTATCTGATTGAATATTCGCTCGACTCGGGTGAGCCAGGCGGAGTGAGCGAGCCGGAATTTCTGCATCACGTGGAGGATTTCGCCAACTGGTATCGGCAGCAGCCTGGTGTGCTGCATGTGAAAGTATCACCGACATCATGAAGCGGCTGAACAAAAACCTGCATGGCGATGACGACGGCCTGGTACCGGCTGCCGGACAGCGGGAACTGTCGGCCCAGTACCTGTTGCTGTATGAGTTTTCGTTGCCATTCGGCCTGGATCTGAACAACCAGATCAATGTCAAAAAATCGGCCACCCGCATGACGGTGACCCTGGAGAGTATCTCCACCGAGGCGATGCTGGCCACTGGAGGGAATGCCCAGGCATGGCTGGTCGGAACAATACACCGGCTCATGCAGTGGAGGGAGCAAGCCCGACGATGATGTTTGCCAATATCGGCCACCGAAATATCCGGGCCATGCTCAAGGGCACGACCGTGGCCCTGGTGATATCTCTTGTATCCTGATCTTCGCCCTGCGCTCCCTGCGAATCGGGCTCATCAGTCTTATTCCCAATCTGGTGCCGATCGGCATGGCATTTGGCATCTGGGGCCTGCTGGTGGGCCAGGTGGGACTGGCCCTGTCGGTGGTCAGCGGCATGACCATGGGGATCGTGGTGGACGACACGGTGCATTTTCTAAGCAAATATTCTGCGCGCCCGGCGGGAACAGGGGCATGGACGGACGGAAGATGCCGTGCGTTATGCATTCTCCACGGTGGGCACCGCGCTGTGGGTGACCTCACTGGTGCTCATGATCGGCTTTGGCATACTGGCATTGTCACACTTTCGAATTGAATGCCGGCATGGGTCTGCTCACAGCGATCACCATCGGTCTGGCATTGCTGGCCGATTTCTCTTTCTGCCGCCCCTGTTGATGAAATTGGAGGTAAAGAGTGAATAAAACTGTATGTTCATATCATCGCCCTTGGCCTGCTATTGCCGATCAGGCCTGAATACCGCTCTCCAGAGGAAGGGGCCTGGAGATCGCCACCGAAGCGGATCGCAGAGACACGGGCTTCATCAATTACAAGGCCACCATGACCATGCTGCTGCGCAACAAGCAGGGCGAGGAAAGCATGCGCCATATGCGAAACCAGTCTCTGAGGTGGGGATGACGGGGACAAGACCCTGATCGTATTCGACCAGCCCCGGGACGTTAAAGGCACCGCCCTGCTCACTTTCTCCCACAAGACCGGAGCCGACGACCAGTGGCTGTTTCTGCCGGCATTGAAACGGGTAAAACGTATTGCCTCGCGCAACAAATCCGGCCCATTCATGGGCAGTGAGTTCGCCTACGAAGATTCTCCTCCCAGGAAGTCGAAAAGTACACCTACCAATATATCAAGGATGAGGGCTGGACGGCAAGACATGCTTTCTGATCGAGCGAGACCCGGTGGACAAGAACTCGGGCTACAGCCGCCAGCTGGTGTGGATCGACAAGCAGAATATCGTCCCATTGCAGATCGAGTTCTATGACCGCAAGAAATCCCTGCTCAAGACCCTGGTGTTCAGAGGCTATCAACAGTATCTGGACCAATACTGGCGGGCCGACGAGATGTTCATGGAGAACCATCAGACCGGTAAGAGCACCCTGCTGACCTGGGAGAAGTACGAATTCCGCAGCGGCCTGAAAGATGCCGATTTCACCCAGAACAGCCTGAAACGGGCCAGATAATGTCATCACGTTGCCTGCTGCATGCCTCACTGTGCTGTTGTTACCTGGCGGTAGCGCGCAGGTGAATGGTCCGGCTATGTTGAAGGCCAGGCACGCTACTTCTGCCAGGAGGCATTGTCAGCGGAACAAACCGACAACACGCTTTCCATCAGCGTTGAACCCGAGTATTTCCATGGCTGGGACGATGAGCGGCAAAGCCTGACCTTCACGCCGTTCCTGCGCTGGGACTCTCAGGACGATGAGCGCAGCCATTCGGACATTCGTGAACTGATGTGGATCTATGCAGGCAACAGGTGGGAACTGCGGGCAGGTATCGGCAAGGTCTTCTGGGGCGTCACCGAGGCGCTGCATCTGGTGGATATCATCAACCAGACCGACCTGGTGGAGAATCCGGACGGGGAACAGAAGCTGGGCCAGCCCATGCTCAAATTCTCCCTGGAACGGGACTGGGGTATTCTGGATCTGTATGCCCTGCCTGGCTTTCGCGAGCGCACCTTTCCCGGTGAGGAGGGCCGGCTGCGCAGCCACCCCTGGGTCGACAGCGACCTGGCGAGCTATGAATCCGACCGCGAGGAGCGACATCTGGACTTTGCCGTCCGCTGGTCCCACTCCATCGGCGACTGGGACATCGGCCTCGCCCACTTCAAGGGCACCAGCCGCGATCCGTCATTCAACCCGACACTCAATAGTGACGGCCAGACGGTTCTGGCTCCCTACTATGCGATCATCCATCAGACCAGCCTCGACCTGCAGGCCACCAAGGGCGACTGGCTGTGGAAACTCGAAGCGCTACACCGAGGCGGACTGGATGATCCCTACAACGCCGCCACCGGCGGCTTTGAATACACCCGTGTCGGCATCGCCGAGACCGACATGGATCTGGGGTTACTCGCCGAGTACCTTTACGACGATCGCGGCGACGAAGCGCCGGTAGCCTTTGAAAACGACCTGTTCCTCGGCCTGCGGCTGACTGCGAATGATGCACAGAGCAGCGAACTGTTGAGTGGCGTGATCAAGGATCTGGATTCGAGCGCCCTGATGTTCAATCTGGAGGCCAGCCGTCGCCTGGGTTCATCCTGGAAGGCCTCGGCCCAAGTCAGGCTGTGGATCGATGTACCGGAGGATGATCCGCTCTATGCATTCAGCTCAGACGACTATATCGAAATCAGCCTGGCAAAATATTTCTAATCAGGACTGATCCGTGTCGGTCATCAACCTACAGTGACCTGATGTTTTATCTTTATCATGCAATCCACATCTAAATATGTCTTGCCTGCATCTATGACTGCACCATCAAGATTCTGCTAAAACCTGCTGCCTCAGCGCCGAAGGAAAATTCTTCAGCTAAGAAAAATCTCGAGGCCGTGAATTGGCATCAGTCATTTGCCATCAAATCCTGAATACTCTGAATCCCAATGACAGGATTTAGAGTAACGGATCTTGCCATTTTAAACCCCTACAGTCTGTGCGTATGGGTATTCCCGAATTGACGTTCTCTCGTCATTGCAGGTAGTTTCTTAAGCTAAATGAATAGCTACGATTCAGAATAAACATAAAAGAATTCACACCATTCTCAATGAATTTCCCCGCCGGCAACCAGGCTTCATATCGGTCTGTGTCGGTGTACTTTTTTTAATCGCACGACAGGGATAGTTGGCTGAATTTTATCCTCCGCAAGGCGGATACCGTAAAAAAATCATTAATCACTCTATGAGTTCGTGAAGTGTCGACTGATTTCCAAACCCATAACAACCCGGGGAAGCGGAAAAACGAGGAGAAAATAATGAAAAACAAACGAATAACTACTGTGTGCTGCATAATATTGTTTTGCTCGCTATCTTCGAACACTCTGGCTGCAGAAGAGCTGCTCGTTTTGGGCAATGCGCAGGAAGGTTCTACTAAGGCTGCACTCTGCTCCGGTTGTCATGGCGAGAATGGTGAAGGCAAAGTCATGCCTGATGGGCAACCGGCCATACCGCTTATTGCGGGTCAAATTCCCGGTTATTTTGTCAAATCGATGTATGAATACCAGACGGATAAACGAACAGACCCTGTGATGAATGCGATATCCAAGGGGCTGACGAATGTGGACATTGCCAATCTGGCGGCACACTACGTGAAACTAAAGCTCAAATAGTCTCTATCTGATCTTTATAAATCAAGCTGTGCCAGGAGGCCCTTCGTGACCAGACTATTTGGCCTGCTCATCGCATTTTGCCTGCCACTCCAATTGCCGGCGGATGTAGCATTAGATCGACTCGAAATCGTAGCAGATGGTGAGACCCAACCTGTTGCTGACCCAGCTATCCCTGATCCTTCCCCTGCTGCGAGTAACAACCATTCACGCTTCTCTGGCCGGCCACCACCCAAGGTGCAGCGCCGTCAACACACGCTTACCTTCTATCCCTGTGCCCAATGCCATAAGTTCTGGAAGACAAACCCGGTACCCCACGAACTTGCCCCAGTGCACCGGGTAGGCCTAAATCATGGCCAGGACCGCTTTTGGTGCCTGACCTGCCACGATGATGAAAACCGCGACCTGCTGCGAACGGAAAGGGATGGCAAGATTAGTTTTGACGAATCCTGGCGGCTGTGTGGTCAATGCCACGCCAACCGTCAGAAAGATTGGTATTTCGGCGCCCATGGTAAGCGCATCAATGGCTGGCAAGGTGAAGCGGAACGCTACAACTGCACGCATTGCCATAATCCACACTTTCCTCCCTTTGAAGCAAAAGCACCCCAACCCAAACCACCGATTCGGGCGGGGTTAGCGCCTATGAAAAAGCAAAACAGGCCCAAACCGAACCTGTGGGAACGACATGGGACAATGAATCAGGAGACTAATGATGACTGAGCCAGGCGAGCAGGGGAAAAACAAAGGTAATACAGACCTGGCGCGTCGTCATTTCCTGAAGCGTCTGGGAATGGTGGGCGCCACCAGTGCAGTGGCCACGGTCGGCATCGCTAAAGCTGTCACCGAGCCTGCCTGGGGCGGGTCCACCATGCGGGATGCCCTGGGTGACTTTTTTCAGGACCACTATGTGCGCATGACGGATGACGAGATGGAGGCTGCCCTGGAGCGGATCAAGCGTAAGGCCGCACGTAAGTTTGGCGTGGATATCGTCTGTGAGGACACCAAGCCGATCCCGGGCAGCTATTTCGGTTATGCCCTGAATATCTCCAAGTGCCGGGGCTACCGGGAGTGCGTTGCGGGCTGTGTGCGCGAGAATAATCTGGGCCGTGACTCTCAGGTTCAGTATATCCGGGTGCTGGAGATGGACAATGGCGAGCATAATTTGGAACACTCGGATCACTACTATGATTCGGAAACCGTGCCGGTGGAGGGCAAATGGTATCTGCCGGTTCAGTGCATGCAGTGTGACAATCCACCCTGTGTCAAGGCCTGTCCCGTAGAAGCCACCTGGCTGGACGATGACGGTATTGTGGTGATCGACTACAACTGGTGTATCGGCTGCCGCATGTGTATGACTGCCTGCCCCTATTGGGCACGCCACTTCAACTGGACTGAACCGCAGATCCCAGCGGCTGAGCTCAACCCAAACACCAACTATCTCGGCAATCGGCCACGCATGAAAGGGGTGGTCGAGAAATGCCATTTCTGCACTCAGCGCACACGCAAGGGACGTCAGCCCGCCTGCCTGGAGGCCTGTCCAACCGGTGCGCGGGTGTTCGGTAATCTATTGGACCCTGACAGCGAGATCCGTTACATCCTGAAGCACAAGACGGTTTTCCGCCTGAAAGAAGAGTTAGGCACTGAACCCAAGTTCTGGTACTACACCGACGAAGCCAGGGCACAGGTCGTGAGCTTCCTGCACTTCATCAAGGACGGGCTGGGTGCTGCACTGCGCGGTGGACCGGCCTACTGGGTCTGGATCTGCTGCCTGCTGCTGCTCATGCTGGTGGGAGGCTGGAACTATAGCGACCAGTTACGCCATGGGCTGGTCATCACCGGTCTGAGCGATCAAGTATCCTGGGGTTTCTATATTGCTAACTTTGCCTTCTTCGTGGGCATTGCCGCGGCTTCTGTGCTGTTAGTCGTCCCGGCCTATATCTTCCACCGCAGGGATTTTAAGGCGGTGGTGCTGATCGGCGAGGGCATGGCCGTGGCGGCGGTGCTGGTCGCTATGGCCTTCGTCACGGTGGATATTGGGCGCCTGGACCGCTTCTGGCACGTGATCCCTTTTCTCGGTCGTTTCAACTGGCCCAATTCCATGCTCGCCTGGGATATCCTGGTGCTCAACGGCTATCTGCTGCTCAACCTGGCCATTCCCATGGTTATCCTCTGGCGCCATTATCAGGGCAAGGAGACACCGCTGAACCGCTATTTCTTTGTCCTGATCATCGCCATGTTCTGGGCAATATCTATCCATACGGTGACGGCCTGGGTGTTCTCCTCGAATATCTCGCGCCCCTTCTGGCACACCTCATTGCTGGCGCCCCGTTTTATCGCCTCTGCCTTTGTCTCCGGTCCAGCCCTGATGATCGTCATCCTGCAGGTCCTGCGTCGCTACACCGCCTACCCCATCAAGCAAAGCGTCATCTCCACGCTGGCCATCATCATGACGGTCGCCATGCAGATCAATATCTATTTTGTCGCATCCGAGCTCTTCACTGATTTTTACAATGAAACGGAGCATGCGGCCTCGATCCACTATCTATTCCTGGGGCTGGAGGGTTTCGATGCATTGACTTCCTGGATCTGGACCGCACTGGCCTTCAATCTAATCGCCATGGTCCTGCTGATGATTCACAAGACCCGAACCAACATGGTCACGCTTAATATTGCCTGCGGCCTGGGTTTTATCGGCATCTGGATCGAAAAAGGCATGGGTCTGGTGGTCACCGGCTTCATTCCCACACCGCTCGGTGAGATCTTCGAATACACACCGACCCTGCAGGAACTGGGCATATCCGTCGGAATTTTTGCCATGGGAGCGCTGGTCTTCACTATCCTGGCTAAGGCAGGCATCGCCATTCAGCTGGGTCACGTGGGCAAGGGGAAACCTCAGACGGAGTAATCAACAACAGATGTGGATGAAGGGAAATTGACAGCTAGCCTGATGCGATAACGGATCGATGTACATGAGAACGATCCGTTATACGCTCAGTCCTGATGACTTCTTCGAGGTCAATAGTGCAGATATTTTATCGGGCAAGTGCAACTCGTCAATAATATTCAAACATTCAGCGCATGTCGCTCAAGCCATAGCGTTTCAGCTTCCGATAGAGGGTGCGCTCACTGATGCTCATGGCTTCGGCGGCCTTTCGGCGATTACCCCGGTAAAGACGCAGCAGGTCTGCAATATGCTCTGCTTCCACATTTTTCAGGCTGGGAAGTTCCTTTGCAGGCGGATCGGTGATGACCCTGTTCGGTTCACTGTATGTCCGCAACCCGGGGGCCTGTAAACTCGCTTCAGGTGCACTATGGTTGTGTTCCATCTCGCCAGGGGGTTTGATTTCACAGACCTCGCCGGCCACCTGCTGGGTCTCGAGTTCATCGCGCATACGCAGATATTGCTTAATCTTTTCTCCAGTGATCAACCCTCCCGGGCTGCCTGCGCTGTGCGCCACCGCGACCTGGAGAATATTCCGCAACTCACGGATGTTTCCCGGGTAGCTATAACCTGACAGGTAGTGCAATGCCTCGTCTGACAAAAGATAGCGGCGACCTGTCTTATAGGAAATGCGTTTCAGGATCTCTTCACAGAGTACCGGAATATCATCCAGACGCTCCCGCAGAGCCGGAATCCTGATACAGAAACAGGCAATGCGATAGTACAGGTCCTCGCGAAACTCTCCCCTCTTCACCCGATCCCACAGCAACCGGTTGGTCGCACAGACGATGCGGGCATTGGCGGCCAGGGTCTTATTGCCGCCGACCCGCCGGAACTGCCCCAGTTCCAGGACCCGCAGCAGCTTGGCCTGCATATTGAGTGTCGCCTCGCCGATCTCGTCGATGAACAGGGTGCCGCCGTCGGCCACCTCGAAGAGGCCCTCTTTGGCGCCTGCACTACCGGTAAAGGCGCCGCGTTCATGGCCGAACACCTCACTCTCGAACAATGACTCGGTGACCACGGTACAGTCGAGGGCGATATAAGGATGCGCATGGCGTTGCGAATAGCGATGGATGAAACTGGCGGCCAACTCCTTACCGGTGCCTGTTTCACCAATCAGTAGCACCGGTGCATCACTTCTGGCCGCCTGTTCGAGCTGTTCGATGGTGCGCAGGAAGGCTTTTGAGGTACCGACTGGACGCTCGTCATTCTCCTCATCTATCTCGTCACGGGCGGCAATTTCCTCCATCATTTCGCCGACATAGATGCTGCCATCATCTGCCCGCAGTGGGTACAGGTTGATGCGCACCCAGCGGGTTCGACCTTGCTGGTCGTAGTGGGTATGCAGGCAGCTGCAGGGCTGCTCGGTCATATAGCACTGGGCGTATGGGCATTCTTCACCCATCTCGAAACAGGGCCGGTCATGATGATGCATGATCTCGTGACACTTT
The DNA here is from genome assembly GCA_963797085.1 of uncultured Gammaproteobacteria bacterium. Classification (GTDB taxonomy): domain Bacteria; phylum Pseudomonadota; class Gammaproteobacteria; order Chromatiales; family Chromatiaceae; genus JASJBU01. Next base: position 47,799 of record CAWCOA010000019.1, read on the forward strand.
TTGCCTTCCAGATCTTCGCGTCTCACCTGGAAGGCCTTTTCGTAGGCCTTGTTGACAGAAACTACCGTAAAGTCGCGTCCAATCACCACAAACGGACGATCATGGGTATCCACGAAATGGTCCAACTCGATGTGCTTTTTCATATCTCTCCTCTCCTCCGCCAGACCTTGACCACTCAGCAGGTAACAGAGAAAAGCTGAGTGACGCCTGGTTTGATGATTCCCTTCGCCGTACACGGTTATGCGACCCATGGTTGGCTGCGTATTTCCTATCGGGAATCGCGATTATTATTCGAAACAGGAATCATAAGTTCATTATACCTGACAATACTGACAATTTTGTCAGACTTTCTGCCATGACACCTGACAGGCTCCTGTCAGGCCTGTCATTCGCGAATTCCCTAAGGAATTGCTTTTAAGTACCGATTCCATTCGGTTTTTTTTAATTGGCACGAACAATGCATTAACACCTAAGAGAAGGATTAGTAAATTTGAATGTTTAAAGAACTCGATATACTGAAAAGCTATACAACGGAGAAAAGAATGCCAACAGCCAGACAAGGGGTAAGCACCTTACTCTTTATATTTACCACCCTCTTACTCAGCCCTGCCTGGGGTGCGAATGTTGTACCCAATCAGATCAAGCTTCCCGGCACCCAGCCGGAAGATGGAATCGTCTCTCTGGACGAGGTCAGCGTCTGCGCAAATTGTCATGGAGGCTATGACCAGAACGCAGAGCCCTTGCATAACTGGCGGGGCAGCATGATGGCCCATGCCGGTCGCGACCCCATTTTCTGGGCCACTGTGGCCATTGCCGAGCAGGACTTCGATGGCGCCGGCGACCTGTGCATTCGCTGCCACAATGCCGCAGGCTGGCTGGATGGCCGTTCCACCCCCACTGATGGATCGGGACTCAACGAGATCACGGATCGCAATGGCGTGCAATGCGATCTCTGTCACCGTCTGGCCAATCCGGATGACTCGGAGCACCAGGGCGTACAGAATGACCCCTTCGTTGCCAATGACGCTCGATGAGGGCGGCAACCCGGTGGAAGGCAACTATGGCAGCGGTGAATATGTGGTGATGCTCGGCAATGCCACCAAGCTGGGACCCTATACCGATGCCAATCCCCCACGGGGCGCGCACAGCGCACTGCAATCTGATTTTCACCGCTCACCGGAACTCTGCGGCACCTGTCACGATGTCTCCAATCCGGTAACCGGCGACATCGCCCACAACAACGGCGCACAGATCGACCTGAACTACAACGGCACGAGCGGTCAACTGGGCGACCAGGTGGCCTTCAAGTACCGCCCCTACGAGTACGGTGTAGTGGAACGCACCTACAGTGAACACAAGGCGAGCCGGCTCGGCGACACCCTGGTCTCCGACTACCCGAATCTGCCGGCCGACCTGCAGACCGGCGCCCTGAAGCGCGCCTATGATGCCGCCATGGCATCCAACGCTCCTACTGGAAACTACATCGATGGCACACCCCGTTACTTCACCTGTCAGACCTGTCACATGCCCCCGGTACGTGGCAAGGGCGCCGGCACGCCTGCAGCAGGGCGTTTCGCCCCACCGGTGCGTGATGACCTGCCGAAACATGACCTGACCGGCGGCAACTATTGGATGCCCGAAGCCATGCAGTGGATGGATGCCCGAGGCACGCTGAAATTCGGCGGCCTGACCGCAGCCGAGATCGCCGGTATGAACGACGGTGCTAACCGCGCCCGCGATAATCTGAATGTGGCCGCGTCACTCAGTGTTACCGGCAATACGGTCAAGGTCATCAACACCACCACTCACAAGCTGATCTCCGGCTATCCGGAAGGCCGCCGCATGTGGCTCAACATCCAGTGGTTAGACGCCAATGGTCATGCTGATCCAGGAGGATGGCGCCTATGGTGACCTGCAGACCCAAATGGACCTGGATGGTGACGGTGCCAATGATACAGTACGCACCCTGCTCGACCTGCATGATCCCAATACCCGCATCTATGAGGTGCATGGCGGCTTCACCCAGGAATGGGCCAATCAACTGGTTACTCTGAATGCCCAGAAATACAATGGTCTCATACTTGATTTCGATCGCGTGACCGGTGCGGTGAAAACCACCCTGGCTGACCTGGCGGCAACGGCCCCAGGCAACATGACACACAGTTTTCATTTTGTCCTCAACAACGTTGTCATGTCCGACACCCGTATCCCGGGCTATGGCTACCGCTACGATGAAGCGAAAAAGCGCAACGCCCTGCCGGTGCCTGAAACCCAGTATGGCAACCCGGGCCCGGGTGGTGAGTACAACTATTGGGATGAGCTCAATCTGAATGTCCCGGCCGGTGCGGCCACCGCCACCGTGCGCCTGATGTATCAGCCCACCAGCTGGGAGTATGTGCAGTTCCTGTATCTGGCGAACGAGACCAACAACCCGCAACTCACCACCACCGGTAAGGATTTCCTTGACGCCTGGCTTGCCACCGGTATGGCCGAACCCCATGTCATGGCCACCGTCGAATGGATCAACGACGGCACGGCGCCACCTGCAGCCAATCAGCCGCCCGTTGCGGACTTCACTTTTGCCTGCATCGACCTGACCTGTGACTTCACCAATACCTCAACGGATACTGATGGTACCGTTGACGGTTTCGCCTGGGATTTCGGTGATGGGAATACGTCTACCCTGGAGAACCCGAGCCACACCTTTGCGGCAGATGGTATCTACTCAGTAATCCTGACCGTTACGGATGACGCAGGTGACTCAGACTTCGTACAACAGAGTGTTACTGTCATCACGGGCAACCAGTCTCCCACTGCGGACTTCACCTTTGCCTGCACGGACCTGGCTTGTAGTTTCGATGGCACGGCTTCCAGTGACCCAGAAAACAGCACATCTCAGCTATGCCTGGGACTTTGGAGACACCACCACGGCGACCGGTCCATTAGCCAACCACACCTATGCGGTGGGCGGTGACTACACAGTGACCCTGACCGTCACCGATGATGTGGGCGCGACTGGTGTTGCTACACAGTTAGTGACGGTCACGGCACCCGTGACCAATCAAGCACCGGTTGCCAGCTTTACCGTTGCCTGTACCGACCTGGCCTGCAGTTTCACCAGCACATCGACCGATGCTGATGGGACCATTGTCGCTTATGCCTGGGACTTCGGTGATGGAGCAACGGCAGCTGGTGCAACGGCCAATCATACCTATGCAGCCGCCGGCACCTATACGGTCTCCCTGACCGTAACAGACGACCTCAATGCGACCAACACTGCCACGCAGAATGTAACGGTCACCGCACCTGTTACCGCACCCGGTCCTGGACCGGGCAGAGGCAGACGGTAAAGTGGCAGATTTGACTGAGACGACAGGAAGTCCATTGCGCTAAGGAAAGCAACCCGACGGTCAAGGAAACACTCCGACTCCTGCATGGGGACCCATGCAGGAGTTTTTTTATGCAATCGATTCTATTGGTAGGTAGCGTACTGCGTCCTGCCCCCAGTCAGTGAACGCTCAATCAGGCAGGACCAGGGATGCAATGCTGCCCAGCGCCTCTTGCATTTGTTCGATCGAGGGCGGATCCGCCTGGGATGGATCATCGAAGGCACCCCGACAGGTCAAGCGCATCACATCAGGCTGTTGGTCGCTGCTGATCCAGAGATGCACACTGAGTACGATCATTGGCAATCCATCATCCATACCGGCAAGATCCAGGCCGGCCTGCAGCACCGGGTAGACCTGTTGCACCACCTCCGCAGTTTCCCGCTGCACCCGGGTCACCAGAAATGACTCCGCCTCAATCTCCCGGGTCTGTTCCAAAAGCGTTCTGACCTCGAAGTTGCAACTCGGCACATAGCGGTCAAAGCGCTGTTTCGCCACCACCTCGCCCCGCTGCAGGAATACCCGTGTGTGCCCTGCGGGGACCCGCAGCGGTTGGTGTAATTCGATACTGGTGCCAACCGGCGGCAGCTTCCAGTAAGCGGCCGAAGTGCTTTTCAATTGACCATCGTGGCTGCAACCCATCAGCAGCAGGCTGAGTAACAGTGGTGCTGAAACCCGCATAGCAAAAACTCCTCAGACGATTCTGAAATAACAGGCCAGATCGGGCAGGTCTACTTCCCTGGGCTTGAGTTGCACGCTGTCATTGAGTTCCGGCTGCACTCTTGATTCTCACCTTGGCATCCATACCCAGGTCTGGAATCAACACCGTTGCGCGTTCGCCGTCTCTGGCCACCACGACCGCGTCCCCCTGCCAGTCCGGATGATCCCGCAGAAAGACCAGCCGCCAATGATTGTTAGACAATCTCTCGGTCTTTCTGATCGCCATGCTGCCCATTTCAGCCTGGCTGAGACGCTCTGAGAGGGTATGAATATCCAGCACCGGCCTGCCCTGCAGATGCGCTCGCAACTGCTGATGGGTGAGAAGATCCGAATAGCGGCGCAACGGGCTGGTCGCCCGGGTGTAGGTCTCGATACCCAGGCCGGCATGCAGCTCGGGCTGGCTCTTGACCTGGGTCGGTTTGAATTTTCTGACATAGGCATACATCGCCGCCATGCCTTCCGGTGTGGAAGGCTCATTGGGTGGCGCCTGAGTCGCAAAGGGCACGGGGATGTCCCGCTCAAGGCAATACTTCGCCACCGCTTCACCCGCCATCAACATCAGGTCGGTGACCATCTCCCGGCTATCCAGCGCAGGCAGCGGGTGAATCTCCACTTGCTCCTGCTTGAGTCGAATCTTCACTTCCGGCAGTTGAATAAAGGCAGCCCCCGCAGTCCTGCGGCGCTCACGATAGATCCTGCTCTTGCGCAACAATTCAGTGAACGCCTCCTCCTGCAGGCATAGGTCGGCCTGCGCATAACTGATGCGCCGAACCTGCAGGCGGGTCAGATGGATTTCGGTATCTTCGATCACTCCTTGCTCAGAGAGCTTGAAGGAGATCGAGAGCGCCGGGGACTCCGCCGCCAGGCCCAATCCCAATTGGTCCGTGACCGGCTGGGGCAACATCGGGATGACCGTTTCCGGCAGGTAGAGATTACTGCCCCGACTGCGGGCATCCAGGTCCATCTCGCTGTCCGGTTCCACCAGGGCAGCCACATCCGCCACATGTACCCAGATACGCTCGCCATCCAGACTCACTGCATCGTCCGGGTCCTCGTTGTCCTCGTCATCGATGGCATAGGCGGCCAGGTGAGTCAGGTCGAGTCGCGTCTCCTGCGGCAGCTCGGGCACCGGATAGTCAGGGATGGATTCATTGATGCCCTGCCGACGGGGATAGGGATTCTCATTCAACGACCAGTAGCCGGTCTTCACCAGCAGCCGATGGGCATTGACCGGGGTCTCCTGCACATTCAGGGCACTCAGGATACGGCTCCCTTCGCGCCGACCCAGAGCCAGCATCTCGACCTCGCCCAACGGCTTGCGATCCTCCTCGAGGATTTTGCCCTGCTCAAGCCGCGCTACAAACTCATTCCAGGCCTGCTCCTGCTGGGCCTTTCGGTTGCGCTTCTCCAGCTCATCCCTGACCAACTCGGCGGATCTGGGGGTGATGCTTTGCGGCTGACCCTCGAAATAGATGCCCTGCTCCACAATCTGCCAGGCGGCCCAGGCGGTAGCCGGGTTGTAATCACCATAGATCAGCTCGGTCAATTCCTTGATCTCGGTGGTACTGCCCTCCAGCAGTTCCCAGTTCTCCTCCACTTCGCCGCTGCGCGGCGTGAGGTCCTTCAGGCTTGCCAAGGGTCCGGGGTGCAGCAGCGAAATGTCCTTGTCCCGCACCCGCTTGGCCTTGCCGCCCTCCAGTTCAATCTCGATCTTGTCGCTGATCTCTTTGACCCGTGCGGGACGCACTTTGTAGAGCACCAGGCTACCTTGTAAAAGTTTGCTCATCACTGTTTCCAACTCAATTCCAGCGGTTTCAATCCCCGACAATCAGGGGAGTTTCGTCAACATGGCGTTCAGGTATGATACGCACTGTTACCAGTCAAACCCAGAAGCCTGAAATCCACTATGAACAAACAATGGTCTGAATTCCTGCAAACACGTTCCGACGAAAAGACTGAGCCGCATGCCGACTGTGCGCTGAATGATCTCTCGCACTTCGGCCTGATTCAGGTACAGGGCGAGGATGCCCTGCAGTTCCTGCAGGGACAGCTGACCAATGATATGCGGGAAGTTACGGACGAGCACAGTCATCTCAGTAGCTGGTGCAGCGCCAAAGGGCGCATGCTGGTCAATTTCAGGGTCTTCAGCCTGGCGGGGAGCTATTTCCTGCAGACCCCTCGGGAACATCTCCCGTCCGTTCTGAAAAGACTCAGCATGTATGTACTGAGAGCCAAGGTGACAATTACCGACGCCAGCGACGAATGGGTTCGATTCGGCATCACCGGGAATTGTGCCGAGTCACTCCTGCAAGCGCAGTTCCGAAAAATTCCCGCCAGCCAGAATGGGGCAGCGGAGCACAATGAAGTCGTTTTGATCAGGATGCCCGGCCTGACCCCACGCTACGAAATCATTGGCCTGGCCACAGACATGATCAGGCTGTGGGAGGAGTTTGAGCTTAAGGCGACCCGTATGGGCAGCAACTTTTGGGCGCTGCAGGAGATCCGAGCCGGCATAGCGACAGTCTTTCCGGCAACCGTCGAGGCGTTTATTCCTCAGATGGTCAACATGCAGCTGGTTGATGGGGTGAGTTTTACCAAAGGCTGCTACACCGGACAGGAGGTGGTGGCGCGCATGCAGTATCTCGGCAAGCTCAAACGTCGCATGTATCTGACCCATGTCGACGCTGAGACGGCCCCATTGCCGGGTGACGAACTGTTCGCAGCAGACAGCAAATCCGGCCAGGGCACTGGTAAAGTGGTGGATGCCCAGGCTACAGGCGACGGCTATGACATGCTGGCGGTCATAGAGATCGAAAGCGCCGAAAAGCAGACCGTTCATCTTGGCGCCGACGGACCCCTCGTGGAGATCAAAAAACTGCCCTACGAATTTGCTTCAGAAAAAAACTAGCACTGTCGCTACATCACTCATACTTGCCTGAAGATTTAAAATCGGAACACGGAAACTCAGCAGATGATTGATGAAATTGCCTTTCTCAACGATCTATTCAAAGCCATCGATGAGCGTCGCTTGACGCTTCCCACTCTGCCGGAGGTGGCGTTACGGGTCCGCGATTCGGTTGAGAGTGATACATCCACCGCCGGTCAGGTGGCGGACATAGTCGCCACCGATGCGGCACTCTCCGCTCGCCTGCTGCAGGTAGCGAACAGCCCACTCTACCGGGGTCGAGTACCCATCGATAATCTGCAGATGGCGGTGGCCAGGCTCGGCACGAAACTGGTGCGAAGCCTGGTGGTCAGCCTGATCATGCAACAGATGTTTCAGGCCACCAGTGATCTGCTGGACAAGCGTTTTCGTCAGCTTTGGGAAGAGAGTGTCCAAGTGGCTGCAATCAGCCGTGTGATAGCACAGAGTCTACGGCACCTGGACAAGGAGCAGGCCCTGCTTGCCGGATTGATTCACAATATCGGCGCCCTGCCGATCCTGACCATGGCGGAAAAGCACTCGGAGCTGATCAATGATTCCGATGAACTCGACCGCATCATCGAGGCCCTCAGCCCGCGTATCGGAGAGCGCATTTTACAGGAGTGGGACTTCCCTGATTCGCTGATCAAGGTACCCGTGAATTTCTTGAACTTGAGTTATGATCACGAGGATCAGGCTGATTATGTTGACGTAGTGATAGTCGGCCGCCTGCAGACCTTGATGGGCACGGATCATCCTGTCAACCTGCAAGACTGGAACTCCATCCCCGCCTTCGCTAAGGTAGGGCTGGAGCCGGAAGTGCAGATGATCGAAATCGAGGGTGTGGCCGAAGATGTAGCGGAAATCGAGCATATCCTTATCACCTGATCGACAAACAGTAAAAAACGGGTTGCCATGATTGAGGCCATCGACCTCAGTAAACACTATGCAGATATCAAAGCGGTCGACGGCGTCAGCTTTTCTATCTCCCCCGGTACCTGCTTTGGGCTGCTGGGCCCCAATGGCGCCGGCAAGACCACCACGGTAGAGATTCTCGAGGGCATAAAAACCCCCACCTCCGGTTCAATCCGCTACAAGGACGCCCCCCTCGGCAAACAGTTCCGTGCTGAAGCCGGGATCATGTTCCAGCATACCGCGCTGCAGGAATTCATCAAGGTCAGGGAAGTCCTGAGTATGTTTCAGCATTTCTATGAACATACCAGACCCATGGAAGAACTGATTGAGACCTGCGCCCTGGATGAGTTTCTCGACCGGGACACGCGAAAAATATCCGGCGGGCAGAAACAGCGGCTGCTGCTGGCCATTGCCTTGATCAACGATCCGCAGGTCATCTTCCTGGACGAACCCACTACCGGGCTTGATCCCCAATCACGGCACAACCTTTGGGAACAGGTCAGAAAGATCAAGGCCGAAAACAAAACCCTGGTGCTGACTACGCATTACATGGAAGAGGCCTATGAACTCTGTGATGAGATCATTATCATGGACCATGGAAAGATCATTGCTCAAGGCGAGCCCAAGGTCCTGCTTGCCGAACACTTTGAAAACTCGGTCATCACCCTGCCGAGAGAGAGTCTGCCGGATGATTTCAGCGCGGATTCCGGCGCTACGCTCCTGACCCTGGAGCAGCGCGTCGAAATCCTCTCCAAGGATCTCAACGCCAGCATTGGAAATCTCATCGATCAGGGTGTTTCATTGCATCAGCTGGAAGTTCGCTCACCGACCCTGGAAGACCTGTTCCTCGAGTTGACCGGTCATCAATTGCGAAGCTAGGGCCTCTTAACACTATGTCACACCGCCGCTTCCTTGCCGCCTTCCATGCCCGCAATCTTGAATTTCTGCGGGATCGCACTGCCCTGGGCTGGAACTTCATCATGCCGGTGCTCATCGTGATTGGTTTCGCCTTCGCCTTTACCACCGGCGAGCAGGACCTGTTCAAGGTGGCGGTGCACGGCGATGCCGAGAAACACCCGGAATATTCGGCCTTTCTGGACCTGCAGCATATCCAGTTCATCCCGGCAACCCAACTGGAGACAGCGATCACCAAGATCGACAGACATCAGATCGACCTGCTGTTGGACATCGACCAGCAGCGCTTCTGGGTCAACAGCACATCAGCCAACGGCTATATCCTTGAACAGCTGCTGGACGACTACGCACTACACAAGCAATCCCTCAGCGGTCGCGAGATCCGCTACGTGGATTGGGTCATTCCCGGCATCCTGGGCATGAACATCATGTTCAGCGCCCTCTTCGGGGTGGGTTATGTAATCGTCCGCTATCGGAAAAACGGTGTCCTGAAACGTCTGCGCGCCTCCCCCCTGACCGCCTTCGAGTTTCTTTCCGCACAGATCGTCTCGCGCATGCTGATGATCATAACCGTGACTGTCATCGTCTATCTCGGCACTCATCTGCTGGTAGGTTTTCAGATGTTTGGCTCCTACTGGTTGCTGCTGCTGATCCTGGTGCTTGGCGCACTGAGCCTGATCAGCGTCGGCCTGATCATTGCCGCGCGTTTGACTAGCGAAGAGGCCGCCAACGGCGTGCTCAACCTGATCAGCTGGCCGATGATGCTGCTCTCAGGGGTCTGGTTTTCCCTCGAGGGCTCGCATCCGTTGGTGCAACAACTCGCCCTGCTCCTGCCCCTGACCCACATGGTCAGTGCCGCCAGGGCGGTCATGATCGAAGGCGCCGGCCTTCTCGATGTCAGCCCCCAACTCCTGGTGCTGACGATCTTCAGCCTGGTGTTTATCTTTCTTGGCGCGAAGACCTTCCGATGGGAATGAGCAGCGATGAACCGCCGGTTTGCATGGAGACAAGCGGTTCATGCAAGCGGCGCTGGACCTGGCCCGGCGCGGCATAGAACAGCGGGATGGCGGTCCATTCGGGGCGGTGGTGGTCATTGACAATAAAATTGTCGGTCGTGGCTGGAATCAAGTCGTGGTCAGGCATGATCCGACGGCCCATGCGGAGATCTTGGCAATCCGCGACGCCTGTCAGCGACTGAGCAGATTCCACCTGGAGGATGCAACCCTCTACTCCAGCTGTGAGCCCTGCCCCATGTGCCTGGCTGCAGTGCATTGGGCCAGAATCGACGAAGCTGGTATTCGCAGCGGATGCGGATGCTGCTGCGGCCATCGGCTTCAGCGACAAAAAAATCAACCAGGCGCTGCAAACACCCCTCGAGCAGAGCGGCCTCAAGGTGCGCCGGCAGATGCAGAGCGAGGCACTGGAGCTGTTTCGGCTATGGCAAACGGATCAGCAGAAGACCCCTTATTGATTCAGCCGGAGCTATAGCGGGAGCAACTGATAGATCTGCTCGAACATCCGGCTCAGACCCCGTTCCCGATAGCGCTCCGACTCACCGAGCAGATCCAGCGAATCCAGCTGGGTTACCCGGTAGCCGGAACGAAACAGACTCTCTACCTCAATCTCGTCCACACTGTACGGCGGACCTGGACATCTCGTGTTGTGATAGTCCATGGCCACCAGCAGGATCGGACAGGATTCCGGCAGCAGGCGCTTCAACAACTGTGCGTACTGCCTGCGCTGGACCGGATTTAACGCCACCAGGGAAGCACGATCGTAGACCGCATCCACCGGGCTGTTGTCTAGCTGATCCATGTCGAAGATGTCACCGCAGAAAATCTCGTAGGGACCCGCGCTCCAACGCTCGAATCCATCTATGGCAGTACGCTCCGGCTGCAGCTGCTGTTCGATGAAGAAGGTCTCAACCGCCAGCGGACTCAATTCGATACCGCGCGACCCGATAGCCTTTCTCGGCCAACCAGACCATGTCCCGACTTTTGCCACAGAGCGGCGCCAGCACCAGGGAACCCTCCGCTAGATTCAAGTTTGACCAGTAATTCAACAGATGCGGGTTGAATTCCTCGTGATGCCAACCGATATTCTGCTCTTCCCAACGCTGCAGCCAGTCACTGTTGGGCCCTCTGATTGAACTGTCATCGTTGTTCATTGTTTTCTGAGTTCGTTGTAATGAAGTGAAAAGTGGATCTTGATACCGACACTTTATACCACAAACAATAAAGCCTGCTCCCTGGAGCAGGCCATGACTCAATCCAGGATTGATGATCGCTGGCGGATCAGTTGCCCAGACGCTTCTGAATGGCGCTCACCACCACTTCACTTGAGGTGGCGCTGACAGTCAGCAGCATGTCTTCATTCTTGTAGAAGTCGACCAGCGGGGCGGTCTTCTCGTTATACACATCGAGACGGTTGGAGATGGCCTCTTCGGTCTCATCATCACGCTGCACTACATCGCCGCCGCACTTGTCGCATACACCCTCAACCTTGGTGGGCATGCTTTTGACATTGTAGATAGCGCCACAGCCCACGCAGGTGCGACGGGTGGTCAGACGGTCGAGGATCACATCGCGAGGCACATCGATTTCCACTGCGAAGTCCAATTCGATGTTCAGCTTGGCGAGGAGAACTTTCAGCGCCTCAGCCTGGGGAATGGTGCGGGGAAAACCATCCAGCAAAAAGCCATTGGCGCAATCAGCTTCCTGTAAACGATCGCCCATGATGCCCATGATCAGATCGTCAGGTACTAGATCACCCGCCTTCATGAAGGCCTCAGCCTGTCTGCCCAGTTCGGTGCCGGCCTTAACCGCACCACGCAGGATGTCGCCAGTGGAGATCTGCACAGAACCATCAAGCTTGGTCAGCTCTTTGGCGACTGTACCTTTACCCGCACCCGGGGCGCCCAAAAGAATCAATTTCATTGATTGCTCCTCAAAATCACTATAAGAATACCGGTTAATTGTAATAAACCGGCGGTATTATACTGATTTCAAGCAAGATATTTTGACTATTTAAAGAATTACCCGGCAATCCACCGAGAATGATTACAGCTGATCCATTGTGCGCCCATCATAATCGGCTATAATGGCCATTATGTTTAAGGCTATTTTACTTAAATATCATATTGTTGTGCTCGCTATCTCAGGCATTTTCCTGCTCCTGAGCACGGGCTGCTCCACTTCGCCTCCACGCAACACACAGAATGCCTGTTCCATCTTCACAGAAAAAGATGACTGGTATGAGGCCTCTCAGGATGCGTTTGAAAAGTGGGGGGTGCCGGTGCACATCCAACTCGCCATCATCCATCAGGAGTCCCGTTTCAGATACGACGCCAAACCACCGCGCCAAAAGCTCTTCTGGTTCATCCCCTGGTTCCGTAAATCTTCTGCCTACGGATACGCGCAGGCCCAGGACACCACCTGGGACTGGTACCGGGAACAGACGGGCAATACCTGGGCGGACCGGGACGACTATGAGGATGCCGTGGATTTTATCGGCTGGTATTGCAACAAGACCAATAAGACCCTGAAGATCTCCAAATGGGACGCCTACAACCAGTACCTGGCATACCATGAAGGGCATGGCGGCTATAAACGTCAGAGTTACAAGAAAAAGCCTTGGCTGACAAAAGTTGCCCGCAAGGTAGACAACAACGCGAAACGCTACCGCGCCCAGATCGGGAGCTGCAAGGATGAACTGGAAAGCGGTTGGAGCCTATGGCCCTTTTGAGGCATTTCTTAGCGTATCTTGCCCCATGGTCAACTGCCGACATTCTATCTCATGCTCACTTCGAGAGGATGTCTAGCGGATGGTCGACGAAGGCTATGAGAGACTTCTTGATAGCGCTTCCATTACTACGCATATCCCTGTACTGGTCGAAGGTGAGGTTCGGGCCGAACAGAGGAAAAGACACCAAAATCATTAGAATTCCGGAAACGGAGATCGCACCTGCTGTTTGCGCGCTTTGATCAAAGCCTTCCATGGCTTTGATCTGAGTTGCCTTAGAATGGCAAGCGTATCTCATGCGCCCTTTCCATAATTTCGATTGCCGTCTCCAGAACAACCTGATCTGGATTTTCCGGTTATTGCACCTGTAGCGGAGGTCCACCGGCTTAGATCGGGTAGAGCCCAGGCGCTGAACATCCCGTTCCTGACTGGCCCGTAACAGTTTGACCTGCATGCCAAGGGACATTTCCGCGATTTCATCGAGAAAAAGCGTCCCCCCATGCGACGCGTTTAAGTTGCCGTCCAAGGAAATATATCGCAAGCCCGATGATGCACAGGGAGATGAACAGAAACCACTGGGACTCCTGCACGGCAGTCTCGAGCATACGACGCTCTTGTTTAGCCATTGAGTCTACAGACAGATAGATGCGGTGTCCGAGCGTTCTTATCCGATCATGCAATTGCCCCTGCCTGCTGTTGGATGCGGCCTGGGAATTCCCAGCAGCGCCCGGTAGTTGTGCAGCGCCTGGACTGTTGCCGATAGCTCGGCATCCCGCATGATTGCGTCCAAAGCGGCGTTCTTCTGCAGGATATCGAGAGAGGCTGCGGCAACTCCATCAGCCCTGGACAACGCTTCCTGGTCTGCACAGATAAAGCATATATTCGGAAGTACGGATAATGAAGAAGCTCAGTGACGACCTGAAACGAACTTTGAGCGGCATGGCGGTGACGCTGTTTGCCTTGACCGAAGCGGTGTCTATCGGCCGCTCGCTGGCGGCCCGCGGCGGGTACCGGATCAATGGTAACCAGGAGTTTATTGGCCAGGGCCTGTCGAATCTGGCCGGGGCCTTATTCTCCGGCTACGTGGCCACCGGCTCATTCAATCGCAGCGGACTCAATTTCCAGGCTGGCGCCCGGACACCCTTGGCCGCGATGTTTGCCGGCTCGATGCTGATGGTGATGGTACTCCCTGTCGCAACCCCTCGCCGCCTATTTGCCCAAAGCGGCCATGGCGGGTATCCTGTTCATGGTTGCATGGGGGCTGATCGATTTTGGGGAGATGCGACACATTCTCACCTCATCGAAACGTGAGACCGCTGTGCTCGGCGTAGCTTTTTTCGGTGCGTTGTTCTTGGAACTGGAATTCGCCATTTTCGCAGGTGTACTCCTGTCGCTGGTATTCTATCTTGAGAGAGTGTCCACACCACGCATCGTCATCCGTACCCCGGTTGCGCGCCTGCATAAACATGCTTTCTCCAGTGATCCGGATCTGCCGCAGTGCCCACAACTCAGGATTCTTCGCATCGATGGTTCCCTGTTTTTCGGTTCGGTCAACCATGTGCAGAAGACCTTCGACCGGATACGCAGTGAGTCGCCAGCACAGAAGCATCTCGCCATCGTTGCGCAGGGTATCAACTTTGTCGACCTTCAGGGCGGCGACGCACCAACGGAAAGCGAATGGAGGAGCCCTCTATCTCATAGACGTCAAGCAGGGCCTTTGGAACTCACTGGAACGCTGTGGCTGCCTCGACGCCACCGGTGCACGCAATGTCTTCCAATCTAAAACCGCGGCCATTCACGGCATCTATAACAAGCTGGACAAAACCATCTGTGCCGGGTGTGACAAACGCATCTTCCATGAATGTGCCCAAGCGCCTGGATAACCGATAACAATTCACCACATAGCAGTAGAGAGAGATCATGAACACAATTGCGGATGAAGAGACGACTGCCGCCAAACCAAGAAGATTCAGCCTGAAACAAATCATTGCAGCGGTCATATTTGCTGGGCTCGCGCTGTTCCTTGCAAGCGTAGTGCCCTCAGTGGAGATCGCCTGGGTCAGTGCGATATTGGTATTGACCATCTATCTGTTTGCTTTCGAGCTGGTGGGGGTTGACGTGGCGGCCGCGACGGTCATGGTGCTTTTGGGACTGACTTCATTACTGGCCCCCTTCATGGGGCTGGAGCAAGGATTGGTAGACAATAAACACCTGTTCGACGGTTTCTCCTCGAATGCGGTGATTTCCATCATTGCGGTGATGATTATCGGCGCCGGCCTTGACAAGACCGGCATCATGAGCAAGGTTGCCGCCTTTATCCTTAAGGTAGGCGGCACCACCGAAGGACGCATCATCCCGATCATCTCCGCCACGGTGGGTTTTATCTCTTCATTTATGCAGAACGTGGGCGCCGCCGCGCTATTCCTGCCGGTGGTCTCCCGCATCTCGGCCCGCTCGGGCCTGCCGATGTCGCGCCTGTTGATGCCGATGGGTTTTACTGCCATCCTGGGCGGCACCATGACCATGGTGGGTTCCAGCCCACTGATTCTGCTCAACGACCTGATCCTCACTTCGAATAAAGCATTACCTGCGACACAGCAGATGGACACCTGGGGACTCTTCTCCGTAACACCGGTGGGTGTCGCACTCGTCGCGACAGGCATCATCTACTTCGTTCTGGCCGGTCGCTTCGTATTGCCAAAGACAAAAAGCGAGAGCAGCACCAAGGGCGTGGATGTCATGGCGTATTTCCAGAATCTGTATGGAATACGTCCTGACATGTCCGAGGTTGTCGTGCCTGAAAAAAGCGATCTAATAGGAAAATTACTCGGTGAAGTCGAATCTACCTACGGCGTCAGGGCGATTGGCGTCAAATACAGCGGTGAAGAGAGCATGGTCGGCCCCGGTTCGGTTGCCTATGATACCGAGGTAGTCGGGGGCATGGTTCTGGGTATTCTGGCTTCCCCCGACAATCTGAAAAGTTTTGTTAAAAAATACGGACTTAAGAAACGTAAGGAGCTGCGGAGTTTTTCTGAATCACTGTCCGCCAGCAAGGCAGGTATTGCGGAAGTGGTTGTCCCGCCGGGTTCGCAGATCATCGGCAAGAGCGCGCGCGAAGTCTGGCTGCGCAAGACCTACGGGCTAGGTTTGATTGCTCTGCACCGGGGTGGTGAAACCCTCAGGCAGGGCGATAATATCAGGAGCATGCCATTCAATGCTGGAGATACCCTGGTAGTCCACACCACCTGGGCCAATCTGGCGCGACTGGAAAAGGACCGTAACTTCGTCGTGGTAACCACCGAATATCCTCGGGAAGAGTTACGTCCGCATAAGTTACTGCCTGCCGCCGTGTTTTTCGGCATTGCGTTGTTCATGGTGCTGTTTACCGATATACGGCTCTCGGTGGCGTTGCTGACCGGCGCTATGGGCATGGTGTTGTCCGGTGTGCTGAATATCGAAGAGGCCTATGAGGCGGTGAGTTGGAAGACCGTATTTCTGCTTGCATCACTGATTCCCCTGGGGCTGGCCGTGGAGACCACCGGTACCGCAAAGTGGATCGCCGAGCAGGTTCTGGTCGTAGTGGGCGATATGCCGATCTGGGTGATCCAATCCTCAATTGCATTACTCGCGACATTTTTCACCCTGGTGATGTCCAATGTGGGCGCCACCGTGCTGCTGGTGCCGCTGGCGGTGAACATTGCCATCGGCGCCGGCGCCAATCCGGCGCTTTTTGCCCTGACCGTGGCGCTTGCTACATCCAACTCATTCCTCATCCCCACCCATCAGGTCAATGCCTTGATCATGGGCCCCGGGGGCTACCGCGTACCGGACTTCATGAAGGCCGGCGGCATCATGACCGTGCTGTTCCTGGTCGTTTTGATCGCCATGATGAACCTGGTTTTCTGAGGATAAGGAATATTGGAAACTCATGTTTTAACAGAAACCCTGACCTGGAATACACCGATGGCGGTTTCCGCTGTGATACTGATCGTCACCTTTCATCGGTATTTTCACCGAAGGGGTACATGGCTTTCACCGCACCAAGTTCGCCATGGGTGGCGCAGGCCTGATGATACTGGCGGGCCAGTATTTCGGCTTCTATAGTCCGACGCTGGCGGTGGAGGCCATCGACTGGAACGTGGTGTTCCTGCTCGGCGGCATGATGACCATCGTTGCCATCATGATCCCTACAGGCGGCTTCCAACGGCTGGCTTATCGTATCGCCGATCTGAGCCGAGGCCGCCTGTTCCTGCTGCTGGCCATGCTGGGTACAGCTGTGACCGTGATTTCGCTGCTGCTGGACAATGTCACCACCGTAGTCATCTTCGGTCCCTTGATCATACTCATCAGCCAGGCACTCAAGGTCAGCCCTGTGCCTTTCCTGCTGGCTGCGGCCCTGTTGTCAGACACCGGGGGCGTGGCTACCCTGGTGGGCGACCCACCTAACCTGATGATCGGTTCAGCGGCCGGAATTGATTTCAACACCTTCCTGATCCATATGGGCGGCATCGTCCTGGCAGCCTGGATCGTCATTCTTATCGCTCAGAAGTGGCTGTTCAGGAAGGAATTAGCGGTGATCCCGGAAAAACAGGACTTCTCTGGACAGGGGGTGATCAAGGACCCACGGACTTGGTACGCTTCACTGGCGGTACTGGGCGTCATGGTGGTGCTGTTCATCTTCCACCACACCCTGGGCTGGGAGCCATGGTTCGTGGCCGCCATCGGACTTACCCTCCTGGTGTTCATCGCCCACAAGACTGAACTGGACGAATCCTTCGAGCAGGTGGAGATGAGCCTGCTGATGTTTTTCATCTCCCTGTTCGTGGTAGTCGGTGGCGTGGAGAACAGCCATTTCCTGGAGTACCTCGGTCAGTACATTCGCCCGTTCGTGGAATCAGACCTGCTGGTGGCCTCGATCGTCCTGATGTGGATGGCGGCCATACTCTCTGCGATGATCGACAATATTCCCTTCACCGCAGCCATGGTGCCCATCATTCTGGGAATGGAACAACAGGGGATCAATGTCAGACCCCTGTGGTGGTCACTGGCTATAGGCGTGGGCATGGGCGGCAACGGCAGCCACCTGGGCTCCACTGCCAACGTCTTCATCGTAACCCTGTCCGAACGCCTGGCGAAAGACACCGGCGACGACAGCCTGCGTATCACTCCCGGGTTATGGTTTCGTAAGGGTACGCCAGCCATGCTGCTGACACTGTTGACTTCATCCATAATCATGTGGCTGTTCTTTGATTTCTTTAGAACACCTTTTCATTAACTGGAGACCCGTCAGGCTTACGACCATTGTCGACAATACCCCATGTTTGTCGGCCTCACACTGACCAGAGATGCCGAGCGGACCGTGCCAATAGATGCCACTGTCCGCCGGCACAAGGAATCACTGCCCTAATCAGCTCGGTTGCCGGATGCTGATCATGGGGCAGACCCTTGGGGAAATATATCTTCTTCGGCCATCTTAAATGGACCCCGGCGATTGCCACCGGTTATATTGCCAGCATCCTTGTGCACATGGCGGTTAACAGCCAAAATTACACCTGAGACTGATTCAAGAAAATCACAGAGTTAGTTGCAATGTTTCCGTTCCTTCATGGTCAATCCCTTATCAGGATTTGAAAACAGCGACACAGACTGGTATCGCTGGAAGGTCAGAAATTTTCAGGCCTTCATTAGGTTGCACTGCTGGAGGTAAAAATGTTTACGTCATTGGAAAATCAAGGTGTTCTGGCAACTGTATTGGAACGCTTTGAAAAACAGAGGCTCCCGAGAATTCTCGACATGAAACAGCTGGTCGATCAAGGAGGAACTCTCAATGAATATGATATTGAATTTCTTGAAGAGGTTTTACACGACACCAAGGAGTATCAACCTTTTGTGGCGGAGCACACGGAATATCGTGACCTGTTTGCCCGGACGGTTCACCTATATCACGAAATTACTACCAAAGCGCTGGAGAATGAAAGACACCAGAGTAACTGCTAACAGACCCGCTTAAACAAGGTATGGCCTGCCCTGATCTGATGCTCAAGCCAGGTCTGGATCAAGAGCCCACGACAAGGAGAAAGGGAAATGCCAGCGCACGCCAGAGTCTATGCTGCATGACGAGTCTGTAGAAAACCCCAAAGGTGTTTTCCGTAGACTTGGTTAACATATTCGAGCATGGCGCCAAACAAAATGATGTCGTCACGCGACAGGAATGGCTAGAAGATGGCGACCACTTCTCTATTTTTCTGCGTGTAACGGCTGGTGGGACTACCCAACCTCGTCGGCGTCAGGGGCAACTCTTCGGCGAACAGGTCAAAAAGGCACCCAGAATACGATGAGCTAGGCCAGTTTTTGTGTGAATGGGAATTCATACTGATTGAACGCCAGTCGATGACAGGGAGCATCAGAATTATTTCAGTGATGCGTAGTAAGCTGCCAGATTGGCGATATCGACATCCGTCAGCCCTTTGGCAATTGCGTTCATCAGCGGATCTGCACGCTTATCCGTTTTGTAGTCATACATCGACTTGACAAAGTAAGCGGGGATCTGGCCTGCGAGAAGCGGAACGGCAGGCTGCCCATCCGGCATGGCCTTGCCTTCTCCTTTCAGGCCATGACAGCCTAAACAGAGTGCAGCCTTGGCCTCGCCTTCTTGCACATTACCCAGGATAAGCGGGTATCTATCAGCCAGTACATTTAAAGGCAGAGTGCAAAAGAAGATGACGCAACATGCCACAGCTATGGGGGCGATTTTCATTTTTTCTCCTCATCGTCTCCCTTCCCTGGTTTTTATCTTTATGCATAACGATTGAACTCTCAACGTTGATGCTGAGAACAAGAACCCACTCAACTCCATCCTTTTTAGCTTAAAGTCTTTCTAGCGAGTATTTGTATTTGTCTTCGCAGGATACCTCCTCACGCACAGCTTTCCAAGGCGCTGCCGGCACTTCCCTGTGCCTTGCCAGCTTATTCCTTGCTATCGATTAAGACTATTTAATCGTCTTCTCGATCAAAATAGCCATCACTCATGGCCTCCATCCAGACAACAAGCGCATCCTCTTCTTCTGCGGTGAGACCCAAATTGCCCAGCTCGTCGGTATTGACGTTGGCGGCGACTTCGGGTTGTGGCCAACAGTCATTGGCCAGGGCAATCGCTTCCGTAGCCTCGAAAATACCGAGATCCTCACACACAGGTTTTACGTCGCGGGTGTTGTAGAAGTTAACCACAGTCTTCAGGCTCTTGAAATAGCCGTTATGCATGTAGGCCTTGACGACACAATCGTCGTCATTGTCATGTCTTTTGCCATGACGATCGTCGTCGTCCTCATCCTCGTCATCATTGCTGGCTTCACATGAACCCAACGCGACATTACGCAAGGTCGGGACTTTTGATTTGCCCAGATTGGCATCGGCATACTGAAAAAATCCAGCCACGTTCTGTAAGAAACCTGCCAGGCCTGGGTCCCGCCAGTCCGGGTCAGCAATAGAGGCAGGGTTCTCCGGGTTTCTCGGCACGCCCAGATTATCGAAGGTGAAGTCAGTGAACAGGGGCGCCGGGGCACCTGGACCGCCAGCACCGACATGACAGGCGGAACACTTGCCTTTGCCACGAAAGATCTCACGCCCCAAAATCTCCTCGGGGAGAAGTCATATTCGCCTGCCCGATGGGCATCAATCTTTGAGGTAAAGGCATTGCTCTCTGCTGAGCCTTCGTAGGCGGCAATGGACAGGGCAACACGATCATAGGCCTCATCTACTTTGTTCCGATCCTTCGGTGACAGTTCGACCACGCCATCAGGCTGACTGCAGACGCCATTGATATTGTTCGGCCAGCTGATCATGCACCGACCCGAGCTCCAGACCTGATCGAACAGCTCGCCATAATTACTTTCACAGACCCGATAGACCACACAGGCAGCGTCAGGCAAGGCCTGCTCAACGGGATTCAGGAACGGCCCCTGGGCCTGATCTGCTGCAGGATTACCCAGTTCCCAACCCGTAGCGCGACCATCCCAGAAGTTGCCGCCGACGAACAAGGGGTCGGTCGCCAGGTCGGTCTCATCATTGCCAAGCAGGCGGTTGCCGAAATCCGCATAGAAGATCGGCGCCAGACTGGCGTATGCAGAACTGGGTGGCTTGCGGTTGCCGAACTCACCTTTTATCGAACCTTCATAAACGCAGCCAGCCACATTGATCTCAACATCATCACCAACCCAGCCTACATCCGGCACATGGCAAGTTGCGCAGGCCTGATTGCGGCGTATAGATAGATCTGTATCAAAAAAAATCTTTTTTCCCAATTCCTCAATCGGTGACAGTCCATCATCATCAGCCAGCAATGATGGCGAAGCTGCCAACAATGCCAACGCTATGGGGCTGATCAGCAATCCCGATATTTTTCTACTCAACATAGTTTCCTCACAAAATTTATTAGTATTGGCGTCCGAACAATGAACACACCCACAACACCATTCAAGGCATAAGATTCCCAGCGGAAGATATAGTGAAGTTGGTGTGGATTCTTTTGATCTGATCCATGACGCAGGGGACATTCCCTTGTCACTGGGATTATCAGCATGGGAGAGAATGCGTCAATTCGGGAAAACCCATGCACTCGATTATGGATAACCCGCCGGGCCCATCAAGGACTGCACGTATTACACGTCTGCTATCCTGAAACCCACCTGTTTCAAACATTGGAGGAAGGGATCGATGAGTGATTTCACAGGATTCCCCGAAGGTTCGCTGAAATTTCTCGATCAGCTTGACCATAACAATAACAAGTCCTGGTTCAATGCCAATAAAGCCCACTACGAACAGCAAGTGCGCGAACCTGCACTGGCATTCATTAATGAAATGGGATCAAGATTGCGAGAAATCTCACCACACTTTGAGGCTATCGCGAAAAAGTCAGGCGGGTCATTGATGCGAGTCTACCGGGATATACGATTCTCGAAAGACAAAATCCCCTACAAAACCAATGTTGGCATACAGTTCCGCCATCAACTGGGCAAGGATGTCCATGCACCAGGGTTTTACCTGCACATTGAACCAGGGAATTGCTTTCTTGGGGCGGGTATCTGGCATCCAGACAACCAGACGCTGACTAAAATACGGGACTTCATTGTGGATAATCCGGCCGCTTGGAAGGCCGCACTTGATCAGAAGGGATTCAAGCGGGATTTCATCCTTGAGGGGGATTCACTCAAGCGCTCACCTCGCGGCTATCCAACTGAGCATGAACTGCTGGAAGACCTGAAGCGCAAAGATTTTATCGCCTGCAAAAACTTCCAATGCGACGAGATCAATAAACAGGCACTGCCGCAGTTCGCCAGCCGAAGCTTCAAACAAGCAGGGGCATTTATGCGTTATCTGTGTACAGCGCTGGAGATTCCCTACTGATACAGCGCAGACTATTCGGGCAATGGCAGCTCGGGCGGCTTTTTCTTCTTGGCAGCGGGCGGCGGTGGATAACCATAACCGGCAGGATAGCCCCAACCGTAAGGCGAACCAAATCCGTATGGACCGGGTCCATAACGTCGGTATCGCCAGTCATCATCATCGTCGTCAATCTGGTCCATCCACCAGCCGGGATTCATCAGATCCCATATATCATCGCCGGCGTAAGCAACCCGGGTCTCGACAACTCCCCCAAGCAGCGCCGCGGCAGCTATTGATAAAAGAGTTTTATTGAGCATGTCAGAGTGTCTCAAAGTATTTATTGATGGGTAGATACTTCGGCATTTTAATATATTCTGATTATTAAATTCAATTGCCTCCGCATCAGTCATCGAATCGGGATAAATAGCGTGGTGAGGATTTCATTGGTTGACGCCACCTCCCCCGGATCGTTTTCATAAACCTCATAGGTTGGGCGCGATTTATCCTGCTTGAGCTTGATCATCCTGAGATGGCTCATGGCGCTGTACCAGGCGAGTTCAAGAAACTCGTAACTACCCTGCAGGGTAACTTTGAAATACTTGCCTCCTGAGAAGTCCTTGTACTGGAAGTCCCCCTTATCGGTATCCTCTGAAACCGGCAGTGCCAGATCACATCGGAAAAACATCTTCTGCAGATTCACCTCATGATAGGCCGTAAAGTGTGGACCTGTTGAAGTGCCTTGAGATGATTCCACATGATCGGCCAGTTTGGGGAAACCCTCCTGCATCACCTTGACCATCTCCGCCATTTCCCCTGCGAAAGGAATCGCCAGGGCTGATTGTGCATCCAGCTCCCTGGTACCCGAAAATTCGATAAGCGGCCGCTCAGCAGCCTCATCCAGTTGTCCTCTGAGCATGGCCAGGCCAAGCGCATAATCCTTGGCGATCATACCGCTGGTCATTTTCGTCATGAAGCGCAGCAAGAAAGGCATGCGGCCCTGCATGCACCAGCCGACTTCAGTCTGCCCGTTTTGCTCGACAAATTCCCACCAGACTTTACAAACCGATTTGAACGGCCGGATAAATTCGATCTCTTCCTCGATCCTCAACGGAGCAGCGAATTTCTTGTGGGTAAGCTTTCCCGCTCCTACCCGTTTACCATCCCAACTGTAGGAGCCACCCTCCTGCGCGTAATTCTCCGAGAAGGTCAGACTCGTCTCAGCTTCATGCAGCAGCCAGGGACTCCAATCATTCCAGGTCTTGAAGTCACGGACTTTGTCGAAGACCGTCTGTGCATCCACGTCCATCAGCAGGCTGCGCCTCACTTCATAGCTCCCATCCAAACTGGCCAGATAGATCAGGCCGCCTAGAATGATTACTCCCAACAGGATAAGTAGTAGGGTCATAAGAAGCTTCTCTGTTTCGTTTCTTTATTAACTACTGCTACTCGAGCAATGCCAGCAGCTCACTACCGCTCATCACATGACAATAGATCATATTGATGATTTCCAGTTCACGGTTGTGCAATTCATCGGTTCCGGCGGCGCAGCCATCCTCGACGACGATCACATTAAAGCTTTCGTCCGCAAGACTGCGCACTGTTGATGAGACGCACTGATCGGTGAAGATGCCGGTCATCACAACATTCTTAATACCCATGTTGGACAGGATGAGACGCAGGTTGGTGCCAGTCAGCGCGCTGTCCGTGGTCTTGGTCAGAACGATCTCGCCGGCATGAGGCACCAGTTCGGGCACGATCTGAGATTCATCCTCGTCTTTCGGCAACAACAGGTAGTTCCAGCCGGGTTTCTTCTGGCTCAGGGATCTGTCGCGGCCGTCTTCCAGCAGACAGGCGATCCTTGCATGGATCACATCCATGCCTTTGGCGCGAAAGGCCTCCTGCAGACCCTGAACCCTGGGGATGACGATATCCCGCATGCGTTCCTGGAATGGTGCCCAACGTTCTCGCTCGGCGGGGTCATCAGCCGTCTTGAGATAGATGTTCTGAATATCGATGGTCAGTAAGAGGGTTTCAGAGGGTTTAAGATCGGGGTTGGCCGGCTCAGGCGCTCCCTGATAGTAGAATGACCGGTAGTCGGTTTTCCAACTCATGGAGTTCTGGTCTCCTCTTCGGTGCACAAGTGCGCAGGCTGATTATTTATTTTAGCTAGTTAGAGTCCAGAAACACCCCTCCCTGGGGTGTTTCTGGAACGGAATCGTAATCAATTTTAGCGGTTTGCACTAGTCGTTGAACATCCAGGATTGCAGGAGATATAAATCCACCAAACCTTGGCTCAAGGCAGCCACCCGCCCGCGGCCTGTATCGGGGTGGGACTCTGCTACAGCCATGGGAGGTAAACAGCTCCAGCAGCTTGACCTGCGCTTTCGGGCTCTCGATGTGGACCGATGCCGCGCTGGAAAGCAACGGCATCAAGAGCCACAGCAGAGGAAGTCTTGAGACCATCTGTGACCGATCAGGCCGGTACGAACTTCAATGCCACACCGTTATTGCAATAACGCAGGCCGGTGGGCTTGGGTCCATCGTTGAATACATGTCCATGATGTCCGCCGCACTTGGCGCAGTGGTATTCGGTTCTGGGCCAGATCAATTTGTAATCCTTTTCGGTTTCAAAGGCGCCCTCCAGGGTGTCGAAAAAGCTCGGCCATCCGGTGCCGCTCTCATATTTGGTGCTGGCATCAAACAGCGGATGATCACAAGCCACACAAACGTAAGTACCGTCGCGCTTCTCCTCCAGGAGGGTGCTGGTGAAGGGGCGTTCGGTCCCCTCTTTGCGCAGCACGTGGAATTGTTCCGGCTCCAGCCGCTGCTGCCACTGCGCATCGGTGAGGATCAGTTTTTCTACAGACATGGTTGTTTTCTCTCCTTTGGCAAACAGGCGGCTCCCGGCCAGGGGAAGCAGGGCAATACCGCCCAGTGTCAGGATAAAGTCTCTTCTTTTCATGGCATATCCTCTTCAATAATCAATAAGTAAGACAAGGCTGCCGTTGACGGGTTGCATATCCGCATCACATAGGCAGCCTAGCGCAAACAGCCGCAGCTTATAAAGACAGACATCTCAGGGATTACCCGGAATAGCAAGGCATTCGGACCCAGGAAGTCAGCGGGGTGCTTGATCTGCTGTTAAGCCAAAGTATGCGACGGCAGTCTCAAGCTGCCATCACGCAAAGCTCACAAAAGTCTCACATCTGGCCCAACGGAAAAGAAAACATGAACCGGGCACCTTTATCGGGCCCGTTCTCAACCCAGATGCGGCCTTGCTGCAGCTCCACCGTGCGTTTTGCAATAGCCAGTCCCAGGCCGGCGTGCTGCCGGTCTTTTCCGACGCCCTGGCTGCGGTAGAATGGCTCGAAGAGATGCGGCAGATCCTCAGCGGGCACTCCCGACCCATCGTCCTGGATTGTGATAACAGCGGAATCTTCCGTTACATCCAGGATGACTTTGATCTCACCGCCCGGCGGTGTATGGTCGATGGCATTACCGATCAGGTTATCCAGCACCCGCTCGGTCATCCCCACATCCAGCAGGATCACCGGCAGCTCGGCTGGCGGCGGCATCAGCAGATCGATACCCGCTGCTGCAGCCCGCAGTTGGAATTTCTGCACCACGTCCTGCAGCAATTCGGCAATGCTGCTGGGCTCGCAGACCGGCTGAGTCTCACGCGCCTCCAGCTGCGCCAACTCAAACAACCCCTCCACCATCTGTTTCAGGTTGCCGCTCTGGCGCAGGGCAATGCTCAGATACTCAGCTTTCTTAACCTCGTCCAGCTCAGCTGTTTTCATCTGCAGGGTCTCAAGATAGCCATGCAGGGCAGCCAGCGGGGTGCGCAGGTCATGGGAGACCTGGGCCACCAGTTCTCTGCGCAACAGGTCCTGCTGCCGCAGCTCGCCCCACTGATCGATAATCCGCCCCGCCATCTGATCGAAACTCTGACCCAGCCTGTCTATCTCATCAGCGGCCTGCTCCAGGCCCTCGGCATAATCAGCATGCCGGGTGAACCCGCTCTGTTGGAAATCCTCCATCAGGGCGGCAAGTTTCTGCAGCCGGCGAGTCAGCAGATGAAACAGCAGCAACCCGGCCAGCAGGCCGAATCCGAGACTGCCGGTGACGGCCCAGGCACTGAGGCGCAACACATAACGGGCTTCCACCGCCTGCTCCGCCGAATCATATTGCTCGCCCCTGAGCACCACGTACAGGTAGCCGGCCGGCACGGCCACCACGGAAAAGGCCTTGCGCCGGTCATGGGAGCGAGGGTCGTCCCCCAGCAGCGGAAAGCCTTCGCCGTGCAGAAACGCCTCTATCGGCGCCAGATCCACACGCTGCCGCTTGACCTTGCCGGGGTCTGCTGAGAAGGCGAGGATCTGGCCTTCCCGGTCGAGCAGATAGATCTCGATGCTCGGGTTGATATCCATATAGGCACTGAAGGTTGCCTGCAGGGCTTTCTGATCCAACTGACCGGATGCCACCAGCTGCCGGTCGGCCACGATCCGCTGGGCCAGGTCACGGTTGAAGTGCTGAGTGATCTCCTGCAGATAACGTTCCGTTGTGGAGGTGGTGATCAGCACGTAGATCAAACCGATCACCAGAAACAAGCTCACCAGGACAGTAGCCAGGCGCGCATACAAGGTCTGAAACATGAGTCGGCCTATGCCCCGTCAATCATTGGCGAACTTATAACCCACACCCCATACGGTGAGGATGTAGTCAGGGTTCGAAGGATCGGCTTCGATCTTGCCCCGCAGCCGATTGATGTGCGAATTCACCGTGTGCTCATAGCCATCATGGTTATAGCCCCAGACCTTATCGAGAAGCTGTACCCGGCTGAACACCCGTCCCGGATGGCGGGCAAAAAACAGCAGCAGATCGAACTCCTTTGCGGTCAGTTCCACTGCCCTGCCCTGTACCTTGACAATCCGCTGCGCGGTGTCGATCGCGAGCTCACCCTGCTGGATCAGCTCATCGGCCTGCTGCTGATTGCTATCACTGAAGGCGTCGACGCGCCGAAACAGCGCCTTGATACGCGCCAGCAGTTCGGGAATGCTGAAGGGCTTGGTGAGATAGTCATCGGCGCCCACTTCCAGGCCCAGCACCCGGTCGAGTTCGGTGGACTTGGCTGTAAGCATCAGGATTGGCACATAACCACCTGACTCACGCATGCTGCGGCAGATCGACAGGCCATCCGTATCCGGCAGCATCAGATCCAATACCACCAGGTCATACACGGTTGCTGCAAACAACGCCAAGCCGCTGGCCCCATCCTGCGCGACATCGGCATCCAGGCCGATATCGTTGAGATGAGTCTGCACCAACCTGGCGATATCCGGTTCGTCTTCGATGATCAGGACTTTGCGACGCATGTTTACATTGTTAAAAATAGAGTGAGTCTCAAGATGAGGATAGCAGGCGTATCGAGTTCCCCCTGCGGCTTCAATGAAGCGCTTCCATTACAACCCATGGCGTTTGCCGATATATCACAAATAAATCACAAAATGATCACACTTGGGAATCATTGATATAATTTTGCAAGATCGTAGAGTAAACGACAGCCGGGGGGGACATCCTTGCACTTCACGACAACCCAGCAAATTCTCGACACCCTCTGCGGCCGCGATCACCCGGACAGCTTTGGCCCCACCATCCAGGGCATCCCGGAATTCGATCCGCAGAAACACTCCGACGGCTGCAGTGGCGGGATGTCGTCGGCTTATGCAAAACTACCGCGATGGGTGCATGAAAGATTCGGCGAAACCCTGCCCTGGCGGGATTGCTGCGTGGCCCATGATCAGGCCTACTATTACGGCGGCAGCCGTGAGGACAAGCTGCAAGCCGATGAGATTTTGAAGCGCTGCGTTGAAACCAGACTGCAAGATGAGCATGCCGGGCTGCTGCTGGGCCTCGCCATGCAGATGGCGGTCACCATAGGCGGGCAGCCGTATTTCATCACCGCATATCGTTGGGGCTATGGTGAAGACTTCCGGGGCACCGAAGACCTGCCCTCTGGTCGATAGTCCATCAAATTGCCGGACAATCCGGGAGCAGCGACAGATCCGGGGCCTTGGAACAGGTCATCGGGATTTTCACCCCAGCCGCCTGATTCAACTTCATTCACAAAGTTCTATGCTTGACCGGAATTTTTCCAATTGCCTTTGACGGGTCTGCAACATGTCCAGATGATAGATATCCGGCGGGAACAGAAAGTCGGTGACCCCGGAATCGAACAGACGCCTTACCTCGTATTCATCATGCGCGATATCCCGCTGATAACGATAATTGAGATAGGACTGGTTGGTGTGAATGATGAACTCGACCCGCATTCCACCCAAGCGGGCAAAGAACTTGAGCATCTGGGTCTTGCTGCTGCTGCCGACGGACGCTGCATCATACTGCCCGCCGGTCAGAGTATCGGAGATATCCTCCAGGATCATGAATGAGTCCGCCTTGACAGCCGCGCCAGTCAGGTGACGGGTGAATCTTTTCACATCGCTGAGATTGTCCAGCACCGCCATCAGGCCCAGTTCATCGTCCACCGCCACTGCCGGATTTTTCTCATTCTTTCGTAACAGTTTCAAGACCTTTGCCGCAGAGTCTTTTTTCCTGACGGTGACGTAGACGGGAATTTCCTGGCCTCGGTCATGAAACAGACGGCGTTTGATCAGGGTCAGCTTCAGGTTATTGTTGAGCGGTCTGATCGCCTGGGCGGTCTTCTCATCGATAACGTCCACCTGAGTACAACTGAAATCCTTGTCATCATGCCGGCTCAGCAGATAAGCGATGTCCAGCTCACCAATCTTGAGCTTGGGACTCCAGACATGCTGATTGAGAAAATTCAAAAATGCCGAAAACTTGTTCTCAATCCCGGTTTCCCGTTCGCGCTGATCGATAGAGCCTGCCAATCCCATCAGCACCAGTTTCCGCTTGGCTTCGAAGCGGATCTTCTTGTGGTAACGGTCATCGAAGATGATGAGTAACAGATCGATGGGGTTCTGGGTGGTTTCGATCTCGTTACTCAGTTCAATATGCGAACTGTAGGCCGCAAAGACCTTGCCCTTGAGATAGCCGATGACTGCGTCCGCGGTATCCGCATAGGCATCGATCTTGCCGCGCACCTCGGAGAGCTCGCCGGAGATGTCAAACAGGTTTCCGAGCAGTTTATAGGCGCGCTGGGTGCGTTGCTTGCGCATGCCGGAATCGCCAATCAATGCGGCTATCTGGTCGAATCGATCAATCTGCAGTAGATTAAAAATCTGCTCGCGCACCGCACGGTAGCGGGTCACGGTCAGACGATCGTGGCAGAAGCCTCTGGCCCAGGCCCGAGTCTGCTTGGAGTATGGATGCTCGAATGAGATGCTTTCCTGGACGGAAAAAGGGCCATCCTGCTTCATGGCAATGAAGATCGATTTTTCGTCCACGACGCTCATGCGCCAACCATACCATACTGACCGCAGTTTGCTATTCCGGCTCTAGTTAGTTTCCGTCCAGAAAGGACGGAAACTAATCTGGCATAAGTACGTGCCAGCATTTTCAAAGGCATTAAGCCTTTGAGAATGAAGGAATCGGAAAATCGTATTTTTCGATTCCGTTCCAGAAACACCCCAGGGAGGGGTGTTTCTGGACTCGAACTAGTTAGGCTAACCCATCACGCAGAATGGCGGCCTGTTTTACGGCAAGATTATCTCCTTCAGTTAAGACGCCTAATCTTGCCCGCCTTTCCGCAACGATGTTACGGCATTTATCCGGGCTATAGATCCTGCGCACGGATCAGAACGTGGCCTTCCTCGTCAAAGGCCTCGTTCTCTATGAGCTTTCTGGCCGCTTCCTGTATTGCCAATCGATGCTCCGCGACAGACGCCATGGGTTCTTCTGCCGAGGCGCCGAATTTTTGTCTCAAAAGCTTCAACGAGATGCGGCAAAGTACCCGCCTTTTGTTGACCTGTGCAGCAACAGTGGCCACCTCAGTCACGGCATTCCAGCACTCAAGCCTGGGGAATGATATCCCTGTATTGCCTGAAGCAGATGTTCTAGCGCCAGTTATCTGCATAACAAATCCTGCTCAACGTTGCAGGGCAACTCAATGGTGAATATGACATACATGCAAGACATTCTCTCTCCAAATCTTATAAAAACATCGGTAATGCTGAACTGCTATTGGAATCGGTGCACGGCCTAGTATCTGCCGAGTACCAATTTCAAAAGGCTTACAGGGTCCGGCCATCTCCCAGGAATGACGGGTACTCCTTCTGTGACTTCTTAGCAGCCCGTTTCTCCTTCATGGTCAAGGCCGGTTTCTTCTTCATTTCCTTATTGCTTTGACGGTTCTTACTCATGGTATTACCTCATGGTAGAAAAGTGGTGGGCGTCGTGCCTCAAGCTAAAGTCTGCGGTAGAGAATACGGGACAGAATCTCTGAACTTGCTCAACTTGAATCTGCTGCTATGACGACATGGACCCGTAGATCACATGCTCAAGGTTTAACCTCTCGAACTTCATCAAATGGAACATTGTTCTCTCCTTGTCGTGGTAGGGGCAGAAATCCATTGCCATCTGGGTAGGGAAATAGAATTTGCCATTATACTTGAAAATGCGACTGATTACCGGTTCTATTTTCTTTCGGCGACAGGATTCAACCGAGCTAATCACCAGCGTCTGGCTTGAATTGGCTCTGACAGCCAGGAGAGTTCTTAAAAATATACCTGCCTTGGATGAAGACCTGGAGATGCCAAGCAGGGTTCAACGAGTCTGCCGGTCCGCTGCGGTTCGTTTCTCTTACCAGTTCCGCTATAGTACCCACCTTTATTCATTGGGTTGAGCCTGCAAGCATGGCACTTAGCGAAGAAATCAAAAATATCGTCGACTTCACCAAGGCCAATGGCCTGGTGACCGCCATTGCTCAGGATGCCGAGAGCGGCGAGATCCTGATGGTGGCGAATATGAATGAAGAGTCGCTGGCCCAAAGCATCGAATTGGGTGAGGCCGTCTACTGGAGCCGTTCACGGCAAAAACTCTGGCACAAGGGCGAAGAGAGCGGCAATCAACAGAAGATTCGCGAAATGTATCTGGACTGTGACGGCGACGCGATACTCTTGAAGGTGGATCAGATCGGCGGTGCGGCCTGCCACACCGGCAAGCGCAGTTGTTTCTTCCGCAAACTGGAAAACGGCAACGTTTCCGATGTAGGCGTTCAGGTGTTCGACCCCCAGGAGGTCTACAAGAAATGATGGACGAAAACGCTCGCCTGCGCATCGGCATCCCCAAGGGCAGCCTGCAGGAAACCACCAAAAGACTGTTTGCCCTGGCAGGTTTCACGCTGCGCATCTCAGGACGCTCCTATTATCCGGACATCGATGACCCCGATATCCAGTGCATCCTGATACGCCCCCAGGAGATGGCCCGCTATGTGGAACAGGGCATCCTGGACTGCGCCATCACCGGACTGGACTGGCTGCTGGAGACGGGAGCCGATGTCGCCCAGGTGGCCGACCTCAAGGCGCCCTGGCCCAACTACGGTACGGTGCGCTGGGTGATGGCCTCAAAGGAAGGCTCCTCTTTTGACAGCGTTACAGACCTGGAAGACAAGCGGATCGCCACCGAGGCGGTTGGCATGACCCAGCGCTTCCTGTCTGAGCATAACGTCAATGCCCATGTGGAGTTTTCCTGGGGCGCCACTGAGGTCAAGCCGCCAACACTGGCCGACGCAATCGTCGACGTATCCGAAACCGGTTCCAGCCTGCGCGCGAATAATCTCAAGATCATGCATGTGGTTTTGGAGAGCACGCCGCGTTTCATCGCCAATCATGCAGCCCTGACCGATGAATGGAAACAGGCCAAGATCAAGCGCCTGGAGATGCTCTTCACGGGCGCCATTCGCGCTGCAACCCGCGTCACCCTGGCCATGAACGTGCCGTGCAAATGCATAGATCAGGTGCTGGCCCTGCTGCCCGCTCTGTGCACGCCCACTGTCTCTACCCTGGCGGACGAAAACTGGGTCGACATCAGCACGGTGGTGGTGGAGAAACTGGTGCGTGATTTGATCCCGAAACTCTACGAGGCCGGCGCTCGCGGCATCATCGAAATGCCTATTAATAAGATTATTGAGTGATTGACTGGTCAGCCGCTGATTTCGAGCTGATTTCAACAAGCAAAATGGCGATAGGTTGTCACATATCAACCTTCCATCCTGCATTATTCTTGAACCTTTGGTTCCTGGCGAGTATCGTCTCCTGCGTGTCGCGACATTCGACTCCAGAACAATCCTGAGAGTCTACTCAGGTGGACCTCAGACACCAATCCACCGGGGTCAAGAACGCAGGAAGGAATGCAACATGGTGAAAAAGCCTCCGAGCAGAAAGAAGAAAGTCAGATCCCGGTCGGCCCGCCCGCCCCAGACAACCGCTGTGAAGTCCAAACAGAGCCCTGCGGCTGCCCCCAAAGCTGCATCCGCCGGAAATAGCTCCGAAACCGAACAGAGCAAGCGTCCCGAGCCCCAGCAGTCCGCTAAGCAGACAATGGAACCGGTAGAGACACCGCTGACGGCGGCGAATCCTGCAGCAAAAACCTCCCAAAATGTATCCTCGCAAACTGCTGCGGAGGGCAAGAAACCCGCCTCGTCTGCACCTGCCGAACCAACCGCGCGGCCGGTCAGTCAAGCAGCACCGACCACTGAGGCCAAAGTCGATCCACTCCCCAAGGCTCCCGCATCAGCCACTACGAGGGAACAGGCACCCGCTGCTGCTCCCAAGGCAGCCGGTTCCATGCAGGAGACTGCGCCGCAACAGCCCGAACCTGAACCAGAAACGCTGGAGCCAAGACCCGCCACCCGCTCCGATGAACCGGACACATCCCGTCCCATGGCCATGCCGGCCGAGGCAGAATCGACACATGTTGAGGAACCGGTACCCGACGAGTCGCCGGTTGGTATGCCCGCCGCTGAACATCGTCCGGAATTGTTCATCGTGCATATCAGTCCCGAGATGGCCCCGGTGGCCAAAGTAGGCGGTCTGGCGGACGTGGTATTCGGGCTCACCGGTGAGTTGGCCATCCGCGGCAACCATGTGGAGGTCATACTGCCCAAGTATGACAACCTGCGCTACGACCACATCTATGAGATGCATGAGGTTTACAACGACCTGTGGGTGCCCTGGTACGATGGGGCCATCCACTGTACGGTGTTTTTCGGCTTCGTGCACAATCGCAAATGCTTCTTCATCGAGCCCCATTCCCCGGACAATTTCTTCAACCGGGGCAGCGTCTACGGCTTTGCCGACGATATCCTGCGCTTCGCCTTCTTCTCCAGAGCGGCCATGGAGTTCCTCTGGAAATCCGGCAAGCATCCGGACATCATCCACTGCCACGATTGGCAGACGGCCCTGGTGCCCATATTGCTCTATGAGGTCTATCAGCAGATGGGCATGACCCACCCCCGGGCCTGCTTTACCATCCATAACTACAAGCACCAGGGGGTTACCGGCATGGAGATGCTGCGGGCCACCGGGCTGCACGATCCGGATCGTTACTTCGATTACAACCGGCTGCGGGACAACAACAATCTACACGCCCTGAACCTGCTCAAGGGCGGCATCGTCTACTCCAATTTCACCACTACGGTCTCGCCGCGTTATGCAATGGAGACCAAGGATCTGGGTCAGGGTTTTGGCCTGGAGCCTACCCTGCACACACATCAGATGAAGTATGGCGGCGTGCTCAACGGCATCGACTACGATGCCTGGAACCCTGAGTTGGACCACCTCCTGCCCGCACGCTACGGGGCAGACAATATTGATGCCAAATACGAAAACAAGCGAGCCCTGCGCCAGCGCCTGATGCTGGCGGACAACGAGAAGCCCATTGTGGCCTTCATCGGCCGCCTGGACCCGCAAAAAGGCCTGGAGCTGGTGCGTCACGCGATCTTCCAGTCCTTGGAACGGGGTGCCCAGGTGGTGCTGCTGGGTTCCAGCCCGGACCCTGTCATCAATAATGACTTTTGGAACCTCAAGGGCATGCTCAACGACAGCCCCGACTGCCATCTGGAGATCGGTTACGACGAAGAGTTGGCGCACCTGATCTATGCCGGCGCGGACATCATGCTGGTCCCCAGTCAGTTCGAACCCTGCGGGTTGACCCAGCTCATCTCCCTGCGTTACGGCACCATCCCGGTGGTGCGCGCCGTAGGCGGCCTGGCGGATACGGTATTCGACAAGGACCATTCCCACCGTCCGCTGCACGAGCGCAACGGTTATGTCTTCGACAACTATGACAACGAAGGCCTGGAATCGGCCCTGATCCGCGCTATCGACTGCTACTACCAGTTCCCCGAGCACTTTCGCGATCTGATCCGCAACGCCATGCGCACAGACTATTCCTGGAACGTGCCGGGCCAGGACTACATGAATATCTACGACTTCATCAGGAACAAATAGCCAGCGCATGAGAATCTACAATCTGTTCCCTCTGCTGACCGGCCCACTACCCGACTGGACCCCGCACCTGGCGCGTGCCGCCGACCTGGGATTCAACTGGATCTACGTCAATCCCATCCAGCAATCCGGCCGCTCCGGCAGCCTCTATTCCATCAAAGACTATTTCAGCATCGACAAGCGCTTCCGTAAACCGCGCTCGCGCCGTGCCCCGGAGGATCAGGTACGGGACATGACAAAGGCTGCCGCTGAGCTTGGGCTGCGGGTCAGCACCGATCTGGTGATCAATCATTGCGCCGTGGACTCACCCCTGGTCCGGGAACACCCGGAATGGTTCAAGCGTGACGGCAATAAGGTGGCCAATCCCTATTGTATGGAGGAAGACGGCAGCCGCACCGTTTGGCATGACCTGGCCCAGTTCGACCATGCACACACCAGTGACCCGGAAGGACTGCTGGACTATTGCTGTAAGGTCGTTGAGTATCTGGTGGATTTAGGCTTCAAGGGCCTGCGTTGTGATGCTGCCTATCAGCTTCCGACCCCTATCTGGCGGCGTTTGATCGAACGCACCAAGGCCGCACACCCGGATGTGTTGTTCCTGGCCGAGACCCTGGGCTGCACTCCCAAGCAGACCCGCGATACCGCCTCCGCCGGTTTCGACTTCGTGTTCAACAGCTCCAAGTGGTGGGACTTCACCAGCCCCTGGCTGCTGGAGCAATACGAGCTGACCCGGGATATGGTGCCTTCCATCAGCTTCCCCGAAAGCCACGATACCGAGCGTCTGTATGCCGAGTCCGGCAACAACGCCGAGGCCCTCAAGCAGCGCTACCTGTTCGCAGCCCTGTTCTCCAGCGGCGTGATGATGCCCATCGGTTATGAGTTCGGCTTCAGCCGGCGTCTGCACGTAGCAGAGACCCGCCCCGAGCATTGGGAGCAGCAAGCCGTCGATCTGAGCGATTTCATCCGCCACATCAACGCGATCAAGGCGGAGTATCCGGTGTTCCAGGAAGAGAGCCTGCTGCAGCGCCTGGACCACCCCAATCCCGCTCTGCTGCTGTTGTGGAAGGCATCCACCAACGGCAATGGCCAGGCCCTGCTGATCCTCAACAAGGACCCCTGGAATGGTCAGCACTTCCATTGCGACGATCTCTACCGGCACATCCAGGCACCGCCTCCCCTGAAGGACGTCTCCCCCGAATGGCCCATGGACCACTTGCCCACACCGTTCGAATTCGACCTGGGGCCAGGTATGGGACGGGTGTTGGTGACTGCGCAGGGCTAAGCCACATCCTCAGGCGAGATGCGCATCCGCAATGAGGCAAATGTCTTACATGAAGCTGGGAGTGCTCGAGGATATTTTATCGCCCTTGTCCCGCAAAAATACGGTGACTGTTTCCGACTGGGGAAAGTACAGGCTCGAAGTCGGTGTTAAGAACGGGTTTCTACAAACAACTCAAAGGGCTCACCACCCCGCTGGTATGCCGGCCCAGTACATGGGTATACAACTGGGTGGTCCTGATATCCTTGTGACCCATCAGTTCCTGGATGGTGCGGATATCATGTCCCTGCTCCAAAAGATGCGTTGCAAAGCAATGGCGCTTATGCCGAATGCCGGGCATGGCGGGCGCTTTTCTGTCGATGGCATTTACAAACGAATAGGGGTCAAAACGAATAGAAAACGAATAGGGGTCAGGTCTAGCATTGTACAATCAATAACAAACGAATAGGGGTCAAAACGAATAGGGGTCACGAATAGGGTAGAGTAGAAAACAGGTATCGCGTACTGTAGGTTAGACCTAACTGTTACCACCCCTTTCGTCTGGCGGTGTCTCAATAATCTAACCATAGTCACGGAAACCTGCCTTCCCTCATCAAACCGTGCATACGGTTTTCCCGTACACGGCTTTCCGATGTTCTTCTTCACAAGGCATGCGCCTTCTTCCATCCGGCTGTTGTCGGTAGCTTGAAAAGCCCATATCGCTCATACAATCTGTGGTTGGGAAAACGATTATAGGCAGCAGCACGACTGTGTAATTTATGCCGTCTGCGCAAATGCGTCCTTAACCGTTCTTCAACCTGCATCTTAGCGCCACGAAATACATTAGAGCTATTCCGATAGTGAAAGTAACTCGTCCACCCTCTCAGGCTGGCGTTGAGTTCTGTCATAATATCGGTAAGCGGCACAGGACACCGACGACGATCAGTTAGCCCTTTGACCCGATCCTTGAGTCTTTGTACTGAACGTTTGGAAGGCTCAGTATGCGGGTAAACTTTTCCACTCTTGCGACTTTGACGTAGTTGGAATGAGAAGCCCAGAAAATCAAAATGCTCTGTGCGTGCATCCACCACTTTGGTCTTGATCGGATTAAGTGTCAGGTCGAGTCTTTCCAGCACGCTTCTCAGGCTATCCATCGGTGCATTAACATCTCGCCGGCAGAGGATGACCAGGAGAGTAGGCCGAGGGAATCTCACCCTCAGCCTCTCGCAGAACGCAGCATGAACCTCTCGACTCACTGCGCTCCCGTTACCCAACCGTCGGCAACAAACCCATCCGCCAGTGTGGGAACATTGACGGAAAGTTCTTCGCCAGTCGTCCCAGCCAGTGCTCAGCACGTCGCCGATGACGTTTCAGCTTCTTGAACTTCCGCATTGCCCACCACACCAGTTTGGAGTTGATGTGCCTGAGTGTCATGTACATCTGGGAACGATAGAAACGACCATAATAGTTGATCCAACCCTGTATCTTGGCTCCGAACATCAGTGACAGGTCCTCGATGGACTTGTCACTGCGTTTGGGCATTTGCCAGCTTCTCACTTCTCGCCGGATTGCCTTTCCCGCACTGTTGCTCATCGCCGGGCTGAAGTTGATGAAGTACTTTCCCCGACCTGTTCTTGGAGTTTGATCGCACCTTTGGTCGAACGTAAATCAGCCCAAGGAAAGGCAGACAGGCAGAGATTCACGAATAGGGGTCACACGAATAGGGGTCACGAATAGGGGTCACACGAATAGGGGTCACACGAATAGGGGTCACACACGAATAGGGGTCACACGAATAGGAATAGGGGTCATAGGAATACATTCAAGGGGTCAGACTCGTTGTTATTTAGTTCACAAAGTTCAAGGGGTCAGACTCGTTGTTATTCACAAAGTTCAAGGGGTCAGACTCGTTGATATTCATTCGGGTGCATGATAGCCTCTGACTTTATCCTCTGTTAGTGAATAGCATTCATCATGGCTCGCCTGCCTCGTTTTTTAATTCCCGGCCAACCTCAGCATGTAATACAACGCGGTAATGATCGTCAGGAAATATTTCATGCAGAAGACGATTATCAGTTTTATCTTGAAAAGCTCTCAGAGGCAGCGAAGAAGCACCAGTGTGATATTCATGCCTACGTACTCATGACAAATCATGTGCATTTGCTAATCACGCCACATACAGAAAAAGGTATAGGGAAAATGATGCAGATGCTAGGGCGCTATTATGTTCAATACTTTAATTATTGCTACAAGCGGACAGGTACCCTATGGGAAGGGCGTTACAAGGCAACACTGATTGATAGTGAGCAGTATCTATTAACCTGCATGCGTTATATCGAACTGAATCCAGTGAGGACGCAAAACATGGCGAATCATCCTGCGGAATATCCCTGGTCAAGTTATCAACGCAATGCATCAGGTAATGAAAACCAGCTGGTTACGCCTCATCGGGAATATAAGCGCCTAGGGTCAACAGATGAAGAGCGACAATCAGCCTATCGACAACTATTCCGTGCACGTATTCCTGAGATGACCCTGGCCGCAATACGCGAAGCGACCAATAAAGGCTGGGTAATGGGGAGCGATCGGTTTAAAGCTAAAATAGCGAGTAAAATAGACAGGCCAGTACAATCCTGTGGTCATGGTGGGGATAGGAAATCGGAGAAATATCGGCGTGAAGCTGGTAAGTAAATCATGGAGTCTGTCCCTATGATTACTCTATGATTATATGATGTAAATGTGTAGATGGATACCTACTATTAAAAATAAAATGTGATTTATGACAATCGAAGCTACAACCCTGCCTGATACTGAGGTGACCTGTGAAAACTGCGAAGCCTGCTGTTGCCGTTTAGAAGTAATGCTCATTACCGATACCGGAGTGCCCGATAATTTTATCGAGATAGATAAGTGGGGCGGGAGGCGCATGGCGAGGCTAGAAGATGGCTGGTGTTCTGCCTTGGATCGAAACACCATGATGTGTATGATTTACGAGGAATCGGCCATGGATTTGCCGTGAATTTGAGATGGGAGAATACGAATGCATT
The DNA here is from genome assembly GCA_963797085.1 of uncultured Gammaproteobacteria bacterium. GTDB lineage: Bacteria > Pseudomonadota > Gammaproteobacteria > Chromatiales > Chromatiaceae > JASJBU01. The sequence continues at coordinate 86,513 of CAWCOA010000019.1, forward strand.
TCCGAGCGAGCCGCCAATCTGTAGATTGCATAATTGCATCCAGCCGACCCACTTCCGCAGTGCGTCGTTTTGCACTTTAATAGCACAAAAGAAATCTCCTCTACGTCGTTCGGCTGATGCTGGACGTTAAACGACAAAACCTGCGGAATCCTGAACATTCATCAATTGCTCGTGGATATGTGGAAATGAACCAATCGGATCATTTAGCTGTTTTTTGAATTTGAGAAAATTTGTGGTGGAAACAGAACTGGCTTTTCATCTTGGAATGAAACTGCCGGGATCAATCCCTTCATATTCACATCATTAAACATCGAAGTCGTCCCGAGTGGAATCAATCTCTGAACGATACTGACCATGTCTTTTTATGATCTCTCTGGCGGGGTCGCCATAACGCTTTATCCACTGGGCCAGTACCTGACTGCTGATCTTTGAGCCTGTTTCCAGTTGCCTTTCCAGCCTTCTCAATCCTTCATCCGACAAACGATTGTTCCTTGAGACACCCGGTTTGGGCTTTTGCTCATTCATCATGGATAGCTCCCAAGTTAGATAGATGGTGATAGGCCGGCTTGGTCTGCAGCCTTGTATCATCTACTGGCGCCCCAACAGTGAAATGGTAAATGTCCTGCCACTCACTGTCTTTCAGACCGAGCAATTCGTGCATCACATCATCGAAATAGCAGCCGATGCCTGTACCTCTGAAGCCCTTGTCCTCGGCCTCCAGATAGAGGACCTGGCCAATAAGTCCAGCCTCCCAAAAAAGACTGGGATACAACCAGGGCGCATCGCTGACAAGGGATTCGAAACGCGCCAGCATACCCAGGGAAAAGGCACTGTCGGCGGCGATTGCCTGATGACAACTGATAGATTCCGCAATGGCCCGGTAATCACCCGGCTGTAGCAGATAGAGCGGCACCCCCTGCTCCACCTGCTGCCAGAGAAAACGATCATTACAGCAGCTACGTAGCGATTGCAGATCAGCAGCTTTGCGCAACAGACAGTAAAGCCCTGCCTCTATGCCTTCGACTCTATGCACGAAGAGAAACAGATTGACATTCGTTGCCGTTGCCAGCGTATCGAAGGGTGCGCCCTGCTGTGGTAGCGTGGCCAGGATGATATCCCGAAATGCCTGGTAGCTGATCTGGCTGGTTGCTGGTTCAAAGGCCTGGGCACTGCGGCGTTGCCTGATGATGTGTTCCGCACTGTGTGACGACGACTTCTCCGACCCTACTCGGGATATATCCGCTGCCTGTCGCGGGTATCCGGCAGATTCAGTCAGCCTTGCTGCTTCCTCGATCACAGGCCAGTCAACAACAGTGGTACTCAGTTGGTTTGGGGCATCCGAATATGCCGGAAGCGGCAGCTTTGATATCCATTCGAAGCCTTTATCAGCAGTCTGGCTTGCTGAAGATACCCAGCAAAAACAGTCCGCCCGTTCCTGTTCACCTAAAATTTGTCTGTCATCCTGAAATCCCAGTAGCCGATCGAGACTTTGATCTGATAGTTCCGGTATGACAGACAGCTTCCAGCCGTTCATTGCGGCGGAGAATCGCAGCGCACCCAATGCATGGCCAATATCGTGCTGGGTATAACGGAAGGCCCGCTCACCATATTTCCAGGCCTCCCGCCAATAGATGCTAGATAGAACTATCCCAAACCCCTGCATTCCCTTAAAAGTTTCAGAGGCATCATCAAGTACAGCCCGAATCTCGAGGCAATGAAGAAATGGATTGTAATGGGCGATGCAGGCGGACTGGCCATCGATCTCCGGCAGCAGCAGGTAGCACTCGGTGGGATGCAGATTGCCGCTGGATGGATTGATACGCAGCGACCACTCAGATGCCCCGTATTGTTTCCACGCAGAGAGACCCAGACTGAGTTCAAGAAAGGCCGCCACTGCCTGCAGTTCCAGCGGCCTGGGGTCCAGCAGCGGTGAATCGAACAATACACCATACGGAGATCCTGTCGGCTGAGTCAGGAAAGGCAGCTGTATTCGCTTCGCGCCCTGGTAAAATCGGAATGGGTTCGGCTGGTTCGGCCAATCCATAATACCCGGAGAACGTGCATAGCGGTCAAGCTGGTGCTTGGTGCGCTGATGATATTCCTGTATATTTTTCAGGGTCGTCATACTTAATTCTGAGATGGTCAGCCAGGTTCATGGAATAATATCCGACCTCCAGTGCCGACATCTACATGCTGCTGTTGTGGCTTGATAAACGATAGGCTCTATTTCCATACAACAGATTGGCAGCGCAATTCTCCAATAACTCCGAATACAAGGTGTATGTATATGATTACAGAGGCAAGCTGGCATATTGGTCAGCTGGTTCAGCACAAACTATTCAATTATCGTGGCGTAATCTACGATGTCGATCCGGTTTTCATGCTCACCGATGAGTGGTACGAAGAAGTTGCGAAAAGCCGTCCGCCAAAGGATGAGCCCTGGTATCGCGTGCTGGTGAGCGATTCGGATCAGGAAACCTACGTGGCGCAGAAAAACCTGCAAGCTGACACCTCGGGTGAAGCCATCAACCACCCGGCGGTTGAAAGCCACTTTCTCCGGCTTCAAAGACGGCCATTACCTGCTTGGGCAGACCAACTGATGTATTGAGAAGGCTTAGCCCAATTGCTTTTTGATCAGATCGGCCACCCGGAAGGCGTTGGCGTAGATGGTCCAGGTATAGGGGACACTGCCGCCGCTGGGCATGAACGAGGCGTCTGAAACAAACAGGTTATCCGCCCCCCATACCCGGCAATCCGGATCCAGCACCGAGGACTTGGGGTCCTTGCCGAAGCGACAGCCGCCTGCCACCAGGTTGGGCGGCGGCGAGGCGCTGACACTGGAGCTGACCCAATCCAGTCCCATGGCTGCGCAACACCTGTTCGCCCTTTTTCGCCAGATAACGCCCAACTGCCAGATCATGGGGGTGTGCGCCCAACCTTACCCGGGCCACCGGGGAACCCCACTTGTCTTTGACTGCCGGATCGAGACTGACGAAGCAGTCGTCGGTGGGCAGCCAGTCGTTGAAGACCTCGAAGAGTAATTTGCGGTCCTCGCTGAACCATTTCTCCAATTTGCGCTTCAATGGCTTGCCCCAGATCAGTTCGTCGTTCTCCCAACGCAAGCCATTGGCCAGGGGAATCGGATTGGGATGGGCAAACAGAAACTCGACAGTGCCGCCCTTTACCGGGTCTTTGCCGAAACTCTTGTCCTTGATCGTATACCAATCCTGCAGGGCGCGATTCACGAAGGGCCCGAGGGCGCGTACCTGCGCCGCCTTCTCCGGGGTCAGTTTTGCATAGGTGAAATAACCGCTGCCGGAACCTCCGGCGGAGAAGATCAGGTTGCGGCCCAACTGTCCATGCCGGTTGCCGAGACCCTGCGCATGGGCCGACCCCGGACTGGCGAGCAGCAACCGGGAGCTCTCGATCGCCTGACAGGCCACCACGAAAATGCGTGCGCTGACCTGCTGGCTCTTGCCCTGCGCATCGTAATAGTCAGCCCCCACCACCCGGCCCTTAGCGTCACTGCGCAACCGATAGACCTTGGCATTGGGGCGCAGGTCGCAACGGCCAGTGGCCAGGGACGGTTCGATCAGGGCGGCCCGGGAACTGCCCTTGGCCCCGGTGGAGCAGCCGTAACTGCCGCAGTAGCCGGAATAGGAACAGGCCCCACGACCCTTTTTATTCACCGGCAGGATGGCCCGGGGAACCCGCACAGAATGAAAGCCCAGTTCCCGGCAGGCGTCGTCAATCCAGGCCGATGCGGGATGTTCAGCCGTTGGGGGATAGGGAAAATCTGCCGTGGAACGGGGTTCGGCATGCGGGTGTTGGGTGATCTTGCCTGAGACGCCCACCACCTGTTCAACCTTGGCGTAGTAGGGCTCCAGATCGTCATAGCTGATCGGCCAGTCAACCCGGTTGGCCCCATCGATGGGACCGAACTCGGAGAGCAGCCGGAAGTCCTGGGGCTTGAGGCGATGGAAGAAACCGGACATCAGGTTACTCGAGCCGCCCACCATGTTGCCATTCCAGAAATCCCGTTTCGACTCAGAGGTAGGTGTGCCTTTCCAGCCATTGTCTCCAGAACGCTCTTCCAGCACATGCTGTTCGTCCTGCAGATTCGACGTGTAGTGGCTGCGCCGGCAGCAGGCCAGCTCATCCTTGCTGAAATCGGCCTGTTTGAACCAGGGCCCCTTCTCCAGCACCACTACCGAGTAACCGGCCTGGGTCAGGCTCCAGACCACCGGCCCGCCCCCCGCGCCGCTGCCAATCACACAGACATCGAAATCGGTTTCCATCAACCTGCCCTGTACTTGTTTGCTTCAGTGGGACGAGGGAAGCCAGGCCTATGTCCCAGCCAGCGCCAGCCGATGGCATCCGGATTGCCGCCATAGACCGGATCGCTCAACAGGGCCTCGAAGATGTACAACAGCAGGGTCGACAACCAGTTCTCCCCGGCATCGCTCTGTGCGATCTTCTTCAGCATCTCATCCTGTTGCCCAGTAGTCAGCTTGAGAAAACCCTGGTCATGGGCCTGCCGGGACATGTCCTCGAGCCAATCTACGCCGCGCAGGATGAACTGCCGCTGCTCCACATCCACCCCGTCATCACCCACCACCCATTTCAAATAGTTCAGGGCATTCAACTCCCTTGCGCCTGGGGCATTTGGCTCACTGGGGAAGAGCCGGTCCTGCACGGCTCCGATGATCTGCCACTGGGAGTCGGAGGAAGCCGATTCCCCAGCCGCCGGAGTCGACAAGGGCATCAACATGGCCAGCGAACCACCCGCCAGTCCCAGCAGGAATCGCCGCCGGGAAATGGTTTCCTGACGCCACAGTCATCGAATGAAAACTTGGCTAAAGCCCGGTGAATTCTTGTGTGGTTTTCCTAAGGGTCATCGCGAGAAATAGGACTACGATGTGGTATTAAGGTTCGCAAGCGGATATAAAGCCGCAATAATGAGTGAATCTTTTTCAAAACAAAACTGTCAATTTGCAGACAGAATAAATTCAACGGAGTTTTTTAGCTATGTTTCGTACCCTTCTTAGTCGCTCAGTTGCGAGCAGTGCAGCAGTTGTTATAGTTGCCATGGCCCTGAGCAGCGGCAGTGCCCTCGCCTGCAAGAACAACCCTTTCAATTCCGCACAGGTCGATGACAGCAACCTGCCCCTGATTGCCTCGAATGAGTCCGGCAAATGCGGCGGCGATATGTCCAAAGAGAACAAGCCCGGTGAGGCTATGCAGTGCGGCGACGGTAAATGCGGCGGCAACATGCCCACCGATGGCAAGCCTAGCGGTGAGGCAAAGAAATGCGAAGGCAGCATGACGAAAGACGGCAAACCCTCTGGAGAAGCCATGCAGTGCGGCGCCGGCAAGTGTGGTAGTAAATAATGCCTGCTCAGGAAACAACCTCCTGACTTGCTGATCCAGTGATGACAGAGTGGCAGAACAGACAGCAGCGACCCCGGACCGGGCATGTGGCCTGGTTCATGTCGCTGTTGCTGTTTCTGTCACCCTTGCTTGCCAGGCGCAGTGGGCAAATCCCACCGAGCCGTTCAACTACTTCAGAGATCGAATTACCCTGCCACCAAAAACACAGCAGCCACACCCAGCCTGACAAATGCAACCACTGCAACGACGCTGAGCAATCCTTGGCCTGTGATTGCTGCCAGACTGCTGTGCCTCTGAGTCTGTGCATGGGGCAAGCCAGATTCACCCCATTCCAGTTCCTGGCCGAGCTACAGATTCTGCAGCACGCTTTGGAAGTCCCCGATCCACCCCCCAGTTCACTCTACCGCCCCCCGATACAACGCCTGATCTGACCTAGTACTCCGCCAAGGCTATCTGACGAGTACTGCATCGCGCCGTGGCCGGTTATGGGTCGTGGCTGTCTGTTCTAATCAGGAGTTGTCGCCATGTCTGACTTGTCATTTTACCGGTTATGCCGGCTCTTCAGCACTGGTTTGCTGGTACTTTCTGTGCTTGCTGGCTGCAGTGGCGAAGCGCCAGCCCCGCTACCCAGCGAATCGTTCGAGGAGGCCCTGGCCGATTCGATGGAAGACCATGCGCGCAAACATGCTGATCCGAAATACGTTTGCCCCATGCACCCACAGATCGTCAAGGGTGAACCGGGTAACTGCCCGATCTGCGGCATGGATCTGGTGGCAAAAAAGGTCGAGGCCTCCGGCAGCGAGCGGCCCGGGGTGGAGGTCTCGCACGCCGTGGTTCAGAACATGGGGATACGTACCGACCAGGTAAAGCGCGACACCCTGTGGAAACACATCCAGACCGTCGGCCGGGTCGATTATGACGAGACCCGCCTGGTGCATGTTCATCCGCGCACCGAAGGCTGGCTGGAGAAGCTCAATCTGCGTGCCGAAGGTGACCCGGTGAAACGCGGGGAACTGCTCGGCCAGCTCTATTCCCCGGAGATCCTCAGCGCCCAGGTAGATTACCTCATCGCCCTGGACCAGAAGAGTGGCTCGAGAAATCTCGAAAATGCCCGCAACCGGCTGCGCCTGCTGGGGGTGACTGAAAACACCATCAGTCGCATCCAGAAAAACCGCAAGAGCCAAAACACCGTCCCGCTGTATGCCCCGGCCAAGGGCATCATAGCCCAGCTGCAGGCCCGAGAGGGCATGTATATCAAACCGGAGATGGAGATCTTCACCATCGTCGATCCCTCCGTCATGTGGGTGCTGGTGGATGTCTTCGAATATCAGATCGACTGGCTCAAAGAGGGGCTGTCGACTGAGATGAAAGTCCCCGCCTATCCCGGTCGCAATTGGGAAGGCAAGGTCGACTACATCTATCCTGACCTGGACCCTCGGGCTCGCACCCTGCGGGTGCGTCTGGCCTTCGACAACAGTGACGGCCAACTCAAGGCCAATATGTTCGCCAAGGTGGTGATCTATGGCGGGCCGAAGCACAACGTGCTGCTGATCCCGGCTGATGCCCTGATCGAGACCGGCGAGCGTTCCACCGTGGTCAAGGCCCTTGGCGATGGGCGATTCCAGCCGGTGGATGTGGTGACCGGGGCAACGCGGGCGGGCCGGGTGGAAATCCTCAGCGGGCTGGACGAAGGCGACCAAGTGGTCATCTCCGGGCAGTTCCTGATCGATTCGGAGTCGAGCCTGCAGGCCAGCTTCCTGCGCATGGAGGAATAAGTCGTGCTCAATAAACTTATCGGCTGGTCGGTGCACAACCGCTTTCTGGTGCTGGTCGCGACCCTGGTCATCACCGGCTGGGGCTGGGTCTCTCTGCACCAGACCCCGCTGGATGCGATACCCGACCTGTCGGATGTGCAGGTCATTATCCGCACCAGTTTTCCCGGCCAGTCGCCCCGGGTGGTCGAGGAACAGGTCACCTATCCCATCACCACCACCATGCTCTCGGTGCCGGGAGCGGAAGTGGTGCGCGGCTACTCATTTTTCGGTGACTCGTTCGTCTATGTCATCTTCAAGGACGGCACCGATCTCTACTGGGCGCGCTCCCGGGTGCTCGAGTATCTGAATCAGGCCAGCTCGATCCTGCCCGCCGGGGTGCAGCCCAATCTGGGGCCGGATGCCACCGGGGTCGGCTGGGTCTACAGCTACGCCCTGGTGGACCGTACCGGGCAGCACGACCTGGCGCAGCTCAGGAGCCTGCAGGACTGGTTCCTGAAATTCGAACTGCAAACCGTGCCGGGGGTCTCGGAGGTGGCGACGGTGGGCGGCATGGTGCGTCAGTATCAGGTGGTGATCGATCCGGAAAAGCTGCGCGCCTACGGCATCTCCCTGATGAAGGTCTCTAATGCCATCCGGGATGCCAACCAGGAGGTCGGCGGCTCGGTCATCGAGCTGGCGGAAGCGGAATACATGGTCAGGACTCGCGGCTATCTGAAAGGTATCGAGGACCTGCAGGCCATCACCATCGATGTCACGCAACAGGGCACACCGGTGCTGCTCAGGGACCTGGCGCGTATCCAGGTGGGACCGGAGATGCGCCGCGGGGTGGCCGATCTGGATGGTGAGGGGGAGGTTGCCGGCGGTATCGTGGTGATGCGTTACGGGGAGAATGCCCTGGCGACCATCCAGCGGGTCAAGGCGAAGATTGAGACCCTCAAGCAGGGTCTGCCGGATGGGGTGGAGATCATCGAGACCTATGACCGCTCGGCCCTGATCGAGCGGGCGGTGGACAATCTCAAGGAGAAATTGATCGAGGAGTTCATCGTGGTCGGGCTGGTGTGCCTGGTGTTTCTGTTTCACCTGCGCTCCGCCTTCGTCGCCATCGTCACTCTGCCCCTGGGGATACTGGCCTCGTTCATCGTCATGCAGCAGCAGGGCATCAATGCCAACATCATGTCCCTGGGGGGGATCGCCATCGCCATTGGCGCCATGGTGGATGCGGCCATCGTCATGATCGAGAACGCTCACAAGCATCTGGAGCGCTACAAGCTGGCCTACGGCCACCCACCGGCTGGAATCGAACATTGGAACACGATCACCACGGCGGCCGGCGAGGTCGGCCCGGCGCTGTTCTATTCCCTGCTGATCATCACCCTGAGCTTCCTGCCGGTGTTCACCCTGGAGGCCCAGGAGGGCCGGCTGTTTGCGCCCCTTGCCTTCACCAAGACCTATGCCATGGCCGCCTCGGCGGGTCTGGCGGTAACCCTGGTACCGGTGCTCATGGGCTATTTCATCCGCGGCCGCATCCCGGCGGAACAGACCAATCCGCTGAATCGACTGTTGATCTGGCTCTACCGGCCCTTGTTGAACCTGGTGATGCGCTGGCCGCGTTTCACCCTGTTCAATTCCCTGCTGCTGGTGTTGAGCCTGGTGATCCCCATTGCCGGCATCAGCGGTTTTCTGAGCCCGTTGAAATGGCCCTACCAGATCATACAAAGCGTCACGGGGGAGGAACAGAACGCCATCCAGCATATAGAAGCGACACAACGCGAGTGGGCCAGGCACTGGCGCAACAGCCTCGCCGACCTGCCCTGGCTGGCGCGCTTCGCCGATGGACTGGGTTCAGAATTCATGCCGGAGCTGGATGAAGGCGACCTGATGTACATGCCCACCACCCTGCCCGGCCTCTCTATCGGCAAGGCCCAGGAGTTGTTGCAGCAGACCGACCGGCTGATCAAGACGGTTCCGGAGGTCAAACAGGTCTTCGGCAAGGTCGGACGCGCCAACACCGCCACTGATCCGGCGCCGCTGACCATGATCGAGACCCTGATCCAGCTCAAGCCGAAGCAGGAATGGCGGCCCGGCATGACGCTGCAGAAGCTGATTCTGGAACTCGATGCACTGGTCGATTTCCCCGGCGTGACCAATGCCTGGGTGATGCCGATCAAGACCCGTATCGATATGCTGGCTACCGGCATCAAGACCCCGGTGGGTATCAAGGTATCCGGGCCCGACCTGAAGGTCATCGAGCAGATCGGGCAGCAGATTGAAAAGGCGGTACTGTCGGTACCCGGCACCACCTCAGCTTATTCTGAACGCGTCGCCGGCGGACGCTATATCGACATTATCCCGGATCGTATGGCGGCCGCCCGTTATGGCCTCAATATCACCGACATCAATCAGGTGATCGCTGCCGCCGTGGGGGGGATCAACATCACCCGCACCGTGGAGGGCCTGGAGCGCTATCCGGTCAATCTGCGCTTTCCCCGTGAACAACGCAATGACCTGGAGAAATTGCGCGCCCTGCCCCTGGTCACCCCAACCGGCGCACAGATTCCACTGGCGCAGATAGCGGAGATCAAGATCGTCGACGGCGCGCCCATGTTGAAGAGCGAGAACGGCCGTCTCAATGGCTGGACCTTTGTCGATATCCGCGATTCGGACCTCGGCAGTTACGTTGCCCAAGCTCAGCAGGCGGTGCGCGAACAGGTCGAGTTGCCACAGGGCTACGCCATCACCTGGTCCGGCCAGTATGAATACATGCTGCGCGCCCAGGAGCGGCTCTCACAGGTCATTCCCCTGACCCTGGTGATCATCTTCGTCTTGCTCTATCTTGCCTTCCGTCATGCGGGTGAGGCGAGCATAGTGATGTTGTCCCTGCCATTTGCATTGGTCGGTGGCTTCTGGCTGATCTTTCTGCTCGACTACAACATGTCGGTCGCAGTGGGCGTGGGGTTCATCGCCCTCGCCGGTGTAGCCGCTGAATTCGGCGTGGTGATGCTGGTCTATCTGGACAATGCCCTGCGTGAACGGGAGCGCACCGGCGGGGTGACAGAAGCAATATTGCGTGAAGCCATCATGGAAGGCGCTGTGATGCGCGTGCGGCCCAAAGCCATGACTGTGGCGGTCATAGTTGCGGGTCTGATACCGATATTCCTCAGCGAGGGAACCGGTTCGGAAGTGATGAGCCGGATTGCGGCGCCCATGATCGGCGGCATGATAACGGCCCCGCTGCTCTCACTGTTCGTCATCCCGGTAATCTATTACATGTGGAAGATGCGGGCTCTCAGGAAAACGGCATGATGTAAATGGAGGTCAAGTGTTGTGTGACATCAAACTGTCATAAACGCGCGCTATTTTGAACCAATTGGAGAATTATATTTCAGTGTTTAGCTGATGTATCCAGGGGAGTTTCTTACCTCAGGCCGTGGCCAGATCCAGCCCTGACGGGCTTTTTCGTAGCGGCTGGTGAAATGATGAATCATCCGGCACGAGCAGGACGGGGTACGCCGCTTAGCCGTTAATAAGACATGTGTACAGGGAGACTAGCGTGCAACACGAGAGAGCGGCAATTAGCCCGGCCAACCAGACAACCACCTTTACTAACGGAAGATAATCTTGCATAACTTATTGATTAAACTACGCATTGGAGAAAAGATCGCCTTCGGTTTCGGCCTGGTCGGCCTGCTGTTTCTCGGCGTCATCTGGCAATATCAGGATACCCTGACCCGCTCCTTGGCGGATTACCGGCAACTGCAGGAGGTTCATACCGCGAAAAAGGACCGGGTTCTGGCACTTGAAATGGAGTTGCTCGAGGCCCGTGAGGCGGAAAAGGCCTTCATGCTGAAACGTAACCCATTACAGGCGCAGCGCGTTGCCCGGCATCTGGATGCGGCCCAAGAGCACGCCGATCTATTAGCCGGGATTGACGACCCGTCTGCGCGTCTGGGCAAAGAGTTCAAGGGATACCTGCAGGCCTACCTGCAGCAGTTCCAGGCTGTGGAAGCCGCCTGGAGGACCAAAGGCCTGCATGAAAACTCCGGTCAACAGGGTTCATTCCGTGAAGCGGTGCATGATCTTGAAATCATGGCCAGCTATCTCAATACGGACCGTATCTACCTGAATCTATTACAGATTCGGCGCAGTGAAAAAGACTTGGGGTTGAGGCGTGATGAACAATACATACAACGTGTCTATGAGTTGATCGGACAGTTCGAAGCCTATGTGGGCGGATCTGAGCTACTGCCGCAGGTGAAGAATAATCTGCTGGCCGAGATCTCCACTTATCGTGACGAGTTTGCCCTCTACGCGAAAAAGGTTCTCGCTGGTGAGGGGCCTCAAGATGGCAAGGGGCCTTTTCGTGACGCGGCACATCGCCTGGAAGATTTGATCAAACAATACTATGTACCGGATCTGGAACGGGACATTCTGCAACTCAGGCGCCGGGAAAAGGACTACCTGCTGCGGGATGACAAGCGTTACGTAGAGATGGCGTTGAACCAGATCGAGTCCATCGAAAGGCAGATTCAGGCCTCGGGCATCAGCAGCGAGGACCGCGAACGGTTTATTTCGCTACTGCAGCGATACCAGACTGATTTCCTCGCTCTGGTTGAGCAAAATCAACAAATCGCCAGTCTGACCAAGGAGATGGAGCAGGTCGCAAGTAAGGTCGGCAGATTGGTGAAAACCAATGTGGAGTCAACAAACAAGGCCATGGAAGAGATGACCCGCAACATCAACGCCAATGCCCACGAGCGTACGGTCTGGATGTTATGGGTGATCGTTATAGCCATTGGCCTGGGTATCTTTTTTGCGATCAAGATCACCTCATACATCGTTGGCCCAATGCGCAGAATGGCCGCCATGCTGGAACAATTGACTTACACAGAACTGGTTAACCGGGTACCCCATACTGAGGGAGGCCGGGATGAAGTCAATGCAATGGCCGGTTATTTGAATATCATCGCCGAGCATCGAAACCGCTTCATCAACTGGTGGAAGACCTCGATGAATGAGGCCGAGGCCTGCTCGCAACTGGAGAGCATCATGCAGCAAGCTACCGATTGGGATTCGGATACTCCCATCGAAGTGGAGAGTCTCAAGACCCAATTGAGTGAGACCCTGGCGACCAAGAAGCTGCTCATTTCGAAGGAATTCGAGGAAATCGAAAAACTCAATGAACAAATACTGAACAGCTCTTCGTTACTGCAGCATCCCAGTGTCTCCCGGGGTGATGTAGACGAACAGAGCAAGGCCATACACTACGCTGCTGAGTTGACGCACAAGAGTCTGCAAATGCTTTCGAACAGGACTTAATAAGAACTGATTTGAGAACCCATCAGCTGGGGCAGCGCAGGGAACAATCAGATGAATTCGCGAGATTCGACCGGCCGAGCGTTAGCTGCTGGGTGGAGAAACCACATATCCGATCGCGCTATCGATGTCCCAGTTGAAAATCAGTCTTGGATATGATGGCATGCAATGAAAATAACCTGTCAATTTGCTGTTTACAGAATGGGACGTTATCGACCACCCGCATTACCCAAATCGCCCTATATCACTTCACAGGGATTTCAACACCTGGAATCGGAGGAGCAGGCGCTGTGGATACGCCGACGGGATGTCACCAAGGCACTCACGGCGGCGGCAGCCGAGGGTGACCGCTCTGAGAATGCCGAGTACATCTATCGTAAAAAAGAGTTGCGGGAGATCGACCGGCGAATCCGCTATCTACAAAAACGCCTGCCCAGCCTGCGGATCGTTTCCCAGCCTCCAAGCAACCATAGCCAGGTCTTCTTTGCCGCCTGGGTCTCCCTGGAAGCTGAAAACGGCGCTGAATACCGATACCGTATCGTCGGTCCGGACGAAATCGATCAGGAAAGCGGCTATATCAGCATGGACTCGCCGCTGGCCAAGGCATTGATGAAACGCAGCCTGGATGATCAAGTCGAGGTTATTACTCCGAACGGCATCGACGTCTACTGGATAACCGGGGTCGAATATAGCAGTTAACTGCCCTAAGCCGGCAACTGTACAAACAGTAATTCATTCAGGTAGCGGCTCGGTTGGACTGGGCGTCCAAACAGATAGCCTTGGCCAAAATCACAGCCTCGCGCCTGCAGGAAATACATTTGCGCGCGAGTTTCAATCCCTTCCGCCACTACATCTTTTTTTAACGCCTGTGCCATGGCAATAATCGCCGCGGTAATTTCCATGTCATTGTCATCTGTCGGTATGTCTTGGACAAAGCTGCGATCGACTTTCAATGTGTCGATAGGTAAGCGTTTCAGATAGCTCAACGAAGAGTAGCCGGTGCCAAAGTCATCGATAGCAACCCTGGTGCCTAGTTTTTCTCTAAGACGCTCTAGCAGGGTTCGGGTAATACTGAAGTCCTTCATCAACAGACTTTCGGTGATTTCAAGGCGCAATGCCTCTGCAGGCAGGCCGGTGGATTGTAGTACATCGCTGATCAGATCGGCCAATTTCGCATCCTGCGCCTGACGTGCAGAAACATTGACTGCAACATACAGATCTGCACCGTGAGCCTGGCGCAGCTGCAGCATTTCCAGCGCAGCGCGTTCCAGCAGATATTCCCCCAGGGGGATAATCAGGCCACAATCCTCGGCGACCGGGATGAACTGCTCAGGGGAGATGAATCCATGCTGCGGATGCTGCCAGCGGGCCAGGGCCTCGAAACCGATGATCTGCATATCGTTCAAGCGGACGATGGGTTGGAAATAGGGTTCGACCTGCCCCATCTTCAATGCCTGGCGCAGCTCGGCCTCCATGCTCAGCCGTCGGGAAGCCTCGAGGTTCATTTTTCCCTCGAAATATTCGTAACCATCCCGCCCGCTGTTCTTGGAGCGGTACATGGCCAGGTCTGCATTGCGCAACAGAATACCAGGGTCCATTGAATCGGAAGGGGCAAGCGTGATGCCTATACTGCAGGTGATCACGACCTCATGCTCAGCCGCCATAACCGGAGCCTTCACCTGCTGCAGTATCTTGTGCGCCAAGGCATCGACATTAAAGCCTTCTGATACACCCTGCAATAAGATAACAAACTCGTCACCGCCCAATCGCGCCACTGTATCGTCACGGCGTACACAGTCGGTCAAGCGTTGGGCCACTTTGCTCAGCAGGATGTCTCCTATGTCATGGCCCAGTGAATCATTGACCCGTTTGAAGTTATCCAGATCCAGATACAACAGTGCGAGACGTTGGGTATGGCGATTCAACAGACTGACGGCATGCTCGAGTCGTTCACGGAACATACGCCGGTTCGGCAACCCGGTCAGGGTGTCATAGGAAGCCAGCCGTTCGAGATTTTCGTGGGCATGCTTGAGTTTGGTGATGTCTTCGATCAAGACGGCAAAATGGGTCATCTCCGAATCCGGGTTGCGGATCGGCGACACCGTTACCGACATCCAGCAGGGATTGCCTGTCTTGTCCGGCTGCTGCATTTCACCACGCCAGTTGTCACCGGCCAGCATGTGCTCCCAGATACGCGCCTGATCGACACTATGATTGTCCGGCATGCCGAGAAATGGCGCCGGTTTACCAATCAGACTCGCCTGGGTGTGCCCACTAAATTCCACATAGGCAGAGTTGGCATATTCCACTCTACCTTGCTGATCGACGATAATGACACCATTGGCGGTCTGTTCTACTGCACTGGACAGTTTACGGATGGCCAATTCGGCATGCTTGCGTTGAGTGATGTCTATCCCAGTAGCGATGCCGTACAGAAGCTCTCCCTGTTCATCAAGGATCGTTGTATTCGACCAGGAGATTAGCAGCTCCCGCCCATCCTTGGTCAACCAGTAGTTCTCAAAATGGTTGGGGATATGCAGCGATTCGAGGTCCCGGAAGACCTGCTGAACCTTGTTCCGTTCCTCAGGCAGCAACAGGAAATCCCAAACAAACCGCCCCTGGACCTCATCGAAGGTGTATCCCGTAGCCTTTTCGCAGGCGCGATTGAACTGCACGATCCTGCCCGCGTGGTCCATGACCACCACGAGGGCCGCCACCGTATCCATAACGGCCTTGGCAAAGTCCCTCTCCGCCTGCAGCGCCTGAGATACTTCAACCATGTCGGTGACATCCAACAGAAATCCGTTGTAATGTGTAGTCCTACCACCCGCATCTCTTACCGGGTTGGATACGACGCGTATCCAGCGCCATCCCGGCTGATGAGGATGAAACATGCGGATGGTCAGATCCAGAGGGGTGCCGTTTTCAGAGGCGCGGGCGTTTTCAGTCTCGAGTTGGGGCAGGTCTTCCGGATGCACATGTGAGAACCAGGCATCGAAACTCGCATCTCCCTCGACACCGATGATGTTGCGCAAAGAATCACTGACGAATTCTACATTTGCACCGTGTTTTTCGGCCTGATCCAGAGCCAGGCGGTAGAAGACAAAATGTTCCGCGCTGCGCATGATGGAATCCAACTGCTGCGCACTGCATTGCAGCTCATCCCGATCACGCCTGCGCTGCAGCGCCGCGCCGATCAATTCGGCCGCCACTTCGAGCAGGCGCTGAACGCCCTGCCTCCACTGTTCGGCCGCCAGTACATTATCGAAACCCAGGAAACCAGAGACTTTCTGCCCCATGTGTACCGGCACCATGATCAGCGACTTGATACCCTGTTGTTCAATGATCACACGCTCGTTATCAGCCTCCGGCGGTAACTCTTGTACATCCGTTATCGACACCGTGAGTCCCCGCAAAAGCCGTGTCAATAACCAATGGAACTCATCTGTAGGCAGGTCCTGGAGAAAAGCCTGTTGCGGCTCAACGCCATCCGCACACCATTCGTGGGTGTTACTCATGCGCTTTTCCGCGGCATCCAGGTGAAACAGGTAGGCGCGGCCAGCTCCACTGTGTGTGCCGATCTGCCGGAGCGCACCGTTGATCGTCTCGTCCAATGAATCGCAACTGGTCAGGTCGCGGGAAATCTGTGCGATCAAGGTCTCCATCTGCAGAAGACTATTCAGGTTTGATTCAACCGCGATGCGCGCCGTAACATCGTAGGCAATCACGAGTTCGGCTTGTCGATCCATGAAATCCAGCGGGTGGGAGGTGATCTCAACAAAGATCTGCGAAGCGTCTTTTTTCAGGTGGCGCCAGACGCCGGCGCGGTCCAATTGATCCTTCACCTGCTCGACATTTTCCAGCAATGCCGGCAAGTCTTCTGTCGGGCGAATATCGGCAATCGTCATCGCAAGAAAGTCTTCACGAGTGTAGCCGTAATGGTCGATTGCTGATTCGTTAACGGCGAGAAATCGCAGCGACTGCAAGTCATAGATCCACATCGGCAGCGGATTGCTATCGAATAAACTGTCGATAACCGTTTCGGGAAGAGCCTGAGAGGCTAACCTGGCCTGCTGCGCAGATTTATCCGGTTGCCCGATTGTCTTCATGGCGAACTGTGCCTCTTTCCTGATACCCAGGCATTTCTGCGGGATTTGATACAGCGGTTAATCTGATAACCTGTCATTCAAGACTACGCAAATTCATGGAATTGAACAAGGCAAGTGTAAACTTCTCAATAACCCCGGATCTGGTTAGGGATTGATGCAATTTCGGTCAATACTGGTTAATCTGACCTCTTATGACCCTACATAATCCCAAGAATGACAGTATGCCGATTCAGAGTGAACTTGGTTTTATGCAGAAGATCCCGCATGCGATTTGAAACTGCCAGGACAGTTTCAGGGCCAGAAGAAAATGAAAACACCGGGAGAGCCTGTCATGTGTTTTGGAGCAGAGATCAGCGTGTCTGATACCAGGCTGCAGGGAGCTGAGCCGAGTCACCATGCATCAGCTACATCACAATTCCGAGAATCAAGAGACCATGAAACGTCACTCTATTGCCCGATCATCAGTATTCGGCCTGTTCCTGCTGAACTGGCTCTTGGTCACCCAGGCGGCGGAATTGACAATCAGCCTGGAGAACCCGCCTACCATGGGAACCGTGACCTTCCTGCTGTTCGATTCGGCGAATGCGTTCGGCGACCTGCGCGATCCTGCGCAGGTCCTGAAACAGCCCCTCGACGACCATAAGGTTTATCGAATGCAGGATGTGCCAGCCGGAGAGTATGCCCTGCTGGTCTATCATGACGAGAACGACAATGACCGCATCGACAAAAATTTCATTGGCATCCCCAGGAAACCGCTTGGCTTTTCCAACCGCTATGAGCCCAAGGGCCCGCCAAGCTACAGCCGTGCGGCTTTTGTATTGAAAGCAGAGGAATCACTTCACTTCGACGTGAAGCTGTACCGCCCGCTGGGAGAGCGCGGGCGTCTCGGTGTAGGCCTGGGCGTGATCGCCCGAAGCAGTCCTTATCGTGATTACAGTGGCGGCGTGTACCAGGCGATTCCGGCGATCACTTACAACAGTGAGCGTTTGCAAATCTATGGCCCAAGAATCCAGCTGGGCCTCGCCGGCAGCGGATCGGCCTGCCTATGATCTAACTGACACCATGAGTATTGAAGCTGGGCTTGGAATGTTCATTGAAATCAGCCTGGATTGGCTGGTGATCATCAACACCAGCGTGGAACTGCTGGAAGGGCAAGTCAGCGACAGCCCAATAGTCGAAAAGGACTACGTCCTGAAGGGATTTGCCGCCATCAATTACCTGTTTAAGAAAACACGCTTTAACCTAGAATCCGCGGTTGGATGGGGTAGAGTGTGCGTTTTTGGGGGTGCAGGTCGAGGGTCGCTCTTGCGCATCCTGCGCTTGCGACATTGGTACCTCCCTGTACGGCACACAATGACGCGGATTAAATCGCCTGGAGCGATTTAAACAGCTACAACTGGCCCGTAGGGTGGAGGGCAGGATGCCCGGAATAATAGTAATTCTATTCCAAGAAGTTGCAACGAAGACATGTGCCGCTAAAAACGTGCAATCTACTTCGTAGCGTGGTTCACCCAGCAGGTATCGGTGTCCGGCCTATATTACCCAAAGTGCCCCTGTATTGTTCGCTAGAGGCTTATCCGTGCTGATGGTTCCAATTAATTGGATGGCAGGCGATTGCACTTGCCGGTAATCATCGTACTCAGGAAGGCGTTATAGAGCGAGACTCAGCTGATCAGTAAACGGGTAAAAAGGACTTGACAAGGTTATCCAGATGCGCGACGCGATTTTGTATACCTTACAATAAGATAGGATTACCTTCATGACAAACCGTCGCGCCGATTCACTCACCCACTCCTTGTTGCAGGAGACCGTTCTTCATGAGTGGTTTCAACCGATGCAGCAAGCGTTCGATAAAGTCCGTTTCTCGGATCGTATTTTTCAGTCCTTACCGATGATGAGCTATGTCTTGTTGGGGGGGCTGCGACAACTGCTGTCCATTGATACCCTCCGTGAACAGGTGCAGACCTTGTTCCATTGGGATGTGAGCGCCGAACGCCTACCGGTTCCACGCTCTACCTGGTCAGATGCGATGGGCAGTCGCACGCGCCGAGACCTCCTTCGCCAGGCTACCCATCATCTGGTGGGATTAGCGCAAGAAACCTTAATGGATAAGTTCTCAGGACTTGTCGGGATCGCTCAGCGCCCCATCGTGGCGATTGATGCCACCTACCAAACAGAATCCAGCCACTATGTGCGCATCTTACCCACGGAGGGCGGTAACGATAATCAAAAAGGCCATATGCTGCTGACGTACTATGATTTACGCCGTGGAATACCGGTGAATGTGAAAACCGAAACCGCCTCAATGGGTGAAATGCGTGTACTGAAAGCGGATGAGCCCGAAGCGATGGACTGGAGCCGCGTGCGCCAAGCGATTTATGTCGTGGATCGGGCCTTTATGGATGGTGCCTACTGGGATGAACGAAAACGATCGCTGCATGCGACAGTGATCACCCGGATGAAGTCGATACTCGTTTATACGCGAAGAGGACCGCGTGAGGTCGCGACGTTGCCTTGTAATGAAAAGGTCCTCTCAGATGATGAGATCGCGTTGCAGTGTGCGAAACAGCCCTGGCGGCTGATTGAATGGCTGTCTCCCGAGGGCATCACGTACCGGTATCTGACCAACGATTTCTCCCTGGAGCCCGGTGTGGTGGCCTTCCTCTACTATCGCCGTTGGGATGAAGAAAAGTATTTTGATAACTTCAAAAACGATCTGGCTAATTCCAAAGCTTGGGGAAAAAGCCCGGTTGCGATAGAGCAGCAGGCGCTTATGGGATTAATGACGTACATACTGACGCAGTGTATTTTTACAGCGGCGCTATCAAGAACTGGCATTGCCAAAGGGTGACAGGACCCAGGCAGGCAAACAAGTGCGGAAAGTCGAACAATATCTTGAGCATCGAGCGGAAGATGATCCCCAGGAGCCTCACACTGACGCGGGGTATCAGGAAGAAGAGCTGCTAGAAGTGAAGTGGTATGACGCCTACCGCGCCTTTTATGGTCAGTTGTCGAAGATAACCCGGCAAGTCTGGCGGTTCTTAAAAACTGTTTTCGTGAAAAACATTCGCTACTGCTGTACCAGCGACAACTGAAGCCACTCTTGTTGAGGTATCTTTGATATTTGACCGGACACCGATACCCAGCAGGTGAGTCATTCTAACGAACAAAATATACATGAATTCAACTCATTAAGAGTAGAATGGAGCGCTCAACTGCGGAATCTAGGTTTAACTAAAGCGCATATCGCTCATACGGAAAATGGTTCTTCCCCTGAGGATTGGAGCGTCTATGAGATTAACCGGCATTGCCCCTTTGATTGCAAGAATGAGGCTGGTTGTGTTTGTGGCTCTGATGATGTTTGCGTCGATTGCTGCCGCGAACGAATTTCGACTCCCCGAGGATCGAATTGAAGCCTTCCTGGAACTACTTCCCGGGTTCTGGCAGGGCGAGGCCATTGAAACCCCAGTGGGTTCGATGGCCTACGACATGCTTTTTCACTCATGCGGTGATGGGGCCCTTGCGGGCGTAGCCAAGACTGAGCCTCTCTCCACTATTGGCAATTCAGCCACCGTGATAAGAATCTCTCGATTAGATTTCTCTCCACATTCGGCGGCAACCGCACACCTGTATTTCTGATACCCGATGCGCCTGACGGTACAATCTTGAATTTTTTTGCACCGCAACGCAAGATCCTGACCCTGGGAATTACAGCCTCGGAGATTCAGCTAGACATCCGGGTTTTTCACCATAACAAACCCCATGTTCATATAAGGCTGACACGACCCCAAAGTCCCCCAGAGGAACATCTTCCGCATCACAGCTACATCAACAGTTGCAGGGAATCCGCAACAGAATAGACAATGCAAGCTTCCAGTGACTCTGTGCTAATCCCTCGGTGATCAGGGCACCCGTCTCAGCAAGCGGTTACAGAGGTCCCTCTCCCAGACTATTTTCAGTCGCGAAGAATACTGTAACGGGCTATCAACCGGCCTTCGCCTCCCGACGGGATTTCGACCACCTCATCCGCTGCGTTTGCCGTTTCCACACAGATCAAACGTTGGTAATCATCATCCTCCAGGTCAGCCATTTCAGCGGCAATCTTGGACCATGGATTCCAAACCACAGCAGTCCGGCTACTGATCGATCTGATGAGAATGCGACGTCCCAGGACTGCATCAACAATTGCCAGGTCAGCCTGGACATCCTTGTAGATGCGATCGACCTCTCCAGTAACGGTCACAACCCCGACTTGAGTCTTCTCCTTGCCATTGTCGACTTTATCTAAATAGGAAAGATTCTCCAGCCCCTCAACCTTGACACTACTGATATCACCCACCTTGAAGTAGGTGTGAAGTGCCTGGGTGATACTGAATGAATTCTCCCCCACATTGTGCGTAACCAGTCCCAGTGTGAGATCGTCACCGACCGTAATTTCCAGTGATAATTGGAAGGCTTGTGGCCAAATCTCTTGGGTTTCGTCACTATCCTTGAGACCCAGCACTACCTTTGTCTCCCCCTCCGGGGTTGTTGCCGTACTGACTACCGACCAGAGTCGATTGCGCACGAACCCATGACCGGGGCGCCCTTTCTCCTCAGGGTCCGGCCCAAACCAGGGCCAACAGATGGGAACACCGCCTTTGATCGCTTTTCCCTTCTTGTAGTAAGCCTTTCCACTAAGGAACAGGAGATCCTCAGGCTCGTTAGCCGGCCGGAACGATAGCACTTGCCCGGCATAGATGGAGATCAGCGCTGTGGCTTTTCCATTGTCGATTTCGATGAAAGGAAATCCCCCTTCGCCTTCGACGAAGCTGAGTTGATTTTGTATCGCGAAATCACTGTTCAGTTGTTTAATAGTTGCTGTCTTCATCTTCTGCTACATCCCTCTTGTTTTGCGCATTCTACTGCTGCTGAAGATCCAGCACCACAGATTCTCCGTAGATAAATTTCCCCTCCATCGATTGTTTACAATCGGTGGCATTGGTTACGATGGACTTTCAAGCATTCAGATTTCGCCGCGCTATAGCTCTTATTTTCATGCACTTAAACGATAGGCTGGCGCCAAATTCCTGTACGAAGTTGACCTTTATCCAGGGTTGTAATGCTGTACCGTCAGTCAGAAAGCCACGGTTCTCCAAAGAAAAGGCTAAATCATAGATGGCATTCTGGTGGTTGAAACTGCTCATCCGGATCGCATCGCAATCCTGAAACTGCAGCACTATAACCTACGGGTGCTGCAAGGCACAGAGCTCGAATGACGCTTCAATGAGCGGTCCGTTCCAGACATTATCCTGCGGTCTGACATCACCCCGCCACAAGTTCAAGATAACAACTTACGCATCATGAAAGTTCGGCCATTGGCCATCATCGAGGATCAAAGCACTGTCTTCCACTTGTTCAATCGGTAGAAATTCGGTCATTCTGAGTTGCTGAAGGCTGATTGTCAGACGATACGCTTTTGCTGGACGCGCGCCCATATTGGATCAACTCCAGACCATGGGGGGCTCATTCAGCAGTGCCGCCTGCTCACGTAGCGAAAGGACATGCTCCTCCCAGTAACCCGGGGTATTGAACCAGGGAAAAGCCAGCGGGAATGCCGGGTCTTCCCAGCGGGATGCGATCCAGGCGGCATAGTGGATCTGACGCATGGTGCGCAAGGCTTCGACTAGGTGCAGTTCGGCAGGATTGAAATCATAAAACTGGCTGTAACCTTCCAGTAGATCAGTCAGGCGTGCGGTCATGTAAGCCCTATCGCCGGAGAGGAACATCCAGAGATCCTGTACTGCAGGCCCCATTCGGGCGTCGTCAAAATCGACGATGTGGGCCCCGGCGTCAGTCCAGAGGATATTCCCCGGATGGCAATCTCCATGCAGCCGGAGCAGCCGGATTTTACCGGCCCGCTCAAAACAGGCTGCTATCTGCTTGATGAGATCAGCAGTAAGGGTTGTATAGGCCTCGATCAGATAAGCCGGAATAAAATCATTCTCCAACAGGAAGCTGCGGGGCTTAGTGGCATAGCTCTCTATATCAACCTTGGGACGATGCTCAAAGGATTTGGCTGCACCAAATGCATGGATACGGGCGATAAACCGTCCCAACTGCTCCAGATGCTCCGGGTCATCCAGCTCAGGCGGCCTGCCGCCACGACAGGGGTAGAGGGCAAATCGATAAGGACCCTGCTTGTACAGGCTGGCACCTGACTCGTCGACACAGGGAGGAATGACCGGTATCTCCTGTTCGGCCAGCGCCAGGGTGAATCGATGCTCTTCGATGATGGCTGCATCACTCCAACGCCCAGGCCGATAAAACTTCGCCACCAGCGGCGCGCCTTCTTCCACACCGATCTGGTAGACGCGGTTTTCGTAGCTGTTGAGAGCCAGGAAGCGCCCATCGCACTCGATACCATGGCCTTCGACCGCATCCAGGATCTTATCCGGCGTAAGGTTTGCAAAGGCTGCTCCGGGTGATAGCTGATTCATGAATATTTCTGATCAATATCTGGGGGATTCATAGGCCATGTCTTCCTTGCCCTCAATGATGGGCCGGACATAGATCTCAACCCTGCGGTTGCGTTGTTGACTGAGTTCGGAACCATTCGGCTCTCTGGGGTCCTCCTCTCCCCGGCCTTCGATCCGGATGCGGGATGCCGGCACTCCCAGGCGGTTCAACAGGGTTGCCACACTGCTGGCACGCCGTTCGGAAAGATGCAGATTGTACTCATCCGCACCTGCACTATCGGTATGACCGACAACATGCACCGCAGTTTGATTGTAGGTGATCAAATGATCCGCCATTTTCTTCAAGATGGGTTCGAAGGAATCCTTTATTTCTGCGCTATCGAATTCAAACAAGACTGCATCCTGCAGGTAGAGTTTGAGTGTATGGTCTTCCAATCGTTCGATTTCCAGCTGATTATTCCGGCGCTCCTCATCCAGGCTTTTTTCCAGGGTTCTCTGTTGCTCATCCATATGGTTGCCCACCATGGCACCGGCGATTGCACCAACCGTAACCCCCAACAATTTGGCCTCTTCATCCTCTAGCTGCTGACTTGCCGCAGCGCCGGCCAATGAACCGATGACGGCCCCGGTCTTCGCCTGGGCATCCGGATCATCCGTCGCACAGGCAGACAGAGTTATCCCAACAACTATCACTGACACAGTTCTGATTCTGAACATCCTGAAATCGCCCCAAATTGTCTGAAAGAGATGAAGACAAAGACGCATAAAAAAGGCAGGGACAGCAAATCTGACCCTGCCTTTCCTGAAACCTCCTGATGTTATCCGTTATTGGGGATAGCCATAAGGGAGATAGCCTTGCGGGTATGGATTGCGTGCGGGATAGTCTTGATTGTTCCATCTCGGATATGCCGGTCTCTGCATCATGGATTTCCGCATCTCCCTGCGTTTCTGCATCATTTCATACATCGCCTTTCTTTCTGCTTCGGCCGCTTTACGCAGCTCATCGAATTCCTTCAGGATCTGGGTAGCGGATTCAGAACGCTGTTGACTATAGGGCTTGTCTGGAGTCGCGGGTGCTGCAGCGGCCTTGCTCTGTGGCACTTCAGTCGCCTCGGTTGCTTCGGTATTGCTGACAGGGGAATCGGCGACTGGCGCAGCCTGGGTGCTCTCAACAGGTTCTGGGATTGACTCGACAGGTGCAGAGCTCACAGCAGGAGCTTTTTCGGCTTCACTGACAGCAGGCTCTATCGTTGTCTGTTCCGTAGCGATTGCCTGAGATTCGGCTGCCTCAGTGATGACTGGACTTTCACCAACAGCCGGCGCCGCAACATCCGCCTTTTCCGCGGCTTGTTCGTCTGCAGAAGTCTCGGAAGCCGGCTCTTCAGCGACCTGAGTATCCTCAGTAACAGGGGACATGACGGTTGGGACCGCAGCCTCTTCAGCAGAGTCAACGACAACCGCATGAGAGGTCGTTTCACCCTGGGCCTCAGCCACAGATTCACTGTCGGCTGCATTAGAAGCTTCGGTGCCGGCGGCCTGAATTGTTGCCTGCTCATTTGCCGGCTGCCCTGAAGCAGTCTCTGATTGGCTCGACATTACGCTGCTCTGCACCTGCTCGACCGCCCCTGTTTCAGAACCGGGATGCTTGGCCAGCGACCTGATATACATGAAGCCGATGATTACAATGAGTAACCAGAAAATGACTTTTGGCATAAAACCTGTCGAGCCATTGGATGTGGATGCCATGTGTTCGTCCTCTTTATTGGATTGGTTTTTGATAATCAATTCCGCAGTTACAATCTTACCCTCACTGGCTTGATCTTCTGCCTTTTTTGTTTTCGATGAAACCTCTTCAGGTTTTGATATTTCTGGCGAAATAACGACTGGCTCGACGACGCTGGCCCCTGGTGTTTGACGCGCTCGAACCTCGGCTGGTGTTACGCTTTCTGGTTGACTGTATTTCTCTGCTTGTTCGTCAGTTACTGCCTGGACAGCCGTCTCTTCAACGCGCTTTTCCAGCGCGGCGGATGGTGTTTCCTTCACCAGCTGGATCTTGATCTTGGCTGCTTCAGCCACATCGCCAGCAGGTGCTTCCGTTCCTGGACTTCCCTCTTTTATGACCGACGTTTTTTTCACCACCTTCTTTTTGCTGACGGCTTTTTTCTTGGCCGTCTTTTTCTTTGCGGCTTTTTTTGCGACTTTCTTTTTGACCACCTGCTTCTTGGCAGACTTTTTCTTGGCGGCCTTTTTCTTGACGACCTTCACCACATTCTGATCACTCAGGCGATCATCGGAAGTAGCGTCTCCACCATTCTGCTTAGTGTCGTTTTCAGATTCAACCACGGTAAATATCCCCATCTGAAGCAGTTACAATGCATGAATCCTAGCACACCGGAATTGAGTCTGCCTTTTGATGGCCATTCTCGCTGTAATGGATAAATCATCGTTCAACCGGCTCGGTCAACCAGCCAGCAATCCACCCAAAACTCACCTTATCTCCATCTTTGACAACCTGATACCAGTCTCCGCGTTTACCAGTAGCCGTTAATACAACATCTTTCTCAAGCATTCCGACCTCGCTAAATTTCTTACCAGGCCCAGAACGCAGATTGGCTTTATCTACAATGACGCGAATAGGTCTCCCCAACCATTTTTTAGCGGTCAATTCACCTAGTCGCTCCTGCACTTCAGATGAGCCTTGGAATATCATTGTCCGCACCATATCCTGGGCATCCTGGTGACCACCGTTCGCTGCTTTGATATACCAGTCAAGGGCTGTTGCTGGATCTGCCTTGATACCTTCCCCATGGGTGTAAGCCAGACCTATGGCAAACTGCGCATCGGTATGGCCTTGGCTGGATGCCTGTGTCCACCAATGAATAGCTTGCTTCATATCGACCTTCAGGCCATTCCCGTTGGCATACAACCAACCTAAATGATAGGCCGCCTCAGCATGCCCCTGCATCGCAAGCGGACGCCAGAGACAGAAGGCCTCAGCGAAGTCACCCTTGTCCAGAAATGTCATACCTTGCTCGAAAGGCCCGGCATGCACAGCACGGCTCAGGAAGAGTGTAATTAATAGAAGAGTGGAGATATTCCGTAGCTTTACATGCTGACTCACAAATACTTCATCAACCCATGAAAAAAAAGCACGCATCTTTACTGGAAATTATTCAGCTGACTGCATTGACAGGAAGTGAGTCAGGAGATCTCTGACATGCTCCATACCAATCTTTAAGTTCAGCTCTATCTCGCTCATTTTAATGATTTGATTATTTTTACCTGCCGCCCAGTTTGCCACCACTGCGCAGCATGCATAGCAAATATCGAGTTCCCTGGCCAGAGAGGCTTCCGGCATACCGGTCATGCCAACAATACTGCAACCATCGGTGGCCATGCGGCTAATCTCCATTGCAGTCTCAAGGCGAGGGCCTTGAGTGGCGCCATAGGTACCCTCTGTAACGATCTGTCCGGCAATCTGTTCACCTGCTTTGATCAGGCGTTGACGTAATCCATGACAATAGGGATAGGTAAAGTCGATATGCGTCACCTGGGACAATTCAGTATCGAAAAATGTATGGTCCCTGTCATAGGTGTAGTCGATGATCTGGTCGGGAATGACAATCTGACCAGGCGCCATCTCATCAGAAATACCTCCAACGGCAGCCACGCCGATAATCGTATCGACACCCGCATGCTGCAGTGCCCAGAGATTCGCACGATAGTTCACGCGATGGGGAGGGATGTTGTGCGCCGAACCATGGCGTGGCAGAAAGACCACTTCGTTGCCGGCGATTCTGCCATAGGTCAATGCCGCTGATGGTTCACCAAACGGGGTGTGTGAGACCTCCCGATGTATGAGTTCAAGGTCGGGAATTTTATCCAGGCCTGTCCCGCCGATTATGGCCAGTCTTGTCATCGAGTTTCTATTTGCTAACGGTTAAATGCCTGATGTTGCCTATGCGTATGGAAACAGAAACATAGCCAACGGTGCATCACGATCTCAATTGGTTAAGGGGAGGATGTTCTTTGGCTTAGTGTAATCGAAAAAAGGCTCTTTTATAAGCTGACCTGCATCTTGACAGGCAAACTCAATGGCCGCTACCGACTTTTCCTCGCCCAGCATACGCTACGGAAGTGAGATAAAAAAAAGGGGCCAAGGCCCCTTTCCAGTTCATTCGTTAGGTTCGAGCCGACTTGTTAGCCTGCCGCAACCCTTGAGAATACACCTGACGACTCAAGCGTTGGGATCAGGATCGATTTTTCTCGCTCTATCCGTTCATCAATCATATCAAAGATCTCAAAGGTCTCTGCGACAAACTCTTTGGTAAAGTTGAAGTCACAGTTCTTGAGCCATTTGTTGTAATAGTCGTCATACTGTTTGCGCATGGGTTTCTGGCCGTTCAGGAAACCCCAGGCCATAGATTTAAGCTTTGGATCCTCATGAATCAACAGGCCCGGATAGATCTCCTGGTCCTGGGATGTCATATGGCTTTTCATCTTGTCTGCAAGTTCACATAGCAGCCGATGAGTTGTCATGGCGTTGGGGCGTATTTTCAGCTGGTCTTCCGTCATCATGGCCCTCAGGTCATTAATCATATCCTGCATTTCGCCATGACTACCCTTTAAAATATCTATGGTGCTCACTACTGAATCCTCCTTAGGAGATTGTGCTTCCCAACAAAGAATATGCTGAGTACAACTGCCAAACAGGCAAAAAAATAACGATATCCTGTTCTCTGTCAGGTTAACCTTCGCTTAGGTCAATAGTGGACCAATATTGTAAAAATAACAATAGGTACTTAATTTTATTAGCATTTTTGAATATTGATCTAGGATATACCCAGCAAACTCCAGGCCAAATATCAGGGTTTTCCCTTGATCAATCCTGGTCAGTCACCGCAAATATCCCTGCAGCGTTTCTTAAATAGCCTTTATAGTCCATCCCAAATCCAAAAACATACCGATCATCTACTTCCAAGCCAACAAAATCGGCCAGGAAGCCATTACCTCTGGTATGCCGTTTCTCCACCAACACTGCGCTATAGACAGCCTTTGCCCCCGCCTCCTGGCAGGACTTGACGATTTCTGCCAGAGTGACGCCTTCATCCAGAATGTCATCGAAGATGAGAATCGTCTCATCTCGCAGGGAAATACTCGGCCGACCGATCCACTGCAGGTCCTGGCCGGAAATTTCACCCCGATAACGGGATGCGTGTATGTAGTCATGACGCAATGGGAAGCTGAGTCTGGTCAAGAGATGCCCCATGGGTATCAAAGCGCCATTAAGGACACAAAGTATTATGGGGTTTTCAGTGGCCAGTTTGGAGCTGATCTCTGTGGCCATTCTATCCAGTGACTGTTCCACAGCAGCTTGCGAGTAGAGCTGTTGCGCCTCGGCCAGAACTTGAGCGGCTTTTTCGGGGGTTATCATGGTCTCGCTCACTCCAGATTAAGATCGTACGTGAGGTGTTGCCCGAATGCAGCCAATGCCTCCACGGCCTGCGACCAGCGCGGATCCAGGTGCAGATTCTGCCGGCTGATCTGCCCCCGGCCATGCATTCTCACCAAACGCACATGCGCGGCGGGATCATTATAATTTTCGAGCGACGCGAGGACGTCCAGAGCCGCAGTGCGATTGTTACAGACCAGCACCATGTCACAACCGGCCTCCAGCGCTGCGCCGGCCCGTTCGGCATAACTCCCGGCGTCCTCGGCTGCCGCCATGCTCAGATCATCACTGAAGATAACCCCTTGAAAGCCCAGCCTTCCCCGGAGTACCTGCTTGAGCCAAAATGTCGAAAACCCAGCAAGTTGTCGATCCACCATCTGATAGATCACATGAGCAGGCATGATGGCTTCTATGCCGTAATGAATCATCCGCTCGAAGGGTCTTAGATCATCCATCTGCAGGTCTTCGAAACGCCGCCCATCCACTGGCAGCGCATGATGTGAATCGGCCTCCACACCACCATGACCTGGAAAATGTTTTCCCACTGCAGCCATGCCCGCCGCATGCACCCCCTGCATCCAGGCGTGTGCGAGTTTTGCCACCGTTTCCGGATGTGATGCGAACGCCCTGTCACCGATGACCTGGCTGATGCCTGACCCCAGATCCAAGACCGGCGCGAAACTAAAATCGACCCCGCAAGAGATCAGTTCAGCGGCCATCAACCAGCCAGCCTGCTCGACCAGTCTCAAGCCCTTGTCTGCCCGCTTTTTATACTGTTCTCCGTACCATGCTGCTGGAGGCAAGGGAGTGAAGCCATCTTTGAAGCGCTGCACCCGTCCCCCTTCTTGATCCACTGAGATGAGCAGATGGGGGTTTCTGCTGGCGTGTATCTGGCTGCAGAGCCGAGTCAACTGAGCGAGATTTTCATAGTTGCGGGAAAACAGAATGACGCCACCGGTTGCTGGATGCTGCAGCAACTCACGTTCTTCCTGGGAGAGGTCCGTCCCCTCCAGATCTATCATGACAGGACCAAGACTCATGGCGCTAGGCTGATTCTCTGCATTCAATTTTCCAGTCAGTATGCCGTAAAGAGCAGTATTGGAAAACAACCCCTCTGCAATCAGTCATTGTTTTTCTGTTTCGAACTGATTTTACAACCCTGCTAGGAACCTATCCCATGCGCCTGACCATTCTTGCCACAGTCATATTGTTACTCAGTCACTCAGCAGCCTTTGCAGCAGATGACAACGGCACCCCATCGATAAATTACTATGAGATTAAACCCTCACTGGTGGCCAACCTGGCCAGCGGCGGCAAGTATATCCGCACCGATATCCAGATCATGACGAAGGATGAAACCTTCAAGGAGAGCCTGGTACTGCATGGCCCGGCGATCCGCCACACCCTGTTGTTACTGCTCTCCGAACAGGACGGCAAGACGATTAAAACCCCCGAAGGTAAAGAAGCATTGAGAAAAGAGGCACTGTCAGCGGTCAGTCAGTTGATGAAGGATCTCAGCGGTAAAGACAACATGCAGGAACTCTTCTTCACGACCTTTTTTGTACAGTGAGCTGGATGTCCAGCCTATCGCGCAGGCGATCACCCAGCAGATTCAGCGATAACACCACCAGCAAGATGGTCAGTCCCGGCGCCAGTACCATATGCGGTGCCATCAGCATATAGCTGGCTCCATCCCGGATCATGCTGCCCCAGGAAGGCGACGGGGGCTGGATGCCCAGGCCGAGAAATGACAACCCGGCCTCCGCTATCACCACCCCGGCCACGCCGAAAGTCGCCTCCACTATCAGCGGGGCGGCAATCAGCGGCAGCAGATGTCGCAGCAGTATGCTCCATTGACCACTCCCCAGTGCGATAGCCGCTGTGACATGATCCCGTTGCTTGAGAGAGAGCGTTTGCGCCCTGGCCAATCTGGCATAACCCACCCAGCCGACCACCGAGAGTGCGATGATCAGGTTATCCAGACCTGGCCCCATGACACCCGCCAGGGCAATCGCCAGCAGAATTCCGGGAAAAGCGAGGAAGATATCGATCAATCTGACCAGCAGCAGATCCACCCAACCGCCCCGATAGCCGGCGATCAGCCCCAGCGTGGTGCCCAGCACCGAGGTGATCGCAACAACACCGAAAGCCACCAGAAAAGAGGTCTGCGCCCCGGCGATGATCCGCTCGAGGATCGGACGCCCCAGATCATCAAAGCCCAGCAGGCCATTAAGCGCTACCGGGAGTAGCGAGGATACGCTGCAGGTCGATCTGGTTCGCTCGCAGGAGAAAACCAGCCGCCAAACAGGGCAGAAGCGGCCCACAGCAGCAGGATCGCAGCGGGAATCCAGCGCAGCATCAAACCCCGCCTCGGCGAATGCGCGGATCAAGCAGGCCATAGGCAAGATCGGTGAGCGGTATTCACCAGCACATAGACCAGGCTGACCAACAGCACGCAGCCCTGCACCACCGGATAGTCCCGCTGCTGAATGGCCTCGATCAGCAGAGAGCCGACCCCAGGCCAGTCGAACACGATCTCGGTAACAATGGCGCCGCCCAGCAAGGCACCCAGCTGCAGACCAATCAGTGTCACCACCGGCAACCAGGCGTTGCGCATCGCGTGCCGCCAGACCACGCGCGCCTCTGTCAATCCCTTGGCCCTGGCGGTCCGCACATAGTCCTCCCCCAAGACCTCCAGCAGACTGCTTCTGATCATCCGCGCCAGTATCGCGGCAAACGCGGTTCCCAGGGTAATCGCGGGCAGGATAATGCTGCCGGTCGCCTCCCGGCCACTGACCGGCGTCCAGCCGAGCCACAGAGAGAAGACCAGGATCAACACCGGACCGAGCCAGAAATTCGGCATCGAGACACCCAGCAGGGAGAAGCCCATGGCTCCCCAATCCCAAGCCTGCTCCGCGTCTGACCGCGGCCAGCAGGCCCAGAGGTATCGCGATCAGCAGCGCACAGACCAGCGCAGCCAATGCCAATTGCAGGGTGGCCGGAATCCTTGCCGCCAGCATCTGAGTCACCGGCTGCATGGAATGGATGGAACTGCCCAGATCCAGCCTGGCCAGTCCAGCGAAATAATCTATCAGCTGCCGCCCCAGACTCTGGTCCAGACCGAGCGCGGTGCGCAGCGCATCGCGGTCCGCCGGTCTGGCAGACTCACCCAGCATCACATCCACCGGGTCCCCCGGTACCAGATGGATCAGCAGGAAAACCAGCAGGCGACACCGAGAATCACCAGCAGCGCGCTGAACAGTCGGGAGAGGGCGAAATCGATCATCGGATCTCCACCGGCATCCCCTGGCTGACCCGCTCGAAGAGTTCCAGCAGATCCCGGTTGCGCATGCGGATACAGCCGTGGGAACAGGGCATGCCCATGGGTTCGGTATCGGGGCAACCATGGATGTAGATGAAGCGCCGCAGGCTATCCACTGCGCCGCCCCGGTTGAATCCTGGCTCCAGTCCGGTAAGCCAGAGAATCCGGGTCAGGATCCAATCCCGCTCGGGATAGGCTTCCGCCAGCTTGGGCGTGTAGATCTCACCCGTAGGTCGTCGCCCAATAAATACTGTATTTACAGGACATTGGGATCCAATCTTAATACGTATTCTATGATTACCCCGCGGGGTGCATCCGCTGCCGGTCAGTTCTCCGGCCCCATTCAGGGCGCTCGATACCGGGTATTCGAGCAGTTCCCTGCCCCCTTCCAACAGGGTCAACAATTGCTGCGAAAGATCAATGCGCAACATGTGCCGCGCGCCCCGGATGAATATCCAGTACCCTGAACTCCACTTGATTGAGTCCATCATAGTTGCCGTCAGGCATCAGTTGGTAGCCGCTGATCTCCCTTCTGCTGACCGCCAGCTGATCCTCATACCAGAGCGGTATGTAGGGTAGATCCCGGTGCAACTGTTGCTGGATCTGACGATAGGTCGCGGCAAGCTCGGGCAGGGACTGCTGCTGATCAGCCTGTTCCAAAAGCCGATCCACCAGCGGATTGGAATAGCGTCCCCGGTTGGCGCCGACTGGCGGCAGCGAGTCCGTGGCGAAGATATAACGAAAGCTGTCGGGGGTGCGCAGACCCACCCAGGTCAGGCTATAGAGTTGAAAACTGCCCGCCTTGATATCACCAAAGAAGGTCCCCCAGTCATAGCTTCGCAGGTCGAGATCTATCCCGACCGCCTGCAACTGACTCTGAATGATCGTTGCCAGGCGGATGCGAAACGGGTCGCTGGAGGTCTTATAGCTCAATTTCAAGGGCGTCTCTTGGTCGTAACCGGCCTGTTTCAACAATGCCCTGGCCCGTTCCGGAGAGAACGAGATCGCTTGCAACTCAGGGGCCCCCGCCCAGTGTTCAGGGGGGAACAGCGCCTCGGCGGGACGGGCGCTGTCGTTCATCACCTGGCGGATAATGGCCTCCCGATCAATCGCATGGGCAATCGCCCTGCGCAACAGGAATCGGCTGGTTTCAGGGTCTTCTAAATTAAATCCAATATATGAGAAGTTACTTCCATTTACCTGTTTTATAATAACTTCTTTTCTTGACTTGAGGTAACCTATCAACTCCGGCGAGAGGTCATTCTGCAGCAGATGAATCTCGCCCCGCAGCAGCTTCAAGACCCTGACCGTGGGATTTTTCACCGCGATCAATTCAAACAACTGGCGGTCGCGGCGCCTTTCCAGCAATAGCCGACCAGGCTCAGGTCGACCGAGAAACCTGAAATTTCCGCTGCCTACCGGCTGGTCCTCGAACGGATGCGCCTGCTCGATAAGTTTTGCCGGGAGAATATCCAGCACCAGATAGGCAGGAAACAAGGGGTCGGCCCGCCGTAGATGAAAATCCACCTGCTGCCGATCCACCACCGCTATCCGCTCAATCAGCTTCAATGCTGAACGATGCGGCGACGCATTAGCGGGATCGAGGACAAATTCATAGGTTGCCGCGACATCCTCGGCGGTTAGCGGCAGGCCGCTGGTGAAATGCAAATCCGCCCGTTGCAGCTCAAACCGGTAGTGGGTCGGCGAAATGCGCCGCCATTCGGCAATCCCCGGCACCGGCATACTGTTCCCATCGAACTCCACCAGACGCTGGTACAGCAGGCGGTTGATACGGCTGGAGGTGGCATCGGTGGCAAAGCGAGGATCGAGATTCAAGGGTGCGGTGGCGAGCCCCATGCGGACCGCCCCATTTCCAGGTGTCTCTCCGCAGCCAGACAGCAACAGCAGCGGAACGAATATCAGCAGGTATCGAATAACCGCTCGATTACCAGTCACAATAAGGATGCTTGACCAGACTGGAGTTGTAATATTTGACGTCGCCGGAGACCTCCTCACCGGCCCACTGCGGGCATTTCGAAAGACTCATCCTCAGAATCCAGCTCGACCTCCGCGACAATCAGCCCTGAGTTGTCACCATGAAACAGATCCAGGTCCCAGACGTGATCTCCACAGCGCACCTTGTAGCGCACCTTGTCGATCACCGACCCTGACGTCAGATTGGCCAGCATCTCCTCACCATCCTGCAGCGGGATCTCATACTCATACTCAGCGCGCCGGATGCCAACTGTGGCGCTCTTGATATTCAGATAGGCCTTGCCCTTCGCCACCCGCACGCGGATGCTGGCATTCGCAACCGTCGCCAGATAACCCTGCTTCATGGCCGCTTCCGACTCCACGAAAGGTTTCCATTTATCATTGACTACCAGATATTTACGCTCTATTTCTACAGCCATTTATTATCTCTTTTTATCGCGTTTCCGTCCCAGGGATCAAAGCCAGATCCGGCAAACTCAAGTCCTAGTTCTTTGCAAACAGTGCAATCGACTCCACATGGGCGGTATGGGGGAACATGTCCATGACCCCGGCGCTGATCAGCCGGTATCCCAGATCGTGCACCAGGATACCTGCATCCCGCGCCAGCGTGCCCGGGTAGCAGGAGACATAAACGAGTCGCTCCGCCCCCAACCGGGGCAGGTGCTCTAGTATCTCCTGCGCGCCACTGCGGGGTGGATCCAGCAGCACCTTGTTGAAACGGTCCTGCAACCAAGGTTCATTCTCCAGGGGCTCATACAGATTGGCGGTATAGAATCGCAGATTGGCAAGATGATTTCGTTCTGCGTTGGCCCGGGCACGCGCCACCAGGCCGGAATCTCCTTCCACCCCGACGACCTCCCCCGCCCGACGCGCCAACGGCAGGGTAAAGTTACCCAGGCCGCAAAACAGATCCAGCACTCGGTCCATGGGCTCGAGCTGCAGCATCTCAACGGCCTGGCGCACCATCTGCCGGTTGATGTCTGTGTTCACCTGGGTGAAGTCGTTGGGCAGGAAATGCAGGGTGAGATCAAAATCAGGCAGCTGGTAAAACAGATCTACCGGCTCCCCTGAGAGCGGTTGCACGCTATCCAGCCCGCCCTTCTGTTGGTAGATCACCACAGCATGTTGCGGCCCGAAGGCCTGGAGTTTTTGCAGGTCCAGCTCGCTGGGAGAGTCCAGCAGACGAAAGATCAAGACGCAGACCGAATCTCCCATGGCCATCTCAATCTGGGGGATCTGATTGCGTATGGAAAGGCTGTCGATCAGTTCGCTCAACGCCGGCAACAATTCCCCCACCCTGGGATGCAGGATATGGCAGGAATCGATTTCCGCCACGAAAGAGGAACCCCGCTCCCGGAATCCAACCAGCGTGCCGCCTTTCTTCGGCACATAGCGCACCCCGAGACGGGCCTTGCGGCGATATCCCCAGCGTGACTCGCCAACCAGCGGCGGCAACACTTGGTCGGGCTGGACCTTGCCGATATGCTGCAGGGCATCCAGCATCGCCCGCTGTTTGGCATGCACCTGTGCTTGCGGATCCTGATGCTGCAGACTGCAGCCACCACAGACACCGAAGGCACTACAGCGGGGCGCGACCCGCTGGGTTGAGGCCTCAAGCACCTCCACCACCCGTCCTTCATCATATTTCCGGCGCCGGCTGGTATAGAGGAAACGAACCCGCTCGCCCGGCAATGAGCCATACACGAAGGTCGCCTTGCCATCGATGTGGGTAACCCCCTTCCCGTCATGGGTCAAGGATTCGATCACCGCTTCCACAGGGTCTATCGGCAAGGGTTTGCGGCGGGAGCGCCCCATAGACGGATTACCTCTTCATCTGACAGTCAAAAGAGGCGATTCTACCGCCAAGTCCTCGAAGAATCCCGTTCTTTGAGCAAGTGTACTTCGTACAGCCTATTTCTGAACCCAAGCCCCCTGTGGGTTCTGGTACCACCAGCTTTTCGCGGCATTGCTCACCCAGGTCTTGCTGAATGTAGTGCGCACATCGCTTTCCCACTCAGGATGACCATTGGCCTTGGCGATCTCCTTGTAGAGCCGATTGCGGTCATCATTTTCCGCCTTCACCAGGTTTTTCAGTTGTCCCCGCTGTTTCAGTGGTACGGCCGAGAGCTCCCGAATACCGATCAGGGCGTCCTGGGTAAAGCCGATCGCACCGCTCTCATAGAAACTTTTCAACGATGAGTGACGTTGTTTCATGGCTGCCTGCAGCTTTCGCACTTCAGGCGAGTCTGCATCAAACTTCGGCTGCGCCGCTGCTTCAGCCGCGGGTATCACAAATCCCAGTAGATTGAATGCATATTCTGATTCAGTTTGCATGAGGCGCAGCGACTGGTCGTTTGTTGCCGGCGCCGGCTGCTGTTCCTCTTCACCCAGGATGTCATCAACGATCTTCTCCGCCGCCTCCCTGGCTTCCGCCGCGGGGAAATAGATATTGATCGTAACGCAGGCTGCCAGGATGATCAGGCCGACCAACAGTGACATGGTTTTTACTGCATTCATGACTCACTCCTTTTACGAATTAATACCGGATTAGTTAGGTTCGGACCTATCATCCCTGTGAATAGTTGCATATTTCTCGATCTCTTCATTATGATCAATCCTTTTTTCAATTTTACAGTTTATGCAGGAGTGTCCCGCTATGACTCACTTCATGTGATTTTTCCAGCAGCTGTCAAGACTATACGTAGCTATAAAACCTGAGATATGGCTTAATATTTGGCCAAAACCCACTTTTTGACTAGCCGCAGCCTTATTTAGCATGTCTATCCTGGACCGTTTGATAAAATTATTCTGGTGGTTGCCGATCGGTCAGGTACCGGAAATCAGTGCTGCTGATTTGAACATGAGCCTGACAGGCAATGACCCTCCACAATTACTCGATGTTCGCACTGCGACTGAATGGCGCCGCAGTCGCATCTCAGGCGCTGTCAACATTTCGCTTAAACAGCTCAAAAAGCATCCAGAATCACTGGAGATCGATGCAAAGCGTCCAATCGTCGCCATCTGCCTGAGTGCGCACCGCAGCATACCAGCAGTGCGATTGCTGCACGCCAGAGGGTTCACTGGGGCGGTGCAGTTGCAGGGAGGCATGCTGGCCTGGTGGAAGCAGGATTACCCCTCGGTCGAGGCCGATTGATCGATAGCAGAAACTGGATACAGCGGACTTCCTGAGAACCAGGGCCAGTTCTGATCAGCCTGTGAGCGGTCCTTGTTTGACGACAACAGCATCAACTAAGCCGTCCAGTGCGTAAATACCACCTACCGAATACCCACAACCTTGCTCGTGCAGCAGCTCTCACATATAACCGGGATATCCCTTAAATAATCTTCAAAATATAAGGGATTAACCTGATAGCCTGAGACATGGATCAATGAGACGCTTGATGCTGATCGTCAATTCCACACGCTCAGTTTACAGACAGATTAGAAGAATGTTCTTCAGAATGGTCGGGGTGCCGTGAGGTATGACGATCTGACTCGCTCGACTCGATACATGCTTGATCCAGGTGTCACAGCTGCACTCGACGATGATGAAGATCAACCACAAATATTAATAATAGATCACCCATATCGGAGGAATGAATCAGATGAAAAAACTGGCTCTGTTTACTTTGGTTGCCATTGCCGGCAGCCTCGCAACACCTGTCAACGCCGGTAGCCCTAAGGAGACTCACCCCTGCTACGGTGTGGCGGACTGCAAAACACAGACATCAAGAAAAGAGTTTTCCAAGTGTGTCAAGGCCAACAAGGAAGAAGCAGACAGCAATGCCGAATGTGCCAAATTTCGGAGTGACAAGAAGGCCTACATGAAAGAACACGGAATTACAGGACTTGAAGCACTTTTCAATTAGCCGCGCAATATTTTCAGGGAGGGAATGATGTCAATCCACAGGGACGTGGATGCCCCTTCTCTCTCACGGATTGATAGCTGAGAGGGATCGCTCAGCAACCGGCCAGGCCTCAATCAAACCGCAGGCCAATAATCGGTTTCAATCCCGTCACCCAGGTCGGCATCGATCAGACGCCGCCTCACCGACAGTAATTTTTTAATCAATGATGGCTCTGACATTTCATAGGCTTCGGCGTCCGGAGCACGCTTTACTACTACGCCGAGCAGTTCAGTGATCGCATTGCCGATCGAGTTCTGGCTGATAGTCACGATCAATTTTCCAGCATCATTGCGATAGATCAACTGCTTGAAGGCCGGCTGCCAACGAATGGCATTGGCATATTTCGCATCGACGATGCATTGATCCCGGACCTTCTTTGCCGCACCGAGAAAATCATTGTTGAATAACAGGACGCTTT
Organism: uncultured Gammaproteobacteria bacterium; assembly: GCA_963797085.1. Classification (GTDB taxonomy): domain Bacteria; phylum Pseudomonadota; class Gammaproteobacteria; order Chromatiales; family Chromatiaceae; genus JASJBU01. Next base: position 124,654 of record CAWCOA010000019.1, read on the forward strand.
CCACCTGCTGTGGAAAATAGACGTCATTCAAGATGGGCGCATTGCGGGTCGAAACCTGCGTAAAAAAAGTCCGGTAGAAATCGATGAAACCCTTCAGGACCAGGTCATACTCCTCCCAGAACCGGATGTCCTTGAGGGAATCTACACCACCTTGAATCTCCCAGCAGGGAAGGCCTTGGGGGTAACCGGTCAGTTCGAGCCGCGAATCACCTGAACCTGCCGGCTTCAGCACTTCGAGATTCAGCGCCCGATCAAAAAACTCACGATAGACATCCCGCATATAGGACTGAAAAAGGCTATGTTGTCCGCCGTCGGTGAGATTCGGGTTGGCTGAATCCGCCAACTTTGCCTCGCGCAACTTTTCCATGGGAAAAACCATGAAGTGGTTATGCAGCATGCGGATGCTCGGCACACCAGGGGATGTGAGTGGCCAGGTGGCATCCAGGCTCGCCTCACCCGCCAATACCAGGTGATCTGCCGGGTCGGGGTAGCGTTCCAGCATATATTCGATAATGATCTGATTCATCCGGTTCCAGACGTGTTTAACATTCTTTGGCACCTGGGTACGGCGCACAGGCCGGCCCAAGGGATTGAGAACCACTTGGGAGGTGTTATAGATGATGGAACAATCGAATTCGTTACTGTGGCCGAGGGCCTTGCGGTAGAGCAGCAGGTTTTCTGGATTAACCAGCAGCCCATTATTATGCACCAGATCATTGAGATTTTCAGTGCTGTTGAAAAATTCGTTGGGTTTTATTCCTTCCGGAACATCCAGGGGGATGGGACGGAAAGGCGTCACTATCTCGCGCGGGCCAAACTCCATCGATCTATACCTCAAAATTGTCAGCAAACTGCCGGATTGTATCCAACTCAGGGCATCAATTTGGAGTTATCTGACAAACCATTGACTGATATCAGGCCGGTTTCAAAAACAATAGCTTCACACGCTGCCAGATTCGGTAGAGAAAACCACACTGATGCTCAATCCGCACAAGACTGCTGCGGATCTCTGCCAATGCATCTTGCACGGCTTGCGCCGGCTCCCGGTCAACAGGGGTTGTGGAGACCGCCTGAACAATGGCCCGTTCGAGCCACTCATTCAGTGTCAGCCCTTCCTCCCTGGCAGCATTCACTGCCGCTTCTCTGGCTGCCTTGGAGATACCCTGCAGGGTCAATTGCTCTGCTGTAGCGGCTGCTTTCTTCTTGACATTTACTTTCTTCCGCTGTGGTGGAGTTGGAGAAGAAGTTGCGGCTGCTGCGGCTGGTCGGACCTTTCTCTTCCCAGGCCTGACCAGGCCACCTATATTTTTCTTCAAGGTAATCGGCTTCTGTTGATGTTCAGCATAATCCTGCTTGGATTTAGGTCCAGATGGTTGCTTTATTTCCCCCATAACCAGGTATCCCTTAAATAATCAATCAGCTAGGTATGTGTAAAATTATACCAGGAGAGTCCAAGTCTGAAAGGAGCTTTGGTGATTGTTATTCCAAACCAATAACTCACGGTTCATTCAAACTGGCTTCTTAAATCTACAAACAGACTTAATCTATCATACTGACCTTTTTCAAACTCGATATTAGAAATACTCAGTTGTTTTCACCGATAGGGTATTTACGCATAGCTCGATAGGAATTTAGTTTCTAGACTGCATAGACAGGCACAATTCCTGTTTTGTTAACAATAAGAAGTTCCAGTTGGGTGAAGAAGGTCAGAAAGGCCCAGCGTTCTCCAACTGACAGACCTTTTTCAAAGCACAAAAAATAATAGATACACCAATCAATCCTAATTGAGGAGGAATAACAATAATGATGATGAAAATGACTGATTGGGTCGCCTTCAGTGCGATCTTTTTTTCATGGAATACGCTCGCAGATAATAGCTATCAGATCGAAAACATTCTCATCCCGGACGACCAGACAGCCTCTCCGGATACCCAGCAGGCCCAGCTCTATAAACCCCATGAGGTTGCCATCGACAGTCGTTCGTTGTGGATCAGCAGCAATGAGCGTTCACGCTTTGCCGGGATCAGCCTGTTCCACAAGGGTTCGAACAAACTCTTAGCTTTTGTCAACATCGAAGAACCAGGCCTGGAGTTCAGTGAAGAAGAGGAGGAAGAAGAGACCATCGATGAGCATGCGGTTGAAGAAATACCTGAGCCCCACTTTCCGTCGGATATCCGCTTCAATCCAACCGTTTGTCTTCCAATCAAGCTCTATCCGGGCTCAGAACTACCCGTATTCGTGGAAGAAGATGAGGAGACCGGTGAGGAGACCGTCTACACCCCTTCGCTGTGGGATGAAGACCCCAGCTATGTCTGTGCACCGCTCGGGGCCGAGAGCCATGCCCGCCACCCCCATGGGATAGACATCGACAAACGCAGAGAGCTTGTGTATCAGGTCATCGAACACTCGGGGCTACGCTGGAACAGTGATCGCAGTGGCTTCGAAGTAGCCGAGACCACTGACGACGAATCCGGCATGCTGCTGGTCTATGATATCCGCAAGCCCCAGAAGCCAAAGATTGTGGATGGTTTTCTGCTCGGACATGGGGCTCACGAAGTCGCAGTAAATGAACGCAACGGCAAGGTCTTCCAGGGCAACCATGAAGACTCGCCGGGTGTGCAGCCGAATATCTGGGTCGATGTGATCAATCGCAAAGCCAAGAAGAATCCCTACGGATTCATCGATACCGGTTTTAACAATGCCGTGCAGGGTATCGAAGTTGATGAACGGCTCAATGTCGTCTTCGGCACTACCCATGTGGGGGAGCGGATGTTTGCATTCGACGGAGGCTGTAAACCCAGGCCCAATGATCCGCCCACTGTTGTCGATTTCAATCTGGACCCTGATGTGGAGGAACCCTTCGTGGAAAAGGCGATGGGCGAGAATTGTATCCTCTACTCGGTGGAATTGCGGGAGCCCTTCCTAGAGCAGGTTGAAAATGCCGAGGAGCTTTTCGAACTGGCCGATACAGCGATCACCGAGGCCATCGAAGCCGACGAAGAGCCCACCGATCTGCCCAGTGTGCTCCACCTGCACGATCTGACAGTGGATAGGCGAAATCATCGCGTCTATCAGACCGTACATGGCATCCATCATGCGGAGCATACCGGCAGTCCCGAAGAGGCGGCCTTGCCTGAGGTGGAAGAACCACCTCATGAAGAACCTCCGGTCGATGAGGAGGAGCCGGTCGTCGAAGAGGAAGTGGAATTCGATATCATGGGGCGCTGGTTGGCCGAGGTGGACGTGGACCCTGACTCCGAGACCTTCCAACAAGTGCGTTACATCGATCTGTCGAACGGCTGGGATGCCCTGACCTACCCCGGCGCGGAAGATCTGCCTGAAGACACGGCCTTCGATCAGATGTTCATCCATGCCCATTGGGTCGCCGTCGACCCCAAACGGGAGACCATTCTGGTGACCGGTGAGCATACCGGAAACCTGGGTGTGGTCGAGGCCGAGGAAGACCTGGATGATGAGTCGGAAATGGAACAGGTCATCGCCATTTCACGGAATATCCCTGATTGTGATCCGGGGGTCGATGAGACAGGCGCACCGGTAGTGGAAGAGCCACATGTCCATGGCGTACAAATCGATCCAAGAGATGGACGCGCCTACGTGAGCGATGAAGGGGAACACTGTTTTTACGAGTCGGTGACGATACTCGCTCCAGCGGAGGATGATGATAACGATGAGGATGATCGGGACTGATAGCCTGTAACCTCGATATTCAGGGTGGCGGAACTGCCGGCTTCATCAATACCGATGAACCGAGCAGCCGCCTACCCGCTACCGAACCTCAGTATCCCGAGGTTGTGCGATCACGACAACCTCATCACCAACCCGCAGTGTACCCCCTTCAACGACATTCAAGCCGATGCCAGCCCCCTTGCCGAGGGCCTTGCCCGCCCCTCTTCCAACCAGTCGATCCAGATAGCCACAAGGTGGCCGCAGCCGATGAAATTCTAACAATACATCACCGATGCGCACTCGACGCCGCCGAAAGGCATCGATGGGAATACCCTGAACCACCAGGTTGCGTCGATGCTCTCCGCAAGAAAAAGACAGATTGCAGCGTCGCTGTGCACGCTGTAAATCCTCCTGAGTGATCAATGTCACCTGACAACCATCGGTCAGTTTCCAGTGGCCCTGCTGCTCCGCATAACGGTCTCCCGCAAGACCAGCCCCTGGGATAGCTTGCACACTATCGACACTGAGCATGGTTTGGCCGGCATCGCGCGCAATGAAGATGCCTTGCAGAGTTCCATGCAGCTGTTCTGGCTGCCAAGCTTTTAACCAGGAGAAAACCGGCGTCATTATAGTGATCAGCTCTCAATATTTTTCTCTAAGGAGCCTGATTATACCCAGCTTCTCAGATTGTGACCGGGAAAGTCTAGATGGCGCGGTGACTGGTAGCTTTACGACTATAGCCCCTCCCAAATAGCAGTTTATGCATGGATGATGGTGATTGATCCCGCCAGCCTGCATCCCCAAGCAGGTTGATTAGCTGAATATTTACAAATAATCAGGCTATGCGACGGGTTCAAATGATCCTATCGCCGAGCAGCGCAGCATTCCTGCTCGACCCGCACAGCACTTCCAGCTGCCTTGACTGAAGTAAATATGGCTACAGATATTCTACTGCCAGTCGCCTATTATTGAACCAAGAATGACTCATGCTGCAGCTGTGGCCCAACTGCAAAGTCAGTCATCAGTAAATAAAGCGGCATAGGATATTATTTTGTGAGCTTGACTTATCGGCAACTGATGGATGAACTGACCCGCTTGATAAAATCCCGGTCAAGCGGGACGCTATTCATCCACTCCGACTGCAACCATGCAATCACCTTCACCCTGAAATCCGGCCAGATCACTGCACTCTATTTCGGACCCCGCAAAGGGCGCCGGGCGATTCCCATGACTCTCGGTATTTCCGGCGGCACTTGCCATTTCGATGAGACCGAGCTAGCCAGGGTGCCCCAGGATTTGCCACCTACACCGGAGATCATGGCGCAGCTGCAGCCTAGTGCTATGACAGAGGAGTCGACACCGGGTTCATTACCGGAAGAGGTGCGGTATCAGATTCTGCAGGAATTACAACAAATATTAACCGAGAATCTAGGGCCGATCGCCAACCTGATATTCGAAGAAACGTTGGGTGAAATGGATACGCCTTGCGCCACTGAGGATAGCTTCCAACACCTTATCCAAAAACTGTCGCTGAATATTGAGCCCGGTGAGATCACCCGGTTTCATGATCAGGTGGCGGAGATTTTCAATAAAAAGACTCGGAATTAAAGGACACCGGCTCACAGGGCTTATACCGGCATCTAGCACTCCATCAACATAGGATTGATGGAGTACTCGTCTCAGCCCTTCTTTCTGGCAGCCCTGGTAAGCCTTTCCATGGCCAGACGGGTACTATTCCGCAGCCGATTGATTGCCGAAGCCAAAAGGCCGATTTCATCGCCCCTCTCCATGCCTTCGATAGGTGTATCCATCTGACCACGGCTCACCGCATCCGCCGCATCCGTCAACTGCATGATGGGCCTGGAAAGGCGGCGGGAAAACACGAAAGCAATCACAACCACTATTACAACAGTGATTATCAGCATGATGAACGCGTTCCGATTCGATGCCTGCAGCGCGGCAAAGGCCTCGCCATAGTCCTGCTGCATTACCATCAACCAGCCTTCATTGGTGCGCTGCATATGAGCAATGATCTTCCGACCATCGGCGGCAGTGTATACGAGCTCATTCTCATCTTTGACCAGCGCGGCGGCAACCGCTGGATCTGTGCTCAGGTCCTGACGGGAACTGGTCATCTCAGTTGACGGATGGGCGATGATCTTGCCTGCCTCGTCTACCAGGAATGCAAAACCGGTCTTGCCAACGCGGGTGGTGGTGATGCGTTCCGACAATTCGGCAATGGTCATCGCGATGGCCAGGACTCCCCGCAGCGGCCCTTTCTGGTCTCGGATCGGAACGGCCATGACCAGTGCCGGCTTGCCCGATGTCTTACCGATCAAAACCTGCTTGCCCAGCGGCTTGCCGGCCAGCACCTGCTGTACATAGACACGGTCACCGTAATATTTCGGCTCTTGCCATCGCTGCGCGCGATATTCTGTCCGTCGGGGGCGACCGTGAATGCCAGGTAATTCCAATCATATTCCTTGGTGATCAGCTTCATCAAAGGATTCTGACGCGCCGCATCCATCGAAATGGTATCCGATAGACTTGCATTCTGGCGCAGCATCCTGCGGTTCATATCCACCCAACCATTGACATGGTGAGTAAGGTGGCTCAATCCTTCCTGGAACTGCAGGCTGATGGTGTGGCTGATGCTTTCCGTGCTGTTCAGGTAGTTGATGTACCAGGTGGCGGTAAGCGGTGCGGTTGCTACCAGCACCATGGTGAGCAGAACCTTGTGAAAGATCCCGAAGCGAACTTTTTTATCTCCAGTCATCTGTATATTCTCCGGATTAACGGACTCTCGGGCCAGTGGGTATGTTGAACTGTGTCCGAGGCAGTGACCCGGTCTGGTCTTGCTATTCCACTTCCAATGGCGACAAGATCCTGCACTCTGCGAGGCGTAACGGCTTAGGAACGGATATCTTGAGCGGCGGGCATCCACAGGCGGATGCCCATGGGAGACTTGCATCGGAGAGGTGCTGCGTATGAGATTACCAGCGATCGCCCGACGTACTTGATAGTGAGATTCACGCCCATGACGGCGGCCATGAAAAAAGCCCCACTGGGAATGAAACATGGCCAGCGAGGCTTTATTATAAGGAATCAGCTTGGCCGACCCCTGGGTGGTATTGGTAGGCGCGATTGGAATCGAACCAACGACCTCTACCATGTCAAGGTAGCGCTCTAACCAACTGAGCTACGCGCCTTTTATGCGGAACGGAATCATACAAGCAGAATGCTGCCGATTGCAAGCGGCAGTCGCCACCACCAATTCATAGGGGATTTGTTAACTGACCCGTTGAACCTTCAGCTTGATAAAACCCATATTGTTGAAATAGAAGCGATCGAGATCATTGGCGAATGCATAAAATTCCCCACTGATCAGTGACTTATATGTATGCGATACATCCTGAAACTTGAGAATCTGGAACAGATGAAGGTCTGATTTTCCAATCGCGCCAATCACTTCAAACCATTTAGCTTTGGGATAACGCCTCTCATCCTCCTTGAGGCGGATGAGGATTTCCTGAAAGCCCTTACTGACACTGGATCGATCCCAACCCGCAGGGCCACAATCTATACCCCCATCGTTCCAGGTGTGATTACCGGATATCTGAAAGAAGTATTCACCTCCCTTCTGCAACAATACACCGCTTCTGCTGAATTTTTGATTGGCATACACGGTGACTTCCCTGCTGTCCCCTGGTTGCAGCAGATGGCTGATCCGCTTGCCCACCAACAGGTGCTCTTTGAGACCCCGGTATTGCTCCTCTTCACTGTCCGATACCCACACTCGATGGGCTGTTTTTCGCAAGGCTGCGGGCCTGTATTCCGCATCCTCATAGATTCGATCTATCACAGAGTGGTGCAGCAACGGCAGGCCATCGCAGGGTTGATCTCCTTCATTAACGCGGCACAGCCTGTCGCACTGGGTTAGTTTTGCAGTCACAGGCGGGCGCTTCTGCCGGTGCATCTTACCGTGATGATTTGGCTGAATCACCAGATCGTCAAGATCCATATCCCAGTCGGAGTGTTCAGGTGCAAGTGCGTCAAAATCGATACTCGACGGCGATAGGACTTTCAATCCAAGCGAACGTCGGATGAATTCATCCAGCATGAACTGCAAGGCTATATCAGACAGTCCATCGTAACGGAAGCCGCCACCCACATCGGAATGTACACCAGGAAACCAGACCTCAGTGACCTTCTCTTCACGATTCATGAGAGTTGGCATGAATGCCTTTCGGTTCTCGTCCAGTGAGAGGAGATGCAGCGCTTCGTCAACCGCCGGTGAGACGGTTTGGTTTTCAAACACCACATCAGAGACTGGCTTATCACGATCATTCAGATTTGGCACGCCGATGGAGGCGACCGTGTCGAATAATCCCATGAACCTGATCTTGGGTGGTGTATCACCGGAAAAATGCAACGCCAGTACAGCCGCAAAGCGCCGCGCTATCGCACTTCCACGACTGAAACCAAATAAGAGCACATCATCTCCGGGTTCATAGTTGTCCTGCAGATCACTGACTGCCTCCCTGATGATCTTACCCACATCCTTTCTGGGCGGCGCGAATGCGGCGTTGAATGCCCGCTTGAGGACATCTCCATAAGTGCCAACCCCCGAATAGTAGAAACACAATTGATCCGGGAAGGCTGCGGCTTTGCCTTCCTGCAGGGTCCCACCCAATAACAGATGCAGTTTGAAAACGTTGGTTATACTGTTGTCCTCTACCAGCCCAAGCCGCCACCATTGATTCTCTTGTTCGGCATCTTCAGGCTCATTACAGGTTCCATCGAAACTCAGAATGATTTTTTTCACCGACTATTCTCCCTTTTTCTTATCAGGCGAAATCAATAAATGATGTTATGAAATACTAATAAATCAAGCTGCCATTCAGGCACTTTCTGTTTGCAAAGCAGTTCGCCCACCGACTCCACGCCTGTCATAAAAACGAATCAACCTGGGCGTGAAATCCAGTTCACCCGAATCTTTGTGTGACTGCAGAAAAGTAGATGGCGCTCTCCTCGCTGACTCCCGCCAGATTAGCTAATTCCTTGGCGCTGAATTTGGCAATATAGGTATTTGGTATCTTTAAATCCGGCTTGGCCTTTTCTCGCAGTGTCTGAAGCGCAAAATTGAGTCTTTGTGAGTTGGCACCATAGGCCAGCACCATAGCAAGATCGTCCATTCGACGTATCCGTTTGGCAAAATTTTTCACAACTAAATCCATCAACTGGGGCTCAGCCGCAACCCGATCCTGAAAGGTTTTACGATCCAATACGATCAATTCCGATGCTTTCATTGCGATTGCTGTCAGCCGACCTTGGATGACTGTCAACAAGCGCCAGTTCGCCGAAAAGTTCCCCCGCTCTAGGGTTGCAAGTGTGAGTTCACAACCGCTCATGTCATTGCGCGACACCTTGATCGCCCCTTCGTCGACGATATACGCAGTGTCACCCTCATTCTCCTTGAGAAAACAATGTCTCGTTCCTCTTAAGCAGCAAACGTTCGAAATGTCCACTATAGGCCTGCAGCAGATCGCTTTGTAGATGTCCAAAGGCCCACTGGTAGAGACTTTCAAAACGTGCCGCAATCGGAATGATGTAGTTACCGATGGACTCTACCCAGAGCTTGTCGGCCAGGGGCGAAAATCCGAGGCGGTCATACATGCTCACCGTCTCATAATTAACCGTCGCATAGGTATGAGTTACTCCACTTGAGTGCCATACACCTATGGCCATCTTAAACAGCGCTTTGATCACATCCCGACGATTTTTCCATTTCTGACGCACCGCCAGCATCCCGGCACAGGTGACCAGGGTTGGCTGCTGATATTGATTCTGCCACTGGCACTCAATTTCAGCGCGATGTGGCGTAAGGTCAAAATACTCCTCAGAAGGCAGACCCAGCCCCGTGTCGAGACTGATGCGCAGGGTGCCTACCGGCTCTTGCCCCTCATAGGCAATGATATTCACACAACCAGGAAAAGCATCGAAACGGTCGACGATGCGTTTGTCATGGAAGTTTGCATCCCCATATTTTCCGTCCTCAATCACATAGACCTCGTACCGCAACCAGAAGACATCATCCATCTCCTTCGCGGTACTCGCTATTTTGAGTTTCATCGCCATGCGAATCTCCTGCTATCTGTCAGTTTGTAACCTAGTGCACCTCGTCACTGTCTCGCCATTCCATCAAACGCTCGATCCATTTTTAACTGACGAAACCGTTTCACAACCCAGCGGCGCTTCACCCTTTGTAGCCAATTCCGGTTGCCTCCATAAAGATGCCCCTTGACCAACTTTTGCCGATAGGCATCAAACTGCAAATAGTGTGGCGCTATAAAGGAAGGTTTATGTCCCAGAAGAATCCGTACGGCTTCTGCCCCTACCAGACAGGCTGCCTGTTGAACGCCAATAATCGATGAAGGCCCCCGGCCTTCAGCGGGCCTGACGGTAGTCAGGTCCATATAGGGCAGATGTAATGCCCTTGGCGCAAGTCCCATGAGGAAGTTTACTAACTGTTCGAAAAAGGGTTGAGCATCATGCAAATCGAAATATTCGTCGAATGAGAGACCACCGGGAGCAAAAACATGCAAGGTTCCTGAAAACCCCAGCGGGGCGGCCGTCAATGCTGGAATTGAATGATTCCAGGCTTCGGCAAATAGCTGGCGCCTGATATCCAAGGCAAAAAAATCAATACCGTCAACCAGTAGATCCACCCCAGCGAGAAAGGATTGCAGATTCGACCTGGTAATACCACCGGTTAGGATCGTTACTTCAACCTGTGGATTGATGGCACGCAGCATGTCTGCAGTAACCTCGGCCTTATTGCGTCCAATTGTTTCAATATTAGCCCCAATTTGACGATTGAAATTGGCCAGTGAAAAGCTGTCGGGATCTGCGATACGAAAGCGCCCGACACCCATGCGAGCAAGTGTCTGGGCATGCACTCCACCAACCCCACCGCAGCCGGGAATAGCGACGGTTTTTGTCGATAATTGTGAGAGTTCCTCCTCACTGATAAGGCCTATATTTCGCTCAAATGCATCATGCGGCGAATACTGAAGGTCTTCTTGCATTGAGTCATCCCCATTAAAGTCGTCAACAACTGATGATAGTCGTTCGGAAATTTTGCAGCGAATCGGGGTGCACAGGTTATTTAGCAAAGATCCGAGCTATATAATAGTGCATCTTTTTGATGTATTCATGGCTGCAGTGTCTACCCTTGCTGTCTTGGGCAGTCCTGAAAAAAAACATTTCAGTCATTCACGCTTGACGCGATTCAATTACCCAGGTCGTTTATTGTTCTGAACTGTGAATTTCTCATGCTTGATCAGGCAATTTACCGAACACTCAGAATTTTTCTCCTCCAACGGAAACTGATCCATGCGCACATTCAAATATGTATACAACTGTTTCAGCCAAAGTGGCTGTCGTTTATCAGGCGTGAACTCCCTGAGCCGGAAATCAAAGGGGGCAATCAGCACATGGGCTTTATCGGTGCCAATAGCTGAAACCAGGGCATACAACTCCTCCACACTTCGATTGCCGATCGCCAGACAACCCACTGACCAGGCACTGCCATGAATGAAAATATTTGAACCTGGAGTCTTTCGCCCCTCGTCCAAGGCATTTTTCCAATCGTAAGCATTGGGATAATTAAGCTTCAACGACAGGTGGAAATTACTGTTTGGATTCAGCCCATCGATCCGATAAAAGCCTTCAGGCACCTGCTTATCGCCCTCGCGTAATTTCGGCCCAGTATGTCCACTGGCTGCAAATATCGGATAATCATGAACATGCCGCCATTGCTTGCCCTGCCAAGCCCAAAGCTCAAGCTTTCGAGTCTCTTTCAATGCGATGAGTTGGATACGCTCAGGAGGATAATGGAGATCCGCATATTGGAATCGCGCCTTGAGGAGACGCCAGACTTCGGGGTCTACAATTGGGTTAGATTGCTTGTGCACCGCTTCTGCCGACCCGCATATCAACAATACCAGCAGGAATACAAATAATCGATTCAATCCAAAGCCCCGTGCTTCCTGACTCTTTGCAGCCAGTTTCCGTATATCACATCGGAAATTTCGTGGAGTTGTTCAATACGCTCACGAAGATTCTCTTTCATCGACTGCGCTGATTGGATGCAGCATGAATCGAGCTTGAGATCACTGCCGTATTTATCGATCCAGGCCTCGACCATTTCCACGGTCATCTCCAGATGGAACTGCATACCGAGATGATCACCCATCACATACCCCTGGTTTTTATAGCAGTCACTCATCAGCAGGGGTTGGCTGCCTGGTGGCATGGAAAAGGTATCCGCGTGCCAATGAAAGGTATCGAACTCCACCGGCAAGCCAGCCAGCCAACCATCGTGATTATTGCTGCTCAGGCGGTACAAGGGATACCAGCCAATCTCCATGCCCTCGCCGCGGGTCACTGCTCCACCCAGGGCTTTACTAATCAACTGACCGCCAAAGCAGATACCCATCATCGGTATACCCGCCTCATGCGCCTTGCGTATCAGATCCAATTCATGATCGATCCACGGCAGATCATCGTTGACGCCGACAGCGGCGCCCATGAAGACCAGCCCTGAGACAGCATCTACGTCGGCAGGCACTGGGCGGTTTGCATCGATGCAGACGAGCTCCCAGGGAATATCCTCCCGATCAAGAAAATCTCCCAAATAGCCGGGCCCCTCACAGGCGATATGCCGAAAGATACGAATTGGCTTCATACGTCGATAATATTTCTTCTCATGCGTCGGAATATTCTACCCTCAAACCCATACTTGTGGGAAAGTTAAGGTATGAATTGCCCATCATCGATTGCTCATTCCCCGATATTGAGGTTCACTTGGCAAGCATCAGATACCGGCCGACAGAGTGGTAATCGGCGATATGTCCGCGGTTATCACATAACGCCAGGGGCCTCCAGGAACCAGGGCATCGAATGGATAACAGGTAATGAGCACCAATTGTCGCGGTTCATCGGGACTGATTAACCATCCAGCCTGTTCATGATGTACCTGCCGGTATTTCACGGTGTATTGAACCTTATCCCCATCGGCGGTGTGTATTAGCAAGGCATCACCGATTTCCAGATACTCCAGAAAACGGAAATGCGTGTCCCTGTGTCCACTGATCACACTTTTCCCTTGCCCACCAGGGTGTGCTGTACCTTCAAACCAACCCGGACCGAATGCCAGCGCCCTGCCGTGTCCTCCTGAGAGTATATAGCGCGACAGCCCGAGCCTGGGTATTTCCAGTCTGGCTACCGGCCAGGTATCCGCCCAAGGCCAGGGCACTACTCGCTCACCTGGTCTGGATGTGTTGGCCCAGGCATCGGCGATCAAATGCTCGGCCAACCAAGCCTTGGCATGAATCCAGCCCCCACTGGCCAGGTGCCCCAATCCAGCAATAAGCAGAACGATTATGAGCCAGTTTGAGACCTTCATTTCACAGCAATCCTCGGTGCTAGCCGGATAAGGAGTGCTAGAAGCAGCAACCCTAGGCCAATCAGCAGATGCAATTGAGCTGCTGTCCCAGTTTGAGGTAGACGACCGAAGACCTTGGATGCAGTCCATCCATGTGGCAGGTTTGTCAGTACGGCACGCTGTTGCAAGCCCTCGTATAGAGTGCGGACTGGCGTTCGATCAACTACGACCAGGCTGGTATAACGACTGAGCAACTGGTGTTTGAGAGCCAATTCCAGGATTGCACCGGGTACCTGGCTTGCATCAGCCTCATGGCTGAGGCCAGCCATCAGATGCTTGATCTTCGCACGGCCCCAGAGGGTATGTATGCCCGGTTGCTCGCTCGTCTTTTGCAATGCCAGGGCCTGTTGCCAGTGGGAGCCGGCAATCTGGCCCTGCAGACCCAGATCACCGCTCAGTTCATCGGCTTTCAGAGCAACCAGCAGCGGTTCTCCCCGGTAGAGATCAGGAACTTTTGCCGGATAACTCTCGAGAGTTCGGCGATCACTCCAGGCTATTTGAATATCGGTCAGCACCGGATATTTCAACTTATCAAAAAGCACCTGCATGCGTGACTGCACCTCTGAAAGATCCCCGATATAGGTGTGGCTACCGCGTCCGAACTCAGCCGCTCGTTGCATGAAATAGCCATTCGGCGCGGAGCCAATGCCGATAGTGAACAGGCGACTGTCTGCCAATTCCCGTTCAATCAAGTTAAACAGCTCCTGCTCGTTGCCCACACTGCCATCGGTCAGAAATATCACCTGCCGCAGACGGCTCGATGCAGATCCATCCTGCAGGGCAAGACGCATCGCCGGCAACATTTCGGTGCCGCCACCAGCCTCCAGGCTGCCTATGTATTGCAGCGCCTGAGCAACATTTCGCCGGGTCGCGGGCATGGCGTCTTTGAACATTGCTTGAGTATGGCTATTGAACTGAATTAGATTAAATCGATCCACTGGCTGCAATTGCCTCAGCGCCAGCTGCAGCGCAGCCTTGGCCTGCTTTATCGAGGCGCCATGCATCGACCCTGAGGTGTCCACGACAAATATCACTTCGCGGGGCGACCCAGTCGCGGAGTGTTCCAGCTCCGGTGGAACCAGCATCAGGAGTGCGTAGTCCTGACCTTCCCACTCTTCACTGAAGATCACTGCCCGCGGGGTTTGGCCTGTCTTTGGCTGCCACTGCAGCTCAAAATCACGATCGGCAGGGACTGCTCCTGCCTTCAAGTTCAGCTGATAGACCCCCTGCTCATCCAACTGCTGCACCAGCTCATGATACGGGCTGTGAATCTCTTCCACCGCCATGCTAGGGTTCAGCCTGATCGACAGACTCACTGGATTGACGGGACCAAACCGAGGATCCGCTACGGGTGGTGTAATCTGACTCGCATCAGGGACCTGGTCAGTGTCGAGCGCCCACCCAGTACCTCGCAAAGGAATCGACTCGTTGCCAGCCAGTGAAGTACCTGGGATATAGCGGGGTCCGACCACCATCGGGAAGCGCAAGTGAAAGCGGCCCTGGTCATAATGCAGGGTTTGCTGATACTCGATTTCAATCCGTATCACTTCCCCAGGCCCGATGTTCGCAACTGAAGTGGTAAAAATATTGGGTCGTTGCTGACTCAATAAACTTGCCCTGCGGCCCGTTGATTTGGCCTTTTCATACCGGGCTCTGGCTTTCTTACTCTCCTGTATTTCACCTTCGAGTAGCCGATCACCAATCTTCATGCGTAATTTCTCGACAGCGCTATTCTCCGGCAGGGGAAATTGATAGATTCCCTCCAACCAATCGACACCAGAATGGCTGAATTGCTGCACGACCACGACTCTTGCCAGCATGCCATGAATCTCAATCTGTACATCGGTTGAAACCAAGGGAGCATCGTCAACCCACCTGCCATCCAGTGTGTAAAGAGATAGATTCCCTCTTCCAGGGCCATCCTCCGATGCCAGAACCTCTGTACTTGTAACAAATACCAGTAGTATGAATAACATCGAAGCCGCCATACCGGTCCACAAGGCTGCCGCCAAGGTCAGCAGCAGATCTCTTATCACCTCCTGACTTTGTAAACCATGGCGGGTCGATGTTAGAGACTCAGATTCATTTCGGGTGGTCTTGGTCATCTGTCCCTCCCTCTTCTACCGGCTTTTTCTGTGCCTCCCATATCTTTCTTTCACGCAATACCCAATGATCTGAGTCATTGACCCATTCCTCGGGTAATGCGTTGATAAAATCATCGCTGATCGGCCTTTGGCAACAATTCATGATGCATCCTCCGGCAGAAAAGTGAGCACCACATAACGGTCAAAACCCAGCCGTTCTGGATCGTTTTCAGGATAGATCGCCGCCCCTTCCCCGTTATCCCGCACGACAATCCGCTGTGTTGCGACGCCCGCATTAATCAAGTGCTGGGCAACAGCTTCAGCCCTGAGTTTTGTCAGCTGTCGGTTGTAGTCGACGCTGCCACGGACATCGGCTGATGCACGCACCTGAATATTCAATTCCTTGAAGGCATTCAGCATCCCGGCCAGGGCATCGAGATGAGGTTGAAGGGCAGGCTCAACGGCGGCACTCTCGGTACGAAACCTCAAGCAAAAGGAAAATCCATCAGCGATGGCATGGAGGCGCGTACGGTTTGCCTGCAACTGCTGCAGCAGCCTGGCATGCTGCCCGGCTTGTTGTGCACTCAGCAACTCGACCTGCTCATTTGCATGCACCAACTCCCGACTGGCATGCAGGATTTGGTTATTTTGCTGTTTAATCTGGCCAAACAGTACCCCACCTATTAAACCCGCCATTACGCCGGGCGGCCCTGCAATAACCCCTCCCGTCAATGCGCCTATCAGTGGGCTTTTAAGGTCTTCAGTATTGATCTTATCGGAATTTTCAGTAACTTCGGCATGGCCGTTCAATGCCAGACTCAAGAGTACCAAAGCAGTCACCACCTTCTTCATAACATCCCCTCTCAGATTGATCCAACGTACCCACCATAGTGAAAATACCGTTTGCCGTTAATTTCGCTGGAGTTCATTCGGCAAGGGGAATTACAGCTCAATAATGAGGCGAAGAGATTGCGAAACAGTGGCAAGACAGTGGCTGAATCTGCCCAGTGGCTGACAATTTCCAGCTCATGCAAAACTGAGCCTCAAATACCTATTCAATTCAATTTCTGAGAACGCCAAAAGATGGCCTCCCGATGGTTGCAGTCCACCTCATTGATCGTTTTCCATCCCGTTTTCTTTGACTGACAACGTCGTGAAATCCAAGTATTGGAAAAACACCTCGGTTTGATGCGCAGGCTGTGTCTTGTGTGATATTTCTAGAATTTCATCAAGGGTGTTCATCGTCACCCATGCCAAGCCTTTTTCCCAGCCCTGCTGAGTAGGCATGAAAACGACATGCTAGCTGTGAGTTGCAGCTAGGTTTAAGCATAGATCCCTAATCTGCAGCTTATTCACTTTTCAGTTGAAGTATTCCGAGCTAATATCTGCAGGGTAGTCAATTACGATAAAGGGAAAGGTTGTGCAGGTCGTTTTCAAATTCACGATCAGATTGCGCTCGCTGATACATCCTAGCGATACAAATCATTAAGGAATTTTACTAGCTAATTGAAATGAGCATCCTATCTGATAGCGATTTTGAGCTGATATTATCTGCGGCGATACGGGCACCATCTGGTGGTAACATGCAGCCTTGGCTGATAAAACGCCATGGTGATGCTATCACCCTGTGTATAAATCATGCCCGATCGCACAACCTGCTGGACGTCCATGGCTCAGCAGCGATTTTCAGCTTGGGTATGTTAGCCGAGAACATGCTTATAGCGGCGGGAAATCTGGGGTATCGTTGTGAAATCCATTTTTCATCAGACGATCAACATCAGACAGGCAACCTAGTTGTTACTATTGTATTTGTCGAAATAAGCGAACCGGACGAAACTTATCGACGGTTATTCGTTGCATTGAACCACCGCTGTACAAACCGCCGCCTGCACACAGGGGACTTGTATACCGATGATAAAATACGATCACTTGGCCGACATTTCCAGGATTCAGGCTGCAAGCTTTCTTTCCTGAGCAGCAAAACATCTAAGCGCGAACTACTCAGGGTATTAGCCGAGAACGATATTTTCAGGTTACGGCATCCTGCTTCGCTTAATCAACTACTCAGTGAGATCCGCTGGGATGAAGAAGAAACCACGGAAACGCGGGATGGGATTGATCTAAAGACGCTTGAATTGCCCAAGGCGGGTGAGATTTTCCTGAAACTGCTATCCAGAATACCGACCTTAGCCAATAGATTTCCGACTTTCATCTTAAAACAATTTTCTAAGCCGCCCATAATTCGCAGCTCCCACATTGGGTTGGTTGTCATTGAGGACGCTTACTCTGATCAGTCTATGTTCCAAGCGGGGAAGCATACGCAACGGCTCTGGCTGATGAGCACCATTGAAAACATCGGTTTTCAACCATACACAGTACTGACATTTAATCTATTGCGAGTGCTATTGGCCAATGGAGAAGGATTCACCGAACGTGAACAGGCCAAAATTCGGAGAGACGCGGAACAAGTCTGCCGAATCTTCGGCATGCCTGAAACAAGTATACCCGTATTTATCTTTAGACTCGCTAGAGCACCACAACCTGAAACAAAATCATTGAGACTGCCTGAAAATTCATTCCTGGCTTGAATATGACTACAGCTAGAAAAAAGGTATTGGTTATCGGCGGTCGAGGATTCATTGGAGGGCACATAGTCAGAGAGCTGCTGAATATTGACTTTGATGTTTGTATCGTAAGCGTTCAATCTACGGGGCTATTGACCCCTTACCTGGCCGAGTTCTGCTATCGTTTCAATCGACGCTTCAGGCTTGAAGATATGATTCCTCGTCTGGGCTATGCAGCTGTACGGACACATCCAATGCCACAACGGCTATTAAGTATGGCTGAGGTTTGGGGGTAATCAGGTAATATTTTGGACGTTGTAAATACTCCCCCACAAGATTTACTCGATGCTATTTCAGCAACTGAGCATGTTTTTCACCTTCGCTCGATCTAACGAGTCACTCTGTAAGCTTCAAAGAAATGAGTTTAGCGCCTATTGAGGTGCTAAACTTTCAAATTTCAGCGGCAATTTGCGCTTACCTTAACAAGCCAAAAAACCTCATAACCCCAGTCAAAAAAAGACTCGACCTTAACGACCAAAGGCGATTTGATTTTATCGAATCGTAGGGGAACGTATTGCCATACAATTGCAGTGTTTTTGCGTGTTCAATACGGCGGTCATGATCTTCATCGGTTTGGCCAATCTGATGTAAAACCGTGCGGGACGTTTGCCGTATCGCAAAAGGCAACAGTTTTCGTATGGTTTTTGCAGAGGCAACACTAACCAGCCCTTTAATGCCGCGAGGGCATATGTAGCTACGGTACTTTAATTTCTTATTGCTTAATGCCAATAATGCGACTTTGCGACCAATGCCACGCACATCGTTTACATCAGCCAGCGGAAAGCTGAACCACTCCAACAATGAATCTTTGCGCACAATAATGCGCATCAGCATGTCTGTTTGATAGGCACCGGGTAACACGACTGAAAGTTGATTACCCAAGGTTTGATGTAACCATCGCGTGGTTTTCTTCTTTACTTTTTCGTGAATGAGTAGCAGCGGATCATTGATGCTGTCATGGGTAATCATTGCACTGAAATAGACAAGGTGCGTTTCAGCCGTCATTAATTGTGTTTGTAACAAAGCTTCAACCAATTCTACTTGCACACCGTAATTGAGCCTTAGCAACACTTCTTCCAGCTCTGGGTTAGTTTCAATTTCTGAATCTAAAAAACCCGATCCCGTGACTAAGATTACAGATTTCAAATAACCTTGGTTAGAGGCAATTAAATCACCTACCTGCTCTATCAAGGTCGATGTCGACTGCATGAAATCAGCACTAAGGTGATAAAAATGCGATTTTTGGTTAGCTGTTAAGCGGTCTACATTTTCGACCAATGCCGCAGCTCGCCGTGAAACGCCAATGACATTTATTGGCTCTGCCTGATTCAACAAACCTAATAGAACAGCATTTCCTAAACCTTCACTGTCACCGATTAGTAAAACAAAAGCGTGCTGATCCTTCATATCATGCCCTGCGTAACTAATTTCATAACAGGAGTATAGGTAGCATGAACGTAAGCGTTCAGATCTACGGGGCTATTGACCCATTTTATGCTAAATCTGATTTGAAAGGATTGGCTGGCAAATATTTTTCCTTCCACCGCCTCGGGGTCAGTGATTCGACATCTTTGGCAGGATGCAGACTGACACGCTGCAAGCACATCCACCAGATAGGTATAGGGGTCAATGTCCTGTAACCGACAGGTGGTCAGCAGGCTTTGGATGATGCCGACCTGTTTTGCACCCACCTCGGTCCAACAGAACAACCATGACTTGCGTCCCATCGCGATCACCCGTAGAGCCCGTTCCAAATGATTGGTGTCGATAGGCACATCGGGATCACCCAGATAGACACGCAGTTGCGCCTGATGATTGTCGGCATAGTTCAAGGCCTTGGAGAGCAGATCGCTGTTGACCAGATCTATACGTTGGCGTTGCTCGTGAATCCAGCCAAAGAAAGCCTCAACCCGTGATTGGCTGTGTTGGCTGCGGTATTGTAGCTTGTCTTTACCCGTGAGTTGCTTGTCTCGGATCTCAGCCTCGATGCGGTAGAGCTCTCCAATCTGTTCCAGGGCTTCCTGGGCAGCCGGATCACTGTCCTTCGCCCGCTCAAAGTAACGTCATAACAAGTCTGGTTTAACCACTTCGCTGCATATGAAATTTCATGCGGAGGAATTAATTCAGAAATACCTTCGAGATGGCTTGCATGGCGTGTTTGTAAACCCAACACTGTTGTTAAGGTTCATAGCGTTTTGTTCTGAATGCATAGGATTGTTGGGACGTAAACCCGCCCCTGAATTGCCTCTATTGGCAGTCGACATGGTACGGTATGGTTTGCAGCATTATGATCTTTCCACAATGTAAAATGATCTCAATATTGAACCTGAACCGCTGGACCAATCTATCAAGGATGCCTATAATTGGTTCGTAAAATACAAGTACCTGAAAATTCAATAAAAATAAAATGGCCCATGGCACAATCGGTAGATTTACCTGTCTGCGTTACTTTGCCTGTTGAGCCAGAAATAGTGTTGATTATTAATACATTGCTATGCAACACCATGACACCAAACATTTTATATATAAATCATAGAGTTATAGATGCCATATACTATCCATGAAAAAAAAATGAAATTTTTTCCTATTTTTTTCACCGGATCACTAAAGAATGGGGTCATCAAGACCGCTATAGGCCAGAAGGCAAGAATATAGCTTAACTCAATAAATAATATGCTCCCCTCCCGTTCTGGAATAGCTGCAGTAATGTTGCTTTGCGCATCACTGCAAGCCAGCGCGCTGGAGGTTGTCACTAATCCATTGGTCAATGAGAAGACACTCCCACTAAGCAGCCTTCGCGCAATCTTCAGCATGCGCAAGACACAGTGGTCCAATGGCACGCCAATTCGTGTCTATGTCCTTGGCGATAAAAATTCGATCCACGCGCAGTTCAGCAAGCAGATACTGGGGGTTTTTCCTCACCAATTACGTAGGGCCTGGAATCGACAAATCTACTCGGGAACTGGACAGTCTCCCCATATCGTCAACACGGAAGATGAGATGCGCCAGCAGATCGAAACAATGCCTGGCGCAATTGGGTATCTGTCAGAGGACCAGCTCAATGACCATGTTCGAAAAATTGAAATCGAATAATTTTCTTTCACTCTGCCTAGTACTCGCCTGGTCTATGACAACCCATGCAACTGAGGTTGTTGGATGGGACGATCAATTCCAGGTCCACGGCTTCCTGACTCAAGGTTATGTGAAAACCACGGATAATAACTTCTTCGGAGACAGCAAGGATGGCAGTTTCGAATTTCGAGAGTTAGGAGTCAATTCCTCATATCGCTTCAATCCACAACTGATGGTCTCGGCCCAACTGTTGTCTCGCACCGCTGGAGAGATGTACAACGGCTCCCTAAACCTTGATTATGCTCAGCTCGATTACACACCCTATTCCAGCGATCAAGGCCGTTTCGGCTTCATTCTCGGGCGCTCCAAGAACCCACTTGGATTTTACAATGATACTCGTGATGTAGCATCTACCCGCCCCAGCATCTTCGTGCCACAAGTCATTTACTGGGACCGGGCACGGAACACCGTACTCTCGAATGACGGCGGCATGCTCTATGCTGATCTGCACGAGAATCTGCATAGCTTTTATTTTCATCTCTTATTCGGAAAGACACCCATTGATGAAAACGTTGAAAAAATCTACTTACCTCCGCAGTTAGAGCCAGAGTTAGAACAGCAAGGCTATACAATAGGCGGTCGCCTGTTATATGAGTGGGACGGTGGAGTCTTTCGACTGGCGTTGAGTGGCGCGAGCCTCACTCTAGATGGAGAAATGGCAGGCGGCACGATGAATGGAAGCGTCGACATCGATTACTGGATTGCTTCAGCCCAATACAACCAGGGACCCTGGAGCCTGACCCTGGAGTATATGAATCAGCCCATAGACTACCAGGGGTTTAATAATGTCATGGATGTGGGAAATACCACAGTGGATGGTTACTACCTACAGGGTAACTACAGGCTCTCCGCAGATTGGGAAATCCTTGCCAGATATGAAGAGGCCCATTTTGACAAAGATGACAGGGATGGAACCGAGTCCAGTAGTAAATTTATTGGGACACACCCTTATAATTATTATGCAAAAATGTGGACAGTTGGAGTTCTTTGGGAACCCACTGACAAGCTGATACTACGTGCGGAATACAGCCGTGTAGACGGCACGCTTTTCCTATCCAACCTGGAAAACCCTGTCCCGCTTGAAACAGAAAGGTACTGGAACATGCTGGCCCTGCTTGTTTCCTACAGTTTCTAGCGCCTTCCGATGAAGGGTGCGGCTCGGCCATTGGAATCAACCACCAAGGGCACTCGCTTCTTAAGCCTAAAATGGAAAGCCGTTCTAATTTTCAGCCTGGTACTGATATCCGTGAATACGGGTCTCGCTATTCTTGGCTACTGGCAACTCAGAGAACAATTTTCCCTGCAGCAAACACAAATCAATAAACAACACATCCAGGAACTCGAAGCACTCGTTGGAAACAGTTTTAATGAATTAGAGCAAATTGCCTCTCTTGTACCCACCTTGGTGCAGGCTGATAGTTCACCGGCGCCCATGTCACAGCGACTGGCGAACATGTTCCTCGAACAGTCAGCCACATTAGAGTTTGATTGGGGGCTGGATGAAGTCAGCTTCTTTTCCAACCAGAGCAACCTCTTGTTTGCCCTACGCCCACCGGAGAATATTGAACATTTCATTCCAATTATTCGGCAGGTAAATCTGACTGAACAACCTGAATTTCTGTTGAACTGCAGCGATCAGTGCAAGCAATATGTCGCAATTCCTGTGCTCAAGCAAGGTGAAAAAATTGGCGTGCTGCTGCTAAGCCGCCTGATTGCGGATGCCATCATCTCATTCAAAGACATCACAGCTGCCGACATCGCTGTCATTACAGAGGATATAAACCAAAATAAAATCCAAGTTACAGGCAGATTTCTGAGTAATTGGCAACGCTATATTGTTGCTCTGACAGATCCTGAAACGAACATGCAACTCTTGCAGAATATTTCAGAAAATTTTAGTTTCGAAGACTTACAGCGTGGCGGTTCTGAAATCGAACACAATGATCAACACTTCATGTTGCAGTCTTTACAGATTGGTAGT
This sequence comes from uncultured Gammaproteobacteria bacterium, assembly GCA_963797085.1. Lineage (GTDB taxonomy): Bacteria > Pseudomonadota > Gammaproteobacteria > Chromatiales > Chromatiaceae > JASJBU01. Next base: position 147,670 of record CAWCOA010000019.1, read on the forward strand.
GAAGTCATTGGAAAATCGACGCATTTCATACTCATCAATGACATTACAGAGTCTGTTCAACATATCAAACAAGCCACAGAGAAGAACATCTTCTTTGGCCTGGTGGGATTCATTCTCTCCGAGACGTTGCTGCTGCTGTTACTCTGGCGACCATTGAATCGATTATTGCTACTTTCCAGGAGTCTTCCCCTGCTCGCGCACAATGCTTATAGCGAGGTCCGGACTAAACTCAGTTCAACCACCCACTACTTGCACAAAGACGAGATCGATATCGCCGGTGAAACCACACTGGAGCTCACCAACACACTGGAATCCCTCCACCAAGAGGTCCAGGTGCAGACCGAGAATTTAATTGCGAGGGGAAAGGAACTGGCCCAGGAACGTGATTTTGTCACCGGCCTGTTGAATAGCGCTCAAGTGATCATTCTCACTCAGGATTGTGACGGTCAGCTATTGACCTTGAATAGTAAAGGCAAGATATATCTCGACCACCTTAACAAAATAACCGAGCATGCCAAGTTTCATCAGCTTATCAGCGAAGAGTCGAACGATGCCATATTTAAACAGGCATTAGAAAGACTGAAAGCAGAGGAAATCCACTCATATCAGCATGATAGCAACATCATAACCAGCGACAATACAAAACGGACCATATCCTGGATTCACTCCCGATTATCCGGTAAACGCAAACCCGGAGTACCTATCATCTTATCAGTAGGCCTGGACATCACCGATAGGGAGGAGGCAGAGCGGAGACTGACCTGGCTGGCCAATCATGATCCACTCACCGGACTCTATAATCGGCGCTATTTTCAGGGTACCTTCGAAGACTTGCTGTCGATGGCGGAACGTTATGCACACAGCGTGGCCTTGCTCTTCTTTGACCTCGATCAGTTTAAATATGTCAACGATACCAGTGGCCATCAGGCAGGTGATGCGATGCTGCGAGTGGTGGCTGAAAAGTTAATTCAGATAACCCGTACGACCGATTTACTGGCCAGACTCGGAGGTGATGAGTTCGCTGTTGTGATCCCCGAATCTGATGTCAAAGGCGCCATACAGGTAGCCGAGAAGATCCTGAGTACGCTGAAACAGATATCAATACCGACCAAGGGCCGCAGTCACCGCATTTCTGCCAGCATCGGAATCGTGATGTATCCAGAGCATGGCAATACCGTACAAGACCTGATGTCCAACGCTGACCTGGCCATGTATGAGGCAAAGGGTATTGGTAGAGACAGTGGTAGAGACCGCTGGCATCTTTTTGCCCTGGACGACCAGATCCGGGAGCAGATGACTGAACGTGTCGCCTGGAAGGACAAGATTGAGCAAGCGCTGGCAAATTCGGCATTTTTACTCTACTACCAACCGATTCTGGAGATCAAATCTGGGCGCATCAGCCACTATGAAGTACTTATACGCATGCGAGAGAGTGACGGCAGCATAGCAACACCCGGTGATTTCATCCCGGTGGCTGAAAGAACCGGATTGATTCATAGTATCGACCGTTTTGTATTGAGTGAAGCAATCACCCAACTGGCAAATATATCCAGGTCATCGAAAATGGAAATCAACCTTTCTATCAACCTATCAGGTCGCGTGGTTGATGATCCGGAGTTACTGCCCCTGCTTAAACAACTGCTCAACCTGAGTGGAGTCAATCCTCAGAATCTGGTTTTTGAATTGACCGAAACCGCTACCCTGGCAAACATGGGATTGGCTGAAAAACTGATGTATGAACTACGCAATCTGGGTTGCCGATTTGCCATGGATGACTTCGGTGTTGGATTCTCATCTTTCTACTACCTGCGTGAACTGCCACTCGATATTGTGAAAATCGATGGCTCCTTCATTCGTCAACTTCCCAACAGTCCGGAAGACCGTATCTTTGTAAGAGCCCTGACCCAGATGGCATCCGGCTTAAACAAGCTGACCATTGCAGAATTTGTTGAGGATGAAGAGACCCTGAAACTACTGGCTGAGATCGGTGTGGATTATGCACAAGGCTACTATATCGGCAAGCCACAGCCGGAAATACTCACCACTGAATTTTTTAAACCCACTTTCACGCCTGGTACTCCTTCAATAGGGCAATGAAGGAGTACCAGGCTGCTCCGCGCTCTCGGTCAATAGTTGCGCGCAACTGCTCACAGATGGCGTATAATTGCATTCCTGATACTTCATGAGCTGGTTAGCACCATGTCCAATATCCGTAGACTCGTTCTTGATGTGCTGAAACCCCACCATCCCAATGCGCTGGATTTTGCCGCCACACTGGCAGATCTGGGAACAGACTACAAGATCAAACTGACAGTCATCGAAGTCGATGAAAAAACCGAAACGATCAGCCTGAATATTGCAGGCCAAAGTATTCACTTTGAGCAAATCAGCGAAACAATCAAAAGATTGGGGGCCTCCATACACAGCATCGATGAAGTCGAAGTGGATAGCGAAGACAGTCCGCCTGCATAATCATTTCCAGCATTCGGTCAGGACAAGACCCTATTCTTGCGTATGTCATCAGTAGATTCGAAAAAATTGCTGCAACATATTCAACGTGCCCATGGAATAGCAAGGCGCTATTTCGTTACCAACGGCTTTGATGGAGCCTTGACCATGCTTGGCATGATGTCTGGCTTTTATTCCCAGGATCGTGTTGATCTGTCAGTAGCAATCAGCGCCTCCCTGGGAGCAGCCATTGCGCTGTTCATGAGCGGCTTGAGCAGCGCTTATCTGAGTGAGTCGGCAGAACGCCGCAGAGAGCTGGAGGACCTGGAGCAAGCCCTGATCACCAATCTTCATGCGAGCGATTATGGTAAAGCTAGCCGATATCTACCGATAGTCATTGCCCTCATCAATGGCTTCTCACCCCTGCTCATATCACTGCTGATCCTGTCACCCCTCTGGTTGTCTCTACAGGGCATAACGCTACCGGTCTCCCCTTTACTGGCTGCCATTCTAATCGCACTGGCGTGTACTTTCCTGCTTGGGCTGTTCCTTGGTAGGATCAGCAGGACACATTGGCTGTGGGCTGGTTTACGCGCACTATCGATTGCCATATTAACGTCCGTTATTATTTTCATCGCATCAGCCAGTTGATGGTCATTAACTCATCCAACATCCAGCATAACTACACCCATGCCTAAAGAGATTGTCATTGTAGAGGATGAGCCTGTCATCAGAGACAACTATGCCGATTATCTGTCCCGGCTGGGCTACCTCGTTGCCGGTTTTAGCTCCCGTCAGGAAGCAATGAAATCCTTTGCATCCAAACTACCTGACCTGGTGATACTCGATATCGGACTGCAGGATGACATCGATGGCGGATTCACCCTTTGTCAGGACCTCCGCGCTCGTTCAGCGACCCTTCCCATCATCTTCCTCACCGCCCGGGACAGTGATTTCGACAGCGTCGCAGGTCTACGCCTGGGTGCAGACGACTATCTGACAAAAGATATCAGCCTGCCTCATTTGACCGCGAGGATCGCCGCCCTATTCCGCCGCCAGGATGCCATGCAACACGCCACTTCCTCAGTGCGGACGATAAAGCAAGGCAGCTTGGAACTGGACCCAGAGCGGCTGCTGGCTTCATGGAATGATCGTCAAGTGGATTTGACTGTCACTGAATTCTGGATTGTCCATTCGCTGGTCCGCCATCCTGGCCATGTGCGCAATCGTGACCGCCTCATGGAAGATGCGAACATTCTGGTGGATGCTGCGAGTATCAGCACCCACATCAAGCGCATTCGCAGAAAGTTTCAGCGCATCGAAGAAAATTTTAACTGTATCGAGGCTGTTTACGGCGCCGGATACCGCTGGCAGTCCTAGTACTCCGCCAAGGTTATATATGGGTTCAGCGTTACTGTGGTGTTTCGCCACAAGGCACAGCGCGCAGGCAATGGCCCGAGTCCTTGTCAAGCGCTGTAACGCAGTAGCGGAACACCACAGTAGCGCCCGAAGGGTTGGTCTGTCAGCGCCCATGACGGCGTTACCCCTCTTGCAAAGGACTCAGGCCATTCGCGGCGAGGCGTGTCTTGCCATGAACGCTGACAGACCAACTGAATCCATCAATATAACCTTGGCGGAGTACTAAGGTTGACGAGCACTGATGAAATTATCTGAAAAGCGTCCTTTCTATCAAGGGCTGCGTTTTAAGCTGCTGTTGGTCTCTTTGACACTGATCGCTATCCCCTGGGCTGGTTACCGAACTATCACCGAAACAGAATCATTTCTTGACATTGCCCAGGAACAGGTACTGCTTGGACGCGCTGAAATGGTCGCCAGCTTGCTGCCGAACGACGTCAAAAAATATCTAGCGAGCACCAACCAACCTGTACAGCAGGCTTTTTCCAATGCATTTTATGCCCACCCTTTTGAGCAGCCGATCCAACTCGACGGTTACCCGGAGGAGTGGCGTTACCTATTCAACCAGCGCCGGAGTTTCATTGCCAGTGAAACAAATTCACAGGCCATTGCCTTTGATCTGTTGATTGGATTCAGGGCACAGACACTCTATCTGCTGATACAGGTTACTGACTCCAATCCGATCTACGCCTCCACTGATAGCAATCCCGGTTCCGGAGACCACCTGCTGATTGCGCTACCCGGCAGTGACGGAAAAACTAAACAATACATCCTGGGCACCAGTGCACCGGGATGGGTGGCTGCTTATGCCTTGGACAGCATGACGAAAGAACCATCTATCATGGGAGAATGGCAGGAATCGGCAGCTGGTTACAACATTGAGTTGCAGATGCCGCTCAAACTTACGAAAGGATCACTGTCACTGGCCATGGTAGATAAAAACCGCCGTGATCCGAACAAGATCTTCGGCCGCGCAGCGACTTCAGGTCTCCAACGCAATGCAAACTTATCTCTCATTTTGATACCGGAAGAAGAGATCCAGCGCTTCCTCAAGCAACTCGACAAGCCGAATATTCGCACCAGCATTGTCAATCAACAGGGACTAGTAGTAGGTCAGAGTGGAAAGATAGAGAGTGATCAAGGATCCAGATCGGCTGGTCTACTGAATCGCCTTATGGACACCGTTCTGTTATCAGAAGGGAATTATTGGGACAAACGGGAAAAGCTCGGTAGATTGGATGGACCGGAGATACGCAGTGCATTGAAGGGTTCTCCCGCCACCTATCGCTATGAGGATAAATCACAGGGCAGCACGATCCTTTCTGCGGCCTCGCCCATCACCCAGGGTGTTGCGATTACTGGGGCGGTTGTCACTGAACAAACCACCGATGCAGTATTGTCAATACAGCAACGCGCCCTGGAGCGACTTCTGGCTATCAGCCTGTTGTTGTTCTTCATAACCGGTGTTTCACTGCTGGGGTTTGCCAGCCACCTGATAAGCCGCATTACCCGCATCAGCCACAAAATCGATAATGCAGTCAGTGGTGAGGGAAAGATAAAAAAAGACTTCATTCCAGAGTCCGAGAAAGATGAGATTGGTGACATGGAGCGCAGCTTTTCCGCAGTCATGCAGCGCCTGCACGAATACAACCGTTACCTGGAGGCGATGGCGGCACGTCTGACCCATGAATTCCGCACTCCGCTGACCATGGTGAAATCGTCACTGGAAAATCTTGCACAGGATAACGACTCCCAGTCACGCATCCGCTATCTATCCCGTGCTGCGGAAGGCACGGAACGTCTTACACTGATACTCGAGAGGATGCGTGAAGCTACACGGCTTGAACAGACCCTGCAATCGACGGAGCTGGAATCCGTCAATCTGACAGAACTGATAAGCATCATGACCGAGAGCTACAGCTCAAGCTATCCACAAACAGCGTTCGAATGCCAGTTACATGAGCCATCCCTGTTCATCACCGCTGCACCCGAATTGATCGTCCAGGCGCTCGACAAGCTGGTGAGCAATGCGGTCGATTTTCACGCCCATGGTAGCGTTGTGATTATTGCACTGAAAAAGCAAACAATAGGCATGTGCAGTCTGGAAGTGATCAATCAAGGATCCAAACTACCTGAGGTGATGCAACAACAGCTGTTTGATTCCATGATGTCGGTACGGGATAAAACTGCCAGCAATCCACACCTGGGACTTGGTCTCTATCTGGTGCGGCTCATTGCAGAGTTCCATCGTGGCAGTGTCTCCGCAGAGAACACCGATGATGGGGTATGTTTTTCCATCCGCCTGCCACTCAAATAAAAAAGCCCAAAAAAGAACCCCGGCAAGCCGGGGTTCTATATGTATTGTCCCGGGATCAATCCCGGTCCTTGCCACCACCAAACATGTTCATCGGGCTTTTCATCATGTTCATGGGATTCGGAAAACCACCCGATTTCTTTTCATTTCTATCAGGATAGTTGCCATCTCTATAGCCTGGTGGTGGATATCCATAGCCGGGGTTGCCGTAGTAGCCAGGTGTCGGCCCCTGTTGATAGCCGCCATAACCTGGATGATACTGCTGGCCATAGTTATCCCGCGGGATATCGTACTCATCACGGGCTGGGGGTTGTGCGCCATAGACGCCTGCCGGGGCCTGCTGATAGCCGTATCCCTGTGGGGGTGCGGCGTATCCCTGCTGGCCTTGCGGATAGGTATTGTAGCCACCGGGAGCAGGAGTTGCCTGTTGATAGCCACCATAGCCTGGACCAGGTTGCTGACCACTCGGTCCACCACCAAAGCCCCCCCCAGAGCCGGGATTGGCATTGGCCGGGCCACCGGGTTCGTATCCACCGCCATAACCGGGGTTGCCCGATTGCCGGCCGCCGCCGAAACCGCCTCCCGAACCTGATCCGGGATTACCTGCATAGGGAGACTGATCATAATTACCGGCCCCATAGCCCGGATTGTTTGCACCTGGTCCTGCGCCTCCGCCAAACGCCCACGCCTGCCCTACGAGCAGCATTGTAGAGCATGCAACCGCAAATCCTATTGTCTGATTCATAGTAGTAATTATATCCTCACCTTGGTTGAATGACTTTTCGAGGATAGCATCCATCGCAGGTCATCTGCCACATGACGAGACGCTTCCTAATACGGAATACTTAATTTTAAAGTCAGCATAGAGCAACTGAATTGCAGATAACAATCCACGATAAGATAGACGAAATTCCGGCAGCTGAATGGAACAGCTTGGTGCGGTATAACCAACCCTTCCTCAAACACGGATTTCTTGCTGCTATGGAGCATCATGAATGCGTGGGTTTACGATTCGGCTGGCTGCCCAGGCATATTGCAATCTATGAAGAAGGTCAGCTGGTAGCCGCCATGCCGCTCTATGAGAAGCACAACTCCTATGGCGAGTTTGTCTTCGATCATGCCTGGGCTGACGCCTATCAGCGCAATGGCCAGCCCTATTTCCCAAAGCTGGTCTGTTCCATCCCCTACACCCCCGCTACCGGGCAGCGACTGCTTTGTCTGGAACAGCGCAGGGATGAACTGTTGCCAATACTCCTCAAGAGCGCTCTGGAACTGACCAATCAGCTCGATGCCAGTGGCTTCCATTGCCTGTTTCCCTTCCAGGATGAACACCAATTCATGCAGCAACGAGGGCTTTTGACCCGCCACGACTGCCAATTTCACTGGCTGAATGAAGGTTACAAGGATTTTGACGATTTCCTGAACCGCCTGACCGCAAAAAAGCGTAAAAACATCCGTCAGGAGCGGCGCCGCGTCAACGAATCCGGAGTGTCACTGCGTTGCCTGAACGGACATACCGCAAACGAAACCGATTGGCGTGACTTCACCCGTTTCTACAACCAAACGTTTGAGGAGAAATGGGGAATTGCAACCTTCAACTTTGCCTTTTTTCTTGAGGTAGCAAGACAGATACCAGACCAGATACTTCTGGTATTGGCCGATCTGGATGACCAATGCATCGCCGGCTCTCTTATGTATCACAGTGATACCACGCTCTATGGCCGTCACTGGGGGGCAACACGTCAGGTCGACGGTCTCCATTTCGAGGCCTGCTACTACCAGGGTATTCAATATTGCATCGAGCGGGGCCTGGAGATTTTTGAGCCCGGCGCTCAGGGCGAACACAAGATCGCACGTGGCTTCAGACCAACCCTGACCCGATCCAGCCACTGGATAACTGACGAGCGATTTCGCAGCCCGATTTCTGCGCATGTACTGCATGAACAGGCAGCGATAAAGGATTACATGCAACAGCTTGAAGCAAAACTCCCTTACAGGAATGCCGAATAAGATAATTGTTAACTGCAACTTCCTCACACCACAAATAGATGCCGACACCCGCTACCTAAAAAAGCCAAATATAATCAATAAATATTCTTATATTACAGTCTGTTACAATCCATAAACAGATCAAGAGATCTGCTTAATCTGGCATCTCGTGGCTCAAGGAATCCATCCCATGGCCGCCTATCAAATTCAGGCAATGTTGCTATACAAACATATTTACGCAACCCACCTTAAAATCAGAGAGGACAGCATGGCATGGAACAGGCTCTCGACTTTGATAAAACCCAGCAGTTACTAAAGGAAATTACAATTCCACCCGCACCTGCTGCGTTTATAAAATTACATGAGATCATGCAGCAGGACGACCCTGGTATCGATCAAGTTTCAGACGCAATAGCTATTGACCCCGGACTCTCCTCCATTGTCCTGAAAACAGTCAATTCCGCTTTTTTTGGTCTGCGTGGCAAGGTGGAGACCCTGCGTCAAGCCACTATACTTCTTGGCCTGATGAATATCGGGAATATAGTAGCAGGACTGGCTCTGCGGCGTGCAATGGAAGAGTCGGATGGCCCAACATGGATGGTATATGGTTTTCACCGGCGAACGTCGCAATGGTATCAGCCAAATTAGCCAGGCAATTAGGTGGGGCTGCGCCGGATCAGGCCTATTTATTGGGACTGTTTCACGACGTGGGTAAAGTGCTGATGCTGCGTAAACATAAAGATTATCTCGATGCTTTCGATCAGGCGAATCAGGAGGGCGTATCGATCGTAACGGTCGAAGATTCGCGCTATAACACCAATCATGCGGTACTTGGATATCTTGTCTCCCGCTCCTGGTCCGTTCCCAAAGATATCTCCCAATTGATTCTGCATCACCACAATGTCAATGAGTTGCTCGAGAATGGCCATGCAGCGAATTCAACCAATCTCAATTTGCTTGCCATCTTTGCAATCGCTGAATTGACAGACCACCGATTTCTAGGGGGGCCCCACAAACTAGAATGGGAACTCCACGGAAATTCAGTCCTGACCTATCTGGGGATAGATGAGTGGGAACTTGAAGATCTTGTTGAAGATATGACCGAGATGTTGATGGCGCAGCATAGCGAATGATTTCGTCTACCTAGTATTGGAACCAATACTACAACATTCAGGATGCGCCTATGTTGCATATGATGGCAAGGGATACAAGGGTGTCGAGTGAATCAAGCAGACACTAAGCGCTCCGCGGTTGGCCAACGAAAAATCCGGGCCAAGCTTGTAGAAGAGCTGTTGAATCACAGCTTACTGACGCTTTTATCAGGCTATGGCGTAGCCCTGGTAGTTTACTGGATACTCAACTCCTCACCCGATAGTCACTTCGCCAATATATGGTTCATCAGCTTCTCACTGATCTCTGTTTTTCGTTTGTTTCATCTATTTATCAGCCGAAGAAAAATCAATCAAGACAACGCAAGAGCGTTATCCATTCAGTACCTTCTCGGAGCGACTGCGGGCGGGCTATGCTGGGCCGGGTTGATTCTCGGATATGACACCTCCCAACCACTCTTTGTTCAGCTCTTTCTACTGGTCACGCTGGTTGGCATGCCGGTTGCCAGCCTGGCCAGCAATGCCTTTTGCCTACCGGTCTTTTTAGGCTTCAGTCTGCCAATCTTATCTTCCCTGGTGATATGGGGGACATTTTTCAGTCCCTCCCTGACCTTCGAATTTACCACTATGGCAGCACTATATTCAATTCTGGTGGTAGGTGTTGCTAGGCGATACTACATCACCCTCAGAAACAGCATTGAGCGAGGGGAAGAGAATCAATTATTGATCCGGGAGATCAAGGAGGCGAACGCGAAATTACTCCACCTCGCCTACCATGATCCTCTGACCAATCTTTCCAATCGCCGTCAGTTTGAAGAAAATGCCAATCGACTACTGGAATCGCTCGGGCTTGTAATCAACAGCCTCGCACTGATGCTGATAGATGTCGACAACTTCAAGTCTGTCAATGACACCCTTGGCCACAAATCCGGAGATAAGCTGTTGAAGGAAATCTCAAAGAGAATAGTCGCTTCCTCCAGGCAGTCAGAATTGATCATTCAAGGTCAGCTCGAAGCCGCCAGAATCGGTGGTGATGAATTCATCATCATGTACCAGATTACACCCAATGACTCTGACATAAAAAAAATTGCTGGCCGAGTATTGGCCAGACTCACAGAGCCGATGCAGCTGGATAATAAAACCTTCAAGCCCAGTGTCAGTATCGGCATCGCATTGGCACCACAGGATGCCACCAAGATCGAGGAGCTGGTCAGTGTTGCTGATTCAGCCATATACAGGGCAAAACATGCCGGCGGCAACTGCTATCACATCTCAAACGCAGCCTGATCGTAGATCAGACAGGGGTTGCTTGTTTACTCAGTCATCACCCGAAAGACGGTTTCAGCCGTTGTTTTATCGATGCTGACCTGCAGCTCGCAATAGGCATTCATCGACATGGGTTCATCGCCGCAGTTGCAACCCGCCAGGGTCTCAGTGAAGAAGACGCCTACATTGGCACGAACGCACTGCTGATGATCGTTCACGCTCAGCAGGGTCACTGAAATATCCTTCTCATCGGGAATCCCGCCATGGGACACACCCATCATCAACGGCAGCGAGCCCGTTCCAAGTGTTTCGATTTCCCGCTTCAGCGTAACTGGAAACAGGTCCGAATCCCAGTCACGCAGAGAATCTGTCAGCTTCGGCATATTAATGTCACTCCCGCTCTTCGATCCAGGCCGCCTGAATCGCCTCCAGGATCTTTTCGCCGGAGTGCTCCGGATCATCGTCGAAGTTCTCAAGCGCCATGACCCAGGTGCGCAGATCCACAAAGTTGACTACGAGGGGATCGACTTCCGGATAAGCCTCATCCAGCTCGATCGCTATATCCAGGGTATCCACCCATTTCAGACCCATTTCAGCCTCCTCTTTGTTTATTAAATTGCGAATTTATTGATTGCGCATTATAAGTCAGTCCTTCAATAAACCGACCACTTTGGCTTAAGGGAATATCACGGCGCAGCTGAAGCGAAACCTTTCCTTAAACGGCTTAACTATTCATCAATAGGAGAAAAATATGGGATGTATGGTGAAGTGGAGATCCGGTGTAGTTAACACCTCTCAACCACCAATCTCACCCGCACAGAAACATCTGAGAGTTTCTTCGGCGATTTCTTTGTTCGTCATGCGGGCTAGATGCCTGGCAGTTCACTCAGGCGCTGGGGGCCGACTGCGGCGTGGACTTCAGCTTTTCTCGAATCTCCTGTTTGGCCTGCTCCATGATGGAATTGCGGTCCAGGTTGTCGAGGATCTCCCGCACCACGAACTTGGGCCCCCCCTCGCCCCAGGACTTGCCCTGAGCCAGATAGCGTTCCGCCACCTGTCCCACCACATAGGTGCTGTAGTAGGCAACCGCTCCCTGAGCGCCCCCGGTAACAATTGCAGAAAGACCGCCGGTACCCAGCTTAAGCGCCGAGGAGACGAAGTGGACCGCCCACACCGTGCCCATCAGCAGCAGCATGTGTGCCCCTATGGTCTTGATCAGCTCACCTGCCTCACTGCGGGTCAAAGGCAGGCCATAGAGTTTGGAGAGATGAATCAACATGGAGACATCCACTAAAGCGGCCGCCACCAGGTCCGCAACCGGCACCGGGTTGATGGCTACCGCCACCCCCTTGCCCACGCAATAGCTACGGATCACCCGCTGTCCCAGGGTACGGCGGGCCGCCAGTACACGCTGTCCCACCTGATCGCTGAGCCGCCCCGCAAACAGCGAGGCGTTGAGGGCGGCCAATGTCTTGCCCTCGGCCTCCAGAATCTGCCAGAGGCGTTCCTGAACCGCGGCGATATTCGGTGGCGGGCGCCGCTCGCTCCAGGTCTCGTTGCCGGCCTCGTCCACCCGGATCACCTGCTGTATGGCCGGATTCGCGGCCGCAGACACCACATTCTGGCCATCCACCAGACCCCCAGCGTGGCGTCGAATTGAACTCAACAGCGCATCCCGCTCATCCTGGGTATAACGATCAGACTTGTTGAGGATCAGCAGGATGGGACGATGTTGCGCTACCACAGAACGCAGTGCATCGATCTCGGTCTCGGTCAGGTCCCCATCCACCACAAACAACACCAGGTCAGCGCGGGAAACCACCTCCCGGGCCAACAATTCTCGGGCTTCACCCTCCACCTCATTGATCCCCGGGGTATCGATCAAGAATACATTGCCCTCCTGAAACTCCCGCCACTGGCCGCTCTGACTGGTGCGGGTCTCGCCATGCAGCGGGCTGGTACTGAAGCGCGCCTCCCCCAGCAAGGCATTCAACAGGGCCGATTTACCGACGCTGACCCGCCCGAATGCCGCCAGATGTAGATGCCCCTTATCCAACTTCTCGAGCATCTGTTCCACCTCCCGGTAGTCCGCAGCCAGGGTTTCCCGTACATCCGCGGGCACCCGTTCATCCTGCAATAGCTCCTGCAGACTCTCCTGTGCCAGGGCCAGGTGATCGACGCTGTCGGCGCTACTGCTTGCGTCCGACTCGGCGGATCTCTTCCAGCGCCAGTTTTGCGTAAAGTTGCGAAGACGTTTTGAAATCTTCACCTAAGGACTCCTTAAATTCATTGGCAACCTGCAATGGGTGCAGCTCACCCCGTGATGCCAGGGAACCGGAAACCCCACGACCCAGGGCATCGAACAGAGAACCGTAAGCAATAGCATGCAATATACCACCTGCCAGGGTGCCGACCCCAGGAAAGGCTTTCAGGGCATTACCGGCAATCGCCAGCAGCAGGGTGGAATGTCCCTTTACATGCTTCTGCACCAGTTCCAGCAACAAATCCACGTCAACCTTGCGGACGGGTATTTCGTAGAGTTGCGATAGCTTTACCACCATTTGATGGGCCAGATAACCCTGAATCAGGATATCGCTGCCCGGCGTCATGGCGGCAATGGCACCTACCATTGCCTTTTTAGAATAGCCCGAGACCAACTTGTCCGCTTGCTCTGTACGCTGCCTGGCCAGGGCCTGGTCCAGACGCCGGGAGACCAATACAAATACGGCGCTGTCCCGTAACTGATTGAGGGTTTCAGGGTCCTGGTCCACGCGACGCTGGATTGCTCGCGTCAGCTCATCCACCTGCGGGGGCAATTGCCGCATGACTCGCTCTTCGCTACCATCAGGTAGAATCCGTATGACGTTCTGACGACCACCGGAGCTGATCGCCACCACCTCGGCCTCACCCAACCGGTCAACCTGCTGCTGCAACCGATCCTTTAGCAGTTCCAACTCCGCAGGTTGATAGCGATCGATCTTGTTCAGTGCCAGAATCAACGGTTTGTCCAGTTCCAGTAATTGATTGAGCTCCGCTACCTGGCTGCGGGTCAGGTCACCCTCGCAGACATAGATCACCAGATGGGCCCGCAGGGCCTCGTCCCGCACCCATGAATCCTTTTCTCGTCCCGGTTCATCCAGGCCAGGCATGTCAGTCAGCACCAGCCGATCGCCCGCCGAGCTCGCCCAGGTGTACTCCCGCAACTCCTGGGTAGTACCGCCGGTGACATTAACCTCGACCTGAGCTTCTGGCAGCAGGGCCTTGATGAGACTCGATTTGCCACTGCTGATATCGCCGAACAGAGCGACATGTATCTCCCCCGCCTCACGTCTCTGCTCCAGTCGCGCCAGCTCCTCTTCCACCTGGCGGGTATCCACTTCAGCACTGCGGGCGCTTTCCAGGCGAGATTCGACCTGCTCCTGCGTCACCGCAACAGGCTGAGTAGGTATCTGAGCAGGTGCAGGCTTAGGACGAAGCAGACGAATCAGCAGCCAGCCCAAGAGCAAGGAGAGCAGCCCCAGTCCACCCATCAGGCTCCAGGCAAGCCATCCCGGCGCCTGCTGTAGATTGAGATAAAAATTCAGCAGGGCATCACTGAGTAACAGGGCTAGGAGCAGAAACAGCAACAGCAGTACGCCGATTCCAATGATCAGCAGTAGACGTACAGGATGAATCTTTTGCATACAGACCCTATGCCCCGCATTCAAAGGGGGATTGGTTATTCCTTGTTAGTTGGCTGACGTACGAGGAGCGGTTGTTTCTAACCACCCTAGGCTATTTTACTACGATCCCGCGTCGCAGAGCAGTTGCAGCGGCAGAATCTCATCAATCTTCAATCGAGCCCGAGGTTAGAGTACAGGCCAGGATACTCAATACACTAACCATAACATCACACTTGCTCGTCACTGACAAACTACAGACAAATTCGACCTGTATCAATGAGATTGCGGGTCCATAACCCCCCCGCCCGCCATCTAAAGATTCTACCCACTCGAACGATATGCATTTTCAATACTAGAAAACCCAGGTGCATACAGGGCTATATCTTCGTCTTTGAGGACGGCATCCCGAAGATGCACGGCACGCTCACCGGCTCCATGACCCTGGACGAGCTCCTGGCCCACAAGGGTATAGAGAAACCGCTGGTGAGCCTGCCAGGCTGCCCCATGAAGCCTGAACATTTTGTCTAGACCGTATTGCACCAGGTGCAGACCGGACGTCTGCCGGAGCTGGATGAGAGCAAACGACTGCTGCATCCTCTACGCCGATTTCCAGGAAAAGCGCTTCGCCACCCGCATTGGCGAGCCAAGCTGCCTGTTGAAGCTGGGCTGCCGAGGACCCGTAACCAAGACTGACTGCATGATCAGCGGCCACAACAGCAACACCTGCATCCGGGCCGGCCATCCCTGTATCGGTTGTGCCAGTGAACAGTTACCACGCCATATCATGTTGCATGCCTATGATGAAAAAAGGGTGATCAGGAAGAAGTTCTGAGACCACCCGAAACCGAGACGACTGAGTAAGGTAAGACGTTATGCAGCAACAACTCACTTTCCGACAGGCCCTGGTCTTCAGGGCCGTGCTCTACCTCGCGTTAAGCATCACAATACTCGCCACCCTATCCATCGCCGTGGTCTTTTTCCACCAGCGCGACCAACTGGAGCACAAAGTCCTGGATGCCGGTTTTGGCTTGCTGGACAGTTACGTCAATGAGTCACGGGGCTCCATCGCCAAGGGCCAGGCCACAGTTTTCAGGACGTCATAGACAATATGGTCGCGGTGCACAGCTCCGCCCGTGACCTGCACGAACAGGGCTCCCACATCAGCCGCAGCAATGTTGAGATCGCTGACCATCTGGTCTCAGTCAGCAATCAGGCAGAGGAAGTACAGGGAGCCGCCTGTGCGGTCAATCAAAAAATAGTGCTTTGATTTACTGGTTATGTCAGTGAACTGCCGGGTTACCTTCCCTTCTTTTTGAGGGTCAGTTCGGACCAAAACCTGTCAGGTAGATCCGTGTTCAGCTGAACGGTGCCGCGGGGTATGTAGACCATGCTGTCCCGACCGTTCTCATGCAGTACTGCGTAGACAAACCGTGGATAGGTGATGCGGGGGTCTGCCTGGTCGAGAGACTGCCAATCCATAGTGACTGTCTTGACCTTTATGTCGTCCTTGAAATAGACCGTGCAGTAGAGTGCAAACGACCGCTTGTCGATCTCACTGATATGATAGTCGTACCACCAGCCGTTGTGTTTGCTGGTGCTTTTCAAGCGATACACCGGCTTGCCCTTATGCCCACACTGCGGAACCGGCAGATGCTCTGTGTGACGACTCATTTCTGAGGACTCGAATTCCATCACCGCCAGACAATCCTCGAATACGCCTTCACCCAGCAGTTCATGGCTCTCATCTTCCGGCTTGCGCAACATCAGTTCGCCATAGGTCAGGGTCGTGCCGAACCAGTAATCATTCGGATCCGGTTCATTAAAGCGACGGATCTTGCGCAGGGTCGGCAACCACATCAGCATTTTCGAGTTGCGATCCGGATCGCGATAGCGAGTCAAGAGTATGCCTGTGCCTTTCGACTTACCGGAGGTGAGTATCGCCATGCGGACCGAGGCGATGGACGGGCTCGTATGGTTGTTGTTCAAATAGGTTTCAAATCGGCTGACACTGGGTCGGTTGCCTGATTTACGTTTTTCCAGCGGACCCCGGTTGATGATTAACGCGACATCATCTTTGTTGCGCTTGCTCAATGCATTGCGCAACAGACCGCTGTGGATCACCAGATGGACCTGTTGTGCAATCTGCTGTGCAGTCAACGGGTCCTCGGGGTAGGACAGGCCCTGCTGGGCGTAGACCGGCAGGCCGAGGCAGGTTATCGTGATGAATATCCAAAGGCTTCGTGAAGTTGGCATACAGGGGAATTTGCCACGACAAGCCCTATCGAATCAAGCGAGGTATTTACACATGCTGGTAACCTTCCACAGCCGTTCCTATGCCGATATCACCATGTTTGGAGATGTCGCGGTAAAACTGCTGCAGCTCATGGGTCACAGCGGCACGGTACCCAGCGCCATCATGGCTGATGACATACCCGCCGCGCTGGAGCGTCTCAAAAAGGCCGTCAAGGAAGCGGCGGAAATGGAGCCCGTCGGGGAAAATCCAGCGGGTAAGTATTGCGAAAAGAAGGTCAGTCTGGCGCACAGAGCAATGCCGCTGATCAAATTACTCGAAGCTGCAGCGGCTGAAGAATGTGATGTTATGTGGAGCAAATAGTACTGCCCATTTTACTTAAACAGGTCCTCCGCCGCCTTCAACAGGTCATCAGGCGAGCCTTGTGTCCTGTTTGAAACATCTGGGGATGCGGCCTCGAAATAACCACAGAAATTGGCCCTTTCCTTGTCGACCACTTCATCAGCAATCGGTTCCAGGCAGCTGTTGGGCCTGCCGGGGGCATAGAAACGACAGTTTTTGCAGACGTGAGTATATTTTCGACAGCCTGGACAGGTCGATTCCCTATGGTAGTCATTTTCCTCAAGCTGTTGCCCACAATGCCAGCAGGTACCTGATATCTGATCGCCCATGATTCACTCCACTGTTACAAACCCGCCCAGCGGTATGTTACAACGATCTGGCGCTGCACGGCAGCTGTCGCAGCGGAATTGCCGGCCTTGCCGGTGGCGGTGATCTCACAGACATCGGTCGAGCCCAGAGGCGGGGGCTGCTGGGTAGAGATACTGAACCAGCTATCAGCTCCTACACTTTTGTTCGTCACCGACAGGCTGCATGCCGCCGGACTGCTGCGATTGAGATGATAGGCCGCATACTGCACACCACTCTCGGCTGCATACAGCGCCTGGGACGAGAGCCATGCATCCGTGGTCTGCAGGCTCTGGGTCACGATCATCTTGGTCATGGCGGCCCCCAGTGCACTCAGACCCACCAGCAGGAAGATGGCAGTGATAATAGAGACCCCAAGTTGTCTGCTCAGCGGCTTCATCGGTCGTTCTCTGTTTTCTCGGTCATGGACAACTGATAACTCCCTGGGTGTTGCGGATATGGACTTCACGAAACAGGCGCAGTGATTGGTCTCCCTGAACCAGGGTCAGATCCATGCCCACCACGGCGCTGCGCTGAGTCGATCCCGCAGCATAGGAAAAGCTCACTGCCGATACACCATCGAGCAATACCGCATCGCTGCTACCGTTATTATCTATGTCCCAGTCCAGGATGCTGCCCAGGTGATTGACGCTGACCGGAGTACAGGCCCGGTACTCCTTCTGCGGTACACTGCCCAACATGGTGACGGCGAGCAGATCCTCGAGCTGCAGGAAACGCAGGCTGCCGGTACCGACCTGTATCTGAGCGGGGTGGGCTTCGCGCAGCTCCCGGCTAAGCCGCTCCAGGACCAGGCGCCCCTTGGCGGTCAGTTCAGTGCGAGTCCGTGTATCCACGAACATCAAACCCGCCTGCTGATAGAAAGGCGCCAGGATGCCCGCGACTATACCGATCAGGACAATGGTGATGACCATCTCCAACAGGGTGAAGCCATGCATCCGGTTGATCATCAGAAATTCACCCGATAGGCTTCGAGGCTGATGGTTTCGTTCAGCGGACTGGTTACCCGCACCTGGATATGTCGCAGGTCACGGGCATCGATGCCGAGCCAACTCGTGGGGAGCGGGTTCACGCTGACCTGGACATTGAATCCTGTATAGCTCCCGACCACACCTGTTAGTCCCGTCGGCGATTCATTCAAGCCGGCATAGTCGTCCACATCGTCGTAGGCACTGCGGCTGCCCTCCTCGGTGGCGATACCGCTGACATTCGCCCTGGGCACACAGTTCGCTGCCGCCTGTAGCCGACATTTACTGTTAACACAGTCCGCATCGGACAACGCTGCGCAATAGCTCGTACAACTGTTGCTGCCGGTCTCCACGCAACCGCCCCCCACCGGGGTGTTTTCATCGAAGCGTTTGCCCATGATCTCATCCATATAGGTATGGGCGATTGACGCCGCACGCTCCCGTACCAAGGGATCGGCGCTGGATCTGGTGTTCTGTACGAACAGACCGACTATGCCTGCCAGGGCGATGCCCACGACCAGGATGAAGACCACCGTCTCGATCAGCGTGAAGCCGAAACAGCGCTTCATCGCCTGAGCGTTCCGGTGTAGGGCTCAAGGGTCAGGCTGGCGCTTTCCCCATTGGCGCTGACCAAAATGTTCTGCGGGCTGCCGGCACAGGCCAGACCACCACTGCAACTGGGCAGGCCACGGCCATCGAACTGGATGGTTCCAGTCGGGCTGATAGTGCTGCCCTGCAGGACGCCATCCAGGCTGCCCGCATAGATCGCCGCGACTGCGGGCGTCAAGCTGTAGTCCGAGCCGTTCAAGGTGATCTGATAGTTCTCCCCATCGCCGGTATGCTGCATGGCCCGTTCCTGGGTATAACGGATGGCCTGCAGCAACTCCTCCGCATCCCCCACCGCGGTGAAATCGCTGCCGGAACGCACCGCCACGAAGGTCGAGAGCACACCCAGCAGGACGATGATGGTGACCAGTTCCAGCAGGGTGAATCCGTACTGCCGTTTCATTGGGTCTCACGCCAGTAGAGAAAACGGTCGTCACCCCGGTACATACCAAATCCGGCAGTGCCCAACGGATTCTCGGCGTAGACGCCGTCACCATCCTCGTCGTTGAGTAACCAAATCTGTGCCGGTGTCGTAGTGGAGAGATCGAGGGTCAGATCGACACTGCCGTCATTGGTATCAGCGCTGGTTCCAATTCCAGGGGCACTCAAGACGATCTCGCCACTGCCGGCCAGCAGTCCGGTGCTGCTGCTGACACTGGTGTCACCGCTGCTCAGACTGTCTTGCCAGTTGTTCAGGCTGACTGCGCTGGCGGGTGTGATGATTGTGCAGTAATCATCTGAGTTATCGATGAAGTCCGTGCCGTCGAACTGCTCAGCGCGCACCCTGACAATGAGATCGTCGGTCTGCGGGCCATAGGCGTCGTCCACCACCAGACGGCCATAACGGATGTCGACACCCACAGGTTGCAGCACCACCGAACTGCCATCGTCCGCCACCCCATCTCCGTCATTGATGGCCAGCAGTGGCAGGTCAATGTCACTGGTATAGGGCGCTACCAGGGCATTGTCGTTGCGCAGGTAGCGAAACTCATCCAGCACCGATAGAGGATAGACCAGGGTGCCGTCGCCGTTATCGATGAGGCCGTCCAGGTTCGGATTCAAGCTGGCATTCAACGCGGTATTGTTTGTATTGTCCTTGCCCGGCTGGCTCGCGTCCGCGCTCGGGGTGGTAAAATTCACTGCACCGCCGTTTGACGCGAGCAGTTTCATGAAATCACCGGTGTAGTTCTGCGTGGTTGCAGCAGTGGCATTTCGAGCGGTGATGTTCAGCTTCGGCGAGGTTGCATAGCTCATCGCCTGGCCGGTATAGCTAAAGCTTCCACAACCCGGTGCCATGGCGCCATTGTCATTTACCGTTGCCAGAAAATCCGCCGGATAGAATCTACCAATTGCATCACTGGTCGATGCGGCAATCGTCTCCCCAAAATAGACCGGGGGCATTGCTGTAAAACTGAAAACACCCACCTCTGAGACAGTTTGTTGCAGACTATGTGAGCCATTGTCCGCCGGCAACATATCCACCTGATTCACCCCGAGATTACCGGACACTCCCGTAGCCGGCGCAAGCAGGTTGTGTGAGAGGATGATATTGTTGAGCTGGAAGTTCGGTGTGACAATATTGCCGTTACAGAAGTCGCTATCGGTCTCCTCTGCCGTTTCCCAGGTCACGGCGGATACCGCAAGATCAAAGGCCTGCCCCGCCTGAGTGAATTTAGTGCAGCTTGCATAGGGTGCGGCGCATTCGGAATTGGGATCGGAACTTTCCACGCAAAGGCCAGCGGGGATCACCGCAAAGGCGTTGCTGGCACCACTCAAGGTGATTGCCGGCTCCGGGTCACTGGCAGCCAATTGTTTACGGACATGTAACTGAATCTGCCCAGCATCGTCATACTGAAATACGAAGCTGGCAGTCCCATCAGTTCCAAAATCCAGATCCACATCGGTGTAACTGGAAACACCGCTCGCCGGGTTTTCGCTGATTCCTACAGCATCGATGCTAACCCCGTTCGACGCTTTACAGCTGGATGGATCGATGCACTGGAAGGCCATTTCGATAGTCTGCAACCCGTTCAGGCGGGTTTCACAGGCGCCGGTTAGGCTATTTGTCTCTATTGCTTTCAGACTCAGTCTTTGAGCATTCGGTGCGAGATTCGAAGCCTTGCCGGCAATCTGGTTATCGATGGCGTTGACCGTTCCATCAGCATAGAAGCGAAAACCCGTGGCGGAAAAGACCAGATCGTTATCCGTCTCATTGGCGCTACCGCTGTGTTCATCTAAGCCATCGGTGTCACTGACGTTTATATTGATCCGCTGATCGACGCTATTGCCTAGATAGAGGGTGATTCCAGTCTCTGTGCCGGAAAACTGATACTGCGCCTGACCGTTATCCAGGTCGGTCACTCCACGACCGCTCCAACTGGCATTAGCTGCAGGGTCCCCACTGGTAGCATCGACCGCACTGATCACTATGCTGGTTTCAGCCGCAGGCGGGGTCTCCAGATGCGCACTGTCATGGGCGACCACTTCAACAGGCTCCGCCTCACAGGTCACGCCTTGGCCGCTGTGTAGAATGACATAGTGATCGATCTGAGCGGCGGGACATGGATGTGTGACAGCCATATCATCCTGAATCTGCTGCTGACTCAGCACCTGGTCATAGATGCGTATCTCATCAAAGGAACCATTGGCGGAATTACCCGTGGAGAGATTAACATAGGAAGATCGGTTATCTCCGAAGTAGAGGGTGTCGAGATTACCCAACTGGCCGTTGGAGTCGATAGTATCCGCTTCTGCCAGGGAACCATTGACAAAGACCTGCAGGCGATTCGATCGCAGATCCCAGGTGGCTGTTATATACACCCAGGCATCGGCTCTGAAATTGTAGCTGTCCGTTTCAATCTCATAGTCCTCGTCCTCTGTATCTTCCACAGCAAAACGCAGACTACTATTATCCTGCAACATCAAGGAAAAAAACTTTTGTCCTGTGCCGTTTCCATTAAACGCAGCAGAGGCATCGAACAATTGCCGATCTCGATCAACGCTCCATGCTTCGTTGCTCTTGTACCAGAAGCTGATCGTACCGGCATTGCCGATATCCGCGTCCACATCGAGCCCTGTGTCGATGGCTGATTGCACATTAACGCTGAAATTAGCCGCTACATCCATATATCCGCAAGTACCGGGATCACCGCTCTGCGCCGGATTGTTATCGTTCCAACTCACACTGCCAATTTTAGTCCCATGATTTGAGTTGCTTGAGTCGTCACTCACACTAGCCTCTTCATCCAGATCCATTGAGTAATACGCTAACAGTTCTGGAGGCACCGATTGATGCAGGCAGACATCATCCACATGCCAGTAATCGCCATTCCAGCGATCGCTTCCCGTCAGTGCGAAACGTATTTGAAGCACATCGGCTTGCCCGTCGGCAGGTAAAGGGTGAACAACATTAAACTGTTCACCGGGTGTTCCACTACCTGAAAAGCTGTCCAGCACGGCCCAACTTCCACTGCTAGTCAGATACTCTACATGCAGATCCTCGCCACTATCCGGGTCTTCGCTGAAACTGTCCGAACCGCGCCGCAACCAGTAGCTGATCTCGCCTTCCCCACGACGCAGATCCACTGGCACGGAGGTGACGGTTATG
This sequence comes from uncultured Gammaproteobacteria bacterium, assembly GCA_963797085.1. Lineage (GTDB taxonomy): Bacteria > Pseudomonadota > Gammaproteobacteria > Chromatiales > Chromatiaceae > JASJBU01. The sequence continues at coordinate 170,011 of CAWCOA010000019.1, forward strand.
TTGTCTGAGCTGAGGAAGAGACTGTTGTTCGGAGATCTTGCAGTCTGGCTGCTGATTCCTGCTTGCCCGGCTCCGCTTGAGATTTGCCAGTTTGTCAATCCGCTTTCGAAATCGTCACAGAAGCCTCCGACAATAGCGGAAACCGGCGCCCTTTCTGTGATAATGAAATCGTCCAGATGATAGTAGTCCCAATCAACGTCATCACCGCTGTTCTGACGGACGGCCAATCTGAATCCGGCATGCAGTGCGTCAGTCGGCAGATTAAAACTCAGGGTTCGAATCGTGCCGCCGGAGTAAGCATTACCCGCATGGGTAAGCAGTGTACTCCAGGTATTTACGTTATTCAGATAGGCCAGGATGAGGCTTTCATTGCGCTTCTCCGGGTCTTCACTGAACGCATCACTGCCTTCTCTCAACCATAGTGCCAGCTCGGCGGCCGGCAGTGAGGATAGATCGATGACCCGACTCAAGACGGTTACCCTGTTCCATCGGGTATAGAGTGAGCGAGTACCTGACTGGGAGGTATGGGTGCCAATCGCAGCATCACCGCCTCCCGATGCATTAACACTCCAGTTTGGCGCCAGTGTCGAGCGTTCAAAATCATCCTGAAAGATCAGATCCCCGGGAGCAGCATTGATTGACAAAGGAATCACGAAAAACAGCAAGGTGAGAAAGGCTATGTAATATGGCCTAAATCCTTGTAATACTCGTAAATCCTGCTGTCCAGACCAAGTCACAGTTGACGGGTGATTGATCGGAAGGTTCAACAGACGGTTGATGCTCCAAAGAAACATATCGGTAGTGGTGTTGAATGCCGCAAATAACCGATGGGACAAACTTTATCGTATGTACACGCCATGCAAGGGCTCAATCAATAAAAAAGCCGACACAGTCATGCATCGGCTTTTATGATCTTCACCAATATTAGTTCAATCCATTATTCAACCTTAATTACAAGCCCCGATACCTGTAAACGTGGCAGTCACGGTGCTATCCACGCCGTCTGTCACCGTGCATGAAACAGAGGTTCCATTCGCAGCGGGTTCAGTTCCGGAAGCGGTAGCTGTAATATCATAGTCCGTACCCCAATTGACATCTGCAACCAAACCCTCAATCAATGCACAGGTATTAACCGTAATACAACCTGCCGTACTGCAATTACCCTGTGTGTGACTATTTGCTGCGCAACTGGCAAAGTTGATCGACGCGGCCGACCCTGCCGCACCCGCCACTCCTTCTACAGCTGCATCTCTCGCATCACCTTCCAGGTTGATAAGTTTTGGAGCGGCAGTTACGGCCAGAATGCCCAAAATAACGATAACCACAACCAACTCAATTAATGTAAAACCATACTGACGTCTCATCGACTTATCCTCTTGGGTATTAACTATCAAGCAGCATGTCGGCTCGTATAGATAATTCTTTAAAAAACAGGCTATCCATCGACATCCGATAGCCATTGGTACTGCCCTAAAGAAATCAGCTTCAGCGATCGCAATGTGTCGAGTTTGAAATCGAAACGGTGGTTCAGGTTGTTATCCTGATAATCCAGTTGCACCTGATACTCTGCACGTGGACGGCCCGAGAGATCTGATATAAACCGGTCTGAATTGTCTATGGTATAGACTAAAACCTTTCTGGATGTGTCATAAACCCAACTGCCTTCAGGCAGCGTCGCCAAGTCTGGATGTGTCTTCTCACCGAGATAGCTCCTTGGAAGTTCTTGCAGTAAGCGCATGGGGTTTATGGCTTCCAGCCGTTCTATCTTTGCAAAATCACCGGCAACCACGACTCGAGACAATTCATGACTCAAAGCAGTCTTGATTTTACATTCCCACTGCAACAGATTGACCCGTTCCACATCCATCATCAGGCCAAGGATTCGAGTCAGAAACAGCATTATGAGACTGCCTGCAATGAGGGTGACAAGTGCCAGCTCCAGCAAGCTGAATCCGCTATTTCTGTACCGGGTCACCGTCGTGCAATCTGGGTGAGATCCCACATGGGTAGAAAAATACCGAGCGCCAGCACCAACACCATGATGCCGACAATGACGGTCATCAACGGCTCCAGATAGGCACTGAGATGCTCCACGTCGTAGTCGACCTGCTGTTCGTAGAATTCAGCCACCTCTTCCATCATGTCATCCACCTGCCCGGTCTCCTCGCCAGTGGCGATCATCTGCATTACCAGCGGTGGAAAGAGCTTACTCTTGGCAGCAGTACGGGTCAGAGAATCCCCTCGCTCTATACCACTGCGCATGTCACGGATTCTGTCGCCGAGATAGAGATTGTCCGTTGCCAGCGCCACAGCCATGAGGGCCTGATTGATCGGCACGCCGGCTCTACTCGCCATGGTAAAGGCGCGTGAGAAGCGGGCCAGGGTTGCGCGCAGGACAATTCCACCCACCACAGGAAATTTCAGTTTGAGGCTGTCCCACCAAAGTCGACCCTGATCCGTATTGATGTAATGTCGAAATCCATACAAGCTCAACACAATCGCAGTCAGCAGGTGCGGCCAATAATTTACGCTGAAATCGGAAACTCCCATGATGATCCGTGTCGGTAGAGGCAGATCCATATCAAATTTATCAAACACCTTGGCAAAGGTTGGAATGACCAGTGTGGTTAAAACACCTATGGCGATACTGATGGCGACTATGACCATGGTCGGGTAGCGCAGTGCAGACTTGATACGCTCACTGGTTTTCCTGTCCCTTTCCAGAAAGACATGCAACCTGGAGAAGGCCTCTTCCAAACGCCCCGAAGTCTCCCCCACACGGATCATATTTACATACAGGGTGTTGAAGATTTTTGGATGCTTGGCAAATGCACTGGAGAGCTCACGCCCTGCTTCCAGATCCTGCACTACCTGCTTGATGGTTTTCTGCATGACCCGATTGGAGGTCGACTCAGACAAACGGGCCAGTCCCTGGATCATCGGCACGCCCGCTTTGGTCAGGGTAAACATTTGGCGGGTAAAAAACAGCAGATCGACCATGTTGGGTTTTTGCTGGCCCAGATAATCCGAAAGCTGTACCAGGACTCCAGACTTGGTCTCTGGCGCAACTGAGATGCTGACGGGTATCAGACCATTACCATGCAGCCGGTCGGCAACCATCTCCAGACTCGCAGCCTCAAGCTCTCCCTTGATGGCCTCACCATCGGCAGATCTGGCTTGATAGAGGTATCTAGCCATGGCTAGTTTTCAGCGTATGCAGTTGCTTCATTGCAAGGCCTCCGCGGCTAGTTTGCCCCACTCCTTGATGTCGGCTTCTTCCGTCTCCCCAGAGATTCTCATCACTTCTTCCAGGCTGGTCAGACCTTGCATGGCATAATCCATGGCGCTATCACGCAGGCTATGGAAGGCCGGATTGGTTCTCGCCGCATCCGCAAAACCCGCCGCATCACTATTGCGCAATGCCGCCAGCATTGGCTCGCTGGGTTCCATATATTCATACACACCGAGTCTGCCGCTGTAGCCGGTATTGTTGCATTGGGGGCAACCCTGCCCGTACTGAAACTGTATCCGACTGAGATCCTGTTCGATGGATGTCAGCCAGCTGCTTTCCTGGAGATCCGGAGTATATTCCGACTTGCAACTGGTACAGATGCGGCGCACCAGGCGCTGGGAGATCACAGCTCGCAGTGCGGCTGCGATAAGATAACCTTCCGCCCCCATATCGAGTAAACGGTCAGCGCTGCTGACGGCATCATTGGTATGCAGCGTCGATAGCACCAGATGACCGGTCATGGCCGATCTCAGACCGATCTCGATAGTTTCATACATCACGCATTTCGCCAATCAACACGATATCCGGGTCTTGGCGCAGCGCAGTTCGCAAGACACCGGCAAAGGTCAAGCCGATCTTTGCATTGACCTGCACTTGATTGACCCGCGGCAGACGATACTCCACCGGGTCTTCCGCCGTTATGATTTTTTTCTGGGGTTGATTGAGTTCATGCAGTGCCGCGTATAGCGTGGTGGTTTTACCGCTGCCGGTAGGCCCGGTCACCAGGATCAGGCCATGTGGATTTTTCAGCATCAGGCGGAAACGCTGCAAGATCTTTTCCGGCATGCCGAGGCGGCTCAAGTCCATGATGCCGCTGGTCTGATCCAACAGCCGCATCACCACAGACTCGCCATTCTGAGTGGGCATGGTGGAGAGCCGCACGTCAATGGCGTGGTTTTTCACTTTGATATTGAAACGCCCATCCTGCGGCAGGCGTCGCTCGGAGATATCCAGACTGGCCATCAGCTTAAGCCGGGAAATCACCGCTAATGCGATGTGCCGTTCCTTCATCACCTGCTCATGCAGAACCCCGTCGATACGCTGACGGATTCGCAGTACCGTTTCGTCCGGCTCGATATGTATATCCGAGGCATGCATCTGCACGGCATCTTGAAACAGGGACTGGAGAAGCTTAACCACTGGTGCATTGTCCAGATCATCCCCTGTCATCAGCTGTGTTACGTCGAATGCCTCTTCTGACAGTTCCTGACCCAGCTCTTCCGCAAGATGGGTGATCTCCTCGGTGCGGCGGTAGACTTGATCAAAGGTGGCGAGCATTTGCGATTCGCGCACAATGGCCTGTTTGACATGCTTGCCAAATTGTCGGGCGAGCTGATCAAAGGCAAACAGATCGGTCGGATCAGCCATGCCGATCAGCGCTTCTTCATCTGTGTCCTGCAGCAGCATGGCCCGATATCGGCGTGCCTGGGTCTCCGGGAGGCGGCGCAGTACCTCAACGTCATATTTGTAGTGAGCCAGATCGATGAGGGGAATTTGTAGCTGCTGGGCCAGAATATTCAGCAGCCGCTCTTCCGAAACATACCCCAGATCGATCAGGGTGGCGCCAAGCTTACGCCCCCCTCTCTTCTGCTCCTGCAGGGCTATCTGCAATTGATCATCCGAGATCTCGCCACTATCGACCAGCAGGTCTCCAAGGCGGATTTTTTTGTAGGGTGTCGCCATAGTCTATTCGTAGTGCTCCAGCTGTTGCAGGCGATCTTCCACAAAGTCCTGTAATCTGCTGTCGAGTTTTCCGGATGCCATTGAACGTCGATAGGCTTGCCTGGCGGCGATCAACTCCCCCAGATGTTCTTGAGAAATAGCCAAGCCGGCGAGCCATGTGATCTGGTTGGGCTTTTGTCGCAATGCCTGCTGGTAATACTGGCTCGCGTCCTGGTGGTGACCTTGGCGTTGACGGATAAACGCCATCAGACCCAGATGTTCTGCATAGCCTATCTGCATGGCTTGAGATAGATATTGCCCTGCCTCTGTACAGACGGTCCTGACCCAACAGGCTGCGGGTAAAATAGCTGATCAACTGCGTTTGTTCGGGATATCGTTGTAATGCAGCCATAACAGTAGGCTCGGCAAGTTCCGGCTGACCATTTTGCAGATACAAACGACCCAGCAGCAGACTTGCCTGCAGATGTCCTGGTTGCTTCACCAGCACTTCTTTGAGTTTTATTTCTGCATCACCTCGGCGGCCGGCAGCTAATGCCTGCTCTGCGACCTGGTATCCAGTTTTACTTTTCTTCACCATCGGCAGCACTTCTTGTTGTGCTTCCGGAGAGTCGACCGGAGCGTCGATCTGGCTGTTTTTTTCAACCTCAGCAGCGAATAGCGGCAGGTCGGCAGGCAGTGTTTCAGATGCAACTGGTGGCGGTTCTTCTCGTACTGTGGCTTGCTGAAGATTCAAACGCCAGCGTCGCGGGTTGACCTGAATCAACTCGGCCTCGATTGATTGTTCAACACGCAGGGTGATCATCTGATAACCATCCTCGATATAAGCATCCCACTCGTTGATCAATATATCGTTGGTCAATTCTGGCAGTTCAATCCGGGAAACTTCGGCACTAAAAAGGCGCAACCAGAGCCTATCACCTCGACGATATTGCAGAGGCGGCTCAGGCAAAGATTGATTGAACTCGAGTTGCAGACCCGACAGCCCTCCCTGGTCAGTCAACCCAATCCGTTCAAGAATGGGATTCGACGCTGGAGGCACAATGCTAGCTTGACCGGGTTCAGGCTCGACAACTGGCACTGGATCAACAATCAACGGCCGGGATACTGCCGTAGGTGCCACCGATGCACTAATGCTTGCCGGTGACTGCATGGGGAATTGCGCCGGGTTCGACTGAGTCCGGCCTTGCCAGTAAACACTCCAGCCAAACCAGGCAATAACTGAGAATGCACCTAATCCCGCCAGCCACCAGTAGCTGTGGGTATGGGTCGCAGCAGGGGAAACTGCATGCAGAGCCTCGGCATCAGTGCCGGCAGTCTGGCCCTCTGGGTGCGTACGCTGCTCAAGATCGTTGAGCATGTCATTAATGACGCTCATTTCACCCGCCCCAAAAATATCCGCCGGCAAACATGCATGAGACACTCAGACCTGCCAGGCTTATCAGTTTCAGCCCCCATGCCGGCCAAGTCTGTTTGACACCCTCGGTGTCCCGCACCGCTGACAATGCCAGACGCCGGGTGATTTGCCGTTGTCCTTTGCCAAAAGCGAGCATCAGCGTCTTGTGGCAAAGGATATTGATCAGTCTGGGAACACCGCCACTCGCCCGATACAGCACTCTCAATGCCCCCCGGGTGAATATTGGTGGGCCGTTATAGCCCGCCTTGCGCAAGCGATGCAGTATATAGTCCTGCATCCCTTCCCGATCCAACGGGCTGAGCTTGTAAGAAAAAGTGATGCGTTGCTTGAGCTGACGGATAGCCGGGCGTTCCAGCATTCTGTCGAGCTCAGGCTGGCCCAGCAGGACTACCTGCAGCAACTTGCGTTTGCGGGTTTCAAGGTTGGTCAGCAGCCGAACTGCTTCCAGGCTCTCTTCTGGCAGTGCCTGGGCCTCATCGATCAACAGCACGACCCGCTTTCCATCCGCATGAAGTTTTATCAGATGAGCATGCAGCAATTTGAGCAGGCGATGTTGGCCTGTATCTCTCGGCAGGCGTAATCCCAACTCTTCCGCCACCGCATGACGCAATTCAATGTTGTCCAGCTGTGGGTTGGGCAGCCATGCGGTGACATAGTGGGCGTCGAGTGAGTTCAACAGTTTGCGGCAGATCAGCGTCTTGCCCGTACCCACTTCACCGCTGATCTTAATGAACCCTTCACCGGATCGCAGGGCTACCAGCAGGGTATTGAAGGCCTCCTGGTGACTCTTGTAGGCATAAAAGAAATCGGTATCCGGAGTGATGCTGAATGGGGCTTCCTGCAGACTGAAAAACTCTTGATACATCGATCTGACAGCTAACGCTGTGGTTGACGCATCCCCTGGATGCGGTTGTGGACTGCACCCATATCACGGGCCCAGTTCTGCTGATTCTGCACCACGACCGGACGTAGCAGGATGACCAATTCGGTCTTTTTATTGCTCTCTTTGCGATGCTTGAATAGATTACCCAGGAGCGGAATATCCGACAAACCAGGCGCTGCCGCCTTGAGATTTCGATTGATGTCTTCCATCAACCCCCCAATAACCACCAACTGGCCACTGCGCGCGCGCACGATGCTGTCGGATTCACGCACCTTGGAAAATGCCAAGGGCAGTTCCTGGGCATTGCCATTGATGGTGAACTGCTTGGTCTGATCCACGACCTCACTGATAGTGGGGTGGATATGCAGTATGACCTCCTGGTTGTTATCGATTTGCGGGGTTACATCCAGGGCGATCCCTGAGAAAAAGGGTGTCAGTTCAATGTCCACACTCGTCGAGTCCGAGGTATTACCGGTTTGGTTCTGAGACTCGAGATCGGTAATAAAATACTCATCGGTGCCCACCTTGATCACCGCCTTCTGATTATTCACCGTGGAAACCCTGGGGCTGGAGAGTACCTGTACATCACCCTGAGACTTCATCAATTCGATAAAGGCATTGAAATCACTGCCATTAAAGACCATCGAGAACACGCCACCGAAACCCGAGGTCAAGGCGCCTTCCACTGCAGTTGGGTTCAATGGATTGAGGTTGCCCAGGGTATTTGCCAGCAGTGACTGGCCTTCATCGAAAACACTGCCGCCGCCGGTCTGCCCAATAGTCAGGGTGTTATCGTTATGACGAGCCAGGGCCGCCCAGTTGATGCCGGCCTGAAAACCGTCATTCAACTCCACTTCGATGATCTTGGCTTCCAGTATAACCTGACGATGCACACTCAATTCCGCCTGCTCAATAAAGTCAGCCACTTCACGAATCTCCGATGGCAGGGCGCGCACGATAACCAGGCCGGCATGGGGCATGATAACCACACTGCGCCCATCCTCGGTTCCAATCAGTGTATTGATAGACTCTCTGAGTTCCCGCCAGAAGTTCGCATCGGTTGTAGTTTTTACCCTGCTGCCGGTGATGCTTGAACCGTCCCTTGAGCTGTTGCCCTTTGCATCATTCGCTGCGCTGCCAGTTCCGGAAATGACCTGTGTGGCCTGACCGGAACTGACCCGGGTTTCCGATTCACCCTCGCGTTGTACGGTCAGGTAGCTTACCTGGAAGATGCGTGACTGCATGCGCTGCGGCAGGACGACAAAGCCCAACCCGCTTTTTTCATACTCATAGCCATAGGCCTGACGGACCAGCATCATTGCTTCATCGACAGTCACCTGCTTCAGCTTGAGGCTGATCATCCCTGTGACTGATGGATGCACCACCATGTTGATGTCAGAGTCGGCTACCAGACTCATGAAAAAAGCAGCGGCGGGTGCATTTTCCACTGAGATATCGAAGCGTTCAGCAATGGATTCCGCTGCTAAAGGCTCGAGGGGCGACAGCAGTGCCTCGCTGATTTCAGTGGGTGGAGTGGGAGGCTTTGGGTTTGTGCTGACTGATCTGCTGTTGCAGACTGATATCGATCTCATCCAGGATAGTGCTTGATTTTAATCCAGGGTTTTCCTCAGGCAGGCTGCTGCAACCCTGCACTGCCACCAGCAGTACAAAGAGTAATCTGGCGAATACTGTTTTAGCCATATCTTGTTTGCTGATGACGGTTCGCATCAGTTGCCGTTTGTCCTCAGTTTAGCGCTTGGCAGTTCGAGTTTTATTGCGCGATCACCCGTTACTTTGAGAGTGACATACTGCCTGCCAATGGCTGTAACGAGGGCGCCATCGATACGGCCACCTACAGTGACCAATCTCCCGTTGAGCAACGCCACCCGGCCATTATCTGTGTGGCGGATTAGATTCAGTCGCCATTGGGAACTATCAAAGGCACCTTCTGATATCATCGGCGCTCGGTAATTCCTGGCTGGTTGCATGGGATCGGGTCCAGGCAACACCGGAAAGGAAAGGATGATTAACAACAATCCGATAAGGATACTTCTATACACCCAGCCATACCTCATCAAAACTTAAGGTGAAAAGATTCAGGATAATGCTGGCTTGTGGGTATTCCTTCATGCTTATATCCAAAGCCTCCCAGGCCAGACTCCATGTGAGTTCTTCCAGTCGCTCAAGGTAGACCAGGGTATCGCTGTAACTGCCTTCCAACTCGAGACGTAGTCCATGCCGGTAAACGGTAGGCACACCCTCGATTTCACTGTCGATCTCGACTTCGGGCGGTAATTTACGCAGGCTGACCAGCACCAGGGGCAGATCAGCAAGCACGTCTTGCAAAACTGCAGGCATCATCTGCGCACTGATCATGGTCTGCTGTTCCTGCCTGAGCCTGCTGTCCAAACGTGTTGATTCCGCCTTTATTTGCTCCAGGCGTCGATTATTATCTCGATCGGGATCGAATTTTAAGGCGGCTTCCAGCTTGGCTAACTGGTCAACAGCTTGAACGGTTTTCTGTCGGACTTGGTCAGTTTTAACAATCCAGTGATTCCGCTCAGATAACACTGAAGCAAATATGAACTGGTAACTGATAAACAGCAGTAGCAGCAAAATGCGTCCCGAAAACTAGTCCCGCGTTCACGCAGACTCCTGCTTTCAAATTGATCCAGCCACTGGTTGATCCTATCCATTTCCCTCTGCTTCCCGTTTCAGCTCGGTGCTCAGATGGAAATCGAGATGTGGAGTCTGTGCATCCTTCTGTCGCGATAGTTCCAGCAAACCAAATTCCTTGCCGCGAAAATCTGACTGCAGCGAGAGCTGATGAATCCATTGAGGCAGAAGTTCTTCTGACAGGCTGCGACCATCCAGGATCAGATTGCCCCCATCCGCCCTTAACCGGGTCAACCAGAGCCCTTGGACATGGCTATTGGAAAGCCCTCGCATGTATCGGGAAAAGCGGGTATCCGCCAGTAGCAGCTGTTGCGTGAGTTGCTTGATCAGGTCACGCTTGGCATTCACCACGCGAGATTCTTCGGCGATGATTCTGAGTAAATCACCATTCTGGCCCCGCGCGCTCAATTGGCTGGACAGTTCTACTAGTCGGCTCTCGGTTTGCGTCTGTTGCGTCGATGCCAAACGATGAGCAGCGGCCAATTCATGATTGGCCCGACTCAACCAAATCCCGCTGACGATTACCAGCAAGGCCAACAAACTGGCTGTACCCAAAAGCATCCGTCGATCCAGGATGAGCTGTTGCGGGCGAAAACGGCTGGTATACAGATTCAAACGGTATTTCATGCGGCATGCCCCGTTTGCCAAAGCGCCGTTCCCACGGCCAACATCACTTCGCCCAGATATTCTGGATCTATCGATAGGTTTTCTTCCGGACACCACAAGTTTTTCAAGGGTGAATCCATCTACACCGATGCTCAGGTTCTGATCGAGATAATCGATTAATTCATCGAACGCATGATCCGCAGTGGGCACCAGCAGATGCCGGATAGGCGGGTCAACAAAGAAGCTGTCGTAATAGTCGAGGGAGCGTTGGACATCCAGCAGCAGATTATCAAACAGTGTCATGGCTCGGGAGCGGTCCACTCTGATTTCCATGTCTCGCAGATGCACGCTGCGGATATCGACACCTCTGGAGAGATAGAGTTTTTCTTCCCGACCCAGGGTTAAAAGACTGTCATGCTGCATCAGGTTGAGCAGTGCAACACCCTCTTCAGCCTGTGGCAGACGGCTGAGGATGTTCTGCAAGGCTAGAGCAGGAATGTCGATTCTTTCCAGTGCCCCTTCTCGCACACTGGTCTGATCCACGATCTTCTGGATTGCCGCTTCATGGGAGGTGACCGCATAGACCATTTCACCTGCTGATTTGGTCGGTGGCACATCCACATAGTCGAGTATCAATTCGTTCAACGGAAAGTCGATGATATCCTTTATTTTCCAGGTTAGGGCTTGCAGCAACTCATCTCTTCCTACCGTTGGCGCATCGACCAGAGACAGATTGAATCGGCTGCTGTCAAGACAGACCCCCAGTTGACAATCTTTTAAATGCTCATGGGTCGCCAGCGTTTGCAACTGAGTCAATGCAACTTTTTTTTCTGCAGCGGTAAACCCGCAACTACGCAATAGCGGAAGTTGATCACCAGAGGCCAATCCGGCGTAAGCGATGCCGTCAGCGGTCAAGGCGAGACCCGCTTTGCCTGTGTATTTTGACTTTCCCCACCCAGCAAACAAAGCAAACGTCCCTCCAACTGTATTGTTCAGCGGCTTGCATCATCCGCACTGAAGTTTCCGGAGGAGTTCACAGTATTCCTGATGTCATGCTATCCATCATTCTCAAACTGCTTCAGCACTGAATCGAATGATATTCCTGTCTACTGACTCCTCAGGCGGTATAGCGTCACGCCCTGGGAATTCTTTATGAAAAAGATTCTGCCTGCCACGCACTCACCCTGAGTGAAATGGTGCTTACTCAGGCTCATTTAGAGGGTTCTTATCCGTACTTACTGAAGGGTGGGGAAGGTAGGATATCTTGCAGGGAAATATAGGCGTGATTTTCAGATTGCACTGAAAACCAAGCCCCGGCTGCAGAGTCGAACGAGTAGTGGAGGACTGGTGGGATTATTGAAGATTTATCCAAAACATCTTCCGTCGCCAGTTGTGTGAATCGAACTGGCGAGGGTCAATGGGAGTCAGATTGCCAGGAGACAAACTGGCAGCAAACCAAGCTGGTGGCTCGGTTTGGCGTAATTCTGAAGGTCAATATACTTAACTGTGTTCTGAGGATTCCACACTATCTAACACCAGAGTTGGAACAATCGAGATGGATGGCCCCCAGGCCGGGGCTACCCATGCAGCCTGGCGATTGCAGAGCTTCTCAATGGTGTTCTGAGACCATGTTGATGGTGTATTTCGGAATCTCGATGACCAGATCTTCATCCCCAACCACGGCTTGGCAACTGAGCCGTGATTCAGGCTCCAGACCCCAGGCCTTGTCGAGAAGATCCTCTTCCGCCTCTTCGGCCTCAGCCAGAGAATCGAAACCCTCCCGGAGAATCACGTGACAGGTGGTGCAGGCGCAGGATTTTTCGCAGGCATGCTCTATCTCAACACCATGCTGCTGGGCTGCATCACAAATGGTGGTTCCCGGCTCGACATCGAATGCCGCGCCTTCCGGGCAGATCTCTTCATGGGGTAGAATTATTAATTGTGGCATGCTGTTTCCTACTCAAAATCTTTGACGTTATGGCCTGACATGGCCGCCTGGATGCTCTGGTTCATGCGCCGTTCCACATAGAAGCCACATTCCTTTTCCAGCTCTTCAATGCCGGCTTTGATCGCAGTACCGTCATCAGACCGGGCAAGCGCGCGCAAACCATTCAAAGCCGCTTCTACCTGGTTCCGCTCATCCGTATTCAGCAGGCGTTCTCCATCCGCCGCCAGCGCGGCCTCCAGTGCCTCGATCACCCGATCGGCCTCCACCTGCTGTTCACGCAGACTGCGAGCCTGCTTGTCATCCTGCGCATAGGCCATGGAGTCACGCAACATGGTCTCAATCTCATTGTCAGTCAGACCATAGGACGGTTTTACCTCAATACTGGCCTGCACCCCACTACTCTGCTCCACAGCAGAAACGCTCAGCAATCCATCGGCGTCTACCGCAAAGGTAACCCGAATACGCGCCGCGCCCGCCACCATCGGCGGAATCCCCCGCAACTCGAAGCGGGCCAGAGAGCGACAATCGCTGACCAGCTCCCGCTCACCCTGCACCACATGGATCGCCATCGCCGTCTGACCATCCTTGAAAGTCGTGAACTCCTGAGCCCGCGCCACCGGGATTGTGGTGTTGCGGCTGATCAACTTTTCCGACAGGCCGCCCATGGTTTCTATACCCAGGGAGAGGGGTATCACATCCAGCAGCAACATCTCGTCATCCGGCTTATTGCCGGCCAGAATGTCTGCCTGGATCGCAGCCCCCACCGCGACTACCCGATCGGGGTCGAGATCCACCAGCGGCTCCGAACCGAACAACTCACCCACCATCTCCCTGACCCGGGGCACCCGTGTGGAACCACCCACCATGACAACCTCTTGCACCTGCTCAGGATCTACTCGTGCATCCCGTATGGCACGACGGCATGCGATCAGGGTCTTTTTGATCAGTGGATCAATCAGTGCAACGAAGCGGGCACGATCGAGACTCCCTTCCCAGTGGCTGCCATCTGCCAGTTCGATCATGATTTCAGTGCTCTCAGTCTTAGATAGCGCCTCTTTCGCGGCGCAGGCATCGCGCATCAGACGTCGCATCTGGGCGTGATCGGCATCGTCCCGAATACCTGCCTGCTGCATGATCCATTGTGCGATCTCGCGGTCAAAATCGTCGCCACCCAGGGCGGAATCACCACCGGTTGCCAGTACTTCAAAGACCCCTTTGTGCAGCCGCAGGATGGATACGTCGAATGTCCCGCCGCCCAGATCGTAAATGGCGTGCACTCCTTCAGCGCCCTTATCGAGCCCATAGGCCACTGCCGCCGCTGTGGGTTCATTGAGCAACCGGAAAACATGCAGGCCAGCCAGCTTGGCGGCATCCTTTGTCGCCTGGCGCTGGGCATCATCAAAATAGGCGGGGACGGTGATCACCACACCTGTCAGATCGCCTCCCAGGGTCTCCTCCGCCCGTTTCGCGAGTACCTTGAGAATCTCCGCAGAAACCTCAACCGGGGTGACTGGGCCCGCCACAGTCTGGATGCGCGGCACATTGCCGGCTTCCTTAAGAAACTCATAGGGCAGGCGGCTGCCCAGGGTCTTGATCTCTTCTACACCACGCCCGATCAGCCGCTTAGCCGAGGCAATGGTGTTCAGTGGATCTTCTGCCGCAACCGACTTTGCAGCGTAGCCCACATCAATACCCTGGCGTGTATAACGCACCACGGAAGGCAATAGATGACGACCTTGGTCATCCGGTAAGGTGGTAGCCTTGCTGCTACGCACGCTGGCCACCAATGAGTTGGTGGTACCTAGATCGATACCGGCTGCCAATTTGTGCTGATGGGGTGCTTGAGCCTGACCAGGCTCTGCAATCTGCATGAGTGCCATTTTTTGTTCTACCTAAGTGAGCTCATCTTCCAGGTCCGCTTCCACCGATTCGACCTCAGTCCTCAGCTTCTCCAGGAAACGCATCTTGCGCAGTATTTCCCGAGCCTGCTCCAACTGATCCGGGGTGGCGGTTTCGAACTGCAGCGCCATTTGTCCAACCAAAGTCTTTATCTGCTTGTTGATGCGTATGCCCAGGTCGAAAATCGCCTGAAGAGGATCGGTCTGGTCGCGTATTTCGGCGAGTTCCTCACGCAGTTCCATCTGCTCCATGAGAAAGGCCATATCATGAGTCGTCTCTTTCTGTGCATCCATTTCAATGCCATGCAGGGTCAGCAGATAAGCGCCCCGGGCGATGGGATCTTTGAGGGTTTCCAAGGCTTCGTTGATGCGAGCGGCACCCTGCATGGATAGACGCCGCTCCTGCTCCGAGGCATTCGCATAACGATCAGGATGAATCACACGCTGCAGTTCACGATAGCGCTCGGCCAGTGAATCGCTGTCCACGATGAAACTGACCGGCAGGCCAAACAGTTCAAAATAGTTTTTCGAGAAATCCAGCATATCGAAGAAAACGGCCGCCATCGGGGCGACCGCATATCATGAGTAAGTTTGAATGAAAGATGGAAAGTCAGACCACGAAGCTCTCACCGCAGCCGCATTCATTTTTCACATTGGGGTTGTTGAACTTAAATCCTTCATTCAAGCCTTCTCTGGAATAGTCAACTTCAGTGCCGTCGAGGTACACCAGGCTCTTGGGATCGATCACCACTTTCAAACCACGGTCCTCAAACACCAGGTCATCAGCACCGACCTCATCGGCAAATTCCATTTCATAAGCCATTCCCGAACAACCGGAGGTACGAACGCCCAGGCGTATGCCAACACCCTTGCCTCGACTATCGAGAAACTGCTGTACGTGACGGGCTGCGGCTTCGGTCATTGTAATCGCCATCTGAATACTCCTATTCATGTCAGCCGATAATCCTACCAACTAACCTTACTTCTTGTCCGAAAAATCTTTGATCGCGGCTTTGATGGCATCTTCCGCCAACACTGAACAATGCACTTTGACCGGAGGCAGGGCCAATTCTTCGGCAATCTCAGAGTTTTTGATCTGCTGCGCCTCTTCCAAGGTCTTACCCTTGACCCACTCGGTCAGCAGGCTGCTGGAAGCAATGGCTGAACCGCAACCATAGGTCTTGAAACGCGCATCTTCTATCACGCCCGCGTCATTCACTTTGATCTGCAGGCGCATCACATCGCCACAGGCCGGGGCTCCGACCATACCGGTGCCGACACTCTTGTCGTCTTTATCGAAGGCGCCCACGTTACGGGGGTGCTCATAATGGTCGAGGACCTTTTCGCTGTATGCCATATCATTTACCTCTTAAACTTAGTAGTCACTTCGCAGCACATCTTTCGATGATTTTCTGCGCAGCGGAAATTAAACTACGATGCCTGACCCTAGTGGGCCGCCCACTGGATCGATTTCAGGTCGATACCGTCCTTGAACATCTCCCACAGCGGTGACAGCTCACGCAGCCGATCTACCTCGGTACGAATTATGTTGATCGCGTAGTCCACCTCCTCTGCCGTGGAGAAACGACCGAAGGTAAAACGCAGAGAGCTATGCGCCAACTCATCTTCGCGTCCTAAAGCCCGCAGCACATAGCTGGGCTCCAGACTGGCGGAGGTGCAGGCAGAACCGGACGAGACCGCCAGGTCTTTCAACGCCATAATTAGCGACTCACCCTCCACATAGGCAAAACTCACATTCAGGTTACCGGCAATCCGCTGATCCTCGTCACCATTGAGATAGACCTCTTCCATGTCCTTGATGCCGTCCCACAAGCGCTTGCGCAGACCCAGAACGCGCTCATTTTCGGTTGCCATCTCCTCATTGGCAATACGGAAGGCCTCACCCATGCCGACAATCTGATGGGTGGCCAGGGTACCGGAACGCATGCCGCGCTCATGTCCGCCACCATGCATTTGAGCCTCCAGGCGCACCCTGGGCTTGCGCCTGACATAGAGTGCGCCAATGCCTTTCGGCCCATAGATCTTGTGCGCCGAGAAGGACATTAGATCTACCTTCAGCGCATCCAGGTCGATCGGCACCTTACCCGCACTCTGGGCCGCATCCACATGCAACAGTATCTTGCGGGAACGGGTCATTTCGCCGATTGCGCCAATATCCTGAATCACCCCGACCTCATTGTTGACGTGCATGATGGAGACAAGGATGGTGTCATCACGCAGCGCCGCTTCAAGTTTGGCAAGATCGAGCAGGCCACTGGGCTCTGGATCGAGGTAGGTAATCTCAAATCCCTCCCGTTCCAGCTGTCGGCAGGTATCGAGCACGGCCTTGTGCTCTGTTTTGCAGGTCACGATGTGTTTACCCTTCTTGTGGTAGAAGTGGGCCACACCCTTGATTGCCAAATTGTCCGATTCGGTAGCGCCCGAGGTCCAGACAATCTCTTTTGGATCGGCATTCACCAGGTCCGCAACCTGTTGGCGGGCTCTGGTTACGGCTTCATCTGCAGTCCAGCCAAACGGATGGGAACGGGAGGCAGGATTACCGAATTCACCCTCCAGGGTAAGGTAACTGCACATCAATTCAGCCACTCGCGGATCAACCGGGGTAGTGGCTGAGTAATCCATATAGATTGGTAACTTCATCTATCGCTCCAGTAATTCGTTGCTCAGGCGCTTACACGGGTTGTGACTTGATTCATTTCAGCCACCTCAATGTCGTCTGCGTCAGGATTCTCTTGACGATCTGCAACCTCTTGGACAGCCTTGCGGTCCATCAGGTCCTGCAGGCTGATCTTGTTCAGGTAGGTGTATATCTGGTTACTTAGATCAGACCAGAGATCATGGGTCAGGCAACGGCCATTGTTCTGGCAGTTGTGCGCGCCGTGACAGCGCGTGGTGTCCATATTTTCATCCACAGCCGTGATCACCTCACCGACGTAGATATCCGCTGCATCGCGCCCCAGACTGTAGCCGCCGCCCGGGCCTCGCACACTGGAGACTAAGGAACGCTTACGCAGACGGGAGAAGAGTTGTTCGAGATAAGAGAGGGAGATACCCTGTCGCTGGGCGATGTCCGCCAAGGTGATGGGGCCCTCTCCAAAATGGAGAGCCAGATCCAACATTGCAGTTACAGCATAACGGCCTTTTGTGGTTAGTTTCACTCGTTTGGCTCCATCAATATTTTCAGTTGCTAATATACATTCCCAACCATTTTAGTCAAGTATTGCTGCCCTGCTGGTTCTCAGGTTTTCCTCTCTTCAGCCACCTCTTCCTCCAGATTCAGTAGCTCTTCCGCGGTGGAGACAATCTCGCAGGATTCCAGATCGGGCAGGACATCATCGCCCTCTTCGATCCCCAGGGTTTTGAGCGCTTCACACATACCTTGCATTTTCTTGTCCATCACATGCATGTGATCGAGCATGCAGTTGATCGCGTGCGCGACCGGGTCAGGCGCATCCTTGGTCGCCCCGTAGGCATCGAAACCAATCTTCTTGGCAATGGCTTCCCGATGCTGCGTGTCGCCGGTGCGGGATTGATTAATCAGCCTTCCCGGTACGCCAACGACTGTGGCGCCTGCAGGAACATCCTTAACCACCACTGCGTTCGAGCCGATTCTGGCGCCTTCCCCGATCTGTATCGGCCCCAAAACCTTGGCCCCGGCCCCAACGACCACATCGTTTGCCAGGGTTGGGTGCCTTTTGCCTTTCTCCCAGCTGGTTCCTCCGAGGGTCACCCCATGGTAGAGAGTGCAGTCATCGCCAATTATTGCCGTCTCACCAATCACCACGCCCATGCCATGATCGATGAAAAAACGCCGGCCTATCTGCGCACCGGGGTGGATCTCGATACCGGTCACGAGTCTGGCCAGATTGGAAAGTAATCGAGCCAGCCACTTCAGGCCCAGGTTCCATAAGCCATGGGATATTCGATGAAACAGGAGGGCATGGACACCTGGATAGGTCGTCAGGATCTCGAAAGTATTGCGCGCTGCCGGATCACGTTCGAAAACACTTTGCACATCCTCACGCCAACCTGATTTTTTTGGATTGGTCGTCGATTCAGACTGCACAGTGCTTTCTCTGGTAACCATTTTGACTTGTACGACTGTTTAGAGCTTGCGGGGAGCAAATTATCCACTTTCCCATAGGAAATACTAGGGTATTCACGCCGCCTAAAGACATCGCCAACATAAGGGATTTATTTCATCTGCAACTGTCGGTAGCTTCAGGTCGGACGCTATCCTGCTGAATTGCAGTGAATTACTTGATGACACAAAGACCTTCACCAGCAATTGGACAGCCCGCGACTGGATACTCAGATCCCATGTCCCGCTCAACCGTTCTTGCCGAGATTCTCACGCCGCATCGATTTACGGCCTTGCGCGGCGCTCAGAATACCCCGCAAGATATTGATTTCATCCTCATCGGGGCGCGCCCGGTGAAATAGACTGCGTAAGCGTCTGAGCAGCTTGTCTGACTGCTTGGGGTTGGCAAAACCAATATCTTCCAGGGCCTGGGCAAGATGCCGATGAAAACCTTCCATGAGTTCAGCGGAAGCCACATCTTTCGCAATCACCGGCTCACTGCTCTTCTTCTCAAGCCAGGCAAGATGGATTTCATAGGCCAGCACCTGAACCGCCGCCCCCAGATTCAAGGAGCTGTAGGCGGCATTGGTGGGGATATGCACCAGAAAATTACAGCGGTCGAGCTCCTCATTGCTCAGGCCAGAGCTTTCCCGCCCGAAAACCAGCGCCACAGGTCCTGTGGCCGCCTCGTCGACCAACTGTCGAGCAGATTCTCGGGGAGACAAGACCGGCCATGCCACGTTGCGCTCCCTGGCGCTAGTGCCGATCACCAGCCGGCAGCCCTCGAGCGCTGCATCCAGACTGGTGAATACCCTGGCGCGGGCCAGCAGGTCGTCCGCCCCGGAGGCCCGGGCGGTTGCCTCTGCATCAGGATAATGCCGAGGTGTCACCAGGCAGAGTTGCTCCAGGCACATGTTTTTCATGGCCCGGGCGACCGCCCCGATATTACCCGGATGGCTGGTCTCCACCAGAATGATACGAATATTCCACAACATGCCCGGAAGAATACCGATTGTGGCCCTGAAGTGCCATAATTCAGAATCTGCTTTATCCCCACCAAGGCTTGCTGTATCCTCGCCGCCCATGAATCCCATGCTTACTATTGCTGTACGCGCTGCGCGGGAAGCCGGTCGGGTGCTGACCCGATCATCCCACCGTCTCGATACTCTGACTGTCACCGACAAGGGTAAGAATGAGTTTGTCTCCGAGGTGGACAGAAATGCCGAGCAGGCAATCATCGATGTCCTGCGGGAGAAATTTCCCAACCATGCCATCCTGGCGGAAGAAAGTGGCAGTCACGCCGGGAATGAGTACCAATGGATCATCGATCCGCTGGATGGCACCACCAACTACCTGCATGGATTTCCACAGTACTCCATCTCGATCGGGCTAAAAGTGAAAGGGCGCATGGAGGTGGGTGTGGTCTACGATCCCAGCAAAGAGGAGATGTTTACCTCCTGCCGGGGCGAAGGCGCCCTGCTCAATGACCGGAAACTCAGAGTGACCAACCGCAAGAACCTGAGCGGCGCGTTGCTTGGCACCGGCATCCCTTATCGAGACTTCCGGTTTACCGATAACTACATGGGTATGCTGCGGGATCTGATCAACGATACCGCGGGCATTCGTCGGCCAGGTTCCGCTGCCCTCGACTTCGCCTACGTGGCAGCCGGTCGGCTCGATGGCTTCTGGGAACTGGGCCTGGCACAATGGGATTTCGCCGCAGGCGCCCTGCTGGTGAGAGAGGCGGGCGGCATAGTCACCGACATCGGCGGCGGTGAACGTTTTTTTGAAACCGGCAATGTCATCGCCGGAGGACTCAAGGTTCACAATGCCATGCTGCGTTGTATCCGGCCGCACCTGGACAGCAGACTGACCGCTTAATTCCCAGGCGGGGAACTCTGTTCACAGCTTCCAAGGGATACCCCTTTGAGGCTCTCAAGATTCAAACAGCCTATCCGTTATTGCCAATGACTTGGGCAATAAGTCCTCCATTGGGAAACTCGCATGGCTGAGAAAAAAACAACGCGAAAAGTGCTGAGTGAACGAGCTTTGGAACTTGTTATGCTGAACGTGCTGGGCGGTCTCGATGGCCTCTTATTGCAGCCGGCGAGGATCAATCAAGATAGCCCCATGCCGGGTAGTTACAGGGCCAACAGCAGAATCAGCGGCCCAGTCGGTTCAACGAGTCCCAACACAGTCAATCTGCAAGACCCGCAGACAGATCAGAAACTGAGTTCATGATCCGCTGTCCTGCCGGTATTGCCAGGCAGGACAGCTAGAATACATTCGAGAAAACCCGGCCTAGGGCTGCTCCTCCAACGTCTCATCTTCTTCGCCCTCTTTCTGAACGGGCATCAGATCAGCCTTACTGATACCCATCATCACTATCGCGGTACTGGCAACGTAGATGGAGGAGTAGGTACCTATCACCACACCAACGATCAAGGCCAGGGCAAAACCGTGAATGATCTCGCCGCCAAACAGAAACAATGCAAACAGCACCAACAGGGTCGTCATCGATGTCACCAGGGTGCGTGACAGGGTCTGATTGAGCGAACTGTTGATGATATCTTCCGAGGTACCTTTGCGCATCTTGCGGAAATTCTCGCGGATACGGTCGTACACCACGATGGTATCGTTCAAGGAGTAACCAATCACCGCCAGTACCGCCGCCAGCACGGGCAGATCGAAATCCACCTGAAACAACGCGAAGACGCCGATAGTCACAATCACATCATGCACCAGGGCAATCACCGCACCCACTGCAAAGCGATACTCGAATCGCAGTCCAACATAGATCAGGATACCGATCAGCGCATAGAGCATGGCCAGTCCACCATCCTCGGTCAATTCATCGCCCACCTGAGGCCCGACAAACTCAACCCGGCGTAGATCCGCCTGCCCATCCACCTGACTCATGGCGGTAAAGGCCCGGTCACTGAGCACAGCACTCTCTACCTCTTCTTTGGGCGCAAGACGCACCAGCACATCCCGTGAGGTGCCAAAGTGCTGTACCACGGCATCATCGAATCCGCCTGTGGACAGGGCAGATCTGACATCCGCCAGATCCACCGGCTCACTGTACCCGACCTCAACCAGGGTGCCGCCAGTGAAATCGATACCTAGATTCAGCCCTCGGGCAATCATTGAACCAAGTGCAACAAGCATCAAAGCGGAAGAGAAGATCATGGCCAGCTTGCGGCTGCCCATGAAGTCGAATGTCGTTGTTTTCTTGAAAATCTGCATGTTCTACTCCTCCCAGTCAGACAGCCAGGCTCTTCACGCGCCTGCGTCCATAGATCCAGTTGATCACCGCACGAGTACCAATGATTGCTGTAAACATGGATGTGAGGATGCCGATCGCCAGGGTCACAGCAAACCCCTTGATCGGTCCGGTACCGAAACTGAACAGCACCACTGCCGCGATCAGTGTGGTGATATTGGCATCGATGATGGTCGAGAAGGCCTTCTCATAACCCGCCTGGATACTCGCCTGGGGTGAACTGCCGTTTTTGATCTCTTCCCGGATACGTTCGAAGATCAGCACGTTGGCATCCACCGCCATACCCACGGTCAAGACGATACCGGCAATACCCGGCAGGGTCAGGGTGGCCTGCAGCATGGAGAGAATCGACACGATCAACACCAGATTCATTCCCAGTGCCAGATCCGCCACCAGACCGAATACTCGGTAGTAGACCGCCATAAAGATCATCACCAGAATCAAACCGATGATGACTGATTGAAAACCTTGATCAATGTTGTCCTGACCCAGACTGGGGCCGATCGTGCGCTCTTCGACGATCTCGATCGGAGCCGCCAGGGCGCCTGCGCGCAGCAACAGCGCCAGGTCATGGGCCTCTTCGGTGCTGTCCAGACCTGTGGTCTGGAAACGCCGGCCAAAGGGCTCGAGGATGTTGGCGATACTGATCACCTCCTCCACCTTAACCTTGTGCTTCACCGGCTCGCCGTCGACCATTCGGGTTATGGTCCGGTTCTCTATAAATACCACCGCCATCGGTTTACCGACATTCTCGTTGGTCATACGGCGCATTCGTTTAGCGCCTATCCCATCCAGACTGACAAACACCGCCGGCTGACCGGAGCGCTGGTCCAGGCCGGAAGAGGCGTCGGTGATCTGATCACCGGTGACAATTACCTGTTTTTTCAGCAGCACCGGCTGGCCGTCACGTTCACGGTAGAGCTTGGAGCCTGGCGGTACCCGCCCGTTCACAGCATCGTCAACACTATGTTCGGTGTCTGCAAGCCGATACTCCAGGGTCGCTGTGGCGCCCAGCAGTTCCTTTAACTTTGCCGGGTCCTGGGCACCCGGTAACTGCACCACGATACGCCTTTCTCCCTGCTGCTGGATCAGCGGTTCAGCCACCCCCAGGGCGTTGACGCGGTTGCGCAGGGTGGTGATATTCTGGCTCAAGGCAAATTTCTGTACATCCCTGCGCTCATTCGGTGTCAGACTGGCCTTGAGCAAAAAGGCATCCCCCTCGTCGAAGGGCTCGATGCACCAGATTCCGGAACTCATTGTTGATCAGGTTTTCAGCTTCATCGCGCTTGGCGGCATCCTTGAATTTGACCATCACCAGGTTGCCTTCCCTCGCCACCCGAAGGTAGCGGACCTTCTCATTGCGCAGCAGCACACGAATATCACCGCTGTAGCGCTCCACAGCCTGCTGCACGGCCGCATCCATATCCACATCGATCAAGACGTGGATACCGCCACGGAGATCAAGACCGAGGTACATTGGCTCTGCACCTAAGCCGCGTAGCCAGTCTGGCAGATCGGCGCCAGGGTCAGGGCCTGGTTGTAATCATCACCAAGAGCATTCGTCAGGGCATCTTTGGCCAGCAACTGATCCTCAGAAGTTCGGAACCGTACCAGCAGCTTGCCATTGCCAGAGGTAATCCCCTTAGCCTCAACACCGGCTTTCTGCAGCGCTTCAGAAACCTGAGATATGGTACCTTCGTCAACATTGGCACGCCGGGTGCCTGAGATTTCCATCGAGGGGTCCTGGTCGAAGATGTTGGGCAGCGCATACAACACGCCTACCAACACGACAACCACGACCAGTATATTTTTCCATAGGGGATATTGGTTCATCGGAGTCCCGTACCTTGGCAAATTGGAGTCACCGGCCAGGCCGGTGAAATGTTTTTTTCTATTACTTAGCCTGAAATTCAGGCTGATCGATAGTTACAGCTCTTTCAGCGAGCCTTTGGGCAGCACAGACTCTATCGCCTGACGACGGCACTTCACCTCGACACCCTCGGCCACTTCGACCTGAATGAAGTTTTCACCCATATTGGTAATCTTGCCGGCCATACCGCCATTGGTGACCACTTCATCGCCTTTGGCTAAAGCCTCGACCATCTTTCGATGTTCCTTAGTGCGCTTAACCTGGGGCCGGATCATCAGGAAATAGAGCACCACACCAAATATAACCAGTGGTAGCAAGCCAGTCAGGGCGTCGGCCGACCCAGCGGCAGCTGGGGCCTCGGCCAGGGCATCGGAGATAAAAAAGCTCATAATATTGATAGTCTCGAAATCAGTGGTTGGACCTGAAGGATATCCGGCATTGCGGGCCGCCAGGTAAAAATCAGCCGGAGATTATGCCACAGAAGTCGACAAGATACAGTGGGGGTTTGAATCCAGCGCAGATACTCCGAGCCTCTTTACCGCCATCATCGTGTCATCTCAGGCTCGTGAAGATTCAGTACCAGATCGACAGGTAGGCCTTCCAAACGTTGGCGCTGAAGCTGTAGAGCGGCTCTTCACCGACCAACGCACCGCTGGTGAGATCCCGAAAATCGTCATACTCGAAGCGGATGTAATCGTAACTCAGATTCAGGCTGCCCCGGTCGATGAAGCGCCAACCGCTTTTGACGATCTCATAGCTCAAGGCAAAACCGAGAGTATGGCTGTTGAAGCTACTTAACTCCTTGTCTCTGGCACGAAAATTCTGCTCTCCCTCATAAGCAAACAGATCACTGTAGAAGTCTGCTGCGCCCTGGGAATAGTAGCGGTATTTAACATCGAAAACCCAATCCTTGTGCAGCGGATGAGTATATCCAACCTCTGCAGTATGCGCGTTTATTCCCCAGGTGTCGTTGAAATAGCGATATTCACCCCCCACTGCTGCCCGGTACGGCAGGTAATAGCGCAGACGAAAGGCCAACGCATTGCTGGTGCGGGTCCTGGGGTAGACCTCCGGCTCAGTCAGATAGGTATCCCCATCCAGATAGCGAACCGAACGGTAGGGATTATTAAGATAACCCTGATCGGTTATTGTCTCCCAGTTGACCGCCAACAGACTGTTTTTGCTCAGGATCTGGGTGAGCCCCAGGCGGTAATTCTGGCGGTCTGTCGTTTCGCTGAAACTTGCATCGGTATTATTGCGCACCTCGTCATTACCCATGGCGTAGCCCAGGCTGACGGTAGTCAGGTCCCCGAACAGATCCTGACTGACACTAAAACTTATTGTGCTGGCAGCATAATCGCTCTCATCACTGTCGGTGTAGGCCAGGCTCATTAGAGTTTTATTGCGCAGGTAGTCGACAGAGACACTCTTCTCTTTGCGCTCTTCTGTATAGGGACTGGCGCTGGTAACCACATCGATGGAGGCACTGGAGATGGAATCCACATAATAGTTGCCCGAGATGGAAACACTGTCACCGACAGATTTACGCACCAGAATCGATGGCCCGTTCACCTCCACGCCGCCGCCCTCGTAACCATGGTACATCACATCGGCCCGGTCATCGGGCAATACAGCAGCGCCGGTGGGCAGACTGAGCAGAATCAGACCCAGGACCACAATCATCAGGAGAAAACGCTCAGTTACAGCCACAACCGCCGCCTCCCCCGCCTTCGGCGCCACGGGCCGCCTCGCGGGACTGATAGACATGATGCATGTAGGCGCTACCCACCGGATCCCGATCAAAGCTCATGATCGGATCGGCCAGATGGGCCCGCTCGTAGGGTTTGACCCAGGGATCTATCCCACAGCCCGATAACAGAATCGAGCAGAGGATCATTGACAGAATGATTTTCAACATGGCAATCAAGTCACTCCCAGACAAGACTACTCTCGAATCAACTCGCGAATCTGCGCCTGGTAGCGCTCTTCATATCCTGGCTGATAACCTTTATGCAGATAGCGCAGCTTGCCGTCCCGATCCAGCAGAAAAGTACTGGGCATGGCGCTCACCTGGTAGCGTTCACTTATTTTGTTTTCCTGGTCGAAGAGGATCGGAAAGCTCACCGGCAGTTCCTGCAAGACCTTTTTCGCCGCGCCTGTGTCTTCCTCAACATTGATGCCGAGAATGGTGAAGCCCATGGGTTGATAGCGCTTATAGAGCTGTTCGAGCAATGGCATCTCCTGCCTGCATGGGCCACACCAGGAGGCCCAGAAATTCACCATCACAACCTCGCCGCGTAATTCGCTGAGCTTGAAATTCTCACCACTCAGGCTTTTCAGGGTAAAGTCGGGGGCCGCACCCTGCACGGTGGCGGCCAACAGTGAATGACTCATCACCAGCAGCAACGAACTGAAAATGAATTGTCGGTAATGCTTTAAGGCCATTGGCAGTCTCCTTAGAAAAACAGTGTCAAGCCGGCATGGTATTCGAGGTTATGGGTCGTCTTCTCCTCGCCGAGCAGATCTGAATTGAACATGTGGTCCCGTGCATCGAGATGCATGGCAATCCAGTCGGTGAGCAACAGACGGTAGCCTGCACCAAGATTCACGGTGAACTCATCATTGCCGGCAAAGTGGGTGCTGCCGATACCGCCTATCAGGTAAAACTGGCTGTTGAATACATACTTGTCGCTGAGAAAGACTTCGCCCGGCAACAGGTTGTAACCCAGCGACAGGTTGTAGTAGGTGTATTTCCGATCATCGTCGGGCAGCAGCTGGATATCCCCGCTGAGGGTCTCATAGCTGGTTTCACCGGCCTCGCTGGCGCCCAGTGCTATCTCCATGAAGATGCCTTCGGTCACATGGTAGGTCAGGCGCGCACCGTAAAGGACATCGGTGCCAAAATCCTCGATGCTCAGGAAACCGACATACAGGCCGACTTCGAAGTCCTCCTCATCGATTTCACTTTGTTCAATCTTGCGTCGGGCAATCTCCGGTTGAATCACAGGTTCCATACGCAGGCTCTCGCCGATGGTCTCGGCGGCACCGCCGGTCCGGCCACTAAAACTGCCATTAGCCCTGCAACGATTAAAAGAAAGTACCTATGCCTAATTTCCACTGATTGAATTCCTCGTTCTCGTTGCGACTGGTAAAGACCGTGTAGTACCTGAATTCCCCACGCAGAAAAAACCGTCGGGTCAGATAGATGTGCAGCCCCAAGCCGGCATGGGCGGTGGTATCTGTCCGGTCCTCGGTTTGCACCAGTGTTGCATTGGGGCTGGTATGGATCATCCCGCCCCCAAGGGTAAAGAATGGCGAATAGCGCCATTCGGGAAACGGCTTGGAAAGCAGATTCAGGTCAACCAGATACTCACTGGAAAAGTTGCCCAAGGCTTGTGAAAACCCGATCTCAGCAGACAGATTGGGCGTAAATGCATAACCTGCGTAGAGGTTCAGCAATGCTGCGCCATCCATTTGTCCTCCATGGAAGCCCATCTCCCAGTCGCGCTCTCTGAAACGCTCAGCCGACAAGTCCTCGATGAACAATGCCGAACCATCCGCCAGCCTTGTCTGTTTCATCTGCAGCAGGCTGACCCAGCCTTCCTTGCCGCTCCGGGTGCGGGTCTTGAACCAGTCTGTGCGGCGTTTCAGAATACTCACCCACTCGCCCCTCTCCACCACATAATCGACCGGATAGCCGGATCCTGGACCGGTATGCAGTTCAATATAGGGGGCGCTGACCTGGACTTGCTGTATGTCCTCTTCAGCCAGGACAATGAGTGGCAGCAACCCGATCAGGAATAAAAAAATTCTCAACACTCAGTTGTCCAGGGGTACATCGAAGGGGTTGTTATAGTACTGGGCCCCGATGTCCAGCCATTCAGCGATCAGTTTCATTTCCGCAGCACTGAGATAACCTTCGTGGCTGCCGCCTGCATCGAACAGACTGAGGAAATAACCACCACTGGCCGAGCCTGCCCGCATGGAAGGACCAGGAGCGGGTAGCGGGACCATGATCGGTTGATCGAGGATCGGATCACCATTCACATCCAGTTCATAGAGCAGATTGCCATCGGCATCGGTGGCCTGTACCAGTTTATCGACCAGCTCAGTAATATCCGCATCCTGATCCTGATCATCCACATCAACGATCAGCAGGTCGTCCGGGAAGAGCAGCTCCCGATAGGCCAGCAGATGATCAGGTTCATCGATTGACGGTTCATCGGTCAGCTCCAGTTGTCCGTCAGGTACAACAATGGCTCCGCCATCATCCCGGTCATGACAATTAATACAGGTTACATCCACTGCATTGGTATCGGTTCGCGGTAAGGACCAGAGAGGATGAATATGCTGCTCGTAATGGATGGTGGTGCGACACAGATTGTCCCACTGAAGGTCACAACTGCTATGGCTGAGTGGAATCAAAAGACTCGGATCCAGATCCCCATACACTACCGAGACACCTTCTGCATCAATCAGATGCATGCTGGGTGGGCAGCCATCGGGACAGCTGATCTCTGCCAGGGTATCCCCGACAATCACCGGGGGTGGTGTCGCTTCCAGACGTCCATGCGGTAGATTATTCAGCGGATCATGGCAGCCGTGACACTCCACCACCTCTCCCGACCGGAACTGTAATGAATACTGGTGAGGCTGACCGGTTCGGCGCCCATCTGCATCCAACACGCTGAAGGTGACAGGCACATTGGTCGGCACCTCGACCTTCACCGAGCCGTCCGCCTCTATCGGTGCATAACCCACCACCTCTCGCATGCCGAAGGCCTGGATGCGCCCGTAGGCGGTGTTCGGAAAGTCCAGTACATCACGGTCGGGGATGGTGACCTTTTTCAGGATGCGCAGGAAACGCGCCGGACGCTGATCAGCAGTGGCGGATGCCAAAACAGTAATACTGGACGGATTGCCATCCGCATCGGTGGCCTGGTCCTCACCGTCCACGTCGTAGACACTGCGGATATGCAGCACGCCCACCTCATCTCCGGCATCCTGATCAAAGACCAGCGCGGGTAATTCAACAGACTGAGCCACTACGAGATCGGAAAAGTTTATGCCCTCCTGTGGAGTAACGATGGGCAGTTGAGTGGCATTCTCTCGGTCATAGATGAAGATTCCGTAGATCGGCGGCGCCTCTACGACATTGGGATCAGCCAGCCTTTCATCGGTACAGGGAACGATGAGGCCATTCTCCAGCAGGCGGCATTGGCTCCAACTCACCAACAACCGATCAGTACCGTCCCCCAGGGGGTAAGCACTGTTGAATCGTCCCCCGGGTGATGGGCTGCCGTCAGTCGTGACCTCATGCACAGTAGCGGCCAGCTGGGCCGGCCCGGTCAGCCCCTGATTGGTCCAGGTGGGTTGATCGTTCTCCACATAACTGTCTGTGTCGATGATTACTATGTCGCCACCACCATGGGTGGCATCGAACGGCTTGAGCATCGCAAGGATCTGTCCATCAGGCATCTCCCGAGGCTGCATGAACTGCACCAGGCTGCCATCACTGCCGGTCGAGTGACTGCTGACGCCATATAATAATTGCTGCTCGGTACCGTCAGGATTCATTCGATAGAGACTGATGGCATTGCGTCCATCAAAATTGTCCCAGCGGGAATAGACGATCTGACCATTACTCAGGACCGCCGGGGCGAAATCGTGGCTCTTGTTGAACGAAATCTGTTTGATCTCACTGCCGTCGTCATGCATGACATGCAATACCATCGCCTCTTCATTCACGGCGCGTTCCATTGCGGCATATTGTGGTTTGCCCTCATCCAGGAGCCTTGCCTTGGCCTGACGCTGGCGAGTGGAGCTGAAGACAATGCGACCATCAGGCAGATAATGCGGAAAGCGATCCTGCCCCTCTTCAGCCGTTAGGTCCGACGGAATGATGCGTCGCAGCTGGGTTTCGAGAATATCGTATTGCCAGATATTCCAGGTGGGTTGATCATCAGGATCTGCATTTTCTATTTCCGGCAAGCGCAGTGAGAAGAGCAGCTTGCTACCGTCAAACGAGACTGTAACATCCCGCACATCCCCCGCTCCCCGGGTAACCGATGAGGTGAGATTATGCTCTTCAGCGCTGGGTGAGGCGCGATCACGCAGATAGAGATCAGCCCCGGCCTGAAACACCAGGGAAACCCGTATATCGATATCTTCGACGCTATCCACGCCATTCAGTGAAACCATTGGCACAGGTCGCTGCACATAGGCGATCGGGTGATCGACCACTACTGGATCAGGCTCCTGACTGTCGCCCCCACAACTCGATAGAAACACTGCGGCCATCAGGCTGACCAGGCTTGTTAGCTTGGATAAATTCGGTTTTCTCGGGCACATCACATGGGTATCTTAAAAGTTCTTTGGTCCTTGAACAGATTCTTCAATCTGTGTGGCGCGCCATACCCTGTTCGTCAGGGATGAATAATCAGTAACGGCAATCGAAGCCGTTCCTATAGCACAGCCAATTTCATTTTTTATTAACCTTGGCGCTAACCTGGATATGGACGAACCATTCGGGCCAGCATAGCCGATAGGCCAGGGACGCCGAGAGTCTAACCGATTCAGTTAGCGGATCAGTGCTTAGGATCACAACAATTAACGACAAATATCACATTAATCGCCGATGTTATTGACAATTACCACCCAATCAATCAGAAAGCACTAAGCCCAACAGAAAAATATGGTGGGTAACAAAAACAGGCTCAAACCGATAAAACGCATCCAGAGGCACCTATTTCATGCCAGCCCTTAGAACAATCAGATGCTCGCTAGATACCGACAGGACTGGCTTCAAGGCACTGGTATTTCTTCTATTCCTGACCCTTGGAACAGCCAGTGTGGCGGGCCCAAGGGAGCAGGCGAAAAGGATTCATGACCGGTTGGCGGGTGTGCCACCGACTGAAGAGATATTGAACAACCTGACTGATCTGATCATCGCCGACCCGGCGGGCGGCCTGTATGACGCGGCAGTGGAGGTCATGGAGAGTCCTAATTTCTACAATGTCACCCTGAAAAACTGGGCCACACCCTGGACCAACGAGGCGCAGACGGTGTTTGCCCCGTTGAATGACTATTCCGCCACGGTGATCGGCATGGTGCGGGACAATGAGCCCTTCAACAGCCTGTTTTCCGCTGACATCCTCTATATCGGCAGTGACAACCGCCTGCCCCCCTACTCGATGGACAACAATGACCACTACGAGCAGATGGAGCAGCTAGGCATCAATCTCAAGACTGACCTGGTGCGGGTCAATCAATCTCAGGTGACCAATCTTCCCGCAACGGCCACGGCCGGTATCATCACCAGCCGCGCGGCAGCCAGGGCCTTCTTCATCGACGGCACCAATCGGGCCATGTACCGCTTCACCATGCTCAACCATCTGTGCACCGACCTGGAACAGATCAAAGACCCCACCCGCTCCAGTGACCGCATCCGCCAGGATGTCTCACGCAGCCCGGGGGGTGACAGCCGACTCTTCTTCAATAACTGCGCAGGCTGCCACACAGGTATGGAGCCACTGGCCCAGGCCTACGCCTACTACGACTACAGCTACCCGGGAGAAGACATGGACGCCGGTCGCATCGTCTACACGCCGGGTGCGGTGCAAGCCAAATACCTGATCAATGAGACCGTATTCAAGGATGGCTATGTCACCAGGGATGACCACTGGGACAACTACTGGCGTGACAGGCGCAAATTCACTGCTGGGCTGGGACAGTTTGTTGCCGGGTTCCGGTGATGGCGCCAAATCCATGGGGCAAGAATTAGCCAACAGCGAGGCCTTCGCTCAATGTCAGGCCAAAAAAGTCTTCGAAGCAGTCTGCTTCCGCCCCCCGGGCGATGCTGCCGACCGTCCCAGGTCGCCAGCATGACCAACAACTTCAAGGCCAACAATTATCGCCTCAAAGGTGTCTTTGCTGACGCGGCAGTCTATTGCGCCGGCCAATGAGTTGCCTGGGAATGAGAAGAGTGAAACCCATAAATAACAACCATGGCCGCTACCTACACCACGCCAGCCTGGTAAAAACCGTTCTGCTGATGTCCCTGATTGTTGCTTTGCCGGCCTGCCAGGATAGTGTTCCCACCGAAACTCAGCCCCAAACCGAGAGTGTGAGCACGACCTATGTGGGGCCTGCGGCCCGCACCACCGACATCCAAAACTTCCGCGTGGGCCTTTGGGAACCCTTGCGCGACCAGGACCGTTGCGGCGCCTGCCACAATACCGGCGGCCAAGCCCCTACCTTCGTCCGGGAAGATGACGTCAATGAGGCCTATGCGGCCGCCAATCCCCTGGTGGTTCGAGATGATATCGAGTCCTCCCTGCTGGTCACCAAGGTGGCTGCCGGTCACAACTGTTGGGAGAGCAACGACGGGGTCTGCGCCGACCTGATAGCCGCCTACATCGAAAACTGGGTGGGCAGCGGCGCCAGTGACGGCCGCCAGATCGTCCTGGAACCGCTCCCGGACGATCAACTGGTGGACCCCGGTGAAAGCAAAAACTTCCCCGCTGATGTGAATGACACTCTGTTCGCCAGCACCGTCCATCCACTCTTGACAGCGCATTGCTCAAACTGCCATGAAGAGACGGCGCTGACACCCCAGTCACCCTATTTTGCCACCGCGGATGCCGCAGTGGCCTATGCGGCGGTGAAGGCCCAGATCGATCTGGACACACCCCGCAAACTCAAGGCTGGTGCTGCGTTTGCGGGATTTTCACAACTGCTGGGACGACTGTCCGGATAATGCTGACGAGATGCAGACGGAAATCGGCGCCATGGCCGGCTGCGATCATCCCCACCCCGGTGGATGAGAACCTGGTTACCAGCAAGGCCCTCACATTGGTCAACGGTACCGTGGCAAGTGGTGGCAGCCGACATGAAACCGATGTGATCGCCCTCTATGAATTCAAGGCTGGGCGAAGGAGACAGGATATTTGACCGCAGCACCGTGGCCCCTGCAATCAACCTGACCATCAGCGGCGATGTGAACTGGGTCAGCGGCTGGGGCATCGAGATCCGCAACGGCAAGGCCCAGGGCACAACCAGCGACAGTAAAAAATTGGCTGATCTGATTAAATCCACCGGCGAATACTCCATCGAGGCCTGGGTGGTGCCGGCTAACGTCACTCAGGAGGGGCCAGCACGCATCGTCAGCTACTCCGCCGGCACTACGGTGCGTAACTTCACCCTCGGACAGACCCAGTACAACTATGACTTCCTGCACCGTTCCAGCAGCACCGACGGCAACGGCGAACCCGCCCTCTCTACCGCCGATGCGGATGAAGATCTGCAGGCCACCGAACAACATGTGGTGCTGACCTACGATCCGGCCAATGGCCGCCAAATCTTCGTCAATGGCGAATTCACCGATGATCTCGATGCGGCCGCTCCCGGCAATCTGAGTGACTGGGATGACAGCTTTGCCCTGGTACTGGGCAACGAGGTCTCCAGCGACCGCCAGTGGCAGGGCAAGATCCGCCTGCTGGCGATCCACAACCGAGCCCTGACCCAGGACCAGATCACCCAGAACTACGCGGTAGGCGTAGGTGAAAAGTACTTCCTGCTGTTCAGCGTCAGCGAGCTGGTCGACCTGCCGGACAGCTATATCGTCTTCGAAGTCAGTCAATTCGACGAGTACAGCTATCTGTTCCGCCAGCCGAGATTCATCAGCCTGGATCCCACGGTCACCCCGGACAACATCCCAATCAAAGGTATGCGCATCGGCATCAACGGCAAGGAAACAGCGATCGGTCAGGCCTATTCCAACCTCGACGGCTCCATCAACGATCTCGATTACACCGTCGATGGGCAGCCGCTCTCCGATCTGGGCACCATCATTCCCCTGGAAAAGGGCCCTGCAGAGCGACGAGTTCTTTCTCACCTTCGAACTGCTGGGGACTCATGCAAACGCCTACACCGAACCTGCAGTACTGCCTCCCGCGGAACCTTCGGATGCAGACCCTGTACCTGACATCGGCCTGCGCACCTTCGAGGAAATCGATGCCAGCATGTCGGAACTCACCGGGGTGAGCAGAACCCACACCCTGGTGCAGTCCACTTATGCAACCATCAAGCAGCAGCTGCCCTCATCGGAAAACATTAACGGCTTTCTCTCCGCCCATCAGGTCGGCGTCTCCCAGCTCGCCATCGAGTACTGCAGCGCCCTGATCGACGACGTCAGCCTGAGAAGCGGTCTGTTTCCCGGCTTCAACTTCAGCGCGGAAGCAAACACTGTGTCTGATGCCAACTGGCAGGATCTGTTGGTGGTGCCCATGCTGAATCGTTTCATGGGGCAGAATCTCAGCAGCCAACCCACTTTGGCCAATGTGCGTGATGAACTGATGACCCTGCTCACCGAGACCCAGGACCTGAAACCCTATATCGATGACGTCACCGGTGACGGTATCCCCGACTCGGCCCCGGATGGAGAACCTGACGGACTGGCCCGCTGCAGCACCGCCTGCACGGCAGGCCGCACAGAGATCGCCGCCAAAGCAGCCTGTGCGGCGGCCCTGGGCAGCGCGGTAATGTTGATCCAGTAGCAGAACAGAAGCGAAAACCAAAATGCGAAGAAAACAGAAAAACCTGGCGCCGGATGCCCCCCTGCTCTATCCGGACCATCCACTTCCAGTCAGCCGACGGGATTTCATCCGCCAGGGCCTGATGGCCGGCCTGGGTGCAGTCACCACACCCTCACTGTTCGGCCTGTTTGCCAATCCGGGCAGCGGCCCGGGCAGCGCTCTCCCCGGACCTGGCGGCCCTCAAGCAGGCCTGCGGCATTGCCACCCAGGGCGCGGGCAAGATTCCCTTTATCTGCTTTGACCTGGCCGGCGGGGCCAACATCTCCGGCTCGAATGTGCTGGTGGGACAAACCGGCGGACAGCTCGATTTCCTCAGCACCGCTGGCTACAGCAAAATGGGTCTGCCGGGGGACATGCTGCCCTCCATCACCAATCCGAATACCGGGCTGAGCGACTTTATCAACATCGATCTGGGATTGGCTTTCCATTCCGACAGCGCTTTCCTGCGCGGAATAATCGACAAGACCTCCATCGCCACACAGGCCGGGATCAACGGTGCAATCATTCCCGCCCGTTCGGATAATGACACCGGTAACAATCCTCATAACCCGATGTACGGCATCAACCGGGCAGGCGCTGACGGCGAACTGTTGACCCTGATCGGCTCCCGCAGCTCGGAATCCGGCGGCAATTCGATGGCCCCGGCCGATCTGATCGATCCGGCGGTACGCCCCACCAAAGTGGACCGACCCAGCGATGTCACCGGCCTGGTGGATACCGGCCAGCTGGTCGGACTGTTGAACGAATCCGATGCGGTGGCGGTCATGGAGTCGATTCAGCGCATCAGCGATCGCAAGATGGAGCGGGTCACCACCGATAATATCGTCAAGGACCTGGTGCGCTGCGGCTATGTCAAAAGCGCCGATCTGGTCGACCGTTACGGCAACCCAGCCTCCCTGGATGTGTTGTTGGACCCCAACATCATCGGCCAGATCTTCACCCAGCAGGAATTCGATGGGGACGGTGAGTTCCGCAAGACCGCTTCGGTCATGAAGATGGTGGTGAACGGCTATGCCGGTGCGGGCACCATCACCATGGGTGGCTACGACTATCATACGGGAGACCGTTCCACCGGGGAGCTGCGTGATCTGCGCGCCGGGCGCTGCATGGGCGCCTGTCTGGAATATGCCGCCCTCAACAACATGCCGCTGATGCTGTATGTCTTCAGTGACGGCTCGGTGTTCAGCAACGGCACCCTGGATAACTCAGCAGATGGCGGAGGCAAAGGGGTCTGGACCGGCGACAACTCATCTACCGCCGCCTCCTTCTTCCTGGTCTACAACCCGAACGGCAGACCTGCCCTGCTCGGCGCAACCGAAGAGGAACAGGCGCGTCATCAGCAGATCGGCTATTTCCGCTCAGATGGTTCGGTGGAGACCTCTTCGAGCCCGGCTGCGGGAAATGTGAATCTGCTGGTGCAGACCCTGGTGCTCAACTATCTGGCGCTGCATGGCGAACAGGGCAGTTTCGCAGGGCTGTTTCCGGACCATGGACTTGGCAACGCAAGCATGATGGACAGTCTGACTGCCTTTCAGCCGATCTTGAGCGGGACGCTTTAATTCTCTTGAATGACATTCAGATTTTTTCTTGACTGCCGAAGATTCCAGACCAGAGGGATGAGTAAACAGCCCAGATGGATAGCCCCGTCAAGGTTGTGTTGATACAAGGAATGACATTCCAAGTTGTGAAAATCATCGCAAACCATCGGCCACAAATTCTTTAGTTTTGTGCCGCCAAAATTCCAGTGAAAATTATCCAGGACCGGTAAGTTGAAAAAGTTCTTACAAATCACCTTAACACTGCTCTGCTGGTTTACGGCATGGACTGCCATGGCACAAGAAACACCTGATGCCACTCAAGGATTGGATGATCAGGTCCAATCCCTGAAAAAAGCCGTTCTGCAACTCAACCGTGAGCTATTCATCCTGGAAGAGGAGTTGCTGTTCCCCGGTAATACCCAGGTTTCAGTCTTTCTCTCCATGGACGTCGGCGTCTATTTCAAGCTGGACTCGGTACAACTGAAGATTGATGACAAGGAACTCAGCAACTATCTCTACACGGAAAGAGAGGTCAAGGCGCTGCATCGCGGTGGAACCCAGCGTCTGTTTCTGGGCAATCTGAAATCGGGTGAACACGAACTGGTCGCCTTCTTCACCGGGGAAGGTCCGAAAGAACGGGATTACAAACGCGGGGCCACCATAGAGTTCAAGAAGGGGATTGGTCCCAAATTCATAGAACTCAAGATCGTGGATAACCCAGCCACCCAGCAGCCGGACTTCAATATCCGCGAGTGGGAATAACCTGCCGCTCTGATGCACGCACGTCTCCTTCTACTCCTACTGCTGGTTATTCCTGCCCTCGGTAACTCTGCTTTTGCTTCCAGCGAACCTTCCGAACTGCGTGATCTGCACTACGGTGAGGCCCTCTATCAGCTTTACCAGCAGAACTATTTCCACTCGATCGTACATTTACTGGCAGCCAAGCAGCAAGGCCAGATGCAGGCCTACCAGGATGAGCCTGATCTGTTGCTGGGCGGTCTCTTTCTCGCCTACGGCATGCCCAACGCAGCTGAAACCCTCTTTCAACAGGTACTTCAGCGCTCAGCCGATCCACAAGTACATGATCGAGCCTGGTTGCAACTGGCCAAGACACGTCATCGGCGTGGGCAGCAGGATGCGGCAATCTCAGCAATGGATAAGATTGGCCAGTCCCTGAGCAATGACGAGGCCGATGAACGTCATGCCCTGCAGGGACTGATCGAAATGCAGCAGGGCTTCTACCCACAGGCATTGCAAACACTCAGAGAGCTTCCCGGAAATAGTGAATGGACTCTGTATGGCCGCTATAACCAGGCAATCTCCCTGTTACGCATGGACCGGATAGAGGACGGCTTGAGCCTATTGGCAGAGATCGCATCTGTCAGTGCGGTAGATGAAGAGACCAAGTCGCTACGGGATCGGGCCAATCTGGTCAGAGGACTACTGCTGCTGAAGTATGACAAGACCGCTCAGGCCAGTCAGGTACTGGAGCAGATCAGGGTTTCAAGCCCAGCCGCCAATCAGGCTTTACTGGGCGTGGGTTGGGCCGCTCTGCAGTTGAACGGCCCACAGGCGGCATTGGCGCCCTGGCAGGAGCTTGCCAAACGGGAAGCCCGTGACCCTGCGGTGCTTGAAGCGATACTGGCCATCCCCTACGCCCTGACACTGCTGGAGGATGATGAACAGTCGTTACAACACTACCGTCTTGGGATAGCACGTTATGACCGTGAATTGCTGCGGCTCGATCAGGCAATCACTGCCATCCAACAGGGAGAACTGCTCATACTCCCTGAATGATCACCTTTCTGGGAGCGAGCAACAACAGCCACTATACGCCCTGCTGCCTCTGCTGATGACCGAGAACAACTTTCAAGAGCGCCTGCAGGACTATCGCGACCTGATTTTTCTGCAGGTCAATCTCCAGCAGTGGCAAGAAAAGATCGAGAGTTACCAGGCCATGCTCGCGGTCCGGCAGACCGCTTACCTAAAACGCCTGCCGAAGGTCAGAAAAAAACTCCAGGGTACAGACTTGCAGGAACTGGAGGCGCAGGCCAAGCAGCTTCAGCAGTTGCTGGATCAGGCCCAATCAGCTGCGGAACCCCCCTTCATCCTGGCCAACAGCAAAGAGAAGAGGCTGCTGGAACGTTTTGAGAAGATCAACAGGCTGCTCACTGAGTTCGGCAAACAAACGAGCCTGCGAAAACATCGGGCACAGGCAGATCTGCTAAAAGGCATTCTTGTCTGGGACAACAGCATCGAACATCCAATCAGACTCTGGGAGACCCGTAAACAATTCAAGGATCTGGATCAAGCCATGGCGGAGGCCCGCTCCCGTCAGTCCGCATTGCTGGAGGCACATCGTCAAACTGAGGGACGGTTCAAGGGTTTCAAGCAGCAGATCCAATCTCTGGAAGAGCGCATCCCTGCTCTACTGATTGATGTCAATCAGGCACGAAAACATCAAGGTGAGTTGCTGCAGCAGATGGCCATCGCTGCCTTGGAGGCTCGCAAGGCGCTGTTGAACGACTACCTGATTCAGGCCCGCCTGGGCGTGGCCAGCCTGCTCGACCGCAACAGCCGATCCGCCGGGGAGACAGAATGAAACGTCTCGTCTATCTGCCTCTGGCGTTGGCGGTCAGCGGCTGCTCCATACTGCATATGACAGCTGAAGAACCCGTCATCGGCAGCCTTGAATACCAACCCATGAGTGTCGAAAAACGACCGGCACAGGCCCTGAGCAGTGCGGAAGTCATCGATAACTACCGCAGTCTGCTCAAACTGCAGCCCGAACCCGGTCTGAGCAGTGAAGCGACCCGCAGACTGGCCGACCTGGAACTCGAGGAACGTGAGACAGACCTGCTGGAAACACCCGAGATGGAACTGTCTGCTGCTGGACCGACGGCCGATCTCAACTCCATAGCACTCTACGAATCTCTGCTGAAGAACAACCCCGATTATGCGCATCGGGACCTGGTCTTGTATCAGCTCTCAAGGGCCTATGAACTGGCAGGCGACCAGGACAAGATGATGCACGCATTAGATCGCCTGGCCTCCGGACATCCGCAGAGCGTCCACTGGGCGGAGGCACAATTCAGGCGTGGCGAGAGACTGTTTGTATTACGGCAGTTCGCTCAGGCAGAAGCGGCATATGCCGCGATCCTCAATAAAAGCCAATCATCCCGCTATTTCGACCGCGCGCTGTTCAAACACGGCTGGGCAAGATTCAAACAGCGTCATATTGAGGCCGGTCTGGATTCCTTTACCCTGCTATTGGACCGCAAGCTCAATGACCTGCCGGTGATCGAGGCAAACCTCCTGTCCCCTGCCGACCGTGAACTGATCAAGGAGACCTTGCGGGTCATGAGTCTGACCTTCTCTGAACTGGGCGGCACCCGGCCTATCCGGGACTATTTCGCGGAGCATGGCCATAGGGGATACGAATTCATGGTCTACCGCGGCTTAGGCGATCTCTACCGGAAGCAGGAACGGATCGGTGATGCTGCCCAGGCCTATCTGTCATTCGTCGAGACCGATCCTACCCACCCGCAGGCACCCCGCCTGGCAGTGGATGTGATTGAGCTATACAGCGCACACAACTTTCCGGCACAGGCCCTGGAGAGTAAAAAAAGCTTTACCCGGCGCTACCGGGTACAGAGTGATTTCTGGACGCAACTTGACGACGAAGACCGGGATTGGTTGAGCATGCGCCTCCGCGGCTATCTCAAGGAACTCGCCGAAACTCATCATGCACTGGCCCAACAGGCGGGGAAGGGCAAACAGGCCAAAGCCATACGGACCACCCAGGGCAAGGAAGCGATCTTCTGGTACCGACGCTATCTGGAATCCTTTCCCAACCAAGCAGCCTCCGGCGGGATGAGCTTTCTTCTCGCAGAGTTACTCTATGATCTCGGCCGCCACAGAGAAGCAGTCGATGCCTATGAGAACAGCGCCTACCAGTATCCGCAGCATACCAAGAATGCCGAAGCCGGTTATGCCGCCCTGCTCGCCTTTGCCGCCGCAGAGAAAGATCTGCCGGAGAACTCGCAAAGGGCCTGGCGCAGACGCGGCATAGATAGCGCGCTGCGCTTTGCCGACAGTTTCCCGCAGGACCCTCGGCAGGCGACCGTGATGACGCAGGCAGCCGAGCAACTGTTGGCGATGAATGAACTCGATCTGGCGCGCCGAACGGCACAACAGGTCACTGCCATACAGCCTGCGCAAAAACCTCAACTGCTGCGCACCGCATGGACCGTGGTTGCCCATTGCGCCTTTGAACAACAGGACTACCTGGCTGCCGAACAGGCTTACCAGAGAGCCCTTGCGCTGCTGCCGACCAAAGCGCCATCAAAAACCCGCAGTAACCTGCAGGAGCGCCTGGCCGCCAGTATCTATCAGGGAGCCAGCCGTTTACGCGACCAGGGACAACAGCGGCAGGCGGCGGAACAGTTTTTGCGCATCGCGCAACTGACGCCACAGGCATCGATCCGCGCCACCGCCGAGTTTGACGCAGCGGCCAGTCTGATAGCGATCAAGGAGTGGCAGGGCACAATTACCATTCTGGAAGGCCTGCGCCAACGCCATCCAACCAGCCCATTGCTACCCGACATCAACAGTAAACTTGCCGTCGCTTATCTAGAGACCCGACAACCCCTGAAGGCAGCGGTGGAATTATCAGTCATCGCAGTTAACGGAGAGAGTCCGGAGCTGCGCCGGGAGGCCGGCTGGCAGGCTGCCGAGCTGTATGAAAAAGCCAAGCGGCCTGACCAGGCGATTCGCGCCTATACGCAATTCGTCAAGGCTTTCCCCCGACCGGTGGAACAATCCATAGAGGCACGTCAGAAACTGGTGGCGCTGACACACAGCCAGCGGCAGATTAAGCAACGCGACCAATGGCTGCGGGAGATCGTCAAGGCCGATGCCAGTGCGGGCAATGGCCGGACCGACAGGACCCGCTATCTTGCCGCTCACGCCCAGTTGAGACTAACCCAGCCTGCGTATGACCGATTCCAGGGCATTCAATTGAAAGCGCCTTTGAAAAAGAACCTGAAGCTGAAAAAGCAACAGATGCAGAGCGCTATCGCTGGATATAAAAAGGCGGCGGGATATGGTGTGGCTGAAGTGACTACAGCAGCCACCTTCCGCATCGGCGATCTCTACCAACTGTTTGGCACGGCACTGATAGAGTCCGAAAGACCACAGGGGCTGAATGAAGAGGAGCTGGAGCAATATGAAATCCTCCTCGAGGAACAGGCCTATCCCTTCGAAGACAAGGCCATAGCCCTGCATGAGACCAACACACATAGAGCTGC
Source organism: uncultured Gammaproteobacteria bacterium (assembly GCA_963797085.1). Taxonomy (GTDB): domain Bacteria; phylum Pseudomonadota; class Gammaproteobacteria; order Chromatiales; family Chromatiaceae; genus JASJBU01. Next base: position 211,108 of record CAWCOA010000019.1, read on the forward strand.
AGAAGGCCACTACGATGAGTGGATCAAAAAGAGTTTCGCCGCCCTGGCCCGCCTGTTGCCGGTGCGCTATGCCAAACATGAGAAGACAGAGGAGCTGGTCGATGCGATCAATTAGGCTGTTGGGTTTCTGTGCTCTCTTGTCACTCAGCGCCTGCATGGGTCTGCCAAGCAAGCAGGATACCCAGGTAGCGGTGGATGCAAAGGTGCATGGGGCTTCCAAAAACGCTGCGTCGCTAGCAGTCACCGACCCGGCTGTGACAGCCAAATATTCCCAGGCACTGGCAGCCATGCGCACCGGAGATACCCCCAAGGCCCGCAGACTCATGAAAGAGTTGAGTCAGACTCAGCCCGAGCTGGCCGGCCCACAGATCAACCTGGCTATCCTGCTGCTGGCGGAACAGGACGATAGTGGCGCTGAGGCACTATTCCGACGCGTGCTGGAACAGACACCGGGACATCCTGTCGCCTCCAATCAGCTTGGACTGTTACTGCGTCAGCAAGGGAGATTCAGCGAGGCGCAACAGGCCTACAAGAACGCGCTGCAGACTGAGCCGGAATATCTCCTGGCACATCGGAACATCGGCATCCTTTATGACCTCTATCTGCAAAAGCCCAAAAAGGCCCTCTTCCATTATCAGCGCTATCAGACCCTGGCAGGTGCCGCCGACACCGAAGTGGCAGGCTGGATTGCAGATCTAAAACTGCGAACCAAGGCGGGTCTTTCAGAATGATCAGCCAGAAGCCGATACCAGACAGAAGAAAACGCCCTGACGCTCTTTATAGACTGTATTTCGCAATGCTTCTGCTGTCACTGATATTGCGTCCTGCATGGGCCGAGCAGCGACTTGATATGGAAGGAACAGCAATCTTCGGCAATAAGGAATCGCCCAACATCCTCTATGTCGTACCTTGGCGCAAGACTGAAAGCATGCTTCCCATGCCTCCTCCAAGAATGGGTAGCCTGGACGAATTGCTGACGCCATTGGATCGTGACGTATTTCGCAGACGACTCGATTGGCAGCAGAGGTTTACCGATAAACCATAAAGAATCCAGCTCTCAGCACCGACAGATTTTCAACGCTTCAATCAACTCACTCAAAGACCGTTTCAACAGGAGATACACATGGCGACTCTGGAAACTATCATCCGATTTTTTCAGGAGGGCGGGCTGTTTATGTACCCGATCCTGATCATCTTTGCCGGCGGACTGGCCATCGCCATCGAACGCTATGTCTATCTGACCCTGGCCACCGGGAGCAACAAACGGACCTGGAAGCGGATCCTGCCGCACCTGAATGAGGGGGATTTCACATCCGCCCTGGAGGCATCCAGCAACTCGAAGACCGCGATCGGCACCATGCTGACCTATGGTCTCTCGCGGGCGCGTACCGCACGCCGTCGCGATGATGTGGAGATCGCCATGGAAGAGGGGCTGATGGAGGCGATCCCGCGCATGGAGAAACGTACTCACTATCTCAGCACCCTGGCCAACATCGCCACCCTGCTGGGTCTGCTCGGCACCATCATCGGCCTGATTCAGGCCTTTACCGCCGTCTCCAACGCCGATCCGGCAGAAAAGGCGGATATGCTCTCCGCGAGTATCTCGGTGGCGATGAACACCACCGCTTTCGGTCTGATGGCGGCGATTCCCCTGCTGCTGGTCTACGCCCTGCTGCAGAGCAAGACCACTGCCATCGTCGACAGCCTGGAGATGGCATCGGTGAAATTCCTCAACATCTTCAACGAGAAAGTCTACGCCAGGAGCAAATCATGAGGCAACGCCTGCGTCATCATCACGGTGAGGCAGAGCTCAACATTACCGCCTTTCTCAACTTGATGGTGATCCTGATTCCGTTCCTGCTGATGACGGCTGCATTTTCCCGCTTTTCGATCCTCGAGCTCTACCTGCCTCCCGCCAGCCAGGGGCAGAACAACGCCCTCAAGGAGCTGCAACTGGAGGTCATCATCCGCATGGACGCCTTGGAAGTCGGCGATCGTGACGGGGGCCTGATCCGGCGCATCGAAAGCACCGCTGCGGGCTATGACCTGATCGCCCTGAATCAACTGCTGACCCAAATTAAGGCCCGTTTTCCCGAAAAGCGCAATGTATTCATCCTCTCAGAGCCACAGACCAACTACGAGGTCATGGTGCAGGTAATGGACGCGGTACGCATGACAGAAGTGGTGGAGGCAGGCTCCCTGGTGCAGGCGGAACTCTTCCCGGAGATCTCCCTGGGTGATGCGCCGCCGCCAGCTAATACGCCACAAGACAAAATAGGAAAACCTCATGAAGATGTCCCGACGGGCCAAACGGATGGACCGCCATCACAAGCGCAACAAGGGCAGAGCCACCCTGCATCTGGTTTCACTCATGGATATCTTTACCATCCTGGTGTTTTTCCTGCTGGTCAACTCCGGCGAGGTGCAGGTACTGCCAAACGCCAAGGCGCTCAAACTTCCCGAGTCTGCAGCTGAAAAGCAACCCAAGGAGACCCTGGTGGTAATGGTCAATCATAAAGAGATCCTGGTGCAGGGCCACCCGGTTGTGGACTTGGCCCGGCCGCTGCCGGATGCCAACATCATCCAGCCGTTGCAAGACGAGTTACTGCGCCATGCGGCCCACTCCAAAGCGAGCAGTCTGGAGCCCTTCAAGGGGGATATCACCATCATGGGTGACAAAGGCATCCCCTACTCCCTGTTGAAGCGGGTGATGGCGACCTGTGCGGAATCGGAATATCCCAATCTGTCCCTTGCGGTCCTGCAGCGAGCCTCTCAGGATGGGGATGAGGAGGAACAGACCCTATGAGTCTCTCCTACGCCCATGGCATGACGCTGCCCTGGTCCGGCTCCATTGACGAGGAGAAACGATTTCGTCTGATCATGGCGATCTGCATGGCCTTGGCCCTGCTGTTTGGCATCGTCATTCCTCTGCTGGATCTGCCGGAGAAGGAACGTTTCCAGCGCCAGACCCTGCCCCCCCGGCTGGCGCAGCTGATCCTGGAACAGAAACAGAAGCCACCACCACCCAAACCCAAGGAGCTGAAGATCCCGGAGAAAAAGGAGCCGAAACCTGAAAAAAAGCCCGAGGTCAAGAAAGCACCCAAGCCCAAACCGGTCAAGGCCGCACCGAAGCAAGTGGTAAAGCAACCGGTTAAGCGCTCCACTGAGGCAGCGCGCAAGAAGGCGGCCTCCTCCGGGCTGCTGGCTTTTGCCGATGATCTCGCCGATCTGCGGGATGATCCGGGTATCAGCTCAGTACAGAGCGTGAACAAACTGACCAAGTCCGGCAACAAGGCAACGACTTCGCAACGAGCCATCCTCTCATCCGGGGTCAGCCAGGGCAGCGGCGGCATCAATACCGCCAAACTGAGCCGGGATACCGGCGGTCAGGGCCTGAGCGGACGCCGCACCACCCAGGTCAAGAGCAGCGCTGTGAGCGGCAACGGCGGCAATGGCCAGAGTGCGGCCCGCAAGGCAAAAAATCACAAAGGCCACCGCACCCGGGAAGAGATCCAGCTGGTCTTCGATCAGAACAAGGGGGCGGTCTATGCGCTCTACAACCGCGCCCTGCGTAAAAATCCGACCCTGCGCGGCAAGGTGGTATTGGAAATCACCATCGCCCCCTCGGGCAAAGTCACTGGCTGCAAGATCCTCTCTTCGGAGCTGGATGACAAAAAGTTGGAACGCAAACTGGTGTCCCGGGTGAAGCTGTTCAAGTTCCCCAGCAAGGATGTGGATGTCGCCGTGGTCTCCTATCCCATCGACTTTTTGCCTGCCTGATTTCTTGTGAACTGGAGAACGCTTCTCCAAGGGCTGCTCCTGCTGCCGGCTCTGGTCTGGCAACCGGCGGCACAATGCCAGTGGCTGAGTCAGGAGGCGGCCATCATGGGCACCCAGGTCAGGGTCGAACTCTGGCATGCCGACAGACTCGAGGGGGAAGCCGCCATCGAGGACGTACTGTCCGAGTTCCGGCGTATCGACCATTCGATGAGCCCCTATCGGGAGAGCAGCGAACTCTCCCTGCTCAACCGGGAGGCGGCGAACCAGGCAGTCAGCATCTCGGAAGAGCTGTTCAGGCTATTGGAAAAGTCTCTTGAAATATCCAGTTTGACCGAAGGCGCCTTCGACATCACCTTCGCCTCGGTAGGCCATCAGTACGATTATCGCCAAGGCATCGCCCCCACTAACGAAAGGCTGCAACAGGACCTGGCGAATATCGATTTCAGACATATCCACCTCAACCCGGCAGACCATTCGGTGTCATTCAAGCAGCCGGGGGTGCGCATCGACCTGGGAGGCATCGCCAAGGGTTATGCGGTTGACCGCGCTATATCCCTGCTGCAGGAAAGGAACATCGAACAGGCCTTGATCACCGCAGGCGGCGATAGCCGACTCCTGGGAAACCGCCGGGGTCGCCCCTGGCATATCGGTATCCGTGCCCCCCGGGACTCCCAGGCGATGGTTGCGGTGCTGCCCCTGTCCGACACCGCCATATCCACCTCCGGAGACTACGAGCGATTCTTCGAGGCGGATGGAGTACGTCACCACCACATCATCAGCCCAGCGACCGGCCGCTCTGCCCGCGCGGTACAGAGCGTCACCATCATCGGTCCCAACACCACGCTGACCGACGCCCTCTCCACCAGCCTGTTTGTCATGGGACCTGCCGCCGGCCTGGAACTGGTCAATAACTTGCCGGGGCTGGAAGCAGTAATCATCGATCGCAATGGCCGGATGCACTTCTCCAGCGGCTTAGCCGAACAGGCGTCTACACCAACCACCCGTTAAGCGCTAGTTACTACAAGGCCCTTCACACAATAGATAGGGGGCCTGTTAAAACAACCCGCTGATGGTCCCAGCCCGGTCCACGTCGATGCTCTGAGCCGCCGGCCGTTTGGGCAGGCCCGGCATGGTCATGATCTTGCCGGTGTAGACGACCACGAAACCGGCGCCGGCCGATACCCGGGCGCCGGAGACGGAGAGATTGAAGCCCCGGGGGCGTCCGGATAGCTTGGGATCGTCCGACAGGGAAGCCGGGGTCTTGGCGACGCAGATCGGCAACCCGCCGTAGCCCAGATTGGTGATCTGCTTGAGTTGGCTGCGGGCTTCGGACGAAAAATCCACCCCGTCGGCCCCATAGATCTGCCGGGCCAGGACCTCCACCTTTTCCGCCAGCCCAGCCTCCAGGTCGTACAAGGGCTGGAACCGCGAAGGCTGATCGCAGGCATCTACCACCCTTTGAGCAAGCTCGAGACCCCCCTTGCCACCCGCTTCCCGGTAATCGGCGATCTCCGCGGGGACCCCCAGATCGCGGCAGGCACTGACGATCTCCTGCAGGTCTTCATCCCGATCGTCGAGGAAACGGTTGATGCAGATCACCACCGGTACACCGAACAGGGTCAGGTTCTCCACGTGCTTTTGCACGTTCTCGATGCCGTGCTGGAGGAAGGCCCGACGGGTGACCACCAGTACCACAGCGCTCGGCTCCATGCCTGCGCTACGGCACTTGATGTGAAAGAACTTCTCCGCCCCCAGATCAGCAGCGAAACCGGCCTCGGTAACCGTGTAATCGGCCAGCTTGCGGGCCATGCGGGTAGCTACCAGGGTGTTGCAGCCGTGGGCGATATTGGCGAAGGGGCCGCCATGCACCAGTGCCGGCACCCCCTCGACGGTCTGCACCAGGTTAGGGGCCATGGCATTTTTCATCAGGGCCGCCATGGCCCCGTTGACCTCCAGCTCCGCCGCCTTCACCGGCCGGCCCAGGGAGTCGTAGCCGACCAGGCAGTTGCCCATGCGCTCCTTGAGATCCATCAGGTCTCGGGAAAGGCCCCAGACCGCCATGATCTCCGAGGCGGCCGTGATCTCGAAGCCGTCTTCGCGCATCACCCCATTGATGCCTCCCCCCTCCAGCCCCACCAGGGTGCTGCGCAGGGAGCGGTCGTTCATGTCCATGACCCGCTTCCACAGCACCTTGCGCGGGTTGATCTCCGGCTCGTTGCGATGGTGCAGGTGGTTGTCCACCACTGCCGCCAGCAGGTTGTGGGCGGCGGAGACCGCGTGCAGATCGCCGGTGAAGTGAAGATTGATCTCTTCCATCGGTAAAACTTGTGACCAGCCACCCCCGGCGGCCCCGCCCTTGAGTCCCATGCAGGGCCCAAGCGAAGGCTCGCGGACCGCGATCATGGCCTTTTTCCCCACCTGGGCCAGAGCCTGAGCCAATCCGATGGTGATAGTGGTCTTACCCTCGCCGTATTTGGTGGGTGTCATGGCCGTGACCAGGATCATGTGTCCGTCCGGACGCCCGTTGAGGCGCTCCATCACACCCAGGGGGATTTTGGCGATATGTCTGCCGTAGGGGAAAAGCTCCTCTTCATCCAATCCAACAGCGTCGGCGATATCGGTGATGGGCCGCAGCTCCGCCTCGCGGGCGATCTCGATATCGGGCCTCATTGGGTCGTTTCTGTTACTGATTGCGGGATGCCGAAGCTGCCGAGCAAGCCGATGAGGGCCTCGCGGCTGAGGATGCGTTGGTTGTAGTACTCGAGCAGGACCTTCATATCCATGCGGATGCGTAGACCCTGGGTTGTTCCGCCCTCGGCCTCCTCTGCAATGACCGTGATATCCTCCCGGGAGACCCCTTCCCGGGCGGCCAAGCGCTCGATGATGCCTTGCCGGTCAAGTTCCTGCAGGGCGGTGACCTCCAGTTCCCCGGTCAAGGTCATGGCATCGTCGTTCTCCACCAGGGGCACACCAAAGCAGTAGTCGATCGCCAGCTTGTCCTTGAGGATCTCCGCCAGGCAGGTGAAGCTGCGGGTAACCAGGGCAACCTTGTAGCCCATAATCTTCAAGGTCTGGATCAGCTCCATAGTCTCCGGCGTTACTTCGACCGCCCTGGCGATGTTGGCCGCCACCTCCACCGGCAGGTCTGCCAGGCAGCGTGCCGCACTTTGCAGAGCCGGCACCTCTTCCCTCCGATAGACCTGGTCGAACTCCGTGGCCGGGATGCCGGTCAGCTGCAGGACCTCAGCGAGGGTATGCCCGTCGATGAAGCTCGAACGGATATCAAAAAGCAGGATGCGCTTCTTCTTGTTGAATACATCTTCGCTCTGGAACAGGGTGTTGATGTCCAGCGCTCCCATCCGCTCCCGCAATACCTCCAGCAGGTTCTCAAGCGGGATGGCGCAATGGCGGATGTCCACCATCAGCTCCATCAGGAAGATGCGTTCCCGGGCGATCATGTCTGAGAACTCGATATTGATGTTGTAGGTCTTGAGGATGTCGGCCACCGCCGCGATGATCCCCGGCCGATCGTGGCCCAGCAGGATCATCAGCATGTTGCGCTTCTCCGCGCTGCGCGCCACCGGCTGGTAGCGATCCATGGTCAGATCCAGCCCGGTCTCGTCGGATATACTGCTCACCAGGGCTTGCACCTCCTCCACCGAGATCGACGCCGCTGCCAGGTCCACCACCATGAATACCGTGAAGAGTCCATGCAGCACGTCCTGGCGCAGATCGATGATGTTGCCCTCGACGGCCGAGATGGGGGTTGTGATCTTCTGGACCAGGCCCACCGAATCCGCTCCCGTGCCGAAAATGATATAGAGCTTCTGGTTCATCGTGTCTCCCGCAATTGATTGGACCCCAAGGGGGGACGTTCTATACGACTTTGAGCGGCAGCTCAAGCCCGTGATGTTCGGCCGGGTTGTTTGATTGCTCGGTCAGTCTGGCAAGGTGGCCACCGATTCTGCTATCCGCAACGATTTTAAGGTAACGCCCTCGTTAAGCGGACCTATAAGGCTGTCGAAGATCGATGGCGAAAAGGTTGACCGGGATGTCCCGTTTCGCATCCTGAGATCAAAGACACCCCGAAAAAATATTAGATTTGATAAGCCGCTTTATCGCCGATGTCGAAATGCAATGGCATCTGCGCTTTTCTGAGCGCCATGAAGAAATACAGGCCGGCCGCGGGAAAAAGGATTGAACCCGCATAGACTGGAAGATCCACGACTAGGGCAAACCAACTAAATGCCAGGGCCAGCGGCATCAGTTTTAAGCCCGGAATGCGAAAACAAAAACTTTCCTTAAAGGCAAGACCGGATAGGGTCACGAACAAGCAACCCAAACCAAAGTTCTGAAGCCAACCGCCGTTGCCACCGTCTATGACGATTACAAGCAACCCAACCCAAGTGGCATTGGCGAGAAACCAACGGATAACCTTGTCATAGATGTGCAGCGATGAGGCCTGCAAGACTCCACCCAAGGCCAGCAGCCATAAGGGATAATGGTGAAACGCATACACCCCAAGGACATCCGCCGCGAACAACAACAGTCCAAGTCCACTAATCACCATACCGAGGCGGTATAAGACCACCATGAGGGTGTCCAAGCCGTCCATTTCCGGCTTAATTTGAGGATCAGCCATGAATAGTCCTCCACGAACACCTAGGCCTTCCCACGATACGATCGGTCCGCCGAATAGTCAGGCCATTGTTTTCCGCGTCCAATAGGTACCACCTGATGTGGTGAATTTTAATCAATTTACGCCAGTCCAGAAACGCTAACGTCTGGCCAACATTCGATCACGATACCGTTTAATTTACAATTTCTTCAAAATATGCAGTTCATTACGTGAACTATTAGTAATTCTAGTGGGACATCCGCTGAATTAACTTGGAGAATGAAGACGAAGGGTGGCGGGTTCTCGAATGTGATGGCTGACCAGCCCGGCCATGTGTAGAATTTCTCCGCTCTAGCGGCCGATAGCCAACAGGAAGCCAACCGGCTGTTTGCTGAGGACTTGGCGAGGCAGCTTCCGGAACTCAGCCGACTCACCCGAGTGGAACCCAAGGTGCATGGTCATGTCCTGCTCTATCGGGCTGGAGACAACAGCAACCCTTTTTACGTAAAGGAGCTGAGTGAATTCTATAATTATTACAATCCCGGCGGATAAAACCCTACCCCGGCGGGGCTGTTAAGAGGTTTCTCACAAGGATATGATGCAGCCTGCTTAGCGAACTGACGCAATGTATCGAGACCGGCACCGACCAGACAGAGATCGATTGAAGGACATCATGAACGACACACCCGTTACAGCCAGCATTAACCCCGACCAGTTGGTCGCTTTCTCCCGAGTGAAAAAAGCCGCAAAGAACGGGAATGCAGAAGCTCAATTTGAGCTGGGCCGAATTTACGGCAATGGAGATGGTGTGCCGCAGGATTATCAGACAGCCATCGTTTGGCTCGAGAAAGCGGCGGAACAGAACCATGCCAAGGCCCAGGAGTCACTTGGCTCGATCTATGCCAATGGTGTGAGTGTGAAGCAGGATTTTTCCACCGCCCGCAACTGGTTCATGAAGGCTGCGCGCAACGGCCTGGGAAGCGCCCAATATTTAATGGCGACGATGTTTCGGTTCGGCTTGTTTGAATCTGAAGTGGATATTGACCAGGCGATCGACTGGTATCAAAGAGCAGCCAAGCAGAATGTTGCGGCGGCCCAGCTGGCTCTGGGTAAGCTGGCGATGCGTGGCAAACACGTAAAACAGGATGACTCAGCTGCTTTGCAGTGGCTGATGCTGGCCCACGCCAATGGCAGCCAGGGAGCGGATGCGTACATCCAGCAGTTGATGCAACAAATGCCGAGTGAGACACTCGTAGCATTACGCGCCGCTATGACGGAACCATCAGATACGCTTCAATAAAGGCTCAAAGTCAAGGAAGTTTAGAGAGACTATGTGCGGTATCGGGGATGACGGGAATGCACTGGGTCTAGCGGTGAATTACGTCAGAAGACTGTTTTTTGCAAAGTACAGACCTTCGAGTCAACAGTTTGAAATTGGTGTTGAAACACTTCTGGCACTCAACTTTCAGAATCAGAAACTGTCACATTGCCATTGACGTTCCGACCACCCGATGAAATTGGGTTATCATCAAACAATGGCCCTTTCCAACTTCCATCCTGCGGTTTCAGCCTGGTTCGAGACAGACTTCGATGCACCCACCCAGGTGCAGACTCAAGCCTGGCCGGCGATCCGTGAGCGGCGCCATACGCTGATCGCTGCAGCGACCGGTTCAGGCAAGACCCTCGCCGCTTTCCTTGCCGCCATCGATAGCCTGATCAAGGAGGGACTGGAGCGCGGCCTCGAGAACCAGACCCATGTGCTGTATGTCTCGCCGCTCAAGGCCCTGTCCAACGACATTCAGAAGAACCTGCAGCAGCCACTCAACGGCATCCGCGACAAACTGCTGGAACAGGGTCTGCCGGATGTGCCCATCAGCGCATTGGTACGCACCGGCGATACCCCGACCAGGGAACGTGAGCGCATGCGCCGTACGCCGCCGCACATCCTGGTCACGACTCCCGAGTCCCTGTATATCCTGCTGACCTCCGAGTCCGGCCGCAGCATGCTCTCCACCGTACGCTACGGTGATCGTCGACGAGATCCATGCCCTGGCGGGCAACAAGCGCGGCTCCCACCTGAGCCTTTCGCTGGAGCGCCTGGCGGCGCTTTGTTCCCAACCGCCGGTACGCATCGGTCTGTCGGCCACCCAGAAACCCATCGAGGAGATGGCCCGCTTTTTGACCGGCACAGAACAGACCTGCCGGATCATCGACACCGGCCATGTGCGCCAGCGGGACCTGGCCATCGAGGTGACCGGCTCACCCCTGGAAGCGGTGATGGCCAACGAGGTCTGGACAGAGATCTATGACCGCCTGGCGGAATTGATCGAGGCCCACCGCACCACCCTGATCTTCGTCAATACCCGGCGCCTGGCGGAGCGCGCCGCGCGCTTTCTCAGCGAACGGCTGAGCGAGGAGCAGGTCACCGCCCATCACGGCAGCCTGTCCCGGGAGCATCGTCTGGATGCGGAACAGCGCCTGAAGGGCGGCCGGCTCAAGGCCCTGATCGCCACCGCCTCCCTGGAGCTGGGCATCGACATCGGCGATGTGGACCTGGTCTGCCAGCTGGGCTCGCCCCGCTCCATCGCCGCCTTCCTGCAGCGGGTGGGCCGCTCCGGTCACGCAGTCAACGCCACCCCCAAGGGCCGCCTGTTTCCCCTGTCCCGCGATGACTTGATCGAGAGCGCAGCATTGCTGGATGCCATCCGGCATGACGAGCTGGACCGCATCCGCATTCCCGAGCAGCCCCTGGATGTGCTTGCGCAGCAGATCGTCGCCGAAGTGGCGAGCCGGGAATGGAACGAGCATGATCTTTACCGGCAGCTGTGTCGCGCCTGGCCCTACCGCAAGCTGACCCAGGAGAGCTTCAGCGAATTGGTGCGCATGCTGGCGGACGGCTTTTCCACCCGCCGCGGCCGGCGCAGCGCCTGGTTGCATCGTGACGCAGTGCATGGCCAGCTGCGTCCCCGACGCAGCGCCCGTCTCACCGCCCTGCTCAACGGCGGTGCGATTCCGGATCAGTTCGACTACCAGGTGATCCTCTCACCGGAGGGCTTTCTGGTCGGCACCTTGAATGAGGACTTCGCCTTCGAGAGCCTGCCCGGGGACATCTTCCAGCTCGGCAACACCTCCTACCGCATGCTGAAGATCGAGCAGGGCAAGGTGCATGTGGAAGACGCCAAGGGCCTACCGCCCAACATCCCGTTCTGGTTCGGCGAAGCGCCGGGGCGCAGCGACGAACTCTCGCTGGCCGTATCGCGCCTCTGCCAGCGCATCGAGCAACAACTCGACAAAGGCCTGGAGGCCACCACCGGCTGGTTGCTCAGCGAATACCGGTTGCCCCAGGCCGCGGCGTTCCAACTCACCCAATATCTAGGCGCCGCCAAGGCCGCCCTGGGCATGCTCCCCAACCAGTCGAGAATCATCTTCGAACGCTTCTTCGACGAGGCGGGGGACATGCACTTTGTCATCCACTCGCCCTTCGGCTCCCGGCTCAACCGGGCCTGGGGCCTGGCGCTGCGCAAACGCTTCTGCCGCCGCTTCAACTTCGAGCTGCAGGCGGCCGCCACCGAAGATAATGTGGTGCTCTCCCTGGGCCCAACCCACAGCTTCCCCCTCGAGGAGGTCAAGGGCTATCTGAAGGCCAAGTCGGTCAGAGAGGTGCTGATCCAGGCCCTGCTTGATGCCCCCATGTTCGCAACCCACTGGCGCTGGAATGCGACCATTGCCCTGGCGGTGATCCGCAACCGCAACGGCAAACGCACCCCGGCTCAGTTTCAGCGCAGCGACGCGGAGGACCTGATCGCGGTGATCTTTCCCGACCAGCTTGCCTGTCTGGAAAACATTGCCGGTGACCGGGAAATACCGGATCACCCGCTGGTCGAGCAGACCCTGAGCGACTGCCTGCATGAGGTGATGGACATCGATGGGCTGGAAGGATTGCTCACTCGGCTGGAAGCGAACGAGATCGAGGTCGTTACCCGGGATCTGGCAACCCCCTCGCCGCTGGCCCAGGAGATCCTCAACGCCCGGCCCTATGCATTCCTCGACGACGCCCCGGCGGAGGAGCGGCGCACCCTGGCCATCCAGCAGCGACGCTACCTGGACCCGGCCAGCGCTGCCGATATCGGCCGCCTCGACCCGGGGGCCATCGAACGAGTCTGCAACGAGGCCTGGCCGGAACCGCGCACCGCCGACGAACTGCATGATGCCCTCTATGTGCTCGGTTTTATCACCCAGGCGGAAGGCAAACGTGGAACACGCAATATCGAAAATTCACTGGCGGCGCTGGCCTTTGACTGGCAACACCTCTTCGCAAGCCTGCAGGAACATAGCCGCGCCACTGAGCTGACAACACCAGAGGGCGCCAAGCTCTGGGTGACCAGGGAACGGTTGGGAGAACTGCTGGCCCTGTTTCCCGGTGCAGGCATCGATCCACCTCTGAGCCTGTTGGATGAATCCCAAACGATGAACCGTGAAACGGCAATTCTGGAACTCGTGCGCAGCCGCCTCGAAGGCCTGGGTCCCGTCACCACGCAGACCCTGGCCGCGCCCTTGGGCCTATCGGTCAGCGAGATCGACATCGCCCTGCTCGCCCTAGAGCAGGAGGGTTTCGCCATACGCGGCCAGTTCACAGGCAATGCAATACCGGAACAGACCGAATGGTGTGAGCGAGGCCTGCTGGCACGCATCCACCGCTACACTTTGAAGCAGTTGCGCAGCGAAATCGAACCGGTGGCCCCGGCGGATTTCATGCGCTTTCTGTTTCACTGGCACGGGCTGGACGAACAGAGTGAGGGGGAAGAGGCCCTGGCCAGCGCCGTCGCCCAACTGGAGGGCTGCGCCATACCGGCCGCCGCCTGGGAGGCCCATATCCTGCCCGCACGGATACGGCGCTTCGATCCGCAGATGCTGGATAATCTCTGTGCCAGCGGCCGGATTACCTGGCTGCGCGCCACTGCCCCCACTGGGCGTGACAGCGAGGGCAAGCGTCGCAAGGCCGCGCCGGTGCGCGTCACCCCTATCCTGCTGCTGCAACGCGCCCATCTGCACCATTGGCTGCCGCTAGACAACCAGCAGATGGAAGACCCTGTTCAGCTCTCTTCCATGGCTGAAAAGGTCATGCAGACCCTGCAGGACTATGGCGCCTCGTTCTTTTCCGATCTTCTTCAGGGCAGCGGGCTGCTGCGCACCCAGGTGGAAAACGCCCTTGGCGAACTTGTTGCCACCGGCCGGGTGACCGCGGACAGCTTTGCCGGCCTGCGCGCCCTCATCTCTCCGAGCGCAAAGAAACGCCGCAGTCCGGCGCGGCGTGGATACACCGCGTCCTCGGTGGATGCGGCCGGACGCTGGGCGCTGGTACGCAGGCCAAGGCCGGATCAGAACCAGCCGCCAGCAAAACTGCAGGTTGACGACCAGCGTATCGAGTCCATCGCCCAGACCCTGTTGCGTAGATACGGGGTGGTGTTTCGCAAGGTTTTGGAGCGAGAGGCCAATCTACCCGCCTGGCGCGAACTGCTCTATGTCTATCGAAGGATGGAGGCGCGGGGCGAGATCCGTGGCGGACGTTTCGTGCAGGGTTTCAGCGGCGAACAATTCGCCATGCCCGATGCAGTGGCTGCATTGCGGCGGATCCGCCGGGATCAGACCGACGAAGCACTGACCGCCATCTCCGGTGCCGATCCCCTAAACCTCACGGGCATCATTACCCCCGGCAAACGGCTGCCCGCCAATGCCGGCAACCGGGTGCTGTTCCGAAATGGTGTCCCGGTGGCGCTGTATATTGGCCGCCAGGTGGAATTTCTGGGAGAGATCGATCCGAAGAGCGAATGGGAACTGCGCCAGACCCTGTTGCGCCAGCAACAGCCAGCAGCCTTTCACAATCCGCTGACTTCGCTGCCGTCCTAGTACTCCGCCAAGGCTATATTGACGGAGTACGTGGGTCGGTTCATTCCAAGTTTAGTTTATCGACACCAGTTCCAGGTCGAATGTCAGATCCTGACCCGCGAGCGGATGATTTCCGTCCACCGAAACCTTCTCTTCATCGAACTCGACGACCTTGAAATTTAAGGACTGGCCGTCCTGGCCACTGGCTGTGAGGATCATGCCCGTCTCCAGTTCGAGGTCGGATGGCATGGCGCTACGCGGCACCTGTTGCATCATCTCTGGGTTATGTGCGCCATAGGCCTGCTCCGAAGGAATGGTCACGGTTTTGCTCTCGCCAACCGTCATGCCGTCCACGGCTGTATCGAAGCCACTGATCAGTTGGCCGGAGCCAAGGGTGAATTCCAGCGGCTCGCCGCCCTGGGATGAATCGAATTGACTGCCATCGTTGAGGGTTCCGGTGTAATGGACTTTGACGGTATCGCCTGCTTTGGCCGCGGACATACGGGTTTTCTCCTCTCGGGTTGAAGCCTGTGGATCGAACCGTAACCAATGCGGTAAACCGGAGGTAATGGCGCAGGGGATTCGAAGCGAAACCAGACGGGAAATGGGTGTGAAGACAGTTAGGATATAGATTTCGCTAAACGAATTCAAACCAGATCAAACCATCATGAGCTAACGAAACCTGCTGTGGTACTGGCGTTTGGCTGGAGACAAGCCAGGCAGAGAATGCTGCTGGCATCTGTCTTCTTGAGGTTTCTGATACACTCAGCCATTCATTCAGATAGACATGAAATAACTTGTTACAAGTTGCAAAAGGTGGGAAATCCCCCGGAAACAGCCTCTCGCTAAGATATAACTATAGAAACAGACTCGTGTGGTCAAAGTTGTATCCGACCTAGTCAGATAAACACACACTCTCTACAGGAGATCACAATGGACAGATCAATGATAACCGGTCTCGTGATTGGCGCAGTTGTCGCAACCGCCGGTGGCGTTATCGCCGGTTACACCGCATTGAAAAGCAATGAGCCGAGCGAGCCCGAACAACCGGCCTTTGCCGAAGTGCTCAATGTCGAAGCGATCAAACGTACCGTGCAGACCCCCAGAGAGGTCTGTGAGGATGTTCCGGTAACCCGGCAAAAACCGGTGCAGGATCAAAATAAGGTTGCAGGTACTGCCGTAGGCGCGATCCTTGGCGGTGTGCTGGGTAATCAAGTGGGTGAAGGCACCGGCAAGAAGCTCGCCACCGTGGCCGGAGCGGTCGCCGGTGGTGTTGCGGGCAACAAGGTGCAGGGAAACATGCAGGCCAAGGATACCTATACCACCACTGAACGCCAATGCCGGACGGTGAACGATTCTCGTGAAGTCATCGACGGCTACAATGTCAGTTACCGGTTGGGTGAAACCGACGGCAAGGTGCGTATGGACCATGACCCGGGTAACCGCATCCCAGTGGAAAACGGCGAACTGGTGCTGGATGCGCGCTGATATCCAGAAGATCGGAAGGACCAGATGAAGGATTTTGATCTGAACTCAGAGCCTGATTGGATTCACTTCAGTCAGGCTTGAGTCCTTCTCAAATCAACACGAAACCACCACTGAGTAGTCAAGACAGTAAAGTCTATCCTTAGCGCCAGAACGCACTCAGTTTGCCGCTCATGGCATTATTGATTTGAACAACCTTCCCTGGAAAAGGCTCGACTAAAACCGTGACCTTGTTCGAAGGTTCCACTTTCTCAGCAAATTATAAGACTGGATCACTCGAGCGATACCGCATTCGAGCGCTGTTTTTGCCCGTCGTCTAAGTGTATCCTTGCGCAGTTTGAGAATTGGTAAGAGGCATGGGGCAAACCGAATGCACAAGCCTTGACTCTAATGCTTCGGGTACCTCAAGTGGACATACGTTATCGTCGCCGGCTATCGCCAATATCCTCTCCCGTATAACAGTAAACAGCCACTATTTCACTGCCAGCTGATGGTCTCAGAAAATATGGCCCCGGAAAGAATTGATAGATCAACCATGCAGAGTGATCTCCAACAAAGCGTCGCACGCCAGCGCCAGGTTTTGCAAAACTGGTTGTCGTCTTCACTGACTCAACTGGCCGAAGACTGCCTGGCCGTCTGGCCCGATCGTGAGGCCTTGGAGCGTCGACTTACGGAAGGCCTGGCCGAGTTACCCTATTGCAAGTATCTCTATGTGCTCGATCACAAGGCTCGTCAGATTACCGCCAATGCCTCCCACGGCGGACTTTTACAGGAGTATTATGACCGTGAGCGCAATGACCGGCCCTACATGAAAGACGCGCTTGCGGGTAGCCTGTTTTCCTTGTCCGAGGCTTACATCAGCCGCAATGCAAGGCGCCCTACGCTCACGGCGGTTCAGCGTATCGAAGCCCCATCCGGGGAGTTCCTCGGCTATCTGGGCGCTGACTTCGACCTGCGCGAGTTACCGGCGACCCAGGCGCTGTACGAACAACCCGGACAATGGATGCAGCTCAAGGGCGACCCCGCCATCCGCGCCGGCCTGTTTCATCAGGAGCGGATCGCCAGTCCCATGGATGAACGCATCGATGAGGTATTAGACCTGCTGAATGAGTTGATCACCATTAACGGGGTATTTCATGCCAAGCTGCATTTTTCCAGCTCACGAGCCACAGTGTGGCTGGTAGACGATCCCTACAGATTTCGCATTCACAACATAGCCGAACTTACCGACGCGGATATCTGTCTGGCCTATCCTCGCCACGACTATCCATCCGATGCCCTGGTGCCAGCGGATCGAGTCCGTGAAATTCTGCAGTGCTTTCGTGATCTTCGCTTCATGGATGAGACCCTCTATCTGCGCTCGGGCACATTGAACATATTCAACGGTATCGTGGGCCTGACCTTCTCCTGCGACGGCTCACACTACATGCCCTGGGAGGAATTCCTGGACAAAAGCTTTGATTTTTGGGTGGGCACACCGTCAGAGACTCGTAACTAGTACTCCGTTATCTTATCAAGCTGGCAGTTCCATTAGTTATTAGTTAGTTTCCGTCCAGAAAGGACGGAAACTAATCTGGCACAGGGACGTGCCAGCATCCCGAACAGAGAGTAATCAATTTCAGCGAACGGATGATTTTTTCGGGTTATTAAGTTGGCATTCGCTTTGGTTCTACACGGTCTGAGTCTTTAAGCCCTTTATCCCGGGTGAAGCGTAATACCAATGCCAACATCGCCGGCATAAAGGTCAGCGTGACCAGGGTCGAAAACAGCAGACCGAACAGCACAATGGCACCCAACCCCCGATACAGCTCGGTACCTGCACCTGGATAGAATACCAGGGGGGACAAGCCGGCGACCGTGGTGAACATACTCATCATGATTGGACGCAGGCGTATGCCGACTGCGTCGGTGACGGCTTCGATGACGGCCATGCCTTTTTTTCGAGTATTGGTGACGGCGCGCTCGACGATCAGGATGGGATTGTTGACGACGGTGCCGATCAAGACCAGGAAGCCGAGCATGGTGATCATGTCGAAGGACTGGTGAATAGGATAGAGTCCGATCCGGTCCAGGTTACCGCCGGCCCAGTTCAACAAGACCAGACCCAAGGTACCGCCGCTGATACCTATCGGCACGCTGGTCATGATCAACAGCGGCCAGCCCCAATGGCTGAATACCGCGACCATCAACAGGTAAGCGATCAACAGGGCCACCAGGAAGAAGCTGGACAGCGCACTGCGGGTGGCTTCCAGGCGGTCGCTGGCGCCACTCAGCTGAAGATTGATTTCGGCTGGCAGTTCACCGCTGAGCTTCATGCCTGTGATGATTTTCTCCCGCACCAGACGCACGCCCTCCTCCAGCGGCACGTCTTTTGGCGGGATGATGCTCAAAGTGATGGTCCTGTCCGCATCGACACGACGGATCGTCTCGGTATTCACCGTTTCGGTTAAGCGGGCGACCGCAGACAGCGGTACAACACCGCCCTGCGGGGAATACAGCATCAGCCGCTCCAGGTCCTGCGGGCGCTCGATGTTTCCGCTGGTGCTGTAGAGGTAAATATCGATCTCGTCGTCATCCAGAAAGAACTCATCGACGAAGGCGCCATCCGAGTAGGCCCAGACGGTATACCCGAGATCACCGGGGGAGATGCCCAGTTCGGCGGCCCGTTCCCAGTCCGGATGTATCTCCAGCATGGGCTGACCCAGGGTCAGATTGGATGGCTCCGACTTGATCCGCGGCTTGTCGAAGATCTCTTTTGCCTTGGTCTGGACCTGAGTGCCAGCCTGGAACAGGCTCACCAGATCCGGCCCACTGACCTCGATATTGATCGAACGGGTTCCGCCAAAGTTGCTGGAGAAGATCGAACCTCGACTGGAAAAGCTGCGCAGACCCGGAATGCCATCGGTCTTTTCTGTGGCGACCTTCATCAGTGCTTCCGTTTGTTTCCGGTCGGTGGCTTCGCGGACCACAAACACCAGGTTCTGATTGGCGAATCCGATGGTAAAATTCAGCGCCGGCACCTCAGCCTGGCCGGCGGCGAACAGGGCCGGATCCTGACCCACGGCCGGGTAGAAGTCCGCGTCCACCTGCTGAAAGGCCTCACGCATCATGCCGATGTTATAGCCTGGCGGGGCGAACATCAGGGTAAAGATCTTGGACTCCTCCCCCTCGGGCAGATACTCCGCATCCGGTGTCAGCCAGACGATAATGGCGCCTGCAGTCCCCAGCACCAGCAGGATCACCAGCAGCGAGCGCCATACACCGCGCAGGATCCAGTGCACACCCGCAAGAACTGCGCCCTGAAAAGCGGCGCCAAGACGCGTCAACAAGCCTGGCTGACTGGCTGTTTTGGGTGGGCGCAGAAAACGCCCGGCCGCGGCCGGAACCAGGCTGATGGCGATCAGCATCGACATCAGGATGGATGCCGAGATCGCCACGGCGATATCCGAGTAGAGTTGACCGGCCTCTTCCTTGATGAAGATCACCGGTAGAAACACTGCCACCGTGGTCAGTGTGGAAGCCAGCACCGCCGGCCAGACCTCGCGCACTCCGTCCAGTGCTGCCTGCATGCGCGCCTTGCCCTTGCTCAAGTGCCGATAGATGTTTTCCAGCACGACGATATTGTTGTCCAGGGTCATGCCAATGGCGAAGGCGACACCGGCCAGGGAGATCACGTTGATGCTTCTCCCGGTGATCAACAGTCCCAGAAAGGCTGCGATGGTGCAGATGGGAATGCCGATGGCGCCGATCAGCGTCGCGGGCAGCGAGCGCAGGAACAGAAACAGTACCGACACCGCGAGCAGCGCACCAATGGCAAGGTTACGCTGCACCACTTGTACTGCGGCGCTGACATAAACCACGTCATCGGCCGTCCGAACCAGTTTGAGACCCTTTGGATTCAGCAGGGTGCGATTCAACTCCTCTACCCGACTGAGCATCTCGCGTTTGATCTCGATGACATTACTGCCGATCTGTCGACTGACGGCAAAGGCCAGGATCGGCTTGCCCTCCGAATAGGCAAAGCTGCGCACCTCAGCATGGCCGAGCTCAGCATGGCCGACATCGCGCAGCCGGATGAACACACCGTCACGCTCGGCGATGACCAGATCCTCCAACTCCTCAGGACTGCCGAAGCGACCGATAGTGCGCACCAGATAGCGCCGCTTGCCGCTGTCCATGTCACCGCCGGAGACGTCCCGATTACGCGCCCGGATACGATCGCGCACCTCGGTCAGTCTGATACCCCGTTCGGCGAGCTTCAGCGGATCCACATACACCTTAATCTGGCGCTCAGCACCGCCGCGCAGGCCGACGCTGGAGACCCCCGACACCCGTTCCATCGGCGTCTGCACATACTCCTCGACCCAGTCACGCAATGCCAGAATTTCCCCCTCGGTGAAAGCTCCGGACTCTGGAATCAGACGAAAGTACATGAAGGAGTTGCTGGAGAAGGCTTCGGACTTGATGCTCGGCTGATCCACGTTCTCCGGATAGCCCGGCACCTGCGAGAGGGCGTTGTTGACATTCAGGAGGGCCTCCTCCATCTGGACCGTGAACGGGAACTCCAGTTGGATCTTGGCGCTGCCGGTTTGCGCGGTGGAGACCATCTGCTCCAGTCCAGGGATGCGACCCAGATACTTCTCCTGCTCGACGATGATCTCTTTCTCGACGTCTTGTGGTGTCGCGCCGGGCCATTGGGTCTCCACGGTGACCACCCGTGCATCCAGATCCGGAATCATCTGCACCGGTACATTGAAGATGGCCAACAAACCGAACAGGGTCAGGATGAGAATGGCTACGGTGAGGATAACCGGGCGTTCTATGGCAAAGCGAAACATCACTGCCCCTCGTTCGGCCTGGAAGCCGCAGTGAAATCACTGGGCTGGACCAGCTGCCCGGGGCGCAAACGTTCGTTGCCGAGCATCACGATGCGGTCGCCCGCCGCCAGATCGCCGCCAATCACCTCCACTCGGTCACCATTGGCGCGGCCTATCTCGACCCGCACCGGGTTTGACTTGGAAACCCCGGCTTCGGTGATCACCCGCCAGACTTCTCGACTGCCATCGCTCTTGAATATGAGCGCATCGCGAGGCACGGTCAGGGCCTCACTGCGATCACCCAGCAGCTCCACTTCAACCCGCGCGGACATACCCGGCGCCAGCATTCCCGCGGGATTCGGCAGATCAATCAGCAGCGGGAAGGTGCGGGAGCGAGCGTCTCCGCTGGCAATGCGGGCCAGCACCCTGCCTTCGAAGTTCTGCTGGGGCAAGGCATCGAAGCGCACCAGGACCCGGGCAGTATCGGCCACCCTTGGGTAATCCCGCTGTGGCACCACCGCTCGAATGCGCAGCTTATCGAGGGCGATCAGTTCGACGGCGGCTTGGTCACGTTGCAACCATTCCCCCACCTCGACGTGTTTCGCGACCACCATACCGGCGAACGGCGCCGTTAGACGGTGGCGGTCAGCCAGCTCCTGGGCGCGGGCCAGGGCTGTCCGCTCGCCACTCAGCACCGCGGCGGTTATTTCGACTTGCGCGATGGCGGATTGGATATTGGTCTCAGAGGCATGCTGTGTGCGCTTCAGTTCGAGTAGTTCGTCTCTCAATCGCTTGGCGTCTTTGTGCCTTGTAATGGCCTCGCGTAGCTTGGCCTGGTGGGTCTGCACATCGTGTTCAGCGAGCTGGGCATCCAACGCCAGCACCGGGTCGCCCCGGGTGATGATACTGCCCTCATCGACGAACAGCTCAGTCACAAGTCCATCGACCTGGACTGAGAGCTCGGCACGCCGCCAAGGAATAGTCGTACCGGTAAGGATGGCCTGTTCCAACAGGGCTTCACGCTTGACTTCCGCGAGCGTCACCGGGGTCGGTGCTTCACCGAAGGCTGCCTGATGGGCATACAAGGCCAGGAAGATGGCCGCCATGAGGAGGGAACAGAATCTTTTAGAATGAGCCATGTCGATAAAACCTATTCAGCAAATGCCTTCTGCGCGTTAGACAAGGATTATGCATGATAGCACCAAGCCGAATGGATTGATCAGCAGGTCTGGCTGCCAGCAAGCACGGCGAATTGGCCGACATATCAAGATAGATCTGTTCGGGTTGTGAGGGTGGATCGAGCATGAGACACGATATGTCTTAGGGCTCAGCGGCATGCTCCGGCGGATCGAACTTGCGCGCCAGCGCCTCGGTCTTAATGGACGACCAGTCAAAGCAGCGGCTGCAACCCGGCAAAGATCCTCTATAACATTTACTGAAATAGCTGACATAAGACGTGCTATTGTCTAACCAGGAATGTAATGGGTGATAACTTAATAGTGAGATCACAGTTCTCTGATGGGAGGCTTTAGAAAACCATGAATTGGCTTGCGTTACTTGCCCTGCTGTTGACGATTGCAGGCTGGGTGTTGTTTGGCTTGACCGGCATGAACCTGCTTTCGGGATACCTCGAAGATAGAACCTGTCAGACGGACTGCGTTAAAATGTTGTTTTTCTCCGGCATTGGGGTTGGTGTGAGTGGACTTTTGCTCAGCATCATTGCTCTCCTGCGTTCACATGGCCGCATCTTGAGTATCATTTCCCTGCTGCTGGCGTTGGCTCTCTGCGCAATCTTCGCGACCTTGTTCCTGATTGGTAACTACGCATGAAAAAAGCGCCGTTTCAGAGTGACTCTGAAACGGCGCTCAGATAGCTGCTGATGGAATCATTGAGCTTTTCAATCAAGCTTACGAAGCTCTCGGCAAGTCATGACTCAGATCAAGCGAGGTCGAAGCGATCCAGGCTCATCACCTTGTTCCAGGCCGCCACGAAGTCACCGATAAACTTCTTCTGCGCATCATCGGCCGCGTAAACTTCAGCCAAGGCGCGCAGCTCGGAGTTGGAGCCGAAGATCAGGTCCACACGGCTGCCGGTCCACTTCACTTCACCCGTCTTGCGATCACTGCCTTCAAACAGGTCTTCGTCTGCGGAAACCGCCTTCCAGATCGTGCCCATATCGAGCAGGTTCACGAAGAAGTCATTGGTCAACGCCTCTGGTTGATCGGTAAAGACACCCTGCCTGGTCTGTCCGACGTTGGTATTCAAGACACGCATGCCACCAACCAGCACCGTCATCTCGGGCGGGGTCAGCGTCAACAATTGCGCCCGATCGACCAGCAGTTCCTCGGCCGACACGGTGTATTTGGCCTTCTGATAGTTACGGAAGCCATCCGCGATCGGTTCCAGCACGTCAAATGCCTCGACATCGGTTTGTTCGGCGAGAGGCGTCCATGCGACCCGGCGAGAACGGAACCGTCACAGCGTAACCGGCATTCTTCGCCGCCTTCTCAACGCCTGCGCAACCCGCCAGCACGATCAGGTCGGCAAGAGACACCTTCTTAGCCGCCGGACTGAGTGCTGTTGAAATCGCTCTGGATGCCCTCGAGGGTTTGCAGCACTTTGGCCAGTTGATCCGGTTGATTGACCTCCCAATCCTTCTGCGGCGCCAGACGGATGCGGGCGCCGTTGGCACCGCCGCGCATGTCGGAACCGCGGAAGGTAGAGGCGGATGCCCAGGCGGTTGAAACAAGTTCAGAGACTGACAGCCCTGAATCGAGGATCTTGCCCTTCAGGTTGGCAACATCGTTGTCATCGATCAGCTCATGATCGACCGCAGGGATCGGGTCTTGCCAGATCAGCGCTTCCGCAGGCACTTCCGGACCGAGAAATCGAGCGCGAGGCCCCATGTCTCGGTGGGTCAGCTTGAACCAGGCCCGGGCAAAGGCGTCGGCAAACTCATCCGGATTTTCCCGGAAACGTCGCGCAATCGGTTCATAGTTCGGATCCATACGCATCGACATATCTGCAGTGGTCATGATGATCGGAACCTGCTTCGAGGCATCATCTGCAGCCGGTGCTTGGTTACTATCGGTGGCAGCCTTCGGCGTCCACTGCCATGCGCCTGCCGGGCTCTTGGTCAGCTCCCACTCGTTGTCGAACAGCATCTCCAGATAGGTCATGTCCCACTGCGTCGGGGTCGGTGTCCATGGGCCTTCCAGACCACTGCCGATCTGGTCACCGCCTTTACCACTGCCATGACTGCTCTTCCAGCCCAGACCCTGCTGTTCGATTCCGGCAGCCTCGGGTTCAGGTCCGACCAATGCTGCATCTCCAGCACCATGGCATTTACCAAAGGTGTGCCCACCACAGGTGAGCGCAACCGTCTCCTCGTCGTTCATCGCCATACGCGCGAACGTCTCCCGAACGTCCTTGCCCGACGCGATCGGGTCCGGTTTGCCGTTAGGCCCTTCCGGATTCACGTAAATCAGCCCCATCTGAACGGCTGCGAGTGGGTTTTCGAGGTCCTCGTGGTCGCCGGAATAACGCTTGTCATCCAGCCAGGTTTCCTCGGCGCCCCAGTAGATGTCTTTTTCCGACTCCCAGATGTCCTCACGGCCGCCGGCAAAGCCGAAGGTCTTGAATCCCATCGATTCCAGAGCGACGTTGCCGGTGAGAATCAGCAGGTCGGCCCAGGAGATCTTCCGGCCATATTTTTGCTTGATCGGCCAAAGCAGCCTGCGCGCCTTATCGAGGTTGACGTTGTCGGGCCAACTGTTGATGGGTGCAAAGCGCTGGTTACCGGTCCCCGCACCGCCGCGGCCGTCGCTGGTGCGGTAAGTACCCGCGCTGTGCCAGGCCATGCGAATAAAGAATGGTCCGTAGTGACCATAATCCGCCGGCCACCAGTCCTGCGAATCGGTCATCAGCTCGCGGAGATCCTGCTTCACGGCATCGAGGTCCAGACTCTTGAACGCTTCAGCGTAATTGAAATCCCCTTCCATCGGATTGGACTTGGAGGAATGCTGGCGCAGAATTTCCAGCCGCAACTGGTTAGGCCACCAATCTCTGTTCGACATGCCACTACCTGCAGTGTGGTTGAATGGGCACTTGCTTTCGTCAGTCATAAACTTTTCTCCTTTTCTTGTCCGGCGCAATGTACATGCTATCAATACTTATAGTGCCAAAATGAGAATAAATAAAATCGAATGTTACGATACTATAGATAGCTTTTGACTATCAAAAGTGACTTGAAGGATCGCTATAAGGGCGTTACGTCATCGTTTTGCTTGGTGCAAAAGTCCGAGCCTGAGCAGCCTCTGACAGGGTGTTACATCATTTGGATCCGACAGCAATTCAATGGGACTGGCCCCTGCTCACTGCTATGCCAGTGGGTATGAGTTTCAAGACCGCTTCCTGGTGAGGATGGAGTGCGGGTCACAGGTAGTAGTTTTTATACTGCCTGCCGCTGTGCGTAGAACGCTTCCACATAAGCAGAAAGGCGCTGCTTGTGGATTGCATCGCGCAGCTCCCGCATCAATTTCTGATAGTAATAGAGATTGTGGATGGTATTCAGACGAGCGCCGAGGATTTCATTGCATTTGTCCAGATGGCGCAGATAGGCGCGGCTGTAATTCCGGCAGGTGTAGCAGTCGCACATGGGGTCCAATGGGCTCTCGTCGTATTGGTGCGCCGCGTGACGGATGCGTACCACACCCTGATGGGTGAATAGATGGCCGTTGCGGGCATTGCGAGTGGGCAGGACACAATCGAACATGTCGATGCCTCGTTGTACCGAGGCCACGATATCTTCCGGCGTACCGACCCCCATCAGATAGTGAGGCTTGTCGGCCGGTAACCGATCGGCAAGGAACTCAAGCACTCGCAAACGGTCCTCTGGCGGTTCCCCCACGGAGAGTCCGCCCACCGCGTAGCCATCAAAGCCGATCTCCATCAGTCCCTGCAGCGACTCGGCCCGCAGCTGCTCGTACATGCCCCCCTGAACGATACCGAACAGCGCCGAAGGACTGTCGCCATGCGCCTTTTTACTGCGTTGCGCCCAACGCAGGGAGAGTTCCATGGATTGCCTTACCTGCTCCTCAGTTGCTGGAAATGGCGTGCATTCATCGAAGATCATGACGATATCCGAGCCCAGCTCCCGCTGCACCTGCATCGACTCTTCGGGCCCCATGAAGACCTTGCTGCCGTCCACCGGCGAACGAAAGGCCACGCCCTCCTCGGTGATCTTTGCCGCTACCGGCTGTTTGCCGCCTGCGGCGCCTGCGGCTCCTTTGACCTCACCCCGCCCCAGGCTGAAGACCTGAAAACCACCGGAATCGGTTAGGATCGGGCGCTCCCAATGGGTAAAGCGATGCAAATCGCCATGTTTGCGGATCACTTCGGTCCCGGGCCGGAGCATCAGGTGAAAGGTATTCCCGAGGATGATCTCCGCACCCATCTCTACCAGCTCTTCCGGCGTCATCGCCTTCACTGTGCCATAAGTGCCCACCGGCATGAAGGCGGGAGTCTCGATGGTCCCTCGGGAAAAAGTCAGGCGTCCACGGCGTGCAGCACCCTCACTCTGGAATACTTCAAATTTCATTATATCAATGTGTTAACTAAGGTTTTTTTATATGTCAGATGACACTTAAGTCCATGTTTCTATGAGTTGCACCCGACAAAAGCTCTGCATATTACACGCCATATTAAAAAGTTGGCTTGACATCTAATACAGCATATTAGAAGATGTTTATGTGCTGATTCACTTCAGCACACACTCCTCCATCCTCCTTTGGTGGAAACTTTGGCGCGGCAACCTATGCCGCGCCTTTTTTTTGCCTGAAAAATTCTTCAGAGTTCTCCCGGGTTGCCTTTCGGGGTCAGGAACATCGCGTCCCCATAGCTGAAAAAACGGTAGCGCTGTTGCACGGCGTGTCGATAGGCAGACCGGATCTCTTCCACCCCGCTGAACGCGGAAACCAGCAGCAACAGGGTCGATTGAGGCAAATGGAAGTTGGTGATCAGGGCATCGACACAATTAAATTGGTACCCAGGGCGAATAAACAGCCGGGTGTCCCCCTGGTAGGGTTCGATCGCTCCAGACTGGGCGGCGGACTCCAGACTCCGCACACTGGTAGTGCCCACCGCCACTACCCGATTACCCTTGGCCCGTGTCTCTCTGACCATCCGGCATACCTGTTCGCTGACCTCTACATATTCACTGTGCATCACATGTTCGTCCAGATTATCCACCCTGACGGGCTGAAAGGTTCCAGCACCCACATGCAGGGTGATATGGGCGCTTCTCACACCCTGCTCAGCCAATCTCTGCAACATCTGTTCATCGAAATGCAGCCCAGCTGTCGGAGCAGCCACAGCGCCGGTTCTTTGAGCGTACACTGTTTGATAGCGCGCCTGGTCAAGCACTTGATCACTGCGTTGGATATAGGGCGGCAGCGGTATGTGCCCATGACGCGCCATGAGCGAATAAAAATCCCCAACCGGCAGGCTTATCTGAAACAGGTTTTCCTCACGTCCAAGTACCTCAAGCGGGGTTGCAAAATCCTCTATCAAGATTTCACTGCCTGTCTTGGGAGACTTACTGGCCCGGATGTGCGCCAGCGCCAGATCGGGCTTCAATATGCGCTCTATCAGCAGTTCCAGCTTTCCTCCACTTGATTTCCTGCCAAACAATCGTGCCTGCATGACCCGGGTGTCATTAAAAACCAGCAGATCGCCAGGCTGCAGCAGTTCCGGCAGCTCAGCAAACAGCATGTCCCGCAGTTTTGCCTTACGCTCCGCATCCAGCAGCAGCAAGCGACTGCCGCCCCGCTGTTCCGCTGGATACTGCGCGATCAGCGCTTCGGGAAGTTCATAATCAAAATCAGATAACCGCATAGCGCGGCGGATATTAGCATGCCAATCTAATATGCGGCATCAATGATCCTAGATTCCTCAGTTAATCGCTCCATTCTATTATTAACAAGTTGATATTATGTTTGTTTTGTTCGATAAGCACCTTCAACCACTGAGTGAGTCACGCTATGGGGTGGTTTGCACGCTTGTGGCGGCGCATGTCTGCGTTACAACTCCTTGGAATAGAATGACTATTCCGCGTCATTGTGTCTTGACCTTCACCACCACAAACGCACCCTCCACCCCATCCAACTAAGGATTCTAGGATGATGAAAATACCTTACTTTTAGTCGGTTAATATTCCATGGGGCTGATTGATCGAAGTCCTGGCCTGTATGCTAGAATGCGTCCTCGTCAGCAGTACAGGACGCACTCAACAACAACACTATGGATAACTGATGATGGATCGACAGCATGACGGGAAGCTTGGGAAACTTGGCCCTCTGATCGCACTTATCCTCTTTTTTACGCCCTGTATCGCAAATTCAGAACTCATTACCCACGGGATGGGGAGAGGCCTTGCAGCCACTGCCGAATATCTGCAAGGTGACGCCGGCGCACCCGCTGCACTAATTCTGCATGGTTTTTTGCAAACTCGGGAATTCATTACCGTACGCAGATTGGCCGACTCGCTGCATGAAAGCGGCTATACCATACTGCTGCCCAACCTCACATTAGGCATCAACGTCAGAAAAGAAAGTCTTTCATGTGAAGCCATCCACACCCACTCCATGCAGCAGGACCTCAACGAAATCTCACGCTGGATTGACTGGCTGGAGCACAGAAAGCACGACAAAATCGTTTTGATTGGCCACAGCGCCGGCAGCCTGCAACTGGCGGCCTATTTGAGCAGTCACTTGAATCAGCCAATTCAACACTCGATCTTGATCAGCCTCATCGCCTACGGCCTGGGGCCTGTCGCTAATGAGACACCGGAAGAGCAAAATCGAGGCACAGGAGGATGAAGAAAAGGCTCCAGGTGCACTCAGAGAATATGGCCTGGCTTACTGCAAACGCTACCTGACCACTCCAGGAAAGTATCTTTCCTATGTTAAATGGGATAAAGCCACCACTCTGGCGGCGGTAAGTCGTATCGAGTCGCCTATCACAGTGGTTCTCGGTGGAAACGATAAACGTATCAGTACTGAATGGGCTGATACGTTGAAAAAGATGGATTTGGACATTGTCGAAATAGCCGGCGCCAACCATTTTTTTGATCATCAGTATGAATTTGATCTTCTGGAGTCAATCGAGCTGATTCTAAGCAGGATTGGGACCTGATGTTCTCAACGCAAAGATGAAACCGCACAGCATTTCTCTCTTTGCATCATTATCCATAGGCATCTTCCTGCTTGTGGTAGCCATCTTCGGCTATTTCACCTATCTCGAGGTGGTCACTCTGGAAAAAGACTTTCACACCACAAGCCTGACTAAGGCAACTGATGAAATCGACAGTGCGGTGCGTGATGCAATCCAAGATTTAGAAGAACACACTCAAAAGTTCGCTGCCTGGGAGGAGGTCGGTCAGCAGTTACAGACACGGATTTTCTATGCTTACTGGTACAGACACCGGGCGATAAACCGCAACATACTGCCCAACCATGTGCTGGACGTAGCGGTTTATGATGCCAATGGAGAGGTGCTTTCAAGAATCGATAACTCTCATCTACCCGATAAGATCGATACAGAAAACCTTTCCACAGTCATTGTCACTCAAAATGGCTTACCGCTGGTCTGTTCCTCGGCGCCGGTAATTGATCCTACCAATAATACCATCCTCGGCTACACATCACTGCTGAGTAACTTCAAAGCCAGTTTTTTCAGAGCGGGTCGCTTCAGTCAGATCGATCAGGAATCGATCCGCTTCCAGTTCCAGGAGAATGACCTGTTTGTCTGGACAGAAATGCCGAAAAAAATCGACTTTGAACTACTCAGCGATCCGCTGACGGAAGCCTTAAAAGACCTGATGACTCAGGCACTACTCAGGCTTAGTGTAATGCTGGGCGTCTTTACCCTGCTGTTTTTCCCTTTGACTGCCTGGCTGATCGGCCGCCCTATCCGACAGATCTCCCAGCATATCGATATCTTGAAAAATAACAGTTACCAACCCATTCCAGAGGCCTTCGAGAAACGCCTGCCCATCCTGGAACTGGACAAAGTCCGCGAATCCCTCAACGATTACCACACTAAGTTGAACGAGGTTAATTCCAGCCTGGATGAGAAGAACAGAGAGTTATGGAACCTGGCCCATCATGATCCACTAACCGGGGTAAAAAACCGCCGCGCTTTCGATGAATATTGTCGAGACATCCGGCATGTCTTTACCGACAGTCGGAGTAAAATCTGCCTGATCCTGATAGACATCAACCACTTCAAAGCCATTAATGATACCTATGGGCATCAGGTGGGAGATGAGGTCCTGATAGGGATCAGCCGGGCGGTCATGGGGGTATTACGCAAAGGCGAGTATCTGTTTCGCCTCGGCGGTGACGAATTTGCGGCAGTGCTCATCGACTGTCCGCCAATAGAGGCACAACAGATTGCCGAAAGATGCCTGCAGGCCATTGCAACTTACCCCTTTGAAAAGTTAGGTGTCAAAGAACCGGTAAGAGTCAGTATCGGCCTGGCCCAGAGTAATGCGCAGAATCCCAGCTCCCTGCTCGCCCTCCAGTGGCAGGCGGATGTTGCCATGTATTCAGCCAAGCGGCCCGGCCAGTCGCACATCGCAAAATTCACCCCGGAAATGGCAGAAGAAGCAAAGGGTTTGTTTTCCAGCTGGACTCACAACGCGGTTTATGAGGCCGTAAACAGCGGCGCTGGACTGGTGATGCACTATCAACCGATAGTAAGTCTGCCGGACGGCGAGGTCCAATACTACGAAGCCCTGGTAAGGATCGTGCGCGATGATAAAATCATCCTGCCATCCCATATCTTCCCATTGGTTGAGGCTCGGCGACTCGAACTGGAGTTCGACCGAATGGTGATCAGCAAAATCCGCGAAGATCTGCAGAACAGGGTCTTCCCGGATAACACAGGCATTTCCATCAACCTTTCCGCTCCGGCACTGGTTGAAAATGACATCGTCCAGCAGTTGGCTGCATTTCAGCATTATGTGAAGGACTATCGGTTGGCCATCGAAATCACCGAGACCGCACTGATTACACAGCTAAACACCGCCACTCAAAACCTCACCAAGCTGCAAAAAATGGGCTTCAAGATCGCCCTGGATGATTTTGGCAGTGGTTACTCCTCACTGCGTTATCTGGGGCATATGCCGGTTGATATCGTAAAATTCGATATTTCACTCACGCATCTCATCAACGACCCAAAACAGCAACCTATCCTGAGACATTTGGTGCGGATGATAGAGGAGTCCGGCTACTGTCTGATCGCGGAGGGTATTGAAACACCCGAACTGGCGCAAAAACTCCATTCAATAGGATTTGAGTTAGGCCAGGGCAACTATTTTGGCAAGCCTCAGCTGCCTTCTTATAGTCCAGACGAAAAACTCTATGTAGCCATGTCCTGATGCGGCCCCGAAAGACTACTGTAGGTTGGTTCTGCAGCTATTTCCGCTCCTGAGCCAACATACTGCACGGCTACCGACCAGCTCCCATCGAGCGACAAAAACACTCCCAGGGAATTTGCTTGCAATGAAATTCCTGTATACTTACCGGCTTCTAGCCGAGGTGGCGGAATTGGTAGACGCAGTGGATTCAAAATCCACCGGTGGTGACACTGTGCGGGTTCAAGTCCCGCCCTCGGTACCAGCTCATTCATTGGCGATAGAATCAATGAGTTAGTGAAATATAAGTAGCTTCCTGTACCTCACGTTCTGTACCCCACACTTGAATCTTATATCGTTCTTCTCAACTTCTAGACGGTGAAGATGCGCATAAGAAAGTGACCCCACTCATACCCAAGATTACGAAAAAATCCTTTATGAGAGATATGTATTGGTCCCAAGAAAAAATTCGTAACCCTGTCGCTCAGGTAACCCTTATCATGCATACCAGAGCTAACCTCTGCCCTCTCTACACACCATCTTCCGAGTATGGACGAGCAGGATCAGGCAATGGAAACCCGGCATTCATTGCCACCTTAACGAAATGGGCTTCACCTAACACCCAATGATAAAGATTAACAAGGTCGTCAGGAAAAACTTTTAAGCCTGTCCCTCCAATATAACCGTGGTTGTTCGATATGAGCATTTCCATGATTATCGGGAAATATGGTTTTGCGTAGGTGACCTGACCACCCACCATTGCACATGTGATTGCCGTGACTAGATCAGCAATCTGAAGGTGTCGCTGTAGATGAGAAGGCGTTGTTAAGATGTTTATAGGCACATGTTCAGGTACGACATAATCGGTGCCCTCATTAACCCGTTCAAGAAAATCCGCCAGGAACTGGTCATCTTCCTTGTGACCACCGCCTGGCCTATCAGCCACAATCACCCCTAAAGATCCATTCTTGGCCAAGTGCATTGCAACCCGCTCAAATGCAAAATCTACAACCTTTTTGAAAGCTCGCTCCCCTTTGAGGGTGGTTCGGCCTGTATCCCAAGCTACAACAAGTGCTCTACAGCCCGAATTCTTTGCGGCTTCAAGCACTTCTGAATAGCAAGCAATCCTTTCCTCGCCACGAAGGTTGTCATAGATCCATGATTTTCTTTTGGGGGACCATTTGATCTCTTCGCCATGGGGAATCCCAAAAGAATCACA
Source organism: uncultured Gammaproteobacteria bacterium (assembly GCA_963797085.1). Lineage (GTDB taxonomy): Bacteria > Pseudomonadota > Gammaproteobacteria > Chromatiales > Chromatiaceae > JASJBU01. Next base: position 243,330 of record CAWCOA010000019.1, read on the forward strand.
GATGCCATTGATCTCACCCTCTAGGCTACCAAGGGTATCTTCAGGGACAAAAATCCCACCAAAACCGAGGATTTTTCCCATTCCTTCTCGAGAGGTCTTCTGAGTTGTATCGTCGGCAAAGAAAAATTCCATCTTTTTATTACCAATCTTCTTTATGTTTGCATTTGGATATTTTGAATTAGTCATACTTATTCATCATCACGGCGGTACACAGTTCTATCTCGATCTTTACGCATTGGTATTTCTCCAGTAATCACAATTGGTTTGCCAAATTAGCCACACGCCAACCAAGCAGCTATTAACCTAAATTTAACAGAGGATTACTATCTATCAAGCACTAAACACAACATATTGTGTATATATTTTTTTTTTAACTATATGTTGTGCATTAGCTGTGTATATGTATGGACAAAAAGCACCATAACTGTGGGTGCTTTGTGAATAATCACCACTACATCAGCCCCCTGAGGAATTCACTGGCTTACCTGTAGCTGAGTGGGAGGGTGGTGTACCTCGGGTGAGGGATACGTACCTGGGGGAATGGCTTGGAATTCTGGTAATTCTGGGGATAATTCTGGGGGGATAATTCTGGGGGGGTAATTCTGGGGACACAATACCCTGGGGACACAATACCTATCTTGTAAGAAATAGTGTAACCAAATCGTGACTTACTCCAGTCACATCATGACCAAATGAGTCACTTTGAGTCACATAAGCGCGGGGCAACACGCGATAACTTATTGATTTATAGATACTTGGTAAATAATATGTGGATTCAAAACCCACCGATGGTGACACTATGCGGGTTCAAGCCCCGCCCTCGGCACCAGCTTTTTCTTAATCGAATCATCGGGTTATAAAGCCCGCATTTTTCGTCTTGATTCTACTCATATTTCCAGTGTGACTCATGGTCGTCCAGTAGTAGTTCTACGCTGAATGCGAATGTTCCTGTGCCAGATTTGCGTACAGCATCTGCACACCGATAAAAAGTACCAAGCAATCTGATTATCGAGCCACTGCAAGCAGTCTGGCAGTCTAACTTGCTACAAGGCAGGTGTACCATAGCATCAGCAAACCCGAGTCCGGCGTTGTATACTCAACTGGCTAGTCGAGGATATCCAAACGATTGAACATTAGAGAAGGCCCATCATACATGAGCGAACTGCAGCGTATTACCATCGATCCTCATCAGTGCGGTGGTCGCCCCTGCATCCGTGGGCTCAGGATCAGGGTGTCGGATATCCTCGATCTACTGGCTGCGGGAGCGACAAGGGAAGAGATCATCGAGGACTATGCCTATCTGGAGGACGAGGACATCAGTGCTGCACTGGAATATGCCGCCAAGCGGCTTGACCACAAGGTTATGCACGTCGCCTGAATGCGCTTTCTGGTTGACGCCCAGCTCCCCACCGCGCTAGCCCGCTGGATATCAAGCCAGGGGCAGACGGCCCAACATGTCGCCGATCTTCAGATGGCAGATGCCAGCGATCGGGCCATCTGGCAACAGGCTCAAGAGACCGGTGCGGCCATCATCAGCAAAGACTCGGATTTCGTGACACTTGCCACCCTGGAAGCAGATGGTCCGCCAGTTGTCTGGATCCGCTTGGGTAATACGCGCCGTCAGGCATTGCTGAACTGGTTCTGCCCACTATTTCCAGAGATCATGAAAGCCCTTGAGCAGGGTGAAAAACTGATCGAGATCGAATAATATACATCTGATCAGGTTGCAGGCCCCGAGCAGTTCCTCGCCCGTCATCTCCCGCGGAAAAATCAACTCACCACCACCACGACGGGGCAGTGGCGACTCGCCTGCAGCCACCTGTGTCGGTAGTGGTGGTGGTTGTCTTTTGGAAAGTATCTATCTGTTGGTTATGTTCTTTTGAGGGTGCCAAATTGGCACTGGGGGTGCTGTTTTGGCATCACCCAGGACTCATAATCCTTGTTGATCTGCAGCATCTGCTCGTATTGCCCTGCCTGTTTGTTCACTACGTTGAGTACCGCCAGTCCATTGATTGCCCGGAACACATAGGCCCAATCCAGTCTGGTCATGAACACCAGCTGTGACCCGTGAGGTCATCTTCCTGCTTATGGAAGCCATAGGACTTAAGAATCACCACCACCAGCACCTTGTCCTGGCTCTAGGTGAACGGATATGCGCATCAAGCCGCTCCAAGACAAGCAGGGCGGACGATATAGTTTAAAGCGTGGCGGACCTCAGTGATGGAGCAATTGAGTTTGTGAGGACCTGGCAGATTTTGCTTAGATAACAGAGAGCGGCGATGGAGGCTCTTTAGAGTCAACCTTGTAACGAATAATCCATTAACGTGATGGAATCCGAAATTCTAGTAATTAAGTCATGTGTCCCCTGAACACATTAAGTCATGTGTCCCCTGAACACTATGTGTCCCCTGAACACTACAAATGAAATGAAAATCAGCATTCGGCCAATGCAGGTGCGGCATCGGAGCTGCAAGACTTGTAACGCCGGATCAGCCCCGCCAGAATCGCCAGTCGGGACTTGCGGATCTCACCCCCTGGATCGCGGCGCTCAGCACATCCAGCACAGCCTGGGCACTACCCTGCCCGGCTGACCATCAGGCGGACCTCACGCAATGCCTCGCCCGTCATCTTCTGTGGTAAAAAAATCTCCACCAGTATGGGACAGCGGGTGGGTGTTTAATTCCGCATGTGTCGTTAATCGTGGTTGCATGCAAGTGATCTTCGAAGGGATCGGTTGTGACACTGGTTTACAGGCATGATAATAGGGGAGATGAAATCTCTGTCTCTCAATGAAGACGGCAAAGTTGCAATTGATTCTGGTGTCTCCCATGCCGAAAAATAAAAACCTTTCAAAGAAAGCCCTGGCGGGGTCGGTCGAGCAGCTCACAAAGCAGTTCGCCGATCTGAACAGCCGTCTGAACAATGTCTCTTACGAAAAGCTCAAGCAGACTTTACAGATCAATAAGCATGGCGAGGACAATGTCCTGTTCTGGCAGCATTTGCGGGAGCTGCAGGAGCATTACAATCAGCTCAGCGCAGATGAGAAGCGCCTGACCGAACAGTGGCAGAAGCTGAGTGATCAGATCCAATCGGCAGAGTCCAGGGCGGGATCCGCATCTGAGCAGCAGATGCCTCTTGCCAACTTTGAGCGGCTGGAGGGAGAGGTTGCGTCACTAAAAACTGAGCAGCAGGATCACAGCACCCGGTTAAAAGAGGTGCGCCAATACCTGAAGCGCCTCGCCAACAAGATAGACGACATGCGACGTGAAACGGCGGATATCACCACGCATATCCGCAATCTGGAAGAGAATGAAAGCGAACTCGAAATACGTGACTCCACTTATGAGACTCAGGTTTACGACCTGCAGGGCAATGTGGCTGAACTGGAGAAAAAACTCGAGCGACAACTCAGCCAGACAAAGAACTCCAGCATCCACAGCCCTCGGCAACCGCTGGAGATCAACGGCCTCCTCCAGCAGAAGATCGAACAGCTCGAAGACCAACAAACCCAGTTCACCAGTCTGCACAAGGCGCTGGAAGGGCGCCTGCTTGACCTTTCCACCCGCATCGGCGAGACCAATGCCAGAACCCAGTTCGCCGATACCCGCGTCGACAACCAGCAGGAACGGGCGGCACTATTGCAACAGACTCTGGAGGAACGCATCGGTGGGCTAGAGTCCATGATGACCGACCTCAAAGCGCTCAGCGACCAGGAGGAAGACAAGCAGGCCAGAGACGCCTTAGAGCAGCAGCTGGAGCAGATTGCGGCACATATCCCGAGTCTGGAAGAGGCGATCGAAGAACTGCAAAGCAGCATATTGCCGAAGGCAGACATCATGCCGCTAAACGCACGCATCAGCGGCAGTGAAACCGCCCTCACGCAGCAGCGCAAGGAGATCGGCGGATTGACCCGGCAGCTCGATGAGCTGTCAGGCCAGTTGGCAACACAGGGTCAGGCAGCCGCTCGAATCGATGGGCTGGCGGAGCAACTGCAAATATTACAGGGCGATAACGAGGCGACCCGGGAGCACGGCGGGACCTTGGAAAGCCAACTGCATGAATTGCGCGAACATGTGGCCGCAGAACAGGGTTCCCTCGACCTCCGCCTCAATGCTCTGCTGGGAGAAGTCGAGGACAACAAGCATGCGCAGCAGCAGACCGAACAGCAGTTAACGGGCCTGGAATCTCGTTTTCAGGGGCGCCTGCAAGACCTGGATGAGCTGCAGGCTGAGCAGCAGCGCCTGATCCAGGCCGGGACGGAGAACCAACAGCAACGTTTTCTTCTCCTCGAGCAGGGTATGCAGACGCTGGAACAAGATCAGGCAGGGCTGCAATCTGGGCAACAGGAACTCGCCAGCCAACAAATCCAACAGGCGGAGGATTTGCAGGGCGTGGTTGCTGAGGCAAGCAAACACCAGGTGGATTCAAAACGCTTGAACCTGGATTTGACCCAACTGCATGGCCAGGTGGAAAACCTCCGGTCGATCGATTGGCGTCAGACCCTTGCCATCGCCGGATCATTCCTGCTTGTACTGCTGGTGGGTATCGGCGTTTATCAGATACTGCAGAAAAAGCTGGACGACACTGAACGCGGCCTGGTGGAAAAGATCAACCAACAGAATGAGATCCACGTCAGCCGCCAGGAGCTTGAGCAGCGTTTACAGGCAGGTGTTGAATCCTCTGCAGGTGACGCGCAGGCCATTGATGCCGCCCAACTGGTGGAGATGCAGCAAGCCCAACAGCAGCTGACGGCGCGTCTGAACGACTTGCAGGAACGGCTGATCACAATCGACACTGGGGACCCGGCGACAAACGTCGATGGAGCCAATACGAAGCAGCGTTTGGTAAAGGTCGAGGAACAAGGCCAAGTGGCCCTCGAACGCCAGCAGGCATTGGACACAAGGATCGAGCAGCTCCAACAGACCTTGAGGGAACTCAGGAAGGATCTGCAGAACAGGACCCTGCCGGCAGGTGTCCAACAATGGCGGGACTGGGCCGCCGCAAGGGCTTACAGCATTCAACTGATCGGCGCGTCGGATAGGGGGTCGCTGTTGGCCTATGCCGCACAGTCGGAACTGGATGGGGAAAGAGCCATTCTGCATACCCAGAGGGAGGGTGATGACTGGTATACGCTGTTGTATGGCCTCTATCCCACGGTGTCTGATGCAAGACAGGCGCTCGCTGCCTTGCCCGAGACCTTACGGCGCTATCAGCCTTGGATACGTTTGTTACCGAAACAAGGAGAATTCACACCATTTTGAGCCATCCAGCTGATTTCTGGTAGGGCAAAGCTCTCAAATCATGCACCTTTTCAAGGGGCAGCATACGTTGGCTTATTGCAAATAAACCACTGGATGAATCAATTAGGGATCTGCAAGCCACCGGTTGTGATCCTGGTTACCCGAGTCTCTCTTTAACATACGTATTGATATCCACGTAGGTACCTGTAGACCATCCCGCGAACGTGACGACGCCTGTCATCAAATAGACCCAGGATTGATCCGCAGTGACCATCTGGGTCAGATACCAGCCGAGACAACCGCCGACAAACCCTCCCATCCACTTGGTGCCGGCGGCAAAGAAGACCCAAAGCGGAATCAGGGTTTCATCCTCTTCCTGAGTTTGTGGTAAGGGCATGGTTAATTCCTCCTGGAAATCTGGGGAGATTATTCAGACAGAGTCATCAGGGACCAGTCGCGACAACTACAGATTCTGCGTGTCGTCTATGTATATCGGATACCATCACTCAATCAGCGACTGGATTCCAACAAGAAATCGAATTAGATTGCTAGCGATGGTATCAAAAGTCGGGGGGATAAAACCAAATGCTAGGATCTCGCACCATGGTCGTCGGAGCATCCGGCTTGATTGGAGGCTTATGCATGACTCGTCTACTGGAAGAAGCCGAAGTCAAACAGGTCACTGCACTGACCCGCCGACCACTTGAGCGCCACCATGCAAAACTTGTCGAACACCTGATCCAGTTCGACAGGCTCAGCGAGTACCGTGAGTTATTCGACGTCGATACCCTGTTCTGCTGTCTCGGAACCACAATCAAAGCCGCAGGGTCACAGGACGCCTTTGAAAAGGTCGATTATGGCTATGTGAAAAAAATCGCTGAACTGGCCTCAGCGATGGATGTCCGACAATTTTTACTTATATCCGCAGTGGGCGCCGATACCCATTCCCCGGTTTTCTACAGCCGTATCAAGGGCCGTACGGAAGAGGCCGTTCGACAGCTACCCTTTCACTGTGTGCACATTCTACGACCGTCGATGCTGTTGGGATCACGCACCGAGCCCCGTATGAGCGAGGAGATGCTTAAACCCTTGGCTAAAATCATGATGCCACTTTTTATCGGACCCGTGCGGCGCCTGCGTCCGGTGCAAGCCGAAAGGGTCGCAACTATGATGGTGGAATTGGCAAAGGGCAACGACTCAGGAGCCCATATCCATTACCCCTCAGCGCTCTGAATCTGAAGACGGCGCCTGGCCGAGTAGCGTGCGCGTTCCCCATAGCGCTATGCGCTTTTATAGATTAGATGAAGCCACATGAAGCACAGATTGAGTTGTGATGACACAATGTTGGAAAAGAAAACTGTCTACCAAACTCTGGCACAATTTATCAGTCGTACCTGATGACTAGTTCAATAAGCAATGAGATATCGACATGAGCAAGCGTACCCTGAGCCTGGATGACAAACTCTACCAGTATCTGCTGAATCACTCAGTACGGGAAAGCCCCTTGATGCGCAGGCTGCGGGAGAAGACCGCGCTGCAGGAGATGAGCCGTATGCAGATAGCACCTGAGCAAGGACAGTTCATGGCCCTGCTGGTGGAATTGATCGGCGCCGAACGCATCATTGAGATCGGCACATTCACCGGTTACAGCGCGCTGTGCATGGCCCAGGCCATGCCCGACAACGGGCTTCTGGTGTGTTGTGATATCAACAAGGAATGGACCGATATCGCTCGCCCTTTCTGGCGAGAGGCCGGTATCGATAAGCGCATCCAGTTGCACATAGCGCCGGCCCTGAGCACGCTTGACCGCCTGCTTGAGCAGGGTGAGGCCGATCGTTTCGATATGGCCTTCATCGATGCCGATAAAACCAACTCCCTGAACTACTACGAACGTTGCCTCAAACTGCTTCGCCCCAACGGGCTGCTGCTATTCGACAATACTTTATGGGATGGTGCAGTCGCCGACCCTGATGATCAGGATGCGGACACCCAAGCACTGCGTGAACTCAATGACCGACTGCACCAAGACGAACGGGTCAGCATCAGCCTGGTGCCCATCGGTGATGGACTCACCTTAGCCAGAAAGCGCTGAGATATCCCGACAGTCGCTGTTTCGCGAAGACCTGTTCAACCATAACCTCGGCCGGTCTTGAAGCGAATCAACTCGACCAGGGCTTGGTTGATAGGGGTAGCAATACCCTGTTGTTCACCCAATCTGACAATCGCCCCATTAAGAAAATCGATCTCGGTCTCCCGTCCCTTCTGAATGTCCTGCAGCATTGAGGAGTGGTGATCGGCGGTGGCGGGCAACTGCACGGTCTCGAGGTACTGCAGGTAGTCTGCAGCCGATTCCCAGCGCAGTGGAATACCCTTTACCCGACAGACTTCGAAGGCCTCATCGATCACCCGTTGAATGAGCATCCAGCTGTGGCGGTCTGCCAGTCGGCCATAGGGTACGTCGAGGATCGCGCCCAGCGGATTGAGGGCACAGTTGTAGAGGGTCTTGGCCCACAGATCGGTACGGATGAATTCGCTGGCCTGTACACTGAGCCCGGCCAGGCGGAACAGTTCGACCAGTCGCTCCACCCCGCTGTCCAGGCCGGAAGGAAAACGCCCCAGCCGGATGGGTCCGGCCTCCACGGTGACATGGACCTGCGCCGGGCCACGCCATTCGAAGCCGGTGATGATAGTACCGCCGATCACCCGCTTGCTGTACTCCGCCAGGATCTCCTCATTGCCGATGCCGTTCTGCAGGCTGACGACCTCTGCATCTTCCAATACCTGATGGTACTGTTCACAAAGGGCGCGGGTCTGCTGTGACTTGGCGGTGACCAGACAGTAATCGAACCTTTGGTCCGAAGGCAGTTCCGGAGCAGCATAGAAGTTAAAGTTGCCGCTGCCCCAGATGCCGCTCATGCGGAAGCCCTGTTGTGCAATGGCAGCTGCGTGCTGCGCCCGGCACAGGGCATGGACTTCGCAAAACGGCGACAGGCGTGCCGCCAGGCTGAGCCCAACGGCACCAGCGCCCAGGACAAGGAGCTTCATGCTGCTGTTACCCATTCTAATTTAGAGACATTATTATCAGTGAAGCACGGTGGAGCGCAAGCACCAAGTACCGGTAGATAGAATACGCGAGGCTGTAAGCTCAAATGCTATCGATTTCATGGAGGTACTTTCCATCCGCTACCCTGTTTTAATTGCATCCAATTTACTGCGGTAGAGATGGACACCCTGGGTGAGACTGGAAATAGCTGCTTTTTCCACTCCCAACAAGGTTGGCAGATTGGAATATCGGCTGAGTAATTCATCCAGCCTGGAAAAGTTTTCATGCAATCGATGATGCTACTTTTTACGGCCCCGCAGCACATAATTCTCAAAATTGTGAATGGTGCCGCCATAGCCAAGTGTTGATTTGATCTCCATCAGGAGTGTCTGCCTAACGGCAATATCCTCTTAGCCGCTTGACTTGACCGACCGGTCAATTATAATCATTGACATGAATGCAACCGTTGATACACGCCAACGAATCCTGGAGAGCGCCAGGGATCTCATTTACGCACGCAGCTATTCAGACGTCGGAGTGGCCGCCATCTGTACAGCTGCCGGAGTGAAAAAAGGCAGCTTCTACCATTTCTTTACCTCTAAACAGGAGTTAACCCTGGCGGTAATTGACGAGTTTTTCGTTGAGTTCAAGGAACAGATATTTGCAGAGGCCTTCTCTCCTGCTCTGTCACCCCTCAAGCGTCTCAAAAAACTCGCAGAACTGGCTTACCGGTTCCAGAAGGATATCGCTGATGAAACAGGCCATACCCTGGGTTGCCCGTTTGGCAATATAGCAGCAGAGATGAGCACCCAGGATGAAGTTCTGCGACACAAAGTAGAGACAGTGTTCAGTCAGATGGAAGGCCATTTCAGGGACAGTCTGGACGCGGCCGTCGCCTGCGGCGAAGTGGATGAAATCAATATCCCCGCCACGGCAAAAGCGATGCTGGCCTATGCGGAAGGCATCATGTTGCTGGCCAAGACCCGCAACGACCCGGAAGTTGTCCGTGAGTTGATGCCATCAATGGCCGATATCCGTATTCGCTCGTAAAATTTTTTACCTCCGGTCTTAACCGACCGGTCAACTATGATGGAGAATCCAATCATGCAAAGTGCCAATGCCACACTGGATGCACGGGGGCTCAACTGCCCACTACCCATCCTGAAAACCAAAAAGCAGCTGACGGGCCTGAACCCCGGCGAGACCCTCATGATGCTCTCATCTGATCCCGGATCGGTGAAAGATATCGAGTCATTCTGCCTGCAGACCGGCAATGAACTGCTGGAATCAGCCGCGTCCAGCGGCGAGTTCACCTTTCTGATCCGCAAAGCCTGAGCAGGAGTCCTCCATGAAATCAACGACCGCAGCCATTAACAACAATATCAATGACCTTGACGCCTGGTTCGATGAGCGCTTTACCAAAAAGATGATCGAACACGAGGCCGCCCATGTACCGAGCATGACGATCATCGCCACCAAAGGCACCTTGGACATGGCCTACCCACCTTTTATCCTTGCCTCCACTGCCGCAGCCCTGGGCTGGGACGTGGCGATCTTCTTCACCTTCTACGGTCTGACACTGCTGAAGCGGGAACTGGATCTCAAGGTCACTCCACTGGGAAATCCGGCAATGCCGATGAAGCTGCCCAGCGGACCGAGCTGGCTGAAAGGAAGGGAACTCAATCTTCCAACCAGCCTGATGGCCAATCTGCCAGGCTTCCAGGATGCCGCCAGCAGTCTGATGAAAAAGGGCATGCAACAGAAGGGAGTGGCGAGCATCGAAGAACTGCGATCGCTGTGCGTCGAGGCCGATGTAAAGTTGATCGCCTGTCAGATGACTGTCGACCTGTTTGACTGGAAGCGCGAGGAGTTTATGGACGAAGTCGCTGACTGGGTGGGCGCTGCAAGCTTTCTGCCGATCGCCCAGAAGGCCGATGTGAATCTATTCGTCTGAAACCGAATTGAGATTAAGCTGAGGATAAGAACATGACACCCTCCACACCCGCTGGGACTGGCCGGATGAAGTTGCCACGACTCTATCCACCACTCTGGTTTCTGCTGTTTGCCGTCGCAGCCATTGGCTTCTCTGAGTTGCTACCACTGGCTGTTGAGGTGGGAAGGGTTGCCGAGATCCTGGCCCTGCTCAGCGCAATAGCCGGCGGCGTTCTGGCGCTCTGGGTATGACGAGACCTACTTACTGTATGTATATAAAATAATCACTTGGAGAAATTTAATGCCATTAATCAACACCATAGAACCGAAAAACGCAACAGGCACCGTAGCGGAAATCTACAATGAGATAAACGCTATGTTCGGTTCCGTACCCAATGCAATCAAGCTGGACAGTATCAATCCCGAACACATGGCACGCCATTGGAACGGCATCAAGGAATCGCTCCAACACCCCACTCTGTCACAAAAACTTTTTACTCTGATCAGACACCTGATCTCTGAAGCGCAGCACTGTGAATACTGCATCGGATTTAATGCTGGGATGTTGATCCAGATGCATGGCATGAACCAGGAGCAGATTGCGGAGTGTGTCCGTGATCCCATGCTAGCGCCGCTGGATGAGAAGGAGAAGGCCCTGCTGCAGTTTGTAGTGAAGACGGTGAATGACTCCAATGGAACTACCGCCGCAGAGATTGAGGAGCTGAAAGGAAAGGATTGTTCAGAACGCGAAATCTTCGATGCCCTGGCCCATGGTGCACAAAACGTTGCGGGCGACATCATGCTCAACGCATTCAAGGTCGAGGCGGATATGCATTGACAAGGAGTTACTAATCGATTGGAACACTATTCGGCCCTGAGCACTTTGTATATGCACGGAAGTGACACCGAAATAATATAAACTTCGGAATTGACGCGATGAGCATAATGGAACAAGACTAGATGAACTCCCTATGAGATAATTGGGCTGTTTTACAAAGTAGCCATGCTGAAGCATACATAGCCGGGCTGATCATCTTAAGTTTTTTTGAACAACGATGTTTTAGATCTAGTGGTCTAACTGGATGGACCCATAATTGGGTCCATCCATGACTGCACAGAGTTCACGGGATTTTTTCGCTGTTTCAGCCTGGCTGTTACAGAATGCCATTTACTTCGCCGTTCGTTTCTATTTCAAACGAATAAAGCGTATTCACATCTCCCGTCATAGTGAAATCGACAAGCTCGAAAAACCGTTAATTGTCGCTGCCGCGCCACATCTCACTCATCTTGATGTGGTAGTGATACCAGCCGCCCTACCCCGTCACCAACTTCCGGTTCGCTGGCTTGCCGACAGGAAGATTTTCGACAATCCTATCAGTAATCTTTGGTTAAAGGTTTGGGGTGCAATCCCTGTCATACGTGATCAAGATGGGAGTTTCCAGGCTGATGACATTGACTGGATATTGGAGTTTGCCTTGCAAGGAAATAGCATTGCGCTGTTTCCTGAATGCTGTCTGGTGGGAAAGCAATTTGGCAAACACCATCAGCATATTATCTGCCATGCCATTCAAAAGGAGATTAATGTAATCCCTGCAGCCCTGAAAAACCTAGCGGCAGGTGACGCGGGATTTGTCTCGGCCTCCTCTCGATTTGGCCGGCCAGCAAAAAACAGAATTCATCAACAACCCGCCAGACCTCATGTGATCATTTCCAAGCCACTGGTAAGTTGCCTAGATCTGCTTGATTCACTCGCCGTCTGACAAACCACTGAGTGCTGTTGGACAGCAACCAACCCTGGAAGCATGCAGCCAGCTGACAACTCCACCCCGTCAAATATCCCGCAGACCCTCTGAGGGTTCGATTTTTGCTGCACGATAACCGGCCATGCCTGCCGCCAGGAAGGCGGATACAATAGTCAGACCCAGGGCAACGAGAAAATGTTCAGGCAACAGTGTGCAGACCGTATCGCCCTGCTCCAGCTGCTTGATGAACATCTTATTGATAATGAACGAGACACCCAGGTAGATCACGGAAGCGGTTCCCCAACCTAGAATGGCAGTGTAGAAAGACTGGATCACCGGGAACCAGATGATATCGCCGGTGCGGAAACCCACCAGACGCAGCACGCTCAGCTCTTTGCGTTTACGGTCTACATTGGCCCACAGACTGGCCCCCAGCGAAAAGGAAAAGCCGAGCAGACCGATGACCGCTATAACCCAGAAGACAGCGGTCAGATTGTGGTCCATATTCCGCACAATCTCGATATCCGCCGCCCGGGTGCGCACCTCAATTCCCAGTTTTTCCAGCGCCTTGCTGATGGGAGACACGTCATAGATAGAGCGGGTATAGAGGCGGAAGCTGGGGTAGGTCCGAGTCCGACCATCCGCATCACTCCCTTCCCAACCGAGACTGGGAACCGCCCTGCCGTCGCGAAAATCCTCCGCTGCTTCTACCAATGAAAGTGACACAAAGGCACCATCCCTGGAAAAACTCCCGGCTGGGGCAATATCCACCACCTTTAGCTCAAGATGCACCCGCTCACTGCTACCCTGAAAGCGTCGGGAAAAACTGCCATTGACACTCTCACCCTTGGAAACATTGAGTTTGGCTGCAACCGATTCGGAGAGTACCAATTGCTGCAGATTTGCGGGGACCGTCTGACTACGCAACAGCGGATCGTCCCGATCAGTCGGGATCATCTCTACCGCAATAATCCGACTGGATTGCTGACTCTTCAACTGCATGGTCGCTGCAATGGCGCGGGTCCGGGGAATAATGAAAGCGACCTCGGGGCGCTCTCGCAATTTACTGATCCAGTCTGCATCATACCGACCACTGCCGATCGGACGGATCTCATGATTGCGCGGATCCTCGATCAGATTGTCCAGCATGCTGCCGATGATGCCGAACTTGAGCCCGAAGAGGATCATCATCGGCCCCAGCACGGCAGCCAGGGCCAGCACGAAGAAACCCGACATCTGCCACTCATTGTGATAATCCCGACTGGCCAGCCAGAAGAGATTCCTGACCCGTTTCAGCATCAACCCTTCACTACGGTTTCAGTCAAGGAGCCGTCCTTCTGCCGCTGGGTTTTGTGCGAGAGGTGACGTAAACCGAGCCGATTGATATGTCGCCAGGCGTGGCTGGCGACGATGACCGTGATATTCAGCTCATCGACCAATTCTATGAACAACGACATAATCCGCTCCGCAGCGATCGGGTCGAGGGATGCTGTCGGCTCGTCTGCAATGACGATAGAGGGCTTATGCGCCAGGGCCCGGCCGATTGCCACTCTTTGCCGCTCACCCACCGAGAGTAGATGCGGTAGTTTGTCCAGATGGCGTTTGATGCCCAGATCCCCGGCCAGCACCTCAATTAAGTCGTCATCCGGCATATTCAGCATGCGTCGGGAAAGATTCATATTTTCCCGCACTGTGAGGTATGGCAGCAGACCACCTGTCTGCATCACATAACCGATGCGCAGACGTCGCAAGTCACCGAGTCTGTTGAGCTTATTCTTGCGCCAGAGTTCGGAGATATCCACCGGATCTGCACCCTGTTCCGGGCGAAATCGGAAGGAACCGATAGAACTGGGCTTAAGGGTCATGGACAACATGTCGAGCAGAGTGCTCTTGCCGCAACCACTCTCACCGATCAGGGCAATCTTCTCCCCCAGGGCAATCTGCAGGCTGGGGACCCGAAGACAAAAAGCCGCGCCTTCCGCTTCCCGGGTCTTGATCACATCCCGCATGTGGTAGATGAGAACCTTGTCACCGAGATGGCCCGGTACCGATACTGCCAGGGGATCCACTGGATTCACAGTCAGGGGAGCATTTCCAGGGCAATGGGGAATACAGAATCACCGGAGATCGCGCCACCATCCAGCGTGACCCAGAGATCGGTGTGATCATGCAGCACCTGGTAGTAGTTGATCTTTTCTTCCAGGCGATGAATGAAAGCGACCTGTTCCTTGGCGGGCCAGTCCTGCCAGTTATCCAAGGACAGGTTCATGACCTCACCCGTGTAAGGCAGGCCCTCGATATATTCCCGCATGAAGCCCATATCGGCCAGATTACCTTCACTGGCGCCCGTCACACGGGTCGTGCTGCCCAACTGCTCCGGATCGCGGGAGATGGTGGCGGCGAGACTTTTGAGATCGTTCAGGAAGCTGCGCGGCGAGAGCAGCCCCTCTTCCGCGGTTTGCAGCACCTGACGCATGATAGAGTGCAGTTCACTGAGCTGATCCCGGGTCAAGAGAACCCTTATATCCAGGGTCTGTCGTTGCGGATCATTGAAGTCACGATCGATCAACCAGGCATTGAAGACATCGGGAATCCGCTGGTTTTCCCCTTGCTGCAGATAACGCATCTGCAGCGCATAACCCAGCTTGGCCACCTTGGCCTGGAACTCGGCAAGCTGATCAGGCTCTTCATTTGCCTTAGGCTGTGATACTGGCGGTGGAGTCGGTGCCATCTGCTTGCCGGCTTGGGCGATCGCCGCCACTTTCACCTGATCGGTAATCTGCTGAGCCAGGGCGTCGAGCACACGACCAAAACGTTGCACATCCCCAGTCTGCACGCCGAAATAAAAGCTGCCAATACCGGGGTAATAGGAGAGGTCACGGTATTTTTTCTCCGCCCGCTCGTGGTTGGCATACAAGGCCGGTGTCAGCAGATGGAGCACCGAGAGCGCAATACCTTTGTTCTGCGCCAGCCGCCGCAGGCCTTCGCTGGACATACCGGTGCCGGAGAGTGGATCATGGGCATCCCGAGGACCGGCATCGGTGATCAAAACCACGTAACGGGCATCCTGCCCCTCCCAGTTGATCCCGGCAATGGCCTCGTTGATGCCAGCATAGCTGTCTTCGATAAAACCTTGACTGGAGGCTGTTGCTGCCTTCAGGGTGGAAACCTGATTGAAAAAACTCTCCGCGTTCTGCCCTTGCTGCAGATCCACGAATTTCCTAGTCCGATACCCCAGACCTGGTGCCACCCCGGGATTGTCGCGAAACGCGATCAACCCGAAGCTCACATCCCCCGTGAGATCTTCTTTGGTTATGGTGTCATAGATTTTACGCATCGCTTCATGGGTACGCTTGATGTAAGGATCCATGGAGAGGGTGGAGTCTATGACGAATACGACACCGGAGCGAAAACGCTTGACCGGCTTGGCGGGGACTGAAGCCTGAGCAGGCTCTACAGCCACCGGCTGCTTTTTAGCTGGCAGCAGCGGCACACTGGAGACCTGCAGGATTCGCGCAGTCTCACTACCCATGAAGACATCCTCGTGATCGCGTATCGGCACCAAGTAGAAATCTTTCAGAATATCCACATAAGCACTGGGCTGGATCGCGACGACCGGAGATTCGGCACTCAGCTTACTGTTGACTGCCGCTTCATAGAGTTGCGAGTAAGCTTTCTTGTCCTGACTTTCCACCAAAGACTTGAGGCTCTGCTGATCACGAAACAGCAATACCCGATCGTTGCCGACCGGGTCGCGGAATGCAACGGTCAAGCCCTGATTCCACGGAATCAGGTCAGCTTCCGGCACCCAACCGGCTATCCGGCCATGCCGGTTGCTACCCAACTGTAGCCAGTTCGTACCGTTCAGCTCTTTTTTTGCATAGACATAGTAGGCATTGAATGGTGTAGTCTCCTTACCCTCCCCCTTTTGCGCCTCAGCAAACAGCAGCGCGCCGGGTTTGGTCAACACCCGCTGATAGAGCGATTGTTTATTGGGCATTAACAATGGCCGCAGGGTGGCAGCGCTGACTAGACTCTGCCCCCCTAAGAAGAGGCAGAGTAACCAGACCAGAAGCAGGATTCGCGGAGACATAGGTTTATTTCCAGTTCAGAAGCAGACGCTGGGCACTCAGATCGCCGCTTTGTGCAGCAGCCTCGATACTGCTGCGCAACGTCTGCAACTTTTCCTTAGCGCCATCCGTGTTGCTCTCAACAGCAACGGAATACCATTTGTAAGCCTGCACCGGGTCGGGCTCGTCCAGCAATTCACTACCCGCTTCGAAGTGGGCAGGATCGTGCATCTTCGCCAGCTCGAAGGCCGAAGGACCATGCCCCTTACGTGCCGCAAAGAAGTAGAGCAGATAGGCATCGGTGCTCATTGCCTGATTCTGGTGTTCAGCGGCCTGAGCAAATAATTGCTCAAGGGTTAGGTCTTTTTCTCCCTGGCGTACCGAATTGATCAGTAATCGGGCAGTTTCACCAGCATTGACCGGCTTTGTAGTAATTCTGTCAGCCTGCAATGCTGCGATATCTAGAGAACTGGCGGGCGCTGTCGATACGGCACTGGTGTCAACAGCAGATGGTGGCAGGCCGACGTTTGCCCCCTCCGGCTGTTGTTTCTGCTGCCGATCTGCCGTCACAGGCTGCTTTGCCGCATCGATCTGCGCACGAATCACAGGATCAATTTCCTGGTGACTCTGGGGTGCTTCCAATTCAATCTCCTGCTCCGGTGTGTCGCTGGTAAAGTACCAGACCAAGACCAGCACAAAAGCTATTATTACTATATAAAATAGATAGTTGCGGCCTTTGTCCTGGGTTTCGACAAGGCTTGAATAATCTTCGGGTTGTGAGGATTCAGAAGTCATTATGACGCCATTAATTATCACACAGCTGGGTTGGAAAAAGCCGCATAGGTTTACCCGTCAACAGATGACGGCTACAAATTCCGGACACCAATTTGACCAGAACGGAACGGCAAAATCCACCATCACTGAACCTTAGCGACTACTTTCTGAGGATCGGTTGGATAAACGGAAGTTTCTTATTTGAGACCTGAGCAAACAAAGTATAAGGTAATGCCAGAAAATGTTCAGTTTAATCGGAAGCAGCTTGATGAACAAGGAGAGTGAGGTACTTCAGCTTTTATTGCTTGTGCCTACATCTGGTGTGTATCAACCTGGATGTCTCTGCAGGAACTGATCAAGAATATAATTCCCTTCCCTCAGGGGGATTTGCGCGCCCTTCTCTGGAGATCCTCATCGACGATGGCCACCGCCTGAGTATTGAACAGGTGGCTTCGGCAGCCTATGCATCCAATTTTACCGCACTGTCGAAGCAACAGTTACAGCTTGGTTTCAACAACCGTGTTGTTTGGGTGCGCTTGAACCTGGATGGGTTTGACAGCACACAAAGCCCGCTACTGCTGGAATTTGATTACCCCCCTGATAGATCTTGCCACTCGGTATAAAAGACAAGGTGACAATTTCCACTCGCGCACTTCAGGGGACCGGGTTCCGTTCCATTCAGCCAGCATGATTTAAGATACCGTAATCCCGTATTTATTCTGGAACCGGAGTCACTCGACGGTAAGCACCTCTATCTCAGGCTTGAAACTGAAGGCAGTATGCCGTTGGACCTGCGCATCTGGTCACCTGCCGCCTTCTCTGAATATTTGGTATACAGCCAGTTATGGTTCGGCGTGTAATATGGGCTGATTTTCGTACTTGCGCTGACAGCTCTGGTCGCTTTTATCTATACTGCGCTCCACACTGTTTCTTTTTTATACCCTATACCTGGGCAGTTGTTTGCTGCTGCAATTGGCATTGAATGGTTTTGCCTTCCAGTATCTCTGGCCCAATCAGACCTGGTGGTCAACCCACTCAATAGTACTCCTGGTCATGTCGCCAATGGTATTTGGTCTGTTATTCGCTGGGAAACTGCTCCTAATTTGGGAGAGAAAAGACTGGATCAGGCTGCTATTTCAGACGCTTATCCTGCTTGCTCTGCCAATCACCTACATCGGGATGGCCGTCGAATATTCACTGGGAATACGCCTGGCCATCGGGCTGGTTATCATCTCTGTACCCAGTATTGCGCTGGCTGCGATTACTGCCAGCCTTCGCGGCCAGAAACCTGCCCTACTCTATACTGTTTGCTTATACTTTTTTCCTTGCCGGAACCCTGGTTTCCAGCTTGACCTATCTGGGTAATATTCCTTTTGAACAAAGCATGAGGAAATCCGATCACTGCGGACGCTGTGGCGGAGAGGAGCTTCTTGTGGTGCTCAGTCATGTCAGTCGTCTGCAGGCGATAGAATGGGCCGAACGCATTCGACGGCAGGTTGCTGAAATCTCTGTAACGACCGCGCCTGGCTCCAAATGCACCTGCAGTCTTGGTGTGGCAGCCTATCTGCCGGACCAGGACATCGCCATATCATTTGAAAAGCTCATAAAACTAGCGGACAGCCTTCTCTACAAATCAAAACACGAGGGACGAAACCGGGTTTCCATCGCCGTCGCCCGAGATACGGAAAGCTATGGTATCGATTTGGTAGGAAGAGATGCAGTAGATCCGGCCGGTTAGTGTCCAACGAGTACATTACATGCACAGGCAGCAGCCATAAGGGCGGTAATCTACCAGGAAATAGACCGCTGGATATTTACAGCATTCACCATGACTACAATCACTCCAGGGCTTTTGCTGCTGGTGCGTATGGTTGACTGCTGTTCTTCTACAGACCTGAGGTTTCAGGTAAGTCAGGCGACATGATGCCAGACACCTCAGTATCAAAATCATTAAGCAGTCCAGACCGCCAGGTTTGAGGCACAGCTAATAACAGCTCAGCATGAGCACCCGCAGGGTGCGATAGAGATATATCCCGTTCTTTTGTCTATTATTACACCCAATCCACTTAAGCATGATCCTGGTGTTGAGACCAGGGTCGAATACAATACCCGCTTGAAATGTAAATAATCATGCTGAAAGTGAACAGAATCCAACCATTTTGCTTGGATTATTAACTAAATTAGACATAGATTAGGAAAAAAGATGTCAGTGGTTTGTAGTTTCACGATCACGGAAACAACAGGAGTCTCAAGGAATAATGAGCCAATCAGGATTGGCATCCCATTCCCAAAAGGATCGGTCAATCAGTTAGGATCAATTCAGCTTTTTCAAGACGCCCTGCCTCAAGTATTTCATGTGGAACAAACCGCAGCATGGCCTGATGGCAGTGTTAAATGGTGCCTTATTGATTTTTTTTGCTCAATAGACGCCAATCAATTCAAAGAATATCGCATAGCGTTTGCAGATAACACGACGACCCAGGGCGAACTATGCCTATTGGTCGAAAAAATTGAGCACGGCTACAAGGTAGATACAGGAACAGCTGAGTTTCAGATCATTAAAGACCCCAATGCGCTCCTACGGGTGTTATCTATAAAAGAAGACCAATTACCGAACACAGTGTGCGCCAAGCTGATCCTTCTCGATGAGACTGGTAACTCTGTCCCGGTAGTAATTGATGAAATAAAAAATACACATTCAGACAACAGATTGACCCGTAAACTGATAATTTCAGGAACCTTTGAGAAAGCAGGTAGAAAAGAATTTATCGGATTTGAATCCGTTTTGACCTTTTATTTGAATTCATTGACCGTTAAATGTGATCTAGAAATACTCAATAAAAACCCGGCCAAACATCAAGGTGGAACCTGGGATCTAGGCGATCCGGGTTCTGTTTATTTTAGTGAGCTACGAGTAGACCTGGTTTCCCATAATATTGACGGTGTTGCCTATCGACTTGAAAGAGACGATGAATGGTGCTCGTTGAAGAATGAAAGTGATCTGAGCATTTACCAGGAATCCAGTGGAGGAGATAACTGGTGCGGGAATAATCATAAAAACAAACATGGTGCCGTACCATTGAAGATGCGGGGATATAATGTTACTCATCATGCAGTCGAAGTCACAAAAGGTTTGAGAGCGATCCCGATCATTCATATTGAGTCAAAATATCTGAACTGCGTTGCTACCTTCAGTAAATTTTGGCAAAACTTCCCTAAAGCGATTGATGTTAATCAGGATACTTTGTCGTTAAAGGTTTTCCCGAAGCAATTTCCGGATATCTTTGAGCTTCAGGGCGGCGAGAAAAAAACCCATACCTTTTATTTCAATTTCAGCGATGACAAGACCGCCCTTGATTGGGTCGAAAAACCGCTTATCCCGAAGCTCCCCCTTAGCGCTTATGTGGCGGCAAACGCATTTCCGTATCTGACGGAGCAGTCGGACCATGGCAAGATAGAAGAACTGATTCATGCAGGGATAAGAGGAAACAACAACTTTTTTGAAAAACGTGAAATATTAGATGAATTTGGATGGCGAAACTTTGGCGACCTGTATGCGGATCATGAAGCAATTGGGTATCAAGGCAGTCAACCATTAGTCTCTCATTACAATAACCAATATGACCCGATTAAGGGTTTCGCCCTGCAGTTTGTCGTTAGCGGTGACCCTGCCTGGTTTGAATTGATGGACGACCTCGCCAAGCATCTCACCGATATTGACATCTACCACACAGTGGAAGACAGAGATGAGTATAACGGGGGATTATTTTGGCATACAGACCATTATCTCGATGCCTCAACTTGTACTCATAGAACATTCTCAAGAGATCATAATCCAGAATCCTACCTTGATTATAAAAAAGGAGGAGGACCCGGTAACGAGCACTGCTACACAACAGGTTTGATGTATCACTATTACCTGACAGGCGCAGAAGCATCAAAGCATGCAGTTTTACAACTCTGCAATTGGATGATTAAGCTTCACCGCGGGCCCAGTACCTTCCTGGACAGACTGTATAAATTCTTCACTAAGGATATAAAAGTCATCAGGCGCTTAGTATCTGGTGAAAGCATCCCAGCCTATAAATTTCCATTGACCAGGGGCACTGGGAACTTCATCAACACACTGTTGGATGCTTACCAATTAACAAATAATAATAGTTATCTAACGCAGGTTGAAAGTATTATTCAGGAGACCATTCACCCCAACGATGATATTAAAAAGAGAAACCTGGGTGACATTGAAAACACCTGGTCATATACAGTATTCCTGCAAGCACTTTGCCGTTATCTAGCATTAAAGGAAGAGCTTGATCAACTGAATGAGAAGTTCTTCTATGCCCAAGCGTCGCTACTTGCCTACGCCAGTTGGATGCTGGAGCATGAATATGCTTATTTAGATAAACCAGAGATACTTGAGTACCCGAATCAGACATGGATAGCCCAGGAAATTCGTAAAGCTAATATCCTGTATGCTGCTTATTACTACTCACCAGATAACAACAGCGATCTTCTCCATAAGGCGGATTACTTTTATGATTACTCCATATCCGAGTTGGAATCAGATGGATCATACAGATACACTCGCTTGCTTGTTCTGCTCATGCAAAACATTGGTCCTCATGATTATTATCTGAGCAAGGCACACAATAAACACGAGGTCCAAGGTGTATCCGTGGATTATGGCAAGCCACCACATCATTCATTCACTGGAATATTACAGGGTGCTTTTTTCGATCTTTTTAAAAGACTTTCTATAATTTCACTAAAAAATGAGTTGCTTTGGTTGAGCTTCAGATCTAACTATTTTTTGTCACTCTATAATCGTTTGTATAGTACTAAATAGGGTGCCGGTATATTCTTGTGGAAACAGAAAATTGTCTCTTCTCAATAATCATACCCGCATTCAACGAAGCAGATTGTATTGCTGACACACTGAAAGCCATTCAACAGTTTCCTCCACCAAGCCCCTATGAAGTCATTGTTGCTGACAACGGTTCCACTGATGAAACAGCAGAAATAGCCGCTAATTACTCAACACATGTGGTTCATGCTCCTGATAATACAATTGCTGCGGTTCGCAATCGAGGAGTAGATGCTTCATGTGGACAGTATCTGATTTTTCTGGATGCCGATGTACTGGTCACAGAAGAGTGGCACTTACGAATGACAGATATTCTTAACCAGTTAAATGATACGCCCATGCTAGTTACTGGATCTCGGTGTTTGCCTGTTAACAACAGTACCTGGCTCAATAAATATTGGTTTTCTCTACTCAACAAACATAAAGGCTCTTACATCAATTCTGGGCATCTGATAACGAGTCGTTTGTTATTTAATCAAATTAGTGGTTTTTCAGAATCATTGAATACCGCAGAAGACTATGATTTTTGCATGAAAGCACAGGCTATCGGCGCTACTGTTAGGCAGAGCGATATAATTCCTGTAATGCATCTAGGCTACCCAACGAACATCAGCGGCTTTATAAACAGAGAAAGATGGCATGGACGAGAAGACTTTTTGACGCTGCTATCTTTTAGTAAATCGAAAGTCGGCTGGGTTGCCGCGTTTAATCTGCTGTATATTACTGGCAGTAGTATTGCCAGTATTGTACTTTCTGATAGCTTCCCAATAGTTCTCTATTTTTTACTGATGTATATGATGTCTATAACCTTTGCCATGGTGAAATTCAGGGTTTTAGCGCCAGTATATATTTTAAATACCGCGGTTATTTTTTATTTATACATCACAGGAAGAACACTTGCGTTTTTGGATCGGATTTTTAGCGGAGTCAAAGATTGATAAATGTAAAAATTGTTGAATCCAGCGATTTGTCTTCATGGGATCATTATATTCGAAATCGAGAAGACGCCACACCCTACCATTTGTCTGCATGGAATTCCGCGATAACTTCAGCATACGGTCACCAGACTTTTTACTTAATTGCCGAAAACGACAAAACCATTACCGGTGCACTACCCCTTTGTTTAATTAAACCTCCGATCATTGACGGAACTCTTTTCTCTTTACCCTATTGTGATTTAGGCGGCATTATATGTGATGATGAAATATCAAAAACCAATCTGATCAAAAAAGCTCTCGATCTCGCTAAAAGCCTTGGTAAGACCAAATTGTCCATCAGAGAAAGGGATACATCTGGAAATATTGATACTGAGCGGCTTGCCGGCCAAAAAGTAAGTATGTTATTGGACCTGCCGGATTCTTCAGAGAGCTTATTTAGTAATTTCAAATCAAAGTTGCGAAGCCAGATTCGAAAAGCCGAGAAAAATGGCCTGACATTTGAGAGCGGTAGAGAGGACTTTCATGTCAAGCAGTTTTTTAATGTTTTCTCAAGAAACATGAAACAATTGGGATCACCAACTCATTCGTATGAATGGTTCAACCAAATAAGAAATAATTATGCCCTTGATATGATAATCGGACTGGTTAAGAAAGATGATATAGTTGTTGGCGCTGGAATTCTTCTTATTCTAAATAACAGGGTCGTCATTCCATGGGCCTCGACACTTTCTGCTTACAACCGACTTGCACCCAACATGCTTCTTTATTGGAACTTACTAAAATATGCTTGTGACATTGGCTGCACACAATTTGACTTTGGGCGCTCTACTTTCGATGAAGGGACGTACCGATTTAAGCGGCAATGGGGTGCAAAACCAGTAGCATTAAACTGGCAGACTTATAACTCATCTCAAATGATGATATCTGCGGGCAGTAAATCGAATAACAAGGTAAGGGCTATCGCTGAGTACATTTGGAGTCGACTACCTCTTGGACTGGCAAATAGTATAGGACCGCTCACAAGGAAGTACATTTCATTATGACCATGGTTATCCTTTTCCTCACACTACTTTTTTTAATAGTACCATTGTATGTTTATATCGGTTACCCAATCCTACTGATTATATTCAGTAAAATCAGAACCCCACTACCTGTTGACAAGGCAGAAATAACACCAACAGTCGCTCTTTTTGTCTCTTGTTATAATGAAATAAATGTCATAGAAGACAAAATTCAAAACAGTCTTGCCATAGATTATCCAAGAGACAAGATCGACTATATTTTTATATCTGATGGTTCAGACGACGGTACAGATGAAATAATCAAGAGGTACCAAGACCAGGGCATAAAGCTTATCCGGCAGGAAGGCCGTCTTGGAAAAACCTCAGGACTCAACCTGGCCATGCCAACAACACAGGCAGAGATTATCGTTTTCTCTGATGCAAATGCCATATACGAACCAAATGCCGTCAAGATGCTGGTAAGAAACTTTAATGATCCAGCAATTGGCTATGTTGTTGGCGCTGCACTTTATACGGATACCCAAGTAACCGCATCCGCCAGAAGTGAAAACAAGTATTGGGAATATGAAATAGCAGTTAAGAAAATGGAGACTAGCCTACATTCTGTTGTTGGTGGTGACGGAGCAATATACGCAATCAGAAAATTTTTGTATGAGCCCCTTGATGAAAAAGATATTAATGATTTTGTAAATCCTCTGCAGATTATTACTAAGGGCTATCGTGGGATTTTTGAACCAGAGGCTAAATGTTATGAAGAGACTGCCGGTGACTTTGAAAAAGAGGCGAGAAGAAAAGTACGTATTGTGAACAGAAGTTTCCGTGGTCTCATGAAAGTAAGTTCCGTCCTGAACCCATTAAATACTGGAATATTCAGCTTTGAAATAATTTCACACAAACTACTTAGGTGGCTGGTCCCATTCTTTTTGATTTTTGCAATAATCGGGATGATTTATCTTTCATCTCATGGATATTTTTTATTTCAAGTGATGTTGTTACTGGGTATATTATTAATATGGTTCTCTGCCGTCGGTTACATCAAGTCAGGATATTCGAACATCTCACCAATTTTCTCATACCCTTATTACTTCTTAATGATTAATACAGCCTCTCTCTTAGGCATAATTCAGGCGATAAAAGGTAACATCCAGGTAACCTGGGAATCAGCAAGATTAGAAACGAATAAGAAACCATCTAACTTTAAATTTTCTATGTCGCTAAGCCTATTGTTATTACTCTCTATTTTTCTTTTTTTCGACACTATCAATAGAATTTTTGAAATCATTTAATATTTACAGCTAGCCAGGTATTCGAAAATTAATTAATGTCAAAACTAGCATTATTATTTATAGCAACCTATATCGGAGGATTGGGTGCTAGCGTCTTTGTTGATGCTGTCTGGGGATTCTATCTTTATCAACTCGTTTATTTTCTTTACCCAGAAAGTCGTTGGTGGTCGCAAACATCCCTAAGCATCTGCCTATTCCTTTACTATCGTTATCATTTATAATGTTTACCTATTTGACTTTTGGTATAACTCTTATCGTGATAATAAACTACTTGATGCACCACAAACAAAATGGTTAGTATTAATACTAGCCATGTTTATATTGACCTATTTTGTTGCTGTTAATCAAGATTATCACCAAAAGGCTTGATAGAAGTAACAAAATTATTCGTAATAATTGCCTTGGCTATAAACTAATAACTCACCTGATAAATTAGACTGGACTTTATGGGCATATATTAGTAGGAGCCGCATATATTGGACTTGAAGCTTACAATGTGGGAGGGACTGGCAAGGGCGTGTAGAAGGAATAGGTACTGCAACAACTGGAGATGCAAATGGAATTGCAGCAATGTTGGCGCCCACGATTACATTTATCGTATATTATGCATGGCGTGGCAAGAAATTAAAAGGTATTATCTGTTTTATTCGGTGTTGTTCATCGTCAATGGGCTTGGTACTCATTAATAGCCGTGGTGCATTTCTAGGCGTACTCGTAGCGAGTGGTTACTTTATTTTATATATGATATTTAGCAAGTTCCAACAAGCTAACCAAAAAGCCAGTGCGATCTTGATAATAACATTGGGTATTAGGTGGTGGCATCTATTTAACTGATGATGTTTTCTGGGAGAGAATGGGCACACTAAAGAGATTCAAGTCGATGAGAGAGAAAGCGGTTCTCACAGGGTTCATATATGGATGTCTACATTTAATTTAATTGCAGATCACCCTTTGGGTGTAGGCGCGGCAGGATTTCAAAAACTAAGCCCGTATTATGTACCTGAGGAACTGTTTTTTGGCACCAAACTACTAAGGCGGTTCATTCTTCTTGGTTTCAGTCATTAGCCGAACTAGGGTGGCCAGGGCCGATTCTCTTATCGGCACTATTGATTTCATGTTTTCGACTGACCAGGCGGGTAAAACTGCAACTTTCCATCAATAAATAATTCCCATCACTATTTTCAAGTAATAGCGATTGAAGGTGCCTTATTAGCTTTGTTGTTACAGGTTCGTTTATTGATGAATTTCGGTCTGAGATTTATTACTGGCTTATATATGTTTACCGCTTGTGCAGGGAATGTTTACCTTTTCAAATCCATTAATAGCTCCCTATCAAAATAACACAAAAATATTAAGATTATATATAAACTATGAAAACAATTAATGTGCTGCAATTTATTTGCCCTACAGGCTTCTATGGTGCAGAACGATGGGTACTAGCATTAGCAAATAATTTAGATCCCTCTAAAGTTAGATGTGATCTTGCTGTAACAAAAGAGTCACAGTCTCAGGATTTAGAAATTTATCATCAGTTTCCTAAAGATATTGGAGAAGCATTTGAAGTACCTCTAAATGGGCGCTTTGATTTTTCTGCCATTAGTAAACTTTGCCAGCTAATCAAAGAACGTAATATCGACATTATTCATACTCACGGTTATAAATCAGATATTCTTGGCGTGATAGCTGCAAAGAGATGTGGAATAAAAGCCATCAGTACTCCGCATGGATTTGGTGAAGCCAAAGATTTTAAACTAAAATTTTACATCAAAGTGGGCTTTTATTTTTTAAGATTATTTGACAAGATCATCCCATTATCCAAGCAGTTGTTAGATGAGGTTAGTAGATTTGGCGTAAGTAAAGATAAACTCTTATACATACAAAATGGTGTAGATCTTTCTGAAATCGATAAATTTCATAAGAAAGACAATGATGGCTTCCCAGAACAAACAGCTAAAAAGACAATTGGTTTTATTGGACAAATGATACCAAGAAAAAAGATTACGCATATCCTTGATATTTTTAATCTATTATGGGTTAAAAACCACAACATTAATTTGATTCTTCTTGGTGATGGCGAACAACGTGAGGGTTTAGAGAAATATGCACGAACCTTACCTTCATCAGCAGATATCAAATTTTTAGGTTTCAGAAAAGACAGGTTAGAGCAACTGGGTAATTTTGATTTATTTGTAATGACATCGTCTTCTGAAGGTATACCACGCTGTTTAATGGAAGCGATGGCTATGGAAATTCCAGTAGCAGCATATGAGATTCCAGGTATTGATCAACTTATAACCCATAATCAAACTGGGCTTTTAGCCTCATATGGAGATAAAGAGAAACTGTCTAGTTACTGGGAACGACTCCTCAATGATAAACCATACGCAAAAAGCTTAACGGCTGCTGGCCGTGATTTTGTCTTAAACAATTTTTCAGCTAAAAGGATGGCAAATGAATATAGTGATATTTTCACTTCCTTAATCAAGTAAACAATCTACAACAGTTATTATTCTAATACTGATTTATATATTTAAAATTCAATATGTGTGGCATTGCAGGATTTACACGATTTAATGGGGAGGTTGGAAACAGACATACATTAGTATGTATGGGTGACGCAATAGCCCATCGTGGTCCTGATGCGAGTGGAGAATACATTGATGCAGATGTAGGACTTTGCCACAGAAGACTGAGCATTATTGATCTCTCAAGTGCAGGTAATCAGCCAATGCATTCTATTAATGAGAAATTCATAATTGTTTTTAATGGTGAAATATATAATTTTATAGAACTCAGAGATGAATTAGAAGTATAGGCCACAGGTTCCGTACAAAAACAGATACAGAAGTTATTCTTGCACTATATGAACAATATGAGAATTAGATTGTCTATAAAAATTTAATGGCATGTTTGCTTTTGCCTTGTGGGACAAACAAAAACAATTTTTTTTAGCAAGAGACAGACTTGGTAAAAAACCACTTTACTACTATGATGACGGCAAAGATTTTGTTTTCGCGTCTGAAATCAAATCAATTTTCCAGGTTCCTTTGGTACCTAGAAGATTCGATATGATGCAGTTTATGACTACTTCACCTATCAATATATACCAGACCCTAAAACAATTTTTCATAACCTTTATAAACTAAAGCCAGGGCACTATTTACTTATAAATAAATCTAAAATTATAAATAAACAATATTGGGATGTATCATTTGATAACCTTTCCCAAAAGAAAGAAAATATGATATCTGAAGAACTATTCAGCATTTTAGAAAGTAGTACTCGCAGAAGGATGATCAGCGATGTTCCTTTAGGCGCGTTTCTAAGCGGGGGTATCGACTCTAGCAGTGTCGTAGCACTTATGGCAAACAGTATCGATAAGCCCATAACCACATGTGCTATTGGGTTCGATTCAAAAGGGTTTGATGAGGTTAAATACGCGAAGATGATCGCTGAATATATTTAAAACGGACCATCATGAATTTACTGTACAAAACAATGTTTCCAAAATCTTGAATACATAACTTTTTTTTTGACGAACCATTTGCAGATCCTTCTTTCATACCTACTTATTTTGTTTCAAAACTTGCAAGACAAAAAGTAAAAGTAGCACTTGCTGGTGATGGCGGTGATGAAAATTTTGCAGGCTATCAAAAATATACGACTGATAATATTGAAAATCGCTTAAGATCAATGTTTCCATCAAGTATTAGAAAAAACATCTTTCCATATTTGCACAATTTTATCTCGAAAAACAAATAAATATTTCAAGAAAGGCAGTTCATTACTTAACACCTTGAGCGTTGATCCTGCCTATGGATTTTTCCTAACTAATTCATTCTTTGAAAAACTATGGAAACAAATTATTAACAAGGATTTTGGTGACAAACTAGGAGACTATCACCCTTCTTCATTGACTGAAGATTATTACCATAATGCAGATACAGATGATCATCTATCAAAAATATTATATACAGATATCAAGACCTATCTCCCAGGAGATATATTAGTGAAGGTTGATAGAATGAGCATGGCAAATTCACTTGAAGTACGTGCACCTATTCTGGATTACAATGTTGTAGAGTATGCAGCAACTATTCCCTCTTATCTCAAATACAAAAATGGTGAAAAAAAATATATTTTAAAACGAAGTTTTCACGAAATATTACCTGACGATATTCTCTACCGAAAAAAAATGGGCTTTTCAGTTCCACTTGCAGACTGGTTTCGAAATGAAATAAAAGAATTAGCAGCATCTAAACTTTTTATGCCCTCTAACGGTTTATCGAATTTTTTCAATATCGAAGAAGTTAAGAACGTCTGGTATGAACATCAGGAACAGAAAAGAGATTATTCAAGCCCATTATGGAGCTTACTAATATTTGAGTTGTGGTGGCAAAATTACATAGAAGAATCTAAGTAAAAAAATAATGGATCATTTGTAATGGAAAAAAAAGAATTTTGCACATTACATTTGATATGGCCATCGGTGGTACCAAAAAGGTCATAAGGCAGCTTGTCTTAAACACAGATAAGTATCATTACGAGCCTTCGATTCTATGCCTTGACAACCATATTGGCGAGCTTGGTAACGATTTAACAAATAATGGTTATGATGTTAAGTCATTCAAGCGCAAAACAAGCGGCCTAGACTTGAAGCTTGTTATCAAAATACATAAATATATTAAACACAACAGTATAGATATCCTTCACTGTCACCAATACACTCCCTACACATATGGCTTACTTGCTTCTCTTGGGACAAAAGCTTCTGTTATATTTACAGAACATGGTATGTTTTATCCAGATAGTTTTAAATGGAAAAGAATATTTATTAATCGTCTTTTATGCCTTAAAACTAGTGCTATCACATCAATTTCAAAATCCACAGCGGATGCACTTGTTAAATATGAAAACTTTCCCGCAAGCTTAATTAAAGTCATCTATAACGGAATAAGTGATCTTTCTAATTTGGATATTGATAGTCAAAACCTAAATAATGAATTAGGCATATCAAATAATCCGCCTGTTATAGGAACAATCTCCAGACTGATCCTATCAAAAATCAACAAATGATGATCAGATCATTCAAAATAGTACTGAAAGAATTTCGAAAAACAATTTTACTTATTGTTGGTGACGGCCCCAGTCGAGTTACTTTAGAGCAAATCGCCAAAGATTGTGGAATTATTAATCAAATAATATTCACCGGCTTTAAGATAAACCCTCAAAAATATATTCACATGATGGATATTTTTCGATTACCATCATTAAGTGAAGGAACATCTATGACACTCTTAGAAGCCATGTCGTTTTCTAAGCCTTGTGTTGTGACTGATGTAGTGGAATCCAGAAATTGTAATAGATGGTAAAACTGGGTTCATGTACTCCCAGCAATAATGAAATTGAATTTACTGAAGCCATCACGAAATTATTAAATAAAAAAGAATTACGCCTGCAAATTTCGGAAAACCGGGAAGAAGAGAGATATGAATCACTATTCACCAGTCGAGCAAGATGACAAAATCATATCATCAACTTTACAATAAAATTCTATCTGTATGAGTAAGACATGCTTTTAGTAGTAAAGATTAAATATTTTGATATATCGCTTTGCAATAACATCCCATGTCAGTTCTTTTAATAATTTTGATCTAATAGCTTGTCTATCAAATTTAATATCGTTATTTATAATTAAATCTACCCAATTGTTTACATCCAAATTTTTAACAAATAACCATTTACTCCATCTATTATCATGTCTGTAGGGCCAGCTGTTTTTGTTGAAAGAACCGGACAGCCGAAATATAAGGCCTCAAGAACGACCATCCCATAGATTTCATAATTACTTGCAAGTAAAAAATAGTCTGCTGTTTCATACAAGCTTTTCAGATATTCTTGAAGAATTTTACCAATCACGTGAACATTATTAATATTTTCTTGTGCAATTCTTTGCTTAACTTTAGTATAAATAGGGCCATCACCAGCCAAAAGCAGCGTATATCCTTTATTCTTTAATCTTTGTCCGTATATCCAATAAGAAATTGATATTACGTCTATCTTCAAATATTCCTATATATAAAAGAATTGATATTATCCTTAGGAATAGAATATTCTTTAAATCTAATCCCTGTTTTTATGATGAACAAAAACGCCTGAATATCCAAGCCTACTGGTATAACCGTTGTATTTGTAAAGCCTTTTTTCTTTAAATATTCTTCTGCATGTGTTGTTTTACCTGCTGCCAATTGAACATATGTAATGAACTTTGGTAAGAAATATTTATTGTATATAGATTGAAACAGCATGTATAACTACCTGATAAAGGCCGATACATTCCTTGATAAACAAGACAAGGAATATCATTATGTTTAGCGTAACGAGCAACCCAAAAACAAGAAAGCTCATTATCCTCATTAACCTGAATTAAACTGTAATTTTTTTGTTTTAAAGTTTTTATTAATTTTGGTAAATTGCATGATCTATTTCAGGGATAGTATAGTACGGCATCTCTATACATACGAGACGCAACCGCTTCCTTTGTGTGTACTTCATTTTTAACAATACTTTTTGATCGCCCTGCCGTAAATATATCAATATCTTATTATGTTTTGCCAAACTTTTAGCAAGCCCAATCTCCTGACTATTATAATACTTATAGTCTACTAAGTTGGCATCAGGTCGAAAAATCGCAATTTGTATATTCATTTATCGCAAGATAATTGGGAGATAGATTTATATAGTTACGTTACATTACTTTTTCAATATTTTTAACTGTTAAATTATATATAAACACACCCTCCTTTGTGTGGTTGTAATAGATATAATACGTACACTATTAACAATGCCACATATAAAGCAAAATACAAAACACAGCTTATGAAAAGATTGAGATAGATGTTAGTACTGATAACATAGATTGAATTCACTAAATAAACAGGAATAATCGATATACCTACAATTGGTAAAATAACTTTAAGGATTGGTATACTTGGGATATTTGCTTTTCTAAGGAAGACAAAATAACAAAAATGAACTAACCAATAGTACAGCAGTCATACTGCGCGCCAAAGTAAATTCATACAATGTATAATTAGAGAAATACAGCAAACACATCACCAAGATAATTAAGCTTAGTAAATCATACTTGAACAATGTTTTTACCATCCCTAATGACAAGCATAGTTGACTGAATGACCCACAACGATAGCTAATAATCGCTAAAGATAATGCACTAAAAATGTCGTGCATATTTATCCATTTATCACCAAGTAGGACATTTATTATTTCAACTGGGTAATTATATACATACACCATAATTGGCAAAAGGATAACAGTGACAAACAGTTATACTCACACGACTTGGTGTATTAATTCATTTCTATCATCTCTAATCTTTGAGTACGCTGCCAATAATGGCTCAATTGCTGGTGCAATTATTTCGTTTGCCGGCATCACAGACAAGCTTCTCAGTAGATGATATCCACCAAGTTGATCGATTAGAAAGAATTTAGAAACTAAAAGTATATCTATTTGTGCCCGGGCTATATCCAACTAATCCTCTTAACATAATCCATTTCGAAAAATCCCATTGCAGTTTCCAATTTTTAAGAGAAAATTTTGGGCGAAATGAAAAGAGTATAAATGATCCGTGACCAAAACTATCGCACTCACTATATTTCCGACCACAAGTGCCCAGTAATTCGGCTGTATGAATAAAAATGCCAAGACACTTGCAAAGGAAATTAACTTTGCTGCGGCCATTAATTGGAATATTAATTTGTATTTAAATTCCCTTTTAAATAAATATAATTCTGGATTTACTAGAGAGTTTATCAAAAGTATTACAGACGTTACATACAGGACTTTATCCAGTTGGTCATAATCGAGAAAATATGCAATAGGTGCGGCAGATAAAACCATTACCAACCAGAGTCCAAATTTAGTAATGATATTTAAGCTCCATGCAGTGTTCAGGTCTTCTTCTGAAACCTCATCCTTCCGAATTATAAACTGCTCTGCCCCAAGGTCTGAAATTGCTTCAAAGAAACAGTACTGTTGCATATATCGCAATCAGTCCGAAATCCTCAGGAGTAAGAACACGCGCAAGTATCAGTATACTTATAAGTCCAATACCACGCTGAATTAATCGTATAGCTACTAAAAATGCAGAACTGGATAATACTTGATTACTTATAGACACTTAGGATTGCTGTCTCTTGATTATTTGGTTTTTATTTATAATCATTGAACAATTTATAATTGCTGAGTGATAGTATATTTATCATTGTATTTCCTTGTATCTATTTTTCATTGTGGCAAAAACTCTTTAAGTCACTTAGATCTACGATATACTCCTGCTCTTTATTTCTAATTCATCCCTATGCGTGTTATCAATATGTAATAGAACAATCAATTTCGCTGTTTATTATTACAGATTTTGACGGCGGATAATTTCGTATTTATTGACAAATATAATATTATTTAAGTTAAAGGAACATGAGCTTATTTCTTAGAGCAACTATACATCTTTAGTAAGTTGTGAAGACAATTCACTATTGCCATATAAACTATATAATCATTTCAGATAAATTCTGAAAGAATCAAATTCGATTTACATAATTTATCACACCTAGAAATAGCCTTTAAACTGAGATGGCTAATCATCTAGAAAACCAAGCATCATAATAGATGAGAAATTAAATAAGATTATCGTTTAAATTATATTAACAAGCACTCTAGTTGTGTATATTTTTTAGGCCTTTCAGATGTTATATTTTTAAAGCGGGTTATTGTGCCAAGTGAATTATCCTAGCCACATCCAAAATTGTTGTGGCTTGAGGAGTATTTGGAACTGGCTCACCCTCTACCATAGCCCATACTTCATTAAGTGTATAAATTTAATATAGTTGTATCACCCCAAAAATGTTCTGGGTGTCTTGTTAACCAGAATTTATCAGACGAATTCTCCACTATATCCCGATCGGCAAGGAGTTCTTCTGCAACGTATTTTAGCGGTGCACAATTAAGTTCTGGAAGTGCGTATAGGTTGTAACAGGATGTCCCACATTGGGTTTATATACAGCCCTGAGCATGGCAAGTAACCCTGCATGTTGCCATTTTGGTACTCTATTCCATCGGTCTTCACCAAGAGTCTTCTTAAAATTGTTATTATAATAGTGTGCTACCAATGTCTGTATTATAGTAGAAAAATCGATATCAAATATCATCTTATAAAGATCCTCTGTAAAATCGTATTCATGAACGCCTATGCTGATCATAATAATCACTTGTCAGTGTGTTCGTTTCATAGGCATCTTCACAATTTTGTGATAATGCTGAGTCCTGAATAGCAAGTAATGAATCCCTTAATTCTTTCTCAAGATCGCTAACGGGGTATTCGAATATTTCAGGAAACTCTGTGTTATATTGATTCAGGATCAGAAGTATATCTGAAAAGATATTAGTATCGTAAGGTTCAACAGATACTTCGTAGGTCGCCTTGTGAAAGGCATAGCGCAGCTTCCAGCCCAGTTAAAGACCAAAGATTGTTTCAGGAATATTCCGGAAACAAGTATTTTCCGCACTGGATGTCCACAAACCAAGCCGGGAGGCGGATTTGTATGACATGTCGGAAGGTCTCGGACGTCATGTTTCTGAAATAAGAAACCGGTCCTGAAGTTGCCTTGCCATAAAAACCGTCTAAATACAACCAGTAAAACATCAACAATGTATCAATTCCGTATCTTTTTGCATATGTATCAATTAACTTTGGAACCGAATAACCCGAATAGAAATTTTTTCGATTAACAATAATTCTTTTATACATCGTTTCAACCTGATCAGGTTTTCCTTTATTTTTACTTCTTATGTATACAGAATAATTATCCAGTTCATTTAATTGGGATATTTGTTCTCCATTAGATTCATTAAAAGATATGAGCTTTTGTGCACGAACAGATAACGGGGACTCTAAAAAAGTCCAGTCTGTCACACACAACAACAAAATCAACCATACACTGAAGAGCAAAATGCTGAATTTAGACCATATAAATGGTTTATTTAAATACGTCCTTATAAAAGCGATTAAGTACCACGACATACCCGCATTCAGAAATAAAAATACAGCTATACTTTTTAAACCAAATAACTTTAATAGAAAAGGCCATTCAAATGAATAAATATCTAACAAACCTAAGATTTGAACGATTAATGCTACGCTACATATAATTGCAATACTGAAAAATAACAGTTGCTTTAACTTTTACATGTTAATTAGTTGGTATTTATCTGTACAGGCAGATTAGTCAGCTGTATGAAAAAATCACTTCGCTTATAACTCGTTAGATTGTGTTCGTGAAAAAGAAGGTGGTGTAAAAATAGATTCACCAGCTTGCTGCTAAGCTTTAAACCTTTTTGTGTGATATAGAATCAAGATCCGATACGTTATCTGTGTTTTTTTTGAAATAATTGCTATCCAGAATTATGGACAATTTACAACTTCAGCTTTTATTACACTTCTTCTTCGATAAAGTATTTAAGACGCCGCTTTGATTCCAAGTATATTTTGGCCACGTACTCTCCAACTACTCCAATACTAAGCAATTGTATTCCACCCAGGAAGTATATTGGTATGACAGATGAAGCCCAACCTGGAACGACGTCATTAGTTGCCAACCTGATCCATAAAACCTATATTGTCATTGCTACGCTAAGGAGGAACACACCTACACCCAGCATGGCAATGAATCTGAGCGGCATAGCTGAAAATGAAGTCATACCATCTAAAGCAAGCGCCAACATCCGCTTCAAGGGATACTTTGTTTCTCCAGCTAAGCGTTCGCTACGGTCATACTAAACTACGTCAGATGGATAACCGAGCAGTTTTACGATTGCCCGAAGGAACAGTTTTGACTCGGGAAAGTCTCGCATAGCTTCAATCGTGCGTCGGCTCATCAAACGAAAGTCAGCGTGATTATAGACAATATCGACACCAAGCCACTTTAATAGTCTGTAATATACCTGTTCAGTTTGCCTCTTGAAGGCCGTGAACACGCCACGATTTTTTCGAACTCCATATACAATACCTATTCCATCCATGTGACGATTTACCATCTCTTCTATAACATTTACATCATCCTGTAAATCAGCGTCGATACTAACCAGTGCATCGCCTGGTGCAGTCATCAGCCCAGCCAACAGTGCATACTGATGACCATAATTGCGTGAAGGCTTGATTCCATGAATGTTGGATTTGTCACGAGAAATAGACGAGATGATCTGCCATATCGTATCCGTGCTGCCATCATCAACAAAATAATTTTTACTCTCAGAAGAGATTTTCCCTGCTTGCTCTAATAGTAATAAGGCACGACGTAGTCGGTCTGCTGTTTCAAGGAGGACTTCTTCTTCGTTATAACAGGGAATTACTAATGTAAGATCGATCATTGAATTATTATTCCAGAGATCTGAATCTATGTGCCATGCGAAGTAATCAAATATAAGCCAGATAGAATCAATAAAATACCAAAGATTCCACCAGAGCTGATCTTCTCTCCCAGTATGAATACGCCACCGACGTAAACCAATACGAAAGTTAATGCAGTAAAGGCAAAAACATTTACGAGATTTTCCTTGGACAATACATAGATCCAGATGAGAGTACTTATACCATAAAGTAATAGACCACCGAGTATGGAAACATTTATAAAGGCAGCAAGGTCATCTCGGCCTGTTGCTCCTACTTTAGCAATAATTGTCCGCCAGCAGCCAGTAATGCAGAGAAAGTGAGTAATAAAGTCGAGATACTATCCATAGGGTGTTCAGATAAACTCAAGTTGAATGTTTTTAGCGTCACCGTTGATCGATTTCGCTTTTTCTTTCTGCATAAGGGCTGGGGTGTAAGAGATTTTGTATATATGTGTTATTTGGCAATTACGGATGGTGCTTCTGGAGGTGGCACTTGATATTCAGCAGGGCCTATATCTGGCGCATTAGTCTGCGCCCCATATATATCATGATCATAAAAGCTCGATACGCCAGAATCTATTACGGCAGAATCCTCAAGATAGTTCACAACCGGACCAGATAATATCACTTTTGGATCAAGTACTTTATTGTTGGTCCAGGAAGATGGTGGTATTGCGTTGGATGGATTAGTGGCATTAGTAAAAAAAATGTTATTTCTAGCGTTATTGATTGTCGCTACAGATCCTGATGTATGAAGATATGAATAGTCACCATTCTCATAAAAAATGTTGTTGTCTATTGTTATTATCGGATTCACTAGATCAAAGACCATCTCTATTGCATGGGGTGAGTCATATAATCGTGAAGATGCATCTGAAAAACCATAAATCAGATTATTACTTACTGTAACGTTTTTGCTACCCAAGTCACCGCCTATTACAATTGCATCAGCACTTGTCCCATTATTGACTTCTGCAACTGGCCCTAATCCCACGTTGATCAAAACATTATTTGTTATTACAATATCAGCTTGCCAACAAATATTTTTAACACCTGACTTATCTCGCGTTGTAATACCTATTCCATCGCCTTTTTGATTTACTATTACATTTGCATGTACAATGATAGTGCCTTGTAATACTCCGCAATCGCCATCATACTGCTCATCATACATATGAATTCCTGATTTCGCTTTATTGTCCTTCAGGTAATTCCAACTCATATCCCATGCCTGTACCACAGAAGACGCATTTCTTACACTCATGTAAGTTGTATGCTGAAAGTGACTGGTTCCGTCACATCCTAAGTCGACTAATTGATTACCGTATATTTTTGTGTTTGATCCACTCGTACCGCCAGAGACTACTGCCCCACTCCATCCATTGAAACACATACCTTGTATTTCATGCATGTAATTACCAATGATTCTGCCATTTTCAGTTGACCCTACATTTGCATCTGATTCATTTGGAATTCCAGCATTTGGTACGCTTATAGGGTCAGGCACATGGCCAACACCAACTTTATATTTAGATAGCACTATACCTTCAGTTAAATAAGGAGAAACCCCTTTATTACCAGCACGAACTGTTGGTCTTGTATTTGGATATGCAATAATTGCAATTTGCCGACTTATTGTTCCATGTAGCGCTCTAAGAAACATTCCTACATCAACATTTCCTGAAGAAAACGCAGGTTCCTCAACCCCTCGGCTATAAACTATATCTCCAGCTTGTAATCTTTGATTCCCCAACCCATTTGTGTTGCGTGCTCTCGAAGAATCAATGTCACCATTTATGAATCCACACGGATTTGAGTAGCTACAGTCATTACTATTACTTCCTGATGGGTGTATCCATAATATGTTTCCATCCCTAACAGTAAATGTTAAACGATTTGACGCCTCCCCATCGACAATTGCATACAGATAACCAATGCCAGGTGCTGAATCAGGTATGGATATTGCGACTTCCTGCATTTTGTGTGATTCAAACAAGTTTGCAGGACCTCCAGGTAACTTTCCATCTGCATTTTTCCAATAATACGTATGGGCAACTTCACGAATTGTCCCGGTTGAATCTTGGAATTTTATTTTTGATGATACTTTTTTTGGGCCTAGATTATTTCCCCATATGGTAACAATCGCACCACTCCCAAACCCATCCTTCAATCCTGTAGATGGACCACTGATTAAATCAGTAAAATTCAGATGCGGTTGTAGTCTTGCATATGCATCCGGAACTAAGAATAATCCCACAAGAACAATTAGTATAATTGATTTATATTTTGTCATTTTTTGATACCAGATTCTACTGATCAGAAGGCATTTAATCGCATCATTGTGAACTACTCAGCTGTTATTACTTAGTTTCATATTAATACTAAATGGCTTAATTGATAGTTCATAGGGC
Source organism: uncultured Gammaproteobacteria bacterium (assembly GCA_963797085.1). Taxonomy (GTDB): domain Bacteria; phylum Pseudomonadota; class Gammaproteobacteria; order Chromatiales; family Chromatiaceae; genus JASJBU01. Next base: position 282,121 of record CAWCOA010000019.1, read on the forward strand.
AATATTGAATTAAGCTACATCTCGCATCAATCGTTTATGGCGCTCCGAATTTATGTATGACGCATCAGGCAGGCCTGCTTAGCGATCATCATCTAGGTAGAAGTTGGACCACAAAAGATACAATCTCAAAGACTCAAAAAATAATACATGCTGTTAGATCTTTGTTAATTATAGATAAATACTTCTATCAAATTTTGACGTACTTCTCTTATACCATACATCCAACTTCACACATCAGACTTGATGTAGAATCCATAAGTGAAATGAATATAGGATATTATTATATTTTAACCAAATTAATCTTTCCTATTCTTTATAACTTTCGCGGGATTTCCTGCCATCACACAATGATCATTTACGTCATCAACTACAACTGAACCAGCTGCTATAACACATTTCTTGCCTACATTCGCCAATATCAATGATCCGTTTCCTATCCACGTGTCTTCTCCAATAACGACTTTTTCAAATGTTCCACCTTGGTCTCTTATCGGTTTGTCGATGTCGGTGAAATCATGCTGTCTTTTTCCACTGAGGATATGTACACCACTTCCGATTAAGCAGTTTTTTTCAATTTTACACATACCAATATTGCATTGTGGACCAATGTAAGCTCCTGATTCAATTTCTGTATCTTGTTGCGAAAAGATAGTAGCAAAAGAAATAATACAGTCAGGATCACATCTCGTCATTACAAAACGATAAAAAGCACAACGGATATAGCTGCCTGTCTTACCGGGGACGATGCTTAGCAACTGAGAAAAAGCTGGAAAGAAAGCATTGTATGTTGATAACAAGCTACCAAGCCAATAAAGGATAACTAATGGAAAAACAATAATAATAAATAATAGCCTAAGTACTTCTTTAGCATAGTTCTTCATAATATTTATTGGCTCAACTTATCAACAGCCAAATTATTTAAATTTATCAGAATGGCCTCACCCTCTTCTTCTTTGTATTTTGTTGAAAGTATTCTTACTCGAGCACTACCAGGCCTACCGAGTAATGCTTCCACAGACTGATACAATTTAACCAATAACTTTTTGTGGGTTTTCTGATTCCCTATTTCATACCAATACATAATTATTCTGTACTCCTGGTTGCTGCCAGCCAAGTAATATATCAATGTATCGATATGTGAATTTCCAATAAATATACGACTAGTATTTTTTTGTTTTAGAGTCCAGTCATCCGGATCGTATATTCTGTTTCTAGAAGAGATTAATTCTGACTTTGGAGTATTGAACTGATAGTAAGCACTAAAATAGTCTACTGGTTGATCATTTTCGAGGCTATATACTTGATATTTTGTTTCAGTAGCTCCTTCAAATTTTGGTTGCCAATATTCATCCTGAACAGATTCTAATTTATTTGTATTGGTCGCTGCTAATTCGATAAATGCTTGTTTGGTATTTATAATATATTTTGACCATGTAAAGACTCCCATGTATAAGGCAATTGCAATCACTATCATCATTGCGACACTTCTGCTCGATGGTATTGATTGATTTACTCGATTAGTTGTATCAGCGGGTGCAGCATTTTTAGCGCTGGGTTTATCTGCCCAAATATTTCCTATTATTACTAAGAGAATAATCACTATGGAGAAGAAGACCCAACCATATACTATGTGATCGGCCCCTGTTGCATACTTCATGTCGGAATAATAACCAATCAAGATTATTGCAGAGACTCTGATACTATTAGCGATAATAGGGACTACCAAAGCTATCCCAAAAAACGTTAGTTGACGCCGCCTGTTTCGGTAACTGATATACGCATAGATCGCACCAAACACTGCTGAGCCAACAAAAAATCTAACGCCTGAGCAGGCTTCTGCGACAATAAATTTACCATTCGGAACCTCTATATATAAACCATTCCTAAAAATAGGAATACCAATACCTTGGAGCATCCAGACGGAGATATCAGCTGTTATTTGCTGCAAAACTGGAATAAATTCTTCACCAAATGGAATCGAAAATAGAATAAATAACAATGGGAACAGTATTATTTTCGCAATAGATGTCCCAAATACCAACCAGACAGTCAGTGGCAGAATAGAGAATACGCCAGTATGTTGAAATAGGTTGATGTCACCCGCCACACCAACTATATAGATAAGTGCAGAAAGCAACAGCGGAGGAATAGCCCAGTAACCCGGCTCAGGTATCGCAATCGAGAGTTTTTTTCTTTTAAGCCAGATTAAATAGCCGGCAATAGGTAAAATAAAGAATCCATGGCTATATATCTCAGAAACCCACCACACATTGACGGCTGAAAGTATTGATTGGTAAAAGACTATACCCCAGGCTAGGATGACAAAAGCACTAATCATCAATGCCTTAGTATGAGAAATCATAATTTCATTTATTTGCCGTATCGCATTAAACATTTTAAATTATTCTATGGCTTATCTTCTTTTGTTAGTTGTTCTTTTATCTTTCGTCCAAATCTTTCAAAGATGAATTTTATTTTTGATTTTTGTAAAGTTAGCTTTACTAAATGCTCATGCTTTTTTCCAAGACTGGCCTTATATCGTTCACCTCCACCCATGAAGTCATAGAAATCTAAACCTTCATCAATATATTTTTGTATACAAAGGGCATGACCAGTTAAACCCGGTTTCAGAGTTGCGTCTGATTCCGCTACCAGACCACTCAAATAAAAATAGACTCTGTTTCTGTAAATAAAATTATAAAAATTAGCAATTGTGTTCCCATTAACCCTGATTCTGATCAGTTCAATAACACCTTTTCCCCAGTATTCATTGATCAGATTTTCATGAAAAAGTGTAAAATATCGATTTGCGTAACCACTTTCACCTGGATCAGAACCCCATCTTTTTATATGAAGCGGACCTATCTCTTTAAAATAATCTAAGGCTTTCGACTTTGTGTCTGCAGTTAGTACTTCTAATGGCCCTAATTTCGTGTATTTTCTAATCGAACGATTTATCTGATAACGCGTATTTCTTGATAGTGTCGAGAGGTAGTCTGTTTTCGACTTCCTAAGTTTCTTCAATTGGACCCCATAGCATGGCGCATCCCAAAGGTCATGACGCATCAAATTACCTGCATTTTCAAGTAGTGAAGCTTCATGCTCAGTAATTGCCCCCACAACCAGCTCATCCCATTGGTGATTAGTGAAATCAATTAAATATTTTATACTGGCTGACGTCACTAAATCCTTATGGCCATGTTTTACTAACAGACCATTATATTCGATCCATACCTGATCTTTTTCCGGGTCACCGGTTTGATGTACGTGAAATGTCTGAGAGTTAAGAAAATAGTATCTACGCTCTTTCGCCAAAACTAGAGCCGCAATAGCAACAAGTTCACCATTATTATAAGCGCGCAGTATCTTTAATTCAGGATTGTAGGTTTCAATCCAGGTACTTATCCATGCCCAGGAAAGGAAAAAATAATTATTCGCTACTTCTTCCAGTGCTACCCAGTCATTTTTTAGGATATCAATGCTCTCTAAGGGTAAGAGAGTAAACTGATAACCATTAATTGTATGCAAACGCGTCTATCCTTATCAGTGGTTTGATTCAAGCTCTTAATTGATAGCTGAATATCTGGATTGGTCAGTCCATTTATTCTTGTTCTCTTTTTACCATCGTGGATGTTGAATTAAAAATGGACCAATTGCCATCCAGTCCAATTTACCCTGTAAAAAGGCTCTTATTGCATCTGCAGGTGTACAAACAATAGGCTCTTCATGCATGTTAAAGCTCGTGTTGATTAAACTAGAAATACCACTGAGCTTTTCATATTCCTTGAGAATATCGTAATAACCCGGGTTTACCTCTCTCTTCACTAATTGAGGCCTGGCTGTACCATCAATGTGAACAGCTGCCGGGCATTGCTGCTTCATCTGTTCTGTACAGTCAAAAGTTACGGTCATGAATTCTGCCGTGTGTTCTGCACCCTTTATGTTGTGGTAGCATCGTTCTCTCGCTTCATAGAGAGTTACTGGCGCGAATGGCATGAACTCAGTTCTACCAAGCCGATGATTGAGCCATTGATTTACATCAGGCTCTTTCGCATGATACATGATTGATCGATTGCCTAAGGCCCTTGGACCATATTCCATGCGTCCGTCAAAGCGTGCTACAACGTTACCTGCATGTATTAACTTAGCCACGTCTGCAGCGTAGTTTTCCGGCTTAGTGGTCTCAAGGCCTGCTTTTTTCAACTCTGCGGCAATCTCATGTTCTGAAAAATCGGGTCCATAATAGGCACTTGAAATTGACTCTTTTACTCCACCCTGCCAGGAGTGGTACATCGCGGCACCGGAACCGCATCCACCATCGCCCATGTTTGGATAGACAAACAGGTGGTTCACGCCATCTATTTCAAATATTCTCTGGTTTAACTTTACATTGGCAGTGACGCCTCCCGAAAGCACTATGGTATCGATACCAGTCTTCTTGACCCAATGACTGACAAAATTTGTTGCGACAATTTCCAATACCCGTTGGTAAGCAGCAGCCACGTCAATTTTAGGAAACTTTGAAGCCAGGTACCTCGAGAAATAGATATTGTTAGCTTCGAAGATCTTAAATTCCCCCGCACTCTCAACGATTCTACTCAAGAGGATATCTTTAAGGATATCGGGATCACCGTAGGAAGCCAAACCGACGATTTTTCCCTCATGGCGACTCGGTCTGAAACCCAGACTGGAAGTGACCTGTTCATAAAAGCTACCGAGCGAATTGGGGAAATCTACACCTTGTAATCGACGTATCTTACCGTCAACGCCTTCGCTCACAGAACCTGCCAGGCCAGTGCCATATCCATCCAAGGTAATGCATAGAGCTCTTTCATAACCACTGGCATAAAAGCTATTCGCCGCATGAGACAGATGATGGTCCATTCTTTTGAGTTTAGAATTAATACCTAGCTCGCTCAGTCCTGCTTCCAATTCGTATTGGTACTTGCGGAATGACTTAGAGGCGGTTTCCGCCCACTGTTTTGAGGTTTTCTTGGCCAACATTTTTGAAAATGCAGGTTTACTACCGGCATACTTATAAAATAAAGAATAGAGACCATTTTTTTCCATTATTTCATTCGGAGACTTGAGGCCGTGAATGACCTGGTTTCGCACGGGTACTCTCGATTGGGCCTCTTTTACCATTTGATCCAGGTTAGCAGGCGTGAAGGTATCTATGAATTCAGACTCAATCTCCATATTTTTATTGAAAAGTTTCTCCTCCTGATCCCATTTCATAAATGGATAAGCCACCATATCAAACTCTTCTGCCCTGCTCTTGGTGTAAGCCAGAGCATCTTGCACAGCTAAGGTTGGAAAGCCATCCTGCTGTTTGACTCGCGAGAACCTTTCCTCGCCTGCCGCATATAAAATTTCACCATCTTCTACGATTGAGACAGTTGCATCCTTATCCAAGGGTGAAATGCCAAGTATCTTCATTGAGTCCTCTCCAAATGGCGTTTTAGCAAAGTTGGTGTGCTGGCCTCACCCTTAAGTTCATTAAAGAAAAAATCGAAATAACTTCGAAACGAATCAAGGAATGTTTGCAAATCCTTTTCATCGTTTACATACGGTGTATAACCAGGAACAACACTTGGACTATGAAAACTCCAAGTAAATATTCTTACTCCATTTTTATATAAAAACTTCGTAATTCTCACATGTTCGTCTTTGCTGAAACCTTCCGGGGAAAGCATAAGACGATCCACAGCAGCAAGCTTGGATAGTATCCCTGGCACTCGGAATTTTTTAAATTTGTTGGCAATGTTGTAGATAGGCTTAGAGGCTGCGCCTGCCCAACCGATAAAGGCCCCAGTGGCTGGAATTTCCAACATTCTGTTATTACCAAACCAATATGGCTCAGAGACAAAATCACTAAAGTCAGGCCCCCCATCGCTTGTATAATCGACAGGAGGACAAATAGATAGATCTATTTCGAACCCTAATTCTTCCAATATATTCGTAGTGTTGGGCCCAACGCCATAGCGGCCGGCTTTATAAATAATTGGCTGTATCTCAAAAGTTTCTTTAATGCGGGAACACAAAGCATTGAGTTTGTCGCGTTCCTGACTTTTAGTCAGATTACCGGGAAAGGTGTTATATCTGGAAAGCTCCTCATCATATGGAGGGTTAACCCAAGGGTGTAGATGAGCTCCAATTTCACATCCACCACGGCGATGTATCTCTCTGAGTAGTCCATATCCTTCCTCGTTGCTCGCAACTGGATAATCAACAACGTAGCAGGGCACCACCGAATAATCGTCAAAAATACTTTGAACCCTCTCGATCTTCGTCATTGCTGTCACCGCGTTAGCTTGACGACTTGGCTCACCTGACCAGTCAAACTCCTCTTCCGTATCGATCACAACGATCAGCCTTGGCGGCTCATTTCCTAATAATTTTATTGGCACTTGTTTGGACAGCAATTTCATCTCTTCCTTTAGTAGTCACATATGTAAATGCAAAAATGTATGAGGCAGGTTGAATGAAATGGCCTATTTGATATTCTCACAACAACCAGAACTTAGCAGCTCAGCAAGTTCTGTCCTCTCAAAACATCAAGAACGGTACAAAAACTGAAATCCTTTATTAACTGCTGAAGTCTCGCTTCGCATTTATCTAAATTATTGTAGTGCCTGAAACGAGATAAAAAACTGGTTTTAATCCTTGGTTGCTCAGGATCTATCTCCCAAGGATGTAAATAAAATATAAAGGGTTCGTCACGTTTATTCACTTGTGACAATCCTGCCTTCGTCAACATGTAGGGATAAAGTCGAAAATATCCCCCACCAGCAATCGGTAGCTTGTACCCCAGCAATTTAGCGGTCGATAGTGGAAATTCAACTATCGCATTTCCTCCTGAAGTTGTCAGTTGATGAGGATGTTCAGTGGCATCGGGAATGCCATAGCGGTCATGCCGTATAGGAAATATACTCGAATCGTAGAGAAAGCCTGCTTCTGCAAGTATATCCAGCGCCCACCTTGATGCATCGGTAATCGAGTAACTTGCAGCTCGGTATCCCAAGATAGGCTTTTGCACCAGATCTTCCAGAATCGATTTAGAACGTAGCGTTTCTTCACGGAAGACATCCTTGGACTGGTTATATATCAGCTGATGGCTATAGCCATGACAAGCAACCTCGTGTCCACGAGAGGCGATATTCTTGATGAGCTCCTGTTTGCGTTCAGCTACCCAACCTAGTACAAAAAAAGTAGCCTTGATTTCTTGTTCATCGAACAGGTCCAATAAACGATTGGTGTTTTGCTCCACCCTGAGCGGGTAATTGTCCCAATCATCATACTTGATGTTTTTTGCAAAGGCAGATACCTGGAAGTAGTCTTCCACATCAACCGTCAAAGCATTTCTAATATCCATCAGCAGATCTAATGATTAATGGCCGACACCTATTGAACCTTTTATCTCTTCTATGATCTTTTCTAGGCTGTTTTGAGCGGTAAATTTCTGAACTTTCTCAGTGGCGGGGTCCTTGAGCCACACAAGGCTCACGAATAGCATCACCAATAGAAATGTCACTGACAAGAACGTCGTCAACTGCACTGCTCTTTTTACGATATGTCCACGTGTCAAATTATTGCTGACCGAGCCAAAGACCGGCATTTCCACTTCGCGTCTGAGTTGCCTGGTATTCGTAACAGTGGGGTTGAGCAGGTATCTGAGTACACACCATCCCAAACCCGCAGCAAACGCAGCAATCAAAACAGCAAACAGCAACAGGCGTCGATTAGGCCCTGATGGGAGTACAGGAACAACGGGCGCTTCAATAACTCGAACTGTCACTTCACTGCTGCTCTGACCCGCAACATCAGCCATTCTTGCAGATTCCCGCCGATCAACGAGATCAAGATAACGCTTATGCGTTACATCATAGTCCCGGTTCAACTCTGCCAGTTTGGCCTCCACTTCTGGGATTGCATCGACCAGGCTCTTGAGTTTTTCGATGTGCCGCTGTTGTTCTGACAACTGAAGCTTCAATGACTCTGCCTCAACGCCTGCCTTGGTTGCCTCTATCTTCAGGTCCTGATACACAGGATTAAACTCGTTGGCGATCACCTCACCGGATGTATCATCAGGGATCGGAGAATCGGCCATATTCGCTTTGAGTTCTTTTATATTCTGCTGCAGGGCCATCACATCCGGATGCCTATCGGTGTATTTCGTCAATAGCAGATCAAGCTGCTTCTGATATCTACTCAGTTTGTTGCTGACTGCTGACCCGCCGCTTGCACTGCTAAGCAGTGGTTTTTCACCTTTGAGCTGTCTGTGTAAATCTTCACTTCTCTGCCTGGCCAAACGCATTTCAGTGAGGATCTCATCAGCCTTGTTCTGCGCCGCCTGCAGACGGGCATAGTAACCGCCTTTTTCATCAGGCATCATGCCGATATTCTTCTTTTTGAATTCTGCTAGTTTCTTTTCCGCTATCTGCAAGCGCTCTTCGTGTTCCTCGATCTGATTATCGAGAAATTTTTGTGCAACGGCAGTATCTGTGCGGCTGGAATTAAGTAACTTTTCGATCATTGTGTTCAGCAAGATCGACACAACCTGATAAACCCGTTGTGCGGAATCTGATTTGTAACTGATCTCATAGATATTTTGACCGCTCCTACTCCTACGGCCTCCGCCCTTTAGCTGAATTTTGTCGACCAGGCGGATAAGAAGCCTTTCCCGCTCTTGAGGGGTGTTGACTGTCAAATCCATATCTGTTTCGCGAATTACAGAAAGAAGGTTTTCTCTGGCCAGCAGAATACGGCTTATAACAGCCAACTCTTCCGCTGTATCGGTTTCGACTGCCAAACCCTTTAACAGTGGTTTCAATACTGATTCTGTATCAATATAGATCACTGCATTGGCTTCATACTGATTGGGCAGGGTAAGTACCGCAACCCAACCCAGCAGGGCGACAATCCATGAAATAAGAAGCCCCACCCAGCGATAGCGCCACATCCCGTGGAGGTATCCAAAAATCTGATTTAGTTGTTCCTGCATAGTGAAGATTGTTTCTGCCCTCAGTAAATTGGCATCATACCTGAATAGGTCAGGTTATCGGCTCTTGAAACATAATGTTTAACCAGTATTATCTAATGAAAACTAAGCGGCAAGTGAGGTCGGATAGGCCCATAGGCTCATACCCTGTCGAAGTTGACTCTCATACTCTGTTGATACAGTCGGATTAACAGAGTTCCGACACAATATGTCCTGGAGAGATAGTAATTCTGTACTCAATGGAGGGGAAAAGAATAGTTTTTATACAGAAGGGTCAGTCTATGCCCGATTTTACAAACAGTTATCCCAATACAGTCCTTTACACAAGATCTATTAATTAACCATCACACCAAACACACCGTATCGATTAGCTTATTGGCGTGCACTCAATAATTGATTCACCACACTGTTTTATAACGATAATATGGCCAGTCATTACTAATCTGACTGACCTGGCTACAGCTACTGCTGGGGCTACCCGGAAAACACGTCGGTAAATTTTACACTCAGTATATTACTAGGTCGTTATTCCACACTTTGCGAATAAGAACAAGGTTCCCACCCATCCAGAGTCAATAAAAGGATCAAAATAAAAACCTATCCATTTGTATTTAAGTTGTTATGATTATCTTTAGGGACCAGTCCAGCAGTCATATCTGTATCGGCCTTTACCGAATGAACATGTCGAATATCTTTACAATTTTTTAATTTAGCAAGTTCATGAAATTATTATATGTATGAAATACAATCAGATACGAAATGTGGCATTGTTCATGCAATTAATTGCGTGAAAGAATTTTTTATCTGTCTTACCACAATAACTTACACTGGTATGAGGAAGAAGTAATGAAGAGAACGATCTCAAAATTCGCCGCCTTAATTGCGGCAACAATGTTTTCAACGGCCTCTTTGGCTGTGACTTTTGGTGATGGTGGCGTCGCACTTGACGGCTCGCTTGATGGTATAGCTGTTGATGGCGACATTGATCTCAATGTAGTCACTGATCAGCTTGCTGATGGCGTGGATAGTTACTGGCAAATCGGTGCTAGTGGTGGCGCTGTTTCCACACTGATTGTCGAAATCGCGGCACTGGCCAATACCAATCAATTCGGTATCTACGATAAATCCAATCCGTCGAATACTGTAATGCTATTTGATGGCGCAGCAACCACTGGTTCGCGAGTTGTGATGTCCATTATGCTCGATGGGTCCGTTGAACTCGGCTTCGTCGATACTGGTGTTGATTTTGCCGGCAATGCATTTGGTTTTTACCTCGAAAATCCAACAAGTAGCTACGGTGGGCCAGCCACCTACTACAGTGATACCATCTGAACAGTGATAGTGTTGATCACATGGCAGCCTACCAAGGAACTGGAGAACAAGTACAAATCGGCAGCATCGCTGCAGGTCCCTGGCTGTCCACTGAGTACATCCTCGCTTGGGAAGATATCTATGGCGGTGGCGATCTCGACTTCACTGACTTCGTTGTCATGATTGAGTCGATTGCCCCGATTCCAGAGCCTTCCATACTGGCATTGCTTGGTCTTGGCATACTGGGAATGGGTTTTGCCCGTCGCCGTAAAAGCTGATAGATCTCGCAAATGAAATAAAAAACCCCGCACTGCGGGGTTTTTTATTGCTTCAGGAAAGTAGAAATACCAATCAAAACATATTTAGACAGTTGATCGATAAGCCTCATGACACCATCAAATCACATTACCCTTAAGGACACAGACCAAGATCTGACTCAACACTGGAGGAATAGTCCGTATAACTCCCTTCTTCAGATGGGCTAGACAACTCCTGGCAACTTGCATGAAATCCTAATTACCAAATGACGCACGTGATCGGCCATCTTCTGAACCTTAAACTAGAAATTGCAATCACGATCTCCCACTCTCGATTAGCAAAATCTCAATTGATCCGACAGGCCTGTCATCAAAACCGGTAACTGCCAGGTCTAGTCTGAACGACTACAGCTTATCACATCATTTTCATGATGCATCCAATAATCTGAATGGCTAATGGATATGATGTTTGCATCACTCAGATAACAGCTTTGCTGCCTCTTCACGGCCTTCAAATTGCGCTTCTTCACTTAATAACGCCTTCAGTATATCTATACCCGCGGACTTTTCTCCTGACTTGATTAATGCCGCGGCATAGTGATAACGCACCTCGGCAATCCCTGGCAGTTTCTCAAAGGCCTGTTTTAGTAGACTACGACCCTTGTTCAATTCTCCCTGCTGCACCAATATCCAACCATAGGTGTCTTTAACTCCCGCATTATCAGGAGCTGCCTGATAGGCTTTTTCCGCCAGCTCCAGTGCCTTAGGATTATTTGCCGCTGAGTAGAGACCCGCCAGATTATTCAGCGCCACGATATTGCTTGGTTGTAAATCCAGGACCTTTTCGTAGAGCTGTATGGCCTCATCGCTCTCCCCACTGGTTTGTACTATCGTGCCAAGCGCCTGCAGTGCCCTGACATCCTCTCCATGATCATTTAACCATGTCCGGAGTATATCGATACCATCATTCGGTTTACCTGAGCGTACCGCAGCTGTTGATAGCTTGATTGCCAACCCTGATGTCTGCTTCTTGGCCCAGGCCTCTGTATAATAGGCCTTTGCTTTCACAGCGTCCTGCCTGCCAAGCCATGAATCGCCTGACAACTCATGACCGATATAAAGATCGGGATTGATTACCTGTATCTGCTTTGCATATTCCTCAGCCACTTTATAACCGACGATGTACTAACTCAATTCTTGCCATCATGGTCAACGCGGCAATGGATTGAGGCTCTTTTTCAAGCACTTGTTTGAGTTCACTTGTCGCATCGTCGAACTGCTTGAGATTCAAGTAGGTTTCAGCCAATAAAAGGCGAGCGAAAGCGGAGTCAGGCTCAGCTTCAACCAGCTCTGTCAGGGTATTGAGCGCTTCGTTAAAGCGCTTACGCTCCATCAAGACCCTACCCCACTGGCCGAGCACCATTGAATTATTAGGTGCAATCTCCCGGCTTTCTTTGACAACAGCCTCTGCTTTTTGCAGATCCCGTTCACGCAGATAGGCTTCCGCCAAGGCGATACGTGGCTGAAGCTGCTGGGGTGCTGCAGTACGCGCCTTTTCGAGCCATGCATACAGTCCTGCCCGATCACCTTGCTTTTCTGCCAAGCGCGCCAGTGCCAGCATGGGAACGATTGATTTCATGCCTGAATCAACCATCTCCTGATACATGGCAGCCGCTGCGGTATAGTTATTTTCCCACTCTTCCAACTGCGCCATGGAAAGACTCGCCTGAGGGTTTCCTGGACTCAGCTTGAGGGCCTTATCGTAGTAGTTGCGTGCTTCTTGTTTGTCACCTGTAGCTGCAAAGACGTTACCGGTAAGTGTGATAGCTGCTGGATTGTCAGGATATTCTGCGAGTATCCCAAGTGCTGTATCGATTGCCTTTTCCGGCTGACCTGCTTTCAACTGAGCCAAGACTAGAAGGGCTTGAGTGTTGCCTTTTTTATCGGTCTTCGAAAGAATCGACTGCAGTTCTGTTATGGCCAGTTCCGTTTCACCCGATTTGATATACGCCAGAGCCAATTCCTTGCGCAACGCCATATTTTCAGGCGCAGACACAGTGGCCTTCTCGAGGTTTTCAATACCAGAGGCCAAGTCTCCGCCACGCATATCATTGAGCCCGACCAAGGCCAACAACTCCACATCATCCGCATCCGTCCCCAATGCCGGCTTGAGTACCAGTTGCGCCTTCTCACTCTGACCCAGCATCATGTGGGCACGACCGAGCAGTTTTCGCGCACCGATATTGTCAGGTGCAGCATCAATGTATTTGGAGAGGTAGTTAACCGCTTGTTCGAAATTTTTCTGCTGAAAGCTAACTGTCCCATAGAGTAGCAGTGTCTGGACATGATTGGGCGCCACCTGCAGCACCTTGCGCAAATGTTGCTCCGACTGATCGTAGTTACCTTCGGCAAATGCCAGCATGCCGCCCAGATAGTTTGACTGCGGATCTTTTGGATAGCGTTTCAATAAAGGCTGCATGGTGGCCCGTGCCTGCTCGAGTTGTTTATCCAGTATCTGTAGACTGGTTAATTTGAGACGCGCCTGCCGACCATAAATTGTCGCAGCATTTGCAGGTTCCAGCGTAATGACTTTTTCCAAGGCATCAGTCGCCCGCTTAGTATCCTTGAGTTCCAGGGCGGCAATCGAGTCCAACAACAATAACTCAGGGCTGTCGGGATAGCTGGCGATTGCCTGCTTCAACCTACTGTCCGCTTCCGTCAGATTCTTGTTCATAAAGGCCACTTGGATAGCGGCTTTCAAGACTTGAAATGCATTTGGGTCCAGTTCAGCACCCTTCTGCAGGTCTTGCTCGGCAAGTTGCAGTTTTCCCTGACCCGCCAGGGCCGCTGCTCTCAAACCGTAGATATCCGCCCGGGAGCTAGTCGAGTATTCATCTTTGATCTGTATCTCATCGAGCAGATCTTGAAATGACCTGCTGTTCACGAAGGCCCTGGCCAATCCAATATTAGCCTGTTCCTCATTCCAACCCGCTTTGATTGCCCGGCGAAATTCTTTTTCGGCGCCTGCAACATCACCTAAGTCCAGATTGATCAAACCCAGCAGATAACGGGCTTCTGCATTTTCCGGGTTTGCCTGTAAGGCATTTTTTAATTCGATAGCAGCAGCTTGAAGGTTATTGCCACTAAAATAGCCTTTGGCAGCTTGCAGCTTTTCCTCACTCTCAACAGCTGGATCACTGCATCCAGCGATAACCAACAGCAACCCGAATAGCAATATTCCAAGTAGTTTTACATTACCCGAACTTAACATTTATCAACTCCTTTCATTTATTTAACGCATTTCCAAGGCGCTGTCACTTCAATCGGCTTACCACTTATGGAACCCAGTAATGATGGTTGCCGTAAAAAATCCTTACTGATTGTTTGCCGAACATGGAGTTTGAACTATCCAGGGCGACAGTTGATTCAGTCTAGTGCTGTCTAGCTGAAGGCTAGACCTATCCATCCTGCTCGTATTGAAATCATTGGATATGTAAACCTTGTAGTTGCATCGACTATTATTGTTTTGAGTCTAGCAACAGGAAAAAATATCTGGGTGCAGTGTATTCAAGATCCAAGCAGTCAGATTACCAAGACATTCTCTCAGTCATCTAGCGAAACATCATATTTCACAAGCCATGCTTGATTTATCGAGATTGAGACGACAATCCATGTATAAAAAAGCAGTTAGCAATAAGCACGGCCCCTCGCAGCAGCAGAAATTACACACTTCCCTATTCATGACGACTGGAGACAATTTCCACTGGAGTGAAAACAATGAAGGCCGTGCAAGCATCTAGCTCACGGACAGAAAATCAGGTTTTTGCTGATATCAGCGCTAGCACGCGTCAATCCGTCACTTCGCCAAATGTTCCACCCGGATACGCACGACCTGACCGGCAACACTGCTCAGCGCTTCAATTTGCTTGATTGCCATATTCATTTGCCTCTCCACGACGCGATGAGTCAGCATTACCAGAGGCAGCATGGTTTCCTTCTCAGCCGGTTCTTTTTGCTGGATTGCCTCGATACTGATACCCGCGTCTCCCAGTATACCGGCAATACTCGCAACCACTCCTGGCTTGTCTGCAACCTGAATGCGAAGATAGTAAGCAGTTTCGACCTCCTCCATGTCCAGAATAGGCAGATCCGATAATTCATCCGGCTGAAAAGCCAGATGGGGCACCCGGTTGCCCGGGTCGGTAGTCAAGGCGCGTACCACATCTACTACATCCGCAACCACTGCAGAGGCCGTCGGCTCGGAACCTGCGCCAGCTCCATAGTAGAGTGTCGGCCCCACTGCATCCCCCATAACCAGCACGGCGTTCATCACCCCATCCACATTGGCAATCAGACGCCGCTCGGGAATCATTGTCGGATGCACCCTCAGTTCAATACCCTGTTCTGTCCTGCGGGTAATACCGAGATGCTTGATGCGATAACCCAACTGGCCGGCATACTCCACATCCTGCCGCTCAATCTTGGTGATACCTTCAGTGTAAGTTTTGTCAAATTGCAGAGGGATACCAAATGCGATAGAGCCGAGAATGGTGAGCTTGTGAGCGGCATCTATACCCTCGACATCAAAAGTCGGATCCGCCTCCGCATATCCCAACGCCTGCGCCTCTTTAAGCACATCCGCAAAATCCCGGCCCTTATCGCGCATTTCAGTGAGGATAAAGTTGCCGGTACCGTTGATGATGCCCGCAATCCATTCGATTTGATTGGCCGCCAGTCCTTCGCGCACCGCTTTGATGATGGGTATTCCTCCGGCGACTGCCGCTTCAAAGGCCACCGTAACCCCCTTCTTCTGTGCTGCGGCGAAGATCTCATTACCATGCATGGCGATCAGCGCCTTATTGGCGGTCACCACATGCTTGCCATTCTCGATCGCCTGCAATACCAGTTCACGAGCGGGAGAATAACCACCGATCAATTCTATGATGATTTCAACCTCAGGGTTGTTAACCACGGCAAAGGCATCATCAGTCACAGCCACCTGATCCAGACCCAGCAGATTTTCCGCGTCATACGACTTGGCTGCCGCATGGGAGATCTGAATGCCACGTCCTGCCCGCCGCGCGATCTCATCAGCGTTCCTGGTCAGAACATTCAATGTACCGCCACCAACGGTGCCCAGTCCCAACAGACCAACTTTGACTGGATTCAAAGTAATTCTCCTTATGCTTATTAATTAGTTAGAGTCGAGAAACACCCCTCCCTGGGATGTTTCTGGAACGGAATCGAAAAATGCGATTTTCCGATTCCTTCATTTTCAAAGGCTTAGTGCCTCTGAAAATGCTGGCACGTCCCTGTGTCAGATTAGTATCCGTCCTTTCTGGACAGAAACTACTTATGATTCAATTGCTGACTACGCCATCTTGGCGAAACATGTCTCGAATACCACGCACCGCTTGCCGGGTGCGATGTTCATTTTCTATGAGGCCAAACCGTACATGGTCATCACCATGCTCGCCAAAGCCGACACCCGGGGAGACTGCCACCTTGGCCTCCTGCAGGAGTTTCTTGGAAAACTCCAGAGAGCCCAGAGACTGATAGGCTTCCGGAATGGGCGCCCAGACAAACATGGTCGCCTTGGGCCTCTCCACCTTCCAGCCGATATTGTTCAGTCCATCACACAACACATCACGCCGCGCCTGATACATATCACGGATCTCATGGACCACGTCCTGCGGTCCCTCCAGCGCGGCAATCGCGGCCACCTGGATCGGAGTGAATGTCCCATAATCGAGATAGGACTTGATGCGCGACAATGCGGCTACCAAGGTCTTGTTGCCACACATGAAACCGACCCGCCAGCCCGGCATGTTGTAGCTTTTCGAAAGCGAGAAGAACTCTACTGCAATCTCTTCAGCTCCCGGCACCTGCAGGATGGAGGGCGCCACATAACCGTCGAAAACGATATCCGCGTAAGCGAGGTCATGGACCACCCAGATGTTGTACTCCTTGGCAATCTCCACCACCTTTTCAAAGAAATCCAACTCCACGCAGTGTGTAGTGGGATTGCCCGGAAAGTTTAGCACCAGCATTTTGGGTCTCGGCCAGGAATCCTTGATCGAACGCTCCAGTTCTCCAAAGAAATTACCATCAGGCACCATGGGCACATGGCGCACATCCGCACCGGCAATGATAAAACCGTAGGGGTGGATCGGATATGCCGGGTTGGGTACCAGCACCGAGTCTCCCGGGCCCATGCAGGCCAGCGCCAGATGAGCCAGGCCCTCCTTTGAACCGATCGTAGCAATGACCTGGGAGTCAGGATCCAGATCGACATCGTAGCGATTCTTGTACCATCGGCTCATGGCCCGGCGCAACCTGGGTATCCCCTTGGACATGGAATAGCGGTGGGTATCCTTGCGATTGGCCACCTCACAGAGCTTGTCCACTATGTGTTGTGGTGTAGGCTGATCCGGGTTGCCCATGCCAAAATCAATGATATCCTCACCCCGTGCCCGCGCCGCAGCCTTCAACTCATTGACAATAGCGAACACATAGGGCGGCAACCGATTGATCCTGGGGAAATCTTCCATCGCTGGCGTGGACACGAACACCTCTAGCTTTTGACGACTTAAAACAGTTAAAGTTAACTGACGAATCGGCAAAGATCAATTCAGCCGTTCATAATTTACGCTTTTTTCGATCTCTAAAATCCGGTATCTTTTTGCTATGAAATTCACTCAGGACGATACTGGGGGTGGCAACATCATCCAGAGCTATGCAAAAGGCCGGGTTGTTATCAATGGCAAGATCCATCAACAAAGCCTGATCGTAACACCATCAGAGGTTATCGACACATGGCGGCCGGCAGATTTCTCCAGCCTCACAGCCGATGATCTCTCCCTACTGGCTGACCTGACCCCGGAAATCGTCATATTGGGAACTGGGGAGTCACAGAGATTTCCCGCCTATTCCCTGTCACAACAGTTAATTACGCAGCAAATAGGCATAGAGAGTATGGCAACCGCAGCGGCCTGCCGCACCTACAATATTTTGATGGGTGAAGGGCGTAGAGTTGTTGCAGCACTATTCATGATCTAGTGTACCCGTTCATCCGCTACGGACGGCTGTTCAAGATCATCCTCAAGCACGACCACCGTATCCGGAGCCGGGTACTTTTCCACAATACGTTTTGGCAATCGATGCAGTGAAGACTGATGCAGTGCATCCGACTCCATCAGGATCAACACCAGTACGGTGACCATCACCGGCAGAATCCCCACGCCACCACTCAAGGCATAAACAGCCACTTTCATCATTCCCAAGTAGGTATACCCCAACCAGCCGAGAATCACTACCGTCAGCGCCAATAACAGCATATAGATAAACAGTCGGCTACGCGCCGCGCAAATCTGCCAGTGGCACATCACATACCAGTCGTCCTGTTTCACCGAGCGGTGAGCCCGCCAGAGAATGTAGGTCAACGTGACAAGAGAAAAAACCGGGACCAGGGCAAGTGGCTGCCAATAAGAGTTCGCCAAACCCAAGGATGCCACAAACCATAGAATATGGTTGCCGATCAGATTGGTCAGTAAAATTTCATGGGGGATTTTTGCCTTGTGCGCCACTTCATCGGAGATTTTGAATTTCATCAGATGCTACCCCCTGGCTGTGTTAAAAGTGTCAAAAGCACAGCGCGCAGGCTACCATCAGGCAGGCTTAATTGCACCTTTTCAGCAGGCGCTTCAGCTGCTTGATTGTGCAATAGAAGGCATGAAATATCCGCTAGGTGGTCATGAGCATGCATCCCATTTGACAATTATTATGCGCCAGACAGCGTTCGCCACTGTAGAATTACCAAGAGCAGCAGTAGCAAGTAATAAATGCAGATAAAATCACCGCTCAAGTTTGGTATCTAATCTCTGTCCTGGACGTCACCAATGGAAAGAAAAATTTTTTTATGGGTCTTTTCCCTGACCCTGATTGCACTGGCCCTCGCAATTCTCCTGCCGGGTGGCAGAACGATGGACAAGGATCCAAAACTACCCTGGGACATCCGACTGGATCAGCAGGGCGGCTCTGAGGTTTTTGGGCTGAGCCTGGAACAGAGCACGCTGAATGATGCCAAACAGATATTCCAGAATGAGGGCAAGGTTAGTTTATTTATCACCCGGGAGGGGAAACCCGCCCTGGAAGCCTATTTCGAAAGAATCTTCCTGAGTGGATTGCGAGCTGATTTCGTTCTGGTATTGGAGGCAGAGGATCACCAGCTACAAGAACTTTACGACAGAGGGAGCCGCATCAGCCGCACCACTGAAATCACCCGCAAAGTAGAACTGACAGCGGACGACGAATTATTGGTTGGAAATTTTCCGATCAAGCTGATCAACTACATTCCGGCGGCAGACCTAGATAATGAACTGATTTTAGAGCGCTTTGGCGAACCTGGCGAACGAATTGAAGAGCGTGAGTCTGGAGTCACCCACTGGATCTACCCGGAAACCGGCCTGAGTATCGGGGTGAATCCGGAGGGAAAGGAAATACTGCAATATATATTGCCGAACAAGATCGATAGCCTGATCGATGTGATCAAACAGAATAACCAGGATCAAACCCGGTCATAGTGGGGAGCTGAGACCGATAACTACTCCTGGTCTTCGGCATCAGGCATTCTTTGCTGCGGTTTTTGCTTCGGCGGCAAGTCCTCATCCATCAGGATACGATGCCCTTCTCCTTCAAGATCGTCGAATTGTCCACTCCGCGCCGCCCAAAACAAAACGGCAACCGCAACCAGACCCAGAATGATCATGCCGGGAATCAGGCCATAGATTACTTCCATCACAGCACTCCGTAATTAAATGGGTTTTCCCAGTCACTTTAGGTGCCGGGCTTGTTAACCCAGGCAACGGCCTGGAGAGCGTATCCGCTGTCTTCAGCGATCCGCTAGCGAGGTTTAACACCCCTGAACAGGGTGCGTATCCGGGCGGAATTGCCAATTACCGCCAATGAACTGAGAGGCATGGAAACAGCGGCCACCAAGGGTGTGACGACAGCCGCCATGGCCAGAGGCACCATAATAATATTATACACGATCGAGATACCGATATTCTGGCGTATTGTGCGCAGGGTACGGCGGGAAAGACCAATGGCCAGTCGTACTTTATCCAGCTCACCGTTCATCAGAACGATATCCGAGCTGGCAATGGAGACATCTGTCCCTGTGCCCATGGCGATCCCCACGTTCGCCCGCACCAGGGCCGGCGCATCATTCACACCATCACCCACCATCGCAACACGATTTGCGCCCTCTTGCAGTTGCTGGATAACCTTATCCTTGTCCTCCGGCAGCACCTCGGCAATCACCGCCATGCCGCCCAAACGCCGGGCGATGCTTTCCGCCACTTGCTTACGGTCACCGCTCAACAGGGTCAGCTCAAGCCCTTCAGCCTTGAGCTCCTCCACCAAATGACGCGCTTCAGGACGAACCTGATCTTCGATAGCCAGGAGTGCGACCTCTTTCCCGGCAAAAGCAACACGAATCGACCCAATCCCTGAGCTATCCAATTCATCAGCCAATTTATCGAAGTGCTTTACTCTATTGATCTGCCAGACATCCAGCCAGGCGCTGTTACCCGCCAACAGCGTATTGCCAGCCACCTCACCGGCCACACCGAATCCAGGACGGTACTCAAAATTCTTTACCTTCCCCGGCCGCTCAATTGCGAACTTTTCCGCCAGCTCAAGAATCGCACTTGCCGTGGGATGCTCCGAGTATTTTTCAAGCGCGGCAAGATCCCTTAGCAGCTCTCTAAACTGACTGGTGGGCGGTTCATTTGCCAGGTTCTTCCAGTCGGCATCCTGCTGATGGATGGCAACTACAGACAACCTGCCTTCTGTCAGCGTGCCGGTCTTATCGAACACCACATGGTTGATCGAGGAGAGAGACTCCAGTACCTCGCCATTTTTCACCAGGATGCCATACTTGGCGCCTAATCCAGACGCGACCGCTATCGACATTGGCGTAGCCAGACCGAAGGCGCATGGGCAGGTGATGATCAACACTGAAGTGGCCGCCAGCAGCGCCAGTTCCAGTGAGGTGCTCTGCCACCAGAAAAAGGTCAATGTGGCCAGGCCCAGGGTCACGGCCACAAACCAGGGGACGATCTGATCCGCAACACATTGGATAGGCGCCTTGGAGGCTTGCGCCTCTTCCACCAGATTGATGATCCGCCCCAGGGCAGTTCGCTTGAGGGAACCGGTCATCTGCACCTGCAACACGCCATGCCCATTGATAGTGCCGGCTGATACCTTGTCTCCCAAACACTTTACCACTGGGAGCGATTCACCGGTCAACAAGGCTTCATCGACATTGCTCTGACCTTCAAGTATCACACCATCTATGGGCACCCGCTCACCCGGTTTAACCAGCACAGTCTCCCCGGTCGCCACGGCTCGCACCGGAACCAGAGACTCCTCTCCATCCCGAATTATCGTTGCGACCTTCGGCTGCAAGTCCAGCAGTCGCTGGGTCGCTGCCACAGCCTGGCGTTTCGAGATCGCTTCGAGATAGCGGCCCACCAGAATGACAAACAGAAAATTGACCACCGTGTCGAAATAGACTTCGCCGGTGGTGCTTCCGGAAACAGTCACATAGACCGAATAGAGATAGGTGATACTGGCGCCAATGGCGATGGGCAGATCCATACCCAAATGGAAATTTCGCAATCCGGACCAGGCTCCCTTGAAGAATGGGAAACCGGAATAGGCCAGCACCGGGGTGGCCAGGACAAGACCAACCCAATGAAACAGCGTGCGGAACTCTCCTTCGCTGGCCCCGGAATAGAGCGCGATAGAGATCCACATCAGGTTCATCATACCGAAGGCGGCAAACGCCATGCGATAGAGCAAGTTCCTGTTTTGCCGCTTTAAGGCACCCTCGGCGGCTTCGGGGTCATAGGGTACTGCCGCGTAACCGATCTGACCCAGGCGGTTGATGATGCTGGAGAGGGAGGCCTGATTGTTGTGCCATTTGACATGCAGACGCTTCCCGGAGAGGTTGACCTGCGCCTGAATGATCCCAGGCATGGCGTTGAGAGAATGTTCGATGAGCCAGACACAGGCGGCACAATGGATGCCCTCGACCAGCAGATGGATGCTCCGCTCTTCACCCAGATCCCCGACAAACTCCTCCTGCACCTCATCCAGGTCATAGAGTCCAAGCTCACTCGAGATCTCGGGTGGTGGCGCGAGACATGCGCCTTCAGGTGTCCGCTGATAGAAGCCTTCGAGACCGGCCTGATAAATAGCCTCACAGACGGCCTTGCATCCAGTGCAACAGAAGCGCTGGGGCTCGCCCTGGATCTCTGCGATCACCTCGTCTTGCGGTGGCACGGGGAGACCGCAGTGGAAGCAGCTCTGCTGCGAGGTTGAAACCGACACGATAAAACTCAGGGCACCCAGTCGATTCCCACCCCAATCCTTTTGGGTGTGTTGAACTCGTCTTCTCCCCGTTTGGCGCTTACCAGTGTGTCCCAGGCGCCTAATAGGGGAAAGCTGACCTCCGCTTCATACAAGCCGGGCTCCACTTGTTTCATAGGCAAGGAAAAATCTGCATTCTTGTCGGATGGCCGATAAGCATAGAAAGTCACCGATTCAGGGCGAACCGGTTGGCCCATCTTATCTTTTACACTGAAACGGCAGGTAACCGGTTCATCGATCTCGATCTTCCTTGGAAGCTGAATCGCCATGACCCAGCCAGGATCACGAGCCTGGCGCTTGAGCATATTTTTTTCATAATCCTGCCCACGGTCATAGAAATCATCTACCACCAAACCAGAATCGTTTTTAGCAGCCATATAGATCATGACCATGTTCATGCTAAAGAAGATCACGACCATAGCTACCCATGCGATTACCCAGGGACTGCGCCATGCTGAATTTTTATCTGACATTTAGTGTACCTCGCCACCAATATTGTAAGGTTCTGCAAACCGGGAACTACCTAGACACAAGGTATGGCTCGCAGGTAAGACTCGGTCATTTCCAGGGGGTATGACAGAGTGAGCAACCGTTGCCCGGCTCGACCACGGAAAGTGCGTCAAATCCGCCATTGCTGCACAAGAATCTTTGTCAAGTCCCTGCCATTGTTGATCCCATTCGAGGCACTCACCGCTGAGCGGTCTAACAGAAAACACTTTCCATAAGCTTTTTTTAGGGCAGATCGCGTCTTGCCACGGCGGCATATGCGCACTCGGGATGTTGCAGTATTGGTGACAATGTACACTTGATTACAACCACTTTTAAAACAACCGGGGCAGACCTTGCAGCCCGCCCCCTTATACTAACCTGGATTTGATATTGGCTATCGACTGGGTCCGATAAACACGCTGTCCCGCTGACTACTCAATACCTCACCGCCGAGTTTGCCTTCAATCTGGAACACAAGTTTTGTATTTTCAGCCAATAGATTCTCTTGAGGAACCCTCACGAACACCGTGCGAGGGGTCACTTTTCCGTGCCGTGCGGTGATCTCCTGATCAGCACCCACTAAGATCAAGCCCTCTGGTCCCGCAGCACTGATAAAGACCGGAATGTCCTGGGTGGTTTTATTGAGAATCTTCAGGGTGAATTTGTTCTGGATGCTGCCATCGCTCTGCAACACAAACAGGGGTTGTCTTGCATGGATCACCTTGAGTTCCAGGGCATCCAGCGAGTTCAGACCTAAGCCGATTCCCAGCAAGGCGGCAGACATGATAGCAGTGTAGATCCATACCCGCGGCCGCAACCACAATGGCTTGGATTTTTGCTTGGTCTCCAGCGCCTCATAGGATTCATAGCGAACCAGGCCTTTCGGGCGGCCTATCTTCTCCATCACTTCATCACAGGCGTCGATGCAGAGAGCGCACATGATACAACCCTCCTGCTGCCCATGGCGGATATCGACACCCGTCGGACAGACCGCGACACACTGTTTACAGTCGATACAATCACCGGTGGTTCTTTCCTCTTCACTCTGGCCTTTCTTGATCCTGCCGCGAGGTTCACCCCGGTGAAAATCGTAGGTGGGTACAACAGTGGTCTGATCGATCATGACGCCCTGGATACGGGCATAGGGGCATAGCCAGAAGCAGGCCTGCTCACGCATGTATCCTGCCAGTAAATAGGTGCCTGCGGTGAACAACGCGATGGTTCCAACGGCTACCGTACCCGCATTGAAGGTAAAGAGGTCCTGCCAGAGTTGACCCGCGTCATAGAACCAGGCCACAAAGCTGATCCCGGTGAAAACCGAAATAACCAGCCAGATCAGATGCTTGGTCAGTTTAACCCGCAATTTATGAAAATCCAATTTTGCCTTATCGAGCTTGCGGCGTTTCGGCGGTGCACCTTCCAGTTTGTTCTCTATCCAGGTAAAGACGTCGGTCCAAACCGTCTGAAAGCAAAAAAAGCCACAAAACACCCTGCCAGCCATTGCCGTCGCCACCGCCAGCAGCAAGGCAAAAAACAGTAAGGTCAAAGAAAGCATCCAGAAATCTTGCGGCAGGATGGTGAAGCTCAAAATATGAAACTGACGATTGGGAATATCGAAGAGTACGGCCTGACGGTCCCCCCACTGCAGATAGGGGCCAAAAAAGAAGATCAGCCAGACAGATGCAGTCATCCAGCGGATGATTCGCCATTTTCCACCAATACGCTTGGCATGAATGGTCTCCTCCCCCGTATTGAGGTCCCAATGATGGGATTCCGCATACAGGTCATCAACAGCAGACTGCTGACTACTACTCTGTTGATCATTCAAGGGGAGTCTCTCCTGTCGAATCAGAAATTATCAAATCATTCTAGCTGTGAGTGAAATATTCAGCCAATGCGATTTATCAATAACCTGAATCCATTCAATCATTTAATCAGTCGCTAATCCAACAGATAAAAAAAGGGGAGTGCAAAGACTCCCCCTTTCTTGTTCAAGCAATTGATCGGTTTACTTATGCTTTTCGGCGTCACTCTTCATCAAGGCGCTGACCCTGAAAGCCAGAAAAACAATAATCACAACAGCAACCCCTACTGATGCAATAGAACCAATAGTAACAGCATCCCAATGCATGACTTCCCTCTTAAATGCCATGGATACATGGGGGGTTCAGCCCCCATGCTCAATTTCAAGACCTGAATCCAACCAAACGCCTATTGCCCGCCACCAAACTTGTAGACATAGACAGCCAGTTTCTTGATATTGTTTTTCGACAGACGCTCACCAAAAGCTGGCATAACGGCCTCGCGAGACTTCGGATCTGTGACATCATTGACACCATGCCGGATGGAGTATTCCACACTATCAGCAATAGTCTGGTCACCCTCGGGTACAAAACGGTAGATGCCGTCCGTCAGATTGGCAGAACCCAACACCGCCATACCTTTTCCATCCATGCCATGACAGGCGATACAGCCCTTGTTGGTGAAGTTCGGGTCGGAGGTCGGTTTACCATCCACGATTGCCTTAGTCAAGGAATCGATTTCAGCCTCTGAAAGAATCTTGCCATGGGCCGTCATGATACCTTTGCGGCCCATCAAAATGGTCTGCTCAATATTTTCGATTGCTCCGCCAAACAGCCAGTCATCATCGGCCAGGATCGGGAAACCCGGATTGCCCTGGCCTCCACCGCCATGGCAGGCTGCACAGTTGTCACCGAATAATACCTTGGCTGATGCCACTGTATAGTCAGCTAACCCCGGATCAGCCAGGATCTCCTTGGCACTCATCCCCTGCAATTGAGTTTCATACTCTGCACGAACGGCCTGAACTTCATCAAGACCTTCCTGATACTCCTTGATCTGCGTCCATCCAATGACACCTTTGGTGGGCTCTTGGCCGATCGGATACATGGGATACAGTACACCGTATCCTATGAACCAGATGATGGAGGCCCAGAAGGCGATCATCCACCAGCGGGGGACAGGATTGTCAAGCTCCCGGATATTGTTGTCCCATATGTGTCCAGTATTATTTTCACCCGGAAATGGATTTTTATCCGCCATTTTTATCTCCGCTATCTGTTCTGTCTTCATCCATCGGTATAAACCGGTTTTTCTCCAGCTTTTCCCGATTTTTTGGACGCAATGCATAGAAGTACAAGCCCACCATCAGGAGGAAGGTGACCACTGTCATGATCAGACCAATCCAATCGTTGGTGGTCATGGCCGCCCAATCGGTATGAAAGTACTCAGTCAAACTGTTCATCAGGCTACTCACGATAAGCCTTGTTTTCGTCCAGTTTGGCCATGGTGCCCAGCACCTGCAAATAGGCCACCATTGCATCCTCCTCATTCTTGCCCTTCAACTCAGCATTGGCGCTGGCGATATCCTCATCTGTGTAAGGAACCCCCATCAGTCGCATGACGTTGAAGCGAGCTTGCATATCCACGCCCGCGACTGAATTGTCTTTCAGCCAGGGATAGTTGGGCATAACCGATTCAGGCACCACTGAGCGCGGAGCGCGGAGATGCTTACGATGCCAGTCATCTGAATACTTGCCGCCCAGCCTTGCAAAGTCAGGACCGGTGCGCTTCGAGCCCCATTGGAAGGGGTGATCGTACATGGATTCAGACGCCAGGGAGTAGTGGCCATAACGCTCTTTCTCATCCCGGAACGGCCGAATCATCTGCGAGTGACAGAGATAGCAGCCCTCCCTTTGATATACGTCACGCCCCGCCAGTTCCAGGGCGGTATAGGGACGTATACCATCACCCGGTTGGTGATCAGCCAGGCTCTGAGTCGCCTGACGCTGCCAGACCAGTTCTGGCGCACTGTTGTGTTCGAAGGTTTTATCAATCAGAAAAAGCGGCACGATTTCAACGATACCACCGATAGAAACAACGATGGCTGTGAAGAAGACCAACAACCAAATGTTCTTCTCAACCCTTTCTTGCATGCCTACCGCTTGATTGTCTTTAGCCATTTTAAACCCCCTAATTAAGCAGTAGCTGCAGCAGTGGATGCTTGCTGAATGCTGCCCTCACTGGCGGCCTTGCGGACCGTCATCAGAATATTCACCAGCATCAGCAGCGCACCTGTCACGAAGATCATACCGCCCACCGCGCGCATGGCGTAGTAGGGGTGCATGGCTTCTACAGACTCAGCAAAGGTATAGGCCAGGGTGCCGTACTCGTCATAAGCCCGCCACATCAGACCCTGCATGATGCCGGAAACCCACATGGCGACGATGTAGACTACGGTACCAATGGTAGCTGTCCAGAAATGGGCATTGATGAGCTTCATGGACCACATCTCAGTGTGGAAGGTCTTCATCATCATGTGATAGATGGCGCCGATGGCCACCATGGCAACCCAACCCAGGGCACCGGAATGAACGTGACCTACTGTCCAGTCGGTGTAGTGAGACAGGGCATTGACGGTCTTGATCGACATGATCGGGCCTTCAAAGGTCGACATGGCATAGAAGGCCAGAGACATGATCAGGAAGCGCAGAATGTAGTCAGTGCGCAGACGATCCCAGGCACCGGAGAGGGTCATCATGCCGTTCACGGCACCACCCCAGGATGGGATAATCATGGCGATGGAAACCGCTGCGCCCAGTGACCCTGTCCAGTCAGGCAGTGCCGTGTACTGCAGGTGATGGGCACCCAGCCAGACATAACCGAAGGTCAGCGCCCAGAAGTGGATCACCGATAAACGATAGGAATATACGGGGCGGCCCGCCTGTTTGGGCACGAAGTAGTACATGATACCGAGGAAACCGGCAGTCAGGTAGAAACCCACCGCATTATGACCCCACCACCACTGGATCATGGCATCCTGTACACCGGAGAACAGCGAATAGGATTTAAACAGACCCACCGGGATAGCCAGGCTGTTAACCACATGCAGATAGGTGATCATGATCATCATCGCCAGGAAGAACCAGTTGGATACGTAAATATGGGATGACTTGCGGGTTGCCAGGGTCATGACGAAATTGAACATGTAAGTCAGCCAGACCACGGCAATCGCCAAATCGATCGGCCACTCCAGTTCAGCATATTCTTTGGTCTGGTTGATGCCCAGAGGCAGGGTGATCACCGCAGACAGAATGATTAGATTCCAACCCCAGAAGACAAACCAGGCCAGTTTGTCACTCCAGAGCCTGACTCCACAGGTACGTTGTACGCTGTAGAAAGAGGTGGCCATCAACACACTACCGCCAAAGGCAAAGATGACTGCGTTGGTGTGCAGCGGACGTAAGCGCCCAAAGGTTATGTATGGAATATCGAAGTTCAGAATTGGCCATGCCAGCTCGGAGGCAATATACGTACCCACGAGTGTACCTACGACGAGGTAGACAACGGCCATGACGGTAAACCAGCGTACAACACCAAGATTGTATTTCTGCTCGGCTATGGCGTCCATGGACCCCCCTCTATAAACAGATTGTAGAAATGGAAAGAAAATTTTTTGTTGGGAATCCCACCCATGCCATTACCCAACAGTACGCTGGGCAAAGACCGCCATATCTCACTCTTTATGGAGTAAAAAGTCAAGATACATAGGGGATTTAACCTACCCAAGTTGAGCCATATAACACACTGATTAGTATGATTATTTTAAGCTAGGGTATTAGTTTTATTGATCTAGATCAATTGATTTGACCATCAACCAAGCAAACCACTTTAGTACTTATGATGGATTGACTTGGCCAAGGGTCATCTTTTTCAAGCGCTGCCAAAATGCGGGCTGCGTATCACTTAAAGATGGCATCCACAGAAAATCCGTCCCGCTCGAGAATATCCCGCAAACGGCGCAGGGCGTCCATTTGAATCTGGCGAACCCGTTCACGAGTGACTCCCAGTTCGTTGGCTACCTGTTCCAGGGTAGAGTTTTCATACCCATGGAGCCCAAAACGCCTTTCAACCACTTCCCGCTGCTTGTCATTTAGCTTGCCGAGCCATTTATCCAGGTTCTCCTGAAGCCCATCATTCTGAATCCCGATAGTAGGGTCCTGGGCCTTTTCATCGGCTATGGTGTCCAGCAAAGGTTTATCCGCATCCTTGCCGAATGGGGTATCGACTGATGTGACACGCTCATTCAATCCCAGCATGCGCTTAACTTCACTGATGGGCCTGTCCAGCAGGTCAGCTATTTCTTCCGAGCTTGGCTCGTGGTCTAGCGTCTGGGAGAGTTGCCGGGCGGCGCGCAGATAGACATTGATCTCCTTTACCACATGAATTGGCAGGCGGATGGTGCGCGTCTGGTTCATGATAGCGCGTTCTATCGTCTGGCGTATCCACCAGGTTGCATAGGTGGAAAATCGAAAGCCCCGCTCTGGATCGAATTTTTCCACCGCTCGAATCAAGCCGAGATTTCCTTCTTCAATTAGATCGAGCAACGCCAGGCCTCGATTCATATAGCGCCGAGCGATTTTCACTACCAGCCTGAGATTACTCTCAATCATTCGCTGACGTGCCGGTTGATCACCTTTCTGGGCCAACCGAGCAAAGTACACCTCTTCCTCTGCGGTAAGAAGCTTGGAAATCCCTATTTCGTTTAGATACAGCCGCGTGGCATCCATTTGAGACTCAGAGGGCTCGGCGGTCTTTTTACTAACGGCCTTATCTTTCTTAGCCAATACATCCGGCTTAGCCAATACATCCGGCTCAGTCTCTATCTCAATTTCATCCTCAATCACGAGAGGCTGGTCAACCAGCAGATTGTTAGATTCAGCTTCCACGTCAATCTTTTCCTCATCTTCACGTTTTTCATTCATCACTCCCCTCCGAGGCTAACTGACAGCCCTTATTGTTTTCTTGGCAGCAGAGATAAAGGGTTTTGTGGTACACCCTGTTTTCTGATTTCAAAATGCAGCACAGGATCGGTACCATTTCTCGGGGCTCCCATTAAGGCAATGCGTTCACCTTTCAAGACCTTATCCCCCTCCTTGACCAGCAACTTCTTGTTATAGCCGTATGCGCTGAGGTATTTTTTATTGTGTTTGATGATAATAAGATTTCCATACCCGACCAGTCCACTTCCGCTATAAACCACCTTACCACTTTCAGCAGCAACTACTGACTGCCCAGATGAACCGCTTACCCTGATCCCTTTGCGAGCGGGATCTTTCGAGGAATAGGTCTGAACCACTTTCCCATTGGTCGGCCAACGCCAAAACAACTTGAGCTTTTCTATACCTTCCTTATTCGGTTTTGTTTTATTTGATAACGGAACAGTAGGTTGCGGTTTTATAGCCGCAACTGGTGATATTTTTTTAGGCTTTGACGGAATCTTTACTGTGCGTTTCTTTTTCTGCCCGGCTGGCCGCGATGTTGAGGGTGGACGCAGCCGTAACCACTGCCCTTGATAGATTGGGTACCTGGGCGCCTTGATCCTGTTCCACCTAGCCAGCAGATGGTAATCCACACGATATCGCCAGGCTATGGAGTACAGAGTGTCTCCGGATTTTACTTTATAATGACCTGGCCGATGGGTGCTCTTGGGAACGGCGGCTGACGGAGTCCGATTGTATACCGGCGCCACACCCCTGCTCGTACAGGCTGGCAGCAGGTACAAGCAGGCGATAAGGCAGCATAGAAATATGCCTTTGCCCATCATCTCTGTCGGTTTTGCAATGGTTGGATTCAAATCTTCGCCATCCTCTGCGCCAGTCTATTTGAAATACAGAAACGCCGCTACAAACACCAAAATCAGTATCCAGCCAAGTCGATCGACATATCGATGCAACGCAGACTCCATCCGCTCACCCCCCCAGGCCATCAATGCTGCAACGAGAAAAAAGCGTGCGCCACGCCCAACCGTCGAGGCGATGACGAAGGGTAACAATGCCATGGCAATGACGCCGGCTGTGATGGTGAAAACCTTATAGGGGATCGGCGAGAAGCCCGCTAGAAATATTGCCCAGAAACCCCACTCGTCAAACCAAGACTTTGCATGCAGATAGGCATCCCAGTATCCCAGATCATGCAACCAGGGTTGAATCAGATCGAAGGCAAAGACACCGATCAGATACCCCAGCAAACCACCCAGAACAGACGCCAGAGTGGTCAGCCCGGCAAAATACCAAGCCTTCTTAGGGGTTGCCAGGCTCATTGGCGCAAGCATTACATCAGGGGGTATAGGAAAGAACGACGATTCAGCAAAACTTAAGCCAGCCAGGTAGCGGGGTGCATGGGGATGCCTGGACCACAGCATTGCTTGTTTGTATAAAGCAGAGAACAGGCGCATTAAAGAACTCCTCCAACTAAAGGAACAAAATTGGCAGATTCCAACTGCTCCTGTTCAAAACCCTGGTCGGTATAGGTAATACGCACCAAGACCTGACCTTTGCGAGACTTCGTCGGCAATACCAGCCTCCCCCCCGGTTTGAGTTGCGCCAACAAGGATTGTGGAATGCCATCCGGCGCGGCAGTCACCAGTATGCCGTCAAATGGTGCGTATTCGGGTAAGCCGATGCCACCATCACTATGCTTGAGATGGATATTCCGCAAACCAAGTTCCCTGAATCTTGCTCTTGCGGTCTCCAACAGCGCCGAAATCCTCTCGATGCTGTAGACCCTTCTCGCCAGTTGCGCCAGAATCGCACACTGAAAGCCTGACCCCGTGCCTATCTCCAACACGGTATCCAAAGGCCCTCCCAACAGGAGGGCCTCGGTCATTCGCGCCACGGTGTAGGGCTGGGAAATGGTTTGGCCGTGACCGATGGGTAAGGCCGTGTCCTCATAAGCCCGGCTCGCCAGGGCTTCATCTACAAAAATATGCCGCGGTGTATTCCGCAGCGTCTCCAATACCACTCTGTTTCGCACACCCTTGGCCCTGATCCGCTGGATCAGGCGTTCGCGGGTGCGTAGGGAAGTCATACCTATCCCTTGATGTTTCTGATAGTTCATGGAGTGCGCAACCATTCTCTTAGGGTATCAAGGGCATTGTGGCGAGTCAGATCGACCTGAATCGGCGTTACCGAGACAAATCCTTCCCGCACGGCATGAAAGTCGGTACCCGGCCCGGCATCCTGTTCCGCTCCCGCAGGTCCGACCCAGTAGATGGTCTTGCCGCGTGGGTCTTGCGTTTTCACTACCGGCTCCGCTTTGTGCCGGTGCCCCAGGCGGGTGGACTGCAATCCTTTAAGATCTTCGTAAGCCAGATCCGGCACATTGACATTGAGGATCACATTTGTGGATAGAGGTCGTTCCTGCAGTCGACGCACCAGTTCCAATGCCACCCTGGCCCCGGTTTCAAAATGTTCTGGAAGAAACGAATTCATGGAAATTGCAATCGCCGGCAAGCCCAGAAAACGCCCTTCGGTGGCTGCTGCCACGGTACCCGAGTAGAGCACATCATCACCCATGTTGGGCCCCGCATTGATACCGGAGACTACGATATCAGGTTCGTCCTCGAGCAGACCGGTAATCGCCAGGTGCACGCAATCGGTGGGCGTCCCGTCCACCCGGATAAATCCACTCTCCGTCACGCAGGGCCTCAGCGGATGATCCAGCGTCAGTGAATTGCTGGCGCCGCTACGGTCCCTTTCCGGCGCCACTACCGTGATCTCCCCCAAGAGTGACAGCGTGTCAGCAAGCGTCACAAGACCAGGCGCCTGGTAACCGTCATCATTGCTCAATAGAATCTTCATAATTACACTCAATCAGGCCCGCATCGGACTGGATAAACCGCTGATATGGGCAAAATTTTACCCCAGGCACAATGGTCTTTAGCGTCGATCTCAACCTCTGATTGAGGGTGAAATCCAACAGACAACGCAGGAATGACAAATTTGCTTTATTCTGCTCCCTTGATAGCGCAATGATTGGTCATCTGAGCGCAAATCTTGCAGGCAATCATTGATGTGTTTCGCCCGGTTGTTTTACTACGGACTCTTTCGGAATATCATCAATATACTGGAATTATCCTGGAGTCTCACTATCTATATACGTTAACCGCGACACTGACTCATGCGACCGAACTCAACCCCAAACAGCATTTAACGAACCATTCTGGCAGTCCATCATGGGAACTGACGACGCAAAGACTAGAAATGATGATGAACTTTTCCAGCAGGCCCTGGAAGACGTCGAGCCGCTGACTCAGAGTCGCAGCGAACCCTATCGCAAATCCTTGCCGCCGCGCCCGCTCTATCTCGAAGACGGTTCCAGCGATGAGGAAGATCTTGAATTCTATTCTGAACACGAGTTAGAAGTGACGGATGAACTCTATTTTGCCAGACCGGGCATACAACACCGGGTGGTGCAGGATCTGCGACGCGGGCATCTGGAGATTGGTCTTGAACTTGACCTGCACGGTCTGACGGTACGTCATGCCCGCGAAGACCTCAACCGCTTCCTCGAAGCCTGCCATAAGCGCGGAGTCCGTTGCGCGCGTATCATTCACGGCAAGGGCTATGGCTCGGAGGACCGACAGTCGGTGCTGAAACAGAAAGTCAATCTCTGGCTCCGCCAGAGAAAAGATGTCCTGGCATTTACCTCCGCCACCAGAAGAGATGGTGGTACGGGTGCTGCTTATGTGCTGCTGCGTAATCCCGATCGCAAGGGACGACGCAAATAGGATGTCACTGCCTCGAAAAGCCCGTGCCAACTTTAAATTTCCCATTAAACCAAGTAATATACTTGGGCATTCCACCAGACGTCGCCGAAGTATCTAAACGACTCCCACACTCGAGCAGATGCAACCGGCCTTGTCCGAAGCCCGGCATACGAACACGTACGCCAATTGCACACAGGAGAGAAAAGTGGCTATCAGAATCAAAAGCCAGTGGCATGACGAAGACAGCGACCGTTCACCGAAAGAGATCGGTGGCGCAATTGCATTCATCGCTTGGCGCATCGCCCTGGACAAGGCAATTACCCTGCACGGGGAAAATTTTTTTTATGCAAATGACCAGCAGCGGCTTGCCGTCATCGCCGAGTACCTTGCCTTTGAGGTGCAGATCGTCGACCGCATGATCCATGCGCAAATGGAAAACGAGAGCCGGGTGGAACTGATCACCGCGCTGGTAACCAGACTGGCGGAACACTACCAGGACAATGCAGGTGAACTACTCGGTGCTGGCGAACATGGCATACAATTCATTACGCTGTTCAATCAGCGATCCGGTGATTACTCTGAATTTAATTTTTCTGATGAAGGACCGAGTTATCCCTTCTTTAGGCATTTGGGCTATGAGATCCAGCAAATCATGGGCAAGGAGCAGGATAACCGCTGGGTCATCGATCAGGTGATGGACGTGGACGGTCCTGAGGTGTACAAACAGCTGGCCCGGGCAGTCAGAAATTTACTGGATTGAGGAAGTCGCATGCGTCCTGCACAGCTTTTAATCATACTGGAACGTGAATACAACAGCACCCGGGAGGGTCACCACACACCAGCCATGCTCTGGGGGCCACCCGGTGTTGGAAAATCCGACATGGTGCGCCAGGTTGCGGCTAAGCACAGGACGCCGGTGATTGACATCCGCCTCTCTCAGATGGAACCCAGCGATCTGCGCGGTATCCCCTTCCGCTCGGATGGCCAGGTCCACTGGGCAGTACCTGCCCTGTTGCCGGACGCAGAACGGCATGGCCCCGATGGTATTCTCTTTCTTGATGAAATCACTTCGGCGCCGCCTACGGTCTCCGCCGCGGCCTATCAGCTGATCCTTGATCGCAGACTGGGTGATTACCAGGTGCCCGAGGGCTGGGCGATCTTTGCGGCCGGCAACCGACAGGGGGACCGCGGCGTCACCTATAGCATGCCGGCGCCCCTGGCTAACCGCTTCTCCCATTTCGAGGTGGAAACCAACCTTGACGACTGGGTCCTCTGGGCTTACCGCAACAACATCGATGAACGGGTCATCGGCTTCCTGCGCTTCCGCCCGGAGCTACTGTTCGACTTTGACCCGGCACATAACCCGGTCGCCTTCCCTTCACCCCGCTCCTGGGAGTTTGCCCACCGTGCCCTGCACAAATTTGCGGATCACGACAACCTGCTGCAGGGCTCCCTGCAGGCCTGTGTCGGCCCTGCTGCGGGCGTGGAGATGACGGCCTTTGTCAACAGCCTGGATAAAATGCCCGATCTGGACGCGATTCTCGCGGGCGAAGAGACTGTCCCGGTGCCGACCGAGATTGATCTGCAGTATGCCGTCGCAGCCGCTCTGGT
This sequence comes from uncultured Gammaproteobacteria bacterium, assembly GCA_963797085.1. Classification (GTDB taxonomy): domain Bacteria; phylum Pseudomonadota; class Gammaproteobacteria; order Chromatiales; family Chromatiaceae; genus JASJBU01. The sequence continues at coordinate 316,796 of CAWCOA010000019.1, forward strand.
AGGCCGGGCGATCCGTGCCCAGGACACTGATCAAAGTGCTGATACCTACGGACGGATTCTCGACTATGCCGGACGATTTCCCCAGCGGGAGATGGGGGTCATGCTGGTTTCCGATATGCACCGGGCGATCGGTAACGCTATTTTCGAGGTGCCGCAGTTCAGTGACTGGGCTCAGGCTATCTCCGATGTCATGCTCTATGAATGAGGCGTCTGGCCCCAGGCCATTCTCCCGGGCACACTGAAAAATCCTGACGCCGCGAAAAGTTACGTATCACCATGGATTTAGAACAGATCGAAACCAAGCTGGCCGCAGCTCGCACCAAGCTGATCCTGGACAAACCCTTCCTGGGCGCGCTGGTGCTGCGTCTGCCCATGGAGGCCGCCAACGAAGACTGGTGCCCCACCACCGCCACCGATGCCCGCAAGTTCTATTACAATCCTGAGTTTATCGACTGTCTGAACCTGGATGAGACCCAGTTCGTTCTGGCCCATGAGGCACTGCATTGCGCCCTGTCCCACTTCGCCCGCCGCCAACACCGCCGAAAAATGCACTGGGACATGGCCTGCGACTATGCCATCAACCCCTTGCTGATCAGTGATGGCCTGAAAGCACCCCCCGGTTCCCTCTACCTGCAGCAATTCAAAGGCATGACTGCGGAAGAGATCTATCCCTGTCTGGACGAAAAGGATGATGAACAACCTCTGGACAATCATGTCTACGACAAAGAAAACACCAAGGGGGCCGGCAGCAGTAAAACTGAAAAAGATCTCTCCTCTGCGGAGCCGGACAAACAGACTTCCGAGGATCAGGGAGAACGGCAACCCGATCCACAGTCAGGGGATGGCGGGACTGGCGAACCCGAGCCACTGACCCCCGATGAAGCAGAAACCTTGAACATCCAATGGCAGCAACGCCTGGCAGGTGCCGCTCAGCAGGCCATGCAAGTCGGCAAGCTGGGTGGCGAGATGGCCCGCATTGTCGACCACCTGCTACAGCCTCAGCTACCCTGGCGTCTGTTACTGGCGCGCTACATGACCGCCAGCGCCCGGGACGACTTCAGCTACATGCGCCCCTCCCGCCGCGAAGGCGACTTCATCCTGCCAAGCCTGCGCAGCAACCAGGTGGAACTGGTGGTGGCGCTGGATACCAGCGGCTCGATTCACGATACCGAGATGAGTGAGTTTCTCGCCGAAGTGAATGCCCTGAAGGGACAGATGCGCGCCCGAGTCACCCTGCTCGCCTGTGATTCGCAACTGGCGGAAGAAGCGCCCTGGGTCTATGAGGCCTGGGACGAATTCAACCTGCCGGAAAAGATCACCGGTGGTGGCGGCACCAGTTTCAAACCCGTCTTCGAATGGATCGACAAACAGGGCCTGCGTCCGGATATGCTGGTCTATTTCACCGATGCGGAAGGCGCCTTTCCCGAACAAGAGCCAGCTTATCCTGTCATCTGGCTGGTCAAGGGCAAGCTGAAGACACCTTGGGGACAAAGGATTCAGCTGAATTGATTCACGCCCGGACAGGCTATTGCCGTGGATGTATCTGGAAAGGAATGTCTGTAGAAGATACCATCTAGGGAACTCTTTGCCGCACTGGAAATCCATAACCGTTATGGTTAAGCAGTTCAGACTCGTATTTCACCTTGCCCTGGCTATCTTTATCGCGTTTACCGTCAGCATAAACGCCACGGCCGAGGACTCCATCACTTCCCATGAACCAATTCGCCTACCTGATCTCGGCTCGCCATCAGATCAATATCTGACGCCCGCAGAAGAGGTACGTCTGGGCAAGGCCTTCATGCAGAAGATCCGTGAAACCGAGGCGGTCGTGGATGATCCACTGATTTCGGAATACATCCAGGGTCTTGGCAACAAACTGTTAAAAAAGAGTGAGGCCTCAGCACAATCGTTCAACTTTTTTGTCATTGAAGATCCAGTTATCAATGCATTTGCCGGCCCCGGAGGTCACATTGGCATCTTCAGCGGGCTGATTCTCGCCACCCAGAGCGAAAGTGAGCTGGCCTCAGTCATAGCTCACGAAATCGCGCATGTCACACAGAAACATCTGCTGCGCGCATTCGACGCCGCCAACCAGATGAGCGGTAAAACCGCTGCATTGATCCTCGCTGCCATTCTGGTCGGCGTCACCACCTCCTCTCCAGATGCCGGCATTGCAGTGGCATCCGGGGTGCAGGCCAGCGCCTTGCAGGAACAGATCAATTTTACCCGCAGTAATGAGCAAGAGGCGGATAATGAGGGAATCAAGATTCTCGCAGATTCTAACTTTGATCCACGAGCCATGCCGGTTTTCTTCGAACGCCTGACCCATGCCAGTCGGCTCTATGATTCCGGGATACCGGAAATCCTGCGCACTCATCCCGTTACGACCAACCGCATCGCTGACTCCCTGGGTCGAGCCGAGGAGTATCCCTACAAGCAATATGCCGGGAGCATCCGATATTTTCTGATTCGCGAGGCGTTGCGAGCCAAACAGTTCTCCACGCCTGATAAAGCCGTCAAGCACTTTAGTCTGGGTTTGAAAGAGGGGCGCCACCTGAATAAGGAAGCGCACCAATACGGCTATGTATTGGCCTTAGCCGCTGATCAGAAGTACCCGCAGGCTCAGAAACTGATTACAGAATTACTCATGCAGCGACCTGAACAGGCTGAATATATTTTGCTGGAAGCGGAAATATTGAAACAGACCGGCAAACCGCAGCAGGCCATCGAATCCCTTGCCACTGCCAATCTGCTGATGCCGGACAATTACCCAATTGCAATTGCCTACGTAGAGAATCTGCTGGAGTCCCGAAAGGCTCAAGAAGCAAAACAGGTCGTTTCACGAATCCGCACCCTCCGCCCCAATGATGTAAGACTTTTTCGCCTGCTCAGCCAGTCTGAAAAGCAATTAGGGCACACTACCGAGTCACACCGCCTGCTGGCAGAAGCTTATGTTGCGGATGGACGCCTCGAAGCCGCAATACAGCAACTACAGATTGCCTCGAAGAGCGATGACAGGCAGGACTTCTATCTCACCTCACGGATTGAATCCCGCACCAAGGAACTCAAACGGCTTCTGGCGCGAATCAAAGAATCGGAAAAATAGCGACCTGCTCAAGATCACTCTTTGGACTAACATTTAAGCAAATTGCAGTTAACCCCAATGCATGACACAACTAACCCAAAACAGTGGGGTGGAAATCGCACAAAGTAAATTATAAATCACTAATATATAGACAATTTTTTACTTGCCATCGGTGGCTTTTAGGGTATTCTTACGGCCTACCAGAATAAGGTTGTTGAAAGTGTCGTATTACTTGAACAACTGCTCTAAAGAGACACACTTGATTGGCAATGAACCCAATGAAGTAGGTTGCGGCGGAAACCCGCGGCAAATGACAACTGTTTTGGCAACTGACATGAATACTTGCAGAGACCATACAGTACAAACTCGGCGAACGACCGGTGTTTCTTACTTTATTTAACCCACTAACGCTTTCTCAATCTGGAGATATTTAATGAGCACAGATATGAAACGCAGGATCTTCCTTAAAAGATCACTGACTGCCAGCGCGGTTGGTGTGGCTGCAGGTGCAGGTCTGCTGGCCCCCCAACAGATCCTCGCTGCCTGGAACAAAGATGCCTTTGAAGCCAAAGCAGTCCCAGATGCACTGAACGCCCTGCTGGGCAGTGGCACCACGGAAGAATCCGATGCCATCAAGATCAAGGCGCCTGATATCGCAGAAAATGGTGCGGTCGTGCCAATTACCGTTGAAACCAGCATGGAAGGCGTGGAATCAATTTCTGTCATCGCCTCTGCCAACCCAGTCCCTCTGGTTGCTAATTTCAACCTGGGGAAAGGCGCGCAAGGTTTTATCTCCACCCGTATCAAAATGGGTAAGACCGGTGATGTTGTTGGTGTGGTCAAAGCCGGCGGTAAACTATACAGCGCCAAAAAGGGCGTGAAAGTCACCATCGGTGGTTGCGGCGGTTAATCCGACACACGACCCACTGCTTAAACCGAATTCACGAGGTAATCTAAAGATGGCTAAATCAAGCATTAAAATCCGCGCAAAGGATAAAGATGGCGTAACCACCATTAAAGCGCTGATGACCCACCCGATGGAGACCGGCGGCCGGAAAGACACAAAAACCGGCGAAAAGATTCCTGCACATTTCATTCAGGAAGTCGTCTGCAAACACAATGGCGCGACCGTAATGTCTGCGGATTGGAGTGGCGGCGTTTCTAAAAACCCCTATGTCTCCTTCAAGTTTACCGGCGGAGCCAAAGGTGATGATGTGGAACTCTCCTGGACCGACAATACAGGAAAAAGTGACGCGCAAACCGCTAAAATCAAATAGCATTTTGCCTTGCTTATAAAAAAGGGCGTCATTTGACGCCCTTTTTTAGTTCTGCTGAAAATCCAGCAAGAACTCGAATCGTTATCTGCCATTCAGCTGGGGTAGGACTATCCGCGGGCCGCATCAATAGTCTTCATCACAGGCTTAGACACTACTCTGTTTATTATTGATATCAGCTTCCATTTCGCCCTCAGTTGATTCAGGTGATTCTGCATCCTCTGCCAGCAGCTTGGCCCACTCATCCTCAAGTGACTCAGGTTCTGCCTGGGCATCATCATCGATCTCATCGACCTCCGGGATTTCGATATCCACACTTTCCAGATCATCCACTAGAGAGTTCTCAACCACAGCCTGCTGATCAACAGACAGCTCCGTGGCTCCTGCATCCACGTCCTCTTCAAGCATTTCCAATTCATCCAGCGTTTCATCCATTGCAACATCAGGGGCTGCTGCTTCCGGCTCTCCAACATCCACTATCAATTCTAAATCTTCCAGCTGACTCAATGGTTCAACCAGGTCATCGATATCGGTCTGAGTCATATCCGCTGTTGGCGGGTCGCCAGACCCAGATTCCGCCACCGCATTGCTGCTGTCGGAGTCTTTTTCCTCGAGCATCTCTTTTAGCTGTTCCTTGTCCATCTCATTATCCGCACCTCCGGCGAACATGGATGAGTATTCATTGAGCATCCTGCCCATCGTATCCATGGTTACTCTCAATTCGTCATAAAGCCTTTCGTTTTCCTCCTTCAAGCGCTGTATTTCAGCACTTTCATCAGCATTCCCCTCACCCTCGACAGGTTCCGCGACAGCGACTTCCGGCAATTCCAACCCCTGATAGGCAAGCACCAGGTTCTCCACCTCCACATCGGTCTGTTGGAACTCCACGACATCCTGTTTCAGATAGCTGTTGATGATATTTTGGTAGAGGCGCATCTCCGCCTGAGTCAAATCGTGCAGGGCCTGTTCCAGCTTTTCTCCTGCATAGAGATATTGCTCTGCGAGTCTAGCTCTCAGTCGCTCGGACCGTGTCTCCTTGTCACCCTGGATTCTATCGACGAGATGTTTCGCAGCCTTACGGATTTTGCCTTTCTTGACCACCAGCATCCCAACCAGGATACTGCTCAGCAGTGTCAATCCGACCAGTATTTCACCCGCTATAAGCAGAGTCAGTCGACCGACTTCAATCATGCCGCTTCCTCCCTTGGCATCACCTGGGTAGGAGGTAGCGCTTCATCAACCAATGATACCTGGCTCTCCTGGTTGCGTTTTCGCATCCACCAGAAGCCTCCACCCGCAACCAGCAGCAACACCAGGTTTGCGACACCAAACCAGATCGATGCCATTATCCAATCCTCTTCCGGCTCGCTGTCTGGAGCAGGGACTGGTTCAGGTTTGGCATTCTCGGACTCGGCAACCAGCGGTTCAGGGGGTGTTTCTACGAGAGATTCAGGTTCAGCGTCTATTTTGGCCGGCGCAGCATTCTCGAGTTGCGGCATGAGCCCCTCCACCTCTACCGGACTGTCTAAATAATCCAGTGGCTCTCCCTTCAATGTCTTACCATGCGCAATTAAATAGATCTTTCTGGTTCCGGAAAAGTTCAGGATATCGATCTCGCCCTGATTGATTCCATTGGCGTTTTGCTTCAGCTCTAATGGGTACTTTGCTCCTTGTGTATCTTCCAGCCAGGCCTTGGCTTCAATCGATGCTGCCTGTACCAGGCGTTCATCAGGGACTAAGGTAACCGCCAGAGTGTCGTTGGACTCTCCTGGCTTGACGATAAGATTGACCGGAGGCACCACATCATAAGTCATGCGCCTCTCACGCACGAAGGTATTGCTCTCAGCCCTGATCAAGAACTCAGCCATGCCGCTGCGCAGGCTGTCACCGCCAAACTCCATGGTAAAAATTCCATCTTCAGCTTTTTTGTCTCCGGCGCTGCCATCATCCAGCATGGGTCTGGGTTCAGACTCGCCCTGCTGGTCATGCTGCGTGGTGGATACCGATATGACACTCAGGAATGACTTTTTACGGATAGGCTTGCCATGGTCGGTGAAACTTACTTCCAAGGGTAATGACTGACCGAATAACAGGCGATTTGGCAGGTCAGTGGTTTTCATTTTAAGGTCGGTCACCACCATGACCCGGTTATCAGGGTCCACTTCGGCGCGTATGCTCCATTCACCCGAATCCGGATCACTGATGGTCAACATGTCATAACCTTCATCACGATGCCAACTGACAGTGGATGGCGCATTATGCGAACCGAAGGCTAGACCTCCGGGAGGGATGACTTCGGTCGCCTCAGCCGTTGGATTATGGAACACCAGGACTGTAGCCTCGGTGATGCTGTCATCAATGGTGAATTTGTTGTCTTTCAACGGTACGGCATCAGGTTTGCCTACCTTTTCAAAGATACGCAGAAAAACCTTCTGTAATTGATCCGCATTTTCTACCTGCTCATACCAGCCACCGGTGGATCTCGCCAACTCCTGCATCAACTCATGATCGGCGTTTTTTGACAAGGCAATGGTATGAATAGAGACACCGAGTTGCCGCAGGCGAGGTAAAACCTTCTGTAGTATGCGCTGACGTGAGGCCAGATTTTTGGCCCCACTCCTGGAGATATCCACCATGCCATCAGTCAGCAGCACCACACTGCGTCGCAAATGGCCCGGCGCACCCGTCCAGTCTTCGGTAGCCCGTTTCAGGGCATCTTCGATATTGGTGAACTGACCCGGCGAACCGATCTTCTTCGAACTCTCTCTTGCCTTATATTTCCAGGCTTTGTCGACCTGGCCCAGGGCAATCTGCATGTTCACGTATTGACCGAAAGTCCAGACTCCGGCCCGGGTATCTGTGGGCAACAAACCAACCAGTAGACGCAGTGCCGGCCGCCGCAGGTTGTTCGGGTCATTCTGCTTCATGCTGCCCGAAATATCGATCAGCACCCGCACGTCGGCCTTATCTGATACAGGCTTCCCCATTAACTGCGGCGAAACCAGACATAACAGAATCGCCAACTGTAGCGCCAACAACTTCAGTGCAAGCATCTTTTCGCCACTCCTCACAAACCGGAAATCAGAGTTAGATAGTCATCCGGTTAACGGCTGAGTTGAATAGCACTTTAATTCGCGCGGGGCTCTGGTGAACCCTGAGCGGGTCAGTGATAGGGAGAGGGACGTCCTTCGGGTTGATCCTTGAAGCGTTTATAGGACCATTGGTACTGCTCCGGACAACAGCGGATACAAGACTCCACACCAAGATTCAATGCGCGCCCGGCATCCACCGGGTCTGGCGCATCTATGTCCTCAGCAGCGGGCAGAAAATGAACCCTGAAACCCTGACCGGCAGCTAGCCGTTCTGCATAACAGAAGACGACTTTGGCGCCCGTTTTCTGTACCAGACGGTTGACCAGCAGCATAGTCAAGGCCGGCACGCCAAAAAACGGCGCGAACACACTCCCCTTGTTTGAGTCCGGTTGCTGATCCGGCAGAATCCCCGTAATCCCGCCTGACTGCAGCGCCCTGAAGAGTTGTTTGACACCACGGCCGTCAGTAGGCACCAGCTCTGCCCCGCTTCGTTCTCGGGCGGCCTTGATGATGGGCTCCAGAACCTGCTGTTTCGGTGGTCGGTAAAGGCTGACCAAGCGTCCACATTTTGCCAGGTATAAGCCTGCAATCTCCCAACACCCCAGGTGCGGAGCCAACACAATCAGACCCTGGTTCGCGGGACGCGACAGATGCTCATCACCGGTGACCGAGACAACTTGACCGAGCACCCGCTCAACCGGCCAGAACCAGACCGCCGCCATTTCTGCCAGGGTACGACCGGCCTGTTCAAGGCTCCGGTTACGTAAAGACAATCTCTCGGATTCGGAAAGCTCAGGAAAACACAGCCGCAGATTGATCTCGGTCACCCTGCGTTCCCGGTTGGGGATCAGGATGAACAATCTACCTATCAACCACCCGAAGCGGTGAAGCCACTTCAGCGGCAGAAACGACAGCAGACGAAAGATCCGAATGACGATACTTGTACCCATGGGGCGAGTGTACCCGGACAAACTGTGAGTAGGGAGTTGTCATCGGCAGAAAAACCTCTACCATGAATACTGATAATAAAAAACACGCTATTACAACCAAAGGAAGAGCATATGTCACAATCACTACCTAGCGGACTCACACCCCAGCAAGCCATGCAGATGGTGGATGACGACCCCAGATGCGTGCTGGTGGATATTCGCTCCAGCATGGAGTTTCTTTTCGTCGGCCATCCCAAGGGGGCGGTTCACGTACCCTGGATCGACGAACCTGACTGGACCGTCAATCCGGACTTTGTTACGGATATTCGCAAATTGATGTTGGGCGGCAGCGTCTGCACCATCGACGACGGCTGCGCCCCGGTTATCCTTATCTGCCGCAGTGGCAAACGTTCCCTCGAGGCCGGCAAGGCGTTGCTGGAAAACGGTTTCCTGCGGGTCTTTCATATTGATGAAGGCTTTGAAGGCGATCTTGACGATAACCACCAGCGCAGCACCCAGGGTGGCTGGAGATACCATGGCCTGCCCTGGGAACAGTGTTGAAGATGGCCAACATAGCGCCATGATGGTCGGACTACATCGGCGGAGAAACTCGAGCCGGCTAGCGGTAGTTCTTTTTAAATGACGGGATGTCTGCATTCAGTGCCTTGGAGAAATTGGCAAAGTCAATCGTGACTGAAGCCAGTTCAACTCCTTCGAAGTTGGCATGGGTCACATTGGCGCTGCGCAACACCGATCCTCCGAGCACGGCATGGGAAAGGTCGGCATCCGTCAGATTCACATGGCGCATGTCACAATCTTCTGCGGAGATATTGCGCAGATGCGCACCGGAAAGATTGGCGCCCCCGAGCTTGGCCAAATTGATCGCGCTGAATCCACCTGCATGCTTGCTCTCCAGATTGATGCCGCTAAGGTTGGCGCCGATCATGTTCGTATCGTTCAAGTGGCAATCGCGAAAGTCGCCCCCGGATAGATCTGCCTGACGCAGCTTCGCCCTGATAAACAGGGCATCGTGGGCCACAGCATTGCAAAGTTTGCTCTCCTGAAGGCCCGCTTCACAGAGATCGGCTCCGCTCAGATTGGCGTATGACAGATCAGCCTTCGCCATGCGGGCATTGCGGAGATCGGCAAAACTCAGATCCGCTCCAGAAAGGTTGGCCCCCTCCAGGACTGCGGCATTCGAATGGATATTGCTGCCAATCCTTGCGTGGGTCAGGTTGGCCCCGCTGAGATCCGCATCAGTGAGGTTAGCGCCGCAAAGCACCGCTCCCGAGAGATTGGACCTCCTCAGGTCGGCCCCTTCCAATTCCGCGGCATTCAAACGGGCGCCGGAAAGATCAAGTTCAGACAGATCAGCTCCGGCCAGAAACATCTCCCTTAAATCGGCGCCAGCCAGGCTGTCGCCCTCGACACGAAACAGTACCTCAGCCGTTGTCTTATTTTTAATTTCGATCATCTAACTACTCCTGAATACTTTCTCCATTATATTAAGGATAGACCCACGAATATCCAACCTGGGCATTTTCCACAGCTCTACTGATCAACATCAAGCCAGGAATTAGGCGACTATCTTATACTATTAGAGTGGTGGATCTCCGCAGCAATGGGGGATTGCATAATGCCAACCAGATCACCCAAGTACCGCTCGCGACGCCCTGCTCTCACCCACCCCGCGATGGAGCATATGCCTGAACCCCGACTGGGTTTGGCCGGGGGGATCGCCCGTTCCTTTATCGATTCACCACTCTCCCCCCTACTCCTGCTTGCCAGCTTATTCGTGGGCATGCTGGGACTGTTGTTGACCCCGCGTCAGGAGGATCCGGAGATACTGGTGCCGATGATTGACATCTTCATCAGCTATCCGGGGGCCTCATCCGAGCAGGTCGCCAGCCTGGCCGTCGAGCCCCTGGAACGCATGATGAGCGAGATTCCGGGCATCAAGCATATCTACTCGGCCAGCCAACACGGCCAGGGCATAGTCACCGTCAGATTCCAGGTGGGAGAGGAACTGGGACCTTCCATCGTCAAAGTACACGATAAGCTCCAGTCGAATCTGGACAAGATACCACCCGGTGTGGCGATGCCGCTGGTGAAACCAAAGGGCATAGATGATGTGCCGGTCGTCACCATAACCCTCTGGTCCGACGCCGTGGATGATGCCAACCTGCGCAGCCTCGCCACAGACGTGCTGCAGCGCTTGAAAGGGGTTGCCGACACCGGCCAGGGATTCATCGTCGGCGGCAGGACGCGGCAGGTTCGCATCGAGGTGCTGCCGGAAAGACTCGCCGGATATGGAATCAGCCTGGATCAGGTAGCCTCCAGCATCAAATCCGCCAATATCGAGAAGTCATTCGGCGCTATCGAGATTTCCAATACCTCATTCCGAATTACCGGCGGACACTTTCTGCAGACTGCCGAAGAGGTCGAAAGGCTGGTGGTGGGCTCACAATTCGGCAAACCCATCTATGTCCACGATGTGGCGCAGGTCATCGACGGTGCGGCGGAGACCCATCAACTCGTCAACTACTATACCGGGCCGGCAAAACCGGTGGATCAGGCAGCCAGTGACGGCGCGGCGGCGGTCACCATCGCCATTGCCAAGAAGGAAGGGACCAATGGTGTCACCGTCGCTGATGCCATTCTGGCTAAACTCGAAGGCCTCGAAGGCAGGTTGATTCCGGATAATGTGCAGATTGCCATCACACGAAATTATGGCCAGACCGCGAACCACAAAGTCAATGAACTGCTGTTTTCACTGCTCGGCGCGACAGTAGCCGTCAGCATCCTCAGCTGGCTGACCATCGGCGGACGTCCAGCGCTGGTGGTGATCACCATCATCCCGGTCGTCATACTGATAGCCATCTGGTCGTCCTGGGCGCTGGGTTTCAGCATTAACCGGGTCAGTCTGTTTGCCCTGATATTCGCCATCGGCATTCTGGTGGATGACGCAACGGTCGTAGTGGAGAATATTTTCCGGCGCTGGCTGCATGATGACTCCACCAGTAAGCAGATCGCCATCGATGCCGTCAGGGAAGTCGGCAACCCGACCATCATCGCCACACTGACCGTGCTGGCCGCCCTGCTGCCCATGGGCTTCGTCAGCGGTATGATGGGGCCCTACATGTTTCCGATCCCACTGTTTGGCTCGGTGGCCATGCTCTTTTCACTGTTTGCCGCCTTCGTCTTCACCCCCTGGTTTGCCCACCTGCTGCGGCCCAAGCTCGACAGTCTGAAACGAGCAGAGCAAAAAGAACAGCGTATTCAACAGGCGATCGGCAGGATCTATCAGCCGGTCATCCAACCACTGGTCAACAGCCGCCGGCTCTCCTGGGTGTTTCTCGGCGCCATTGTTGTGGCTTTCTTTCTCGCCTGCTCGCTGTTCTATTTCAAGGCTGTGACCGTCAAGATGCTGCCCTTCGACAACAAGCCAGAGTTCAATGTCGTCGTCAATCTGCCTGAGGGCACCCCGCTGCCGGTCACCGCAAACATCACCCTGAAGCTGGTCGAGGCGCTGCGCGCAGTCCCGGAGGTCACGGCCCTGCAGTCCTACATCGGCACTGCATCACCCTTCAATTTCAACGGCATGGTGCGGCACTACTATCTACGCACGGAACCCTGGCAGGCGGATATCCAGGTGATGCTGCAGGACAAGCGGCAACGGCAGCGCAGCAGCCACCAGATTGCAGAAGCCGCGCGGGGCCTGCTGACGCCCATCGCCAGAGAGCTGGGAGCGCGGATTGCGGTGGTGGAGATGCCCCCCGGTCCCCCGGTACTGCAGACCATGGTTGCTGAAGTCTACGGGCCTGATGCGGAAACCCGTCGCAGCGTTTCCAAGGACCTGATGAAGATGTTTGAACAAGCCCCAAACCTGGTGGATGTGGACAGCTATATCGCCGACCCTTATCTGCGCTGGCATTTTGCGGTGGATACCGAGAAAGCCACCCGTAATGGGGTGAAAATCGACACCATCACCCGCAACCTGGACATGGCCATGGGAGATTACAAGCTGGGTGATGTGAAACGCGGCAGAACCCTCGAACCCACCTATCTGGTGCTGCAACTGCCGTTCGCCTCGCGCGCTGAACTCAGCCGCCTGGCCAATCTTCCCATCCCATCCGACAACGGAGGCACAGTCCCGCTGTTTGAACTGGGACATTTCAGACAGCTCCCGGAAGACCCGATCATCTACCACAAAGACCTGCGCCCCATGGAGTATGTGGTAGGCGAGATGGAGGGAAAGCTCGGCGCGCCCATCTACGGCATGCTCAGTGTCGAGGAGCAACTGCAGGAATACACAACACCCGACGGAGCGCAGATCAGCGGCACCCTGACCGGCCCTCCGGAGGCAGATAACCAATCCGGCTTTGAATGGAGCGGCGAATGGGTCATCACCTATGAAACCTTCCGGGACCTGGGCCTGGCATTCGCTGCCGCGCTGGTGCTGATCTACATCCTGCTGGTCTGGGAGTTCGGCAATTTTATACAACCCGCCATCATCATGGCCCCGATCCCACTGACCTTGATCGGCATCATCCCGGGGCATTGGTTGCTGAATGCTGAATTCACCGCCACCTCGATGATCGGCTTTATCGCCCTGGCGGGTATCGAGGTGCGCAACTCCATCCTGCTGGTGGATTTTGCCAAGAATGAAGCCCACCGGGGGATCAATGTGAAGGACGCGGTGATTATGGCGGGACAGATCCGCATGCGTCCCATCTGGGTCACCGATCTGACCATGATGGCCGGGGCCTTCGCGATTCTGTTCGACCCGATCTTTCAGGGCATGGCGGTCTCCCTGTTGTTCGGCCCCATCGTCGCGGTGCCCCTGACCTTGATTGTCGTACCCTTGGGCTGCATCACCGCGGGTCGTGCATTCTGCCGTAATGGTGTCGAAGAGCAGGAACAATTGGCAATGTGTGAACTGCCGGAACAGCCGCCTGAAGCACACCCCGCGCCTTGAACTCGAGAGTTCTGTTGACCAGATCAACAGGCAACTGTTCCGACAGGATATCGAGCAGCTGAGCACAAGGGCGGCATACATGTCGCCCTTGTTTCCCATCTTTATGGGTCCTGTCTTACTAGGAACGACTCAAGCGGGACACGGCTTGCCAGCAGTCTGGTTTCTGTCTGTAGAGATTTAAGCAGCGAACCAGACTAGTACTCCGTTAAGGTCATATTGAAGGGTTCACCGGAATGGATCATTCTGCAGACCGCCGAGTTTGAAAAATAATCGAACATCATCCAGGTCACGTCTGAAGCGCGGGTTTAATTGGGACCTGGCCTGTTTGAGATCGTCGATTTTTTCTGCGGATAACGGCTTGTCCATGGTTTTTAAGATCATCAGGAGAGGCATCTTGAAGGTGCTGAAAAATTCGACATTGGGCGGGAGTCTGTCCCGGGCCAGTTGCGTAAAGTCACTGGGTAAAAAGGCCGCCCGGAGAGAGCGCTCATAGTCGAGCAACAGTTGGTGGGCATCCCGCCCCCGATTCATATAGGCAAAGAATATCACCGACTTTAATGACTTGAGCCGACCGAAATCAGCCAGATAGAGACTACCCTCCGGCGTCAGGACTCGGTTGATCTCGGCAAAACACTTATCCAGATGCTCGTGAGTCGGCAGGTGATGCAAAGATACCGTACTGATGACTCCATCTATGGAGCCGCTGTCGAACTGATGCAGGGCGGTGATATCGCCCAATAGGAAGTCGACGTTATCCAGCCCCAACTCAGTGACATGCAATCTGGCATGCCTGAGCATCTCTTCCGACATGTCCACGCCGGTGAATTCGATTTCGGGGTTCATGGCCGCTATCTGGCTCAATTGGGTGGCCGGCCCGCAACCCAGATCGATCACCCGCCTGCAGTCCCGTATGACCTGTGAGGCACGGGCGGTATGAAACAGGTAAGAAGCGGCCAGGGTACTCTCTTTACGTCCCGTTTCGGTGAAAGCGGCAACTTGATCGGCTTCTGCCATAATGGCGTCAGGCTCGGGCTCTCGAGGCAGGGAGCGCGTCGACACCAGTTCCCTGATGAAAGTGGGTGTCAAGGAGATTCTCGGTAGATACATTTGCGCAATCCTTGTCCGTATCCTCAATGCTTCAAATGAAAGCTCTGAACTCGATGCGAATCAGAAGTATATCAGCTTGTGATCAAAAGCCTACCGTTGCTGTCAGGTGCAGCGGGTTGTGTCGTCGTGAAGAATCCGCAAACCTACTCGTGATGAGGTCGAACTCGTATCCCGGGAGCTTGCGCTAATGAGAAAGGAGTAAAAGGGATGGTGAGCAGAGGGATTAAGAAAGCTGAAGCGGATCATGCATGATTGCATGACCCCTGGCGTTTTTCGTGCCGGGCGCGGTGCCCCAATGGGTAGTTCCCGGCCGAATCCTACACCTGAGAACAGGCAGGCTGGCGGGATGGGAGAGAGCTTTCAAGCTCACCCTGTAGTAAAACCGATAATAGACAAGCGCGGACGAGGTTCTTAATATTACTATGTTTGATGCCCGCAAGGATGCTTTACTAAACCAATAACAACCTACCAGAGGAGGAAATAACCATGAAACGGATGTTATCGTGGCTGAGCGCCGCACTACTTTGTTCCTTGGCTACAGCACCATTGATGGCCGAGGAGGAAGCTGGGGGGAAGTCCTTTCAGCAATACAAGAACATCGTTGACGCCGCTTTTGTCGCACAATACGCCAAAATACCGATAATGGACGGTGTGATGATCGTGGACTCCCGACCTTCCAGAAAGTATGACAAAGGCCACATCGTGCCTTCGACCCATATCTCGAATACCCAGTTCGACAAGTATGACCCACCTCCTGCCCGAGGATAAGTCCACCCAATTGATATTCTACTGTGGTGGTCTCAAATGCCCCTTGAGCCACAAATCGGCGGCCAAAGCGGAGGCCCTCGGCTATACGAATATCGGTGTCTATGCCGCCGGTTACCCCGACTGGGTGAAACAGGGGCACACTCCCGGGGTCAGTGCCGCCTATGTGAAAAAAATGATCGATAAAAAAGCCGATGCGGTGATCGTAGACGCCCGTCCAGCACGCAAGTTTAAAAAGTCCCATGTCCCAACCGCGATCAATATCTCCAATACCAAGTTTGACGACAATCTCGACCTGCTGCCCAAGGACAAGGCCACTGAGCTCATCTACTACTGCGGCGGCTATAAGTGCCCGCTAAGCACCAAGTCGGCCGCCAAGGCGGTGGCAAAAGGCTATACCAACGTCAAATTGTTTCAGGCGGGTTATCCGGCCTGGAAAGAGGCCTACGGAGCGGAGGTTGCTGAGAAGTCCGCCGCAACCGGTTCGGCTGCTCCGCGGTGGAAACCGGTGAAGAACCCGGAATCATCACCATCGCTTCTTTTAACAAGCAGATTGCGGAGAACACTGACAATTTTTACTGGTATGACGTGCGCGATCAGGAGGAAGTGGAAGCCGGTGGTACCTTTGCCAAGGCTTCACAGATGGCGGTGGATGATTTGGAAGATAATATCGATCGAGTTGCCGACCGATAAGCCCATCGTATTCTTCTGTTCCACCGGAGCGCGTGCTGGTGAGGCCTACGATATCGTCAAAATGAAGCGAGATGAATTAAAGGTCTATTTCCTGGATGCCAACGTTAAGTTTCACAAAGACGGCAGCATTCCGACCGCCTCGCCTCCGGACTAGGCCAGACAGTCGCATCTGTCCAGCCAGGGAAGGCACCGGGCAGAGTTTTAATCGGAGGTTGAGGGCATTCATATGTTTCAGTTTCAAGAACCGCAATTTCGCAGAGCGATGATCATGCGCACGCTGGCGTGGGTCTTTGTTTCTATTTTTATCGTTGTAGCTGAAAGCGCGATAGCTGAGTCCACAAGCAAGACTTCGACCGCCGATCATCGAAAATTCGAACAGCTCAAGGTCAAATTCGAAACTGGCCCCGAAGTCACCAGGGCCTGTCTGGAATGTCACGTTAATGCGGCCAAGCAGATACACCAGACCAAGCATTGGCGTTGGGAATACAAAAACCCTGTCACCGGACAATTGCTGGGAAAACGCCATGTGGTGAACAACTTCTGCATCTCGGCGACGCCCAATATTGCGTCCTGTACCAAGTGTCATATCGGATACGGCTGGAAAGACGACAGTTTCGACTTCGCATCCGAAGAGAACGTGGACTGTCTCGTCTGCCACGACACGACGGGCCTGTATTCCAGGGAGGCTTTGCGCGAGCCTGGCAAGCGAAGACCGAAACTGGAAAAGTTTGCCCAGAATGTGGGACCGACGAGCCGTAAAACCTGCGGTACCTGCCATTTCGCGGGAGGCGGCGCCAAGGCCGTCAAACATGGCGATATTGATCCGACCCTGGAGCATCCGGACTATTTTGTGGATGTACACATGGATGCGGATGGGTTGGATTTCCAATGTTCCACCTGCCATGTCTCCGATCAGCATGAGGTGCGGGGCAGTCGCTATTCACCCGAAGCGGTGGATGAGGGTGAAATCGGCGTACCCGGGCGTGAGGGTGCCGAGCGCACTTCATGCCGCAAGTGCCATGGGTCTGCCCCTCATGTAGCGAAGGAAAAACTGAACGACCATACCAGCAAAATCGCCTGCCAGACCTGCCATATTCCGCAATATTCTCGCGGGGACTATGGCTCGAAGATGTGGTGGGACTGGTCCACGGCGGGCCAGCTGGGACCGGACGGCAAGCAGTTTTCCAAGGAAGATGCAGACGGCTTTGAGATCTACGCTACCAAGAAAGGGGATTTCGACTGGGACAAGCATACCGATCCGGAATACCGTTGGTTCAACGGCACCGTCCTCTATACATTGCTGGAAGACCGGATAGACCCGACTGGCATTGTCCCGGTCAACCAATTCCTCGGCGATCCGGGAGAGCCAGGATCGCGGATCTGGCCGCTCAAGATGATGCGCGGCAAACAGCCCTACGACGTCGAGCTGCAAAAGCTGGTGGCGCCGCTAACCACCACGGACAAAGGGTATTGGAAGACCCTCGATTGGGACCAGGCCATCGAACTGGGCATGCAGACGGTGGACATGCCGTTCAGCGGAAAATACGGCTTCGTGGAGACCGAGATGGCATGGCCCATCACCCATATGGTCGCACCGGCCGCCGAATCCCTGTCAGTGTGCGGAATGCCATAGCAGGAACGGTGTCCTGGATGGTGTGGAGGGTGTCTACATCCCGGGTAGTGACGAGCACCCCTGGCTCGACCGCATCGGCTTTGCTTTGGTGCTGCTGACGCTCATCGGACTGCTCGGGCACTGGGCGGCTCGTGCGCTGTTTGGCAGGAATGCGAGGAATTAGGTATGGACAGAGACAACCGAAGGAATACAACCATGTTGAGCCGACGAGAAATTCTTCTCCTATGTGGCGCGGCGACTGTAGCAGGTCTGCCTTTCGGCGGCATGCTGCGGGACGCCGAAGCCTCTCCAAGCGACGCCAAGAAACTCCTCGCGGATCTCACCGGGGGAGTCGCGCAACAAAAGAGCGGCGTCAAGATTACACTACCCGCGGCCACGGATCAGGCGCGTCACGTACCCATACGCATTTCGGTGGAAAGCCCGATGACGGAACAGGATTACGTCAAGGCGATCCATGTGGTCGCCGAGCGTAATCCGACTCCGGCAGTGGCGTCCTTTCACCTGAGCCCGGCTAATGGCAAGGCAGAGATCTCGGCCCGGATACGTGTGCTACAGACCCAGGTCGTCGTTGCCGCTGCTGAAATGAGCGACGGGACCGTGCGCATTGGGAAGGCCCGCTGCAAGATCACCGGCGGCGCAGGGGGGTGTGGGTAATGAGAAATCAGTTACATATAAAAGTCCCGCCAACAGCCGCTAAAGGCGAGGTGGTGCGTCTCATGACCAAAATAAACCACCCCATGGAGTCCGGATGGCGGCACAGGCAGGACGGACAGAAGGTACCTAAGGCGCTGCTTGGGCAATTCGTCTGCCTGTTCAACGGTCGCGAGGTGTTTCGGGCCGACCTGGAGTCAGGCACCGCTTCGGATCCTTACCTGTCGTTCCATGTGCGGGTAGAGGAGAGCGGTTTGTTCCAATTCGTCTGGTCTGGGGACGATGGCAGCAGATTTGAGAGGGATGCCCCGATCGAGGTCGATGGATAGTCGGTTAACATAGATCTGGGAGATCTGGGGACGAGTCAGCATAGGGGTCAGAACTCGATTGATCTCGGCAAAGCACTTATCCAGATGCTCGTGAGTCGGCGGGTGATGCAGAGATACCGTACTGATGACTCCATCTATGGAGCCGCTGTCGAACTGATGCAGGGCGGTGATATCGCCCAATAGGAAATCGACGTTATCCAGCCCCAACTCAGTGACATGCCATCTGGCATGTCTGAGCATCTCTTCCGACATGTCATGTCCACGCCGGTGAAATTGATTTCGGGGCTCATGGCCGCTATCTGGCTCAATTGAGTGGCCGGCCCGCAGCCCAAATCGATCTCACCCGCCCGCAGTCCCGTATGACCTATGAGGCACGGGCGGTATGAGACAGGTAAGAAGCGGCCAGGGTGCTCTCTTTCCGTCCCGTTTCGGTGACAGCGGCAACTTGATCGGCTTCCGTCATAATGGCGTCAGGCCCAGTTCTCGAGGCAGGGAGCGTGTCGACACCAGTTCCCTGATAAAAGTGGGTGTCAACGAGAATCTCGGTAGATACATTTGCGCAATCCTTGTCCGCGTCCTCAATGCTTCCAACGAAAGCCCTGAACTTGCTGCGAATCAAAAGTATATCAACTTGTGATCAAAAGCCTACAGTTACTGTCGGGTGCAGTTGATTGTGTTGTCGTGAAGAATCCGCAACCGTACTCGTGATGAGGCCGAACTCGGATGCCGGGAGCTTACGCTAATGTGAAAGGAGTAAAGGGGATGGTGAGCAGAGCGATTAAGAGAGCTGAAGTCTTTTGTAACACGAAGGCGTCATTCCTACCTGGATTATTTAAGTCCCGCAGAATATAAGGCAAGATGTAACTCTTATTAAATCGGTCCGTTTTATTGGGGCAAGCTCAATGTGAGCCCTCCTTTGCATTCATACCATCAATACTGTAGTTATATAAATCATTGGCTCGACAGGGATTTCAGACATGAATACTTTCAAGTCAAGGGTGATATTGAATGAAGTGTTTAAAATTGCAAACGGTTAGATATTTTTTACTGCCATTCATTCTCGCAGCTACCTTAACCGCTTGCGGCGGCGGTGGCGGTGGTGACAGTACTACAACGTCAAATGTAGCGCCGGTGGCCAGCGACATCGCCAGCGGAGTGAACGAAGGCGAAACGATTCGTATCAATATTGCCGCGAACGTTACCGATCCCGAAAATGCACTGGATCTGGCCAGTATTGCCGTGATCGACGCACCGATTAATGGCACAACGCAGATCAATACAGATGGTACCGTCGATTACACCCATGACGGGTCCGAGACCCTAGCGGATAGCTTTACCTATACGATGGATGATCTCAAAGGCAGCAGCTCGAACCTGGCCACTGTCAATGTCGCCATTACCCCGGTAAATGATGCACCGACGATCAGTGGCACGCCGGCCACCACTGTGGCAGAGGGGGCCCTATACAGCTTCACCCCCTTATCCGGGGACGTTGATGGCGACACGCTGCTCTTCAGTATCAATCCGCAACCCACCTGGGCGAGTTTTGACACCTCCACAGGGGCGTTAACCGGCACCCCAAGCGCAAACGACCTGGGGACAACGACTGGTATCGTCATCACAGTAGATGATCAGCAGGGACAGCCAAACAGCATAGCGAATCTGCCGCCATTCGATCTGAGTGTCCTGCAGGGTTTCAACGAGGCACTGTATGCAGAGCCTACTGTATCATCCTCAACCTCACCGGAGAGACAGTATCAGGCTAATGATGGCATTAATACGGTTATCGATAACGGATGGGCAGCAACGGAAGATGTGACAACAGAGACCGCATGGATCCGCCTGACCTTCGATTCCACAAAATCAATTTACCGGGTGGTACTGACGGATATAATTGATCTTGGTACACAGACCGAGGCGGGCCTCATTGAATTCAGCGATGGTACTTCGATCACATTCAGTACGCCCCTGCCGGATGATGGCACGCCACATGAATTTGTATTCAGTCCAAAACTGACCGACTGGGTAAAGGTCACACTCACACAGGCCAGTATCACCTATGGTCTGGCTGAGCTTGCCGCGTATTCCGCATTGGATGCAGGGCAAACGCAACAATTTGAAGAGCTATTCAACGACGGGGATGCCAGTGGCTGGATGGTGGTTGATACTGATTGTGTCAATGGTAAGCTCTCCTTATGGGATCCGGCGTTTCAGTTCTGGAGCGGTGCCGGCAATCAGTATCATCAGTCGAGTGAATGCGGGGGCTACAATATCCCACAGGGTGTCGAACTCGGAACCTATTCGAGACAGACTTTTGTGGCGCCCGCTGCAGGTATTGATCTGCGGCTGCGGCTCCGTTCGGATGACAGCGGCGACACATGGGTAAAAGGACCCATGGGCGTGTTGTTCGGCTATCAGGACCATGACAACTATTACCGGCTGGATGCCAGCCAGGCGGAAGGACACCGCAAGCTCTGGAAAAAGCAAGCCGGTGTCTTCACTGAGCTGAATACCAGCCCGCAAAGCTACACCCCGGGAAGCTACATCCCGGAAGTCGAGCCGATAAGCTACAGCCCCGAGGCCTGGGTCAACCTGCGCATCGTCCACCAGAATGGTGTGATCCTGGTCTATATGAATGGCGAGAAGATCATGGCTGTGGAGGATACGTCATTCAGCGGTGGCCAGATTGCTTTATTCTGTGCCCGCAACATGTCCTGCAGCTTTGACAATGCGGTTCTTCTCGGGCCAACCAGTGCTCCCATCCTGGGACTGAATCTTATCGATGGCCCTGGGCACAGGTCTGGCGAGTACTTTGTTACTACCGGTGACAGCCTGGATGTATCCACTCTAGTAAGTTCCAGCAGCGGGTTTGATGGAGTGGAATTCGTATTGGATGAAGGTACTACCGGAGTGGTCACCCAAACGGTTTTTGTGGCCCCGTACGAACATCAATTCACACGCCTGGCAACCGGTGAGCATAGTATTCGCGGCTATCTTTTGGACGATTCAGGGCAACGGCTGGGGTATATCGGCACCGAGGCCGCAGATGAGCTGCCTAAGGTAGGTGCCAAAGGTTTTCATCTAGTGGGTCTGGGAGACAGTATCACCAGCGGCCTGCTGGATGATATCGGCACGGACGATACGTCGATCGATGGCCGTAATACCAGTATGGGGTACCCATCTGTACTGAATAATCTTCTGACCGCTGATAATGCCGGCATGCCGGTTACGGTGCTGAACGAAGGGAATGCCGGTGAGACTTCAGCCGAGGCTGTTGCGCGCATCTCAGCCGTGCTGGCACGTACCCCCGCCGCCCAGGCTTATCTGGTCATCTACGGCGCCAACGACTCGGGCGATGGGGTAACGAAAGCGGTTTTCAAGGCAAACATGCAGCAACTGATCGATGCTGTCGTGGGGGCGGGGAAGAAGATTTATCTGGGTAAGACCCCACCACACATGACGCATGTTGCAAGTGATGAGTTGATTCAGCAATACAACGATGCAATCGACGAACTGAAGGATGAAAACGGGTTCAGCTATACGCCACCGGACTTCCATACACACTTTACCGAAAATCCTGATGAGATGGCGGACGATCTTCATCCCAACGGTGTCGGTTATCAATCGATGGCAGAATTGTGGTGCAGCAGCCTGAATGGACAATCGGGTATGTCTTGTATTCCATAAAGAAGACGTGCAGATGAATTGGTCGTAAAAAAGGGGATGGTGAAAGTGAGGAGACTACCTTTTTATAATTGTGTCGTGATGCTTAAGCTGAAGATACGCAACGGGACATCCCAGTTCCCCTTTCGTCATCGCTTGTCACTACAGCCTATTATGTCCCAGCGGCCCTGCACATATTTTGTCTCCTCCCGTTTTGCAAGGTACTGTGTCGGAAATAACAAGAACAGGTTTGCTCCCGCAGCAAACAGGTCTTGTCTTTTGCCCTGGGCCCACGAGTCAACAGGTGTTACTTGTCCATAATCTGTGGCAATAGTCCACGATTGCATACTAGCTGAGGCTATTACTCAGACGTCGACGGAACTCCTGGGCCATCTCGGGTTCATTGGGCGTTAGCATATTGGTTAGATTGATGATCATCTCCCGTGCCGCGCCTTCCTTGTATTCAGGTTCAGTGTCGAAGATGGCAAACAGTTGGTCCATGGCCTGTGAATAATCATGTTCAGCGACCAGGCACACAGCGAGATCAAAACGGGCATCATGATCTTCAGCGTTTTGCGCAACTGCCGCCTGGAGCGGTTCCTTGCCCGTGGTTTTTGCCGCCAGTGTTTTGAATGCCAGCTGTCCGGTCAGTGATCGACCGGTGGCGCTGTCCTGGTCATTTGAGGGCAGCTTGTCGAACAGTTCCTGTGCCGACCGCAACTCGCCAATGTCCAGCATCACCTGGACCATGTCCATGGCCACCCGTATGTTTCCCGGATCCTGTTTTATGGCTTGCGTCAGCAGGGTGATCGCTTCCATTGTGTCGCCGGCCAAGTGTTTCTGACGGGCCTGCTCACGGATTTCATCGGATTCCCGGAATATACCGTAGGACTTCAACAAAGCACCCAGCTCATCATCATTGAGCAGGCCTTCCTCGGTTCGCACGATTTCCCCGTCCTTGAATAGCTTCAGGGTGGGCAGGTTCTGGATGGCATACTCCTCGCGTAGAGAATGTTGTTCATCGATATCCACTTTGGCAAAGATGAACTGGCCGGCAAACTCCCTGGCCAGGGCCGCAAGTGAATCCTCCAGACGAATACAGGGCTCAGACCAGATACCCATGAACTCTACGATCACCGGGATCTTGTGAGAGTTCAGGATAACGGTGGAACCGAAATTGCCTTGGGAGACTTCGAAGATGAAGGCTTCTTGATCATTCATAACAGGGCCAGGGTAAACGATTGTTGATGAGCAGGGATTATACCCCCAGGCGTGGGCCTGATGTGCGTCAACGGAGTCATCTGACGGTCTAAAGTTAGATCGGTGTGCATTACACAACTGCCTTGAGTCGAGGCTTGTGGACAACAGATTTCTACAACACCCCCCGTGCCTTGATATCCAGATAGCTGTTGACCAGCGCTATCGGCAATTGCTCAGGTAGAGTGTCTATAAGCAAAGCGCCGTGATGTTTCAGGGCATCAAACCCCTGTCTACGGCTATCGAGGTAGTCGAGGACGCTCTGAAAACGCAACGCGGTCTCGAAATCATGCACCGGCTCGCTGAGCACCCGATCCAGCGACCGCTCTCTGAGCTGGGCAACAACTACCAGGTGTCGGCGTGACAGCAGCCTGACTGCCTGGGTGATTTCAGACTGATCCTCTTCACGGCTGTTGGTCAGAATCACCAGCATGGCACGGCGACGTTGCAGGGACATCAGTCTGCGAGCGGCATCCAGATAGTCAGCCGCCTCCAGGCCAGCCCGCAGATCGTAGGTACGCTCCAGCAGATGCCGGATCAGATCCCCACCCTTGTGCGGCGGTTGCCAGCGCGGTTCCCCGCCAAAGGTCAGGAAACCCATCGCATCGCCCTGCTGTTGCGCAACATAACCCAGCAGCAGCATGGCATTCAGGGCATGATCGAGATGTGCGCCCGCTGCGTCCTGATGGCGCATGTGCCGCCCGCAATCGAGGAGAAAGACCAGGTGTTGATCGCGCTCATCCTGATACTCTCTGGAGATCAACCGGTGATAGCGGGAACTCGCCCTCCAGTCTATCTGGCGCAGGCTGTCACCGGCGCGGTATTCACGCAACTGGTGGAAGTCGCTGCCCTCACCACGGCGCTGGCGGCGGCGTATGCCCATCTGGCTCAGGTGATTGTCAGTTGCCAGCAGGGTATAGCGGGAAATCTCGCGGAAATTCGGAAATACTTTGACCCGATCCTCCAGCCTCAAAAAGCGTTTATGTCGCCAGAGCCCATAAGGTGATCGCTTAAGCAGATCCAGTCCGGAAAAAACAGCATCGCCACGCTGCACCGGCTGGACCCGATAGGTCAGCGTCATACGGCGCTCTGCCGGTAGCGAAACAGCCTGCGGCAGCCCCTCGACCTTGAAATCGACAGGATGATGGTCGTGTACGCTAAGCTGCATGGCGCGAGATGTGGTATTGGTTAGTTGCAGGCGTACATCCGACCAGCCCCCCACGGGCATGCTGCTGCGCAGGCTCCGCTGCACGGCTGGCAGCGGTGAATGAATAACCAGATAAAGATCGAACAGGGTCCATACCAGGAAGGTGGCAGCTAACAGTTTCCAGAGGGTCGCCCAGCCGGCAAAAAATGCCGCCAACAACCCGCACAGCAGCAGCACCAGCAACAGGACGACCTGCTTGCGATCCGGGTACATGGAATCTATTGACGGGGCGCCGGAGTATTGTTCAGCAGGTCTGCCAGCAGATCATCAGGCTGATAGCCCTCGATCTCCATGTCGGTGGTCAGGCGTATCCTGTGGCGCAAAGCGGCCGGGGCCACCCGCTTGATATCGTCAGGGGTGACGAAATCCCGCTCCTGTAAAAAGGCCTCGACACGCGCCGCACGCAGCAGGGCGATGGGGCCGCGTGGGCCAGGCCCAGCCTCGATGCCATTCCACTCACGGGCAGCGCGCACGATGCGCACTGCATAGTTGACGATCTGTTCATCCACTTCCAGGCCGGCAATATGCGCTTGCAAGCGGGGAATATCCGCCGCCGGCAACAGCGGCCGGATGGCGGAGGTATCGAGACTGTCGCCCACCGACCCTGATGTGACCTGTCTGACCAGCGCCTGCTCGTCAGCCTCATCGGGATATCCGATGAAAATCTTGAGCAGAAAGCGATCGAGCTGGGCCTGGGGTAATGGGTAGGTGCCTTCCTGCTCGATCGGATTTTGCGTGGCCAGCACCAGAAACGGCGGCGGCAGCGGAAAGGTGCGTCCTTCGATGGTCACCTGCTGCTCCTGCATCGCCTCCAACAAGGCCGACTGGGTCTTGGCTGGAGAGCGATTGATCTCATCCGCCAGCAGAAAATTACAGAAAACCGGTCCTTTGCGGATGTGGAAGTTTTCTGTCTTCATGTCGAACATGATATGACCGGAGATATCGCTGGGCATCAGGTCGGGAGTGAACTGCACCCGACTGAACTCTCCTTTGACCGCGGCCGCCAGACTGCGCACCAACAGGGTCTTGCCGAGCCCGGGTACGCCTTCCACCAGCACATGTCCCGCGGCAAACAATGCCAGCACCAGTTCATGGATCACCTGATCCTGACCGATCACCGCGCGCCGGAGCTCGGCCTCGAGGCTTCTTGCCTGGGCCAGTATCGCCGGGCTCAGGCTGTTTGAAGGATTGTTTTCTGTAAGCTCTGTCATCGACTAATCCGTTTTTTATCGGGTTGCAAGGCTGCTAATAATTGCTGCTGAATCACACTGGTCTCGATCAATCCCCGTTCATGGCGCTGCTCGCCATACAGGGCTGCCTGTATCGACAAGCTGGAAAGGCCGGTGCGTTCCGCCAGCCAGCGACAGCGGGCGCCCTGGTCCATCCTCTGCAGTAACGGGTGGCTGCTCAACCAGCGGTTTTCAAGCTGCCGTTGGGATCGTTCCAGCAGACCCGCCGCCCGATCCTGTTTCCAGAGAAATTCAGCCGCCGCCTGCAGGTGCTCAAGCAGGCTGCGACGCGATGGATTGCGCTGCACAAGAATCGGGCCAGTGCGCAAGGTCAGCCGCCAACTGAGTATCAGCAACAAGATCAGGCTAGTCACCACCAGCTGCGGCGCATGGCGCCAGGCAAGTGCAGGCAAGGTGGGCATCTGACTGCTGTAGAGCAGCCAGACCCGCTCGTAGTCCCGGGTCAGATGGGCAAGAAACAGTGCATGATCCTGTTGATCTATCTCACTGTTGTTGAAGAAGCGGTTGTCACTGAGGAGGGTAACCATGCCGCTGCCCCAGGGCAGGCTCAGCAGGTGAAAGCCTTGCTGCGCGGGAATCTGCCAGAACGCATCGTCGCTCTCCATCTGCAACACGCGGGACGGGTCGAATCCCACCTGGATGGGTTCGGCATGGCCCGGCAGCAGCAGCTCGACAGGCAGCAACTGATCCGGCTGATCCTCCTCATCGATTTCATGTAACTGCACCCCCAGAACATCGAATAGATGGTTGCTCGCTTCATCTTCGCCAGAAAGCTGCGACAGGCCGGCAATCAGGTGGTTGCCCTGTCCGACCCACTCGAGCAATGCCTGCTCCTGCTGTATCGGCAGACTGGGCCCCAGATCCTTGACCAGTAAGACTCCCGGCTCCAGCGGCGGGGTTTTCAGGTATTCCCGTCCGGAGAGACTCTCCACCTGCAGATCCAAACGTTGTAGAAATCGCTCAGCGGCCAATAACGGGTTGCGTCGTGCCGCGGGAGAATAACCAGCACGTATTTCCTCGGTATGGCGTTCAAAATTCTGCAGGAACCAGACTCCGATCCAACCCGACAGGGCCAGAAACAGGAGCAGGAGGAAACCGATAAACAGTCTATTCGCCATAGGCCTGCTTCCATCCGTGGCAGAGTTGCTCGGTCGTCTGCAGGTCGGGCCGATGATGCCCGTAGGCCAGCTGGCGCCAGGACTGGGTTAAAACCACCAGATAGCCAAAACCCTTCTCGCCAAGTGCCTCTCGGGCCAGATCCAGGCACTCCCCTTCCGTGGCGCTGTCGGGAATCTTCAACTGATACCGGTGCACCAGCACTGAGAGCGAACCCCGGTAGAGCAGACTCAACGCAGACCGCTGTGCACCTTGCTCGAGTAGTTTTAAAGCTTCCGTGGGGATATCGGCGGGTAGAGATTCCGGACGGATATCCAGACCCATCATGGTGGCCGGAATCTCCCCCTGCTTATGTTCTCTTGCCGTGAATCGCTGCAACAAAGAACGATTGCGCAGAAACCAGACCACCAGGTAGACAATCAATCCCCCTAACGCCAGCCAGATCAGCCATTCCCCGACAAAGGCCAATCCGTGCGTAAACCCTTTGACGAGGTCTATCAACCACTCAAGCAGCCAGTGAGGATCCTGCATGGCATCCTCGTCAGCCTGACCGATATATTTCCATGCGGTTTGGGTTTCACGTTGACCGAAATCATCATCCTGCATGACCGCCTGGATCAATGCCTTTGCCTCTCCCCGGGTCAGCTCAGACGCCTGCACAGGTGGATTCGGCAGCAGCAGACCGGCGGTTCCCGCAAGCAGGGAGATGCATACAGCGGCGACCAGGCGGCGGGTTTGCAGGCGTTTCATAAGATTCCGAAAACCCAGCTCGATATCCCAGGCCTCGAGCTGACTGCGCCGGGTCAAATAGAGTCCGAAGCCGGCCGCCACATAGAAAGGTGCAATCACCGACATCGCCAGGAGGCCGGTGAGCTGCTGCAGCCACAGTTGCCAGCCCGTGGGCTCGAACAGGTAAGCGCGCAGTTCAAATGATCGCAACTCATCCGGCAGCAGCGCCACCAGCATGATCAGCAACCCCAGCTCCAGGATGATTTCAAAATGCAGCCCGGCGATCGTCAACCAGCCTGCCGCATGCTGTTGCCTTGCCAGCACCCGGATACGGTCGGTTCGGGCCTTGCCCCGCAGACCCTCGAGCACCGCAACCGGCATAACGAATGAACGGGAAGGGCTCAGGCGCCGCCAGGTCAGGTTAGCCAGCAATTGATTATGCAACACCGTCCACCACTGAGCGCGCATCTCGCTGACCTCCGGCTGATGCGCAAAAATAACCCGGCCAAGCCAGTAAAGCAGCGGTGGTTCATAGAGGGGCTTGAACCACCAGGCAAGAAATCCGGCCAGCCACATGGGTAGAGGCAGCAGCAGATTCAAGATCAGGAAGATCGGGACTGCAGCCGCCAGCCAGAGCAGCCAGAGTTGCACAAACCAATGTCTGGCCAGGCTGAAGCCAAGATCAATACCCTCCCAGGGGGTACGTGGACGCAGGTTGATTTCAAGCTTAGCGAGATCCATGCGCTCCACGGCCCATCCAGCCGAGATAGAACACCACCAGTAACCAGAGCAGTGCCGCCACGGTGTATTTGATAGCGGCAGGCAGGTTAGTTGAGGACCAGAATGCCTCGATAAAGGCCGCCATCAAGAGCATCAGCGCCGCCCCCATCACCAGTTGCAGCGCTGCGCGGGCATGTTGTTTTAGCGCCATGACCCGGGTCATCTGGCCGGGTGCGAGAATCGCATGCCCGAGCATCAGGCCTGCCGCACCACAGATCACGATAGCGGTCAGCTCGAAGGCGCCATGCCCCGCGACAAAGGGCCAGAATGTGTCCTGATAGCCCAGGCGGGTCAGGTGCCCGGCGACCCCGCCCAGCACTATGCCGTTGAACAGCAGCAGCAGCAAACTTCCGACACCGAGCAGAATTCCGCTGGCGAAGGTGCGGAAACCGATGCCGACATTGTTCATGATGTAGTAGCCAAACATCACGAAGTCGGTTTCGGAGCCCCGCTCCACTGACCGACCCGGCTGCCGGTTGGCGGGATCATACATGCTCTCCATGCTGGCCACCTGCTGCTCGTCCAGAATCGAATAGATCAGATCACGATCCTGAAAACAGCCGACACCGAGTAACATGGCCGGGAACAGAAAAACCAACAGGGCAACCCAGAAATAGCCACTGTTGTGGCGTAAAACACATGGAAAACCGAACAGGATAAAATGCATGATCCGCCAGCCCCAGGCCGTCTGCTGACGATAAAGCAGGGGATGTCCACGTAACACCAGATTGTGCAGCCGTTCCAATAGTGCTGGACTGAAACGACGGCTGCGGGCCAGTGCATAGTGGCTGCAGACCCTGCGGTAGTCGGCGGGAAAACCCAGGCTGTCCCTCTTAGACGTCGACTTTTTGAACCTGGATTGTTCCAGGTTATCGATGAGGTCTTCCACCCTGCCCCAGAACTCGCCGTTCTGCTTCTCGAACTGCTCCTGTCGCATCAGGACCTGCCGTGCAGGGATGCACTCATGTCATGGTCGCCGGAGTGGCCCTTGATTATCCAATTGGCATAGGCGTAGATTTCATCGACCGCGTTTTGACCTGTTTGTCCGCTCAGCCCGCTGAGCAGTTCCGCCAGTTCGATGCGTCTTGAGGAAGAGAGTAATTCGCCCCGCTCCGCGAACGCCAATACCGCTTGTTGCTCTCCTTCTGTGAGGTCCAAAGGTGGTTTAATCACGCGCTTCACCGATGATTCAGCCAGTTTTACCGGATGATCCCGATACACCACCAGGGTTCCAGCCGCCAGATCACCCAGCCGCCTGAACTCTCGATCGATCAACATGCTCAGCAGGCCCAGGGCATACAGTAGCGGCAGAAAATCTACTACCCGCAACAGGTTGCGGATAATGGAGGAAGCGGGTGTCAGCGGTGTGCCGTTGTCCTGGATGACCCAGAGGCCCATGGCCTTTTTTCCGGGTGTGGCGCCTGAGTGGAGTTCAAACACCACCGGGTAAAACCATTCAATCAGGAAAAAGCCGATCAGCATCAGCGCTACTCCGACCCCTCCCAAATACGACAGGACTACTGCCAGCAGGGCATACAGCAAGGCGCGCAGGATGGCATCGATGCTCCACGCCCAGGCCCGCACCACGGGCCCGGCGAGACGGAACTCCAGAGTCACACCTTCGGGTATCTCATACTCTCGCAAGGTATCCAGCAGCGGCGCCTGATCAGACTGAGTCATATCATGTCAGGCAGCCATCATTCTTGACTCAGCTGTAGTAGATGTCCTGATAGGCCACATAGATGGATGCAGTCAATATTGGCAATACAATCAACAGACCCAGCCCGACTGGTATCGAGCCGATAATCAGCATGATGATGGCAAGCAATCCGTAGACAGTAAAGGGCAGCATGTTTTTCCAACAACCACTGAAACTCAGTTTCATTGCTTCAAACGCCTTCATATCGTTCAGGGCAATCAACGCAGGGGCAAAGATATAGGCCATCATGACTGGAATAAACAATAAAGTACTCAGCAGGATGACGGCAATGAAACCCGGTGAGGCTATCATCGACATCATCATCTCCGGGTCCTGCATCTCCATCGACTGCAAGCCGATCAAGCCAAAAAAACTGCCCATCAGCACCATAGTCAGCACGATCATCGCAACGAAGTAGATGACGCCCACCAATACCAATTGTCCCGGATTTTTGGAAAAGCCTGCAAACAGATGACCGACAGTAAAATCGTCGCCTTCGTCCTGGGCCCGGCATCCTATGATGAAACCAGCTGTGATCACCGGTGTTGCCAGGTTTACCAAGATACCACCCAAGAGGGGAATCAAGCTTACCGCCATGGCCAGCAGAAACCAGACAATCAAGGCGAGCATCCAGGCAAAGGGGTTTTGTTTGAAATGTGACCAGCCACCAGCCAACCAGGTTATACCATTCCCGGCCGGTACTCCCTGTGGACCATTCAGTTCACCATCAAGCGGCTCCAGCAGGTCTGCTTCAGGCGCACTGTATGGGTTTTCAGCCTTGGCCTGCCATGCATCCTCGCCCTGCTCTTCCCGGTTCTTGTTGGCTATGAATTTTTCTGCAATCACACCGCAATCCAGGCAGGTGCCGTTCTGCATATTGGAGGACCCGCATTTCGGACACTTGTTAAGTGATGCGGCGAGTTGTGAGGTATCCATCACCATGGTTGATTCATCTTCCCCCCCCTCCATGGGCTCCAAGGAAAACCCCGCTGCAGGGGCCGCTTTATCAAGCCCCTCGATGCGCACCACAAGGCCAATCTTTTCCAGAACCGCTTGATATTTCAGGGCACGTTCTTCGTCCAGCCCACCCTTGAGCACTACGTCCTTGTCTGAGGCGAGCAGTTTCCCGGCCTTCTCCTTGCTGACCCCGAATTTCTCACTAAAGGCATCAAGAACTTTTTCAGGGTCAAACCCCTGCTGTAGTTCACCGTAGAAAACCACCTTGCAATTATCTGACATCTCCCCCTCCCGTTCTGTGACAGCCAAAAGTTGAAATTCCGTAATACATTGGTCGTTAACGGCGGAATTCAAACGATCTTTATTTTATTCAGATGACTGTATTGTGCAGGTAGTTTAATACAATAAGTGTCACCAAGTCCATTTCTGTGCGGATAAAAAAAGAGGGAAAGCAGCAAGCTTTCCCTCAATTGGTTGTTCGGCTCATTGGGTTAAATGAGCCTAACACTAGTTTATTTTATGCGATACCCACATGGGGTATATAGGATCAACGCCTTCTTCTGACTATCACATCGGTTGTCTCAGACACAGGTTCGACATAACCTCCCGAATCCAGCACCACGGAAGCCACCCATTCGACGGTTTGCGCGGTAGTGGGGGCTGTCCAGTCAAAACTGAATTTCTTGGTCTGGTCCGGATCCAGCAGGAAACCGGCTTCAAAGACAATCACGCCATTGGCGGTGACGGTGAGGAACCCTGATTCGGCTATTGTGGCATCATTTTCATTTTCAACCTTGACGCGTATGGTCCGGGTTGCACCACCTCTGACCCTTTCCGGCACCTTAAGATCATCTATCTCCACGAAGGACTCAACAATGGTGTCCGTAGTCTGCGCGGTACTGCTGGCGCTGACAGTCGCTGGATTACCGCTGCCATCGTCTGCATCGTTGTAGGTCACGGTCACGACTATGTCGGCAGCCACATCACTGAAACTGGTCGGCAAGCCGCCTGCGAAGACGCCGCGGTCTTCCCCCTCTTCCGTCAGGGTCACAGTCTCACTCTGGCCGTCACTGCTGGTGGCCTGCACCTCTAGGGTGTCTGCCACTGCCGGGTCCAGATTCATGTCCGCATCACCCACCCGCACGGTCAGTGGATCACCGATCAGGAACTCTGGACTCGGGCTCAGGCTGATCTCACCCTTGGAACTGGTGTAGAGCAGAGCCGGTGTCGGAGTAACACCAACATAGCCAGGAACGCCGGTTCCCGAGGTGTCTTTGGTCGGAGTAATCCGAATCGTGAAAGTACTGCCGGGAAACTGGCTGACATCACCGATGGTGACAATATAATTCAAACCCACATTGACCAGGTCATCGATTTCACCCATGGAATAAGCCAGATCTCCAGCCCAACCCTCGATGACCGCATCATCGATGGCCTGGTATCCGTCGTTATTGCCGGTCATCCAGCCAAAATCACTCGTGGCGGGGTTATAACCAAACCAGGCCACCAGCTCCGCATCGGTGGCCGGGTTGCCGTCGGTATCGAAAAAGACACCCTGGGGCAGCCAGATATTAGGCAGCCAGGGACCGAATTGATTGGATGCCAATTCCGCGCCAGGAGGTACATCGGCATAGTTGCCTGGCAGCACCGTATCGGCACTGAGGATGCCGGTCACACCGGATACAACGGGATATTCATTGATGTAGTAGCCCGCTGAGGTGCTGTCGAAGAAACCCGGCTCAGGAAAGTGCTTGTCCGGGGCGCCGAACAGCCCATGAGAGAAGGTTGCCAGCTGGTCTTCCCGCCAGACATCTCCAGGCGCCGAGAGACTCAGCTCGGAGACCAGCCCTGCAGACTCGGCGCTGACAAAATCATCACCCACACCAAAACCCACCTGGATGGTGAAGCCCTCAAGACGGGAGTCGGTCCAGTTGTTGATCTTCTGGAACACCTGGTAATCGCGGGAGCCTGTTTCGGCCTCCACATTGAAGACCATGTCGGCACCCTCGCTGGCGACACCATCGACCATACTGGGGAGCATCGCCTGTTTGTAGCGCTTGTGGGTCTGGAAGCCGCTGCTGCAGATCACCTGCTGCGGATCGGCTGAATCCAGATAGAAGCCTTCCAGATAGGAGGTGGAGATAATGCAGTTGACCGGCTTGGTGGCATTCACCGCCAGGTCATCGTTGATCACCTTGACTCCGGGCGGTTCGCCGACCGGCCAAGGTTTGGCAATGACCGTGGACATCACGGTGCCAAACTCATCTTCCACGTTGCTGGTGTAATCGCCATCGGCTCCGACCGTATAGGCACCCGTCGTTTCATCAAATGAGCCTTCGGGCACAACGACCGTTACGTTATCGAGATTCCAGCCACCAAAACCCAAAGCGCCTGAAGCGCTGGGGATTGAAGTGATCTTACCGGCCTGGGCGACCGAAAGCACTGACAGCATAGCGATAGTGGATACGCTGCTGATAGGCCAGCGCAAATGCTTCATGTTGGTTTCCAACATTATGATTCCTCCGAACATTATTATTTCCCAATCTGCCTGATGTCACCTTGCTCCATTGCCATGGATAGGATTAACCGGCATAGGGTTGTTGAGTGCAGAACTCTGGAACTGCTTAGGGATCTGCGTTTCATGAACAGTATCTGCTATTGCAATACTGAATCATTCTTGCCTTACGATCCCTGTGCATTCCGGTCAGAGATTTTATAACCGGAAATAGTTAGATAAGACTTGGAAATGATCGAGGGGTTGGTTCGCTGTTAATCGCGAAAAGTCATTTCTAATGAATCTTTTTTCGCATGCTATACAGGGGACAGAAAACTGATCGAGAAGCAGTTCTCATTTTGAAGATGATTCTCCCAAATCCTCTATATTGCCCCATGCAAAATCTAGGATTACCCAAGAATTACATTAGGTTAACTCACTATCATAGTGAGGGTTTTCCCTCACAAGGTAGAGTGGATTGATGAACCTGTAGCTATCAGAGACAGCTACTCAATCGAGTCTTGAATAATGCCATCGAGTAATTCATAAATTATTTCAGTGACCTTTGCCGCATCTCCAGCCAGCTGTTGACGCCGGTAGGCCACATAGAGCTGATCCGGTTCGTCGGCCTTGAGGTAGACCGAAATAGTAAAGGGACAGATAGCCATGTTCTCGGCTGCCACCTGGGTCATCTGGTGGGAGATCGAGGCGCTGCAGAACTCCACCGACTCCGCCTTCTCGAACACCTTTTTGTAGCCTAGATCCGGGCCGGTGCGGTTGAGCATTTCACTGACGTGCAGCGTTCCGCTCACCAGCATGCCGCGTTCCTCTATGGCCATCTTGATATTGTCGATCACATCCTCGAATGACTCCGCGGATTGATAGATCACCATCGGTCCCTGTTGAGGGGTGGCCTCACCATCCGCATAACAGTTGACAGCTGCCGCCAGCGATAAAACCAGTAATAAATATCTCATTTTTTTTCTCCAGATTGGGGATCTCGACGTTGCATTTGACCCCAGATTACAATCAGCAGCAAGCACAGCGGCGGAATCAGGAACCATCGCTGATCCGGCTGTTCCAGCGCCTCATAATAGCCGACAAGGTGTCGTGTATAACCGGCTTCCAGGCCAGCTGTCTCGGCCGGACTCATGAATATAATGTCCAGCACCTGCAGCCTATCGCCATCCGTCTCAGTAATAAACCCCAGGCCTTCAAGACCTTTGCCTGACTCATTCCCTGTGAGCGCAAGTATCACATTCTGTTGCTTCAATGTTCCATCATCCTGTTCAACTTCGACCTGTAAATGCAGGTTCCCCCCTGCGGACTGACTCTCCAGATACTGCTCAATGCTGGATGCCGGCCTGAGATCAGCCGCATCAAACAGCCTGTCACGCCAGAAATCGGGACGAAACAGCGAGAAGGCGATAAGCAGCATCAGCAAGCTCTCCCACCAGTGGTTTCTGACCAGCAACCAACCCTGAGTGGCGGAGACGAACAACAACATCGCAGCCAGACCCAAACCAGCAACCGTAAGAAAATGCCCAGGAGTCTCCACCCCAATCAACAGCAACTCCGTATTGAAGACGAACATGAAGGGAAGAATCGCAGTGCGGATATCATAATAAAAGGACTGCAGGCCGGTATGGATCGGGTCAGCCCCGGACAGCCCCGCAGCCGCATAGGCCGCCAGCCCCACCGGAGGTGTATCGTCCGCCAATATCCCGAAATAGAAGACGAACATGTGCACCGCCACCAACGGAATCTCCAACCCATGGGCAGCGGAGAGCTGCACGATTACCGGCGCCATCAGGGTCGAGACCACGATGTAATTGGCGGTGGTCGGGAGCCCCATGCCCAGAATCATGCAGACCACCGCAGTCAACAGCAGCATCATAAATACCGAACCCATGGAGAGCGTCTCGATCAGTTCCCCCAGGACCTGCCCGATACCGGTCAGACTCACGGTGCCCACCACTATCCCCGCCGTGGCGGTAGCAACGCCGATGCCGATCATATTGCGCGCGCCATTTTCCAACCCGACGAGCAGGGATGAGAAACCCTTTCGCAAACCGGCCAGTATGCCGTTCCCGGCGAAGAGTGCGCGCAGACCATCCTGGCTCAACTGAATCAGGATCATCAGACTGATCGCATAAAATACTGCGGTGGCCGGCGAAAGCCGCAGCAGGGTCAGACACCAGACCAGCACCAGGATCGGCAGCAGGAAATGCAATCCACCCAATAAAGCCTCGCCGGTGGATGCCGGGGTTTGCTCGTCGTCATCAGGCTTCAACCCAAACCGGACCTCGGTATAGATCAGTGCAACATAAAGTAACAGAATCAGCCCGCCATTGAGGTAGAAACCCAAATCCCCGAACAGGTGGTTGATTCCGCCGACGATTAAATAGGCCAGGGCAAAGAACAAGGTGAGGCCGGACAGCATCAAGCCCCAACCCAGCAAACGCCGCTGCAAGGGTCTGGTACGGATTTTCGCCTGTCCCTGCATGCCGGCCTTCACAGCCTCGAGATGCACCAGATACATCAATGCCAGATAACTCAAAAGCGCCGGCAGCAAGGCATGCTTGATCACCTCCAGGTAGGAGATGTTCAGATACTCCACCATCAGAAAGGCCGCCGCACCCATCACCGGTGGCATGATCTGACCATTGGTGGAGGCAGCCACCTCGATGGCGCCCGCCTTCACCCCACTGAACCCCACCCGCTTCATCAAGGGTATGGTGAAAGTGCCGGTGGTCACCACATTAGCAATCGAGGAACCGGAGATCATTCCCGTCAGGCCGGATGCCAACACCCCGGCCTTGGCAGGCCCGCCCCGCATGTGCCCCACCAGCGCGAAGGCGACACGGATGAAATAGCGGCCACCACCCGCCTGTTCCAGCAGGCTGCCAAACAGCACAAAGAGGAATACGAATCCGGCGGAAACACCTACTGCCACACCAAACACCCCTTCGGTGGAGAGCCACTGGTGGGACGCCACACGCTCCAGTGATGCCCCCTTGTGGGCCAGAAGATCGGGCAGCCAGGGCCCGGCAAAGGTATAGGTCAGAAAAAGTGTGGCAATGATGCACAAAGGCCAGCCAAGCGCACGTCTGGTAGCCTCGAGTAACAGTAAGATACCGGCCAATGCCACCAGGACATCCAACCAGGTTGGATCACCGGCCCGTTCAGCGAGCTCAGTATGGAAGATATAAAGGTAGGCTGCACAAAAAGCGGCTGTTACCGCCAGAACCCAATCCAGCAGGGGGATGCTGTGATTGATACGACCTCGTATAACCGGAAACGAGAGATAAACCAGGAAGATGGCAAAAGCCAGATGGATAGAGCGTATCTCCGTATCGTTGAAGACCCCAACCCCGACAGCAAAGGGGATCGGAGAAGCCACCCAGAGCTGAAAGAGCGACCAGCTGAGTGCGGTTCCCATCAGCAGCCGCTTCTGCCAGCCGGAGGGCTGACGTCCCCCATACTCGACGGCCTCAATTCGTTCCAGTTGAGTTGCTGCTGGCTGGCTCATCAATAATCATTCGGATGATTAAAATCCGGTTAAAGAAATTCGTCGTCTTGCACGTTACTTTATGCAGTTTATAAATTTGATTCAGTTTAAAGGGGCTGGAAAATCATGTATCGATCTGTTTGCCGTCTAGCACTCGTCACCACCTTATCACTCAATTCAGCCATTGCAACCGCGGAAGAGGCGCTAGAGCCTGATGCCGGACTCCTCTCCACCGGCCTGTTACAGGGCTGGAAACGGGAACTGGAAGTCGGTATCAATGGCTCCGACGGAAACTCGGAATCCCTGAGCATACATGCCGGTTTCAAGGCCGATTACAAAGACATTGAAGATGTATGGAAACTCCGTACCGCCTATGACAAAGCCAGCAGTGACGGCGAAGAGTCCCGCAACCAGTTCTTTGCCGATCTGGAGAAGGACTGGCTGTGGACCGAATCTGCCTGGTTCGCCTTTGCCCAGGGACGCTACGATTGGGATGAATACAAGGACTGGGACCAGCGGATATCTTTCTCCGTCGGTCCCGGCTATCAATTCGTAAAAAACAACACCTGGGACATCAGTGGCCGCGTCGGTCTCGGTGGCAACAAGACTTATGGCAATGAAGATGAGGACTTCACACCGGAAGCACTGCTGGGTATGAATGTGGGCTGGACCATTTCCGAGCGGGAGTCTGTAGACTTTGCCACCACGTTTTACCCCAGCCTGGATGATGGGGGCGAGTACCGCAATATCACCACGCTGGATTGGAAGATGAAGATGGAGGAGAGGGGCAAACTGGCGATGAAGATCGGCCTGAGTAACGAATATGACTCGGAAGCCACAGGGGATGACGAAAAGAATGATTTCAAATACTATTTAGCACTGGTTTGGGGGATGTGAAGCCTCGCAGCCCAGTCAGTCTCTTACACCCCATGACTGTAAGCAGTCATGGGGTGAGTCGAGCGGCCGGCTATTCCATCAGGCCCGCTTCCTTGAAATAACGCAGCGCACCCGGGTGGAATGGGGCAGAATTCCCCTGCAACATTGCCTGCGCCTGAAGATTGCTGAAGGCGGGATGCAGCTTGCGAAAATTATCCAGGTTCTCGAACACCGCCTTGACCAACTGATAGACTACTTCCGCATCAACCTTGGCGGATGTCACCAGAGTCGCCTTGACCCCGAACGTTTCGGTTGCCTGATCCGAACCCCGATACATCCCGGCGGGTATGGATGCCGGCGCATAGTAAGAATTGCCTTCCAGCAATTTATCGATCACCACTCCAGCAACCGGCACCAGCCGAGTATCACAGGCGGTCGAGGCCTCTTTGATCGAGGCATTGGGATGCCCGACGGTATAGATCATCGCATCGATCTTGTTATCACATAAGGCTCTGGCCTGTTCCGTGGCCTTGAGCTCCGACGTCAGTTTGAAGTCTGATTTATTCCAACCAAGCTCCTTCATCAACACCTCCATGGTGCCTCTCTGACCCGATCCCGGATTACCGATATTCACCCGCTTGCCTTGCAGATCGGAAAACTGTTTGATACCGCTGTCTTGTCTCGCCATCACCGTAAATGGCTCGCTGTGGATTGAGAAAACGGCGCGTAGATCCTTGTTTGGGCCTTTCTTTGTAAACTTGGAACTGCCGTGAAACGCGTGATACTGCCAGTCAGACTGGGCCACGCCAAAATCCAGCTCGCCGTTGGCGATGGTGTTCAGATTGAAGATAGAACCACCGGTTGACTCTACGGAACAGCGAATACCATGCTCCCGCCGGTCTTTGTTCAAGAGTCGGCAGATGGCCCCGCCGGTAGGATAGTAAACCC
Source organism: uncultured Gammaproteobacteria bacterium (assembly GCA_963797085.1). GTDB lineage: Bacteria > Pseudomonadota > Gammaproteobacteria > Chromatiales > Chromatiaceae > JASJBU01. Next base: position 355,819 of record CAWCOA010000019.1, read on the forward strand.
CTGTCAACCCACCTGTACCGATACTAATGAAGCGCTGATCGGCTGCCTGAAGCAATCCCGGCAGTAACATGACAAATAGCAGGTAGCCCATTTTTTTCATTGCAAACACCTCCGATTTCTTACCTAGAAACACAGCATACGCTGAATCATGGATCCGGCAACAGTCCTGATCAGCAGGCTGGAGTGATGACCGCGCTCAACGGGTTATCCGCCGCAATGACCCGTCAGCCGTTTTCTGGAGTTTGTAGAATTCGATGGCATTTCTACTCAATACATTGCTTATTTATTAATTTTAAATGAACCGGACACAATGGCTCCGCCGCACAATCGGAAATCGTCGCTGCGTTTTAAATATTCGGCGCTTGTGAATTCTTCCGGCAGGTATCCCTGATTGGCAATAAGCGGAAAGCGACTGTCAATGATATGCAAGTGGGCATCGAAGATGTCAAATTGATCAAACACTATAGAATTTCACCTAATTCGCGCGACCTGGAGGACCCAGGGTAATCATGCTGATTCATGGCTTCACTCCTCTCTACCCTTGCATCTATGCATAGAGGACAGCTCAAATACTAAGAACCGGTAGATCGGGATTAAGATCTATTAAGAACTCCAATCAATGGCGTTCGCAGAGCAAAACTTGAATTATAGCCTTTGAATCTCAATATAAACTAAGCAATAAGCACCAATAGATCTCGTCATTTTTTCGCAATGATTCATCCATGGACTTACGACTCACTGACTTTATAAGAAACGATAATGACTACCGACCCATTGAATAAAGCCCTGAATAATCCAGAGAACGATTCTCGTCTGATTCGCCGAGCCTTCATTATCGCTGCATCCTTCACCCTGATTTTATGGCTCATCAAATCAGTCGAGCTGATCTTTTTAATCGACCTGGTGCAATACGGAGTCTACCCAAGAACTCTGAGCGGGCTAAAAGGACTCATATTCGCACCTATGATCCATGGTTCAGTCTCCCACCTGTTTGCTAACACAGCGCCTCTTATCATTATTGGATCAGTGCTGCTGTACAATTACCCGAAATCTTCGCAAATCGTTATTCCCGTCCTCTATCTGGCTACCGGTTTCGGGGTCTGGTTATTTGCTCGAAGCGCCTATCACATTGGAGCCAGTGGACTGACCTTCGGCATGATGTTCTTTGTCTTCACCATCGGCATCTTACGCTGGGACAGAAAAGCTATTGCCTTTTCGCTCATCGTATTTTTTCTCTATGGCAGCATGATTTGGGGGGTATTCCCAACAACGTCAGGCATCTCATTCGAATCACATCTTGCTGGAGCCATTCTGGGCATTGCTCTGGCCTTCCTGTTTAAAAACCATGATCCGGCACCGCCTGAAAAACACTACAGTTGGGAGGATGAACAAGAGGATAATGAAGATGAATATGGGCAACCAATAACAATCAACAGCCAGTAAATTTCCCCACATCGAACAGCAATGAACCCAAGTAGTCGGAGTCAACTAGTCTTTGATTTTTTGGTACGGGAGAAGTCGTGGTCTGCAAATACAAGAAATACTATACCCGCTAAACGACTATGAACAACTGGTATAGTGAAATTCAATTTTGGTTTTTTGGGCCTGGTTGGATGTTTCGATTTTTATTAAGATAGTTTGTATATCAATAATTCCTGTCTTTCTGATTGTCTAAACGCCTTAAAATAATTGATCTCTGCTAGCTATATATCATCAGTCTCATGCGCCACAATGCTCGCCTGCTTCTCGAGCAATTCTTGGATTGTGGCTAGATTGCCGGAAACCGAAACAATGTCGATCAATTGTGCGATTTCATCAAGCGAAGGATTTCCCACAGACGTTCCTTCAGGTCAACGAAGGTATTGAATAATCGTCTGCTATCTCAACGATACTTACACCTTGTGCCCCATTTTTCATTTTAGCTTTGAGGCCCAAATGGCAAGTTTATGCTTCATGGCGAGCTGAGAAATCTGTTCCTGGGGGATAGGCTGTATTATCTTATCGTGTACCAGCAGCCGATAAATAAATTCAATTTTTTCAGTTGCCGAGTCTGTGGGTTCAAACTCAACAACGCCTCTTTCTTCACCGTATTTCACTCCTTCACGATTGCCTTTTTGACCAATTCTTTTTCGTTTTTTAGTTTCTTCATGTCTGTTTATGGTATTCGTTTTTTTCACTTCCATATTACCTGAGTGAGATACTCTGAGGTAATTGAAAATGATTTACGCTAAATTTTCTTTAACAATTTTAGAATTCTATTCGGATCGTAACCGCGCACAATTTCGCTATTAATTAATAGTATTGGAACACCACCCGCTCCCAGTGCATTGTATTGATCTCGCCCCTCATCAGATTTTTCGACATCATACTCTTCGTAACTTATACCATTCTTACTCAGAAACCTTCTTGTTTTAGCACAGTAACCGCACCAAGAAGTCGTATAAAGCACAACTTTCGAATTATTTACAAAGGAGTAGTTCGGCGGAGGAGATACAAAATCACTTATAACCTCCCATTTTTGTATGACAAGTATAACAATAGCTATAGCAAATATTTTTTTCATTCTATAGTCCGTGACTATTGACCCAATTAAACAGAGCGGCTGGGCTCAGGGGAGCGAGCTTCCACTGGAGCCCTTGGTCTAACACATATTAATAGTCGCCTGTCTCAACAAGGTATAAATACCAATTGAATAAACAACCTCAATACTCTCATTTAAACCATGCTTTTTCTTTGCATGATTTATAAGTATCTGGACTTCCTTATCAAGGTTTGCTTCATGCTCTGACAGATCAGTGATTATATCTATATGAGATTCTAGTATTTTTGTAAGAGCGACTCCGTGCCATTCAACAGATATTCGATTGATGAGTGCCTCATAAATATCGAACGAATACTCCCACTTGTCATACGGCTTGTTCAAGAACTGAATTGATAAGACGAGGTTGTAAATCACATGGCCTCCGCACTCGACGGATGTGGGGAAACTTCCGCGCAAGTTCATCCACTATCTCAAGCCTTCAGAAAGTTTGTCACTGCTTGGGTAAATTGCTCTGGCTGCTCCGCATAGACCCAGTGCCCTGCCCCAGCCAGCATGCGCAGGCGGGCAAACGGGAAGGCCTCTCGTATGGCAGACTGGTACTCAGCCTTCACATAGGATGAATTCCCACCATAGATAAACAGTACATCCCCCGGGAATGAATTTCCCGACTGAGTCCGGGAACCCGGCAATGGTCGTTATCTCACTGGCTAGTACCGGAAGATTGAAGCGCCATACCCAGGCAGCGGATTGCTTGAGAAGATTCTGTAACAGGTACTGTCTTGTTGCATGGCTGTCAACAGAATCGGCGAGGAGCTGATCGGCCTGCTGCCTGCTGGTCAGTAAATCCAGTCGCAGGGATTGCAAGCCATTCAAGATGGAATCGAAAGAATGCGTATAGCTGACCGGGGCCACATCAGCTACAACGAGCCTGTCAACTCTATCACCCTGGTTCAGCGCCAGTGTCATAGCCAATTTTCCGCCCATGCTGTGGCCAATCAGGTGCGCGCAACTAATCTCCAGCCGGTCCATTAAGGCGACCAGATCCCCCGCCATCTGTTGATAGCTCATGGACGCGGCATGTGCTGACCGACCATGGTTACGCAGATCGGGAATGATGATGCGCCAGTCAGACTCCAGGCGGCGGGCTATGCCCATCCAATTGGCAGAAGAGCCAAACAGACCATGCAGCAGTATCAGCGGTTCAGCTGCAGAATCTCCTAATTCACGATAATAGAGATCGATGGCCCCGATGCTCATACAGTCTTATGCAGGGGAACGGGTTGCATGTGCCATCACCAACTCTAGTCTGGGCCGATAGAAGAGCCGTTCGATGACCTTGTAGCGATCTTTCTCGCTCAAGCCATGCAACAGCTGCCGGGTCTCGGCATTCTGAATCAGGCCCTCCAGTGACCAGTCATCAGGTTTCAGCCAACGGACAAACTGCAGGCCAGACTGTTCCAGCAGCCGCCACAGAGCGTCGATATCGAAACTCTGTTCATTGACATGCAGACAGCGGTCGGCGAGCTCTATATCGTCGACCCCGGCGGTCTGTTCCCAGGGATTGCCCCTGAAAATGCCTTGATCGGCAATCTCTGCCAAGAGCCTGGCTGGCTGCAAGCGAGCTTCGACCGGTGAGGCCGGATCAATGATCAACCCGAGCGCAGCCACCAGTCTTTGCAGTGGCTCACGCCCATGACGCCCATCCACCCTGCATGCAATCAGGCCTTTTTCCGCCAGAAGCCTGGCTAGATTTTTCAGGCCAACCGCAGGATCGGACAGGTGCTGCAGGACACCAAACGAATAGATCAGATCGAATCCCCCCGCCGGGGATTGCAGACCCTCCAGGGTCATCAGGTCAAGCTGCTGAAAACGGATATTGCTCAGCTCCCGAGCATTTACCTGAGCCTGGCTGATAGCAACCCGATTGATATCGACGCCAGTAAACCGAATATGCGGATTAGCTCTGGCTGCCGCAAGCAGGCCCAGGCCACAACCGCATCCCGCCTCGAGAACCTCCTGCGGAACGCTTTTCGGCCGCCCCGGCCAGGCTTCTTTCAGCAGTGATGCCGGGGCATATTCGGCGCCGGTTTCAGGCAGCCCGGTAGGATATGGGTAGGCCTCATAAAATGCCTGGACAGCTTTTGTCACCTTATCCAAAATCCGCAGGCGCCCCCATGCCGGCTTACCTTTTCTTCGGTGGCATCAGATCGGTAATCGAGCCTTCAGCCATTTCAGCGGCAAAGCAGATGGTCTCGTTCAAAGTCGGGTGGGGATGAATGGTCAGCCCGATATCCTCCGCATCAGCGCCCATCTCCAACGCCAGCACCGTCTCGCCGATCAGATCCCCCGCATGGGGTCCGGTGATACCGGCACCTAGAATACGCTTGCTGGTGGGATCGAACAGCAGCTTGGTAACACCTTCATCACGCCCCATGCCCAAGGCACGGCCGCTTGCCGCCCAGGGGAAGACACCTTTTTCATACTCGATGCCCTGTTCCTTGGCCGCGGTTTCAGTGAGCCCCATCCAGGCCACTTCCGGATCGGTATAGGCCACGGAGGGAATGGTCAGCGGATCGAAGCGGGCCGGCAGACCGGCAATGACCTCGGCGGCAACCTTTGCTTCATGAGTCGCCTTGTGGGCCAGCATCGGTTGTCCTACCACATCGCCGATCGCGTAGATGTTCGGCACATTGGTGCGCATGTGTGCGTCCACCGGGATGAAGCCACGGTCATCCACCTGGATGCCGGCAGCTTCTGCGTTGATATGCCTGCCGTTGGGCGTCCGCCCCACCGCCACCAGCACCCGATCGTAGACCTGCGGTTTTTCCGGGGCATTCTTACCCTCGAAGGTCACCTTCAGGCCCTGTTTCTGGGCCTGAATATCGGTCACCTTGGTGCTCAACATGATACTGTTGTATTTCTTTTTGATGCGCCTCTGCAAGGGCCTGACCAAGTCGGTATCACAACCGGGGATCAGGCTGTCCTGCAGCTCGACCACATCGATCTGACTGCCCAGGGCGCAGTAGACCGTCGCCATCTCCAGGCCAATGATTCCGCCACCCAGCACCAGCATGCGCTTGGGTATTTCCTGCAGTTCCAGCGCGCCGGTGGAATCGATCATGCGCGGATCATCATAGGGAAAGCCAGGAATCTGCACCACGCTGGAGCCACAGGCAATGATGGCGTTGCTGAATGCGATGGAGAGCTGGCCATCGGCCTGCTTGACCCCGATACGATTGGGCGATTCGAATTTACCGACACCCTGGACCACTTCGACCTTGCGTTGCTTGGCGAGCTGTTTAAGCCCACCGGTCAGCCGCTGTACTATCTTATCCTTACCGGCGCGCAGCTTGTCCAGATCCACTTTGGGTTTGCCGAAACTGATGCCCATCGACTCCATTTCAGCCGCTTCATCGATGACCTCGGCGGCGTGCAGCAAGGCCTTGGAAGGGATGCAACCCACATTCAAACAGACCCCACCCAGGGACTCGTAGCGTTCGATGAGCACCACGCGCTTGCCCAGATCAGCCGCGCGGAAGGCGGCGGTATAGCCGCCCGGGCCGGCGCCCAGCACCACCACATCAGCCTGTATGTCCGCTGTCCCTTTCACGGCCTCGGAAACCGGCGCCGCACTGTAGCGCGGTTCTTCCCGCTTTTCGTCGGACAGCAGTTCCATCTTCAGGATCGGGCCGCCTTGGGAAATCTTATCCCCTGCCTTGACCAGCACCTCAAGTATTTTGCCGGCATGCGGTGACGGAATATCCATGGTCGCCTTATCACTCTCCAGAGTGACCATCGAGTCCTCGGCTTCGATACTGTCTCCGGGCTTGACCAATACCTCGATCACATCGACCTGATCGAAATCGCCGATATCGGGAAGGGTAACCTCAACCGTTTTGCTCATAACTTATTCCTCGTACCCAAGCAGCATGTCTTGGCGATTTGGATATAAAAAGTACAATATTCACTACAGAGAACACAGAGTGCATCGAGAATCAAAGCCAGTTTCTTCGCCTGGTCTGAAATATCGGACATAACAATTTGAAATTACAAAATAATCGGGCTTGTACCTGCGGCAAGTCTGTTTGACTCAAAAACCTGACTCGAGCTGATTAGGATAAAATTACCTAAGTCACACAAAACATCAACCGGATTATTTCATGGTCTCCTGATCTTGCAAAAAGCTCCCTGTTCTCTGCGCTAAAGACAACTTAACACTTCTCATGTCAGAGTAGCAGACGCCGGATATCCGCGAGCAGTCCTGCCAACAATGTAGTAAATCGCACTCCGTCGGCGCCATCGACGACGCGATGGTCATAGGAGAGCGAGAGGGGCAGCATCAGGCGCGGCTGGAACGCCGCACCATCCCAAACCGGCTTCATGGCAGCCCGGGAGACACCCAGAATAGCCACTTCGGGAGCATTCACAATAGGGGTAAAGGCCGTACCACCGATGCCGCCCAGGCTGGAGATGGAAAAACAACCGCCCTGCATATCACCAGGCGAAAGCTTGCCATCCCGGGCGCGTCCACTGACTTCCATCAATGCCCTGGCAATATCGAATACCCCTTGCTGATCCACATTGCGGATGACCGGGACTACCAGGCCATTCGGTGTATCCACCGCGACACCGATGTGGACATATTTGCGATAGATCAGACTTTCACCGTCGGCCGAGAGGGCGGCATTGAATACCGGCATCTCCTTAAGCGCCGCCGCCACCGCCTGCATCAGGAAAGGCATGAAGGTCAGGCGTACATCCTGTTCCAAGGCCGCGTCTTTCTGCGCCTTACGGAATGCCTCCAGCTCGGTGATATCGGCCTCATCGAATTGAGTGACATGGGGCACAGTCAACCAGCAGCGGTGCAGATGGGCGCCGCTCAGTTTCTTGATCCGACTCAAAGGCTGGGACTCGATCTCACCAAACTTGGCATAATCGACTTCCGGTCCGGCCGGCATGCTGAACGGTGAACCTGCAGCCTGGGCAGGCCGGGTGCCCTTCAACGAAGATTTTACAAAATTCTGTACATCGTCTTTGACGATCCGGCCTTTCGGCCCCGAGCCTGACACCAGATTGAGATCCACACCCAGTTCCCGGGCAAACCGGCGCACTGCGGGACTCGCATGCGCGGGAGTGGTCTCCTGGGCGCCGGGCAGAGGCACAGGAGGAGGCGCAAGCTCCTTTTCCCCCGGCCTGCGCCGAGTGCCGGTATCTGGCTGTGGCGCCGGTGCTGGCGCTTGTACCGTCTCAACCTCTTCCGCTGCGGGCTCAGGGGCGGAGACCTCACTCGATTCTGCCGTAACCGGCTGATCACCCAGCTCAATACTGACGAGCTTGTGCCCTTCACCGATACGATCGCCCACTTTGATGAGAACCTCATGCACCACACCCGCGTGTGGTGAGGGGATCTCCATGGTCGCCTTGTCACTCTCCAGGGTGATCAGTGAATCCTCGACGGCCACTTGATCACCCGTGGATACCAGCACCTCGATAACCTCGACCGCATCGAAGTCACCTATGTCAGGTAATAAAACATCTGTAATTTTGCCCACTTCAATTCCTCTGCCGTGTCAGCGGCTAAAAAATCCGCTCATACCCATCAGGAGTTCTCCAACATGCCCCCGGTGATTGGAGGCATCTCGGGAGGAGAATACAATCGAGCAATGATTAAATCGTTCGATTTGCATGCAACTCTTTCCTATGATTGGGGAGCAATCTCAATTCAATCAAGGTTCACTACACAGTGGTTGGATTCGGTTTTTCCGGATCGATCTTGTATTTCGCTATCGCCTTGCTGACGGTGTCCTGATCAATCTCGCCCTCATCCGCCAGAGATTTCAGGGCGGCGATGGTCACATAGTAGCGGTTGACCTCGAAGAACTTACGCAGTTGGCTGCGCATATCACTGCGACCATAGCCATCCGTGCCCAACACGCTATATCGAGCCTGAATAAAAGGCCGGATCTGATCCGCATAGCTGCGCATATAATCGGTCGCGGCGATCACCGGTCCCTGTTGGCCTGACAACTGAGTCGTGACATAACTGACGCGAGGCGGTTCCTCCGGATGCAGCATGTTCCAGCGCTCTGTATCCAAACCTTCCCGGCGCAACTCGTTAAAACTGGTGGCGCTCCAGACATCGGCCGAGATACTGAAATCCTTCTCCAACAGCTCGGCTGCGGCGATCACTTCCCGAAGAATGGTGCCGCTGCCCAGCAACTGCACCCGTTTCTTGCGCTTGCCGCCTTTCTGGAAGAGATAGAGCCCGCGGCGAATGCCCTCTTCAACCCCTTCAGGCATCGCCGGCTGCAGATAATTCTCGTTCATCACCGAGATGTAATAGAAGATGTTCTGCTGCTCCTGATACATGCGGCGCATGCCGTCCTGCACGATTACCGTCAGCTCATAGGCGAAAGTCGGATCGTAGGCGACACAGTTGGGGATGGTGGCAGCTGCCAGATGGCTGTGACCATCCTGATGCTGCAAGCCCTCACCCGCCAGGGTAGTGCGACCGGCGGTACCGCCGATCAGAAAACCGCGCGCCTGCATATCTCCCGCCGCCCAGGCCAGATCGCCGATGCGCTGGAAACCGAACATGGAGTAGTAGATATAGAACGGGATCATGCTGATCCCATGGTTGCTGTAGGCGGTCGCCGCGGCGATCCAGGAGGACATGGCGCCCGCCTCGTTGATGCCTTCCTGCAGGATCTGGCCCTTCTTGTCCTCGCGGTAGAACATCACCTGGTCGGCATCCACCGGCTCGTAGAGCTGGCCCACGGATGAGTAGATCCCCAGCTGACGAAACATGCCTTCCATACCGAAGGTGCGGGCCTCGTCGGGAATGATCGGCACCACCTGCTTGCCGAACTGCTTGTCGCGGATCAGCATGTTCAGCAGCCGAACAAACGCCATGGTGGTGGATTGCTCCCGATCGCCACTGCCCTCGAGCATCGCCTTGAAACTCTCCAGGCCCGGCACTTGCAGCGGCTTCGACTTCGGTACGTCGCTGCGGCATATAGCCGCCCAGGGTCTTGCGGCGCTCATGCATGTACTGCATCTCAGGACTGTCTGCCGGAGGTTTGTAGAAAGGCGCAGAGCCGATCATGTCGTCACTGATGGGGATGTTGAAACGGTCACGGAAGGCCTTCAGTGCCGCCTCCCCCATCTTCTTCTGGGAGTGGGTGATGTTCTGACCCTCACCTGCCACCCCCATGCCGTAACCCTTGACCGTTTTGGCCAGGATCACCGTCGGCTGGCCCTTGTGGGCCGCCGCCTCGGCATAGGCCGCATAGACCTTGTGTGGATCGTGGCCGCCGCGGTTGAGCCGCCAGATATCCTCATCGGTCATATCCGCCACCATCTCCTCCAACTCGGGATACTTGCCGAAGAAGTGTTCCCGGGTATAGGCGCCGCCCTTGGCCTTGTAGGCCTGATAGTCGCCGTCCACCGCCTCTTCCATGCGCTTCACCAGGGTGCCGTTCTTGTCGCGGGCAAACAATGGATCCCAGTAGCCGCCCCAGATCACCTTGATGACATGCCAGCCGGCGCCGCGGAATACCGCTTCCAGCTCCTGGATGATCTTGCCATTGCCGCGCACCGGGCCATCCAGCCGCTGCAGGTTGCAATTGATCACGAATACCAGATTATCGAGCCGCTCACGGCCCGCCAGGGAGATCGCCCCCAGGGCCTCCGGTTCGTCCATCTCGCCATCACCACAGAAGGCCCAGGTCCTGCGCTCAGCGGTATTGACCACACCCCGGTCATGCAGATAACGCATGAAGCGGGCCTGATAGATCGCCATCAGGGGACCGAGTCCCATGGAGACCGTGGGAAACTGCCAGAAACCCGGCATCAGCCAGGGATGCGGGTAGGAAGAGAGACCGTTGCCATCCACTTCCTGGCGGAAGCTGTGCAGCTGATCTTCGCTCAACCGCCCTTCGAGAAAGGCGCGGGCATAGATCCCGGGTGCCGAGTGCCCCTGAAAAAAGATCAGGTCGCCGTCCCGCTCCTTGTCGCAGGCGCGGAAAAAGTGATTGAAACCCACATCATAGAGGGTTGCGCCCGAGGCGAAGCTGGAGATATGGCCGCCCAGTTCGGTGGAGATCCGGTTGGCCTGCACCACCATGGCCATGGCATTCCAGCGGATAAATGAACGAATCCGCCGCTCCATGGCGCGCTCCCCGGGAAAACGTTGCTGTTGCGTCACCGGAATCGTATTGACATACGCAGTGTTGGCACTGAAAGGTAGATGTGCGCCGGAACGACGCGCCTTGTCCACCAACTGTTCAATGAGAAAATGGGCGCGCTCAACACCCTCGTTTTCAAGTACGCCCTCCAGGGCATCGAGCCACTCCTGTGTCTCCTGCGGGTCGATATCGGGTCGGCTAGACATCGTTGCTCTCTTTCTTCATCAATTCTGAAAAACACCACAGATTCACAGTCTGATTGAACTGTATATTTGCGGAGTGTCGCGAGTAACTATTGGAAAATCCAATAATCAAAATAGGCCGTTCAAATATACAACAAGAATCAATGAAATGCAGTGTTAATTTGCCGTAAAAGGCAAACAAATGTTCAATATTTCACAGATTTATCTGCAATACAGCCACACAAAAAAGGCGTATCCGGCCAGGCCGGATACGCCTTATCCGCTGAATGATTCAGCGCGTTTTTAGATATCTTTACGGGAGTTGAGCACCGGCCGTTCAAAGGGCATGCGCTGCATCGCGATGTTGCGGCGTTCTTCCATCTCTTTCAACATCTCTTCGCGGCGGGTCTGGGACTCCTGCATACGCTTGTTCATCTCTTCAGACATGGTGGTCATGTCGGGAGCGGCGTTGCGGCGGGCTTCCATCTCTTTGACCATTTCGTCACGACGGGCCTGCGCCTCTTGCCTGCGCTTGGTCATCTCTTCAGAAACGGCGGGTTGGCTGGGAGCGGTAGCACGACGGGCCTCCATCTCTTTGACCCTTTCGTCACGACGGGCCTGAGATTCTTGCATCAGCTTGTCGATATCCATCGGCTCAGCGCTAAAAGCGGGCATTTCCGGACGCTTGGCTTCCATCTCTTTGATCTTAGCTGCACGCTGAGCCTCACGCTCTTCGATGCGCTTGGCGATATCTGCGGGCAGTTCCGGCATCGCGGGAGCCATGTTGTCAAACTGGGCCTGCATCTGCTTCTGCTCAGCATCCATGGCTTCCTGCATGGATTTCATCTGTGCATCCATTGCCGCCATAGGATCTTTGTTGAATTGTTCTGCGAATTCACGCTGTGCAATCACCGCCTGTTCAAAGGCCTTCTGTTGCTGTTCGGCAAAGGCTTTTTGCTGTTCAACCAGGGCAGCCTGCTGCTCTTCAGTCAGCGCAGGGGCTGTATAAGCAGGTACACCATAATAAGGTGCATATGCCATAGTAAGGTGCATCATAGCCATAGCCGCGACCATAACCATGCCATGCCCACGGGCGCGCATACTGAATCCGAAACTGAAATCACCAGCGCCAAAACCGTCGCCCATGAAATCGTCACCCCAGTTGTTGCCCCACCAAGCATTTGCGGAGGCAGAAGCGGCAGCCATGGCAATAGCAGCAGCGATAGTAGAAATCTTTTTCATTTTGATACCTGGAAAATCTTGAAAACCACGTTGAATTTTGTTTTGCACGTCCCTGTGCGCATTTCCATGCAGACTCTAATGCAGTCTTATTTAGCCGGTGCAGCAGGTGCAGCAGGTGCAGCGGGAGCTACAGGTGCGGCATAGGGATAGCCATAAGGAGCACCGTAACCATAAGGAGCGCCATAGCCATAAGGGCCATAGCCATAGTAGTCATTGTAACGGTTGTAGCCACGACCATAACCGGAACCACGGGCGCTGCCGCTCATGCCGAAGCTGAAGTCACCACTGCCATCGCCCCAGCCGTCACCCCAGCCATCGTTACCCCAGTTATTGCCACCCCAACCCGGGCCGCCCCACCATGCGGAAGCAGAAGCAGAAGCAGCGATCAGTGCAGCAGCAGCTGCGACTTTAACGATATTTTTCATCAGTTCACTCTCCAAGAGTTAGAATGCGATCATTAATTCAATTTGCTAGAAAGCAGTTACAACGTAGCCTTCGGTGAAAAATAATATTAGTATTTACTTAAATTAACAAATAGATATTTACAATCATCAGATGCAATGGATTGAAAAAATCTATTACTCTTTTCCTTCTTCTTGATTAACGGTCAGGACTATGCAACTTACTCTTACCCAACCCGATGACTGGCATCTTCATCTGCGCGATGACAAAGCCATGGCTTCGGTCATTGCCCACACCGCTGAGCGCTTTGCCCGCGCTATCGTCATGCCCAATCTCAAACCGCCGGTCACCACCACCCAACTGGCCGCTGACTATCGGCAACGAATACTCCAGGCGCTGCCTGCCGGGGCAGCCTTTGAACCCTTGATGACGCTGTATATGACAGACAATCTGTCACGCCAGGAGATACGCCAGGCCAGCGCCAGCGGCTTCATCAAAGCCGTCAAACTCTATCCCGCCGGGGCTACTACCAACTCCGATTCAGGCGTTACTGATATCAAAAAGCTCTACCCGGTCATCGAGGAGATGCAGAAACAGGGCCTGCCCTTGCTGGTGCATGCGGAAGTTACCGACAGCGAGATTGACATCTTCGATCGGGAAAAGGTCTTCATCCACCGGCATATGGAGCCGCTGGTCCGCGACTTTCCGGAACTGCCCCTGGTGTTCGAGCATGTCACCACCCAGGATGCCGTGGAGTTCGTTAGCCAGGCCTCCGGGCCAGTTGCCGCCACCATTACCGCTCACCATCTGCTGTATAACCGTAACGCCATGCTGGCGGGGGGTATTCGTCCGCACTTTTACTGCCTGCCGATTCTAAAACGCGAACGCCATCAAATGGCATTGATTGATGCCGCCACCAGCGGCAATGCAAAGTTTTTTCTGGGTACGGACAGCGCCCCTCACAGCCTGGCAGCCAAAGAGTCCAGTTGCGGTTGCGCGGGTTGTTACACGGCGCATGCCGCCATCGAACTCTATGCAGAGGCCTTTGAAGCGGCAGGGGCGTTAGACAAGTTGGAAGGGTTTGCCAGTCTGCATGGTGCGGATTTTTACAAGCTGCCCCGCAATAAGAGCAAGATTACCCTTGAGAAAAGACCTTGGCAGGTCCCTGACACTTACCCATTTGCTGAGGGGAAGTTGGTGCCGTTAAGGGCTGGCGAGGCTATCAGCTGGCAACTGTTGAATGAGCAGTGAATGTAACCTCATTCGTCATCGAACATGAATTGATCTTCAAAATTCGCATCCTCCAGGGGGGGATCGCCATCGTAGATCTTGTTTTTACGTATCTGCAGATAGGTTTCCCGGACAAAGGCATAGGGGTCAACCGACGCTTCATCCAGAACATCCGTGGTCTCCAGCAGATCGGCCCGGGTATCGATGAAATTGAACGCAAGAAGCGACCAATAGACGCCCTGACTGGTGTAGTAGATCGGGTTGATCATCAAATCCCCGATCTGCCCCACGAGGTCACGCAGGGTATTCGGGCCGGTGACTGGAATGACCAGATAGGGTTTATCGCCGACCCCCCAGTGACCCAGGGTTTGGCCAAAGTCTTCTTTATAGCTTTTCAGGCCCACATCTGATGCCACATCGATAAACCCCAGCAGGCCGACTGTTGTATTGAGGCAGACTCGCCCCACATCCGACAATGCCCGTGCCGGTTTCCACTGCAGTAAATTGTTAACGGCTGAATTGATATCGGCCAGATTATCGAAAAAGTTGGTGATGCCCTTGTCGATTGGATCTGGGGTGACCTTGCGATAGCCTTTTGCCACCGGTTTGATTGCGGCCTTGTCGAGGTCACGGTTGATTCTATCAATGGCCCTGTTGACCGGTTCTATAGGATCGGCTAGAAATGCATCGGTAACGAAGCGTTCCGGCAGGATGTTTTTCTGAATAGTGGAACAGCCGGACAGGCTTATCGCCCCCACTAAAATGAAGCACAGCTGCCAGATCGATAGATTATTTTTTTTCATCTGAACTCCGATTCCTGAAATATCCTTACTTGCAAGATTCGTATGTTAACAATTAAAAAGGCCTGCAAAACAGCACAGATTTCCCACCTTATAATATTCGCACCACTCAGACTGTTTTAAGATATAGGGATTTTAAGGTTAAGGCCCGGCCTGATCAGAAAGCATAGTCGATAATTCCCGGCGGATTCATTATGCTTCACCGATGAATGAAGTTCTTTATAATCCAGCGATTGCAAATCGCTTTCGTGGCTACCTGCCCGTCGTAGTGGATGTCGAAACAGGTGGTTTCGATGCCCAGCAGGATGCGCTGCTGGAAATAGCTGCCACTACCCTCCTCATGGATGAAGCAGGGCGCTTACAACTTGGCGAGACCCTGGCCTCGCATGTTGAACCTTTTCCCGGGGCGAACATAGATCCCAAGGCCCTGGCGTTCAACGGCATCGATCCAGACCATCCGTTTCGCCTGGCGCTTCCCGAGAGAGAAGCCCTGCAAAAATTATTTGCACCCATCCGCAAAGCCGTCAAAGCCAGTGGCTGCAAACGGGCGATTCTGGTCGGGCACAATGCCTTCTTCGATCTGGGATTTCTCAATGCGGCGGTGCAGAGGAGCAAGATCAAGCGTAATCCATTCCATCCATTCAGCACCTTTGACACCGTATCCCTGGCCGGCCTGGCCTATGGCCAGACCGTTTTGGCCCGAGCGGCTCAGTGCGCCGGTCTCGGCTGGGACGCTGCCGAGGCCCACTCCGCGATCTACGACACCGAACAGACTGCCAGACTGTTCTGCACCATTGTAAACAATTGGCAGATCCTGCATCCCGAAAACCCCTGGGATCAACCTGCATAAAAAACCCCGCATGAAGCGGGGCTCTATGGCATCAAATGGAACTGATGCTTAGTTATTTTGGATCACAATATTAGGGAACTTAGCCGCATAATCTTTGGCCTGCAGGGACAGCTTGGCCGCGGTCTTACGGGCAATCTCGCGATAGATCTGAGAGATTCGCGCCTCGGGCTCCGCCACCACGGTGGGTTTGCCGCCATCGGTCTCCTCACGGATGCGGATATCCAGCGGCAAGGAACCCAGCAGGTCCACATGGTACTGATTCGCCATGGAGGAACCACCGCCCTCGCCGAAGATGTGCTCTTCGTGGCCACACTTGGAGCAGATGTGGGTACTCATGTTCTCGACTATACCCAGTACCGGAACCTCTACCTTCTCGAACATCTTGAGGCCCTTGCGGGCATCGAGCAGGGCGATATCCTGGGGCGTGGTGACGATCACCGCACCGGAGACCGGCACCTTCTGGGCCAGGGTCAGCTGGGTGTCGCCGGTGCCCGGCGGCAGATCCACCACCAGGTAGTCCAGGTCGCCCCAGTTGGTGTCGTTCAGTAACTGCTCAAGCGCCTGGGTAACCATCGGGCCACGCCAGATCATCGGGGTCTCCTCGTCGATCAGAAAACCGATGGACATGGCCTGCAGACCATAGCCCTGCATGGGCTCCAGGGTCTTGCCGTCATTGGATTCAGGCTTGCCGCTGATGCCCAGCATGCGCGGCTGGGAGGGACCGTAGATATCCGCATCCAGTATGCCCACCTTGGCGCCTTCTACCGCCAGGGCCAGGGCCAGATTGACCGCGGTGGTGGACTTGCCCACGCCACCCTTGCCGGAAGCCACGGCAATGATGTTTTTGATGTTGTCGATCGGCTTGAGGGATTTCTGCACCGAATGGGCCACCACCTTGGAAGTAACGCTCACCTCAGCAGATGCCACGCCATCGACACCCTCAACCTGCGCCTTCACGGCTGCAGCGATGTCATCCATACAGCCCTTGGCGGGGAAACCCACTTCTATGGTCACCTTGACCTTGTCGCCATCGATCTCGACGCCCTTCACCGCCTTGGCGGTCGACCAGGTCTTTCTCCAAATGGGGCTCAACGTAGCCTTTGATGGCTTCGTTGATCAATTCTTTCGTTAATTCAGACATTGCTGATTCTCCTGCCTAGAGACCGCTAAATGAGGGCCAAATCATTCACTGAAAACTTGGCCGGGAATTCTACACCAAATCGAAATCAATTTACCAAGCATTTTGCTGGGTTTTAGCCAGCCAGCGCCGAGATACTGCATTCTACCCGGAGATATTCGCTCCACACTATGCGATAATTTTGGGTTTTCGGCCCGTGCAGCCAAACCACAACCCAACCTCGGAATACCCTAAGATGAGTAACCCGCGCAAGATTCTGGTCACCAGCGCCCTGCCCTATGCCAACGGGCCGATCCATATCGGCCATCTGGTGGAGTATATCCAGACCGATATCTGGGTCCGCTTCCAGAAGATGCGGGGGCATCAGTGTCTGTATGTCTGCGCCGACGATGCCCACGGCACGCCGATCATGCTGCGCGCCCGTCAGGAAGGCATCGAGCCTGAGGAACTGATCGCCCGGGTCGCCCAGGAGCATCAAGCCGATTTCACAGAGTTTCGGGTGGCTTTCGACAACTACCACTCCACCCATTCCGCCAGAGAACCAGAGCTTTGCCAATACCATCTATGAACGCAACCGGGATGCCGGCCACATCGCCAAACGGACCATCACCCAGGCCTATGATCCGGTGGAGCAGATGTTTCTGCCGGACCGCTTTATCAAGGGCGCCTGCCCCAAGTGCGGCGCCGAGGACCAGTATGGCGACAACTGCGAGGTGTGCGGCGCCAGCTACTCGCCCGCCGAGCTGAAGAACCCGGTCTCGGCGGTGTCCGGCGCGGTGCCGGAACAACGGAATCGGACCACTATTTCTTCAAGCTGGCGCGACTTTGAGGAGATGCTGAAGGACTGGACCCGGGGCGGTCATCTGCAGAGCGGAGGTCGCCAACAAGCTGGACGAATGGTTCGAAGCCGGGCTGCAGGAGTGGGACATCTCCCGCGACGCCCCCTACTTCGGCTTCGAGATCCCGGATCACCCCGGCAAGTACTTTTATGTCTGGCTGGATGCGCCGATTGGCTATATGGCCAGTTTCAGGAACCTGTGCGACAAGACGGAAGGGCTGGAATTCGATGAGTTCTGGGGTGCCGGGTCGGACACCGAGCTGTATCACTTCATCGGCAAGGACATCATCTATTTCCACGCCCTGTTCTGGCCGGCGATGCTGCACGGCGCCGGCTTCCGCACCCCCAGCGCGATCTTCTCCCACGGCTTTCTCACCGTGGACGGGGCGAAGATGTCCAAGTCCCGCGGCACCTTCATCAAGGCCCGCACCTATCTGGACCATCTCAACCCGGAGTATCTGCGCTACTATTTCGCCGCCAAGCTGGGCTCCGGGGTGGATGATATCGACCTCAACCTGGAGGACTTCGCCGCACGGGTCAACTCGGACCTGGTGGGCAAGGTGGTAAATATCGCCAGCCGCTGCGCCGGTTTCATCAAGAAACGTTTCAATGGCCGGCTGTCCGCTGAACTCTCAGAACCAGCGTCTGTTCGACGACTTCATCCAGGCCGGTGAAACCATAGCCGCTCATTACGAGAATCGCGAATTCAGCCGAGCGGTGCGTGAAATCATGGCCCTGGCAGATCGGGCCAACCAGTATATCGATGAGGCGAAGCCCTGGGTGGTTGCCAAAGCAGGAAGGCAAGGAAGAGGAACTGCAGGCGATCTGCTCCATGGGCATCAACCTGTTCCGGGTGCTCATGGGTTATTTGCGTCCTATCCTGCCGGGCACAGCCGCAGGCCGCAGAGACATTCCTCCAATATCGGCCAGCTGAGCTGGAGTCGATTCTGGCCAACCCGCTGCTGGGATCATGAAGTCGCCAAATTCAAACCCCTGATGACCCGCATCGAACCCAAGCAGGTGGAGGCCATGCTGGAGCACTCCAAAGAAGACATCAGCTGCACAGAGCAAACCTCGGAGGCAAAAACCAGCCAAGGACTCCCCACTGGCTAAAGACCCCATCGCCGACACCATCGACTTCGAAGACTTTGCCAAGCTCGACCTGCGAGTGGCGCAGATCGTCAAGGCCAAGCCGGTGGAAGGCGCGGACAAACTGCTGCAGCTGACCCTGGACCTGGGTGGCGAGACCCGGAATGTATTCGCCGGCATCAAGGCCGCCTACCAACCATGATGACCTGCAGGGCAGACTGACCGTGATGGTCGGCCAACCTGGCGCCGCGCAAGATGCGCTTCGGTGTATCCGAAGGGATGGTGCTGGCAGCCGGACCCGGAGGCAAGGAGATGTTTGTGCTCAGTCCGGACGAGGGTGCAAAACCCGGTATGCGGGTAAAGTAGACTCTCAGGCCGCCAGTAATCCCCAAGAGTAAAACGAAAAACGGGACGGTTTTTAAACCGTCCCGCCAGCTAGACAATGTCGCTTATTGCGGCAGTGGCGGTGGAGGCGGCTCGTTGCTCTGCTGCTGATTGTAGCCTGGCGCACCATAGCCATAACCCGGTGCACCATAACCGTAGCCGGGATAACCATATCCGTAGGGAGCACCATAGCCGCCGTGGGGACCATAACCACCATAAGGACCTCCATAGGGGCCATAACGGTCATAGTAGTAGTCATCATCGTAGCGGTCATTATTACCGCCCATCCACTTCGATGGATTCATCATGTTGCCCATATTAAACGCATAAGCGCTGGGAGCTATTGCCAGACTGCTGCCGCCAATGGCCAGCATGGCGCTATAAATGATTAGTTTTTGTTTTCTCACGATTTGGGTACCTCTGTTAATTCTGTAGACTTATAAAACCTTTGATGTATCCAGACGACTCATCATGCCGGTCGAATGGAAGCACGATAATTTCTGTCTTCACCACTCTAGGCGGCGCAATTGTTAGAACTGGCCGCTAACTTCACTCGTCATAACAATACAGATGAGAGGACGTACCCGCTGTACTTACATAGGTGACAAGGCAGGCCTTCTTGCTCTCCACATCGATGACTTTTCTGACCACCAGATCGCCTTCTTTCAAATAGCTGGACTGATAGAGGCCACCTTTATTGCCAGGTGGTGAATCATAGCAGACCAATGACGGCGAGGTGCCCTTGGTGGTCACATAGGCCACCAGACAGGTTTTCATGTTGCCAGCGTCAACGATCTTGCGCACATCCAGGTCCCCCTCCCGCAGATGCCCGGCTTCCACCATATGATCCTTGAACTGCTGCTTGTTGACGTAACAATCCACCGCCGGGGAGGTGCCTGGCGTGCTGACATAGGCGGTCACGCAGAACATGCCGTTCTTGGTATCTTCCAGCTTGCGCACCACCAGATCGTCCGCCTTGATATGCCCTACCTGGTTCAGGTTGGCGCCGAATCCGGATACGGCATCGTAGCAGTGGGTAATGGGGCTGGTCCCGCTGGTGCGGATATAAAAAGTCAGACAGGTCTTTTTACTGGTCAGATCAGTGATGTTGCGTACAATCAGATCGCTCTCACGCATCTGCCCGGTCTGCACCACCAAGGACTGCTCGAACTTACCCGCCTGGGAAAGAAGTGGGAGGGAGAGCGCCAGCAGGGCTAGAAATATCTTCATAGCAGTTCCTCAATACCTGTACTGTTTGAAATGCAGGCTAAATCGCGTTCAGCCCGAGCAAGAAAAATAATTATTCCGCATAGTGGCACCATTTATCAATGATATTTTACACCTGCGTAAATCCAACAGCTGCTCGCGCAGCCCATCTATGGAGGTTATTGATACAGCACGGCATGAGAAGTTTTAACGAGAGGCGATTGCCTAGCAGGGAAACATTGCCTAAGATATTTCCTGTTAGAATTCAAGATCTAATTCATACAAGATATCCTTTGGAAAATCCTAATCGAGGAGGAGTTCGGGCATGACGACAACGCGAAAGCTAACTTTGGCATTGTTTGCCTTGGCTGGAGTTTTAATGGCCCAACAGGCAAGTGCGTTCTTCGGTTTTTTTGATAATGACGATGATGACTACTGGCGTCATCGCGGCCCATATGGTTGGGGCGGCCCATACGGCTATGGGGGACCCTACGGTCGGGGCGGTCCATACGGTTGGGGTGGTCCATACGGCGCAGGCAGCCCTTATGGCTGGGGCAGTCCGTATGGCTGGGGGCATCCGGGCTATGGTTATCAGCAGAACAACCAGGAATCCGATCCACCCCCGCCGCCGCCCTTACCGGAATAATTCTTTAGCGCATCCCGGTACGGGGGGATGTCTCCCCCCAATCTCTTGTCTCCGTATCAGGTTGTATCTCTCGCAGAGGAGACCGGGTAATCTGCAGGCAGAACCTGGGCTAGCTCGCGGCATCCAGGGCCTGGCTGATGTCGGCAATAATGTCATCAATATGCTCGATGCCAATGGACAAACGCACCATATCCTCTCTCACGCCCGCGCTTTTCAGCTCATCCGGACCAAGTTGACGGTGGGTGGTGGTCGCCGGATGACAGGCCAATGACTTGGCATCGCCGATATTGACCAGACGCAGAATCATCTGCAACGCATCGATGAAACGGCCTCCCGCCTCTTTACCACCCTTGATGCCGAAGCTCAAAATACCGGACGCCTGACCCTTGGTAATCCTCTGACAGCGTTCATAGTGCTGGCTATCGGGCAGCGCCGCATAACTCACCCACTCAACCTGAGGATGCCGCTTGAGGAACTCGGCAGCCACCAGGGAGTTTTCACAGTGCCGTTCGATTCGCAGACCCAGTGTCTCCAGTCCCTGCATGATCAGAAATGCGCTATGGGGAGAGAGTGCAGCACCGGTATTACGCAGTGGCACTACCCGGCAGCGGGCAATGTAGGCGGCCGGACCCAGGGCCTCGGTGTAGACAACGCCATGATAAGAGGGATCTGGCTCATTGAGCATCGGGAAGCGCGCTTTATTAGCCACCCAGTCGAATTTCCCTGAATCTACGATCACCCCGCCAATAGTGGTGCCGTGTCCACCGATATATTTGGTCAGTGAATGCACCACGATATCGGCGCCAAATTCAAACGGTCGGCAAAGATAGGGGGTAGCGACCGTGTTATCCACAATCAACGGCAGCCCATGACGGTGGGCGATTTCTGCAAGCTTCTCCAGGTCCACCACATTGCCGGCGGGATTGCCGATAGATTCACAAAACAGGGCCCGGGTCCGCTCATCGATCAGACCCTCAATAGTGCCATAATCGTCAAAATCTGCCATACGCACTTCGATGCCCTGACGTGGAAAGGTGTGAGCAAACAGGTTGTAGGTGCCCCCGTACAGTTGGCTGGTACTTACGATATTGTCACCGGATGCCGTAATGCATTGAATTGCATAGGTAATAGCTGCCATACCCGAGGCGACAGCAAGTGCGCCGATACCGCCTTCCATCTCGGCCAGTCGCTGCTCCAACACGCTGGTGGTGGGATTCATAATTCTTGTATAAATGTTACCCTCGACCTTCAGGTCGAAGAGATCCGCACCATGCTGGGTATTGTCAAACGTGTAGGACGTGGTCTGATAAATTGGTACCGCTGCAGCCTTTGTGGTTGCCTCGGATTTGTAGCCATGATGCAATGCCAGGGATTCTAGTTTCATTATTTCCTCCTAACTTGGTGAATGGGGGTTATAGCATCCGCTTCGGCCCATTAACAGAACAGCATCTAAACCTGTCCTACGAACTAATCAGCAGCGAGTTGCGGTTTTTTTCCAGGGAGTCGATACCGCCAGGGGAAATTTGACTTAATTACCTGACTTTGATGTGTTGTATCCTGCCAGAGCGGCGCTTATCCTTAGCGGATTACCAATTTCGTGATTTTTAATGAAAGAATACGCTCTCATCCTGATCAGCACCGTACTCGTCAACAATTTCGTGCTGGTGAAGTTTCTTGGTCTCTGCCCATTCATGGGCGTCTCGAGGAAGCTGGAAACTGCTACCGGGATGGGCTTGGCGACCACTTTTGTCTTGACGCTGTCGTCAATCTGCTCCTATCTGGTCAATGAGTACCTATTGCTGCCCCTCGGCCTGGAATTCCTGCGCACCATCGCATTTATTCTGGTGATTGCCGTAGTGGTCCAATTCACCGAAATGGTGATGCACAAAACCAGCCCCATGCTCTATCAGGTGCTGGGTATCTTTTTACCGCTGATCACTACCAACTGCGCGGTTCTTGGCGTGGCCTTACTGAATATCCAGGAACAGCACAGTTTCGTGGAATCCGCGTTATATGGATTTGGCGCCGCGATCGGTTTCTCCCTGGTCCTGATTCTGTTTGCCGCAGTCCGCGAAAGAGTCGCCGTGGCCGACGTACCAGAGCCGTTTCAGGGTAATGCCATCGCACTCATCACCGCCGGATTGATGTCACTGGCCTTTATGGGGTTTGCCGGCCTCGTGACCCAATGAAGCCATGCTGATCTCGATCCTTGCCATCACCGGACTTGCCACAATCTTCGGCCTCATCCTGGGCTATGCAAACGTTCGCTTTCATGTCGAGGGAGATCCGATTACCGACCAGATCGAGACCTTGCTGCCCCAGACGCAGTGCGGTCAATGCGGATTCGCTGGCTGCCGACCCTATGCCGAGGCAATCGCCGCTGGCGAGGCGGAGATCAACCAATGTCCCCCGGGTGGTGAGGCCGGCATGCTGGCGCTGGCAGATCTGCTGGGGCGCGACCCGGTGCCATTGGATGCAGAACATGGCGAAGCAAAGTCCAAGGCGGTGGCCGTCATCAAAGAGGAGGAGTGCATCGGCTGCACACTATGCCTGCAGGCTTGTCCAGTAGATGCGATAATCGGCGCAGCGAAACAGATGCATGTGGTTATCGCTGCCGAATGCACCGGTTGTGAACTCTGCCTGCCCCCTTGTCCGGTGGATTGTATCGTCATGCTACCTGTTAAGGAGGACACTTCAACCTGGCGCTGGCCCTTCCCAGACAGTAAGCATCCTGAAGTCGCACTCAAGGCGAAGGGTTGACGGGGTATGTATATCGCATCCAACAAAGACAAGGCGCGCCAGCTCTGGCGGTTTCACGGCGGCCTGCATCTGCCCGATCACAAGAGTCTCTCGCTGCAAAGGCCCCTGCAGCAGGCCAGCCTGCCGAAGAAACTGGTGCTGCCGCTGCAACAGCATATCGGCGAACCGGCTGAGCCGCTGTTCCAGGTTGGCGACCCGGTTCTCAAAGGACAGAAAATCGCCGATAGCTCGGCACCTGTCAGTTCACCCGTGCATGCCCCGACATCCGGACGAGTCATCGAGATATCCAGCCAGCCCATTCCGCACCCATCCGGGCTGCAAGGCCCCTGCATCATTCTCGAACCCGATGGAAAAGAACAATGGGCGGAACTCCCGCAACCGATCACGGATTACCGCTCGGCTAGCGCCGAAGCCCTGAGATCAAGGATTCGCGAAGCCGGCATTGTCGGAATGGGCGGCGCCACCTTCCCTTCTGCGATAAAACTGAACCCCGGCAAACCAATCAAGACACTGATCATCAACGGCGCCGAGTGTGAACCTTACATCACCTGCGATGACATGCTGATGCGGACCTATCCGCAACGCATACTGGACGGCGCACGTATCCTGCAACATCTATTGGGGGCTGAGGAGTGCCTGATTGCCGTTGAGGACAACAAGCCGGAGTCAATCAGCAGTCTGCGCAATCAACTCCAGAACGAGGATGCCATCGAAGTGGTCAGCATCCCCACTCTCTACCCCAGCGGCGGTGAAAAGCAGTTGATCAGGATACTTACCGGACTGGAAGTGCCTAGTTCCGGATACCCTGCTCAACTGGGCATAGTCTGTCACAATGTCGCCACCGCCGCGGCGATCGCAGAGGCCGTGCTGGAGGGTAAACCGCTCATCTCACGCATCGTAACTTTGACCGGAGAAGGCATCGCTGAACCCTGTAACATTGAAACCCCATTGGGCATCATGGCCAGCGAGCTGATCGAACAGGCATCCGGTTACACTGACCAGGTGTCACAATTGATTCTCGGTGGCCCGATGATGGGTTTTGATCTCCCCATCGATCAAATACCTATCACCAAGGGCGCCAACTGCCTGCTGGCGACGAGCGAGGCTGAGGCACCCCCCCCCGGACCCGCACTGGCCTGTATTCGCTGCGGCCGATGTGCGGAAGTCTGTCCAGCCAGACTCCTGCCGCAACAGATGTACTGGTACAGCCGCGCCAAGGATCTGGAAAAAGCCCAGGACTACAACCTGTTTGACTGTATTGAATGCGGCTGCTGCTCGCATGTCTGCCCCTCGCATATTCCGCTGGTGCAATATTTCCGCTATGCAAAGACCGAGAGTTGGGCCAAGGAGCAGGTCAGACGGGATGCCGAGCATGCCAAACAACGACATGAATTCCGCATAGCCAGACTGGAGCGACTGGAGGCGGAACGCAAGGCGCGTCTGCGCCAAAGAAAGGGCGACCTGAAGAAGAAGCCTTCAGCGGGGGGTTCTGGAGATAAGGTGGATAGCAAAAAAGCCGCCATCGAAGCCGCCATGAAACGTGCAGCCGCAAAAAAGGCACAGCAGCAGGCGCAACCCAAAAATACCGAGGATCTGACTCCAGCCCAGCAAGCGCAAATCACTGCCGCGGAGAAACGCCGCACAGCACAAGCCGAACCAGCCAGCAACCCACCCAGTGAGGACAAGGAGTAACTGAGGCATGGAGTTCAAAACCCTTACTTCACCTCACACTGCGCTGAGCAGCAGTGTGCACAAGGTCATGCTGCAGGTCATCCTGGCAATGATTCCAGGCATTATTGCGATGACCTGGTATTTCGGCTGGGGAACTCTGATCAACATCATCATCGCGGTGTGCAGCGCAATCGGCTTTGAAGCCATGGTGCTCAGGCTACGCAATAAACCCATCACGCCAACACTGCTGGATCTCAGCGCCGTAGTCACCGCCATGCTGTTTGCTATTGCCGCTCCACCTATCCTGCCTTGGTGGCTCACTGTGCTCGCTATGGCTTTTGCCATCATCATGGTGAAACAACTCTATGGCGGCCTCGGTTATAATCCATTCAATCCCGCCATGGCCGCCTATGTACTGCTGTTGATCTCCTACCCTGTGCAGATGACCGGCTGGTTGCCACCCGCACCACTCAGCGAGCATTCCCTCAGTTTCCTGGAGTCGCTGAGGCTGATTTTCACCGGCGCCTTGCCGGCCGGCCTGAGCCTGGATGCACTCACCATGGCCACTCCATTGGATGAGATGCGCACCCAGTTAGATCTCAACCGGATGATCAGCGAGGTCCGTGAGAGCCCCTTGTGGGGAGATTTCGGAGGCCTTGGCTGGGAGTGGGTCGGTAACTGGTTTCTGTTGGGCGGTCTCTGGATGCTCATGAAACGCACCATCACCTGGCACATTCCTGTTTCCTTTCTGAGTGCATTGATCATCATTGCAGCCATATTCTGGATGTTTGATCCGGAAAGCCACCCTTTCCCACAATTCCATGTGTTCAGCGGTGGTGCCATACTTGGGGCGTTTTTCATCGCCACCGACCCAGTGACTGCATGCACGACACCTAAGGGGCAACTGATCTACGGTGCTTCTATCGGTGTCATGGTCTATATCATCCGTACCTGGGGAGGCTATCCGGATGCTGTGGCATTTGCAGTTCTGCTGATGAATATGGCCGCACCAACTATCGACCACTACACACAACCTCGAACCTATGGGCATGGAGGTAAACTGAGTGGCTAAGCATCCAATCATCATTGCAGCCTTTATTCTCGGGGCCTTTGCTGTGGCAGGCACTACCCTGGTGGCATTCACCCATGGCTTAACCAAAGAGCGTATCGCATTTAATGAAAGGCAGACTTTGCTGATGAGCTTGAATGCCTTGGTGCCAAAGGAATCCGTGGACAATGACATGACCAGTGACACCTTGACCGTGAGCCATCCCGAATTGCTTGGCGCGGCTGAAACTACCGTGTACCGAGGTCGTATGATGAGCCAGCCGATTGCCGCCGTGCTGACCCCAGTGGTACCGGATGGTTACAGCGGCCCGATAAAACTGCTGGTTGCGGTACGCTATGATGGAACACTCGGTGGCGTGCGGGTCATCAGTCACAAAGAGACACCCGGCCTGGGTGATAAAATCGAGGAAGCACGCTCAGACTGGATCCACAGTTTTATAGGAAAATCCTTGCATGACCCCTCTGAAGAACGATGGAAAGTAAAACGTGACGGTGGGGTTTTCGATCAATTCACCGGAGCCACAATCACACCTCGTTCGATTGTCAATGCGGTAAAAAATACGCTCTTGTATGTCAAGGAGAATCGAGATGCCTTGTACGATCAGAAGACCGATGCTATTCCGCACGAGAGACAGGGGTAACATTGATGTCTGATAACAGCTATCGATCCATCATAACCGGCGGCCTCTGGAGCAACAATCAGGCGCTGGTAGCATTACTTGGCCTCTGCCCTCTCCTGGCAGTGACGAATAGCGCAATCAATGGTCTGGGGCTTGGCCTGGCGACCACCGCCGTGGTGACAGCATCCAACGGCACCGTATCACTGATTCGCAACTTAGTCCGCCCGGAAGTACGCCTGCCAGTCTTTGTTCTGGTCATTGCCTCCTTCGTCACGGCCATTGAATTGAGTATGAATGCCTATTTTCATGAACTACACAAGGTGCTGGGAATCTTCATACCATTGATCGTAACGAATTGTGCAATCATCGGACGTGCTGAGGCATTCGCCTCAAAAAACAGCCTGTCACGCTCCTTAGTCGACGGATTGAGCATCGGGATCGGCTTCACTCTGGTTTTAATGACTCTAGGAGGCATGCGGGAATTGGTCGGACAGGGGACGCTGTTTGACCAGGCCCATCTGATGTTTGGAGAAGCAGCCCGTGGCATGACCTTCAGGCTGGATGAAGATTTCCCCGGCATGCTGGTTGCCATCTTACCACCCGGCGCCTTTATCGGACTGGGACTACTGATTGCCGTAAAAAACCTCATCGACAAACGCCTTGCACAGAAAACCGTTAAACAGGATGTAGTCGAGTCGGCAGGCGTCACCACCTGATCGTGCGAATTCCCCGCGTCTACACCAGCCAAGCGCTGGTCATCGATGGTGAAATCAATCTGGAACACGACGCGTCGCATCATCTGAGCCAGGTACTGCGCGTTAGAAGGGGTGACAGAATCAAACTTTTCAATGGTAATGGCGAGGAGTATTCAGCAAAGATCAGCGGATTCACGAAAAAAAGCATCGCCGTGAATATCGAAGGGCTTGTGGCGACAGAGCCCACTTACCCCTTGGAGATTAACCTGCTCATCGGCATCTCCAGGGGGGAGCGCATGGACTATGCGCTACAAAAAGCCGTTGAGCTTGGGGTAGCGAGTATTCATCCGATATTCACCGAGCGCTGCATGGTCAAGCTGGACGGAAAACGCCTCAAGCAGCGCTTGGAACACTGGGGCAAACTATTGATCAATGCGTGCGAACAATCGGGGCGTTGTCGACTACCCAAACTGCTTGTGCCTTGTGCGCTTTCAGAAGCATTGATGAATATACCTGACGGAACCCGCCTTCTTCTCCATCATCTGAATGAACAAACACTTGGGGACCTTGATAAACCTCAAGGCGCACTGACTATTCTAGTGGGTCCGGAAGGAGGCCTCTCTGAGGTAGAGAGAACGCTTGCAGTTCAGAAAGGATTCACTGCAATCAGGCTCGGCCCCAGAATCATGCGAACTGAAACCGCTCCTTTGGCGGCTATTGCTGCCATTCAAACGTTGTGGGGGGACTTCCGATAGATTCTTTGTAACGCTCAGTTTATCAGAGCTAATATTCTTAGCTTAGCCGACCTCTTTTGAGACTATCTGAGAGAAAGAGCTCTCCAAGCCATCGGCATCATATGCGGTTACTGCGAAATAGTAGATCCCTGGAGAAGATATTGAAATGCTTATCCCTGTTTCCGAGATCCCAATAAGTTCTTCCTGCAGGACCAAGCCATCAGGCGCGGTACCATAATAGATTCTGTAACCTTCCAACTCACTTAGAGCCAGCGGACTACCATCAGTCCTTGTGGTTGGGGCAACCCATGAAAGATCAACCTTCTGCTGCACAGTGCCAGCGTCATTGCTTGTTTCACCAGACCCACCGCCGCAAGCTGAAAGCAAAATTCCCACTGAAATAATCAACAGAATCGATTGTATTCTTTTCATGGCTGCCACCTCTATCCATCTATATCAAGAGACATAACGGCGCAGCTGACGCTTACTACATGCAGCGGATCACATTTTACAGGAAGGGCTTCACTCGCAATTGGCAGATAGACAGAAAGACGTGAACTGATTCACATGGCATAGAAAAGACGCTGAAATTATACTGATCTTTCCATAGATCAAGTGTGGTATGCGCTGTTTATTGAGCTCTGACGAATTCCAGAACAAGCTTCTCCAACTCATCAAGATCCGGGATAAACGCCTCCTGATCGTCGATAAGAACAGCTTGTTTAATAAGGTCACCCCGGTATTCCGGTAAACCGGAAGATTCCACATTTTCAGATGTTACTCGCACCAGACTGGGTATCGCATGGGCAACAAAAGCAATATGGGGAAGTAAGTTTTTACCATTAATGGTATTGATGATAATTGTCCTGCCGCGATGGCCTGGTTCCACAACAGCATGTCCCATCAAGCCTTCAATAGAGATGAGTGGTACTGAGGTACCCCGCCAGGCGATATCTCCAATAAACCACTCTGGCGCATCTTGCCTGATCTCAGGTTTTGCGTAATTCATTACCTCGGCGACAACCACATTCGGCAGAAGAAGCAGCTTCCGCTCAAGGGGAATCAAGACACTCCTGATCTCAACTACGGGAACACTGCTCATGGTCTGATTTCTGCCAAGACTTGTTTGATATTATCCAGCAGTTCTGCTTCCTGATAGGGTTTTCCAAGACAGCGCTTGACCCCAAGTTTGAATGCACGCTGCCGATGCTTCTCTCCTACCCGTGAAGAAATCATGATGATAGGCAGGCCATAATAATCGACTGAATTGTTGATGTGTCTCGCCAGCTCAAAGCCATCCATACGCGGCATTTCAATATCAAGCAGCATGATATCTGGCACCTGTTCCTGTAACAGCGCTACAGCTTCGACCCCATCCTTAGCAGTCATCACATCCATATCATGTCTCGCCAGCAACCTAGTGGTCACCTTGCGGACTGTAATCGAGTCATCCACAACCATAACTCGGATACGTTTTTTGATTGATTGTTGAGCGATCGCCGGTATGGGCTTAACTGAAGGTAAACGCGCCGCATCCATACGCACTAATGCGCCGACATCCAAAATCAGTGCTACCCGGCCGTCTGCAAGGATAGTTCCTCCAGTAATCCAACGTACACTACCTGCTTGCATGCCAATGGATTTGACGACGATCTGCCTTGTGCCCAGCAACTCATCAACTTGTAAGGCAACATGATGTTCACCGGCATGAATAAGTAACAGAGGGAACCATCTAACGCTTTCTGATAGTTCATCTTTATCCAAGCCAATCATACGGCCTAGATAGGAGGTATTGTATTGCCTGTTAGCATAGGTGTAATACTCTTGTTCTCCCGCATAGCAAGCCTGAAGCTCTTGTTGCCTGATGCGCACTACACCCTCTACACTACCATGAGGTACTGCATAAACTTCCTCGCCAACTCGTACCAAAAGCGCATCTGAAATGGCTAGTGTCAACGGTAGCCGAATAGTAAAACTGGTACCGCGTCCAGGTTGTGAATCGATCTCCAAGCCACCACCCAGTTGCTTGATTTCACTGGCCACCACATCCAGACCGACGCCTCTTCCGGCAATCTGGGTCACTTCTTTGGCTGTACTGAAACCTGGATTGAGTACACACTGAATCAGATCATCATCACTGACTTCAGCTGTCTGATTGATTATCCCCTGCTTGATTGCCTGATCACGAATAGCACCTATATCTAACCCTCGACCATCATCAGAGAGTGTAAGCAGAACATTGGTAGACTCTCGATCGATATACAGAGAAATGCGGCCTACTTGTTCCTTGCCGGCTATTTCTCTATCTGCTGGAGCTTCTATACCATGTGAAACAGCATTGCGTAACAGGTGCTCTAAAACGGGGATCATACGATTGAGGATATTTCGATCCAATTCACCTTCAACACCGAAACTTTCAAGATGTGCCTTTTTTCCCAACTGATCGGCCGTCTGCCTGACAAGTCGCTGCATCCTTGGGATTAATTGCGCAAATGGCACCATTCGGGTTCTAAGCAGGCCATCCTGTAGATCTGTTGAAATACGTGACTGCTGTAGCAGCAAAGTGTCAGTTTCTCGTTGTAGATCAGTTAGTGATTCGTTGATGCTTCCCAAATCATTAACGGTTTCCATCAATCCCCTAGAGAGTTGTTGCATTTTGGAGAATCGATCAAGTTCCAATGGATCAAATTCCGCTTTGCTATGATCCTGTTTGTCACTGTCTCTTTCCCATCTATAGAGAATTTGTGTTTCAGTTTCGAGTTCGAGATTTCTTAGTTGTGTATGGAGTCGTGAAACAGTCTGTTCCAGCTCAGAGAGATTGAATCCAAGCACATTATTCTGCTGTTCCAAACGCGAACGATAGATACTGACTTCACCTGCGTTATTAACCAACCTATCCATCAAATCTGCACTGAGACGAACCTGATCTTTGGTTGCTTTGTGCGGTGCTTTCGTGCTCGATGCTTTATCTTTCTCAACATGTTTCACGAATTCAGATACAAATGGGAGTACAACCGCAGATTCAGTCTGTGAATCATCAAGAGTCTTTTTCTTCTTTGAACGTTTGTCCTTCTTTGGTGTCTTTGTGGCTGATTCAGAAGTCTGCTCTTCGGCAGCAGGTTTCATTGAACGTTCCAGCTGATCTATTAGATCATCTGCAAGTGATACTTTCCCTATACTGCTAACATCATCGATCTGTGAGGCCAACCTATCCATTGCCTGACGTGTAAGCGCTAATAAGGAATCATTCATTTTTACAGAATCATTGACTATCCACGTCAGAATTGATTCAACTGCATGACTCAGATCTCCAACTGGTTCAACGCCTGATAACCTCGCACTCCCTTTCAATGTATGCAGTGATCGTTGTACATCGCCTAATAATGACAAGTTTTTCTGGTTGTCAGTCCAGCTTTGATAAGCTGATTCAAGCTGATCGAGAATCTCCTTGGCTTCCTCACAAAAAACTTCAAGGAGTTCAGGATCCTCCCCAACCTCAATTAATACATCACCATGCAGATAGCTTGTGGATTCGAATTGATGATATTGACTAGTTTCTTCAATCACTTCATTGGTGTCTAATATCGATACACCCGATTCAACTTCTACTGTTCGAGTTTCTGTTGTCTTGATATAGAATTCAATATTCTCCAATAATTCATTAGCCCGATGTATTTTACCAAGACTTTCAGCTTCATTAACCTGGGTGTTAAGCATATCGATCGATCGCTGAATAACCTCCATGACAGGCACTTCGATCCCGCTTCGCTCTTCAAGTAAACCTCTAAATAGAGCTTCTAGTGCTTGGCTAAGGTCGCTGATGGGGATAAGATCTGCGAGGCGTGCATTACCTGTTAGCTTATGCAATATTCGTTGAATTTCAGTGATTCGCTCTGAATTATCAGTATGGAAATCCAATACTTCTATATTTGCTTTCAGATCTTTGAGAAGACGTCTGGATTCATCGAAGAATATTTCTAGTAATTCCGAGTCCTCTCCAGCCGAAAAAAACTCTTCTTCGCTTATGAAACTAAATGGTTCTTCATAGAACTCACTGAGATCCTCCTGATCTGCCTCATCAACAGCAGGAATGTCGCTGATATCAAAATTGACTGACTGATTATCTTGTGTTTTGTTTAAAGTATAATCATCACCTAACACTGCATCATCTAGGGTTGATTTAGCCAAGCTCTCAAAACAGGCATCCAGGGCATTGATTTGAGTGTCTGCCCAATGCACAGTTCCATCTAATTCGATTTCATTGATTTGATGTGAGAGCGTAGCAAGTGATTGTTGAATTATGTCAAAAAGTGACGCTGAAGCTTGCGATAATTCTTCGACTGACATACCGAACATCTTCTCCAATGCGTACGCCAGATCACCAATTGGCATGACACCTGCCAACCGCGCACTTCCCTTCAACGTATGCAGGCCTCTTTGTATTACCTCTAAGTATGCATTATTGGTTTTTTCACTCAGCCAAGTTTGGTAATTTGTAGATATACCACCCAGCAATTCCCTCGCTTCCTCTTGAAATATCTCCACCAGTTCTGGATCTTCATCTACTGAAAATATTTTTTCATCTTGCGATGTGAATGGAGAATCGAGTTCCAATACTCCAGATTCATTGATACTCTGTTCTGCCACTGAAAATTTTGTCGCTTGTTCTTCTTCTAATTCTCCTGCCGCCTCAGATGCCAATATTCCTTCGGGCATTACAGTTTGGGTATTTGCACCCTCATCTAATAGCTTCTCTTTAGCTGCCACAAGTCTAGCCAAATAACTGTCAGCATCAGACTCTGGCATTTTTTCTGCAGAGATTGTTTCAATATATTTCCTAATTGAAAATATCGAACCTTCCAAAAGATCAAGAACACCGTCATCTGCTGGATTGTTTTTCGTGATACATAGCTTTAAATACTCCTCAACAGATTTACTTAGATGAGCGATTGGTGTGATACCAGTCATACGCGCACTACCGTGCAGTGTATGAAATGACCTTACAATTTCATCTGATATCTGTGGGCGTGGTGTTGCTGACTTCGCTGAGATAATAAATTCTTCAAGATCAACAAGATGACTTTGAGTTTCTTCAGCAAAAACATCCAGAAGCTCTGTATCGAGTTCGATCATAAAATCAGAGTCCGAAAACTCCTGTTGACTGTTCGTTTGATGCTCGCTTGCGGAATCAATCTCATCAGAAAAATCACTTAAACTTATATCTTTCTCAAATAAATCGTCTTCTAGACTATTCTTGTCAGCGCTATCTGCAGATGGCTGGTTTATATTAAAATCTGATTCAGATTTTGAAGGCTCGAGATGTTCAAATGAATCACTATGCACGACAGGCTTTTGCAGCTTTATTACATCTGCATTTTGACTATCCATTTCATCCAAGATACGCTCATCAGCAATCGCAGATGCTCTCTGCATGATGTTATTTACGTCTATGCTTGGTACTACATTCTTCTCCTGACAATCGATCAGCACAGGCAGCATATTAAGCACCTCGCCTAGCAATTCCCTCATCTCGGTAGAAGGCCGAATGGTCTCATCAATAACCCTATTGAGCATATTTTCAACGGCCCAAGCTAGATCACCAATTACTTTTGCGCCAACCAATCGTCCACTTCCTTTTAAAGTATGGAAGGAACGCCTAAAGCTTATTAGTGCATTCTTATCATCATTGTTTTTAATCCACGAAAGTAGATCATCTTGTATCGACTCCAATTCTTCTCTTGCTTCCTCGACAAATATCTCTAGTATCTCAGCATCAATATCCTCCAATGGTGGCTTTTCTGATGCAGGAATGGGTATTTCATTTACATACTCAACTTCATTAACGATATCCAGATCTAACCCATCTTCAGTTTCATTCAGCATCTCCGTATCTAGTTGAGATGTCTCAATACCCTGACTATTTTGAGATATTGAATCTTTGAATAGCTTCGCTTCAGTTGTATCTTCCTTAACATCATTATCTGGCCTTGATTTTATCAATCCACATAATGCTGATTGTGCAATCGCTGTAATTTCTTTGCGGTTTCCTGCTCCATCGACCAAGGCCTCAAGATAATATTCGATACTACTGATCACATCCGCCAAAGAGTTGAGTTGTTGGTGATCACTCAGCAACTTATCGCTAATTATGTATGATTTTATAAAATCGGCGGTTTTATAAAGTATCTGCGCAGTATCATTCAGTTCTAATATTTTTAGTGCGCCATATACACGCAAGAAACCTTCATATATTTTTTTCAGGCTATCGGAATCTGAGGGTGATTCTGTAAAACTTATTATGATCTCTTTGGCTTTTGCTATATCAACTTTCGCTTCGCGAACCGTCTGTTTAATCAGATTCTTATATTCGCTCTCCGGAAGCCCAACACCCCATTTAGCATCATCTAAAGAATCTATAGTTTCTGATGAATGAATTGTATGCAAGGTACTCAAAGAAGATTCTACGAAGAGAATATCCCCAGCCATTTCCATGAGTTCATACTCTTCAGGAGGAGTATCTTCATCCAAGAAATTCTGTACTTTGTTCGCTTGACGAAGCAATCGGCTACGTAATGCGCCTTGACCTATCATACCCAGCGTATCCGCTAACTGGCGCATGGGTTTTTCAAGATGCTCTAGCATACTCAGGTCTGCATCCTGCTTACGCATAAATAAGTCAAGAACATCTTTAACCCGAGTTAACTCCTTTTGCACCGCATCACTGATTGAAGCTGCAAGTTCGGCATTAGAACCACTCAGTCCTTGGCGTCCGCGAGTGAGTTCCTCCTCACTGGGTAGAAGATTATCGAGGTTAAAGGCCTCTTTTATATTCTTGATTTCAGGATTATTTGTTTCAGCTTGGGCAATGTAATAAAGCAGATTTTTTAAAAGATCATCTGCCTCTGCATCATCCAGCTTAGTCTCTCCCTCATCAATGATACGCTTTAATTGTCTATCAACTTTACTGAAAAGCTGTTTTATCGCAATCCCTGAAGTAATAGAATGATCTAACAATCCACGCATTAATGCACCAGAAACCCACACTAGGCGGTAAAATTGTGCGGTACCGGCATTTAGTGCCAATTCATCAAATACCTCAAGCAACTGCTGCCAACCTTTCTCAACCTGCTTTTGACGATACCAATCAAGTAATCCGACATGAAATTTCTGTCGCAAGCGACGTACTAAAGAAGGTAGATGTTGATTAGGTTCACCGCTGAGTTGAACCGATACTGGGGCATCATTAATTTCCGGTCTGAACAGCGCAGCTTCTGATAATAATGGCGCTTCGCGTACAGCTCGCAGGTCATTGAGCAATGGGAGGATGATTAACGGAACATCTGCATTACCAGCTTGGAGTTTTTCAAGATAATCCGGGAGTTGAATAAGTGCGAGCATAAGAGCTTCAGCAGCATCCTGCATTTGACCAATATGCCCATCCGCCATGGCACGTGCAACAAGTTCCATCTCTTCTGCAAGCATACTCGGACCATAGACCTGCACAACCTGCAACACACCAGCAATCTGGTGTAAAAGGTCAGCACAGAGGTCTAGTTGTGCAACGTCTTCCCCTCCCTCGACATAATCTTCCAATGTTCGCCGAGTTTTTCGCACAATTTCGTCAAGCTCATTCTTGACCCAGTTTAGAGCACCAAATTCGCTGACATTTGTCATGCCATCCCCCAGTTAATCAGGTCATTTCGATGACAAAACAATTAAATTAAACCTATGGTAACCGGAAACCCGCCACAGATTTCTGCAATTCATCAGCCAACTCAGTCAATGCTCCGATAGAATTTGCTGTCTGCTGGGTACCTTCTGATGTTTGGCTGGTAATCTCCTGTATGACAGTCATGGTATTGTTTACAACTGATGATGCCTCAGACTGATTCTGTGCAGACCCTGCAATTTTACTGGTCTGTTCAGCAATATATTTAGAAACGCTTTCAATCTCATTCAAAGCCTCGCCGGCATTCTCCGCCAATTGCGCACCCCTCACAACACCTGAGGTGCTTGCCTCCATGGAGGTGACAGCTTCATTGGTATCTGCCTGAATTGTCTTGACTAGCGCTTCAATTTGCTTGGTTGCATTGATCGACCGCTCGGCCAAACGCTGTACCTCATCGGCAACTACTGCAAAGCCTCGTCCTGCTTCGCCTGCCATTGCTGCCTGCATAGCTGCATTCAGTGCAAGGATATTGGTCTGATCAGCGATATCATCGATTAATTCGACAATATCTCCAATTTCCTGTGAGCTTTCTCCTAGACGCTTGATGCGCTTTGAGGTCTCTTGTATTTGTTCTCGAATTGAGTCCATACCAACTATGGTATTACGTACTGCTTCTGCACCAGTACCTGCTATTTCGACAGCACGTTTTGCGACTTCAGCGGACTCCGTCGCGTCACTGGATACCTGGTCGATGGCTTGGGTCATCTCCTTGATAGCATCATTCACCGCAAAAATCTGTTCAGATTGGTGTTCACTTGCCTCAGTAAGATGCATTGCTGTAGCACGGCTTTCCTGAGTAGCGCCAGAGACCTGATCTGAAGTCTGGTTGATGGTGATTACCAGTTCTCTAAGCGCCTCGATAGCGTAGTTAATTGAATCTGCAATAGCACCGGTAATATCTTCTGTTACGCTCGCAGTTACGGTCAGATCACCGTCAGCTAGATCACCCATTTCGTCCAGCAGACGTAAGATGGCTTTTTGGTTGTTTTCGTTCTGTAATTTACTCGACTGCTCTCGTCTCTGAGCATCAAGTATCAACTGCAATCCAAGCATGACAAGGAACACCACAGCGGCGGCACCGAATACAGCGATCATAGCCGGCCCCGCTTTGATACCCATGACACTAAAGCGTCCTGGCGACTGCCCGTACGCCTCGATGAGTTCCGCTGCAGCATTACTCGCCTGGTCACTGGACATATTGATTACCGATGCAGCCTCAAGTGCCGGCAAAACATTTGGAATATTCTCGATGATCTCTTGGATGTTGTCATTTATGGTGCCAAATAGCTTGCTAATGTCCGTTAATCGCTGCTTTGCCACACGATCCGTTACTTTCTGTAAGCCCAGATCTTCATCTCCCTCAAGCAGGCCATCCAGTACTTGACCAAAACGATTTGCATCACGACTGAACTGATCTATGGCGGTAGCAGTATCCTGACCACCCACCAACACCATGTTTACGTTCGTATATATACGCTGCAATAACATTTCCTGTTCCGCAGCGATGGAAATCTGCTCTCGTGATGCTTTACTGTTGACTAAAACCTCAACTAATTCCTCTGATAACTCTTGAAGCTGCGGTACGGCCTCCCCTATTACGCCGGAAAAATCATCAATGGCGAGAATTGAATCACGAGACTGTAATATTTCATCAAGATATTGTCTTAACTCAAACCAGGTGTTTTCCAGATTTCTCAGTGGTTCTGATACTTCTTCTGGAGAGCCAGGCAGGTCATCGGTGCTAGACCCATTCTTCAACTCCCAGACAATAGTCTCAAATCTGTCACGTGAACTCTGAAGAGTTGTATAGGACTGAAGATCACCTCTTGCGGCCGAGAGTCCAATCTTTGCTAGCCTCTGTGCAAGCACCTGTGTATCTGCAGCCCTTATGAGATATCGTTCATCATAGGATGCACGGCGGTTAGTATGCACAAATGTGGCAAGTGCCAGAACCAATGAAATCAACACCAACACGGCGAGTGTTGTGATAACCTTGTTTGAAGGTAAATTTCCACCCACGCCTTTAACTCTCATTACTCATTTCTCCTAAAAAGGATATCTCAGGTCTACAACTGCCAGCAGACCCAGTCTCATCTAAATTGCAGCAATCTGAAATGCAGGATCACTCGCCAGTTCAGAAAGTTTAAAAACCGGCCATTTAACTCCGTCCTGGTCGAAGCCAAACTGGACATATCTGTTGAAATGCCCCGTCACTGATTCCTTACCAACAGCTGAGTCCTTTGTGAAATGACGCATGCCAACCATTTCACCAACTAATACTCCAGTTACTCCACTCCCAAGCTTGAAGACAAGTACTCGGCTACGTCTACTCCGATCTGTTTTTCTACCGATAAGGAATAACTGCAGGTCAATCACCGGCATCAATATTCCTCGTATATTTGCTATACCCAGCATCCAGGGTTTAGTGCCAGGGACTTTTGTCATAGTCGTTGGATAGTTGAGAATCTCCTTGATATCACTTAACGGAGTAATGAGGCGCTCCTCACCCACATAAAACATCACCCCTTCCCAATAGCTTTTAAGCTGGTCTGGCTGAGGCAGGCCCACCGCAAACTCTCGGCATCTACGTTCGATAGATGCCAGAAGTTCAACAATCTCTTCTGCGGGAACGATCTGAGATGTATGCTCCGACTCAGCCATCAAGCAGTGCCTTGATTTTTAATAGTAGATCAGCGGGTAATACAGGTTTAACCAAATATTCATTGGCGCCTTGGCGTTTACCCCAATTGATATCTGTTTGCTGATCTTTCGTTGTAACCATGATTATTGGTATCTCGGCTGTTTCCGGGTTATTCCGTAATTTTCTGGTCGCCTGAAATCCGTTGAGTACCGGCATCACTACATCCATCAAAATCAGGTCCGGAAGAATGCGTTTCGCGACCTCCAAACCTTCCTGTCCATCACGTGCTATATCAGCTTTATAGCCATGTTTTTCAAGTATTTTCTTAAAGATGTGGACTTCCGTTGGTGAATCATCAACGATCAGAATCGTTGCACCTTCGCCACCTTCTGAAGGCTCCACTTCAACATCCTTTGAATTTGATGTTTCCTTGCGAAATAAATTTTTAATCATTGGCTCTTATCGCCCGCTAAATTATCTGATTCATCAAAGTTCCGAATTACTCAATCTATTCACTCTGCCCGTGCTGTATGGCGCCTGATGGCTCCCAATAATTCATCTTTGGTAAAGGGCTTTGTCAAATACTGCTCTGATCCTACGATACGTCCTCTTGCCCTATCAAAAAGCCCATCTTTGCTGGATAACATAACCACGGGTATATCCCGATAATCCTGGTTGTGTTTTATTAGCGCGCATGTCTGATAACCGTCGAGACGCGGCATCATGATATCGACAAAAATCAGATCGGGGTGGAGATCCGCAATCATTGCCAATGCTTCAAAGCCATCAGTTGCGGTTATGACATCACAACCCTCCCTTTTCAACAGACTTTCCGCCGTTCTCCTGATGGTCTTGCTATCGTCGATGACCATTACCTTGGTTCCGGAAATATCTATTTCCTTCGCATCAGCATTCACAATCTGAACCCCATTAAAAACGCCAAAAGAACGGGCATTGCCAACATTACTTCTGTATAACCGTTGTCAACCCCTGTAGCTGCCAAAGCTAAATTCCTCCAAGATAATAGAAAAGCATTTCAGACGAATATTGCACTCTCAGCAGACCTTTGATCAGCATGGATAAATACTAGATGCAAAGCCACAGCATCGGGCCAAAAATTCTTTTTGCATTTTTTAGCATCTCATTAAACCAGGCGTAAAATGTATACATCAATCGCATGCAACAGACACATTAATCTTCTATCCTTATCAGTCGGAAAAATCTCAATCAATCCATGATCTATCTGCTCATTCCATTCATGGGACCCCTTCAAGGTTCTTGCTGTAATTATCTTATGTACTCGGTTGATAATTCCAATCATCAAACTTTGCCAGCACCCATTTATCAACATCTGTTCTGTTCCAGTTTAGTACAGAGTGTATGCAGCCCAATTTTTTCGCAACACGCTGATTTTGGACAACAGACTGGTTCGATTAACCGTATATATCAAGCCTCATTCAGAATGTGCTGATAGAATATCGTCATCTACGATGACGCTTGATACGCAAAATGAATCAAACCAGTGAAAACACATGCACCAAATACAACACAGATTTTTGTAAGGCGGTGCATCAAGCGTGAGTGGTTACCGTCAGAATACAGATCACGTATCAAAATCATCGTCTTACTAACCAAGGTTTCCTTACAAGGGACACAAGATAAGTGAATTATCTTTTAAGAATTGATCCAATAACCGCTCGTTTATCCAGTCAAAATAGCAAGATGCGTATATCACATCAATAATTCTCATCTCAGTCTATGATCGAGTGATCAACAATACTGTCACTGACTATATCCTGGGCTGGGATATAGTGGCGGTAGCGGCCAAATTTTGAAAAACTTAATTCCTTATGGAAACCAAAGTACACTAGCATCCATGAACATCAAACTCGGCATTGTCATGGACCCAATAGAGTCCATCAAAACCCAAAAAGACAGTAGTTTTGCAATGCTACTGGCGGCACAAGCGAGAAACTGGGAAATCTACTACCTCCAACCCCACGATTTGTCCCTGCGGGATGGCCGTTGTATAGCAAAAATGCACAGCATCCAAGTCGATGACAACCCGACGGCCTGGTATAAAATAACAGGTGAACAGACTCAGCCGCTGGAATCCCTGGACGCAGTTCTCATGCGCAAGGACCCACCCTTTAATATGGAGTACATCTACACTACGTATTTGTTGGAACAAGCGGAACAACGCGGCTGTTTGATCGTGAATCGCCCTGCCAGTCTGAGGGATGCCAACGAAAAGCTCTTTACCAGTTATTTTCCGCAATGTTGCCCTGCGACACTGGTAACGCGGGATTCCAGCCAGCTTCGTGACTTCACATTGGAGCAACAGGATGTCATCCTGAAGCCTTTGGGCGGAATGGGCGGAGACTCGGTATTCAGGGTCCGCCAGGGAGACCCCAATCTGAGTGTCATTATCGAAACCCTGACCAAGCATGGCCGGGAGTACACCATGGCGCAGCAATTTATCCCCGAAATTACCGCCGGTGATAAACGAATTTTAATGATCGATGGCAGAGCGGTTCCCTATGCTTTGGCCCGAATTCCGGCGGAAGGTGAAACCAGGGGTAACCTGGCGGCGGGAGGACGTGGCGAAGGAATTCCATTATCAGAGCACGATCACTGGATTGCCCAGCAAGTAGGGCCTGAACTGAAACAGCGCGGCATTCTGTTTGCCGGTCTCGATGTGATTGGTGACTATTTAACCGAAATCAATGTAACAAGTCCAACTTGCATACGTGAACTGGATGCTCAATACGACCTGGACATTGCTGGCGACCTGATGGATTGCATAGCAGGGTATCTGATTCTATGACGCCACACGCAATCCTCTCCTCCAGCGATAGACTCGGCATGATGCTGTTTATCGCCGCCTGCCTGCATCTATTGCTGATTCTTGGTATCAGTTTCGAGCTGGAGGAGAAAAACAAACTGGAGTCTCGCCAAAAAAACATAGAAATCATGGTAGTACAGCGTCCAAAAGAACCGCCAAAACCAGATGAACTTGCAGATTTTCTGGCCCAGGTCAGTCAGTCTGGTGGCGGCAAGCAGGGCCCTAAGGAGAAGCCGGTCGACCAAGCGGCAGCTGTCATGCAAGCGCCTCCTCCCCCCCCTGTGATAAAAGAGCAAACGGCTCCAGAGCCCTCCAAGCACGTCATAACCAAAGAGCAGTCCAAAATCAAAACTGTTGTCAAGCAGATCACCCCACCGGTAGAAGAGCCCACAAGGCCCACTGCATCACAATTATTTGCCAGCCGTGACCAGGAGATTGCGCACGTAACCGCCGAACTGGAGAAAAAAAAACTGGCCTATGCAAATCTGCCTAAGCGTAAAGCAATCAGCGCCAGTACTAAAGAATACAAGTACGCAGCCTATTTGGATGCCTGGCGGCGCAAGGTGGAAAGAATCGGTAATCTGAACTATCCCGACGAGGCAAAACGGCAAATGCTTCACGGAAATATGATTCTACATGTAGCAGTAAGAAGTGACGGCAGCGTGGAACAGGTCAGGGTGCTGCGCTCTTCCGGCCATCAAATCCTGGACGATGCGGCTGTGCGGATTGTCCGCCTGGCAGCACCTTATTCACCTTTTCCTCAAGAGATCAATCGGGAAACCGATATTCTCGATATTACCCGTACCTGGCAATTTCTACGCAGTAACCAACTCGGTTCTGAGTAGTGTGCAATATGGATAGGAAAGCCTAATCG
Source organism: uncultured Gammaproteobacteria bacterium (assembly GCA_963797085.1). Taxonomy (GTDB): domain Bacteria; phylum Pseudomonadota; class Gammaproteobacteria; order Chromatiales; family Chromatiaceae; genus JASJBU01. The sequence continues at coordinate 398,191 of CAWCOA010000019.1, forward strand.
AATAACAGTTGCAGCATGTGCAGACAGATTGGATACTATTGAGTATGCGTCCAGAGAATAATCTGACTAACCATTTTTTGATTGCCATGCCCGGCTTGGCTGATCCTAATTTTTTCCATACAGTCACCTACATTTGTGAACACAGTGAGCAGGGAGCGATGGGGCTGGTCATCAACCGCCCCATGGATCTTCAGCTTGCTGATATCTTCGAACAGCTAAATATTCAGATATCAAACCCGAACATTTCTCAGATCCCCGTCTACCTGGGTGGGCCGGTGCAGGGAGATCGTGGGTTCGTCCTGCACAATTCCGAAACAGAGTGGGATTCAACACTTCAAGTAACGACAGAGATCAGCGTGACCACTTCGATGGACATACTCCAGGCCATTGCCAGCGGTAAAGGCCCCGCTCTTTCTCTCGTCACACTGGGCTATGCAGGCTGGGGAGCTGGCCAATTGGAAGAGGAAATAGCCCAAAATGCATGGCTCAACGGGCCTGCCAAGAGTGATATAATCTTTAGCCGCGCCAGTCAGGAACGGTGGCAGGCTGCAGCCGACCTGCTTGGAGTAGATCTGAATCTGTTGAGCAGCGAGGCTGGACACGCCTGAATGGCAACCCTGTTGGGATTTGACTACGGTACACGCAAGATTGGGGTTGCTGTAGGACAGACTGTGACCGGTACAGCCACCCCGCTGGAAACACTGCAGGCAGTCAATAAAAAACCTGACTGGAGGCGCATCAGTCGTCTGATAGAAGAGTGGAAGCCGGATGCGCTGATTGTTGGATTTCCACTGGATACTGACGGTTCCGAGACTGACGCCACTGTCCCAGCCTTACGGTTTTCCCGGCAACTGGAGGGTCGTTACCATCTGAAAGTCTACCTTGCAGATGAGCGATATACTTCACAGGAGGCCCGTGACCGACTGGTACACAAAGTTAAAAAAATCGGGGAATATGATGCTGTCGCAGCAAAACTGATCATCGAAACCTGGTTGACCGAAAATCAAGAACAACCATGCAGTTAGCCCGTTGAGCCATGATCCTAGGCTGTAAAAACCATTGCATTGCGGGGAATAGACTACTCTGTTTATCTGAACTGCCTGGCGACTCTGACTCTAAATACGTGCAGTGCATTCCAGCAAGTACATAAAGCCAGGCTCGTACGTTTGGGGCTTTCTAAAGGTCTCTGTGGTTATCTATCTGGTCCCTGCTCAGCACATGAAGTTGGGCCTTCAATCGCAACAACTTGAGTATTGGACGATATGCAGACAAAAGAATTCATGAATGCCGATGGTGTGGAGTCGCTGGTTGATGTCATGGCGGGTAAGCTCTGGACACTGCTGAACCAACGTGAAATTAAAGACCCATTGATAGTGGGTATCCGCACGGGAGGCGTTTGGCTGGCCGAGATGCTGCATGCGGAACTTGGGTTGCAGGATCCCCTTGGCACCCTGGACATCTCGTTCTATCGAGATGACTTTACGCGCATTGGCATGAACCCTGAGGTACACCCCTCCGATTTACCAATGCCGGTGGATGATCGCCATATCATTCTCATCGACGATGTCCTGCACACCGGCAGAACCATTCGCGCAGCCCTCAATGAAATCTTCGACTATGGCCGTCCCGCCTCGATAATTCTCGCCACCCTGGTAGACAGGAGCGGCCGGGAACTGCCAATCCAGCCGGATATCGTCGGCCTCAAACCAAACCTTGAGGCCGATCAACATATTACGCTCACCGGACCAGAGCCGCTTGGACTTGTCACCGGCACAAAATCCAACCGCAGTTCCAGACAACCAGAGGATGAGTCTTAACCATGCGCCAGTCCAGCGCCAATCTACAGCTAGACAATGACGGCAGACTGCTCCATTTCCTCACCATTGATGGGCTGAAAAGGGAGATGCTCTCCGATATTCTCGATACAACAGAGGGATTTACCGGGGTTTCCGAGCGCACCGTAAAAAAAGTGCCGCTGTGCCGAGGCAAGATTGTCGCCAATCTGTTTTTTGAAACCAGCACCAGAACCCGCACCACTTTTGAGCTGGCGGCGAAACGACTCTCCGCCGACGTCCTCAATCTGAACATCAGCGCCTCCGCCACCTCCAAAGGCGAGACATTGCTGGATACCCTGAGAAATCTGGAAGCGATGCATGTCGACATGTTCGTGGTTCGCCATGCCTCCAGCGGCACTGCCCATTTCATCGCCCAGCACGCCGATGTCGGGGTTGGCGTGATGAATGCGGGTGATGGCCGCCACGCCCATCCTACTCAGGCAATGTTGGACATGTTCACCATCCGCCGCCATAAAGGCGAATTTGTCGGGCTGCGGGTAGCCATAGTGGGTGACATTCTGCACTCCCGGGTAGCGCGTTCACAGATCCTTGCCCTGAATACCCTGGGCGCCAGCGAGGTCCGGGTGGTCGCGCCCAAAACCCTGCTGCCTGCCGACGCGCGCAGTCTGGGGGTGCATGTCTACCATGATCTGGATAAGGGTATCCGCGATGTGGATGTCATCATCATGCTGCGTCTGCAGCGGGAACGCATGCAGGGCGCCCTGCTGCCCAGTGAACATGAATACTTCAAACTCTTTGGCCTCACTGAAGAACGCCTGGAAAAGGCAGATTCCGAAGCGATAGTCATGCACCCGGGTCCAATCAACCGGGGTGTTGAGATGGATTCTCAGGTGGCGGACGGATCCAAATCAGTCATCCTGCAGCAGGTCAGCTATGGTATAGCCGTGCGTATGGCGGTGATATCCATGGTTATCGGCAGTCAGAATCTGCAATTACAGGGGTAAGAGGATGAAAAAGAAGCAAATCAGCATCCTCAACGGCCGCCTCATCGATCCCGCAAACAACATCGATCAGGTCATCGATATCCATATTTCAAAGGGGCGGATTCTGGCCATCGGTGAAGCACCGACAAGCTTCGAGGCAGAGACTATCGACGCCAGCGGTCAGGTCGTCTGCCCAGGATTAATTGATCTCTGTGCCCATATGCGCGAACCAGGCGCCGAGCACAAAGCAACGATCACCAGCGAAACAGCAGCCGCAGCCAGTGCTGGAATAACCACCATCTGCTGCCCCCCGGATACCAACCCCATCATTGACACCCCTGCTGTGGCGGAACAGATCAAGAGCAAGGCCAAAAAGGCCGGATTCTGCCGTTTGCTGCCCCAGGCAGCCAGAACGCAGCATCTGGATGGATTACATCTCAGCGAAATGGCCGCCCTGAAGACAGCAGGTTGCGTGGCAGTCTCCAATGCCTACCAGCCTCTCGCCAACAGTCTTGTGCAGCGCCGTACCCTGGAGTACGCAAGCACTTTTGATCTTCTCACCATGATTCGACCGGAGGACCCCTTTCTGGCCAACCACGGCTGTGCGCATGAGGGCCGGGTTGCAGACCGCCTGGGGCTGCCAGGCATTCCACATGCCGCGGAGACTGTGCTTGTCGCCACATATCTTGCAATGGTGGAACAGACTGGAGCAAGGGTGCATTTCCAGACCCTTTCCACAGATCGGGCAGCCCGCATGCTGTCCCGCGCCCGTTATGATAAACAGCCGGTTTCTGCCGACGTTGCCATTCATCAACTCTTCCTCACTGATCTGGACATCGATGAATTTGACAGCCGGACCCATGTCAAACCGCCATTGCGCACCTCGAGTGACCGTGATGGACTGCGGCGTGCCCTGCAGGAAGGCGTGCTCAGCGCCATCTGTTCCGACCATCAACCCCATGAAGCGGATGCCAAGGCCGCCCCTTTTCCCAACACGGAGCCCGGTATCTCGGGACTCGAGACCCTTCTCCCGCTGACACTCAAATTGGTTCAGGAAGGCGCCATCGACCTGAGTAGCGCGATTGCCCGATTGACATCCGGGCCGGCTGACATTCTGGGACTGCCATTGGGCCAGCTAAGTATTGGCGCAGCAGCCGATATCTGCATCTTCGATCCGGATGATTTCTGGACATTGGATGCAGACCGCCTGCTCAGTCAGGGCAAGAACACACCCTTCGACGGTTGGGAACTGCCTGGGCGTGTCAACTACACCCTGCTGCAGGGCCGAATTGTTTTTGCCCGGAACCTCCCGCAGAATTAAAAATCATGAACAAACCCCATCGAGACACCATCTTCCTCGAAGAGGCCGAGATTCTCTCTCACACGGCCTTTGCCGGAGAGCAATTCATTCTCAAGGTGCGGGCGCCTGAATGCGCCATGCGCGCCCTGCCAGGCAGCTTTGTACACCTGCAGTGTGATCCTTTGCAACCGATGCGCAGGCCAATTTCCATCATGCGGACCTCAGGCGGGGAAGGCTGGGTCGAACTGCTTTACAAACGAGTCGGTAGTGGCACAGAGTTGCTTTCTCAGCGCCAACCGGGTGAGACGATCAGTCTGCTGGGGCCCATTGGCCAACCCTTCAAACCTTCGATGGATCACTCCCGCCCCTTGCTGATAGGCGGCGGTGTCGGCATGCCGCCAATGATCTTCCTGGCGGATGCACTGCGCGGCGACCAGACCAAACAGCCCTTTGTGATTCTCGGTTCCGAGGTGCCTTTCCCTTTTCCTGCCACGCCTTCCAGGATCATGATTCCAGGCATGCCAGAGGGGATCATCGCCTGCATGCCTCTGCTTGATGATTGGGGTGTTGGCTGCCGGCTGGCCAGCCAACAGAACCTGCCGGGCTGTTATCAGGGCTATGTCACCGATCTGGCTAGAATCTGGCTGGACTCCCTGGATGAAGAAGCGCTGCGGCAGGTAGAGGTCTTTTCCTGTGGCCCACACCCGATGCTGCAGGCAGTGGCTCAGCTGGCGGCAGAATTCGACCTGCCCTGCCAAGTCTCACTTGAAGAGTTCATGGCCTGTGCCGTTGGTGGATGTGCCGGCTGCGTGGTGGAGGTCAATACACCGGAAGGGCCGGCCATGAAACGGGTCTGCGTGGACGGACCCGTATTCGATGCGCGACAGGTATTCTGAATTAAACCCGCCATTGATTCAGTCTCGGCGCCCCTTCTTTTTTGCCTTGCTAGACCAGACCCAGACGTAGCCCGCGCCGCTGGCAACCGTGGTTGCCAATGTTGCCCATACCAATAGACTCATGGCCATGCCCGGCATTGGGTAAGGACCCGCGTCAGTGACCACCAGCAGCACCAGGAGAATCTGCATCAGGGTATTCAGCTTACTGATCATACTGGGATTTGCATCCAGCTCTTCGATATTGAAGTTGTAGTACAGCGCCCCGCCCACGATCAACAGATCACGAGAGATCACGATTATCACCAGCCAGATGGGGATCAGGCCCAAACCGCCTAGAACCAGGAAAGAGCTCATCAACAGCGCCTTGTCCGCCAAGGGGTCGAGCAGCCCTCCCAGTCGGCTCCGCCAGTTGAAGCGTTTCGCGAGATAGCCATCCAATCCATCGGAAAAGCCGGCCAGGGCAAACAGCATCAGGGCATAAGTAAATTCATGCTCAAACAACAACCAGACAATTGGCAGCGTCAGCAGGATACGCAGAAAACTGATCAGATTGGGGATATCGGAGACTTTCACTGGGGCCTGTTAACTCTATAACGGATGGATATTCTCATAGTGTTCAGGCCCTAGCGTAACCGAAAATCCAGGCTCTCTGCATCCATGGCGGCAGGAGACATGGCATCCGCACTGACCACCTCGTCGGCAGAAACCACAGGTTCCAGGACTCCACCCAGCATGATGCCTCTCTCCAATGCATCCCTGCCTCCCTGTACCCGAGCAATAAAACTGATACTCTCGGGATGAGCCGCCAGTAGATCCAATTGTTCAATCAGTCCCAAGGACTGCAAGTAATTTTTCACCATTGCGAAGTCTGCTAGATTATTCAAGCCTGAAACCCTGATCCTCAGGCTTGTGGTGCCCTGTTCTGCATAGCGAGGTGCAAACCGCGCAGCCAATCTATCTGCTGTTCGCTGCAGTCCCTCGACTGCCACTGCCTGTTTACTGGAAGCCTGAGTCTGCCAATTGCTGACTTCCCCCGGCTGATACAAACTCCAATCCGCCGTCCAATCGTTATTTCCACGTCTGCGTAGACGCCCGGCCAGAATCACATCAGGCAGATAGCGGTCTGATGCATGCCGAATCCTCTCTTCAAAACCTCCCCAGAGATCACTGACCTGCAGGCTGGAACTGTCTTCGAGATCCATCAACGGAAAAATAATTGGCAGCCCACGATCCCTGGCAGTCCGCTGCAGCCGGTTTCTCAACCCCTGTTCGTTCTCAGGTTGATAGAGTGTTCGATTTCCTCTTTTCTCAATACCTAGCCAGATCAGGGTCGAGGGCCGGGCGCTTCCCCAAACAGGGATTCCCTGCTGGCGCAGCTGGCGGTTTACAACCTGCTCATCGAAGCGGACCCGCAACAGACGATCCGGACTGGCCTGCTTAGCGGCATTAGTATCAGCTGCATTTTCTCTCGGTTTCAACATTTGATAACTGTACTGTCGCACATAGCTGTCAGCGCGGCTCAGAACCTTTTTCAAGCCACCCTGCCGGGACAGATTGCGGTCTCCAGAGACCTTCACCAGCACCTTTGCAAAGGCCTTCTTGATGGCCGCGGAGCGCGCCTTGGCCCCTTGCCCTGCAACAGGAACCTCGGTCACATAAAGATCAGGAACATTCTCCGCTTGGGCGCTCCCAGCGAACTGAATGACTAGAAGAATAGCAACCAGACTACCGATAAATAATCTTAATACAGTCATAAATTACAGCTTATTTGAAGAATACAGGGGGAAATTCTAGCGCGGCGCCGGGCAACCTGTCTAAACACAACCGACAGGCTGCAATCAAGGATACGTTATTCCCCTCTCACCGCTGCCCATAACTTCTGTTAAAATCCAGCATTCTTTTGTCCCACTCCGGAGTATTTTTCTGTGGATTACGAGAACAGACCCAGTAACGATAACTCACTCAGTTACCGGGATGCCGGTGTAGACATCGACGCCGGAAATCAGCTCATTGAACAGATCAAACCGATTGTCAAACAGACATTCAGGCCCGGAGTTCTGACCGGACTGGGGGGATTCGGCGCCCTCTTCGAATTGCCCTTGGAGCGTTTCAGGCAACCCGTGCTGGTCTCCGGCACGGATGGTGTGGGTACAAAACTCAAACTGGCGTTGGAACTGAATCGGCACGACACGATCGGCATCGACCTGGTCGCCATGTGTGCAAACGACATCGTGGTAGCCGGTGCTGAACCACTGTTTTTCCTCGACTATTACGCAACAGGTCAACTGGATGTGGCGGTTGCCACTGATGTAGTAAAAGGCATTGCCCAGGGCTGCAAACTGGCCGGAGCGGCGCTCACCGGTGGTGAGACGGCAGAAATGCCCGGCATGTATGCAAAGGGTGACTATGATCTGGCCGGATTCTGTGTCGGCATAGCAGAAAAAGACAAACTGATACAACCGGAAAAGGTTCAGGCTGGTGATGCGCTGATCGGGCTTGCCTCCTCCGGCCCTCACTCCAATGGCTACTCGCTGATCCGAAAGATTCTGGAGGTGAGCAAGGCGGATCTATCTCAACAAATGACAGACAAAACACTGGGGGATGCCCTGCTGGCGCCAACCCGTATCTATGTCAAGCCTCTATTGTCATTACTGGAACAAATTGACATACATGCCCTGGCGCATATCACTGGCGGAGGCCTGCTGGAGAACATTCCCAGGGTGCTCCCCAGGGGGTGCAAGGCAATAATAGACAGCGATTCCTGGCAACTGCCGGAAGTGTTTGACTGGCTTCAGCAACAGGGTAATGTAGCGAATCCAGAGATGCTGCGCACCTTCAACTGTGGTGTCGGAATGGTTGCCTGTGTTGCAGATAAGGATGCTGACAAATGTATTGAATTACTAAATACAGCAGGAGAATCTGCTTGGCGCCTGGGGCAGGTTGAGCCTTCAGAGCATGATGAACCCAGCGTTGAGGTCCGCGGTAGACTGGCATGACCGAAAGGGGGAAACTGCCGCTGGTGGTGTTGATCTCAGGCAGCGGCAGTAATCTGCAGGCGATTATCGATGCCGCCCACAATGGTCTACCGGTAGATATTCGTGCCGTGATCAGCAATCGCCCTGGGGTTAATGGCCTGAAAAGGGCTGAACAGGCTGGAATCCCTATCCGGGTGCTGGACCACAAGGAGTTTACCGAACGCGAGAAATATGATGACGCACTCAAGTCTCTCATCGACAATTTCCAGCCGGAACTGGTCATACTCGCAGGTTTCATGCGTATCCTGACGTCCGATTTCGTACGCCACTACGCAGGGCGTCTATTTAACATCCACCCTTCCCTGCTACCCAAATTTCGGGGTCTGCATACCCATCAGCGGGCCTTGGATGCCGGTGAAAAACTCCATGGAGCAAGCGTACACTTTGTCACCGAAGAATTGGATGGTGGACCCGTGATCGTTCAAGCCCAGGTTTCCGTACTGTCAGATGATGATGCAGACCGGCTGGCTGCCCGGGTGCTCGAACGTGAGCACCAGATCTATCCCCTGGCCATCGACTGGTTTGCCGCAGGGCGCCTTTCACTCAACGCTCAGGGAAATGTCTCGTTGGACGGCATGCATCGGGAACAGCCTATTGTCTTTCAACCCGATCAGGCCATAGGATAATCGGATATGTCTTGGAGCCGATTCTCCGCCTATCCACTGATGATCGGTTTAGGGCTCATCACCCTGCAACCTCATGCCGTTCACAGCCTGGAGTTGAAACCCTTCACGGCAAAATTTCAGGTTATCCGCAACAGTGTTCCCCTCGGCACCCTCGATCTGCAGTTGGACCTGAAGCCCGAGGGCAGCTACAACTATACCGGCCACACCCAACCAGGTGCTGTAATCAAGTGGTTTATCTCAGACGAGGTTCATGAATCGAGCACAGGTCAGTATGCAGACCGGCAGGTCGTGCCGCTCACTTATGAATACCGTCAAGGCAACGGCAAGTTGAAAAAAAGGACCTTTCTCGAATTCGACTGGAAGACGGAAAAGGTCTGGACGACGAGCGAGGGTTCCCGCTGGTCGCAACAGCTGGATCCAGGTACGCATGATAAATTCAGCCAGCAACTGGCACTGCGTCTTGAACTTTCGGCAGGCGCGAAAAAGGCAAGCTATGCCATTGCGGATGGCGGACGCATAAAGACCTTTCACTACAAAGTGGTCGGCAGTGAATACATCAACCTTCCCTATGGCAGACTCAAATGTCTGAAGGTAAGGCGCAGTAAGGAAAACAAACCACCTGATTACACCATCTGGTTTGCTCCGGAACTCGACTATCTGCCGGTCAAGATCGATCGCAAGCGCAAGTCAGTACACTTCACCATGGAACTGATGCAGTTCCGTAACGGGGCCTAAACGCTTATTGCCTATATGACAGATCCACACAAGGCCAATCCCAGGCTGCGTAGTCGCCTAATAATCATTCTGCTTGTCTCTGGAGTGATTTTCATCATTCTCGACAGTTTCGATCTCCTGTCATTTGACAACATCCTGCAAGGACTGTCTGATCAGGAACGGATCCAACGCATTCAACTCATCCTCTCGATACTCTTCTGGCCGCTCATCCCGCTGGGCTTGTATCTGGTCTATTTTGGCTACCGGATCATCGCCACAGGACGCTTTCCCCCGTCTGGTTCGAGGGTCATCAAAACGGTGGAAATCGAGACTGGAAAATCGGCGGTTGCCAGGGGTTGGGTGGCCATAGCCACAGGCCTGAGTCTCTGTGGTCTCGCCGTCTATGGGGCGGTGGTCATCCCCGCGGAACTCGGCAGATTACTCTAAATTTAGCCCGCTTAGACAACCCTGCCGCAGCACATCAGCCGCCCAATAAGCGGCCCATAACCTTTTTGAACAAGCCACCAGTGGCGATGGTAAACTGCGCATTGTTGATATCGACCTGCTCCAAGTCATAGGCGGTCACCTCGATCCCCGCCTCCTGGTACATTTCATGAGACAGCTTCAGGTCATCCGCCCAGCGTGAGAGGAAATCTTCACTGGGGGATATGTAGACTATCCTTGCGACCTCTTCCTGGATCAATTTCGAGGCGCAACGCGGACAGGGTGGATGGGTCACGTAGACGATGCAATCGGTGAGATCCCGCTTGGCGAAGATCATTGCATTCTCTTCCGCGTGAATGGTGAGATTCAGCTTACAGTCACGATTGCTCAGCCGTTCAGGCTTGTCCTCAACCCCAGTCGCAAAACCGTTATACCCCAGAGAGACAATACGATTACCGTCCGTGATCACCGCTCCCACCTGAGAGGAGGGATCCTTGCTCCAGGCAGAAATATGCGCCGCCAGTCCCAGGAAACGGGTATCCCACTTGGCTGGCATCAGGACTGCTGATCGCCCTCAGACTCCTCAGCAGCCTGTTTCATCATCTTTTGCAGCTCACCGTTCTGGTGGAGTTCCAGGGTAATATCACAGCCACCCACCAGTTCACCCTTGATATAGAGTTGCGGGAAAGTCGGCCAGTCGGCATAACGTGGCAGATTCTCAAAGATTTCTGGATCCTGCAGTACATTCACGTAGGAAAAGGGCACTCCGCATTCCTGCAACGCCGCCGCCGTGCGTGACGAGAAACCACACATGGGAAACTGAGGAGTGCCTTTCATATAGAGCACGACAGGATTGCCCTCCACCTGTTCACGAATTCGTTCCAATACGTCCATCTGACACCTCACAAATTAATGATGCATATCAATGCCAAATGGAGCCGGTTGTGTCCCATTTCAAGCACTGACCGTATATGGGAATTCTACCCGTATGCCAGACAGGAAAAAACCCGGATTAGAAAAGGCTAATAAACTTGAGAATATCGCGCCACTAAGAGAAAGCGCGCACCCTTCCAGCACCACTAAGACCAGATATAAATTGACTTGTCCTGTCTATGAACATCTCCTGACTAATTCAGTCAAACACTGTAGGCTGCAGTTAGTCTGTAATAGACGAAATTAGATGACCATTGAATGACTTAGGGAAAAACTTGAAGACTGGACCTTTAGAGCCCTGTCAGAAACATCAAATCTACAAACATAGGCTACTTATGGAAACCGATCTTTACCGCCGACTGGTGTTGAAAGCCGGGATAACAGGCAGCGTGCTCTCTCTGCTGCCGTTTGGCGTCCTAGCCAAGGCCCGACTCAATCCAACCCCGCCCCAGACCAGTGGCCCATTCTATCCACTGGAACTCCCTCTGGATGACGACAATGATCTGATCCAGTTCGGGAGATCCAAAGAACTGGCAGAGGGGGCGATCACCCATCTCACGGGTGATGTGGTCGATATCGACGGCAAGCCCGTTGCTGATGCCCGGGTGGAGATCTGGCAGTGTGATGCCAATGGGCGTTATCGTCATCCCCGAGATGCCAACATTGCTGCCCTCGACCCGAATTTCCAGGGACATGGCCATTATCAATGCGGGCGTGACGGAATATACCGCTTTCGCACTATTCGGCCTGTGGCCTATCCAGGACGCACGCCCCACATACACTTCGCCATCAGCGGTCCGGGATTCGAACCCCTGGTGACCCAGATGTATGTCTCAGGAGAACCGTTGAATAATGAAGACTTCATCCTCAACGGCATCCATCCGGAATTAAGAGACAGTGTGATCGTCGATCTGTCTCGAGCTCAGCCGTCGGCAGAATGGTCAGGCCACTTTCAGATCGTGCTGGCCACGGATGGCCGCTTCGAAGCCTCCTGATCCGAATCTATGAGCGGATAAAGGCGTCTGCATAGATCTCCTGCAACCTGGCACCGGCCAGGTAACACAGCTTACGTTGCTGATTCACAAACTGTTCGTCACCACACAGATAGACCCTCCAGCCTTGCAGACCAGGCCAATCCTGACGCAACAATTCGGCCAGATGAGCCACCTGAATCAATGTGTCCTGCCCTGGTTTTTGATGGAGTACACAAGGACGGTAGTGCAGGTTTTCATGGGCCTTCGCCAGTTGCTTCAAGGTCTCATGGAGATACAGGCCATCAGCATCCAACGCGCCATGGTAGAGATGTATCTGACCGGTATGTCCCTGCTGCAGGGCATCCCGCAAGATTCCATACAGTGGCGCAAGCCCTGTTCCGGTTCCAGCCAGCAGCAGGCGCTGCTCTGGATTGCTCGAGGTATAAAAACACTCTCCTCCGGGACCTTGAAGCTGCAGTTGGTCCCCACTCCGGACCTGATCATGCAACCAGGGACTGAGGTTCCCTTCAGGGTGACGCCTGATATGGAGCTCCAATTCAACGTCATCGATTGCCGGGACACTGGCCAGTGAATAACTGCGGCCCAAGAGCTCATCCTTCCAGACTGTTACATGTTGCCCAGGGCGATATTCGAGCCGCTCGGAAGGTTGTAGCCGTATCACTGCAACCTCTCCACTCAATCTGTCGTGTTTAGAGACTCGGCACATCAGGCGCAGACCTTCCATGGCCGGGAGCCGTATCTCGATATCCTGGTCCGGATGACACTGGCAGGCCAGGAACAAACCCTGGGCCACCCAGCTATCCTTCAAGCCCTTTTGGGCGTCTGCATTCACTGCCCCTTCACCAACTGCATCAGGCAGGATTGACAAACACCGGCTCGGCAGCTGTTGGGCACCCGAGAGTTGGCTGAGAGCAGGGTCTCGAGTACGGAGCGGCCTTCCTCTACCGGGTAGGATCGTCCAGAAAAACTGATCTCAGGCATTATCGATTCAACACGTCGTCACGCACCGATTCCGCAATAGCCGCCACTTCAGCAATATCTGCATCATTGACACCGAGTTCTTTCAGAGTTGCACCCAGCAATTCAATGACTGTATCCACATGGCTGTCATTGAGCCCGCGCTCTACAAGATGTTTATGACCTTCGCGCATATCCTTGCCGGTATAGCTGTTAGGGCCGCCGAAGACCATGGTCAGGAACCCTTTCTGTTTGGCTGACTGTTTCTCAATATCCACATCATCGAAAAACTCATTGATCCGCTCATCCATGAGCACCTTGCGATAGAAGATGTCTACGGCCGTATCCACTGCAGCCTCTCCACCCAAACGCTCATATAAACTGCTCATAATCCAACTCCTCACGCTCTAGTAATAATTATTTAGTACTTTGCACGGCAAATACTAACAAAATCAGTGGGGAAATATGAGCAGTGGATTCACTATTCAATGCAGCGATTGTAGCTGCAACATGAAAAACGCTCAGATACCGAATGAGCTTTTTGCCGGCTCGAAGCAATGAATTGTGCTACTGGCTCTGGCACCAGTTGCAGCTTCCCGCAATAGCGGCACCTCGAATCATGATTGACCGCAACACTTCAAAGCCTCAGAACAGCGCATTATTTCTATGATTCATTGCCAAATCCGCATCGCTTTAGCTACATAAAGCATTACTGGAGTTCTATTGTGTAAGCCGCTGAAACAAGGTGACGTCTTTCTCTGGGAATGAACTATCAAACTAGCCTATAATCTAAGGTACGAATTCAACAGAAATATTCAGCAGGTTTTAGCGGTTCTTATGTCAAAACTCAGAACTTGGCCAGTCGCAGTCCTTGCAATCGCTATCGTAATATTCTTTTGGGGTGGTGAAGATGAAGATCAGCATGAAGCTGAACAATCCACTCAACAAGAAAAACCAGTTATTCCAGCATCCCCTAACTGGCAGCCCGAGCCACAACAGACCCCGGCACTGGACGCATACGGCAGATATGAACCATCAGCCGACATCTATGGCAACTATTCATCGGGTTACGGCAGATCAGGTGAGTACGGCTCCAGCCAGTTTTCCGGCCTTGACGGTTTTCTTTTCCGCACGCCGAGTGGTGCGACCTCGAGAGATAATTATAATGAACCGTCGTATCCACAATATCAGGGCTCAGAATATCCAGCTGTGACGGATGAAATGGCGTTTCAGTCACCGCCAGGATATGGCGCGCTTCAGCAGCCCAGGAGCAAATACAGCTTCAGACCTCTAGAGAAAAAACCAAAAGCTAAGCGCTGGACGGGAAATTATGGGCAGAGGAGTATCAATCCTTCAACTCATCCTTCAATGCAGTATCCTTACAATGACTATCAGGCTCCAGCATATCCACATCAGTCAATGCCAGAGCCTGATCCTATGTGGGCTAATTCCTGGCCGGACCGCTAGCACTGCGGATATTCCAAGCTCTCCTGCCTCAAGTCAGACTCTGGGACTAGTTCCGCGAACAAGCGCCTGATCCTTAAACCTAGAAACCGCAGTTAATGGTATGGACCCATCCCACTTCAAATACGGCGTCAAATGCGCCACGATGGAATTGCAAATACACCATCGACAAAAGTAGGAGGGTCCAAGATGAATAATAGCAATTTAGTGGTTCGAGTCGGTATTGATTTGGGCAAGAACAGCTTTCACCTGTGGGGTGTTGATGATCTGGGTCAGGTTGTGCTTAGAAGCAAACTTGCCCGGAAACGATTGCTCAATACATTGGCTCAGATGCCAGCGTGTTTGATTGGGATGGAGGCGTGTGGTGGAGCTCATTATTGGGCGCGTCAAATCGCTCAGAGTTAGGCCACGAAGTGCGACTGATGGCGCCCCAGTTTGTTAAAGCCTATGTGAAAGGCAACAAAAATGACTTCAATGATGCGGAAGGCATTTGCGAAGCGGTGGGTCGGCCCAACATGCGGTTTGTAGCCGTCAAGACGGTTGAACAGCAGGATTTGCAAGCGATGCACCGGATACGTCAAAGCGCGATCAAGGCCCGTACGGCTCAGGTCAATCAAATACGTGGTTTGCTGGGTGAGTACGGTATTGTGATTGCCAAGGGGATCGGTCATGTACGCCGTCGCGTACCGGAGATTCTCGAAGATGGGGAAAATGGGCTGACAGAGCGTTTTCGGGCGTTTTTATCGGAGTTGTATACGGAATTGCGCCATATTGATCAGCGAGTCAGCGACTATGATCGACGTATCCAAGAAGCATTTCTTGCTCAGGAGGCGTGCCAACGCTTAGAAGCGATCGAGGGGGTAGGTGTATTGAGTGCGACCGCCGTGGTGGCCACCTTTGGTGACGCTCGACAGTTTGGCAATGGCCGTCAATTTTCCGCGGCACTGGGCTTGGTGCCAAGACAACACAGCACGGGCGGAGAAGCCCGTTTACTCGGCATTAGTAAACGGGGAGACCGCTATATTCGCACTTTGTTGGTCCATGGGGCCCGCTCGGTGATACAAGCGGTGTTCCGTCGAGACAAAGACGATAAACGCAGTCGCTGGATTAAGCGTCTCGTCGCCGAACGGGGAACCAACCGGGCCGCGGTCGCATTAGCGAACAAAAATGCACGTATTCTCTGGGCGTTGCTCAGCCGTGGCGAATGCTATCAGGCCAGCGTGTGATGGCGATGTGTGCCACAGACAAGGGCCGGGTTTTCCACCCTTTAGCCACCGGCTACGTGCAAGATCAAAGGGCACTGCGCCCATGGATAAAGCGTGGAAAACCCTTCGAGGAATTGCCCGAGCATGGGGTGTGTTAGGACTCACAACGGTTGCGTAGGTACAGTAACGAAGATGGCAAGATAGGTTAGACCGGCACCTCAAGAACCTGTAGCGGTTAAGGGCCTTAAAGGCCGTGCAGTTGATTAGGTTGAGGTGCGCGGATACTCCATTGAGGCCGTGAGCTATCTATAAGCTCAGATAGAGGCCGGATATATGACAGCAACCTTTTTCTTCGCCATGTATTACTGGGCCTTGCAAACGGGGTGGGTCCATATATGACCACTCCATTCTGAAAGTAACAGATTGGTTGAATGTGTAATTACATTGATATCACTAATCAACTGCTGGGTGAATCACGCTACGGGCTCTAGGTTAACCTGCGGTTATCGCCGAATCTCGCTAAATCCATTTAGCTTAGATACCCGGATAGGTGATGGTAAAAAACACCAGCACACCCAAACGTAACACGCCAAGAAAGAACTGGAAGGCGCCGACCATGAAGGCCAGGAGCACAGCATAGGCCAGATAGTCCTCGGGACTACCGGCAGCGAGGGGTTCCAGTGCAAGCTGATGCGAAATACCACAGCTTCGCATGAATCTGACAAAACCATGTTTTGGAATGTTCTAGCCTGGCTGAATCAGAATTGTACGGCAGCACAACTCCCTCAGATTACCTTTGTGTGACAGCATTCGGAAAAACCGGGACGTGGCCAATCTCTGCGTTAGGCTTCTAACGAAAGACTTGCATCCCTAGGTAGTTCCTGCGAGATGCGGCTTTTCATATACCTTATGGGTCAGATGTACCGACACGGACGCAGACCATTAAAAGTCAATTAAATACCAGGAAATTGATACATCTCTGCCGCTTTCAGCGGCAGCAATCAAATAGATCATGGAGACCTATTTGATTGCCAGATTAATACTGACGAAATACCTGCTACTCCATCAATCCTATGTTGATGGAGTACTAGAATCCAACCGGATCGATAACACCGCTTGCGCAACTTGATGCCGCAGGATCAGCATTTATCAACAGATCAGAAATTCGGCTTCCATCATCAATGCTGCCATTTAGATTGATCCACAGCTCAACAATCATTTCCTCATCACACTTGACTTGGACCTTATCTCCGGCACCAGCTCCAAAGGCGTCATCAAAGCTTGCTTTAATCTCACTGGATGAGACGGTCTGACCGATATTGTCAGCAAACAGGTTACGAACAGCAGAGGCATTGATCTGCTCAGTCAGGATTATTGACTCCCTGTAATACTCTTCAGGAGTGGTACTGTAACAAGAACCGTGCTTGATCCATTCATGCCTGTGCAAATATGAAGCTACGCCAGGCATTGTTTCAATCAGATCGCCAAAGGTCTCCTCTGTGAGACCCAACACGGGTAATTCATTCCACATCTTACGTTTATCGAGTCTTTTTGCATTGCTGCTGACATTACAGTAAATGTTGCTTTTCGGTTGAGGCCAGAGGCCATGCAAGGCCATGTGGCTTGCATCATAGCGATCTGTTGTCTGAGTCTCACACTCTGTTTTCTGTTGATGTGTCTGACAAAAAGCTGGTTGCCAGCTGAGAGCGAGTAGATAATCCTGGCCACGGGTAACAGGCGGAGGTGGCGGTACAGGATCTGGGTCAGGTTGTGGTGTAGGAACGGGAACCGGAGTTGGGGTTGGCCGACTGTCCCCAGCCGGGTGTTCACGGCAGTCTACCAGCAACTTACCACAGTTTATGGATACCCAACGCTCTTGGGGTGAAACCTCGTCGATCATTATCCTGTAATGAGTGGCATTTACTTTGTTCTTGGACAAAACCTCATATGCCATATTGGTGGTCAGATGTATATTTCCTGGGTTGGTTTTTTTGTTTTTTGAATGATAGGCCGGACACTCATCCTGAGCTATGAAATATCCATCGATCTGTATTTCTGCCTGGCAGAACGCCGTGACAAAGAAAGACAGCAATATAAAAGTAATTATCTGTTGGACTCTTATCATCTTCCGACTCCTGTCTGGCTGACATTGTCATCGTGAATCCTTATCTACTTTCACATAGACTTTCTATCAGCGTGGATTTGTGATCATAGACTACTTTCATCTTATACAGCGCTTTCACTCACCATAAGAATAGTAACTATTGTTCCCTCAGAAACGACATTTCTACTCATGTCCCTAGCCTTACCATTTACAGCGTCAGATTTTTAAATGGCTATCTTTTTTGTCACCCGCGCACATTACCGGTAGCGTTTGCATACTGATTCTCGGAGCCATCATCACTGTTTATATTGGCATAATCATGACCAGTGACTGTGCCACATCGAGGTATTCAAGTGGTGACAAGTTGAACAACCTCATTCCATGTATTGATGCAAAAATCTGGCTATATCCGGAATTCGCAACGCATGATCATTAACTCTGGTCTGACTATATAGTGATTTCAGGTACGTTCATACTGTACGAAATTTCGATGGAATGTGCGCAGGAATATCCACATCCCCAGCGGTCAAGTAAATCATGTCAGCGAATGCGTCCAATGTACGGAATCCGCTGGCTCTGTTCTTGACGATTTTGACAATTCGGTTGAGGCCCTCGGCAATTGCATTTGTCAGGCCCGTGTCGATGAATGCCAGGATTCCATCGTAGTGCCGTTGTACGGTCTCCACGAACTTTTTCATTGGCTCCAGGCGGCTTCTCCTTACCGCTGTCATCCAGCCCTTGAGGAATCGTTCCGCAGCCCAGCGTGCATTGTAGTTCCAGAAACGTTCAAACTCGTCTTTCAGGCACCATGCTCTGTAGATTCGCCTGTTGCCTTTATCCAGAGCTCTAAGTGTGCGGGTGTCCTTTCTGGAACGGGTGGAGGAATGGCGATACAGAAGCCATCGTAGTCCCTTGAGCGCCTTACGATCACTGACGTTGGCCTCTCGCCACTGCTCTTTGCGAACCTCATCGACAGCGCCGTTCAATGCCTTCACGATGTGAAATCGATCTAGGACCAGAGCAGCATTGGGGCAATGCGTCGTGATAGCACCGATGTAAGCATCACTCATGTCACAACAGCCTGCAGTGATCTGTTGTTTCTGGTAATCACTGAGCATGGTATCGAAGAATTTGTCGATGGTTGTCCTACCTTTTCCTTCTCCAACCCACAGCACGACGGAACGGTCCAGATCGTAAACTAGCGTGGCATACTTGTGTCCCTTGCAATACGATATCTCGTCGATCCCTATTGTTCTCAGGCCTCGTATCCTGTGACCGGCACGGATGCGCTTGATGCATCGATGAAGCTGATCCGAAAGCGTTGAAGCCGATATGCGCAATAGCTCGGCGGCAGCCTTCTGCGTCATCATCTGGCCGTAACGCAACATGACGTACTCATAGCGATAGGTCACGCGAGCATACTGGTCGGCCCAGGGCAGTTGTTCCTCAACACGTCCGTGGGTTGGACATTGGATCTCTCGAGGAGCGTACACGAACCATACTGTCCAACCACCGACGGGAATATCTCTCCACCAGCGCACCTCCGGTCGTACCCTCACTATCTTGCCGCGTCGCCCACACTGCGAACATTGACAGCCGTTCTTGAATGGCTTAACGGCTATATGCAGTTCGTTGCCTCTCTTGAATGCCAGATCTACTGCTTTGAATCCTTTGAACTTCAGTAGTTTTCCGATAACCTTGCCTGTGGCCATAGATTCTGTTTCCTCTGTCTCTTGAATACGTTTGCACGATCAAAAGTACAGATGAATCTATGGCCATTCAACTGCTTATATCCTTTGCGAGATCCGGATAGACCCAAAAATCTGGATAGGTCTTAAGCAACCCAATGACCATTAAATAGTCTCTGAAAATCAGCACTAACATTTGTCCATTGTCAATGAATTAGATTGGTATGATCGCTTGCCTGGTAGCCCTTACGACCTACCTGTTTGTCCCGCCTTATATCAAGCCAGCATACGGAAAGGTAATAACTGGATAGTCAGAATTCTGTCATTGAAGAAATTGTGGATGCTTTGCAACCAAGGTAGCTCTTACACGAAGGTTAAACTTTCTTACCAATGAGTTCTATCTCATAGCCATCAGGATCTGAAACGAATGCAATAATAGTTGTTCCCGCATTCATCGGGCCTGCATCGCGTATGATCTTCCCACCCCTGTTTTTGATTTTGTCAGTAGCTTCATAGACATTATTCACTTCTATGGCGATGTGTCCATATCCGTTGCCTCGATCGTAATTATCTACACCCCAATTGTATGTCAGTTCAATCGCAGTATTGTCACTTTCGGGGCCATACCCTAAAAAAGCCAGGGTAAATTTACCATCAGGATAATCCTTCTGCCGAAGAAGATTCATTCCGAGGATTTCTGTGTAAAATTCCAGTGATTTTTTGAGATCACCCACTCTTAGCATTGTGTGTAATATTCTCATTGTTTAGTCCTCCATTTTTTCTGCAGTTAGTGCAAGTCTACCACGCAGATAGAAAAATATGATTGAGTGCATCCTGTGCATTTATTTTTATGATAAGGCCATACCTGGTATTAGAAGCATGCCGTGACGCTTCGAATGTGAAACGGTAGGCCCAAATCCGCTTTGGCCCTCATTTGTCACGACATTTTAATTGAATACCAACCACTCTGCCTAAGCCACTTTACCAAGCCAATGCTTCCCTCGGCGCTGGTTAAGCAGCAACCCTCAAACGGCAAGATGGCGTATCGGAAGCCCTTGGTTACGCCTTTCGCCGGCTAAAGGACTTCGTGCTTACTCTACCCCGGCCAAGAACCCCTAGCCTAGGTCTGCCATGGACTACGCGACTTCGCTTCTTTTTAGCATGACAATCAACGATTGCAAATAGATTTCATTGCAATGATCATAGATAGCGGTTCTGCTTGTTTAGGGATGCAGGGGAATTACATCAAGATAACAGTAGCATTATGCGGGGTTGCATAATAGGTACACATTAGATTAAACAGACCTTCATTAAGATCAGTTCGATATCTCTAATGCTGTCATAATGCATGACAAGAGAGGCAGAGTGTTGTGATATTTGATCCGGTTGTTAACTCTTTTTTATCAGCAGTACAAACTTCAGATGAAAATCCATTGTCACTCAATGCAGCAGTTTTTATGAAGGCATCAGCATCCTTTAAAAAAGTGCTTTTAAACGAATGGCAGGATATGCAGGTTACTTCACCATTTTCCAGTATGATTCGTTTATCCAACCTGTCTGGTGAAACATAAACTACGGGGTCTTTAGTTGCATAGTCACTGTAGATCATGCCAACAGGATGATTATTTGATCCGTGACCGGTGAATTTCATTGGTGTATCGGCATGCTTCAATGTTACAGAACGCGCCTTGCCGCCATCATGGCACTCCATGCATTTTATTGAATAGCTTGAATTGGGGAGTTTGGGCATCTGGTAATTATCGCTATTCATTTTTTTCTGATCTACACCAAGAACAAAACCCTTGAATGCCTCTGCAAAGCTTGCAGCAAATAAGTTATTCACGAAACTCAATAATAGAGCGATCATGAAAAAACAGCATTTCTTACGTATATTAGTGTTCATTAACTATCCAATTAAGTAATCTGTTTTAGTAAAATCAATTAACAAGCGACAGGATCGATTTGTAATTGATTCTTATTGAATCCATTGGTTTGCGAATGGATTAGCGGATTTATCGATAAATCCTTTACACAGATCACCCAACCTTCTCGGACAAAAAGCAGGCTATTTTACTTAAAAATATCAGTACAAACGCCTAGCCATACTACCTAATCAACGGTAAATACAGGTTTTTTTATGCTACTTGCCCAGAATAATTAATTATTCATGGCTGGTACGAACGGACATAACTAAATTCATTTTGAGAACCATTTTCCTACTACGGCTAAATCCATGCCTTAGAGTTTCTGATTGCTGTTTAAGACATCACCAATGATTAGAAACGACATCATTTCATCGGGGCGATATACGATCCGATTAGAATATTCAGCGTCGTGTTAACAATTGGTTAGGCCGTTTACCGACCGATACACTCTTCCATGAAGCCTGAGTTGGATGGAAGATTTATTTAACCACCTGCCCCCTTTCTACTCCCCGTAGTATGTGGGTGCATGAATAGTCACCCACTAGATTCATCGTCTCAGAACCCCTGAACACCCAACCTGAAAGATTTTTGTTCCTATTTCAGTTTTTTCAGATAACATACATGGGATTTATTGAGCCAGTTCAAGCACTAGCTGAATAGAATAGGCGGAATAATGTGATGGCTTTGATTTACCTTGGCAGTTCTTTTGGACAGTTGTGATTTTCGGGGTGTTTGATAGAGCACAATCATTGAAAAGTTGGTTGAGTGAAATGATTTTCTCCAAAAAACCCTCTTGGGATTTTTTTCTATCAAGTCTCTTACTGACAATAGGCACGGTTGCAGGACTGTTGTTTATCATTTGGTCAGCATTCGAACAATTCCAGGCCTATAAATCTACCCAACATGACCTTCTCAGCAACTCAGTGAACTCTGTTGCACTGGAAATCGCAAATCAGATTAAAAATCGCAGCCGCATTGTGACTGCCATTGCGAATGATCACCGTCAGACACTCGAAGAGATCCTTGCCCATCCTGATGATGAAGCAAGGATTGCCAGATTTGAGCAGCAGTTGAAAGCCTATCATCCAGAAATGTATGCCTTTACGATTGTGGATAGCAATGGCACTTTAGTACCGGATGACATGGGCGAGCGCATTGGTAACTATTGTATCGAGGAGATCAAACTATTCGCACAGGGTGACCCGGCAATCACCCACTCTCATGACGGGTTACGCTCCTATATGCCATTTATCCACCCTCAGCCCAACGCCTATCATTTCGACATCATGGGGCTTTGGAATGGAAGCGATCAAGCGAGCCGCATTATGTTCATCAGCTTTCATAGTGAAATCCTTACCAAGTTGATACGCTCTCAACAGTTACCTGGGCATCTCATCTATCTGGTCAGGAGTGATCAACCCGATTTGATTGACCTCGGTGCCCAAGGAGCTAGAAATCAACTGACCCGTAAGCCAAGGATTAGTGAAGATGAACAAGATGCTTCCTTTCTCCAAAACGATGTGCCAGGCACGCGATGGAAAGCCATCGGCTTTTTAGAGTCGCGCCTGCTTCCGGAATATAACCAGATCATCAACCAGCGATTCAGCAGCAACTTTGCCATCCTGCTCGGTTTCTGGTTGGTCTCGCTGGTAATACTTTATCGCCTGCATAAACATAAAATCACAGCATTCCAACAACTACAGACGCTTAATGACAATCTTGAATCGATAGTGATGAATCGCACTCAGGAACTCACCAAGCTATCCAAGGCAGTTGCCCAAAGTCCGGTTGAAGTCTTGATCGCCAGTGTGGACGGTACTATCGAATATGTTAACCCGATGTTCAGCAAACTCTCCGGCTATAGTGAGGAAGAGGTACTTGGCACCAACTTCAGAGAACTCAACTCATTTCAAATCGACGAACAGCTGCTACAAGAAATAGGGTCTCAAATCACAACCGGCAATTCATGGCACGGTGAAGTTCAGGTTCACCACAAGCAGGGAAAAGAGTATTGGATTGGACTCTCGATCTCACCCGTAAGAGACAACGAAGAACGGATTACAAACTACATAGGGATTGGTGAGGATATCACCGAAAAACGCGCGCAAGCTGAGAGAATACGTTATCAGGCGCAGTATGACGACCTCACTGGACTGCCAAACCGGGTACTCGCCCAGGATCGGCTGGAACAGGCGATCCGCCTGGTAGGCCGCACAAACGGTAAGGTGGCGCTGATTTTTGTCGATCTCGACGATTTTAAGAAAGTCAACGATACCCTGGGACACGATACCGGCGATATCCTTATCTTTGAAGCCGCTCAAAGACTGAAATCCGCGATCCGCGAGTCAGATACAGTAGCCCGACTTGGCGGGGATGAATTTCTGATTATCATCCAACAGATCAACAATCTGAAAACTCTCGAGTTAATAGCCCATACCATCATTGATAAATTCAGTAGGCCATTCCTGCTTGCCGAATCTGAATTTATTGTCACCGCCAGCCTGGGCATTGCCCTGTTTCCCGATGATGGAACAAACACCAAGGAACTGATGCGGGGAGCTGACCTAGCCATGTACCAATCAAAAGCGGAAGGTAAGAATACCCATCACTTTTTCTCGCCAAGCATGGATGAGGCCACGCGCGAATATTCAAAGCTGGAACAACAACTGCACAACGCCCTGGAGCGTGGTGAATTTTCTTTGGTTTTCCAACCTATCGTGAGACTGCACGATGCCTTTCCGGTGGGCTGTGAAGCACTTATCCGCTGGCACAATCCAGTACTGGGTATGGTGGAACCGGAGCGTTTCATCCCCGTTGCCGAACAAACCGGCTTGATCATTCCCATCGGCGAGTTTGTACTGCGCGAGGCGTGTCGGGAAATGGCTGACTGGAACAGCCATAATGAACTGCAGCTCATAGTTGCGGTTAATCTTTCCCCACGTCAATTCTGGTATGGCGGATTCAACGAAATGGTCGCGGATATTCTGGAAGAGACGGGACTGGCCGCGGAGTTTCTGGAACTGGAACTGACTGAAGGCATGATCATCCGGGATCACCGTGATACCGGACGCATTATGCAGAAGCTGAATGCACAGGGGATAAGACTTGCGATGGATGATTTTGGAACCGGTTATTCATCCCTCAATCAACTCAAGCGGTTCCCCTTCGACAAACTCAAGATTGACCGCTCCTTTGTCCAGGATCTCGAAACCGACAGCGACGATGATGCCGTGGTGCGTGCCGCAGTCGCCCTGGCACATGGTCTGGAGTTAGAAATCGTCGCAGAAGGCATCGAGAGCGAGAGGCAACGAATCATCTTGACCAATGAAAAATGTCAGTATGGACAGGGCTTTCTCTTCTCCAAACCTGTCAATGCCGAAATGTTAAGCGGTTATTTACAGAAATGCATCCATCAATAGAGAGTCTGGTTTATTGCTGATGAGTACTCCCAGAGAAATAGTCGCTTGATGTTCTGAATCAATTATATACGTCTGCTATGCGCCTGGTTGCGCAAATCCTTAATGCCCCTTATTGGTAACAATCTGTAATTGTTTGAAGCTCCGGATAGATGGGGCAAAGCGCTTGTCAAAGACTTACTGATAGCTTCTTCCCTCATGCTTCAACCAACCATCGACATGACGGTGATTTGGATCATGATGAGTCCAGTGAATGACGCCCCCTTTTGCATTCCACTCATATTCTCCGTAAAACTCAATCTTATCGCCGGTTTGTAGTTCAGAGATACGAGGCGCCAGATCAATATTATGCGAGACCAATACGGATTGCCCGGAACTCATCTTCAGGATGAACTTCTGGTGTTTCGATCCTTGCAGGTCATCTGGCAGTATCTTAGTAACAACGCCTGCTCCGCGAACCTGAAGATCACTCCGCTGGTTCTTATAGGCAGTTTGAAGTGTTGTATCGCTGCTGCTTGAAGGAGAAGAAAAGCTCGGTACTTTGATGCCTTGCTCTTGAAGGAATCCATAAACCAGAGCGGTAACAACGACTAAGAAAGCAAGTTTTTTCATCAATATTTCCTCGAAGACTCAGTCAGTGGATCAGCCCCCGCTAACAATGGTGGAAAAAATCTGGCTGGACTCATTTTCCATCCAGCTTGCTGGCAACACCGGTATCATTAAAGTAGTCAAGGTAAATCTCTAACCGTGAATGGAATCGCCATAAAAAAGCCCCCAGAGGAATCCCTCTGAAGGCCCTTTTCTGTTCAGAAACAAACTCTGAACTAATCGCTCAATTTGCCGCTTAGCTCATGTTGCCGGCGACGAAGTCCCAGTTGACGATCTTCCAAAAGGCTTCCAGGTAGGCCGGGCGGGCATTGCGGTAATCGATGTAATAAGCATGTTCCCAGACATCGGCTGTCAGCAGGGCCTTCTTACCCGCAGTCATCGGGCAGCCGGCATTGGATGTGTTGTAAATCTCCAGGCTGCCGTCTTCATTCTGTACCAGCCAGGTCCAGCCGGAGCCAAAGTTGGTGGCACCGGAGGTAGCAAACTTCTTCTTGAACTCGTCGATTGAGCCAAAGGTACTGTTGATGGCATCCGCCAGCGCACCGCTCGGAGCGTTATCGTCAGCGGGGCTGCGCAGGCAGTTCCAATAAAAGGTGTGGTTCCAGATCTGTGCAGCATTGTTGAACACACCACCCTCAGATTTCATGATGATATCTTCCAGTGAGGCATTCTCAAACTCGGTGCCTGGAATCAGGTTGTTCAGATTGGTGACATAGGTGTTGTGATGCTTGCCATGATGAAAATCCAGGGTCTCGCTGGAGATTACAGGTTCCAGTGCATTTTTGGCATAGGGCAGCGCAGGCAGTTCATGAGCCATGGTTCAATACTCCTTAGATTGATTGTGTCTTTTGTGCTTCGGGATTCAATAGTAACGAATCGATTAAAAACCTAGTAGAATGGTCGGCAATTCTATCCACGTGTGATTCCCGATGCAATAGCAATCCTTGTGGGGGAGAATATGACCTCGGTTTATGGCAACCCTTAAGGCGTTAGATATGGATCCAATCGAACTGAATATCTTCGCATCACGACTGGAGGCGGTCTGCGATGAAATGGGCGCAGTACTGCGGAATGCGGCCTTTTCACCGAACATCCGTGACCGCCTGGATTTCTCCTGTGCGGTATTCGATGCCCGGGGACAACTCTGCGCCCAGGCCGCGCATATCCCGGTGCATCTCGGCAGCATGGCCTATGCCATGCGCGGCATCGTCGCGGGTATCGAGTGGCATCCTGGGGATATGGTGGTGCTCAACGATCCGTTTCTCGGGGGCACCCATCTGCCGGATGTGACCATGATCGCTCCGCTGTTCTTCGCCGACCGTCTCATTGCCTTTCTGGTCAACCGGGCACACCATGCCGACATCGGCGCCAGTTCTCCCGGCTCCATGCCGGTCTCCAGCCGTCTGGATGAAGAGGGCCGGGTCATACCCCCAGGCCGCCTGCTCAGACGCGGGGTCGTGGATCAGGCCTTTCTTCGCCAACTGACGACCGGCAATCGCAATCCCGCAGAATCGGCCGGGGACTTCGCGGCCCAGATCAGCGCCAATCGCAGTGGCCTGGAACGGCTCGGGCAGTTGGTCAATGAGTGGGGAGCCGAGCAATTTCACAGCGGACTCGATGCACTGAACAGTTACGGCGAAAAACTGGCCCGGCATGCCTTGTCCAGGCTGCCGGATGGAACGACTACCTTCACCGATCTGATGGATGATGACGGTCAGGGCAACCTGGACATCCCTATCAAGGTGACCTTGATCGTCAGGCAGGGGGAGGTGGATGTGGACTTCACCGGCAGCGCAGAACAGGTCGACGGCAACATCAACTGCCCCCTGTCGGTGGCGGCTGCAGCGGTTTTTTACGCCTTCCGCTGCCTGATGCCGGCGCAGACACCCGCCTGTGCCGGGACTTTCCGGCCGATTCGCTTGAGGGCGCCGGAAGGTTCGCTGCTGAATGCCCGGCGTCCCGCCGCGGTGGCCGCCGGTAATGTAGAGACCAGCACCCGGGTCGTGGATGCCGTGCTGGGTGCGCTGGCGCAGATACTGCCGGACGCTATTCCTGCCGCCAGTCATGGCAGCATGAACAATCTGGCCATGGGCAGCGTTCAGTCGCCGGCCTGGGACTATTACGAAACCATCGGCGGCGGCATGGGTGCCGGTCGCGCTGGGGGCGGCCTGTCTGGCGTGCAAACCCATATGACGAATACCCTCAATACGCCTATCGAAGTCATCGAGACCCGTTATCCGCTACGTATCAGACGCTACGCCCTGCGCCGCCAATCAGGTGGAGAAGGACTGCGCGGCGGTGGCGATGGCTTGATTCGTGAATTCGAATTTCTTGCCACCACTCAGGTCTCATTACTGACTGAGCGACGCCGCCATCACCCTTGGGGGATCGCAGGTGGTGAGCCAGGTAAGCCCGGCAGGAACCTGCTGGATGGCGAAGTGATTCCGTCCAAGGTCAGCTTACAAATAGCACCCGGTCAGCATCTGAGCATTGAAACCCCAGGCGGTGGCGGCTGGGGCAAGCAAAGCCGCCAAGCCACTGATCGAGATTAATATAAGAGAAACAGCAATGCAGCCAAGAATCAGCATGATCACCCTCGGCGTCAATGATCTCGATGCAGCCAGGCATTTTTATGAGGAAGGACTCGGCCTGCCGCGCATGCTGACGGATGATGATAATGTCGTTTTCTTTCCCCTGCAGGGGACCTGGCTCGGTCTCTATCCACGCAACGCACTGGCGCAGGATGCCACGGTTGCTGCGGCGGGCGACGGATTTTCCGGGATCACTCTGGCACATAATGTCGCCAGCCGCGAAGCGGTCGATCAGTTGCTGGCGCAAGCGGTCAAAGCCGGGGCGCGATTGATCAAACCGGCTCAGGATGTCTTCTGGGGCGGCTATTCAGGCTACTTTGCCGACTTGGACGGTCATCTGTGGGAAGTCGCCTGGAACCCGCATTTCTGGGTCGGTCCTGAAGACACAGGGAGTGACTGACTTTCCGGCCGCAGCCAGTTAAGATTCTGATCATCTACAGAGGAGAGTTGCAATCTTGAGCGGCAAA
Source organism: uncultured Gammaproteobacteria bacterium (assembly GCA_963797085.1). Classification (GTDB taxonomy): domain Bacteria; phylum Pseudomonadota; class Gammaproteobacteria; order Chromatiales; family Chromatiaceae; genus JASJBU01. Next base: position 426,339 of record CAWCOA010000019.1, read on the forward strand.
CATACCCCCATCGAACGTCTGCGCAACATCGGCCTGATCGCCCATATCGATGCGGGCAAGACCACCACCACCGAGCGCATCCTCTACTACGCGGGGCGCACCCATCAACTCGGTTCGGTAGACGACGGCACCACCATCACCGATTGGATGGAACAGGAACGCGAGCGCGGCATCACCATTGTGGACGCGGCGGTGACTGCATTCTGGAATGATCATCAACTGAACATCATCGACACACCGGGACACATCGACTTTACCGCCGAGGTGCAGCGCGCCCTGCGAGTGCTGGATAGTGCGATCGTGGTATTCGATGCCTTGCAGGGGGTAGAGCCGCAGAGTGAGACCGTGTGGCGACAAGCAGATCGCTACCGGGTGCCGCGGCTCTGCTTCATCAACAAAATGGACCGCATCGGTGCCGATTTCGACCGGGCGGTCACCAGCATCCGCAAGCGTCTGGCGGCCAATCCCGTATGCCTGCAGCTGCCGCTCGGGGCCGAGGCAGACTATAGCGGTGTGCTGGACCTGATCGACATGCAGGCAGTGCGCTGGAGTGATGCCCTGGGCGCGAGTCGAGAGTATGCGGCGATTCCGGACGCACTGCTGGAGGCAGCTCAGACGGCGCGGGCGGAGATGATCGAAAAGGTCGCCGAGCATGACGATAGTCTGCTGGCGTTGTGGCTGGAAGGCATAGAACCCGAAGCCGCAGAACTCAGAGCGGCAATCCGTCGCGCCACCCTCGCCAACCGCATCGTACCGGTGCTGTGCGGCACGGCGCTCAGAAACAAGGGCGTGCAGCCGTTGCTGGATGCGGTGGTGGACTATCTGCCCTCCCCCATCGATATCGGCGAAGTCCAGGGAACCCATCCCGAATCCGCAGCGCCGGTGCAATGCAGCCCCAGTGATGCTGCACCCCTGAGCGCCCTGCTGTTCAAGACGGTGACCGATCCCTATGCCGGTCAGCTGGCCTATGTACGGGTCTATTCCGGCATCCTGAAGGCCGGCGAGAAGGTCCTGAATGCCAGACTCGGCCGCGCGGAAAGGGTGGGACGGCTGGAGCGCATGTATGCCGCCCATCGCGACCACCTGACCGAAGTACGCGCCGGAGACATCGCAGCAGTGCTCGGCATGAAACATGCGGTCACCGGCGACACGCTGTGTGATCCGAGACACCCCGTACTGCTCGAATCCATCACCTTTCCTGAACCGGTGATCCAGATCACCGTGGTTCCCAGAACCACGGAGGACAATGAACGGCTCGCCGACGCCCTGCACCAGCTGGCGAATGATGACCCGACCTTCCGCTCGGAGGTGGATGAAACCACTGGTCAGACTATCCTCTCTGGCATGGGCGAATTGCACCTGGAGGTGTTGCTTGATCGCCTGCGGCTGGAACAGGGTGTGAATCTACTGACCGGGAAACCGAAAGTCGCCTACAAGGAGACCATCGCCCAGCCGGTAGAGCGCGCCGAGGAACAGTTCATCCGCCAGACCGGTGGCCACGGGCAGTATGGTCATGTAGCACTCAGGTTGCAGCCCACCGCACTTGGCCAGGGTATTCTGTTCGAGAACGCAATCAGCGGCGGCGCTATTCCGCAGGCCTACATCCCCGCAGTGGAAGCAGGTATCAGGGAGGCCAGTGAGAGCGGCGTCATCGGCGGTTACCCGGTTACCGATATCCAGGTGACACTGATCGACGGCTCCACCCACCCGGTGGACTCCAATCCATTGGCTTACCGAATCGCCGCTGGCATGGCGCTGCGCACGGGTCTGGAACAGGGCCGCCCCGTACTGCTGGAACCCGTGGTGAAGGCCGAAGTAATAACCCCGGAAGAACATCTTGGGGATGTCCTCGGCCAGCTGAATGCCAAGCGTGCAGAGATCCAGGATGTCGAAGACCGGCCCGGCGAGCTGAAGGCGATTCGCGCCATGCTGCCGCTGGCGGAAATGTTCGGCTACACCACCGAGCTGCGTTCCGCGACCCACGGCCGCGGTGCGTTCACTATGGAGTTCGACCACTTCGCCCCGGCTCCCACCAGATAGTAAATAAAGCCGAGGATTGAAGCACAGGCCTACATGGATCAATGTGCGAGAGATAGATCTTTGGCATACTCTACCGGTCCCCCCGGGGTTAAGAGTTCGCTTTAAAACTATCGTAGGGTGCGCCGTGCGCACCGCGTTGCTCATGGTTTCTGTAACCATTTATGGTGCGCACGGCGCACCCTACAGAAAGGCCTTCAGCAATACACTCACTCCGGGGGGTCAGGTATCCCTTGAACCAACCACACAGGAACTGAACGATGTGCGGCATTTGTGGTGAACTCCGTTTCGACAACCAATCTGCTGATTTGAGCGCCGTCCAGCGCATGACGAATAGACTCGAGCGCCGCGGACCCGACCACGGCGGCAGCTTCAGCGACGGCCCGCTGGGTTTCGGACACCGGCGGCTTTCGATCATCGACCTCTCGGAACATGCCAACCAACCGATGGTGGACCAGCATGCTGTGTGTCGCCCTGGTGTTCAACGGCACCATCTACAACTACCGGGAATTGCGCGAGGAGCTGCGCGGCAAGGGCTACCGTTTCTTCTCCGAAGGCGATACCGAGGTGATCCTTAAAGCCTGGCACGCCTGGGGAGAGGATTGTGTCGACCATCTGCAGGGCATGTTCGCCTTCGCGGTGTGGGACTTCCGTCAGAAGCAGCTGTTTCTGGCCCGCGACCGCTTCGGCATCAAGCCGCTCTACTACTCACTGGATAACAGCCGCCTGCGCTTCGCCTCCAATGTCCAGGCGTTGCTGGCGGCCGGTGGCGTGGATACCGCGATCGATCCGATTGCCCTGCACCACCAGTTCACCCTGCACGGCGTGGTGCCGGCGCCTCACACCATCTTTCAGGGTATCCGTAAACTGGCGCCGGCCCACTGCCTGCTGATCGATGAGCGGGGCGAACAGCGTCTGCGCCGTTACTGGTCTTACCCCGCCACCCGGCCCGAGCAGCCGATGACCGACCAGGAGTGGCTTGATGCGATCCATGACGCCCTGCGCGAAGCCGTACGCAAGCGCAATGAAGTAGCGGACGTGCCGGTGGGAGTACTGCTCTCCGGCGGACTCGACTCCAGCCTGCTGGTTGCCCTGCTGGCAGAGGCCGGGGTTTCCGACCTGCGCACCTTCTCGGTGGGTTTTGAAGATCAGCCCGAGGAAAAGGGCAGCGAGTTCGAATACTCCGACCCGGTAGCTGAGATGTACAACACCAGCCACCACAAATTCCTGGTGCCCAACAGCGATGTACTCAAGCGCCTGCCGGAAGCAGTGGACAACATGGCGGAACCCATGTTCGGTCAGGATGCAGTGGCCTTCTACCTGCTCAGTGAACAGGTCTCGCAGCAGGTCAAGGTGGTGCAGTCGGGCCAGGGTGCCGATGAGGTCTTTGGCGGCTACTTCTGGTACCACCGCATGTTGGCGGAGACCGAAGGCGAGCCGGTGGAGCGCTTTGCCAAGCACTACTTCGACCGTGATCATCCAGAATATCTGCGCATGGTGACCCCGGAGATGGCAGGCGAAGACTACACCCGCCAGCGCATCGCTGAGCTGCTTGCAGAGCCGGATGCAGACAGCTTTCTGGATGCGGTGCTGCGCATGGATCAGACCACCCTGATCGTGGACGATCCGGTGAAGCGGGTCGACAACATGACCATGGCCTGGGGCCTGGAAGCCCGGGTGCCCTTCCTCGATCAAAACCTGGTGGCGTTGGCCGCCCGCTGTCCACCGGAACTGAAACTTAGAGAGGGCGGCAAGTACCCGCTAAAGGCAATGGCCCGGGGCATCCTGCCAGATTCCGTGATCGACCGCCCCAAGGGTTACTTTCCGATGCCGGCGCTCAAATATGTACGCGGCGAGTTCCTCGAGTTCATGCGCGACATCCTCGATTCACAGGTGGCGCGGGAACGCGGCATCTTCCGCCGTGAATATATCGACATGCTGATGGCCGCCCCGGAGATGCACCACACACGAATCAAGGGCAGCAAGCTGTGGCATATCGCGGTGTTCGAGTTCTGGTTACAGAGACAGTTGATGGGGTGATCGGACACAGGGGCTAATCGGCAGCTTGCAGTAAAAATGTCATAAAGCGTCTGGTTTTTTTACCGTCCAGGCCGAACTGGCATTCGTCAACACCAGTCAAAGGGGGCTAGACCGATTGCGGCCGTCCCCTTTGTCTGCTGGTTGTGTCGTAGAGTATCAAAGATCGGGATTGTTTCTTTCAAATCCATGATAGATATCGTTGTCAGTAAAGGCATGACGTCGTGTTCTGCCAGATTGAGTGCCTATCCCTGGAACTGACGCAGACGCATTTCTAGAATCGGAAAACCCAGACCAAAGGTCTGCATTATCCATTTCAAATCCATGATAGATATCATTACTAGTCGCGCCAACTGTACGATAGTTTCCCGAGTCACTACCAATACCCGCTTGACCAGCTGCACTGGTTGATGTCTCGGTTGACAAGTCTGGATTACCCATCGCGAATCCATGATAAATCTCAGCGTCGGTGGCTGCACAGACAGATCCAACAAAGAGCAGCGTTGATACAGATGTAACTAACATTTTCATTTTGATTTCCTCTGCTTTATCTTGAATGGAAAAGACAAGCCTCTGAAAATCGCCATGTGTAAAAAACCCACATAGCACGGCTGATTGGATTCATCAGAGCACCTGTGGTCAGGTTCCAACGTTATGAATATGAGGGGCAGGATTTATAGGCATGTTCATGGTTTCACCTCCTTGTTACTTTATACTGGTTATATAGAAATACCGCGCGATTTAGTCAAGTATATTTAGATAAATATAAACAGCGGCATAATCATGGTTTATCACACACGAAACCTCCTGATGTTGTATTGTGTTCGAGTACTTGCTGCAGCGTCAGTTTCAAATAATGAGCGGTAAATCTATTGAGCTGAAACAAGATAGATTTTGCGGTTCATGATTCATCTCCTTTGGTTAGGCTGCTGGAGACTCTATTTTTTCCTAACTAGCATTCACTTGCTGCGGAAAAAAACCCACTAAAATCGTGACATATTACCGTGAGAAACAGCAACCCACCGATGATGGTGACAATTGCATGCGGATAAAAACGCCTTTTTTCCAACGTTGTCAGAACCCGCTGTACTTGCCGGCAACAGCCAACACACTGATCAACAAGCCCAAAATAAGATTGGTGCCGATCAGACGGCGGATCAGCACCATGGCGGCGCCCGCCTTGGGCAATTCAGTCCGTTCCAGAGCCACAGTCATGCGACGATAAGGGACGCCATAGATAAACACGAAGATCACTGCCATGACTGTACCGAGCACTGCCATAAGCCACTGGGAAAGCGGAATCCCAGTTCCATGTATGGGGAACATCATCCAATAGCCGCTACCGAGGATCAGCACCACCGAGCCCCAGACCCAGGGGAAAAAACCGTCGAAAACCTTGAGCATGAGGGGTAGACGCTGGGGTGGCTGCAACAGCTCATTGACTGCAGGCCGCAGCGCCATATGGGCGAAAAACATCCCTCCCACCCAGATAATAACCGCCAGGAGATGTAGAGTCAGCGTCAGTGCCATCATTGTCGTCCACTCCAAAATTTGCCTAAGTAAATGAAAAATCAATGCTATTGTGCCTTACTGGAGATGCTTGTACAGGAGTTAATTGAAATTTGAATTCCGTCTTAGAGCTAAGTAGACTTACCGGTTTTCCGCCGATTCAGTCGGCTGAAGGGTGAAACTGGCATCCAATTGGGTGCCTTTCGTTTTTCTGGGATGGGGAAATGTCTGACTCATTGATGGCGACATATAAACGACTGCCGGTCACTTTCACCAAAGGTGAAGGCGCCTGGCTGTGGGATACAGAGGGTAAACGCTATCTGGATGCCCTCGCCGGCATTGCGGTCTGCGGACTCGGCCATGCCCACCCCGCCGTGCAGCAGGCTTTGTGCGAGCAGGCCGGCACGCTGATTCACACATCTAATATCTACAGGGTTCAGCATCAGGACTCCCTGGGCGAGCAGCTGACCCACCTGGCGGCTATGGACCGGGTCTTCTTCTCAAACTCCGGCGCCGAAGCCAACGAGGCCGCAATCAAGATTGCCAGGCTCTATGGTCATAAACGTGACATCGACAACCCCGCCATCATCGTCATGGAGAACAGCTTCCATGGCCGCACCCTGGCAACCCTCACCGCTACCGGCAACCGCAAGGTCCAGGCCGGTTTCGAACCGTTGGTCAAGGGCTTCATCCGCGTACCCTATGCCGATATCGAGGCGATAGAGGATGTCGCCCGCAACAATGCGGATGTGGTCGCCGTGCTAGTGGAACCGGTCCAGGGTGAAGGCGGGGTGAACATTCCAGCTGGCGATTATCTGAACCGGATCCGCGAAATCTGTGACCGGCAGGGCTGGCTGATGATGCTGGACGAGATCCAGACCGGCATGGGCCGCACCGGAAAGCTGTTCGCTCATCAACACAATGGCATCCTGCCGGATGTCATGACCCTGGCTAAAGGACTCGGCAACGGCGTACCCATTGGCGCCTGCCTGGCAAAGGGAACGGCGGCGGAGGTGCTGGGTCCGGGCAGTCACGGTTCGACATTTGGCGGCAATCCCCTGGTCTGCCGGGTGGGCCTGAGCGTGCTCGAAACCTTGCACACCGAACAGCTGGTTGCACGGGCAGCAGTGCTTGGCGAGCGCATGCTGGAGGGCTTCAGGAGCAGACTACAGGACATCGATGGGGTGACTGATATCCGCGGCATTGGCTTGATGATTGGCATCGAATTGGATCGTCCCTGCGGAGAGCTGGTCACTGAAGCCCTGGCGCGGGGCATGCTCATCAATGTCACGGCGGATTCGGTGATCCGCCTGCTGCCGCCGCTGATCATCAGCGACCGCGAAGCGGAGCAGATCATCGAGACCGTAGCTGAGCTGGTCAGCGATTTTCTCTAAGGACTCCCTTGAGGCTGTACAACATGCAAAAGAAACCCCGCCACTTCCTTTCCATACTGGATCTGAGCAGTCAGGAGCTAAACAGTGTCGTCACCCGGGCGACGGAACTCAAACGCATGCAGAACCGGGGGGACATACATACCCCGTTGAAAGGCAAAAGCCTCGGCATGATCTTCGAGAAGTCCTCCACCCGGACCCGGGTTTCCTTCGAAGTCGGCATGTCTCAACTCGGAGGGCACGCCCTGTTTCTCTCCCCCCGCGATACCCAACTGGGCAGGGGTGAACCCATCGAAGACAGTGCGCGGGTGTTGTCCCGCATGTTGGATATCATCATGATCCGCACCTTCGAACAAGACAAACTGGAGCGCTTCGCCGCCCATTCCCAAGTGCCGGTGATCAACGCTCTCACTGACCTGCTGCATCCCTGTCAGTTGTTGGCGGACATGCAGACCTATTTTGAACACCGGGGTAATATTCGCGGCAAGACCGTGGCCTGGATCGGCGATGGCAACAACATGTGCCATTCCTACATCAATGCAGCCCGCCGCTTCGACTTCAAACTCAACATTGCCTGCCCGGCAGGCTACGACCCCGATGAATCGGTATTCACACCCGCCACAGCGCACGCAGAAATCATCCGCGATCCCATGGCTGCCGCTAAAAATGCCGATCTGGTGGTCACTGATGTCTGGGCCAGCATGGGGCAGGAAGATGAACAGGCATTGCGTGAAAAGGCCTTTGCCGGCTATCAGGTCAATAGTGCATTGATGAAAAATGCCGCTGCTGGCGCGCTGTTCATGCACTGCCTGCCCGCCCACCGAGGCGAAGAGGTCACCGCATCTGTCATCGATGCAGAGGACACTGTGGTCTGGGATGAAGCGGAAAACCGCCTGCATGCGCAAAAGGCCCTGATCGAGTTTCTCCTGCTGGGAAAATAGTTACAAGCCGTGAACCTTAGCACTCATTCATGACCATATTGAGGGCCCGTCAGGATGCATTGACGAGTCGTTTACGGCAAACTGTCGTATTTTGATCCTTACCCAAAACCATTTAGCCGGATTGCTGCAATGAAGATCCTCAAAGCACCTCTGTTCTGTATTCTGTTGATACTGCCTGGACTGTCGCCAGCTGATACCCGCTATGTCACGGATATCGCAAAGATCACCCTGCGAACGGGAGAAAGCACCTCGCATCGCATCAAACGCATCGTTCCCAGCGGCACACAGGTTGAGGTGCTGTCAGACAATAAGGATACCGGTTATTCCAAGGTGCGCATCAATAACCAAAACGGTTTCATGCTGACCAACAAGCTGATGAAAGAACCCAGCGCCCGCAGCAAACTGGCCGCACTGGAAAAAGAGATCCAGGATCTTAAGGCTGCGCCAGGCGAGTTGCGAAAAAATCTGACCAATCTGCAGAAACAGCACCGCGAACTGCAGTCTGCCCATACGGAACTACAGACGATAAAGCAGAAGCAGGAAAAAGAGCTGCAGAGTATTCAGCGCACCGCCTCCAATGCAATCCGCATCTCCAGCGAACGCAATGAATTGCGTCAGCAGGTTGCGAGCCTGACCCGTAAACTGGCTGACCTGAAACAGGAAAACCAAGCCCTCAGCAATGAGTCCACCAGAGACTGGTTTCTTATCGGGGCCGGTGTGATCATTGCTGGCATACTGATCGGGCTGATCCTGCCGCATCTGCGCTTTCAACGCCGCCGCGACAACTGGGGAACGTTGTAATACAAGCTCTGATAAAGCCATGCATGGCTTTATCAGAGCACAGAAAATGCTCTACTGCTGAAACGTAGTATTAATTCAGATGCTTCCCCAGACCCACAGGTCTATCTGCCTGCACGCACCAGCCCGCCAAGCCCCATCTCTTCCAGGGCATTATTCAGCAGCGCCTTGATCTCGGATGACTTTTCACAACGCAGGGCAATTTGCAGCAGTTCCCTGGCACGGGCGCTGCTGATTGAGCGTATCACCCATTTGACGGCAGGCAGACTACCACCATTCATACTCAGGCTGTCGATGCCCATTCCCAGCAGCAAAATGGCCGCCGCTGGATTTCCCGCCATCTCACCACAAACGCTCACCTCCCGCTGATTCTCGTGCGCACCCTCGACGACTTGCATCAGGGCGCGCAACACCGCCGGATGGAGATCATCATAGAGCGCCGCCACATGAGGACTGTTACGGTCTACCGCCAATAGATACTGGGTCAGATCATTGGTGCCGACAGATAGGAAGTCGACCCGGCGGGCCAGCGCCTCAACCTGATAAACCGCAGCCGGCACTTCGATCATGACACCGATTTCAGGCATGCTGACGGGCAATCCCTCCTCAACCAATTCGTCGTGCGCGCGCTGCACCAACAGCATGGCGTCATCCACTTCGCTGACGTGACTGACCATTGGCAAGAGCAGACGCAGGTTATAGAGATCGATCGCCGCCTGCAGCATGGCTCGCACCTGAGTGAGGAAGATCTCCGGATGATCCAGGGAGATCCTGATCCCGCGCCAGCCAAGAAATGGATTGGACTCGGCAATCGGAAAGTAAGGTAATGGCTTATCACCGCCGACATCCAGGGTGCGCATGGTCACTGGCCGCGGCGCGAAGGTCTCCAGCACATTCCTATAGTTGGCTATCTGCACCCGCTCACCGGGAAATCGATCCCGCACCATGAACGGTACCTCCGTGCGGTAGAGACCGACACCAGCCGCTTCGTTCATGCCAAGAGCATTCATCTCCGAGATCAGCCCGGTGTTCAGATAGAGCGGAACCAAGACACCATCTGTGGTCTCTGGAGGCAGGTCCTCAACAGACTGCAATTCCTCGCTCAATTCTCTGTCTTCTTCCGCCAGACGCAGGTACTCCTGTTTCACCGTTGCAGCCGGTGAAACATAGACACGCCCACGATAGCCATCAGTGATGATGAAACGACCGTCCATGCGTCCAACCGGCAGATTGCTGACGCCCATCACCGCCGGCACCCCCATGGCATGAGCAAGTATTGCCACATGGGAAAAACTGGCGCCTTTTGCCGAAACGAGCCCCGCCAGGCGTTCTATCGGAACCTCGGCCAATTGCATGGGACTGATCTCTTCACCCACCAGAACTGTATGCTCCGGGTATTCGACTGGCCGCGACCGCTCTTGCTGGAGATGCATCAGAATACGCCGCCCCAGATCGCGTACATCCGAGGCGCGTTCGCGCAGATAGATATCCTCCATACTGTCAAACACCTTGGCGTGCTCTTCAATGGTCTGCCGCAGGGAGCCGGCGGCCCAGTTTCCCGCATAGATGCGTTCAATGGTCTTGCCAATCAGCGAGTCGCTGCTAAGCATCATCAGCCAGGCATCGAACAGAGCGCGGTCCTCAGCCGGCAGAAAATCCTCCACCCGGTCCTCTATCGCCATCATGTCCTCTACAACCGCGGCGACCGCAGTGCGAAAGTCTTCCTCCTCCTGCTCAGGTTTGTCAGCCGGTCGATCAGGCACGGCATCCAGATCTGCTGGCGGGTAAACCACCACCGCATTGCCCAATGCAATGCCCGGAGCACCTGCCCTGCCTTGAAGAAAACGTGTGAGGGGCTTTTTTTCATTCAGTGTATCGAGTTCACCGCTGGCCTGGGCGTGGGTTATGGCGCCTGCCAGTTGTGCCGCCAGGGTAAACAGAAAGGTCACCTCATTATCATCGAAGGTGCGTTGTTGTATCTGGCGTGCCACCAGCACACCCAATACCTTGCGGTTCTGAATAATCGGCACCCCGAGAAACCCCCGGTAGCGGGTTTCACCGGTCTCACTGACGAACAGATAGCGCGGATGACTCGGTGCATCCGCCAGGTTGATGGGTTCTGCTCGCTCACAGACCAGGCCAATCAGCCCCCGATGCAAGGGTAGCCTGACCTTGCCTACTGCCTCTGGCTCCAGCCCCTCGGTGGCCCGCAAGACGTGTTCGCGGCGCTCAAAATCCGTGAGGTAGACCGAGCAGACATCAGCTCCGACCGCCAGCTTGACTTTGACAACAATGATATCCAAGGCCTTGCCAAGGTCTTCGGCGGCATTCACATCCGTGACGATACGATGCAGGGGCTCCAGCATGGCGATCAGCTATTCTTATCTTGGTCCTGGGTGAGTAGATCTTCCACCGCCACATCCCGGGTGTGCTGGGCAAAGCTCCAGTGATGTCCCTCCAGGTCTTTCACCGCATACATACGATCACCCCAGAACATATCCGTGGGTTCAGTGAGGGTCATCGCCCCCGCAGCAATCGCATTCTGGTAATGGGCATCCACATCATCCACGTAGACATACAGACTCTGGTGGATACCAGGCAGCTCACTGGGGCTTTTTCCGCCCCGCTCGTCACTGGGAGTACCCATCATCAGGAAGCCATCCTGGTAGCCCATCTCCGCATGGATCATACCCGGTTCGACTTCGATGGGTTCTGCTTTACGCGCAAAGCCGAAGGCCTTCTCCAACCAGAGCAGCGCCGCATTGACATCCCGGTAAAAAAGATAAGGAGTGATGCGCGGCATTCCCGCTGGCGGGTTTTTCAATTCAGACATAATTTTCTCCAATTGTACTAGGGCCTGTTCTTACGAGTTTCATCAGTAACGCGCGCGGCAATCTACGACTTCCGCTTGATCGAGTCTAATAGCCCTCCCCTGTTTGTGATCGGAGCGGCAAGTTTGACCCACCAGGTTGTCAGCCTTTGCCGAACATGAGGGGGAGATCGCAGAATTGATCACTATGCAGCGATATTTGTAACGGCAAACCGTCCCTGTGTCCCTAGTCATCAGCATCCTATGTGACGATAGATCATGATAATCATGGTCTTAACCAGGTTCCACCGAATCGCCAGCCAAATAGTACCTGGCAAAGAACCCCGTTGAATGATCAGCGCCTGTTCTGCCGCAGATAATTGGAGTGTGCACGAACCGGGGCGCCTTCCGGATACAGCAGCGGAGCCAGTTCCTCCAGTGCGCGGGTATAGACGCTGCGCTTGAAATAGATCACCTCGCGTACCGGTTGCCAGTATTTCACCCAGCGCCACTCCTCGAATTCAGGAGTTTCTGTCTTATCGAAGCAAAATGCTTCTTCCTTGCAGTTGGCTTTGAGCAGGAACCAGATCTGCTTCTGGCCGATGCACAACGGCTCACAGTGCTTGCGGATATACCGTTCGGGAAGACGATAACGTAACCATTTACGCGTGCTGCCGATAATCTCGACCTGATGGGGCTGCAGGCCGATCTCCTCTTCCAGTTCACGGTACATGGCCTGTTCCGGTGTCTCATCGACATTGATTCCACCTTGGGGAAACTGCCAGGCATTCTGGCCTATGCGGCGCCCCCAGAACAACCTGCGCTGCTGGTTGCAAAGGATAATGCCGACATTGGGTCGAAAACCTTCAGGATCAATCAAAGTAATACTCTTATAATTTTTTCATTCGATTTTTCAGATTTTTTCATATTCGCTACCAGGCAGCAAGGCAACAGTAACATAAGTCTTTGCTGATAAATGGAATTCCGGTAGTGTTCAGTCTACAAATGTAGCACTGCATCACCCGGCAGGTAACCAATGAATTTTAGGAGTTTTATCCATGGCTGTAGCGCTCTTCGATCTGGACAATACCTTGCTGGCCGGCGACTCGGACTATCTCTGGGGCACCTTTCTGGTCAAGCAGAATATTGTGGATGGAGAATATTACGAAACCGAGAACGAACGATTTTATCAGGAATATAATGATGGGGTACTCGACATCTTCGAGTTCCTGCGCTTCTCATTGCGCCCGCTGCGGGAAAATGACCCGGCAAAAATGCTGCGGTTGAGAGAAATATTCATTACCCAATGCATCGATCCAATCATACCTGACGCCTCTCGAAAGCTGATTGCCAAGCACCGAGATGCCGGAGACGCAATGGTTATCATTACCGCGACCAACAGTTTCGTCACCAAGCCCATCGCAGAGCGCCTGGGAGTGCCGCACCTGATTGCCACAGAACCTGAAGTGATCGAGGGTCGCTATACCGGCAATGTAGCGGGCGAGCCCTGCTTCAGGGAAGGCAAGGTCAAGCGACTGCATCGCTGGTTAGCGGATAAAGGGATGACCCTTGAGAGAAGCTGGTTTTACAGTGATTCGCATAACGACGTCCCGCTACTGGACGTGGTGGACCATCCTGTCGCTGTCGACCCGGATGAAACCCTCGCCGCCCTGGCGCGTGAGCGGGGTTGGCTGGTTATCAGCCTGCATGGCTGAGGCCACTGGATTCAGCCATACTTAATAGAAGCTCTGAATAAATCCATCTTTGATTTATCAGAGCACGGAATCGAAAAATGTGATTGTCCGATTCCTTCCTTTTCAATTGCTTACTGCAACTGAAAATGGCGGCACATCCCTGTGTCACTGGAAGGTTTGAATTAATCAGATCTTCCTAAGATTGTAATGACTTGCTGCGCTGGTAACTGAATATGAACAATACCGCCTTCTTCGCCGTTTTGATTGTATTGATCCTCGGTATCATCTATGTGCTGAAGACCTCGGACAATCCACCAGAAACCGGTATGACGCAAACCCCGAAAGAGTACATCGAGTACATAGAAGAGAGAAAGGCCGCCAAACAAACTTCCGAATGATCCTAAGGATCGCAAAAAAATGCCGGATTTAGCACTGGCAACCCGCCTGCATCTCCCCCTGCACATGGCATCTTACGACGAGAAAATCGATCCAGTGCCGACAAGCAGACCCGCAAATTAGCGACTGATTCAATTCACTACCGTTAATAACGATCTCCCTGATCGGATTAATCCAGCAGGAAAAACCCGTGTGGGCGAGCCTTCTAAAAATGGGAATACTATCCCAACATGAGATTTTTTCTCCTGGTATCTTGTCTGCATTGCTACATCAGCGGCCCAAGGTGAATACAACAGTGATTGAAAAACTCATCGTAAACAGTGGCATAGAAACGGAAACAGCGAAAAGAAACACTTGGTATGGCAACCGGTGAACTGCGTCCATGATCAAGCTAATTAGTTAGAGTCCAGAAACACCCCTCCCTGGGGTGTTTCTGGAACGGAATCGAAAAATGCGATTTTCCAATTCCTTCATTTACAAAGGCTTATTGCCTTTGAAAATGCTGACACGTCCCTATGCCAGATTAGTTTCCGTCCTTTCTGGACGGAAACTAATTAGACATTAAATTCCTTTTCGACGGCTAAATTTTTTAAAAATGTTAAATGGCCCACAAAAATGGGCATATATTCCCAATAATTAAGCAGGGCTTAAGTTCCGACCACTAGCATTAACCCTACTTCATCCATTGCCAGTCAGAGAACCGCTGTCGGCAAAACCAGTAGGCATGAAGTAATCAGGAGTACACCAGTTCCTTTTTATAGTGGAACGACCGGGTCAGGAAACACCCACAATAGCGCGGCTTACAGTCCAGAAAATCTGAGCACGCTGTTGATCAAGTAAGAAAAGCAAAATTCTGGACGCATCAGTGCAGTAATACATCAATAACTCATGAATGGATTCTAGAGGCAAATGAATGATCTGGCCTCATGAGTTTATCGATGTGCTGATTTCAGTTTGGGACTATTTTCCCACAATGTATCTTTTTTGATACAAAAAACGGGTTTGGTTGCAATGGATTTCATTGTCTCTTAATTGTCTTTTTTTGCTTGGTAAAGCCTGACTTCCTATCCATTGGAGGAAAAAATGGTTAAAAATAAAGAAGTTATCTTCAATAAACGGCAAGGCACTCTGGCCTTGTCATGCGCTGCTATGTTATTAAGTTTTTCTACCGCCTCAGTGGCTGACCGTGATTCGAGCCACGAGAGAAAGAGTAGTTCTAAGAGCTCATCTGAGAGCGTGAGTGCTTTCGAAATTTCCTCAGCCAGCTGGAATGCAGATAGATCCTCTCTCAGGGTCAAAGGAACCGGCGAACGCGGGGCAACCGTCAGTGTCGTGAATGCGACGACGATGCAGGCCTTAGGCTCTGATAATATCGAACGCAGCAGCTGGAGAGTCACCAGCCGCGATCCTTCCAGCGTGCCCTGCAGCATTCAGGCCACGCAGTCTGATGGCCAGACAGCTGTACTGAGTGTTGCCAATGCCCCAGCGGATTGTGACACGCTAGCCGGCGGCGGTGATTCCGGTGGTGGTAACAGCGGTGGTGGTAACAGCGGTGGCGATACCGGTGGTGGCAACAACGGCGGTGATACTGGCGGTGGCAATCCACCAACCCCACCTGTGATACCGAATGTGTCCATCAACTCCACCAGCCAGAATGGTTTTCCCAACAGTCCGGTTCCCGAACAGCCCCTGACTGGCCAAGCCGGTTACCAGATCTTTGCGATCAACGACTTGGGCATGCACTGCGGTGACTTCGATACCCGCATCTCTAGCATTCTGCCCCCCTTCAATGTGTTGCATGCCACCGTTATCCAGCGTGGCGCTGAACCCACCGTACTCACCCCCGCCGATGGTGTCGAGGTTTACTATTCCGCGGCTTCCAATCCAGATGACCCGATTCTCAGCGGCATCAACTCCGCCGGCACCGGGGATGTTTATTCCAGCATGTTGCCCAGCGGCAGGGTCTTCAAGACCAACTTCTGGGATGTCGCCCGCGATGCCATGGACCCCTTTTATCCTGCGGGAATCCTGCCGGCGTTTTATCCGGCCGGACCCCTCGCGGATATTCTGGACCTGGGCCTGCCCGCGCCCAACGTGGAACAGCTCCACTTGGGCGATGGCAACCTGACTGCCGATCAACAGTCCATGCCGGGGCGTCATGCACCGTACATCGACAATATGGCTGAGCGTTTCGAAGCCTATGTGGTCGATCAGGCATTCTTCACCAATCCCGCCTTTCAGTTTGGCTACGTAAAAGAAGGTGTAAACTGGTATGAAGCCCCCGGCATTCCACTGGCCGCCTTCGATGACTTTGGTCGTGAGAATCCATGGCCTTTGTACCGAGTTCAGGCTGTACAGAATGGTACAGTTCTCGCCTCAACCGACACGGTAGTACCGATCTCCGGTGAAGCAAACTGCGGCTCCTGCCACAATTCAACCTTCGACGGTGGTAATGGCGCGGCAACCAACAGCCTGGTAGCAGCTGGTATCCCGGTAGCGACCGTATTAGACGATCCTAAGATGGATCAGGTGCCTTTGGAGGTCAGTAAAGAGTACGCCGCCGATACCAATCTGATTCGCCTGCACGATCTGAAACACGGCTCCGGCAACCCGAATGGCGCCAAATACACACCAGACCTGGTTGATCAGACGCCGATCGTCTGTCAATCCTGCCACTACACTCCGGCCCTGGATCTGGCCCAGCTGGGACCCTTGGGACCCGAGAATGACGGCCCACTGGTACTCAATGGCGTCACCATCTCAGACTCTCTGGCCAACGGCCGTCAGCAAGTCAGCAACAAGAGTATGTCCAATGTCATGCACAGCCACCACGGCAGCGTGACCGACGCCAATGGCAACAAACTGTTCCCGGAAATGCCGCCTGCCATCAAGGATGACCTGGGTATGATCGTCAATTTCCAGGAACGTAGAGATGCCCTGGAAGCCACCTGCTACCAGTGCCATCCCGGCCGTCGTACTGACTGTCTGCGCGGCGCCATGTCCAACGGCGGCATGCTCTGCCAGGACTGCCACGGCAACATGGATCAAGTGGGTGACGACTTTACGCGTAATGTAAGCGCGGATAATCCTGGTGCATTTGAGCTGGGTGGCGATTACTACACCAACCCTGACCAGCCCCGCGTACCCTGGGCCAACGAACCCGGCTGCGGCGCCTGTCATACCGGTGACGCGATGGACAACCTGGCGGGCACCCCCGGCACAGTGGTCAACAACTATGACACCGATGCCAACATCGATGACATCCGTCTGTTCCAGGCATTCCGTAGCGATGACCCCAAAGCAACGCCGATCGTACCCAGCAACAAGCGTTTTGCCGAGAATGTCATCGAGGCAGACAACCCTGCAGTCAGCGGACCGGATGATCCGCGTATCGGCAATCCGATGCTCTACCGGGTCAGCACCGGCCACAGAGGCATCTTCTGTGAAGCCTGCCATGGTTCCACCCACGGTATCTGGCCAAACAAAAATCCGCTGGCCAACGATAATGTGACCTCGAATCAGTTGCAGGGTCACACCGGCACCATCACCGAGTGCAGCACCTGTCACGAAGGCGACCTGGGCAACACCCTGGGAGGCCCGCATGGCATGCACCCGGTGGGTGACACCAGCTTCTCTGACGGTGGCCATGAAAACATGGCTGAAAACAATGCGGACGACTGCCGCGCCTGCCATGGTGTGAATGGTGAAGGCACCGTGTTGTCGCGTGCCGCCACTGACCGAGTCCTCTCCAACGAGGGTGAAACGGTAACAATCGCCAAAGGCGAACCAGTGACCTGCACACACTGCCACGAAAATAAACTCTAACTAGTTTTTTCTTACCTCACCCCCTTTAACCCGCGTTGTTTTTCACGCGGGTTTTTTTATGTGCATGGATGCACGGTATGCCGCGGGCGCACGGCAGAAATTTGTTCCTGACAATTTCTGCATTTCCGCCGCACACGGATGTGCAAGTGTCGCGGGGGCACGAAGCCCAGGAGCGACCGCCGCACACGGATGTGCAAGTGTCGCGGGGGCACGAAGCCCAGGAGCGACAACGCCGCAAGTCACGGATGTGCAAGTGTCGCGGGGGCAGGAAGCCCTGGAGCGACCCACATCTGCCGTGCAGGGCAAGGATTGTTCCCAACAATACTATTGCATTTGCTGCATCCATGGAGGTCAGACGCACAAATGCAACGTTTGCGGGATGCAAAAGAGCTGCCCTGTGGGTCAGTAGAAAATTGCTCCTCGGCAATTGCTCCTGCATTGCTCTACCACCTACATCCTTGTAGGCGTGCATTTTCTGCATTCCCCACGTCCCTGTGGGTCAGATGAACAGGAGCGGCGAATGTACAAATTCATTTTCAGAGGCTCACGGAATGAGCCCCTACCCGGGTTAGACTGCGGTGCATGTCTTTTTGTAACGGGAGAGCCGCCATGCAACGCCATACCTTCATCAATAAACTGCTGGGCAACCTGAATCTTGCTGTGGCTGGCAGCCGCTGCGCTTATCCATTTCCTGCCGAACCGAAAAGGCGCATCCTGCTGCAGGAATCCCCTCTCGCCGGCTACCAGCACCATCGGGCTTCCGGCAT
Organism: uncultured Gammaproteobacteria bacterium; assembly: GCA_963797085.1. Lineage (GTDB taxonomy): Bacteria > Pseudomonadota > Gammaproteobacteria > Chromatiales > Chromatiaceae > JASJBU01. The sequence goes on from CAWCOA010000019.1 coordinate 444,543, forward strand.
CTGGTCCTTCCTGCGTGTTGGTGAAACCCTCCAACTACGCCGTGAAATCGGCAATCCACATGACCCGAACGCAATTGCAGTCTGGTTCAAGAATGAACACCTGGGCTATGTGCCGCGTCGGGAGAACAAGACCCTGGCGCAGATGATGGACCGGGGCGAAAGGCTGGAGGCGCGCATCATACGCCTGCTGGAGGACGACAACCCCTGGCGGCGCATCCGCTACCGAATCGACCTGATACCGGATGTCTTTTGAGCAGATTCCCAACTCAACCGGTTCAGAGTAAGCTGCTCATCGAGGACACCCGAGTAGCGACACATGACAGACAACGATTCAGCCTTCAAGGACCTACTGCACGCCTGTTCAAAATACCCGCGCGCCTTGCAACCTGTTGCCATGCACGGCTTTCTCACTGGCCTGGTGATTGGCCCGGAAGATACTGAAGACGATCCCATACTCTCGACCGTTTATGGTTTCACCGCCATCGACCGGATCGAGAACGACATAGAACTCGAAGAGCTGGTGTGGGATGCAGCGGACGAGATTACCGAAGATCTGATCAACGCCAGCTTCAATCTGCCGCTTCGTGCAGACCCCAATAGCCCGGAAGACCTGGCACTCTGGATGGAAGGCTTCAATAAGGCTGTGTCCCTGAATGAAGCAGGATGGCGGCAATTGAACGAAGAAAACATCGAGGCCGGTAAAAAATATGCCTATATCCAATCGCTGTGCAATCCCGAACTGGCTGAGATCATTTTCGGCATTCCTACAGAAAGGTATGACGCATACCTGAATGAATGCCTGCCTCTCCTCCCCGATGCTCTGATAGCGCTCTACCACAGTTACTGGATGAATAGCCCTGAAGCGCAAAGCGCCTTTAAACTTGAAGACCTGCCAAGCTTCAGCCAGGATGAGCTGGCCCAGCAGACCGATGATGAACTGCTCGAGTCTATCCTGACCTATGACGACATGCTTCCTCGTAGTCTGGTGGATGAAGCCATTCAACGCGGCCAGCCGATGGCCATACGCTTACGTCGGCATCTGGAAGATCCCAAGCAACTGGAGTGACGAAGTCCCTGCAGGCCATTGGTGGGGATTGATCCATGCCGTCTTCATCCTGGGTTTCATAACGGGTGAAGACGCCACTCAAGGATTGCTGCATGCCATCAAACGTATGGACAACAGCGATGATATTGACTTGTGGGACTGGCTTGCAGGTTACTGGCCCGTACTTTTCCGCAATAAACGCAGCACTGCAGCGGAGGGTCTGCAGAACATCGCTGAGGATCAAAGACTCGACTGGCAACCAAGAACTACCGCCTGGGAATGCCTGCTGGAAGCCGCGCAAGCTGCAGGACCGGATGCACTCGATGAAATGCTGCAACGGATCACCGGGTCGGTAGCGGATGAAACCGAGGACTGGGACTATCGAATCATCACCAGCCATTTTCTGCTCGACTTCCCCCGCGATCCTCACCGGCTGATCCTGGAAAAAATGGTCTTCGAACAAAAGCAACATGATGATATCAACCACTATCGCATAAGTGATGTGGATGATGCCTATCATCTGAGGAAAGACAGGCCCGAGTGGGAACGTTTTACAGACCCATTGAAATTCTACGACCCCGAAAATATCCTGAGCCGCCAGCTCCGTTGGTCGGAAGAAGATGAAGACCTGCTGCTAGACGATCCACTCTTCTTAGATGATCCACTCTTCGAGGATTCAGACGAGCTACCCTACCCCTACGACCTGCCCCCGCCTTCCACCTACGTGCGCGAAACCCCCAAGGTCGGCCGCAACGACCCCTGCCCCTGCGGCAGCGGCAAGAAATACAAGAAGTGCTGTTTGAAAAAGCTGCATTGAATCTGAATCGTTTACCCCTTCCCCTGTGGGGAAGGCCGGGATGGGGGCCAAACCAGACAGCGGATACCCACTCACAAACTGGTCATTTACCAAATGACCAGTTTGTACTATACTAGACTTTCAACCAGTTAATTGAGAGAGTCCCGTGGAAATCAACGCCACCGAATTCAAGGCCAAGTGTTTGAAACTGATGGATGAAATCGCCAAAACCCACGAGCCCATCATTGTCACCAAACGCGGCAAACCGGTAGCAAAGGTAACCCCCATCGAAGCGGATCAACAGCAGTCATATTTTGGCTATATGGCAGGCACAATCACCATCACTGGCGACATTATATCCCCCATCGAAGAGCCTTGGGCGGCCATCACAGGTGAAGAGGATCATTTTTATCAAGGACTCGGATGTGGTTGACGAGGAAGGCTCCCGAGGAAAATGGAGACAATGATTGAATAATGGACTGCTTATCGATACCCACATCTGGCTCTGGTTTGCCGGTCTTAACCCTCGACTGCGAGCCACCGGGTCAAACGGCAATCGATGATGCAATCCGTACCGGCAGGCTACGTGTATCGGTAATCTCCTTATGGGAAATCAGTCAACTTGAAGCAGCCGGACGGCTCCACCTCAACATGCCCGTTGAAGAGTGGATGCAAGCGACACTGACATTACCAGGATTAAAGGTCATCGAACTGGAACTCCCTATAATCCTCGATGCCCACCGTTTGCCTGGAGAATTTCATAAAGATCCTGCCGATCAAATTCTGGTAGCCACAGCCAGACACCATGAACTGACACTACTCACCGAGGATAAAAAGATACTCGACTATGCGCAGCAATGTTACGTCCGCGCCTGCTCGTCAGCTGAAACAGATCAGTTGGCGTGATGCAAACATCCTTGATGGCAGATGGGCTGCTGTGAATAAACCCTGCCGCCTAAAGAACTAAATTCTCAAATGGAATCAGAGGCTCACGAAATGAGCTCCTGAGGATGCTATAGAGGACCACCAAGCAGTTAGAGTAGGATTTCGCAGCATGCCAGACAAACCCTATTTTCAATATTGGGGTAAGGCCCGCAAGGACGATCAACCGGGCGAACCCTATCATTTGTTGCCTTACCACTGCCTGGATGTTGCAGCGGTCGGTAAAGTTCTGCTGCAATCTCACCCACCCATCAGACAGGGCCTCACCAGACTGAGCGGTTTGGACGAAAAGGAAATTATTCACTGGTTGATATTTTTTCTGGCGTTGCATGACATCGGTAAGTTTGCTGTCAGCTTTCAGCAACTCCGGCCTGATCTATTGACGGTTCTACAGCAAAGGAAAAGCCACAAGCAATACACAGAAAGACACGACTGCCTGGGTTATGAAATCTGGAAAAAAGATCTAAAAGCACATCTACAGGAAAAAGGTCTGCTACCAAGAGGCAGACAAGCGTGCAGGCCTGCAGGCGGCAGACTATTGGGCTCTGGCTGTGACCGGTCATCATGGCCAACCACCACAACGAAAAAATGCTGGATTTCTTCTCGCTGACCACTTCGAAAATACCGACCAGGATGCCGCACTGGGATTTATCGAAGACCTGATTGAGATATTGCTGGGTGACAGCCTCCCAATACCTGACATTCAAAAAGACAGAGCCAAAGAAGCATCCTGGTGGTTGGCGGGCTTTGCCGTGCTTTGTGACTGGCTGGGTTCAAATGCAGACTACTTCCCGTATCAGACACAACCCATAAAGCTGGCGGATTATTGGAAACTCACACTCGATCTCGCACAAAAGGCTGTTGACGACACAGAGCTGCTACCTGCCAAGCCAGGTTCCCATCTCACCCTGGAGCAACTGATCCCCAGCGCCACTGACATCAGCCCGACGCCACTGCAACAGCTCGCCGCAGAGATCAAGCTTGGCGACGCTCCGCAACTGTTTATTCTCGAAGACGTGACCGGCGCGGGAAAAACAGAGGCGGCCATCTTGCTGGCCCATCGATTGATGCAGTCAAACCTGGCCAACGGCATCTACTTCGGCCTGCCCACCATGGCGACCGCCAATGCCATGTATGCCCGCCTGAGTGATGTCTACCGACAGCTCTACAGCAGCAAGACCAACCCATCACTGGTCCTCGCTCACAGCGCAAGGAACCTGTCAGATCAATTCCGCCAATCGTTGCTACCTGAAATTGATCACCCCGAATCTGAATATGCTAGCAGTGACGCCCCGCCCGCCTCTGTCCATTGCAGTCAATGGTTCGCGGATAGTCGGAAAAAGGCGCTGCTGGCGGAACTGGGGGTCGGCACCATCGATCAGGCACTGCTCGGCATACTGCCCAGCAGACACCAATCTCTGAGGTTGTTGGGACTGATGCACAAAGTCCTGCTGGTGGACGAGGTTCACGCCTGTGACGCTTACATGCAGCCGCTGCTTTGTAATTTGTTGCGCGCCCATGCCATGGCGGGCGGTAGCGCCATCCTGCTTTCAGCTACTCTGCCACAATCCCAGCGCCAACAACTGCTCGACGCCTTTACAGACGGCCTGAAGCAACCCCACCAAACACTCAAATCCAATGCCTATCCGCTACTGACCCACTATCAGAGTGATGCCGCAGGAGAGTACCCGCTGGAAACTCGTCCCACTGTCCGCCGCCATGTCCGGGTTGAATTCGTAGACGACCTGCAGGCAGTTGAACAAAAGCTTGCCGACAGCGTTGCCGCTGGCCAGTGCGCCTGCTGGATACGCAACACCGTGGCGGATGCCCGTGAGGCCTATCAGCAGTTAAAGCGTCAATATCCGGAATGGAATATCGACCTGTTCCATGCCCGCTTCACCCTGGCTGATCGCCTTGCTATCGAACAGCAGGTGCTTGAACGCTTTGGCAAGACCAGCAACCACGAACAGCGTAAGGGGCAAATCCTCATTGCGACCCAGGTGGTGGAACAGTCATTGGATCTCGACTTCGATCATCTCATTACTGATCTGGCCCCTATCGACCTCATTATCCAGCGTGCCGGCCGTCTGCATCGCCATCGGCGTGATGCAAACGGCAATAGGATTAGAGAAAAGGATCAGAGACTGGAACCCACACTCACCATCCATGCCCCGTCCTGGATTGATGATCCCACAACCAAATGGTTCAAAGAGCCCTTTCCCAGGGTCCAGAGCGTTTACGCAGATCATGGAAAACTCTGGCTTGACCATGAAGCTGCTGCGGGAAAATGCCGGATTCAGCATGCCGGAAGATGCCAGAACCCTGATCGAAGGCGTTTACGGAGAAGACAATGAAATCCCCGACGGTCTCTGGCAGAGCAAGCTCAGACGCCCAAGGAGAAAACAGGGCCAAAGCCAGCATCGCGTTACTCAACCAACTCAACCTGGAAACCGGTTACACCACATTGGATGCCCCCAACTGGTGGGATGACAGCCAAAACCCCGACCCGCCTGGGCGAAGAGACCACGACCGTCTGGCTGGCGCGTTGGGAGAATGGCGAACTCAGACCCTTCCACGATCACCCATATTTCGCCTGGCAGCAGAGCAGCGTTGCCATGCGCACAGCCCTGATAGCAGAAGCTGCACCCGACAAAGAAATCCCGAAAGAAGTCATTGAAGCATGCAGGAGCAGTTGCCTGCCAAGGGAAAATGGGGGGTATTGTTGCCGCTGCTCAAAGATCAATCGGGTATCTGGCAAGGTAATGCTAAAGATAAGAATGGGAATCCCGATACATTCTACTATCACTCTGAGCAAGGCCTCATGAGTTCAAAGGAATACAACCTACAAGAGGGACAAGATCAATGAATCTGCTTGAATCACAATGGATTCCGGTACGCAGGGAAAGCGGTGAAAGCTACATCGCCCCCTGGCAGCTCACCGAACCTGACGACTCCGTCCTTGAACTCGCCGCCCCCCGCCCCGATTTCAACGGTGCCCTGCTGCAGTTCCTCATCGGCCTGCTGCAGACACCTGCCCCCCGGAGGATGGCGATCAATGGGCGGACTGGCTGGAGGAGCCTCCTTCACCTGAAATCCTTAAACAGAAATTTCAGCCCTTTGCACAGGCCTTTGAGCTGGATGGAGACGGCCCAAGGTTTATGCAAGATCTGCATGAGATTAAAAGGCGACAAAAACCCATCTCCAGTTTATTAATCGATGCACCTGGCGCACAAACTCCGAAACATAATGCCGACCATTTTATAAAACGAGGTGGCATCAAGGCGATGTGCCCGATCTGTGCAGCCACAGCATTATTTACACTTCAGACCAATGCGCCCTGCGGTGGCGGTGCGGGTGGCGGACAATTCACTCAATGAGAGGTGGTGGACCTATTAACCACCTTGGTCGCTCTCGACCCAGCAGGCAGTGACTTGAAAGATACACTCTGGCGCGCCTGCTGGCTGAATGTCGTCGAGAAAGGAGTCATTTCCGGACTCAGCGGTGACAACCAACAGAATGAATTGAAAGATATTTTCCCATGGCTGGAAGCCACTCGAACCAGTGAAGCAAAAACAGGATCACCCACTACACCTTTGGACACCCATCCCTTGCAGATGTACTGGGACATGCCTCGACGTATCCGCTTGGACTGGGAACACACTAGCGAGGGAAATTGTGATCTTTGCGGCAATCCTGCTGACAAACTAGTCAGCCAATATGTTACGCAGAATTATGGCATCAACTATGAGGGCGCCTGGAAACATCCTCTGAGCCCCTATTTGATCAACAAAGATGGGGAAGCCCTGCCACAACACGCCCAGCCTGGCGGCCTGAATTACCGTCACTGGCTCGGCCTTATCAGTACCCTGCCAACCAGTGAACCGGCCAGGGTAGTCAGGGGAATGACAGATGGGAACAAATTGCTCGAAGGTGAACAATTAAGGCTCCATGTCTTCGGTTATGACATGGATAACATGAAGGCTCGTTGCTGGTACGAAACCACCTTCCCGCTCTACACCCTCAAACCGGACATCCTCGAAACGTTCACTGCCCGCACCGAAATACTAATTCAAACCGCCACCGATGCCGCCGGCATGACCCGCAGTTGCATCAAGGAAGCCTGGTTCAAACGTCCGGGCGATGCCAAGGGCGATACCGCCTTTCTGGTGGAAGCCTTCCTCAACCACACTGAGGCCGAATTCTACTCCAGCCTGAAGCAGCTCAAAGATCAATTGGAGGCCGGCGAAGATGGAACAGCCGTATGGAGAAGCTGGCATCGTGTATTGAGTCGCGCTGCCTTGTATCTCTTTGACTATTGGACCGCACGCGGCGACTTCGGCACCGTCAATCCCCGCCGCATCGCCCAGGCGCATCGCAAGCTCAACAACTGGCTTCATGGCAAAAAGCTGAAACAGACACTCGCCGTCAGCAACGACAAGGAGAAAGCCGCATGAAAGATCGCTTCAAAAAGGATGCCCCTGCCACCGGCATACTCACCCGCTGGTGGCAAGGCCTGGAAAATGACAAAGGGACCAGGGCCGAACTGCGCCGTTGCGACTCACCGGAAAAAGTGATGTTTCACCCGGCATTCCCACGTCTCTGCCGTCAGCTCGAACCATTGTTGAGAGAGGAATGGAACTGGCAGCTACGTCTAGCTGCGGTGGTGGGGTTGTTAAGCCATGTCCGGCAAACCACGGGACAAAACCTCGCCTACCAGATGGCAGGCAATCCGCCCCAGGTCAGTGAACTGCGTTTCCGCCGTCTGCTGCAACGGGACCGGGAAGACCTTTACGGGGCCATGATCCGAATTCTGCAGATGCTGGATCACACCGCCAATCTACCCGATCTGATGTCATCTGTTTTTTACTGGGGGGATCCGGTACGTAAGCGCTGGGCCTTCGACTATTTTCCCAACACCCCTGAATCCAAATTGGCCTGAGATTGACCACACACAAGGAAGAAACCATGAGTAAATTCGTTCAACTCCACCTGCTGACCTCCTATCCGCCTGCCAACCTCAACCGGGACGACCTCGGACGCCCCAAGACCGCGATGATGGGTGGCGCCAATCGGCTACGCATCTCGTCGCAAAGTCTGAAAAGGGCCTGGCGGACATCCGAGACCTTTGAACAAGCATTGGCCGGGCATGTCGGCACCCGCACCAAGGAAATGGGCAGGAAGATATATCAAGCTCTTATAGAGAAAGACATAAAAGAAAAAAAAGCCATGGAATGGTCCAAGGCTATAGCGAATGTCTTCGGTAAACTTAAGACCCTCTCCAAGAAAGAGAAAGAAAATGCCGACCCTGTAAAACTACTCACAGAATTGGAGATCGAGCAACTCGCCCACTTCAGCCCTGAAGAAGAGCAAGCCATCAATGCATTGATCGAAAATATCGCTGCCAGTGGTGAGGCCCCAACAGAAGAGCAACTCGCACTGTTGCGAAAAAAACATACTGCCGCTGACATAGCCCTGTTCGGCAGGATGCTTGCTTCGAGTCCAGCCTACAACACTGAAGCTGCTGCTCAGGTGGCTCATGCCATCAGCGTGCATAAAGTCACTGTGGAGGATGATTTCTTTACTGCCGTTGATGACCTGAACAATGGAGAAGAAGACATGGGGGCTGGACACATGGGCGAGACCGAATTCGCCGCCGGTCTCTTCTATCTCTATCTCTGCATCGATAAAGAACTGCTGACTGAGAACCTCTCAGGAGATGCAACATTAGCGGGCAACACCCTGGGCGCACTGATCCGCTCCGCCGCCACCATCGCGCCCAGCGGAAAGCAGAACAGCTTCGCCTCCCGCGCCCGCGCCTCCTATATCTTGTGCGAGTCGGGTAACCAGCAGCCTCGTTCCCTTTCTGTGGCCTTCCTGAAACCCATCGGCGGTTCAAACCTATTGAATTATTCGATCGAGGCACTGGAAAATACCCGGCAGAATATGGATGCGGTCTATGGTGATGGCGCGGAGCGTATCGCCTCCCTGAATGCTCACACTGGAGAAGGCAGTCTACAGAACATCATCGATTGCGCCACCGGAGCATAGGGAGATGAAAGACTACCTCCTGTTCCATCTCTATGGCCCGATGGCGGCCTGGGGCGACACCGCAGTGGGCGAATTCCGACCCAGTCATGGCCACCCCACCCGTTCGGCGGTGCTCGGGCTGGTAGCGGCTGCCCTGGGCATCAGGCGCGATGAGGAAACACGGCTTCACGAGCTGGAAAATTTCTGTCGTGTCGCCGTCCGGCTCGATGCGCCCGGCGAGGTGCTGCGTGACTACCACACCACCCAGGTACCGCCGGAACAACGCAAGATTAGACACTACACCCGCCGGGACGAACTGAATGCCAGCAAGCTGCACACCATCCTTTCGCAACGGGATTACCGCACCGACGCGGCTGCCACAATTGCCTTGTCTCTGACGGATGATTCGTCATTCCAACTGCAACAAATGGCCGATGCCCTGCAACGCCCAGCCTTGCCACTCTATCTTGGCCGTAAATCCTGTCCACTGGCCCTGCCGCTGTCGCCCAAGATAGTGCAAGCCAATGATCTCAAGTCAGCTTTCGAAACTTATCTGCCGGTTACCGAACAGCTGAGCCAATTGACCGCGAATTTGTACCACTATGGCCAAGGGCTGCCCACACCGGATCAGCTGCGTTTTTACTGGGAAGAGGATGAAACCACCCCAGGCTTTGAATCGCAGATGATCTATCCGCGCAGGGATCGGCTGCGCAACCGCAAACGCTGGCAGTTCGATACCCGCAATGAGCACTATGCTGCAGAAGACAGGGAGCAATAATCATGTATTTCAGCCGCATTCGCTTACGCTCAGACGCCAATTCGGGCGAATTGGCCCGTCAGCTCTGTGAGAAGGACAGCTATAGGGAACATCAAATGCTCTGGCGGCTGTTTGATAATGATCCCGATGCCAAGCGGGATTTCCTGTTCCGCCGTGATGACCAGGATGGCTGGCCGCAATTTTTCGTTGTTTCCCAACGCATGCCAGCAAACCAGGACAACGTCTGGCAGATCGATCACCAAGCATATCACCCCAAATTGCGCAGTGGACTACGGCTTGCTTTTAGTTTGCGAGCCAATCCTGTGATTACTCGCAAAGACACATCCGGCAAATCCAAACGCCATGACCTTGTGATGGACCTGAAAAAACAGAGCGGCTGGCAAGAATCCTCCAGCAGTGAACGTTGCTCAATCTATGAACTCGTCCAGCAAGCGGGGGAAAACTGGTTGTCTCCCCGATTGGAACGCTGTGGTGCTAAATTGGAATCCTTGAATACAGAGGGTTACATACAACATCAGACCCACAAGAAAGGGCAGGCAAAATCCATTCGTTACAGTACCCTCGACCTTACTGGGATAGTTGAAGTAGACAATCCGCCAACCTTTACCGAAATGCTCTACCGGGGCATCGGACCCGCCAAAGCCTTCGGCTGCGGCCTGCTGCTCGTTCGTCGAATTTAATCCAAGAGCCCCATTATAATTTGAATATCGTACCAACCATGACTATTCTTAGTCTTACTTATTTCTTACTTGAGATTTAGCTGTATGAGCCTTATTCGCCTATCGAGCAAAGGTCAGATCGTTATACCAAAGGCCATTCGTGACAAGCACCACTGGCGTGAGGGGCAGGAACTGGAGGTTTTCGATTCGGAAGATGGCATGGTGGTGAAGGAAAAGCGGCCTTTTAAGAAGACCGATCTTACAGATGTGGGCGGCTGCCTCCCATACCAGGGTAAAACAAAAACACTGGAGGAGATGGATGCGGCAATAGCGCAAGGAGCCCTGAAAAGTGCCATTAAAGATGATCAGCGTTGATACCAATGTCGTTGTCCGTTTACTAACCCGTGATGATGAAAGGCAATATCAGCTAGTGTTGACCCTCTTTAAAAAGAATCAAATATTCATACCGATTACCGTGATCCTGGAACTTGAGTGGGTCCTCCGTTTCGCCTACAAATTCAACCCATCACAGATTGCCGAGGCATTGGAAAAACTGGCCGGGCTGGAACAGGTCACAATCGAAAGACCCGAACAATTATCTTTGGCCCTGCAAGGCTTACGCAACAATATGGATTTTGCCGATTCTCTGCACTTGGCCATTGCAGCCAGTACCACGCGACAGTTCACCACATTCGATAAAAAACTAGCGCGAAATGCAATTCAAACTGCTTGCAAGATAAAACTATTGGATTGATCCAGGACCAACTCAGCAACAATCATGCTCCCACCACTCAAACCCATCGCCATGAAGGAAAGGATCTCCATGCTGTTTATCGAGAAAGGTGAAATCGATGTGCTCGACGGTGCCTTCGTCGTCATCGACAAGACCGGCGTGCGCACCCACATCCCGGTCGGCAGCGTCGCCTGCCTGATGCTGGAACCCGGCACCCGCGTCTCCCATCGGGCTGCCGCACTGGCCGCTCGAGTCGGCACCCTCCTGGTCTGGGTCGGCGAGGCCGGTGTCAGGCTGTATGCATCGGGACAACCCGGTGGCGCCCGCTCGGACAGATTGCTCTATCAAGCAAAACTTGCCCTGGATGAATCTGCCCGACTCAAGGTCGTGCGCAAGATGTATGAATTTCGCTTTGGCGAGAAACCACCGGAAAAACGTAGCGTCGACCAACTCCGAGGAATAGAAGGCGCAAGGGTCCGCAAGACCTACCAGATGCTTGCCCAGCGTCATGGCGTAAATGGAAAGGCCGCAACTATGACCCATCGGATTGGGACACCAGCGACCTGCCCAACCTCTGCCTGAGCGCCGCCACCGCATGTCTGTATGGCATCTGCGAAGCGGCGGTGCTGGCTGCCGGTTATGCCCCGGCAGTGGGATTCATCCACACCGGCAAACCCCTCTCATTCGTCTACGACATTGCCGATCTGTTCAAATTCGACTCGGTTGTCCCTGTGGCATTTCAGATTGCCTCACAAGCACCCTCGCAACCGGAGAGGCGGGTTCGCCTCGCCTGCCGGGACCTGTTCCGACAACAGAAGATCCTCGGCAAGATCATTCCGACCATCGAAGAAATCCTCGCCGCCGGTGAACTGGAGCCCCCCAAACCACCGGACGATGCGCAACCCATCGCGATACCAGTAGAGAAAGGACTCGGTGATGCTGGTCATCGTCACTGAAAACATCCCTCCTCGGCTGCGTGGCCGACTGGCTGTCTGGCTGGTTGAAGTGCGCGCCGGCGTCTATGTCGGCAACCCATCGGCCCGCCTGCGTGATTTCATCTGGGAACAGACCGAAGAAGGTCTGGAAGACGGCAACGCCATCATGGCCTGGAACACCAACACAGAATCAGGCTACGACTTCCAAACCCTGGGAACCAACCGACGCATACCCGTCGATTTCGACGGCATCCGGCTGGTCTCTTTTCTTCCTCAAAACAGTGGAGAAGATGCTCTTTAACAATATGGAAAATGGTTCAAAAAAGTTGGTAAAAAAACCAGGCGGTTATTCCCCCTTAACTATCAATTAGATAGAATTAGAGTGTTCCCCGCACCCGCGGGGATGAACCGAACTGGTACAACTCGGATCTTCCCTGACGTTAGTGTTCCCCGCACCCGCGGGGATGAACCGATGCAGTATCGGGTCATCGATCGGCACAGAGTCGTGTTCCCCGCACCCGCGGGGATGAACCGATGTCACTGAACTACATGTCTATGCATCAAACGTGTTCCCCGCACCCGCGGGGATGAACCGACTGCACAAATGCCTGATGCGGTCGCGTAATCTGTGTTCCCCGCACCCGCGGGGATGAACCGCATCGACAGAATCAGGTCGCATGGCGGCATGGTTCGTGTTCCCCGCACCCGCGGGGATGAACCGTCGAGCTCGAAACGATCACGACATAGTGTTATGTGTTCCCCGCACCCGCGGGGATGAACCGCATATCGTGCGTCATGGCCTGTGAGCTTGAGTGTAAGTGTTCCCCGCACCCGCGGGGATGAACCGTATTGTCAGGACTTGCGCGGCGAGATCCCAGTGTGTTCCCCGCACCCGCGGGGATGAACCGAATTACAGCGATTGCTGTAATTGATAGCTAGCGTGTTCCCCGCACCCGCGGGGATGAACCGGTGGTCATCTGATACACGGCACAAGCTTGATATCGTGTTCCCCGCACCCGCGGGGATGAACCGATGTCGGATGTATGCGATACAGACCAGCACAAAGTGTTCCCCGCACCCGCGGGGATGAACCGTTAATCGCTATCCAGCATCATGACTCGTAGCGTGTTCCCCGCACCCGCGGGGATGAACCGTTGCGGTTGCAGCACGATGCATTCATGCGTCAGTGTTCCCCGCACCCGCGGGGATGAACCGGCTGTCAATTACTGTGTCCGCCTGGCGACTAGTGTGTTCCCCGCACCCGCGGGGATGAACCGCTGAACATAGGCATATCGACGCCATGCAATGGCGTGTTCCCCGCACCCGCGGGGATGAACCGTCATGATATCGCATGAATCAGACTGTCACGATCGTGTTCCCCGCACCCGCGGGGATGAACCGATAGTCAGTAAACTCTTGAGTCATGCACGATGTGTTCCCCGCACCCGCGGGGATGAACCGGCTTGATCAACAGATCCTGACAATCGCGACGTAGTGTTCCCCGCACCCGCGGGGATGAACCGTTGTAGGCTAGCGGTCTGACTGGGTAGTGTTCCCCGCACCCGCGGGGATGAACCGTAGTGCCAGCTATCGATACTCAGTGTTCCCCGCACCCGCGGGGATGAACCATTGGGCAGCTCAGCGCGTTTGGTACTGAGGTTGTGTTCCCCGCACCCGCGGGGATGAACCGATTGCTCCGCCCCTAGGGTGTTGGTGTCCGTCGTGTTCCCCGCACCCGCGGGGATGAACCGTCAAGCGTCACGGTACCGCGCCAGACGTGCCCGTGTTCCCCGCACCCGCGGGGATGAACCGGAACGGGTTGAGAAAATCCTGGGCGGTGAGTAGTGTTCCCCGCACCCGCGGGGATGAACCGCTTCCATGAACTCTGTCAGGGTAGGCTTCGAGTGTGTTCCCCGCACCCGCGGGGATGAACCGTAGTCCGCTACTGGAGAACTGATCCAGAGTCATGTGTTCCCCGCACCCGCGGGGATGAACCGTAGCTGCTCCATCCGTATCCGCATACGAAGACGTGTTCCCCGCACCCGCGGGGACTCTCAACTATTTAGTTTCTATTACACGGCTCCACCAAACGATTTAGTAGGAATTATATTACTATTTATTACAATAGGTTAGTAAATGCCCTAGTTCATTCCTGGGAAATTGGTAGTAGACTACTATGCACTAAAAGCGACTTTTCAATGCGGCTGTCTGATGAGAAAACCCACCCCTGCCATTCAACGCACCATGGATGCAGCGGAACGATTATCCTCTCAGGGTAAGACGCCAACCTATGAGCTGCTCCGAGAAGAACTGGGGGGCGCCAGTTACAACACGATCAGCCAGGGGTTGAAACTCTGGCGTTTGATGAAACAGAGTGATCAGGAAGCAGCGCGGCTAAAACAACAGCAGAAGACCGATGAACTGGAGCTGTTTCGTCATTGGGTCGATCAGAGCAGCGACAGCTTGTACATCATTGACCCGGTCAGCGGGCGCTTTCTCGATGCCAACGCGATCGCCTATACCCACCTGGGTTATACCCGGGATGAATTCCTGCAGCTGCACGTGCTGGATATTTCGACACATATCAGCAACGATCAGGAGTGGCATGAGCTGGTCAACAGCTACCGTGAGCAGGACCAGCTGCTGTTTGAAACCGAACAGCGCAAGAAAGACGGCCAGCCTGATCCCTGTCGAACTCAGTGCAAGACTCTATGCCGATGGCAGCGATGAATACATTATCTGCGCCTGCCGGGATGTTTCCGTCCGCAAGCGCCTTTCTGAAGATCTCTCCGATTCCAAAGAGCAACTCAAACGCCGGCTCGAGTTTGAACGGCTAATCTCGGAACTCGCAACGGCCTTGATTGACCTGCAGCCCGCCAGTGTCGACAGCACCATTGACAGCACCCTGAAAAAGCTCGGCCTGTTTGCCAACGCCGACCGCAGTTATCTGTTTCTAACAAATGATGACGACCTGACCTTTCGTTGCAGCCATGAATGGTGCAGGAGCGGCATTGCACCGCAGATCCTGTCACTGGAGCAGTGTCAGATCAGTGATTTCAAGCCATTCATCAACCGCTTGGAACGCGGCAAGGCACTGGCCCTGAAACGCCAGGACATCCCGCATGACAGTGACCCGCTGGCGAAGATGCTGGACGCGGGCAACACTCAATCCAGCATTAACGTGCCCCTGCATTGGGCGGGCCAGTGGCAGGGTTTTCTCGGCTTCGATTCTCTCGATCCGAGCCGGGAGTGGTCCGATGATGTGGTTTTGCTGCTGAGAGTCATCGCCCAGACACTCTCCCGGGCATTTGCTCACTGGCACAGCGAGGCACAATACCGATTCTCGGAAAAGCGCGCCAATCAATACCTGCGGATTGCCGGGGTGATGATCGTCGCACTCAACGACCAGGCGGAGGTGACCCTCATCAACCAGAAAGGCTGCGAGCTTCTGGGCTATGAGGAAGCGGAAATCATCGGCAAGAACTGGTGCAGAAATTTTCTTCCTGCCGCTGACCGGAACAAGGTGGATCGCATATTCACTCACCTGATGCAAGGCAATGAAGAAGCTTACGCCTTGAACAATGATATTAGAGTCCTGCGCAAGGATGGAGAGGTACGTTGGGTCTCCTGCAACATCACCCTGCTTAAAAATCGCAACGGCAAGGTTATCGGTACACTATCCTCCGGTGAGGATATTACCGAACGCAAGCAGATGGAGGCGGAGATTCGCGCCAGTGAGGAGAAGTTCCGGGCGATTTTCGAGAATGTTCCCATTGGCATGGTCATTCTCGATGCCGAGAAATTCACCCCCATTTCATTCAACAGCAGAGCCCATACGATGCTGGGCTATACCCGTGAGGAGTTTGTCAATCTCAGGCCAATGGATGCCGCGTTCAATGAATCGACGGAGGAGATCCAGCGTCACCTGGCAAGAATCATGGATGAGGGGCATGAATCTTTCGAGTCGAGGCACCGCACCAAGGATGGGAGGCTCATCACCCTGCTGGTGAATATCGACAGCATGTTGCTGCACGGCCAACAGGTGTTGATCAACACCTTCGTCGATATCAGCGAACAGAAAAGGGTCGAAAAGGCGTTACAAAAGACCCAGGAAGAACTGGATGTACTGGCTTATTACGACCCACTCACCAACCTGCCGAATCAACGCCTGTTCCTGGACCACATGAGTATGGCGATTGGCGCCGCCCAGCGTGATGAGAAATTGCTGGCGATCTGCCATCTCGACCTGGATAACTTCAAATCCGTCAATCGTTCACTGGGGGAAGAAATCGGCGATGAGCTGCTGGTGGCGGTAGCCGGCCGGCTGTCAAAAAGCGTGCGTGAAGGGGATACCATCGCCCGCTGGGGTGGGGATGAATACACCCTGCTGCTGGGTGGACTGGAGACAGAGAACGAATGCAGCGTGGCGCTAGAACGCATCCTGAACATGCTCCGGCAACCCCACACAATGCGAGGGCAGACGATTTCCTTGACTGCCAGCATCGGGGCAACCATCTACCCCAATGACAAAAGCAACGCGGACACATTGCTGCGGCATGCCGCACATGCCATGTACCTGAGCAAAATCAATGGTCGCAACGATTTTCGTCTGTTCGATATTGCTGAGAATCTGTTGTTGCAGGTACGTAGCGATGAAAGAGACCGCCTGGAACTGGCCATCGATACCGGCGAGCTTCGCTTGATGTACCAACCCAAAGTCAACATGCGGCAGGGGCATGCCTATGGTGTCGAGGCCCTGGTCAGATGGCAGCACCCGGAGAAAGGCCTCTTGTCGCACGATGACTTTCTGCCGGAAATCAAAGACCATCAACTGATTCTGCAGCTGGATCAATGGGTATTGAATCAGGCGGTCAATCAGCTCTCTACCTGGCAGCAGCAGAACATCGAACTGATGATCAGTATCAATGTCTCTGTCCGCTCGCTGGAGGCGGCAGCGTTCGTCAGCATCGTCAAAGAGGTCATAGACACACATCCCAATCTCAATCCGGACCACCTTGAGATCGAGTTGATCGAGACTGAGGCGCTGAAAGACATTGACCAGGTAACCAAGGTCATCAGTGAGCTGAAGAGTTTCGGCATCGCAACCGCCCTGGACGATTTCGGTACCGGGTTCTCTTCACTAACCTACCTGTGCCGCCTTCCTGCGCGCATTCTGAAGATCGATCAGAGCTTTGTGCGTAACATGCTTGAAGATGATGGCGACCTGAGTATCGTTGAAGGGGTCATCAGTCTGGCGCGGGCATTCGATCGCGAGGTAATCGCCGAAGGCGTTGAATCAGAGGCGCAAGGTATGCAGTTATTACGTCTCGGTTGCGAATGCGCGCAAGGTTTCCAAATTGCCAAGCCGATGTTCGCAGAAGCCGTGCCTGACTGGCTGCGGAGCTACAAGTCACCCATGATCTGGCGCTCAAAAGAAGCCAATGAAGTGCCTCATGACTATGTCACCCTGTTGTCGATCGAAGCGGAACACTGCAAATGGATGAACCAGATCGAGCAGGCCCTGTTGGGAGCCGCCAGCTTCAAGCCCCCCGCACTGCAACCCACGCACTGTCGTTTTGGCCGCTGGTATTATGATTATGGTCAGAAACGTTATGGCCAGATGCAGAGCTTCATAAAATTGGAAAAGCTGCATGACCGAGTGCATGCGCTGGGCATCCAGCTGATCGACAAACACTATGACAAGCACAGCGTTTCACAGGAAGAGATGGATGCGCTCAATCAGGCCAGTGAAAATCTGCACAAGCAGGTATCGTTGCTGTTGATTGAAAGTGCTCAGTGATGAAATAGTGACAGCTATGGGTTCTGCCAGTGGAGTTAACTCCAAATAAATACAGAGTCTGGTCTTGATTATCCTAGAATCCGCAGTTGGACGGGTTGAAGGGTGCGTCCACTGGGGTGCAGACACTTGAACATCCATGTTCGGCGCGCAAGGACGAGGAATAGTTATTCTATTCCAAGGAGTTGCAACGCAGCACTGCACCGCTGTGGGCGTGCCATTCAGCCCGTAGCGTGATTCACTCAGCAGGTGAGTAGCCATATCAATGTAATTACACATTCATTCAACCTGTTACTTCCAGAATGGAACGGTCAACTGCGGTTTCTAGGATTATGCCCAGCCGCTAAATATTCGAGGTGGATTCAAAGCGAAAAAATAAGGAGGGAATGGGGATTTCCCTCCTCGCAAATGCGATATCCGTCTGCCGTCCCGGCAGCCTGAGATACCGCCCCTTACCAACCACAGGTTGTACCTGCCGCTTATAGAAAAAGGTTTCCAAGCACTTGCTTTAACATGTCCCTTGGCAAGACGGTGGTAAAAATTTCCGTCCATCCTCACCTGCACAAAGAATCGCTGTTAATTGTTATTTTTGGAATTGAGTAGAATTTTATCTGATTCAGCTTAACTGCCCCTTAAGAAACACGAAGTGTTCGGGTAGTTTTATTGAAAAAGACCTTAGAAATAGAAAGGTAAGACTATTTCCATATATTTCAGTATGTTACCTGTCAGGTCGAGAGTATAAATTTCAGTCAGTCACAGTACCTGGCCATCCATCTGCATATTTAGCATTGATAACCATGCATGAAGGTTAATGAAAAAGACTGATCTTTCTCAGGCGGGTCTCAGGATTTAACCGCAAGGACGATCTGGTTGCGCAGCATCTTCAGCAAGTTGAGTCTATTTTTATCGATCTCCAGTCCGTTGGCCTTGGTGTGATCCGCATAGATCAAGCCAACCGGCCGTTTGTTGACCACCAGGGGAAACAACAGGAAGGAACCTGCGTCCGAGATTTTTTTATACCAGTCTGGAATATCGGCCTGCATCTTTTTATCCGCAGTGTTCGCGATGTAGACATCGACTGCATTTTTCAACGCCCCATGAAACACATCCACATGGTATTTGATGGGAAATTTGAATTGTTTAACGAATGCATCCGATTCTTCACCGAATCCGAGACGGCCCACCATCTGGGCAGAGCGCTTATCCAGCAGCGCCAGCACCACGCGCTCGAATTCCATCGAGCGATACATGGTCTCCAGCACTATATTGAAAATCTCGGCAACGCTGTGTTCGCCAACCAGCAGTCCCGTAACCTCCTGCAGGCCCTGCATCAACATCGCCTCCGCATCCGGCGATGCCTGCTGACGATCTAACTTGACGGTCTGTTCCTGCTCTTCATCAGACTCTTTGCCATCCAGGATCTGAGTCTCGGCAAGCCCATCCACCTGGGTTTTTTGGTCAATTTTCGCGGCCGCTGCTTTTACATTGCGCTGCGGCTCGATTCCGCCCGATAATTTGCGCACAAACGACTGGGAAATGTCCGAAGAAAGGGCTTTTGCCACTTCGTGAAATTCATCGAAGGCATTACTTGCCAAGGTCTTCAGCTTTTTAGAATCCATCCCCAGGTCGCCCTGATACTTCTTCAATAAGCTGTTCACCGCCTCTTTATTGTCCAGTCCCTTCTCGGCCATCAGTTCACTGGCTTCGCAGGAAAACTCGGCGACCAAGCGGCGTTTGTCAGTCAGCGATTTAGGCGTTTCATCCGCATTCCAATGCCGCATTGACTGGGTCAGCGGTTTGGGGAAATTCCACAGCTCGGCAATCTCGATACCGATCTTCTCGTAGCTCACTCCCAGAACGGTATGCTGGGCGTTCAACGGTTCTATCGACTCCTGATCGATCATCCGTTCTATTTCCCGCGCCTCCTCGGGCAGATAGAAGGCGACCAGGATCTTCCCCAGATCCTTGAGCATTGCGGTCAGGAAAAAATCCTCCGACTGCCTGTTATCCATGTCCTTCGCCACCTGGCCGGCAAAAGTTGCACTGAACATGGCTGATGAGACAAGCTCCCGCAGTTGCTCCGCCTGCCCCTTGTCCTTAATATGTTCGAAAAAAATCAGTGATGCCGCCAATGAGCGAATGGCGTGGATACCGAGCACCACAACCGCCCTTGACACGGTCCCGATGCGTCCCGAGAAACGGCCGTAGAATGCAGAGTTGACCACCTTGAGGATTTTGTTGGTCAGGGCGAAATCCTTGACGATCACACCCGCCAACTGATTCACATCCTTATCGCTGGCCTGGGACATGGCGTTGATGCTGCGCACCGACTGAGAAAGCACCGGGAAATCACTCTTGCGTTTCATGCGCCGCAACAGAAACTCCACCGTGCCGTGAGCGGCATCAGACTCGATATGAGAAACTGTTTTGGGATGAAGCAGATCATTGAACGCCTGCAGCATATCCGTTGCATCGTTGTAGCGGGCATCCGGATCCTTCTCCAGCGCCTTCATGATGAAGCGATCGAGCTTTTCATCCACCGCCTCGTTGAACTGTGAGGGTGGCCGGGGATGGACCTTGAGGATGCTGTCCAAGACCTTTTGTTGATTCTGACCGCTGAACACCGGCATGCCGGTGAGCATTTCATCCATGATCAGGCCCAGGGCAAAGATATCGTTCTGGGGGCCAACCTCGCCTTTGCTGATATATTCCGGCGCCAGGTAACGGGGCGTCCCGATCAGCTGCTGATCTTGCTGTTTGCCGCTGGAAAGCAATCGAGCGATGCCGAAGTCCATGATTTTCGGTACCTGCTCAGCATTCAGAATGATATTTCCAGGCTTCAGGTCACGATGCACGATGTTCGCCCTGTGAGCCTGACTCATACCCTCCAGCAGGCCCCGAAAGACAGCGAGTTTCTGGGCATGATCCAGTTTGTCTGTGCGAATCACATCGGCCAGTAACTGACCTTCCACAAACTCGAAGACCATATATGGGGTGCCACCCTGTTCTCCCGCCTCATAGATGGAGACGATATTCGGGTGCTGTAACTGGCTCATGGCCCGAGCCTCTGCTCGGTAGGTCTCCTCCGCCAGGGACTTGTTCAGCAGCTTGATCGCCACCCGGCGCTGCAGTTCCGTATCTGCGCAGAGATAGACAGTACCCTGGTTACCGGATCCGAGTTGCTTACCTACCTTGAATCGCCCAATAGTCTTTGGTGCCATACATGAACCTTATTGCTTTCTCTACACTCAGCAGCCGTCATCTGTGGAAGGCGGTTTAATCAACCAGCAAGCCATGCTCACTGAGTACACAATTCAAGGGTTTTTAAACCAGCAAGGAGAGCCGCCCAACCCTTCAGCCAATTCCGATCCAGAAACACACCGCCAACGGGGTTAGTCAGAACTAATGTAGTTAACGGCAATTGAGGAAAAATCTGTTGAGTGGAATTCAATCCAGACTGGATTGCAGCAGACCGATCAATTGATCCTGCCTGATCTCCGGGATCTGGCTTAAATCAGCGCCGGTCTCGATACCGATCAGCAGCAGATTTTTCGGCAACAGCCCAAGCTGTTCAGCCATCTGCAATGCCTCGGCGACACCAAAGCCATGGGTTGAGGTCCGACAGGCAACGGAAGTGAGATCCGCCACCTCTAATCTCATCAGGCTACCGGGTGCCCGGTCGGACTGCACCGCATCGATCAGAACCAAATTATCCACTGCGGCAAAATAACGGATCAACTCACTACCGGGACGATCCAGCTTGATCAGTTCAGCGTCGATCATCGGGGCATTGCGCAGCTGGTCGATCGCCCGCCAGCCGAGCTGATCGGCTCCGAATGGGGAGCCGATGCCGATGATCCTGTTACTCAACGATTGATTTTTAGTTGGAGAAAATGGGTGGCGCAGGAGATGCAGGGATCGTAGTTGCGGATCACCTGCTCGGCGCGTAGCCGGATGGCCGCATCATCCTTGTCCAGTCCCAGGTTCTGCAGGGAGAGCCTGACGTCCTCCTCGATGCGTCCCTGATTCTGACTGGTGGGCGGCACGATGCGGGCCTGGGTGACCCGACCCTCGTCGTTGACCTCATAGCGATGCCAGAGAATCCCACGGGGGGCTTCGGTACATCCGAAGGCGACACCGGCTACCGGTGTCACGGCTACCGCCGGGGTATCGGGTATCTGGTAGTCCTGGAGCAAGCGCAGGGCCTCGTGGATAGCCAGATAGGTTTCCAACGCCCGTGCCACGATGCTGTGAAACATGTTCCGGCTCGGGAACTGAACGCCGCAAGCCTCCAGCAGTTTTTTCACCGCCGAGGGCAATCGATCGGCATTCAGATTCAGCCGCGCCAGGGGCCCGGTGAGGTAGGGCTGACCATCCAGCTCCGCATACAAAGCAGTAGAGTGCGGCACATGAATTTCACGAAAATGCTCATCGAACTGGGAAATATCGATATCCAGACCCTGCCCGGAGATCAAGCGTCCCTCGCCAATGGCGTAATCTTCCGCATGGCTCAGGGCGACGCTGATAAAGTCTTGATCGTCATCCGGCAGCTCGAGCCGGCTCGTCCAGTTCACCAGTTCCTCTGCCTCCGGCAAGGCTTCCTGCAGACGTCGAACAATATCCGCCACCGCCGCTTCGGCAGGCGCTTTATAGAAGCCGCCGACGCGCACCCCGACCGGGTGCACCGACCGCCCGCCGAAGAGGGCGATCAGGTCATTACCTAAACCCTGCAGTTTGAGCCCTCGGCGCACCTCTTCCGGGTGTTCCGCGGCCATGCCGATCACTGAATCGAAGCCCAGAAAATCCGGCGCCGCCAGCAAATGCACATGCAGCGCATGGCTCTGCAGCCACTCCCCACAGTACATCACCCGGCGCATGTTTCGCACCCAGGGGCCGACATCGACCGCAAATAAACGCTCGAAGGCCTGCACAGCACTCATCTGGTAGGCAACCGGGCAGATGCCGCAGATGCGCGCCACCATATCGATCACCTGGTCGCACTCGTAACCCTCGACGAATTTCTCGAACAGTCGGGGGGGTTCGTAGATGCGCAGTTTGAGGTTCTCTATCCGGCCACCCAGCACATCCAATTCCAGTGCGCCCTCGCCTTCGACACGGGTCAATACCGGTACATTGATATGAATTTCTCGGGATTCATTCATGCCGCTATTCCTCCTCGGCCGTCAACCGTTCACCTGCTGCTTTGAAGGCCGGCGCATGACTGGTAATGAAATGGTAGCGGCGGGCAGTTGCCGCATCGTCCAGACCGAGTTGGGCGAAACACTTCGCCAATGACTTGTCATTCACCAGGGGTGTCGGTCCATAACAGCTGTAACAGGCCCGCCCCAGGGAGGTGCATAATGAACCGCAGCCTGCCACAGTGACCGGCCCCATGCAGGGTTCGCCCTTGGTCACCAGCGTGCAGACAATGCCTTTGCGTTTGCAATCCATACACAACGACTGGGTTTCAGACCGGGGCAGGATCCCGGACAACAGATCCCGCAAGGCCTTGAGGACCTGCCCTGAATTGACCGGGCAACCGGAAATCTCCAGATCCACTTTGACATGATCAGCAATGGCGCTGGAAGTCGGCAGTGAGTCGATATGCCCGGGCTGTGCATAAACCTCTGCCATCCAGGCGTCTCGATCGGTGAAATTCGCCAGGGCCTGCAGCCCGCCTGTGGTCGCACAGGCACCAATACTGATCAGATAGCCGCTGTTCTCCCTGACCTGTTTGATCCGTTCGATGTCATGGGACGTGGAGATACTGCCTTCCACCAACGACACATCGACGCTGGCGTCCGGGTCCAGCGGCCCCGCCTCGGCAAAGTGGACGATATCCACCAATTCCGGCAGCATCAGCAGCGGTTCACCCAGATTGAGCAAAGCCAGCTGGCAGCCGTCGCAGGAACTGAACTTGTGGACTGCGAGTTTAGGTTTACTGGTATTCATATAATTCGACCTGTGTGAATCGACCCTCGTGTACCTTGTCACTCACTCAAAAACCCTTGGCGCCAAAAAAGTCGGCCACCTCCGAATAGCAGAAAACCGGTCCATCCTTACACACGAACTTCGGCCCGACCTGACAGTGACCGCACTGCCCAAAGCCACATTGCATATTCCGCTCCATGCTGAGCCACATCTTCCAATCCGCAAGCCCCATTTCGCGTAACTGGGCAATCGCCGCCAACATCATCAACTCAGGACCACAGAGCATGGCGAGGGTGCGATCGAGGCGCAGATTGAGCTGATTGATCAACTCGGTCACCATACCCTGCTGCCAGGGCCAGTTGCCGTTCGACACATCGGCCGCCAGCAAGACATTCACGTCATGCTCCCTGGACCAGGTCTCGTACTGATCACGCCAGATCAGGTCATCCGAATGTTTCACTCCCTGCAGGATATGGATATGCCCGAACTGATCACGCCGGTTCAGCAAATAGCGAATCACCGAAACCAGTGGCGCGCAGCCAAGTCCGCCGGTAATCAGCAGTACATCCTGCCCTTTGGCCTCTTCGATAGGCCAGCCGCGACCGAATGGCCCGCGGATGCCGACCCGGTCCCCTGGCTGGAGTTTTTCCAAGCCCTTGGTGACCCGTCCCACGACCCGGATGGTGTGCTCGAAAAAGTGACTGTCCTGTGGATCGTTGACGATGGAAATCGCCGCCTCGCCGACGCCAAACAGGGAGACCATATTGAACTGCCCGGGGGCGAACTCGAATGCCTGTTGACGATCCGTATCCTCATATTGCAGGCTGAGGGTGAAAATAGTGGGCGACTCCTGCACCCGCTTATCGATTACCGCCAGATGCGGGAGATGGGGATCAAACATCACGACTACCCTCATTCAGAATCACCTGAACCTCCTCAGTAAGATCGATACCAACCGGGCACCAGGTGATACAGCGCCCGCAACCCACGCAGCCACTGCGGCCATATTGCTCCTGCCAGCCTGCCAGTTTATGCGTCACCCATTGCCGGTAGCGCTGATCTATCCTGCTCCTGACCTGGAAATGCCCCATCTCACTGTGGGTCGGACTGAAACAGGAATCCCACTGCCTGACCATCTGCGCTGAATCACCCATCAACTCCGTCTCATGCTGGGTTGAATAGCAGAAACAGGTGGGACAGACCGCAGTACAGTTTCCGCAGGAGAGGCAGCGTTCGGCCACATGCTGCCAGCGGGAATGATCAAGACGCTCATACAGGCCGGTGAGCTTTTTCTCATGGGGTAAATCACGGGACTGAGCGATGGCGGCATCGGTCGTGGCCTGTAACATGGCCGCCAGTTGCTCGTCCGTGGCGGGTTGCTGTTCAAGGGCCTCGAGCCACGGCGCGCCACGCTCCGAGGCTGACCAGATCAGAAACCCCTCATCGAGTTCGGCAAGACCGAGATCAAACCCCCCATCCAAAGCGGGGCCATCACCGGTCGATACGCAGAAGCAGGTGTCTGCGGACTGGGCACAATCGACCCCGATCAGCAACAGTTGCTCGCGGCGCGCTTGGTAGTGAGGATCAGCCGCACCCTCACGCATGAAGTGCAGGTCTTGAATGGCCAGGGCGGCAATATCGCAGGCCCTGACGCCAATCACCGCAGTGGGTTTTGTTGCAGGCAGACTTTGCGAAACCTGCAGGCCAGCCGCCGTCTGATTCTCCTGCCACAGCACCTCTTGCGGGGCAAAGCAGAGTGGCTTGAGTGCCTGAGGACCATGGTTCCAGGCGAACAGCCTCTCATCCTGTTCCTGGTGCAGACGATACTGTCCCGGCTGCTGATCATTGCGCACGCCCTTTGGCAACTGCTTGATGTCATCGATCGGCTGAAACTGAATCGCGCCATCCTGCTCAACTGGCCCGAGACATTCGTACCCTCCGTCTCGCAGCTTATCGAGCAGAACTTGTAAATCCAATCTGGAAATGAAAGCGGGGCGGCGATTATCCCTAGCAGACACTGGGCGATTTCCCTGTATTGTTGTTGTCTTAGTAGGGTTAAATTCTAGTCAATAATCTACAAAATTAAACTTCGGATTTACCCTTGCCTAAGTCATGGGATTGTTATCAGTAGTTCATACTGGCTTGAAGAGCAAGGGATCTAATACTCGGACTGACCTCAAATCGATACAGGAATGCGAATGCTCTGAAAATGTCTGGTGATCCTGCTTAGCGGTCTGCTGCTGATTAGCGGCCTGTTGACATTCCCACTGCCATTCCCATCGGCCTGCCACTCCTGCTGGTTGGCCTTGCCCTGCTGCTGCGCCATTCAACCACTGCCAAAAAAATGCTCGTCAAGTTGGGCAAACGCGTCCCATTCCTGCAACGTTTGCTGAACAAGCGGAAAGCGAAGCACTATCGCGCTACAGCAGAAGACGGAATCGAATGATCCATGAGCCTGGTACTTCTGATTGAAGTATCGCCTTGATAGTTCTGCAAATACCACTAATTCAAGCTCTCTTTGATTAGCATCAACTCAAGATCCCGAGCTCTGAGACAAAATAGCTGCTATACGTATCTCTACACTCGCTTACAAAAATAACTAACCAGGACACCGCTCATGCCAGACAAGATGGTCACCATCGACGGCAACGAGGCCGCCGCCCACGTCGCTCATTTGACGAACGAAGTCATCGCGATCTACCCCATAACCCCAGCTTCGCCGATGGGCGAGTGGTCGGACGAATGGTCCGCCAGGGGCATCAAGAACATCTGGGGCACGGTGCCTGATGTGATCGAGATGCAAAGTGAAGGAGGCGCCGCCGGCACCATTCACGGCGCCCTGCAGGCGGGATCGTTGTCGACTTCGTTTACCGCGTCACAGGGCCTGTTGCTGATGATCCCCAACATGTACAAGATCGCCGGGGAACTGACCCCCACCGTGCTGCACGTCTCGGCCCGGTCACTGGCGGCCCAGGCGCTTTCCATTTTCGGTGATCACAGTGATGTGATGGCCTGCCGCGCCACCGGTTACGCCATGCTCTGTTCCGCGGATGTCCAGGAGGTCGCCGACTTTGCCCTGATTTCACAGGCCGCGACCCTGCAAGGGCGGATTCCCTTCCTGCACTTCTTCGACGGTTTTCGCACCTCTCATGAGGTCAACAAGATCAGCCTGCCCTCGCATGAGACCGTGCGCAGCATGATCGACGAGAATCTGGTCATCCAGCATCGAAAAAGGGCCATGACTCCGGACCACCCGATCATCCGTGGCACCTCGCAGAATCCGGATGTCTATTTCCAGGGCCGGGAAACGGTCAATCCTTTTTATAGTGCCTTGCCGGATATCACGCAGCAATGGATGGATCGTTTTGCCGAACTGACTGGGCGTCAGTATCGGTTGTTTGAATATGTCGGCGCGGAACAGCCCGAACGGCTCATCATCCTGATGGGCTCAGGCATTGGGGCCGCGCAAGAAGCGGTTGAGGATCTCACTGGGTCAGGTGAAGCGGTGGGCATGCTCAAGATCAGGTTGTATCGTCCGTTTGCCGCCGACAAGCTGTTAGCAGCGATTCCGCACAGCGTGCAGAAGATTGCCGTGCTGGATCGCTGCAAGGAACCCGGCGCCGATGGCGAGCCACTCTATAAAGATGTAGTCAGCGCCTATGCCGAAGCCTTTACACGCGGCGCCATTGCCCGCATGCCGCGCATAACCGGCGGTCGCTACGGACTCTCCTCGAAGGAATTCACCCCCGCCATGGTGCAGGGGATATTTGCTGAACTGCAGAATGAGCTGCCTAAACACCCCTTCACCGTCGGCATCCATGATGATGTGACCCACAGCAGTCTCGACTGGAATCCGGATTATCGCCCTGCTGCTGCAGAGGGTGTGACCGCCTGCGTGTTTTTTGGGCTGGGCGCCGACGGCACGGTCTCCGCCAATAAGAACTCGATCAAGATCATCGGTGAGCAGACGGAGAATTTCGCCCAAGGCTATTTCCAGTACGACTCGAAAAAATCCGGCGCCGTGACCATCTCGCATCTGCGCTTCGGACCCAAGCCGATCCGCTCCACCTATCTGATCGGGAACAACGAAGCCAGCTTCGTGGCCTGCCATCAGCCGATCTTTCTGGATCGCTACGAGATGCTCGACCATGCAGCCGACGGAGCGACATTCCTGCTCAACTCACCTGCCGCCCCGCAAGCCGTCTGGGATACGCTACCCAGGCGCATGCAGCAGCAGATCATCGACAAGCGCCTCGACTTCTTCGTCATCGATGCCTACAAGATCGCTGAGCAGACCGGCATGGGACGGCGCATCAACACCATCATGCAGACCTGCTTCTTCGCCATTGCCAAACTCCTGGACAAGGACGCGGCCATTGCCTTGATCAAACAGGCCGTGGAAAAGACCTATGGCCGCAAAGGCAGACGCCTACTGGAAAGAAACTTTGCTGCCATCGACGCCGCATTGGCCGGTCTGCATCAGGTCGAAGTGCCCGCCGAGATCACCAGTCAGGCTGCAAGCAAGCCGGTAGTGCCCGGCTTCGCCCCCGAGTTTGTCCAAACCGTCACCGCCAAGATCATTGCCGGCAAGGGCGACGAGATTCCGGTCAGCCAAATACCTGCAGACGGCACCTGGCCCACCGGCACCGCCGCTTACGAAAAACGCAACATTGCCCTGGAATGGCCGAAACTGGAGATCGATCTCTGCACCCATTGCGGCAAGTGCCCGCTGGTCTGCCCCCATGCGGCGATCCGTTCCAAGATCTTTCGCGACGAAGATCTGGTGGGCGCCCCCGAGAGCTTTCTCAGCGCCAACGTCAAGGGCGGAGGTCTGGAAAAGGGCCTGAAGATCACCTATCAGGTGGCGCCGGACGACTGCACCGGCTGCGGCCTCTGCGTGGAGATCTGTCCTATTCGCGACAAGCAGAACCCGCAGCGCAAGGCGCTGAACATGACCGGCGAAGCGGGCTATCACGCTCAACAGCAGGCTAATTGGGACTTTTTTGTTGAACTGCCCGAGTTCGATCGCACCAAGTTGCGGGAAAACACCCTCAAAGGCGCGATGGTGATGCAGCCCCTGTTCGAGTTCTCCGGCGCCTGCGTTGGCTGCGGCGAGACGCCGTACATCAAGCTCGCCACCCAGCTGTTCGGCGATCGCATGCTGATCGCCAACGCCACCGGCTGCTCGTCCATCTATGGCGGCAATCTGCCAACCACGCCCTACACCACCAACCCGGAGGGACGCGGACCGACCTGGAACAACTCCCTGTTCGAAGACAACGCGGAATTCGGCCTCGGCATGCGGGTCGCAATCGACATGCAGATGAAACATGCCCGGGAACTGCTGGTGCTGCTTCGCGCCGAAATCGGCAGCGATCTGGTGGATGAACTGTTGCACGCCGACCAACAATCCGAAGCGGTGATCTTTGAGCAACGCAAGCGGGTCGAAAGCCTGAAACAGAAACTTAGCGGCATCGACAGGCTCGAGGCGCGCAGCCTGGAAGGCATCGCCGACAGCCTGGTGAAGAAGAGTGTCTGGCTGGTGGGTGGCGACGGCTGGGCCTACGATATCGGCTATGGCGGGCTGGATCATGTGCTCTCCACCGGGCGCAATGTGAATATCCTGCTGCTGGATACCGAGGTCTACTCCAACACCGGTGGCCAGACTTCCAAGGCCACGCCATTGGGCGCGGTCGCCAAATTCTCCGCCGGTGGCAAATCCACTAACAAGAAGGATCTGGCACTGATGGCCATGGCCTACGGCAATGTCTACGTGGGACAGGTGGCCTTTGGCGCCAAGGACGTACAGACCCTGAAGACCTTCCTGGAGGCGGAGTCTTACGACGGGCCCTCCCTGATTATCTGCTACTCGCCCTGTATCGCCCATGGGGTGGATCTGTCGAACAACCTGCGTCAGCAGGATCTGGCAGTGGCCTCGGGTCACTGGCCCCTGTTCCGCTATGATCCACGCAAGACCGAGAAGGGTGAGAATCCATTGCACATGGACTCCAAGGAGCCGTCGATCCCCTACCGGGACTTCGTCAGCACCGAGACCCGCTTCAGTGTTTTGCAGCGCACCCATCCGGAAGCGGCAGAGCGTTTTATGCGTCAGGCGCAGAAACAGGTGAAATCCCGTTTCTTCCTGTATGAGCAACTGGCGCATCTGGCAGTGGCCCATGCGGAACAGAAACCTGAAAACAATGACAAGTAGGGTGCGCCGTGCGCACCAAATGGCCTAGTGTACGGTGCGCACAGCGCACCCTACATCGGATACAACGAATAGTAATGGCTATAGAGCAAAAAAACTAAGGAGCCAGTAATGGATCTGACAACCAAATACCTTGGCATGCAGCTGAAGAACCCACTGGTGCCCTCCGCCTCACCCCTGTCGCGCAGCATCGACGATGCAAAAAGGCTGGAGGATGCCGGCGCCTCGGCGATCATCATGTACTCCCTGTTCGAGGAAGCAGTGACCGCCGAAGAGGAGTCCATGGTGAGATTCCTGCACCATCAGGAGACCGGCTTTGGCGAGGCTGACAGCTTTTTGCCGGATCATTACGATTTCTCCAACGGGCAGGACCTCTATCTGGAAAATCTCCGGGCCTTGAAGGAAGCCTTGAGCATCCCGGTCATCGCCAGCCTGAACGGCACCACCCCAGGCGGCTGGATCGAGCACGCCAGTGAGATGCAGCGGGCCGGCGCGGATGCCCTGGAGCTGAATGTCTATCACGTGGCCGCCGACATCGAGATCGACGGCACGCAGATCGAGCAGCGCTACCTGGACCTGCTCAAGCAGCTGCAACAACACATCAGCATCCCCATCAACATGAAACTCTCCCCGGCGTTCAGTTCGGTGGCCAACATGGTGAAACGTCTGGAAAATGCCGGAGCCAAGGGAGTCGCCCTGTTCAATCGCTTCTATCAGCCCGACATCAACATCGACAACCTGCGGCTGGTATCCAGTCTACACACCTCCACTTCCGCCGAGGCCCTGCTGGCGATGCGCTGGATCGCGATTCTGTATGGGCGCACCAGTCTCTCTCTGGGTGCGACCGGCGGGGTTCACAGCACCGACGATGCCATCAAGCTGCTGCTGGCCGGGGCTGACGTCGTACACCTATGCAGCCTGCTGCTGGAACAGGGACCGAGGGCCATTGGTCCTATCCTTGAGGGGATCGAGGAATGGATGGAGGAAAAAGGCTTTGAATCGCTGGATGACGTGCGTGGCAGGGTCAGCCAGATCAGTGTTTCGGACCCCTCAGAGTTCGAGCGCAGTAACTACGTGCATATCCTGGACAGTTTCCACATGAGCCCAGGCGTCCGCTGAACGTTAAGCTATCGCTGACAAGGTCCACTAAAACCTCCTGCTGGCGGATTTTCAGGTTCAACGGATAGACTGGGCAAGAGTCATTTTTGCAACCTGGCTAACAAAACGTAATTTTCTTTCTCGCTGCAAATGCGCGACAATTCGCATTTGCAGCGAGAAAGAAAATAACCGTAATCGTGGCCGATCTGATTCTCTTCGAACATCCACTTAATGAAAGGATTCGCATCTTTCTACGTCTCGAGCATCTGTTTCTACAAATAGAACACTTCAGCCCCATGGCGGATGCCTGGGGCAACCGGGCTGCGATCGAAGGTCTGCTGGATATCATCAGTATCTTCAGCCGTTCCGACCTGAAGACAGAGATCCTCAAGGAACTGGAACGCCATACCAGCAACCTGGAGCGCATACGACGCCAGCCGGGAATCAACATGGAGGCCCTGGGGCAGATTCTGGATGACCTCGAGCAGTCGATTCATCAGGTCTACCGGCTGGACGGGCAGATAGCACAACAGCTGCGCAGTAATGATTTTCTTACCACCATCATGCAGCGCAGCAGTATTCCGGGCGGCAATTGCAACTTCGACCTGCCCCAATATCACTTCTGGCTCAATCAACCCCATGAAATCCGTCAGGCACAAATGGCTGACTGGCTTCTGGAGCTCAAACCGGTGCGCGAGAGCGTCGTGCTGCTGTTGAATCTAGTACGCGGCAGCACCAGCCCAAGCCTGGAACTGGCCACCAAGGGGTTCTTCCAGAAATCCTTTGAGAGTTCAACGCCTGCTCAGATGCTCAGGGTCGGGCTACCGAAGGAGGCCAGGCTGTTCGTTGAGATCAGCGGCAATAAACACCGTTTCAGTATCCGTTTTCTAGAAACGGTGGATACCGGAAAACCCCTGCAGACCACTCATGATGTGGATTTTCAACTCACCAGCTGTATCTTTTAAGATTTGAGTAAACTGACCAAGATGCACCAGGCCAAGACTGAGATTCGCTGTCCGACATGCAATAAGCGGGTAATTTGGGGAAGCGAGTCCCCTTGGCGGCCGTTTTGCAGTGAGCGCTGTCGGTTGATCGACCTGGGTGACTGGCTGGAAGAAAAAAACGCCATCTCCGAGCCCTTGGACGAGTACCAAGACTACCCACCAGAGAAATACTGACAATAAATTTGACATTCCCCTTAAGAATACGTTCTACTGGGAAAATCTTAAGAAATTTTGCCTGTTTAGAGTAACTGCTTTACCGATCTTTTGATCCTGAACTCTCCAAACTCCACTGCATTTCTTTGATACATTTAATCCGGACCCTGCATGGGCCGGCTTAAATACATGGCAGCAAAAACACATTGTCTTTGCTGGCCTTAGTTTTCAATGGCCTGTGACCACTGAAAATGGCGGCATGAAACTGCGCCGCTGCAACTTCTGAATTTATTCAGAGATTTTTAATCACAACAGCAAGTTGGCTTAAGCGTGTAACTACGCAAAGGCTGTTTTATTTCAAACGAGGTTTAATTTTATTATGTCTGAACAGCAAACCGGCACCGTCAAATGGTTCAATGATGAAAAGGGTTATGGATTTATTGAAAGAGAAAACGGCGCCGATCTCTTCGTCCACTTCCGTTCAATCGTTGGCGAAGGTCGCAAGACACTGAGTGAAGGTCAAAAGGTCCAATTCAACGAGGTCGCAGGTCAAAAAGGTCCACAGGCTGACAACGTGGTACCCATGTAATTTAGTCGTATCCGGCTAACGACCAGCCCGTAATCCGGGCTGGTCACTCCCCTCTTCTCAATTTGACGACAGTACAATTGTTGTCAATGAATTTACTTTTGCCTTAGAAAAAACCTTATGATCAAACTATCCGTCCGAAATCTACCACGCTCAACCACCGAAAAAAGCCTGACGGAACTCTTTTCGCAGTTCGGGACCGTCAGAGGTCTGACGATTGCAAAAGACCTCTTCTCCGGTGACTGCAAGGGGTTTGCGACCATCGACATGGAAGGCCATGAAGCGCGGGCAGCCATCGCAGCACTGGACGGCAGTGAACAGGACGGAAGACAGATCTACGTTTCCAAGGACATTCCCCGCAAGAAGGGATCACGACGCAGACGCTGACGGGTCAGTCACCTTTCGCATCTCATTGATCAACTCATCCGCCTCCGCATACCAGGCTTTGACTTGGTCGTTAGACGGGCCATTCTGCTTGATGAATGACCGGATACTGTTGCAGTGAATGATTGCCTCACGTACCTTGGCCTCTTCTTGCAGCCTCTTCGCCTGCTCCAGGTGATACCGATAGACACACTCTGCGCGGAGTGTTCCTATCAATTCGATAAATCGCCTGGACCGTTCGGAGGTCAATTGGGCCAATAAGCCCCCTTCCTGCAGGAAATTGATGATCTCTGCCAAGGCCTGAGCGATTCTGTGCAGATGCGGCTTATCTCGAATCACAAAGGCCTTGCTCTCGATGGCCCCATGCTTGCGCTGCTCAGCATCTCCTATCAGTTCTTCGATACCCTGATAGTTGGCATCTATTTCCCTCACCTTTTGAAAACGCGCCAATACATCCCCAACCAACAACTTTTCCAATTCCACCGGCAGCGGGCAACCAGACACACGCTCAAGCATAGCCCTGATCAGATCGACACCGCGCATGATCCGTTTGATGCGCATACGCCTTTCGGCCATCACTTCCTGATAACGCCGCATCACGCTCGAGAGCATCAAGGCAAGGATCAATAAGCCGCCCAGGGCAATAAAAAGATTGGTTTGCTGCATCAGTTAGTGTTTATCGACTGCGCTGTAATCAACTCATAAAGAGATCCCTGCGTCCCTGGTCAACTGATGCATGAGCCTGGCCATTGACAAGGGTTGGCGGTATCGGCTGATTTCATGTAACAATTATGGGTAAAGAAAAGAGTTTTACACCCTCGCCGGCTGGATAAGCAAGGAATAGGGCTCAGCTCATAACCTGTTGTACAAGATTAGATCAAAGGAGGGATAGCTGCATGTCATGGCAAATCATCGTGATTGTCGTCATGGGTGGGTTTCTAATCCTGATTCCCCTCTTGACCTATCTCTCAAGTCGCCGCATGGTTGGCAAAATCGTAGCTGACGACAAATATGGCCCGGAAACGCAAATGCTCTATTTCTACAGTGATAACTGCGGCCCTTGCCGCCATATGACCCCGATCATCGATCAACTCGCTAAACAGCGCGGAAAGGTGCATAAAATCGATGTCGGGCAAGCGCCGGACCTTGCCCGGAAATATGGGGTTCGCGCCACACCTACCACGATCCTGCTACAGGAGCATGTGATCAAACAGGTTGCCCTGGGAGCTAAATCGCAAAAACAACTGGAACGGCTGCTGGCGGAAATCAACTGATGCAATATCAAATCCTGCCGGTCACTCCGTTTCAACAGAACTGCAGCCTGCTCTGGTGTGAGAAGACCCGGCAGGCGGCGATCGTTGACCCTGGGGGTGATATCGAGCGGATTAGCGACAGCATCGTCAAACTGAAGCTGACACCGGAAAAGATTCTGCTGACCCATGGCCACATCGATCATGCCGGGGGCGCAGCAGCCCTGGCCAAGGCACTGGACATCCCCATCGAAGGCCCGCATCAGGATGACCGCTTCCTGCTTGACGGATTGATTGAGCAGGCCAGGATGTTCGGCTTCCCTCTGGCAGATAAGCTCAGCTGCCGGCCGGACCTCTGGTTGAAACAGGGCGACCGGGTGTCTTTCGGCAATCAGGAACTGGAGGTTCTGCATTGCCCAGGCCATACCCCCGGCCATATCGTCTTCTATCATCGCGGCAATCAACTGGCCCTGGTGGGAGATGTGCTGTTTCGGGGCTCCATCGGCCGTACCGATTTTCCTCGCGGTAATCATGCGGATCTGATCCGTTCAATCCGCGAGAACCTCTGGCCACTGGGCAATGATGTCCGCTTTATACCGGGTCACGGCCCTGAATCCACCTTCGGTGAAGAACGCCGCTCGAACCCCTTCGTCGCGGACGATATCTGAAGTCCGCTCACTCCGGCTTATCAATGTTTATTAATTTCCAAAGTGCCCCCAGTTTGTGCTTTCAATATATCCCCGTAGGGTGCGCTGTGCGCACCTTTCTTTGAGGTTAAGAAGCCCAGCAGGGTGCGCTGTGCACCAACAACCTTGTTCTCTACTACTACAATGAATGGTGCGCGCAGCGCACCCTACGTTAGCTGAATCTACCTACAGTGAAGAACACCGCTCGAACCCCTTCGTCGCTGACAACGCCTGAAAACCGATCACTCCCGGCCCTACTGAAGCCGGTTAATTCCCAAAATCCCCCCTTTTGCACTGAATTCAGTTGACTCAAATCAATTGAATTACAACAATTATACAATATGTTGTGTTTTTTATTTTTTATTGATCTATATATTGTGTCTAAAAAGCTAGAAAGAGGTTTTAAAGAAATGGCCGGCACCCCAAACACAGCTCCAATCTATCTCCCCGTCAAGGTACAGAAACGCGATGGCAGTGAAGCCGATTTCGATGCCGGCAAGATCAAGGCGGCGATTCTCAAGGCGGGTCAGGCGACGGGTGAATTCAATGAACCCGAGGCCCAGTTGCTCACCGCCCAGGTGGTCAAGGTGCTGGCGCATACCGGTTACCGGCAGAAGATCCCGGAGATCGAACGCATCCAGGATATCGTCGAGCAGGTACTGATCAGCGCCAACCACCAACAGACCGCCCGGGCCTACATCGTCTACCGGGAGCAACACAAAAAGCTGCGCGAAGACCGCAAAACCCTGGTCAACGTGGCCGCCTCGGTGAATGAATACCTGGAACAGGCCGACTGGCGGGTCAACGCCAACGCCAACCAGGGCTACTCCCTGGGCGGGCTGATCCTCAACACCTCCGGCAAGATGATCGCCAACTACTGGCTCAGCCATGTCTATCCGCCGGAGATCGGCCTGGCCCACCGGGA
Source organism: uncultured Gammaproteobacteria bacterium (assembly GCA_963797085.1). Classification (GTDB taxonomy): domain Bacteria; phylum Pseudomonadota; class Gammaproteobacteria; order Chromatiales; family Chromatiaceae; genus JASJBU01. Next base: position 480,480 of record CAWCOA010000019.1, read on the forward strand.
GGGGGACATCCACATCCACGACCTGGACATGCTGGCGGGTTACTGCGCCGGCTGGTCCCTGCGCACCCTGCTCAACGAGGGGCTCAACGGCGTACCCGGCAAGGTCGAGGCCGGACCGCCCAGGCACATGTCTTCCGCAGTAGGCCAGATCGTCAACTTCCTCGGCACCCTGCAGAACGAGTGGGCCGGGGCCCAGGCCTTCAGCTCCTTCGACACCTACATGGCGCCCTTCGTGCGCAAGGACGGACTGAGCTACCCGCAGGTCCGTCAGTACATCCAGGAGCTGATCTACAACCTCAACGTACCGTCCCGCTGGGGCACCCAGACCCCCTTTACCAATCTGACCTTCGACTGGGTATGCCCTGAAGACCTGCGGGAACAGATTCCGCTGATCGGCGGCGAGGAGATGCCCTTCAGCTACGGCGAGCTGCAGGCCGAGATGGACCTGATCAACCGGGCCTATATCGAGGTGATGACCGAGGGGGACGCCAAGGGCCGGGTCTTCACCTTCCCCATTCCCACCTACAACATCACCCCGGACTTCCCCTGGGAGAGCGAAAACGCGGAGCGGCTGTTCGCCATGACCGCCAAGTACGGCCTGCCCTACTTCCAGAACTTCCTCAACTCGGAGCTCAGCCCGAACATGGTGCGTTCCATGTGCTGCCGCCTGCAGCTCGATCTGCGGGAACTGCTGAAGCGCGGCAACGGCCTGTTCGGCTCGGCGGAGCAGACCGGCTCCCTCGGCGTGGTCACCATCAGCTGCGCCCGCCTGGGCTACCTGTACAAAGGTGACGAGGCAGGACTGATGCAGCGCCTGGATCAGCTGCTGCAGCTCGCCCGCAACAGCCTGGAGATCAAGCGCAAGGTGATCCAGCGCCACATGGACGCCGGGCTCTTCCCCTACACCAAGCGCTATCTCGGCACCCTGCGCAACCACTTCTCCACCATCGGCGTGAACGGCATCAACGAGATGATCCGCAACTTCACCGACGACCGGGACGATATCACCAGCGAGTTCGGCGCGGAATTCGCCAGCCGCTTCCTCGACCACATCCGTGAGCGGATGCTGGAGTTCCAGGAGCAGACCGGCAACATGTACAACCTGGAGGCCACACCGGCGGAGGGCACCACCTACCGCTTCGCCAAGGAGGACCGCAAACGCTTCCCCGACATCCTGCAGGCCGGCACCGATGAGCAGCCCTACTACACCAACTCATCCCAGTTGCCGGTAGGCTTCACCGACGACCCCTTCGAGGCCCTGCAGACGCCAGGAGCCACTACAGCGGAAATATACCGGCGGCACCGTGCTGCACCTCTACATGAACGAACGCATCAGCAGCACCGAAGCCTGCAAGCGGCTGGTGAAACGATCACTGGAGAACTTCCGTCTGCCCTACATCACCATCACCCCGACGTTCTCCATCTGCCCGGTGCATGGGTATTTGAGCGGAGAGCAAAAGCAGTGCCCGGAGTGTGGAGAGGTCACCGAGGTCTGGACACGGGTGATGGGTTATCACCGGCCGGTTTCAGCCTTTAATCATGGGAAGAAGGCGGAGCATGCGGAGAGGGTTTGTTTTACTGAGGCATGTTGAACTGAAACCTCATTCTTAATCAACATGTTAAAATGCGTATTCCAGCACCATAATCCGATAATCGATGTCGATATTGATTGATAAATGTTCGGCTGCCTTTGAAATCTGACAAATGGACAGAGATTTAATAAAACTGGTGAGAGAAAAAGCGGTTGAAAAACTGCTTTTTCTACCTCATGCCACCCGGCAAATGATGCGTCCCGAGCGTATGATAAGTACGTAAGATGTACGCAAGGTCCTCATGGAAGGAGAAATCATCGAGGACTATCCAGATGATGCGAGAGGGCATAGCTGCCTAATATTGGGGTTTGGTGAGGGCGAAAGGCCGCTGCACCTTGTATGCTCACCTAAAGACGATTATCTGGTCATTATCACCGCATATGTTCCCTATCCGGATCAATGGGATGATGAATTCAGGTCCAGGAGAGAAAAATGAAATGTATGTACTGCCAAGCAGAAATGATTCAGAGTACGGTTCCATTCCATATCGACAGAAAGGGAGTTCATGTAAGCCTCGACGAAATCCCTGCCTGGGTGTGTCCACAATGTGGCGAAGCTTACTTTGAAGAAAAGGAGGTTGATTCTATGCAAGCCCTTGTACGAGCGGTTGAGGAACAAAAACAAAGATTTGAACGAACAGCATAATCCAAATCATACTGAGTAATTGGCGAGATGATAATCATTCGAGACTGACCCCATAGTTCTCTAAAACAGATACTATCAAGCTAGACATGACCCCACGCCAACCTTTGGAGTACGGTGGGAAATCACACATACGGCGCAATGCCCTACGGTTATTGCGCCCTACGAAGGTTCAAGGGGTCAGACTCGTTGATATTAATATCAAGCACGCTAGGGTAGGTTCAAGTGTAATCAAAGGGGCTAGGCTCGAATATTTCTACTACAGTTGAGTCATGCCTCGACGTCCCCGTATACATCAAATATTGACTTATCAAAATTTTAGACAACAATACCGATTATCTTTTTCGGACCGTGAAATTTAGCAATTAACCGTTCAGATTAACTTTCCTGATATTAGCGAAGCTAAAAAATATATCGCGGCTTCATATCTTCGCCCAACAAAACAGCAACCAACTGGAAAAAAATTAAATGTCAGCCACACGTGCGCATTTCATTATTCTGCTGGCCCTGTGCCTGCTCGGGATTGCCGAGTGGATGATGGAGGCCCAGATGGCATTCAGTGGCGGTTTGTTTCCTCGTTATGGCATCACAAAGTTGATTTGGCTGGGAATCGGAATATATGCTCTGGTGAGTAGTGTGCTGGTGTTTCTGGTTGGTGCTATTTGCCGATTTCGGACCTTGCCATACACCGCACTGGGTGTGCTGCTTACCCATGGCATACCGGTGATTTTGATTGTAACAAGCCTCTACCTGGGAATACATGATCGTATTGATGATGCCTTGCGAAAAAAGATATAGCGAGTAGTAGTGAACCCATTTCGGCACAACCACCCAAAGCAACGATTCGAGAGCCAAGGCCCCCGCTTTCCGCGCCTTTGTCAATTCAACTACCGCAAGCGGCTAGTGATAGAGTGCCACTTATCAGTGAGCCTGTGAATGTCAAGAAAAAGACCCCATGATTCAAGAATCCTCAGTTGATCGCCATTGATCAAAGGTATTGGAATATTACAGTAATTAAGGGGACACACTTACGCACACGCATGGGGTCACCATTTAGCTGATCCCGATCAATAAAAACACTCTTTCCTCTGCGTGGCAAAGCCACGCTCTTTGTCTTTGCCGCAAAGCGTGGTGTTCAGACCGAATACGCACCTTCGGTTTTCTTTCCAACGGTGACGGAATCGTTGCCGATCCGCACCAGTCACCCTTCTGGATCAAGGCACTGGGGCTTCCCCGTGCGGGGAAGACACCCGGCCCCTGGCTGCTTGGGAGCCCCAGAAAAACCTCGGTTCCCTGCCATGGCCAAGTGCTGCGGATCGTCTTCAGTGAAGCCGCCCGGGAGCGATGGACGGTGTTTGTCCATCGCGAGCGGGTGGCGACCTGTGCGATCCGTGTTCACAGATCTGTTGGCTCCTCCCCGTGGGAAGGTCCAACCCCTTGCTGGTTTCATGACAGAGGCGCATCAGTACAAACCTTCGCTCTACGACAAGTTGTAGTGGGATGCGGCGGCGGCCAATCAGGTCTGATGGTTGTTGGCCAACCCCATGGCGAGCTCGCCGCCGCAGCCCAAGATCTTATCCGTTCATGCAAATGCCCTGTTCACGTCAAAGGGCACCTGATCGCGCAGGATGTAGTAGCAGGCCCGTGCCAGCTTGTGGGCCACGGTCTTGATGGCCACGATCCGTTGGTGCGGGCACACTTGCGCTGGTAGTAGCGCTTGATCTTGCGGGTTGTAGCGCACCGCAAAGTTGGCCGCCTCGATGTAGGCCCAGGCCAGATACTTGTTGCCGTTCTTGGTGTTGCCACGGCCCTTGCGCTTGCCGTTGCTGATGTGCTCGCTGCCCACGCAGCGGCAGTACGAGGCGTAGTTGCCCACCTTGGCAAAGCGCCCGATCTCGCCGGTCTCGAGCATGATGGTCAGCCCGAGGATCTCGCCGATGCCGCTGACCGTCAGCAAGGGCTTGAACGCCGGACGCAGCTTGATCCGTCGCCTTGACCGTCTTCTCCAACTGGCGATCATGGCCTCGTCCAAGCGTGCGCATCACCGCCAGGTTGCTCTTCACCGCCAGCGCCAGATCGGCATCGGGCAACAGCCGGTCGACCTCCTCGTAGGTCAAGCGCTTGATCCGGTTGGCGCTGAGCGAGCGCCCGCGGTTGCGCGCCAGGAGGTTCTGGACCGAGTGCAGGTTGCCGGTGTGCTGGTGCACCAGCTGGCTGCGCTTGCGCAGCAGATCCCGCACCGGGCGCTCCTGCCTGGGGTAGATATAGCCCTCCGGCAGCAGCCCCAGACGCAGCAGCTTCGCCAGCCACCGGGCATCGGTGTCGTCATCGGCGTACTTGAGTCCTGCGTACTGGACGATCGCCGCCGTGTTGGCCAAGTGCACTCGGTAGCCGGCATCCATCAGCCCATCGACCAGCCAGTACCAGTTGTAGGTCGACTCCACCACCAGGCCCTTCGATGGCCTCGCGATACGGCTCCAAGCTCCAGTGAGCACCAATCGCAAGTCATTCGGCTAGCCGCCGTCGGTATACGACCTTGTCTTCTTCGTCTAACAGCACGATCACGCTGTTGTTGGAATGCAGGTCAATTCCGCCGTATAGTTTCATTGCAGGCTCCTCCGTTCAGGTCGCCGTTCTTCGGCCTCTCACTTAGAGCGTACGACCTGGCGGAGGGGTCAGCTAGATGCTTATCAGGTCTTGCAAAAGGGCATAGAAAACAATAATGAACAGATTCATATTTTGAAGAAAGGTAGGAAAGGGATCAGGTCTTGCAATGGCACATAATATCAAAGAGTCATGACCCCATGAGCTCAAAAATTGAAGCCTGGGATACATTAATGCAAGACCTGACCCCTTGCTTCCTCTTGCTTCCTCTGACCCCTTGCTTCCTCTCTTTTCTTCTTGCTTTTCTCTTGTAATCATTCTAATCAGGAGCTGGGATAGATCAGGCACTGCGTTAGTTTTGAGAATGATCTGTGTATGACTGCTTGGCCCCCAGCCTATGAGGGTTTAGCTGCAACCGAGGGTCTGAATCATCAGAGAAAGTTGGTCAGGTCGATGCCCAACTCGACGGGTGAGTGGACAGCATTGATTTTGTCACTCCTTTCCTTGGCAAGATCCAGTTCGCTGACATTAACATAGCCGTTCAGGCGGGTATTGTAGATCACACGCAACAGCGGTCGTAGAAGTCTCCTCGCCTTGTTCCATGACAATGCCGACGCGCCCTGAGTTGAGCTCAACCAGTGAGCCGACCGGTTAGATACCCAGGCACTTGATGAAGCTCTGAACCAGTTTGGGGTTGAAATGAGCAGGACTCCACTCCATGAGTTTTTTCAGGGTGACCGAGGGTTCCCATGCATCCTTGTATACCCTCACTGAGGTCAAGGCGTCATAGACATCGACGATTGCCGACATCTGACCAATCGGGCTGATCTGTCGCCCTTCAGGCCGAGTGGATAACCCGTACCGTCCATTCTTTCATGATGCTACAGAGTGACATCCCTGGGCGACCTGGCTCAGGGGTATGCTCCTTCAATAGCTGGTCGCTGAAATTAACATGGTGTTTCATCACCACGAATTCGTCGTTATCCAGTTTTCCTGGTTTGTTGAGGATATTGTCAGGCACCAGGGTTTTGCCAATGTCATGTACCATGCCACCGATCGCCACCTGCTGGATGGTTTCTGCATCCAGGCCCATCTCCACGGCAAAGGCTGTCATCAGCCCGGCCACGCTGACGCAGTGCATGAAGGTGTATTCGTCCTTGGTCTTGATCCGGCTGATACCGGAAAAGGCATGCGAGCTGCGAATAGTGGACTGCACCATACGTTCTGCCAACGGGTCGAGAGATTGGATCTCGACCTGTTTGCCGAGGCGGGCGTCCCGCATCATATTGTTGATCACGCTGGTGGCCTCCCGATACAGGGCCTTGGCGCGAATGCTCTCTTCCGCCACAGAGACTTTAGCAGGATTTGATTGCTCAGAGGGCGCTGACTCGGCGAAGGCTTCGGTTGCTGAAGTTAAATCCTCAATGTCCAGGCCCTTCGAGGTGTCGATAAGTACCTCGCGGATACCGGAAGTGGCGATTTTTTGAATGATGTGCGAGTCCTTGACCTGGAACTGGCTTTTAACAAAGGGGTGATCCATCCAACTGTGCCCCAGTTTGTGCACATACATGCCTACACGTATCTCACTGGTACTGATTTTCTTCACCGTCATTTAACAGATCATTCGTCACTAGAAGTATTTGTCTCTATGGCATCCCGTAAGCTGGCTCAGTCAGGACACGCATTACATATCAACAGATTTCATTTGGATCTTGGTGGTATACCCTTCATCATTGATAGGCAGCCAATCGCTCCTTCAATATCAGTGAAGTGCCGGCCATGGCTATCTCGATAGCAATTCGTGACGGAACATCTGCCAACTTGGCATCAAGCCCCTCTTCATGATCGCCAATATTGATTGTTCCGACAGGCGACCATTCTGGCTGAGCCATACAACATCTATCAGAGTGCTGCCAGTAATATTCACTCGGCCGCTTTGGTGGAATCTTTACCTGGAGCAGGCCAGTGAAAAAAGAAGTGGCCCCAGTTGATCAAACAGTGAAAATACCTAAGGTAGGTTTGATTAATTCAGATATTACAGTGACAGGGGTGGATTTAATCAGTGCCATCCCCAAGCTAAGTCGATTCAGTGCGATGGGTTGTACTGCCTGCGGTATGGCATACTGGGTTGAATGAAAAAAATCATCAGTGTCAGTTTGTCTGGATTCGAGCGGAGATGGCGAGTCTTGTAAAAAATGTTTGTGGCTCAATTTACGGTCGCAGAATGATCTTGTCAGGCGGAACATGGAATGCCAAAACACTTATAGGGCAATGGCGGTTTGAAAATGAGTGAAAGTGTTTGCGGGCGTTCCACTGCCCAACCCTGGGCAAAATCTACCTCCAGCGCTGCGAGGCGTTCCAGGATGGCTTGGTTCTCGACAAACTCGGCAATAGTCTGGATGCCCGCAACATGGCCGATTCTGTTGATCGATTCGACGATGGCGCTGTCCATCCGGTCATCCAGCATGCTGCGGACAAAACCTCCGTCTATCTTGACG
>CAWCOA010000020.1:0-61486 GCA_963797085.1 uncultured Gammaproteobacteria bacterium
AGAAATCCTCAACAATGGCTTGGGATATGCTTATTGAATCTGGAATCAGCAGCCCGCTGAAGCACATTTACCATCCATCTCATTGGGGGTGCAATCAATGGCAATGACTCATAACGATCACTTACCCGGCAGTTGTTCAGGCTGGCCCTGATTATCAGCAAGAAGCTGTGGTTGCTTGCACTCGGCTTTTGCCATCAATCAACTGACATTACCAGGAACGCTTATTCAGCCATTGGTTGAATCAGAAGCTCGTTGTATACAGATTGTCTTTCTGGTTTTCGTCACTATTACAGCCTGATCTGAGTCATGACGCTCAGTTAACCATCAACTATGTCGCACACGCTATTGCGCGGGACTTTATAAGTACCATATCTAGACACAGACGTTAAGGTGGAACTGAGTATTCAGCGTTGATATTACGCAGACTGTAATACTTGTGCTGTAAGACCAGGTAATGCATTTCAACGACAACCTCGCATTTCACAAGCCAAGGAAATCAGAAACATCGACTAGGTGCAGATTAGTTTCCATCGTTTAACCGGGCCCTCTCTCACTAGGGCCGTATATTTGGAGAGATCTCAATGAAAATGATTACAGCAATAATAAAGCCTTTCAAACTCGACGATGTGCGTGAAGCGTTATGGGAGGTAGGAGCAACCGGTATCACAGTTACGGAAGTCAAAGGATTTGGTCGGCAGAAAGGACACACAGAACTCTATCGTGGTGCTGAATACATCGTTGATTTTCTACCAAAGATCAAGCTTGAAGTTGCCGTCGATTCCGGGATTGAGGAGCAGGTGCTGGAAGCCATCACCAATGCCGCGAGAACCGGCAAGATCGGCGATGGCAAGATCTTCGTAACGCATCTGGAACAAGTCATCCGTATCCGCACCAGTGAAAGTGGCCCGGAAGCCCTCTGATATCAAAACCTTTATAGAGGAATCACGATGCGACTATCCAAACCATTGTTAAATAATTTCCTGATTACCCCCAAGCCTCAGGCATACTTAAGTGACGCTGTGGTATGGGTGGTGTGCGTACCGCAGCATAACCAAGGCGCGGGATCATATCCTCAAGCTTGAACCGACGATTGAAACGATAGCAAGACTCTGCCAAATACCGAGGGAGGTGTTTGTGGTTAGAGGTCCGGACAAGATTCGTGTAAAAACGCTAATGAAAGTAGCTTAACCTATTGATAACATTAGAAACACGATTTTACCATTTTCCTTCGTTTTGTGTAATTTGGCCATTTGGCTGCAGTTTTACGATTTAATACGCCCTTTTCTCTCAAAAAGGGCTTCCTCCAATGGCCGTCGTACACGAAACTGCATATCCACACCTCTCTGCAAATATTACAAAATCAAATCTTCAACGAATTTATACACCCAATGATAAGGAACTGATCTGGTTGAAGCAGCAGCGATTAACCAGAGAGTCTTTATTGGTAGCCTCTATTTATCTCAAATGTTTTCAACGATTAGGGTATTTCCCCAAACTTGAAAATGTTCCGGATTCCATCAATTTCCATATTGCAAGCTGTTTAATGCTGGACTTTTCAGGTTCGCATAATACTGTCCCACCTTCGACCCAGGGATGGCTTAAGAATCGAATCAGACACTACTGCGGTGTATCAAAGTTCACGCTCGCCGCGCAAGGAAACTGGATAAAAGAAACCGCAAAGTCGCTGGCAAGAACCAAGGAAAACATCATTGATATTATCAACGCCTTACTGGAAATCCTGATCAAGGAACAGTTTGAACTCCCTGCCCTATCGACGCTTGAACGCATCGCGTATTCTGCCAGAGCACAATGCAATGCTGAGTACTTTGAAGCCATCGAACAGTCTATTCCCGATGATGCGAAACAAAGACTTCTCAACTTGCTGACGGAAATGCAATCAGATGGCACCACGTTATGGACACGTCTCAAATACGAGCCGGAGAAGCCCTCTGTTAGAAACTTGCAGCATTTTATTCAGCACACGACATGGATCAAAGATCTTCAAGCTGAATTGGGTCTGTTGCCGGAATTGCCTGAAGAAAAGCGCTTGCAGTTTTACTACGAAGCGCAATCATTCCCAAGTGACAGGATGAAGGGACTCAAATACAAAAAACGAATCGCATTAATGGCGTTGGTTGTCCACGAAAATCTCTTACGATCCACCGATTATTTAGTCGATCTGTTTATCCGGGAAATCCGCAAGCTCCACAGTAAAGCACAGCTTGAGTTGAAGCATTTCCAACTCAATTCAGTCACTGAATCCGAGCAGTTAATCTGTATGCTGCGGGATGTTTCGCTCACCCTGTCGCAGGATACTGGCATAGATCAACAACATAAAAAGATCCTGTCGGTTCTCGATAATAATCCAGAAAAGATCGCTAACCGCTGTGATCGCCTGGTGACCTATGGACTCAATAATCCGTTACCGTTTCTACCCAGACGGTATACGACACCACTCAGAAAAGCGCTCCTGGATTGCCTGACCTTGCTGGATATTGATCACACCGCCCATGGCAGTACGCTGTTGGCCTGTGTGAAAGGGATGCTGCACTACCGTGGCGAGTCCATGAAAACCATCACCGTCTCAGCACTGACCAATTTCACTGAGAGTCCCAGTTTGCCGATTGATTGTAAGCGTCTGGGCAACTACCGGATTGACCCTAACCTTTCAGGTCGTCCATTTTTAAATTCTGAGGCAGCAGGGCCAGCAGAGCCTGCTCCGATTTAGCTGCTGGCAATTTCTCAAACAGGTAATTCAGATAGGCCCAGGGTTCCAGACTGTTTGCCTTGGCGGACTCCACCAGGGTATACATCGTGGCACTGGCATCTGCTCCTCGCGGGCTTCCAGAGAAGAGGAAATTCTTGCGTCCTATAACAAAAGGCCGGATGGCATTCTCCGCCTTGTTGTTGTCTATCTCAATATGACCATCCTCAAGATAGGTAACCAGCTTTGGCCAGAGCCCCAGGGTATAGGCGATGGCTTCACCGAGCGGGCTCTTGGGCAGTACCTGTACCACTTTCTGATCGAGCCACTCCTTGATTTTGTCCAGGATAGGGCCGGCTTGCTCCTGGCGGATGGCTTGCCGTTCATCCGGTGATTTTTCTTTGGCGGCCCTTTCAATCTGATACAGCTTGCGGATCAATGCCACCATCTGGTGGGCGGCCGCCGTGTTCTTGCGTCCATGGGTCGCATCGACAAAGCGTCTCCTCACATGTGCCCAACAAGCGGCATGCCCGAGGATGCCCGGCATTTGCGACAAACCGTTGTAGCCGCTGTAGCCATCCGTCACCAGGTACATCGCTCCATTAGGCGCATCACCCTCTGTTGGATAAAGAAACCCTTCAGGCACCTCCCCACTGCGTGTATCGGCATATTGATACCAGATCACCGGCTTATCCGGCGAGCCACCCCCATAGACCCACATGTACGACAATTGAGTATTCTCCCGACCCGGTTCATTCAATACCTGTAATCGGGTTTCGTCGATATGGATGACTCGGCCCTGGTAGAGGAGTTGCTTCATCACCGCCATCAGCGGTGATAACCGCTCATGGAGTTGAATCACCCAACCACTCATGGTCTGTCGGCTCAGGTCGATGCCTTCTCTGGCATGGATCGCCTCCTGCCGATAGAAAGGCAGACCATCCACGAACTTGCGGGTCACTACATCGGCGATCACCGAACTGTGAGCGATGGACTTGGGGAGAATCTGATCCGGACGGGGTGCGATTCTGACGCCTTGTTCGGCGCCGATCACTGCGTCGTTCTTTGGGACATACTTGGCACGCTTGTACGCAATGACGTAATGCTGCCGGGGAATGATCGCCAGTTGCTCAGAGGTGTCGTAACCGATGAAGGTCCAGTCATCCCCCATGGCGGCCTTCTCTTCATCAGAGAGGTCGATGATTTTTTCTACCCGATTGAAATGCGCAGGCAGTGGACGACGAACGGGTTTTTTGCGTTCACTGTCCGTTTTCTCTTGAGTCTTTGGTTCAGCATCATCCTGGTCTGAGGATAGATCCAACTCAGCCAGCAGTTGCTCCAGTTCAGCCTCATCGAACAGGCTGAACTGGTCTTTGTTGGGGCGATCTGCACTGGCGCCAAACTGGCGTTTGCGCAGCAGTAGAATGTAGTCGAGCAGCTGTTCTATTCGCTGCGATTTTCAGCAATAGCTTGCTCTTTTTCTTTGACCACATCGCGTAATTGAACCACCTCAGCCTTGAGTTGGTCGGGGTCATTGGGAAGGGAAAAAACCGCTGAATCCATGCACGAAATTATACCAAACAGGCGCTGATCAAGCAGTAAAATAAGGCATTAAAACAAGGAATATTTTGCGGCTTTATGGGCCTCAACCCGGGTGATATCCAGTCCTTCGAGTAACCAACTCAGTTCACGTGTCGATATCTCTATGGCGACTTTCTCACCCGCACCTGGCCACCAGAATCGCTGCTTCTCCAATCGCCGGTAGAAGAGCCAGAATCCATTGTTGTGCCACTATGCCCGATTTGAAATTATGCACGGTTTGCAGACATCTCTGGTCAGAGGAGCCTGCCAGAGCAAGCGATTCGATCTACGGTTTTGGGTTCTCTGATTTCGACTTCGGCTCTATCTACTGTCTTCTTCTCAGCGCAATCGTGCATAATCAAAGTCCCTGTAGAAATTTCATAACTGCGTCCGTGGGATGATAGCGGTTGGGTTTTAGGTCAGGCGCTTCCAGCATATTCAGCGCCTGCTGTTTGGTTGCGAGATCGGCCTCGACGTAGATGTGTGTCGTCGATGGGCTTTCGTGCCCCAACCAAAGCGCAATAACAGTCAGATCGACACCGGCTTGTAATAGGTGGCAAGCCGTGCTGTGACGAATGCGGTGGGGTGATATTTTCCGTTGCAGGAGTTGGGGACAGTGTTGCGCCGCGCTACGCGCCGCAAGTTGCAGCCGGTCGGTCACGCCTGTTCTGCTCATTGGGCCACCCGATCGATTGGGGAATAGGTGCTGGTCGGGGGAGGAATCGATCTGGCGCAACCAACGACGTAACTGCGTGGCTGTTCGGTGCCATAAAGGCACCGTTCTTTCCTTGCGGCCCTTGCCGTGAATGCGCATCGAAGGGCTCCTATCCAATACGATATCTTTTACTGTCATGCCAATCAGCTCTGAGACCCGCGCACCGGTATTGTAGAGTGTGGTGAACATGACTCGGTCACGCTGACCAAACCAGGTATTCGGGTCCGGGGCGTTGAGCATGGCGTCGATCTCCTCGCGGGAGAAGAAGTCCATCAATGGCTGTTCAAATCTCTTCATTGGAATGGCGAGGACGCGGTGAATCGTAGACAATGCCAGTGGATCCCGAAGTGCAGCATAATTGAGGAAGGAGCGGATCGCGCTGAGCCTGGCGTTGCGGCTACGAATGCTATTGTGGCGCTCCTTTTCGATATGATCGAGAAAAGCTAGAACCAGCGTTGCATCCAAGTCTGCCAGCGTCAGATCGGCTGGCGGCTTGTGCAATCGATGCTGCGCGAAGATCAGTAACAGTCGAAACGTGTCGCGGTAAGTTGCTATGGTTCGAGGACTGGCGTTTTTCTGTTGAATTAACCGTTCTACGAAGAACTGCTGCAACAGGCTGGGAAAGGCGGGAGTTGATGTAGAGTTCTTCATGTCAAATCTCCTTGCGCGAATTGCTCAAAGCGTCGAGCCGCGATGGCCATTAGCTCGGGTATGCCGGTAACGTACCAGTAGGTGTAGGTGACCTCGGCGTGGCCGACGTAGGTTGACAAGGCCAGCATCTCGTTATCCACGTTAATGCTCTGCTGATACCAGCGCAGCAAGCAATGGGTTATGAAACTGTGGCGAAGATCCTGAATACGCGGCATCGGATGACCGCCTCGAGAACGCCAACCGAGTTGATCACAAAGGTGGCGAAACCGACGTTCCACAGTGTCTTGCAGCATGCGACGGCCACCGTCGGAGAGGAAAAAATCATCGCTAGGAGGGGCGGGCACTAGAGCATCGCGCAGGCGGGCATACCGTTGCAGAGCCTGAGTAGTCGTTGGATGCAATGGGACTAAGCGGGATTTGCGAAATTTAGTTTCGCGCACGGTGATGATGCCAGCCTCCAGCTCCACGTCCTGAAGTGTCAAATGCAGTGCTTCAGAAATGCGCATGCCCGTCACCGCGAGCAACCCAAACAACGTTTCGTATGTAGCAGGGCGCAAACCACCAACGGGTGGCAACTGTGCTGCAGCCGCCAATAGTGATTGGATTTCCTGCGCAGAATAGATATGTGGTACCAACCGGCGGTGACATGTACCAAGGAGGTTACGGGGCGGAATTTCTGTGGCGGGATCAAACTGCGCTCGATACCTGGCGAAGGGGCGCAGCATGTCAATTCGAGTTGCCCAGGTGACCGAACGCGGCGCGTTCGAGCGCGCCCACTGCACGGCAAGTTGCAGCGTAAGCGGACCGCGATGGCCTATATCATCGGCGAAACGTGCAAAACGCAGAAGTTGGTAGCCTTGAATCCTTAAGGCGAACCCGAGCTGGCGCCGTATGGCGAGATAGTCCTCGACCAATGTAACCATCGACGGTTGTTTCACGATGATCACCCCGGCCAAGGTGCGGCGACGCGGGCAAGTCGAGCCAAATCGACTTTGGCATAGATCATGGTTGTATCAAGTCGACAGTGGCGAAGAACATCGGCGATGTCCTTCATGCTGGCACCTGCCTGTAACATGCGACATGCCGCCGTATGGCGCAAAACGTGTGTGCCGATTCCGGGATCGAGGTTACAGCGAACACTTGCGCGGCGTATCGCGCTGCGTACGACACCAGTACCGCCGGGGCAATTGACGGGGCCACGATGTCGAACAAAGAGTGTGCGGCTCCGTGTTGCGGGGCGACCATGACGAAGATAATCCACGATCGCTTCACCGGTCTGGATTGGCAAAGGTAATAACTGTACGCGTTGGCCTTTAGCGCCCTTGATCTGCAGGGTGCCGTCACGCCAGTTCACATCGTCCATCTGAAGGTGGGCGACTTCGCTGGCACGCAGTCCCAGATCGGCAAGGCAGCGTACGATGGCGTAGTCGCGCCGCCCAATTGCCGTTGAGCGATCGAACGCGTTGAGCAAACGGTTGACGTCGGCGGGAGGCAGTGCCTTCGGCAATGTAGCAAGTCGCCACTGAGCAACACTGGGAGCTGCAGCGATCAACGGTTCCGTGTGATCACCGAGAAAAGCGCGAAAACGCAGGTAGCTACGTACAGCGCAGGTGATGACCTGTGCCGAGGCCGGTTTGAACCCTTGGCTGGCCAGAGCAATAAAACGCGTAATATCTCCGGGCCCGACTTGGTCCATGGCGATGGGACGCCGTCCAAATTGATGCAGCAAGAATGCCCGCGCATAATGCCTTCGACTAATTCGGGTATTCTTTGCCAGACCGCGAACCTCTTGGAGGTAGGCGTCGTAACGTGCGAGTTCTTCGCCTACTGGTCCAACGAGGTCAGATACGACCGGTGAAATCTGTCCTTCTGCTCTGAGTACTCTCAACAAATGCCGAAGCGCGGCCCGCACACTGAACAAAGAGCGCCTGCAACGCCTTGAGCAATCGCAGGCTGGTAAATGAACACGCAAAAATCGATCAATCGTCGCTTCGTTAATGCTACCTAACGGCACTTCTTCCTTCGTTAGCCAATGCGCAAAATGAGCGACGCTGTGAGAATACGTGCGAATGCTTTGATCAGAATACCCGCGGTCACTCAAGTAACTGACATAGGCATCAACGACCGGAGTCCAATTCGCTTTTTTGAAGCCAACGCCGGTTTCTCGCTGAAATGAAATCATCATGCATAACTGCTCCCCTTCAGGAGCAAGTAGTCCTGAAGAAACAGCTCTATATTATGTACGACAAGAAATTCGGCATTTAGATCAAAAACATCGATATTTATAGGCTATAAGACGCAGGTTTACGACAGTGATAAGTGCATAATTTCAAATCGGGCATAGTGGCACCTATGACAATATTTGTCATAGGTGCCAGTAGAGGATCTTGATTTTATCCCGCATTCGATTGCAGAAAACAAACAGATGGCTCGAGAAAGGATCGGCTTCCAGAACCTCATCAACCAACACCATGAGTCCATTGATGGCTTTACGCATATCCGTGGCACCGGTGGCTAAGTAGACCTTGGTGTTTGAACCAAAGGCAATCATGATGCCTGGAGAACTTGAATGACTTGCTGCAGGGTGTTTGGATCAAAACCTGTGGGCGATTTCGATACAGAGTCGTTCATCAATCCTTATGGTCAGCGCAGCACGTGGCGTTTCTTTTAGATTGACGGGAAGAAAAGTGACTGGCGCTGGGTCCTTCTCAACTTCCTCCTGCATGAACAACCGTCGCCAGCGCTGGAAAGATGCCAGTCCCAGGTGATGCCGTTCGCAATAGGCTTTCTGCGATAGCTCGCTCTGTTGCCAATCCGTGATTCGTTCAAGCCAGCGCTGGCGGTTGTTCTCTCTTTTCGATAGGCTCGTATTCATGATGATCCCTCTGTGTGTTGTTGAACAATGGGTTCATCATGATGGTTCTACAAAGGCCAGGAAAGAGGTAGTTCGCAAGACGCTTACACTTATACAGTGTTTTCGAGTGCCATTGAATACACCCTCCTCGGAAAGTGAATCCGAGGAATTTGCTTTCATTGGTTTTAACGACGCGGCTTTTCTCGCATTGATAACACAAATATCAAACGGTTTCGAAAGCAAAAGGGGTCAGACACGAGGAAGTAAATGGGGTCAGACACGATATTTCTATGCTATAGTCATGTATTTAATCATCATACAAAACCAGCATGGCTCGCTTATCCCGATACGTCATCCCCGGACAACCTCAGCACATCATCCAGCGCGGCAATAACCGCCAGGTGATCTTTGCTGCAGAGGTGGATTATCAGTTTTTTCGCGACTGCATTGGTGGAAGCGGCGCACAAGCATGGATTGACCCTCCATGCCTATGTCTGGATGACTAATCATGTGCATCTGCTTGCGACACCGGAATATGGTCAGAGTATCAGCAAAGTCTTCCAGTCAGTGGGCAGGCGCTATGTGCAGTACTTCAATTCTACCTATCGGCGCAGTGGCACCCTGTGGGAAGGACGCTATCGGGCGACGGTCGTAGATAGTGAGCAGTATTTATTGGCAGTGATGCGTTATATCGAACTAAATCCAGTGAGGGCGGGTATGGTGTCGCATCCCAGGGATTATCCATGGTCGAGCTACCGGCGAAATGCCTATGGTGAGGCCGGATTGAACGCAGAGTGGGTGTGTCCACATGATCAATATTTGAAATTAGGGCATAATACTGAGGATCGACAAGCTGCCTACAGACAACTATTCAGGGCAGCTATCTCTGGTAAGGATTTGAAGGAAATCCGAGAGTGTACGTACAAGGGATGGGCACTGGGTAGCGAGCGGTTTCGTGAGCAGATCGAGTCACTGGGTCAGCGGCGTGCAGTGTCGAAGGGTGTGGGCAGGCCGAAAAAGGATAATAATCGTGTCTGACCCCGTATTTTTTATATTGTTTATATTGTTTATATTGTTTAGGCGCACAATAAATGGCACCAGCAAAAAAACTGCTAACAAGAAAATCATGTCACTCACTACCGTTCGCTGGGACGTCCTCGCCGTCGCTCGGCCGCCCCATATTTAGTTGTTATGCGTTAAGAAACTGTAACTTTGGAACCATATTCTTGTGCAGGATTCTGATGATCTCGACGATGTCTTTGTCACTAATTTTGTAAAAGATTAAATGGCTACCTTGCGGAAATTGTCGGTAGCCTGTCCTAACCTGATCACAGGTGGCGCCCATAGCCGGATTGTTGGCGAGCTGATGGAAGCACTGGTCAAATTGTAAAAGGTAAGCGTTTCGTTGGGCGCGTCCCCATCGTTTTTCGGTAAAAACGGCAATCTTTTTTATATCAATTTTAGCTTTGGCGCTGAGTTTGAAAGAAGGCATCAATGATTTTCATCATCAAGCTCGGAAACAAGTTCATCGTACGAATACTTAACAAAACCGCTATTCTCGCCTTCTGTGAGTAACTGGCGAAGTGTTTCCAATTTGGTCACGTTATCCTCAAGCAACCTAAGGCCAGCTCTAACTATTTCGCTGGCAGAGCCGTATCGGCCACTAGTGAGTTGAGCGGCGATAAACTCATCAAAATGAGTCCCAAGAGTCATGCTGGTGTTTTTGCCCATATTGTTGCCCTGTATGTAGTACCAAATATGGGTATATTATGGTATAAAGCGCATAACAAGGCAAATCAACACGGTCGCAATACTCGCTGTCGCTCGCCCAACTGAGCCAAATCGTTAGAGCGCCAAGCAAAGCTTGGTGCATCTTGCAGGGTGCAAGTCCCTGTCGGGAAAGGGTTAACCTCCCACCCGTATTGAGTGTTGCGCCCACAGCGGAACTGAAGTTTTTATAAACTTCTAAAGGTGAACAAAGTGGGTGAAGCGTACACAGAGAATTGTGCAGGCCGTAGGGAGTTCGCAGCTCCTGAAAGTTGGTACAGCTTCGAAATGCTAATTGAGATCGACGAGGGTTTTAACGTACACCGAAGTCAACACAGAAGCATCCGTATTGGTAAGGATACGAAGGATCTCCGGAGTCATCAGGCTGTGGCATGTACAAAGAGATGCAACAAAGAACTTGGGAGCCCCATCGAGGCCCTGACAGGAAACGACCAAAGGAGAGTGAATTGTTAGAGACACGAAGCCTTGCGGAGACCGGACTGCGCTGTTTTCTGGAAATCGTTTCATACTGTCAGGAAAGTCGAGAAGAGGGAAAACTTCATGCGGGGATCTGTACGGGGGACGCTGGGCAACCAGTGTTCCTACCGTGACTGCGTAAAATACATCAATGAGTAAAGATAGTCAGAAATTAAAAATGAAAATTAAACCAATGCCTGACTATATTGAACAAGCATTAAAAAATAATTGTGTAAAACAAGATTATATGGCTAGTCCCGCATATCAAAGAAATGACTATCTGGGTTGGATAGAGCGTGCGAAAAAAGAAGAAACAAAGAAAAAACGTCTAAATCAAATGCTACATGAGCTAAAAGCCGGTGGTGTGTATATGAAAATGAAACATCCTTCATCGTTAAAATAATGATCCACTATTGTCCAATGGCAGCGCATCAAGGCGCTTCACTCGGACAAATTACTTGCTCCTAATTTCCGGTGAGCACGGCGTTAACTTTCATACAGGAAAAATACCATGAGTAACTATCCAAGAACATTCTCACATATTGGAATTTCTGTTCCTGATGTTGAAAAGGCTGTTGATTTTTATAGCAAGGTTATGGGTTGGTATCTAATCATGAAACCAACCGTAATCACCGAGGAGTCGGAAACACCGATAGGACAAATGTGTATTGATGTATTTGGTACTGGTTGGGGTTCATTCAAAATCGCTCATATGTCAACAGGTGACAAAATTGGGGTAGAAATGTTCGAGTTTAAAAACAATGAAAAACCAAAGGATTTCGAATACTGGAAAACAAGCACATTTCATTTTTGCGTTCAGGATCCGGATATTGAAGGCTTGGTTAAAAAGATCGTAGATCACGGAGGAAAACAGCGCATGCCTATACGCGAATATTACCCTGGAGAGAAGCCCTACAAAATGTGTTACGTCGAAGATCCATTCGGCCTCATATTTGAGGTCTACTCTCACAGTTATGAACTTACTTATTCGCAGGGCGCATATTAATAGTTAACAAAGCGCTGCGCTCCTAATTTTCCGGTGATCTCGGCGTTCGGTGTAAATAGATATGGAAGAACTCATAAAGTCAGCAGCATTATTGCTTGTCCTTCTTAATCCTTTTTTGCTCATTGTTTACTTGACTGACATCGTACAGAAGCTTAATCAAAAAGAGTTTAATCAAGTTTTATTACGAGCCAGTATTATTTCATCTGTTGTATTTTGCAGTTTTGCGATTCTTGGTGATGTGATTTTCGTTCGATTTATGCAAGTTGAATTCGCATCATTTCAAATATTTGGAGGAATTGTGTTCTTTTTGATTGGACTTCAATTTGTTTTTCGCGGCCCAACAGCCATTGAAATATTGCAAGGAAAGTCCAAACATCTTGCTGGCGCTATAGCGATGCCTGTGTTTATTGGACCAGGTACAATCAGCGCATGCGTAGTCATAGGTAAAAGGCACGATCCAATAGTAGCCTGTATCGTAGTAGTTGTTACGGTTTTAGTATGTTCAGTATCTTTAGTACTTCTAAAAAAGCTTCACGATGTCATACTACCTAGCAGGGAAGACATAGTGCAAAGATATATCGAAATCGCCGGAAGAGTTACAGCGTTAATTGTTGGAACGATTGCTATTGATATGGTAATGCGAGGTATTAGCGCATGGATAAGCAAGCTCTAAGTGCTAAAACATCGAGTAAGTCGTTCAACTTGATCGGCGCAAACGACGCTCCTCCAAGTTAACTCAGCCGTTAGGCACAGAAAAAGAATATTGAAATGGAAATAACCTTAATGGCAGCAGGGATCACAGCTTTTATTGTTGGCCTCATTCATACAATACTTGGTGAGTTTCTTATTTTCAAAAGAATGCGAAATGGAAGCATTATTCCAACTCAAGGCCATCCTGTTCTAAAAGAAAGGCATGTTCGTATTTTATGGGCTAGTTGGCATATAGTAACTATTTTTGGCTGGTCCTTTGGGGCAGTACTTATAAATCTGTCTATATCAAGCTCTACTGCCTCATCTGATCATTTCATATTAAGTACAATAATCATCTCAATGACAATATCTGCACTATTGGTATTATTTAGCACTAAAGCAAAACACCCAGGCTGGGTTGGTTTGCTTGCAATTGCAATATTTACTTTAATCGGCACATTAAGTTATTAATCATGAAAATGTCCAACCAAGGGCTACAGGGGAAGCTCGCTATCGCACGCCACCCTGAGCCCAGCCGTTAGCCGAAAAAGGAGACCAAAGTGATAAACCCAAGTAATTCGTTTCCAGTATTCATAGTTCAAAGCCTTGACGCTGCAAAAGCCTTCTACATGAATCATTTTGGGTTTGGTCTTGCTTTCGAGAATGAATGGTATCTCCATCTTGTATCAGAGTCAGGTGTTCAAGTAGGATTTCTACTGCCCAATCAACCAACGCAACCAAGCATTTTCCACCAATCATATAATGGTAATGGGGTGATTTTCAGTCTTGAAGTTGAGAATGCAGATTCAGCTTATGCTGAAGCAAAGGAAAAATCACTAGATATTGTTCTAGATCTTCGTTCGGAGGACTGGGGGCAGCGCCATTTCTCTATCGAAGACCCAAATGGAGTCTACTTAGATATTGTTCAGGCGATAGAACTAACAGAGGAATATCAACAAGGTTATGACGCATAATCGAAAGTTGACGGAACTAAAGAATATCGGAAAGAAAATCGCCGGGCGTCTATGTGAAGTTGGCATTTTCTCCGAAGATGAGTTGCGCGTTGTTGGTGCCACAGAGGCGCATAGAGTGATTAAAGAAAAATTTCCCAATGAAACTTTACCTGTTTGTTATTATTTGTATACGTTTGAGGGAGCATTGTGTGATAAGCATTGGAATGATATCGGCGAGAAAAGGAATCGCGAGCTTAAAGAGGAAATTGGCTAATCGGGTAGCTGGGGGACTCTAATCCCCAGCCCCCACAACACCCTGCATGCGGCTCCGCACAGGGCGTTTCACTTGGAATGATGAAGCTTGATCCATCCATCTCGACTAGATCTTCGCTAAAGGCTGGTTTCAGATCACTACGCTGAGTCACATCAGCGCTCAGCGGCGTTTGTGTATTCAAGTGTGACAAGGCTCCTCCTTTATTCCAAATGTTCAGGCCTTCACCTTGTCTCACCCATTACGGTGAGCGTTTGGCTACTATGCCGTCTGCTGACTTCTGCTTAATCACCCTCCCGGTTACCCGGCCAGGCGCTATCGGTTTCCATCGTGTTCGCTCTCCTATGTCGACGGTGTCAAAGGAGCCAAGGCACTTATATACCAGGGCCTTACTGGTTATCTGCCGATCGCTTGTTAAAGAACTCCCCAGATAAGAACATGAACTTTCCCCGCACTGCTGCATCATTTACGGTGGCCGTTAGATCACATGGCTTCGATGTCTTGTGCCATCTCGCCTCCAGCCTACGCCTCATATGATGTTCTTGTTCATCAGCTCGCGGTTTTGCGTCCGGCTTCCTTCAGACCATCCCTCACGGGTTGGCCCTTGCCATTCGCTAGTAGTTATCATCTAATAGCTTGAAATTGCTAAGGATGGTGATCTTCCTACAGAGGACTTTCACCTCATTAGTTCATGCCCATGCTGGGCGTACACAAATAAATCCAGCGGACGCCGTAACCGGCACCGCTGTTTTAGGCGTTATGCGCTGAAAAAACACGCTTGCACGGATTCCGTGATAGCGTTAATATTTTCACATGATCGTATCTTTTGGAAACCGGGTAACGTCCGATTTATATCACGGCATTACGAGCGGTCGGGTCAGGCGGTTGTCACCACAAATCATTGAAACTGCACTTTACAAATTGGATGTCCTTAATGCCGCAGAGACATTGGATGACCTGAGATCACCGCCAGGAAACAGACTAGAGGCACTGAAAGGAGATTTTAAAGGATTCCATAGTATTCGCATTAACGTTCAATGGCGCATTATTTTTCGGTGGCAAGAATCAAGCGCTATTGATGTTCAGATCATAGATTACCATTAAACTGTTAACTGAAGGTGGCAACATGATTCCATCAAATAGAATCGCAACACATCCTGGGATTATCTTGCTTAAGGAGTTTCTTGAGCCTTTGGGATTATCGCAAAAAGCAGTTGCAACGCATATTGGTATTCCTGTGCAACGAATCAATGAAATTGTTCGGGGTAAAAGGGGCGTGTCCCCAGATACCGCCTGGCTGTTATCAGAGGCGTTTAATACGTCGCCTGAGTTTTGGCTTAATCTTCAGGCAACTCATGATTTATCGATTCACAAGCCAGAGCATCATATTAAACCACTGGTGGCAATTCGCGCATAACCAAATGCTCAACATCGTTCGCTATCGCTCACTCGGACGCTCCGCAGCGCTGCTGCTCCGCGCCGGTTAGCATGGCGTTGGACTAAAAATATCGCAGCATGAGAAGAAGTATACTTTTCAGAATATTTGGTGTAGGAGCTATTCCCAAACAACTTCGTTCAGTTCTCGAATCCGAAGGGATTGTAGTTGCAGATGAAGGTATGAATGGATATTTCGTAACAAAAAATGTGAAAGGACCAAAAAAACGATATGTCAATCGTATAGAGGGATTTATGGGATTTCTCGCGGTTACAAAGAAAAGAATTATTTGCATTACTTACTGGAAGCGTCAGATAAACATTTCAGTCGATGACCAGAAAATTTCAGAAATATTTGTCAATATACCTAAGGAAAAGACATTTTCTATTTCCTTCGAGTCTTCGGTATTTCGCAATGGATGGTCTGGAGTGATTGAATTCCAATTTAAAACAGAAAAGTCCCAGCAATTTTACGACATATTTAGATCCATTGGCGCCCAACAAAATGCTTAACATCGTTCGCTGTCGCTCACTCGGACGCTCCGTAGCGCTGCTGCTCCGCACCGGCTAGCAAGGCGTTATACGCTTGTACTTGCAAGCTATAGATGAATTCATTGAGTGCAACTCTATTGACTATGGAGTAAATCACCGATGGTGCCACAGATACAGAATCGTGAAATAATTTAACGGTTTCTTAAATCCGAATATGGGCAAACAAGACGATTATGAAATTTACATTAACAGTAAATGAAGTTAAATCAATTGGTGAGATACCTGGGTATTGGACCAATAATGACTACATCAATCTATTAGAAGAGTTAGAAATTCCAGATGCAAAAAGCTCGAACCCTTCTGAATTGCGAGAGTTGTTAGAAATGGCAATCAGTGATTTTGAGCCACACGAAGCAGCGGAAATATTGTTGAGATATAAGTTAAAGGAAGAGTTAAGCGGTGGACAAATTCAAAATCTCTCACATGAAATGGCGGATGACAATGAAGCGGAGGGAAACCCGGACATAGCATTGCACTATGCCTTATTCAATATTAATCAGTTACTCTATACAGCTTTTAACGGAGTATTTCCTAAAGCCAAAGCAACAAAAATTGAATTTGAATTGAGTTTTAAGGGGGATTCAAAAATCACAGTCACGAAGGAACTTGCGTTAAAGGCGGTTTGCAGTGGACTGACTGATAAAAGCCCTATTCTAAGGTTGTTTGAGAATCAGCTAAACGGGAAAGAGCCATTTAGTGATGCGGAGAAAATAGTCTGGGAATTACACAATTATGGATCGAACATATACACTCTGATTACTTCCGACTATTGGATTAATAAGGAAGATTTTAAAGAACATGAAATTTCCAGCTCAATAAAACTTTATGAAGACACAGAAGAATGACTTTGAAGGGTTGTTTTTAATGCGCGTATAATTACCTGCTGCGGCACGAGTTTCATGTTTACACTGTATTTGAGTGTTTTTTCGATTCACCAATCCTGCGCCAGTTACTCGTTGGCCTGGTTATGGCACCGTTATGCATGAAAGGAAAAGCGATGTCCGCTCAAACTGAGCCAGTCACTGTGAGATTTCCTCTTGCTGGGGAATGGTGTGCTGTAAATACACCTGGTTTCAAAGTGCCGAGTCATGGAACAGATCAACTTGGTCAACGATATGCTTATGATTTCTTTCAAATAGACTGGAACATAGAAAAAGGATATAAATTTTATCGGGGTTCAATACTTCAAGCCCTTCTATTTGGGGTTAGTCTGAAAGATACTTATTGCTGGTCGAAACCAATATATGCGCCATTTGATGGTGAGGTTGTTGAAGCAAAAGATGGGTGTAAGGAAAGAAACCCTGTTCATATTCTTCGTGATTTGGCCATTGTTATCAAGAATGCATTTCTCTTTCGGGCAGAGAGCAATGAAGATTTGCACCCTGTATTAGGCAATTACATCATACTTAAAAGCGGGGATACTTTAGCGCTTATTGCACATGCCCGTGATGGTTCCATCAAGGTTTCAAAAGGAGAGCAGGTCAGTGAAGGTCAAGAGTTAGCTCAAGTCGGTCACTCGGGTAATTCGAGTGCCCCGCATCTTCACTTTCAGCTTATGGATAAACCGAATTTGCTCGAGGCAAAGGGATTGCCATGTTGCTTCAAAAAATATGAGTCCTATACAAACGGTAAGTGGGAGTCAGTGGTAAATGGTATCCCAGGGAAAAGAGAACGAATAAGAGCATAATCATAGGCAACAGGGGATACCCGCTGTCGCTCGCCACCCTGAACTCGTCTGTTATCTGTTAGATGTTCTATCGGGCTTTGGGTCTTATTTGAAATTGATGTGATTTAAGGAAAATACATCAAACCCTCATTTTCCAGGATTTTCTGTAACCACGTCATGCGAACAGCAAAGAGAATAAAAAATTGGAATACAAAGTACTATTGACGGTCTTCATCGCTGTCTTCATCGCCGAGTTGGGTGACAAAACCCAATTGGCCACCATGTTGTTTGCTGCAGACAAGGAAGTGAGCAAGCTGACGGTGTTTTTCGGTGCATCACTCGCCTTGATCGTCGCATCGGGTATCGGTGTGCTCGCAGGTGGCGTGATTTCCCAATACATCAGCGAGAAACATCTGCATTATATTGCCGGCATCGGATTTATTATTATCGGCATCTGGACGCTCGTTAAAGCCTAAGCAGAGTCCAGACCCCGACAATGGATCGATTAGAACCTCAGATGGGTTGATGCATTCAGGCTCTGCTGCGCACCACGCCAGTCGTCGATATGGAATTTGGTGAAGGGAAGGGCGGTCAGCTCAAAAAATCGTGGCCAGCCGATGCGCTCGATCCAGTCGTTGATGCGTTCCCAATCCTGTGCATTATCCTGATAGGCATGCAGGATGCGTTTGACGATTGCCGTGGCTTCCGGCCAGCGCGGCGGGTTGTTGGGGATGCCGGCTGCAACCAGTTTCTGGAAGGAGGGGCGGGAACGGGCATTGGAGTGGTTACCGCCGACCCAGACCGCCAGTTTGGAGTGCTGCGGATCATTGATCTGCATGGGCGGGCAGGGTGGGTAGCAGGCGCCGCAGCAGATGCACTTGCGCTCATCCACCTCAAGGGAGGGTTTGCCATTCACCACCGCGGGCCGGATTGCCGCAACCGGGCAACGAGCCACTACCGAGGGTCGTTCACAAACATTGGCCACTTTGTCATGATTGATCTTAGGCGGCTTGGTATGTTGAATATTGATCGCGATGTCGCCCTGTCCGCCACAGTTGATCTGACAGCAGGAGGTGGTGATATGTACGCGGTTCGGCATGTTCCAGGATCTGAATTCGCCGATCAGTTCATCCATCATTGATTTGACTACGCCGGATGCATCGGTTGCGGGGATGTCGCAATGCAGCCAGCCCTGGGTGTGAGAGATGGCGGCGACGGAGTTTTTTGTCCCGCCGACGATGAAGCCATTCTTTTCCAAGGCTTCAATCGAGCTTCTTTACCTTGGCTTCACTCTCCACCATGAACTCTATATTGCTGCGGATGGTGAAGCGTACATAGCCATCGGCATAATCATCGCCGATCTCGCAGAGCTTGCGCAGGGTGAATAGATCGAGGATACGTTGTGTGCCGGCGCGCACGGTCCAGATCTGGTCACCGCTGTATGCCACATGACGCAGCACCCCCGGCTGCGGGTCGTCATGGTATTTCCAACTGCCGAAATTCTTGCGCATCAGCGGATGCATGTACTGGATACCGTCGGGGCAGCCACTTTCAATGGGCGTTCTGTGTGCGACTTGGGCCATGGGTTACTCCAGTTCTGTGTTTGGCTGAATCGGATCTGTCACGCGGCGTCTGCCGCTCTCTTTGTCTGGGGATGGCGCTCGTACCATTTGGCCGCCTCTTCATCCCAGGTGTCGGTGCGGACATAGGAGTTTTCTCTTGGATGCAGGACCATCCTCGGATCAATCTCCAGATGCATGGCTTCGAGAAAATTCACCAGCCCGATGCGTTCGATCATCTCGCCGATGCGCTCGTGCTCAAGGGCGTTTTCCGCGAAGAAGTCGATGGTGTTTTCAGCCAGCCCAAGCAGCTGTTGGTAATCCTCTTCGGTGTCGAGCTTCATAAAGGGCGCGACGATGGTTCCGAAACGGTCGCCGATCTTGAGGGTGCGCTTGCCGCCTATCAGTACACTGACCCCTCGGTCCTTGCCGGGGGACAGCGCTTTCGGCATCACGTTGAGGCAATGCATGCAGCGCACGCAGTTATGATTATCCACCTCCAGGCTGTCGTCATCATTGAGTGACAGGGCATGGGTGGGACAGCGCGAGATCACAGTGTCGGTAATATATTTGCGCCCCTTGCTGGCAACGTAGTTTTTGACTTCCTGCTGATCCACCTGCATATCGTCCCGCCAGGTGCCGATCACCGCAAAGTCGGCGCGCTCAATCGCATTCATGCAGTCGTTCGGGCAGCCGGATATCTTGAACTTGAATTTATAGGGCAGGGCGGGTCGGTGCATCTCGTCCAGGAAGTTGTTGATCAGCAGACGGTGAATTTTGTGTTCATTGGCGCAGGACATTTCGCAGCGTCCCGAGCCGACGCAGGATTGGGCGGTCCTGACACAGGGGCCGGCGCCGCCGAGATCGAATCCGTACTCGTTGATCTCATCGAAAAAGTGCTGGGTGTTTTCTGTCGTGGCGCCGACGAACATGATATTGCCGGTTTGTCCATGAAAGGTGACCAGGCCTGATCCCCACTTTTCCCAGCTGTCCGAAAGTTTGCGCAGCATGCCTGTCGTATAGTAATTGCCCGCCGGGGGCTGCACGCGCAGGGTATGAAACTCTTTGGATTTGGGGAAAAGATCACCCACTTCCGAGAAGCGGGGGATGATTCCACCGCCATAACCAAAGACGCTCACTGTCCCGCCTTTCCAATATCCCTTGATGGTTTCACAGGAGTGTTCCAACTGACCGAGAAGATCGTTATTGGTCTCTCTGATACGCTCATTCGGGTGTTTGTCACGCAGACGTTTTATACCACTGATAAAGCTGGGCCATTCACCAGATTCAAGCTGGTCCAGCATTGCTAAATGCCGCATCCTGATATTGAAACATCAGTCAAAGGAATTGGACTACATTTATGGTGTCGCTGATGCTGTTGATGGCCCTGATTTACCAGGCGTGAAGCGACTTAACCCCATGACGAGATAATTTTTAGCAGCAAATGGAACATTTAGACACCGGAAAATACTCATTATCGAAGGTTGGTGAGGAGTATGTGGAGATAGTCATGTACTCTGACCAGGAACTCACCAGCAATGAAGTGCCAACTGTTCTTGACTATTTCAGGCAGTTTGAGGGGCGAGTGCCCATACTGCTCATTAGAAAAGGCCGGTATGCGCTCAGTGCTGGAGCTCAGCTTGCCATTATCAAGCATGCCAAGACGCTGTTTTGTGCCTTTGCATTCTTGGACAGCACACCGCTGCAAAGAAAGATCACCCAAGTTGCCGGCATCACATATTTGAGAGAACTCCCCGTTAAATCTTTCTCGGAAATTACAACTGCGGTTACCTGGCTGAAAAAATACGGGCCTCTCCCGCCATTCAAATCAGCCTAGACAAAGTGTTGTCTGACCGCAGTCCAAACCTGTTCAGTTTGGGTTCATCCTGGTTGCCTTATCCTGTACCTGAGACTTAATAATCACTCAGGAGGTAATACCATGAAAACACTGACTAAAGCCGTTATTACAGCATCATTTTGTCTGATAGCAAGCGTTCCTGTCTATGCGGGTCATGGACAGGCCAATGACCGTTTGTTCGATCGATTGGAGCGTCAACATGAACGCATCGAGCATGGCATTGAGTCCAATGAATTGACGCGCAAAGAGGCAAAGATTCTGAAGCGGCAGCAACGGCGAATGCGTCAGCTCGTCAGGGTGTATCGAGAGGATGGAAGGCTTTCCAAAAAAGAGCGTCGTATCCTTAGAAACAAACTCGACCGGGCCAGTTACACGATTCGTGATTTAAAACACAATAATGTAAACCGTTATGTCAACTTGCACAGGCGTCATGATTCCTGTTGCGACCATGCCATTGATGAAATTGATAGGAGCAAGAGCAAGGGTCAGGACAGGAAACATCGCAACCGCCAAGCTTGGTAACAGTTCAGGAAACAAATCAGCCGAAATCAGCGTCGACTGGTTTCGGCTGATGGCCGTTTCCTCTCTGTTATTGTACGAATCATGCTGCTTTCATTAGCAGTGGGATAAATTCATTTGATGCAACGGATCTCTTCAGCTTCTAATCTCGATAGGCTCAACCAGGGTTGAGTCTGTCCCAGTCAGCTAAACAGTCAAGCGATTCATCGGGTTGCCTTTTGCACCGACATTTCAAGATTCATTTTTGTCATAAGGTTGTCATTCTTAGTGCTTACAATACCCGATTTGCAGTCAATCATATTGCTCAAATGAATACTGAATAAGGAGAAATAAAACAACGCCTTGGTTTAGAATCTGATGCCCAGGCTTGGTGCCGATAACAGCAGCAAGTCACGTCGACGCACATACCGGGTGCATGCACCCCCAGGATTTTGGAGGTATTTTCTGTCAGGCATGAGGTGGACAGTAAACTAGCGGCGCCAGCTCTTGATCGGGCGATTTGGTGTTGAAAACAATTTCTTAGTCAGCAAATCAAGCTAACAGGCAATTTTCAATAAAATACCATAAAAAGTCTGGTTTTAAATGGGTCTTAAGCCATGCAGTTCGATGCCGATAGCGTATAATGCCGGTGCTACTGAGGGATGTTGTTTTCCCAAGGCAGGTTTTTGGAATGAGTCGATACGCTGGTTAGAGAACTCAGCCTGGTTGAATATGACTCAAGTTTCCCTTCCTGCGCTTTCAAATTTATCGAATGAATTGCCAAGCAGCAGGATACAGAACAGATGGATACAGGTAAGGCATGTCAGGCTGAATTCCACGTATTCAATGACTGGATTCATTGTCACCGATATGCCATGACAAACTGTTAATCAAATTTCTGGAACTGCATCAAATTTTTACCTGCAAATCGTACTAACTGTCAGAACCAGTTGGGGTACTCTGTTGTGCTGTTTTGGAGGAATCTCACGATCGGCAGATCTACCGTCGGTCAAAAGGAATCATGAACTTTATTTGGCCGGATCACTTAGGCATGAGGCTTGCTTCAATCTTTGAAGAATAACGGGACCCAGGTGTGCATCAATACGATGTCCGGACGCCAACTAACGATTAAGAATTTTATTTTACTTTCACTGCTGTTAATACCGGGCCGCAGCTTGTACTCGGTATAGGAGAAATAAATCATGCGCCACTCTCAAGTCAAGGATTTGGGTAATGAAGAGGTTGGGTCCTTATCAGGTACGGTTCGTACCAGCACTACACCAATAGAAAAAGAAGTGAAGGACACCTATAAATACCCGGGTATCGAAGCCGTTATTCATGGTAATGGCGCGGTGGCGCATGTAATGGGGCATGTGTGTGGCGGCGTGATCGGTTATCCCATCACTCCGTCCACCGAGATCTCCGAATTGTTCGAGGCATACCGGGCCAAGGGCGGCTGTAATGTCTGGGGCAAGCACCCGTTCTTTTTTGAACCGGAAGGCGAGCACTCCGCCCAGAGCGGGGCCATGGGCGCGACTCTCACGGGCGGCAAGTACGTCTCCAACGCCTCTTCCAGTCAGGGCATACTCTATGGGCTGGAGTCTCACTATGTGACGGTCGGTAAAAAGGTCAGCGGTTTCGTTCTGCAGGTGGCGGCCCGAGTGGTCTCCAAGCATTCCCTCAATGTCATGGCCGGGCATGACGACGTCTATGCGTTGCTGCCCTCCGGTTATACCATTTTGTTCGGCAGCAATCCGCAGGAGGCGGCGGATCTGGCGGCCATCTCCTACAAAGTTAGTGCCCTCTCCCTGGTCCCGGTGACCAACGCTATGGACGGATTCGCCACCAGCCACATGTTGAGCGAGGCCCGGATGCCCGAGCCGGAACTCTTGAAGGAGTTCCTGGGTGATCCCGCCGGGCGCATCAAGTGCCCGACCCTGGCTCAGGAGATGCTTTACGGCGCCAAGGGCCGGGAATTCCAACTCCGCGAGTATCTGCGGCGGCACGATGGCGACATCTCTCCTTCCGCCCTGGAAGCCCTGGTCGCATTTCTCGAAAGCCGCGCCGACGACATCGAGCCTGACAACGACGGCGCTTTGATCGACGAGACCCTGCAATGGGTGCCCGCCGAGCTGCATGGCCAGTGGCGCCGGCAGTGGGTCAACGCCTTCGAGAAGGGCACCCGCCAGCGCGTCCCGGCCCTGGTGGATGTAAACAATCCGGGCCTCACCGGCGGTGTGCAGAACCAGCCGGACTTCCAGGCGGGCATCGCGGACCACCGCACCCACTTTGCGAATGAAGTGCACACCTTTGTGCGCCAGGCCATGGACGAATACGGGGTACTGACCGGACGGCGTTATCTGCCGGTTAACACCTACATGACCGAGGATGCCGACTATGTCATCGTGGGTCTGGGATCGGTCACCGACGACGCCGAGGCGGTCGCCGCTCACCTGCGCCGCCAAGGCATGAAGGTAGGCGTGGTCTCCATCAAGATGCTTCAGCCCTTCCCGGAAGGCGACGTGGTCGCGGCTCTGGAGGGCAAGAAGGCCGTCACGATATTGGAGCGTTCAGAGGTGACTGCATTGACCAACCTGGTCACGCAGGCTTTGTTCAAGGCCCGGGAAAACGGCGACTTGATCCGTCACGAGTGGATTCCTCCCATCACCAGCATCCCCAAGATCAGCACCGGCATCTTCGGCCTGGGCGCCCACGACCTGCAACCCCGACATCTGGTCGCCGCCTTCAAGAACATGGAGAACGTGCTCAACGTGCCTTTTTTCTACCTGGGATCCCAGTTCTTCGACGCGAACCCCTCACCGGCCACGGCAGGGATGCAGGAACGGTTGCGGGATGCCTATCCGGAGACCGAGTTCATGGCCTTCGATTTGGAGCCCAACCCCTCGCTCCTGCCACCCGAGGCCATGCGCATCCGCTTCCACTCCGTGGGCGGCTACGGGACCATCGCCACGGGCAAGCTGCTGA
The DNA here is from genome assembly GCA_963797085.1 of uncultured Gammaproteobacteria bacterium. Taxonomy (GTDB): domain Bacteria; phylum Pseudomonadota; class Gammaproteobacteria; order Chromatiales; family Chromatiaceae; genus JASJBU01. The sequence continues at coordinate 24,222 of CAWCOA010000020.1, forward strand.
CTGACATCCTCGCGGGCGTCACGGGTATGTATTCCAAGTCCGCACCCAAGTACGGCTCCGAGAAGAGTGGCGCCCCAACCAACTACTACATCACCCTAAGCCCCGAGCCCATCAAGATCACCAACGCGGAACTGGAGGACGTGGAAGTTGTGGTCTCTCCAGACCATAAAGTCTTCATTCACACCAACCCATTGAAGGGCCTGATCGAAGGCGGCACTCTGATCATACAGTCCGGCAGCACCCCCCTTGAGGCCTGGAAGGAGCTGCCGGCCCATGCCCGCCGGACCATTCGGGAGAAGGGCATCCGTCTGTTCGTGGTGGACGCCTTCGGCGTGGCCAAGAAGCACGCTCCCTCGGCAGACTTGGAGATACGCATGATGGGCATCGCCTTCATCGGCGCCGTCTGCGGCAAGGTGGAGCGAGTGGCCTCCGGCGCCCCCGTGGACGCGATCCTGGAGAAGGTCCGTAGCCAGGTGACCAAGAAGTTCGGTGCCAAGGGCGAAGTGGTGGTGGAGAGCAACATGGCCGTGGTCCAGGAGGGTCTGGAAGCCACCCAGCCCGTGGATTACGAGGCTGCGGAATTTGTCAACATTGAGCAGATGGCGGAGGTGCCCGCTGGCCCGGGCATCGAGGTATCGGCCTCCATGCAGAAGTACATGGGCAGCGCCAGCGCCAGCGGCATGTTCGACGCGGATTACTACGACAAGATAATGATGGATCGGATTAAGGACGGCAGCATTGCCGAAGCCCCCGTCATCCCCGGCATCGGTATGTTTATGCCTTCGGGTAGCGCCGCCTTCAGGGACAAGGGCCTGTTCAAGCTGACGGTGCCCCGGTACACGGCGCACCTGTGCACCGGCTGCATGGAGTGCGCCATGGCCTGCCCAGACGGGGCCATCCCCAATACCGTCCACGAAATTCACGACCTGCTACTGACCGCCATAAACGAGGTGGACGTGACGGAGCAGCAGAAGCAGCTCTTGACCGCCCAGGTCTTTCCCCTGACCAAGAGTATTCGAGATGCCTACCGCAAACTACCCGCCAAGGACGACAAGTCCTTCAAGGACATCACCGCCGAGGAGGTGGCGCGCATCGGCATCGACAACCCCACCCTGAGGCGCAGCTTCGAGAAGATGGTGGAGTCCCTTGCCGTCTACCCGGTGGTCAAGACCCGGCCCTTCTTCGATGCCATGGAAAAGGATAAACCGGGCAGTGGTGGGCTGTACTCGGTGAACATCGACCCCTGGAAGTGCAGCGGCTGCGGGGAGTGCGTGGATGTCTGCGGCCCCGGTGCCCTCACGGTCCAAAAACAAACTCACGGCGTGCAGGTATCCCTGCAGAACAGCTTTCAGTTCCTGAGCAAGATGCCCAACACGGCGCCACGCTTCACGGAGAACGCGATACAACCCGGCGGCGACGCCAAGCGCCTCATCCTGGATCACGAGAACTACTACGCCATGACCGGCGGCCACGGGGCCTGCCGGGGCTGCGGCGAGGTCACCTCCCTGCGCCTGCTCAGCGCCACTAACCGGGCCCTCCACGAGCAGAAGCGCCGCCGGCACATCGCTGAACTGGAGGATCTCCTCGATAGTCTGAAGGCCAAGATGAAGTCCCTGGAACTGGATGAACAGGACCTGAACCGGCGGCAGCGCATGGAACGCACAGCGGACATCCTGGAGAAACGACTCTACCGGTACGAGAGTGGGCCAACGGGGATGGGTCCGGCCGGGGCCGCTATCGCCAACGCCACCGGCTGTAGCAGCGTTTACGCCTCCACCTTCCCCTTCAACTCCTACACCGTGCCCTGGGTGAACAGCCTGTTCCAGGATTCGGTTCCGGTCGCCAAGGGCATTTTCGAGGGGCTCTGCACCAGTGAAGCGGACGACTTCGCCGCCCTGCGCTCGGCCAGGCTCGACCTGGAGGATCAATACGACCCCGAGGTGCACGATGGTTTCTTCCGCACCTTCCGCTGGCAGCAGTTCTCCTGCGAGGAGCTTGATCTCATGCCCGCGGTCATCGCCATCGGCGGCGACGGGGCCACCTACGACATCGGCTTCGGCGCCCTGTCACGGCTGTTGGTCACGGCGACGCCGCTCAAGATTGTGGTGCTGAATACCGGGGCCTACTCGAATACCGGCGGTCAGGCCTCTACCGCCAGCTACACTGCTCAGGACTCGGATCTGACCCGTTTTGGCGTGTCCCACCGGGGCAAGTACGAGGATCGCAAGGAGTTGGGCCTGATTGCCGCCTTCCATCCCAAGGTGCTGGTGGTGCAGACCAACTCCGCTCTCCAGGGACACTTCATGAAGAACACCATGGAGTTCCTCAATTACAATGAGTCCCCGGCGGTGTTCGACACCTACACCGCCTGCATGCCGGAGCATGGCATCGCTGATGACGCCAGCAACCGTCACTCCCTCCTGGCGGTGCAGAGTCGCATGAGCCCGGTGTTCGTTCACGACCCGCGCAAGGGCGATACCCTGGCGGAACGGTTCTCCCTGGAGGGTAACCCGGACATCGGCAAGGACTGGACCACGGGCACCCTGGAGTACCTGGACGAGGACGGTAACGCCCAGCTCAAGGAGATCCCCCTCACCCCAGCTGACTTCGGCGTGAACGAGGGCCGATTCAAGAAGCAATTTAAAAAGATCAAGAGCGAGGCGGATCTGGTGCCTGTGCACGAGTACATCGACCTGGACGCCGAGGACCGCCACGGTAAGACCCCGTTCATCTGGTACACGGATGCCAAGCAACGGCTGATTCAGTTGGAGGTCTCCACCGCGATGGTGTCGCTCACCGAAGAACGGCGCCGCAATTGGCGCATGTTGGAGTACCTGAGCGGTCTGCACATCGACCGCATGGAGCAGACCCATAGCCACGAGGTAAAGGAATGGCGTGCCAAGTACGAGCAGGCCAACACAGAGAGGGAGGCCACCATCGACTCCATCGCCAGGGGCATGGCCGAACTGGCATCCTCCTCTGGCGCCCCTGCCTCAGGCGCGCCAGCCATGGGTGGGTTCTCCATGGCCGTACCCCCTCCCGCCTCCGAGACGGCACCCGCCGAGGCCACTGCGGCCGGCGATCTGCCCCTGGTTGAGATCACGGACGATGACATGCCTCTGTGCACCAACTGCAAGACCTGTTACCAGGATCTTGGCGAGCTGTTCGAACTCACCCGGATGATGGTGGACGGTGCGTCCAAGGAGGTGAGCCGAGTGAAGCCGGGTGTCCTGGAGACCATCGAGATCACCCCCGAGCTGATCCAGCGAGCCAAGAAAGTGGCCGACAACTGCGATGCGGAAATCATCCACTTCCACAATCAGGGCTGATCAGAACGCGGAGACCAAATCATGTCAGAGCATTTAGAACAAACCCCGGGCAACACAGGCGGCGAACCCGCCGCCAAGCCCACCTACGTTTACCATCGGGAAAACGTGGACCGCTATTTCCAGGCCAACCAGGAGATGGAGGCCACCCGCAAGCACTTGGACAACGCCAGCGAGGCCATGCATGCACTGGAGAGCACCGACGACGTTGAGGTGTTTCAGAAGCAGATTGATCTACTCAAGCGACGGCTGTACGAACAGCCCCAGTTTTTCCACCAGGTGTTCATCACCGAAGGCACCAACGCCATCGCCTGGGAGTTCCAGCAATCGGAGCTGGGCAAGGACTTCATCCAGTCCTTCTGGAAACTGCTGAACCGGGAAGACGCTATGAGCACCATGCTCATGCGCTTCATCTGGAACTTGCCCCTGGGCTACAAGCGCAAATTCGTCCGCGCCCTGGATAACCACCTGTCGGACCGCTACCCCATGTTCAAGGGCCTGTCCCAGGGATGGCCCGCCGAGAACGGCATCTCCCCCTACATCCGCCCGCCGGCGGAGCGTGCCAAAGACTTCGACCTGGTAAGCCAGGGTTACCTCGGCTACATGGGGCTGGGTTACAGTGCCCGGGAGGTGGAACTGCTGGTGTGGTTGGAGGTGCTGCGGGACAAGCAGTGCGAAGACGGCCCCTGCCAGGTGGGTGAGGTGATTCCGGGCCGGGAGGAGCCCAAAGGCGGCTGCCCTGTCAGGATTCACATCCCGGAGGTTCTGCGCCTCATGGGCGAGGGTAAATTCAGGCCTGCCATGGAGCTCATTACAGAGGCCAATCCCCTACCCAATGTCACCGGCCGCGTCTGTCCCCAAGAAATCCAGTGCCAAGGGGTCTGCAAGCAGAACAAGCGTCCGATCGAGATTGGCCAGCTGGAGTGGTACCTGCCTCAGAGCATGAAACTGTCCCGGGATCCCGTCGACGATATTGGAGAGGTCGTCAGTCCCTGGGCAAAGGCGGATAGGCCGCCCATCGCTGTGGTGGGCTCGGGCCCCTCCGGCCTGATCAACGCTTATCTGCTGTCCAAGGAAGGTTTTCCGGTAACCGTGTTCGAGGCCTTCCACGAGCTCGGTGGCGTGCTGCGCTATGGCATTCCCGAGTTCCGCCTACCCAATGAGCTGGTGGACGACGTGGTGGAGAAGATCCGTCGCTTGGGCGGAGAGTTCGTGACCAATTTTGTGGTCGGTAAAACGGCCACCCTCGAGTCGCTGAAGCGAGCCGGATTCTGGAAGGTCTTCATCGGCACCGGCGCCGGCCTGCCGAAGTTCCTGAGCGTCCCCGGCGAACACCTGCTGGGTATCATGTCCGCCAATGAATTCCTCACCCGCGTGAACCTCATGCAGGGCCATCGGGAGGGCTCGGAGACGCCCCTGCCGGAAACCAAGGGCAAACAAGTGATCGTAATCGGCGGCGGCAACACCGCCATGGACGCTGCTCGTACGGCCAAGCGCCTGGGTGGTCATGTGAGCATCGTCTACCGGCGAACTCAGGCGGAAATGCCCGCTCGCGTGGAGGAACTGCACCACGCCCTGGAAGAGGAGATCCAGCTCAGGGTGCTGCGCTCGCCCAAGGCGTTCCTTGGAGACGACAAGACGCATTTCGTCACCCGCGCAGTGCTCGACGTCATGGAACTTGGCGAGCCCGATGCCTCAGGGCGGCGGCGACCCGCAGCCACAGGAAGGGTGGAGGAGATCGAGGCAGATCTGGTGATCATGGCCCTGGGAAACGACTCCAATCCCATCGTCAAGGACTCGGAGCCGGATCTTCGCACCTCCAAGTGGGGCACCATCGAGATCGTTACCGGCCAGGAGACCTCCGTGGAGGACGTCTATACCGGAGGCGACGCGGCCCGGGGTGGTTCAACGGCCATCAACGCTGCGGGCGACGGTAAGAAGGCCGCCTTGCAGGAGATCAACGAGCGGGTTCCTTTCAACGCCAGTGAAATCAAGGCGCTGGTGGGACGGGCGGAGCACTTCACGAAACAGGGTCAGGCGCGGGCGGAAATCCTCGCCAAGACCGATTTGGGCCTGGGCATCGTGGAACTGGTGTTGCGCGCTCCCCTGGTGGCCAAGGCCGCCAAGGCGGGTCAGTTCGTCCGCGTGCTGCAGGCGGAAAAGGGCGAACTCATTCCTCTCACCTTGGCAGACTGGGACGCCAAGGAGGGCACCATCACCCTGGTCATCCAGGGTCTCGGCAGCAGTTCCATCATGATCAACCATATGGACGTGGGTGAGGCCCTGGCGGGCGTCGCCGGACCCCTCGGACTGCCCAGCGCACTGCACCGCTATGAGAACGGCGAGACCGTGGTGTTCACTGCTGGTGGCGTGGGCCTGCCGCCGGTATACCCGATCATGCGCGAGCACTTGCGCTTGGGAAATCATGTCACTCTCATCGCCGGTTTTCGCACCTCCGACGTTATGTTCTGGACCGCTCCTGGCGAACGGATTGAAGACCTGCGGGCAGAGTTCGGCGATCAACTGGAAGTGATTTACGCCACCAACGACGGCAGCTTCGGCGTCAAGGGATTCGTCACCGGACCGCTTGAGCAAATGCTGGAACAGGCCAAGGCGGGAACCGGTCGCGCCATCGGCGAGGTGGTCACCATCGGCCCGCCGCTGATGATGCGCTCTGTCAGCGATCTCACCAAGTCCTATGGAGTCAAGACGGTGGCCAGTCTCAACTCCATCATGGTGGATGCCACCGGTATGTGCGGCGCCTGCATGGTGCCCGTCAATATCGACGGCAAGCTAGTGCGCAAACACGCCTGTATCGACGGCCCCGAACTCGACTCCCATATCATCGACTGGGACAAGTTCCTGCCGCGCTTCATGCAATTCAAGAAACAGGAGGATCAGAGCAAGACCAACCACGGATTTGCCTGATCGCCTTCGACACAAGCGCACTAAAGGAGAATCCTCCCAGGTGCGCTTTGTGTCTGTTTCATCCTAGAATCCTTAGTTGGATGGGGTAGAGGGTGCGTTTGTGGTGGTGAAGGTCAAGGCACAATGACGCGGAATAGTTATTCTATTCCAAGGAGTTGTAACGCAGACATGCGCCGCCACAAACGTGCAATCTACCCCATAGCGTGATTCACTCAGTGGGTGAAGGTGCTTATTTAACAAAACAAACATAATATCAACTTGTTAATATATAGAATGGAGCGATTAACTGAGGAATCTAGGTTCATTCTACTGATTGAATTTCCGTGGGATCAGGCCAATCCAGGCCAGGGCTATTGTTCAATCTCCCAGGATCCATCCGCTTGTTGACAGGCTGTGCCATAGACTGTCTCTCTTTTACCTCCAACAGTAACCTCACTCTGGTATTCACGGCAGTAACGTCCTGTATTGCTAGTGCCTTCACGAGTGGGAGTGACTGCCCCGGAGGCATTTCCATCCCTCCAGTATATGGTTTCACCAAGGGGAGTGGCTGTGGCCTCGTAAAGTGCCAACTCGTGTTCCCGTTGTTGTTGATCATTCAGATTGTCCAGGATCATCAGAGTAATAGCTGTAAAGGCAAACAGCCCCCAAATATGATCGTTATGTGAAGGGTGCCTGTAACGTGGATAGGCGTAGCGGAACGGTCGAACAACAACCCGATCTCTTGGGTGGTGGTGTCTTCTCGGATAGATTACGACCGGTGGTTGATTTCGCTGAAAGCGCGGGTAAGACTGCGTGTGATGGCGTGGCTTGGTTGTATATTCTCTTGTTACCCTGTGATCTGAATGCTCACGCCTGTTCTGTTTGGGAACCACTGCAACTGGTGGGTTGTTGCGCTGATGGCGATTCTGATGCTGACCTTGATGGCGCGGTTTACTTCTATTCTCTTCATAGATCCTATGATCTCTCTGATCACGAGTCTTTTCCCCCTTGGGGGATTCTCTGCGCCGATCTGATTTATCGGGTGACCGTCTTTTGTCGTATTCCCAGTCGCCAGTTCGGGAATCGGCAATCAGTGGGTAACCTCCAACTGAATGGAGTGAGGGGGGCAGAGGTTTTTCTGACCCTGCAAAAGCCAATCCAGCCGTCATCAGCAGGCTAGATACAACGAAAGTAATCGAAGCTGTATCGAGATGAATGGATTGAGACTTGGTGAAAAGCGCTTTGATTTGATTTCTCATAAAATTGTCTCCTTGCTATGTACCTGAACAACTCTGAGCTTAAAAAAACAAAGTCACAAGAAAAATATTTGCGTCGAGCGGCAACAAGAGATCCATTATTCTTAAGGATTGCTTAACAGCTTTAAATAATATCTCGGGATATTTTTTAATAAAAATTTGAAAAAACTTATTCAACTTAAGGAAAAATCGAATAAATAAAGAATTTTAATCCTGTTTTTATAGGGTGAAATATTTTCCTATTTGTGTGAAGTACAGCACCGTTTCAAATGCTTAAAAGTAGTCTCATATTGCCAGAGATTCCTGATTGAGGAATTTCTTGGATCGAAACACCTTAATCGAAAAACCTTAAAGGAGATAACTAATGAAAATGCAGATTACCAAAACTGTTGTTGCCGTGATGGCTGCTGGCTTTATGGCTACCGCAATCGCTTCTGAAAACCAGTTCAACAAACTTGACGCTGATGCTGATGGTTACATCTCAGCTGAAGAAGCCGCTGCTCATGAAGGGCTGCAAGCAGGTTGGCAGGCAACTGATGCCAACATGGATGGAAAAGTCGATGCTGCTGAGTTCAGTGCATTTGAACTGTCTAGCGAAGATGAAAAGGCACCTGAAGGAAAGTAGTAGTTTGATAGAGGAGAAGACCTTGGTTTTCGATCACCTTTGAGTGATCGAAATACCGCTAGAGGTCCTCAGGAACGGCAGCCAGCTCCGGGTGGCTGTCGTTTTTTGCTTCTACCAACTGGCAATGACTTAATTGAAGTCTGGGCGGTTGCGTGGAGAAAATGAATGGGGCTGCTTTCGAAAGTGCGCTGAGACCGAGGATCTGACGCGTATCTCCAGGAAAAACAGCAGCCTCCACATCTTCAAGAATACAGTTTTCACCGATTCGCACTGAGGAAAGCGTGTAGACAGGTACGCGCATTTCATCCCCGTTCGCCAGTATTCCGGTCAGTTCACGCAGATACTGGGCATCGCCCGATTCCTCCAACTGGGCCAGGGTGATTTCATTGATCATCATGTAGCTGGAGCCAGTATCGACCATGAATTCGCTGTGGGAAATTCCTCCGATCTGCCCTGAAATATAGTAGGTGTGCGCATCTTTCAGTTGCATTGGCACGTCGACGCTGAATTGATCAGCGGCCAAGTTATTTGCCAGGATCAGCAATGTGACACTCATCAAGTTCTGGATCATGTTCATAATACGCCCTAACACACAGATGGATTCAGATTTCACTATCTGAATAGATCGGTCAGGGACTGCTGAACTTAAGAAATGAATGAGCAGTTGAGGCTAATTTATCTGGAATTATGCCTGTTGATCAGGATTGGCCTGGCTCAATCCTGAATTGTTTCTTGACGATTCTCTTCCAATAGACCGATGCGTGTCTCAAGTGCGTTCAGTTGTTCCTGCATTTCCAGCAACAGTGTCTCCAATTGTTCAATCCGTGACTGGGGAGCTTGCGCAACCATAGATTGATCATTCTCAGCAGGCTGGTGAATTGCAGAGACCTCAACGTCACCACTGAAGAGATGCGCATAGCGCGACTCACGTTTGCCGGGTTCTCGAGCAAGTTGCGCGAGAAAGGGGCCGTCCTCCCGGGTCATCAGTTGACGCAGTATGGTTTCTGTCTCTTGCACGTCACTGAAACTGCAAAGACGATTGGTACGGGTTCGCAGTTCTCCCGGTGTCTGAGGGCCACGCAACAGCAGTACACAGAGAATGCCCAATTCCTGGGCTGAGAACTCCAGGCTGCCAAATCCGGCATTACAGAATCGGTGTTGATATTTCGTGACGCGACTGCCGAATCCGCTACGGTCGCTGAGCAGATGTTTCTTTACCAAGCCGTCGACGATCTCCTGTACCTCCACTTCACTCAGATGCAGCACCGGGTCGCGACTGCTTTTCTGATTACAGGCATGCGTCAGCGCGCTCAAAGAAAGCGGGTACTGATCCGGTGTGGCGACCTCTTTTTCGATCAGGCAACCGATGACACGGGCTTCATGAGGAGTGATCTCAATGCGCATTTAACAAACCCTCGAAACAGGTTGAAACAGTATCCACACTTTGGGAAATTTTTGAGAAACAGTTAGGAAATATCATATCGCATTGCAAGTCTGTGTTTTCAAGCAGTTTTAGAGAACCAATCCAGGGAAAGCCGATGTTCTCTCCTGAGACCTCTACCGCTTCCCGAATAATCAATCACAACAAACGGAGGTGTAGTATGAATCTGAAGAAAAGCCTTTTACAGACAACGTTGTTTGCCACCCCACTGTTATTAACCGTTACGGGTCTGTCTGTCAATGCAGATGGGAACCAACCCGATACCCCACAATCGATGGAATGTGTAGAAATTACGGGTTTTGCAAAACTGGGTCCAGATGATGAATGCAAGATCGTTTCAAGCCACCATCGTCAAGAACAATATCCGGAAGCGACCTTCTTATATGATGTGATGAAAGAACAATGCGAGGATCCAGACAATCCGTTGGTTTGCTGCGTAAGTGGCATGATGTGGGGGACTATCGCAGACATTGATTTCGTTGCCGGTGTAGGCTGTGGTTTTACCGTCAATGATTTTGCGGTCTCTGATCTGGGCGCGGATGCCGCAGCAGACCTGGCGGAAATTGGCTATCAGCAATTCACGGCACGGACCATGATGCGGGTGTTTTTGAATGCCACAGAGATACCAGAGCATGCAAATGAAGACAAAGAAGTCAAAGCCGACTTCGGTCTGTTCCTGGGTGACTCAGGTATTTCCCGTGACGACTTTTTTGTCTCCCAGCGTATGATACTAACCGGCGCTCGAAAACTCCCTGTAGGCACGAAAATGAAACTCGATATGGTTGGCCTGCCGCCAGTTAGGGAGATCAGCGGGACCCTCTGTGGACCCAATATCAAAAACACCCTCGATATCATCGCCAGCAAAGGCTCGGGTATGGAAGATGATGATATAGAAGATGATGAGGATGATTGAGCGAGACCCTAAAGCGGTAAATCGCTAAACTCCTCGAGCTATATCCATTCGGCTTTGTGTTGAGCGGATTGGCTGGGCATGAACAGCCTTGACCAATCGCAGGCCACCAGCCTCCAGCTGGTGGCCTGGTTATGCCTTAATAACACGGAAGATCACGCTTCACCTAATCAGCTCAACTGATAAAGTAATTCACAGGTCGCCCATCTATACCACTGCCATGGGATGATCGGGGTCGATCCTGAGCCTGCCAACATTCCTGTTCCAGTCCTGTCATATCAGCCCGGCTCTCATGGAGCATTCGCCCCTGTTTAACTCAGATTGTTGATTGTCAATGACCTACGACATAACTCAGAAGGTAGATTCCCACACGAATTAAAGTTTGTTCAATCCGGCGCGCATCTTGGTGCAGTTTACCCTGATATCGCCTATCACAAGGGGGACGTATGTCTGTATCAATAAGCAAAAAACAACCAGCAAGATGGACATCGATATTCTTGGGCGGTATAGCTCTGTCAGTGGTCATCTCTGCATCACCCCTGTTCGCTGACTCAGATATCAACTTGCCAGAGCCGCGGGAAGATGAACGACAGGGCAATAACGAGGATTCAAGTCCTGCTGAATACTATGTGCCTATCAGGCGAGAGAAAGATGACGAACAGAGCGGCAACAAGCCAGACGATGATGAAAGGCCTGGTAAACAGGGGGATGATGACGATAACGAACACCCTGTAGTCTCGATCAACTCCACCAGCCAGAACAATCCGGACGGGCCTCCGGATGAGCCGGTAGAAGAGCAGCCCTTTATCGATCTGGATGAGTTCACCGTCATTGCCGTGAATGACCTGGGCATGCACTGTGGGGATATGGATACACGCATCCTTAATATCCTGCCGCCATTCAATGTCCTGCATGCGGTGGTGATCCAAAAGGGGCCAGAACGGTCCTGTAGCCCTGGACGACACACAGGTTGAAGTGATCTACTCGGCGGCCTCCAACCCCAATGACCCAGCCCTCGAGTTGTCTCCCATCCTCGCCCCGGATGGCGGCCTGTATAAGACCAACTTCTGGGATTCGGTTGAAGATGGCGCCTATGATCCGCTCTATCCACCAGCCCTTACGCCCTTGGATGATCTGATGGAGTTGGACTTGAGTCTGCCGGTGCCGGATATCGAGGAACTCGTGCTCGGTAGCGGTGAGTTGATCCTGGATTTCCAGGCCATGCCTGGTATCGAAGAAGCATATGAAGACAATCATCCAGAGCATTTCGAACTGTTCGTACGTGACTTTCCCTTCTTTATCGATTTACCCATCGGCTACATTGCCTCAGGCGTAAACTGGTTTTCTGCGGAAGGTATCCCGATTTCCACCTTTGATGACTCCGGTCGCGAAAATAACTATCCGTTGATGCGCATTCAGGCCCTGGCTGCAAAGGGCAACCGTCTCGGTCAACCCGAAGGGGAAGTGCTCTCCTCCCTGGATACTGTGATACCGGTGTCAGGTGAGGCTAACTGTGCTGGTTGTCATGCCGCCATCGAGGATGGAGGAAATGGTGAAGCTGTCAAACGCCTTGAGGATAATGATATCGAAGTGGCCCTGGCCGAGGATGATCCCGACGCAGAACATCGTGCCCCAGGTGGTCAGCGTTGAATACGCCAGTGACCTGAACGTACTGCGCCTGCACGATCTCAAACATGGCGAACTCTATTCACCCCCGCTGGAGGAACAGGCCCCGGTGGTGTGCCAGAAATGCCACTACACTCCAGCCCTGGACCTGGCGCAGATGGGCCCCCTCGGGCCTGATGAAGATCTCGCCAATGGCCGCGAACAGATGATCAACAAGACCATGTCCCGGGTAATGCACAGCTTTCACTACAACACCGGGTTGTTTGCCGAGCTGCCCCCACCCACGGACCCGCAGACGCACCGCGAAGCAGGAGACCTCGCCGGTCAATGATTTCGAATGGAATACACTGCTGGGCAGTTGCTTTCCAATGTCACCCCGGCGAGCGCACCAAGTGCCTGCGCGGTCCTATGTACAATGCCGGCATTCTCTGCCAGGACTGCCATGGCAGCATGGGGCAGGTGGGCAACGACTTCTCCGCCGATGTCTCCATCGACAATCCAGGCGCCTTCGTGCTGGCGGACGATTTTTACACCAATCCGGATACCCCCAGGGTGCCCTGGGCCAACGAGCCCACCTGCCAGTCCTGCCATACCGGGGATGCCCTCAGTAATCTGGCCGGCGATGACAAAAACCATCGCCGCCGCGGACGGCATCCGTCTGTTGCAGGCCTACCGGATCGATGATCGAAAAGGCCACGCCGATTCTCGCCGACAACCAGCGTTTCGCCGAAACCCAGCTGGCCAATGGTAATCCGATGCTCTACCGTCTGAGCACCGATAAACATGCCGGGATCTTCTGCGAGGCCTGCCATGGACCCACCCACGGCGAATGGCCGGTGACTAACCCCGCTGCAAACGACCATGTGGCGGCAAACCAGCTTCAGGGCCACAGTGGCTTCATCATCGAGTGCGCCACCTGCCATGAAACCACTGATAGCGGTTTGCCGCTGGGACTGAATGGCCCCCACGGTATGCATCCCATCGCCGACTTCAATGGCCCGGATCAGCGCTGGAATCTGAACCATCGAGGCTTTGGTGGTCCACAAAATGAACATTGCCGCGCCTGTCATGGAGTTGATCTCGAAGGAACGGTTCTGGCGCGCACTGCTACTGACCGCCTGGTGCAGTGCTATGAACACCCAGGGATCACTGCCAGAGTGCGCTGCTGGTGAGTTGTACGCCACCATCCCTAAGGGCACCGAAGTAAGCTGCGGCATGTGCCATGCGCCACAGTTCGGCCAGGGAGCTCAACAGGCGGCATCGGTTGGACCCGGAGGGCATAAGTCCACTTCTGCACCTTAGGAGCTACCCGATAAAATAGTCATTTCACAGTCGAGGGTGCTGCAAAGCAGCACCCGACTAAGTCAATAGCGGTTCATGTTCCTCAGGCTTCAGGAGGTAAAGGATTCAGTGGTTTTTTGCTAAATTTTTCAATTGAACGGAAATACTGTTACTCTTTTTGTTCCTAAAATCACGTAGTGATCAACAATACAGGAGTAACAGATGCACCACAGGGAATACATGAAAAGAAAGGAACTGGCTTTTCAGTGGTTCGCCAGGCTCGCAGCGTTGCTGCTTATTTTAGCCCCCATGCCATCGATGGCCATACCGATGACCATTGTCTACACGGGAATGCCCTGGGACTACGATCATATTATCGATGCTGATCTTTACGGGCCTGATGATATAACGACCTGGGAGATATCCTTTGATGATTCGGCGCTGAGCGATAATCGGCTGACAAGCAGCGAAATGATCAGCTGGGATGTTAGTACACCGGTATTCGGTGTAGGCTCGGAGCTTTGTCTGAGGCCTGATGCGCCTTGTGCTTGGAGTCTATCGCTGTCCTTCAACCCTGAAAGCTTAGAAGTGACTGAGTACTGGCTCAACGTAAATTTTCACTTCAACATTGTGTACACGGGATCGAACCCTTTTCCGTCCTTTACTTCACTCGATCTCTACGATTATGGGAATTCCCGAGCAGGTCCTCCTGCTGGCAGTACTGTTCCAGGTAGTTGGGAGATTCTATCCATACCAGCCCCAAACAACATCTGGCTCTTTGGCCCGGTCTTGTTAGGACTTATTGGTATGCGCTCATCTCTCAGCAGAAGATCCTAGTTGTTGGGGTGACAAAAAAACGAAAAAGTAAGGGGAAGAAATGGATAGCCCTGATATGGAGATCGAGGCTATCCATTCCAGGGTAAGCAGTTTTCACGCCAGGTGATTAGTTGCCTGCTATTTTGACAGCTGCCAACTGTCTAAAATGGTCTAGTCGAGAAATCTAATGGTATAAGTCCCGAGGGGCATATAATCAATCTAATAATAAAGGTGGGAGGGTCAGCGGCTGAGCAAGACTTTCGGATGATCTTGGCTCCACTTAGCACAGAGTCTTTTACTTACTGGCATCATCAGTAGTGTTTCAAGGGGTAAAGGACGCAGTGGTTTTTTTGCTGAATTATAAAAATGAAAAAAATGCTGCTACTCTATTAATTCGTAAGCATCACGAGTGAACAAAAATACAGGAGAGCAGATGCACCATAGGGATAATATGACAAGAAAGGAACTGGCTTCTCAATGGTTCGCCAGGCTCGCAGCGCTGCTGCTTATTTTAGCCCCCATGCCATCGATGGCCATACCGATGACCATGACCTACACAGGAATGCCCTGGGACTACGAGCCTTTTCCCGACGTCGATCTCTACGGGCCGGATGATAGAACGACTTGGGAGCTATCTTTCGATAGTTCGGCGCTGAGCGACAATCGGCTGACAAGCAGAGAAATGATCAGCTGGGAAGGTCATACACCATATTTCGGTGTGAGCTCGAGGACTTGTGTTAGATCCTTATGCACCTTGTAATTGGGGTTTATCGCTGTCCTTCCATACCTAAAAGCTTAGAGGTGACTGAGTACTCGCTCAAAGTTGGTATTTCTTTCAACAGTATGTACACAGGATCTAACCCTCTCTTAATTAATTCAGTCGAACTCTACGATTATGTGATCCCTACGGAAATCCTGATGGTGGCAGTACTGTTCCAGGCATTTGGGAGGTTATACATATACCAGCCCCAGGCAACATCTGGCTCTTTGGCCCGATCTTGTTAGGACTTGTTGGTACGCGCTTATCCCTCACCAGAAGATCCTAGTTGTCGGGGTGACAAAAACGAAAAATAAGGGTAAGGAATGGATAGCCTCGATATCGATATCAAGGCTATCCATTCCTGGGCAGGCAGTTTTCACGCCAGATGATCAGTTGCCTGCTATTTTATTGATGCATCCTTGAAACCATTCAACCAACTCCAAACGTTCCTTAAGCATTGATGCTGTAGATGCCAAGTGAACAGGTAGATTCTCCGGTCTAATCCTATTGCTGCTTTTACCCGCTCAATCAACTCGCACATAACTGGATTTATGCTTCCTGACAAATTGGCAGATTAGTCTCCGATTGACTCTCTGCTCACGATCTATCTGATTCATATACATTTAGAGGGAAATTTATTCCCATTCTGTGATCTGATGCGAATGAAGCTCTGACAAATAGTCAGGAGTTGCGTCCAGTTAAGTTGAAGAGAACCAGGATTCTTGACCAAGAAGTACCTCTAAAACTCATATTGTGAAATATTTCTCCTTCCCTTATTGTGCTGTAATTAATTGATTAAATTAATAAATATAAGATTCAACTCGCTAAGATTGCTGATGCATCTAGTCCGGTGGCGAGTTTCTTGCTTGACCATTATCTGGTTTGCGGCATTTGTTGGTTACATTACCGGGCCGCACCAGCACACTGTGTAAACAATCAATTAATAAGGAGATCGATCGATGATGAAGGTAACTTTTTCTAAGCATTTTTCCCGGATTGCACTGGCCGTTGGACTGATGTCAGCAACTCTCGCCTTTGGCGCCCAGTATGGTATGGGTGGAATGTCAGGCATGGGCGGCATGTCGGGAATGTCAGGCATGGGCGGCATGTCGGGAATGTCAGGTATGGGCGGCATGTCGGGAATGTCCGGCATGGGCGGCATGTCGGGAATGTCCGGCATGGGCGGCATGTCGGGAATGTCCGGCATGGCAGGGATGTACGGTACCTATCAAAGAACACCTGGTGGTGTGGTTCTCCGGCCTATGGGTATGTCGGGAATGTCCGGCATGAGTGGTATGGGCGGCATGTCAGGAATGTCCGGCATGGGCGGTATGTCAGGGATGTCCGGCATGGGTGGCATGGGCGGTATGTCAGGGATGTCCGGCATGAATGGCATGGGCGGCATGTCGGGAATGTCCGGCATGGGCGGCATGTCAGGGATGTCCGGTATGGGTGGCATGGGCGGTATGTCAGGGATGTCCGGCATGAATGGTATGGGCGGCATGTCGGGAATGTCCGGTATGGGCGGCATGTCCGGTATGGGCGGTATGAGCGGGATGCGTTAAGTCACAATCTGACGAGCACGCTTACCGACGACCCGGAGTTTTCTCGTGTCAGCGAGATTTCCGGGAAGTCGGAAAGACCTGCAAGCCAACCGCCAGTAGTGGCTGGAGAAGGGAAGTACACTAGTTCTCCAGAAAGGCTCAGCTACTGCATTAGCCAATTCATAACGCATTTTTTCCTGGGTGGAACACAGCAAAACTCCGGTTGTCGATACCGCCGATACGTATAAAAGACATCAAGGTTGTAGGGTTGCGATCTTCTGGCTACTGGGTCAATGTTCCGATTTGCCATACGAAATGGTCCGATGACCCATGAATGATAGCCAACATCAACATGCCCCTGTCGATGCTTTGGTCGACAAAGCAAGCCTGATGCAGCGTCTGGTCGAACTCCTGCCCAAGGATGCCTTACTGTTCGAAGCAGAAGATCTGCGCCCCTATGAATGCGATGGCCTGTCCGCCTACCGTAAGCTGCCGATGCTGGTAGTCTTACCCAGCAGCATCGAACAGGTGCAGGCCATACTCCGGATCTGCCATGAGCTCAAGGTGCCGGTTGTCGCGCGCGGGGCAGGCACCGGTCTCTCGGGAGGCGCACTTCCCCATGAACAGGGGGTGCTGCTGAGCCTGGCCAAATTCAAGCAGATCCTCGAGATCAATCCGCAGCGCCTGACTGCCCGGGTGCAGCCAGGGGTGCGCAACCTCGCCATCTCCCAGGCTGTTGATCCATACGACCTCTATTACGCACCTGACCCCTCGTCCCAGATCGCCTGCACCATTGGCGGCAATGTGGCGGAAAACTCCGGTGGTGTGCATTGCCTCAAGTACGGCCTGACAGTGCACAACATCCAGAAACTGAAACTTGTCAGGATCGATGGTGAACTGCTGGAGATCGGCGGCGAGGGGCTGGATGCCCCCGGGTATGATCTGCTGGCTCTACTGACCGGTTCCGAGGGCATGCTCGGGGTGATCGTGGAGGTGACGGTGAAACTTTTACCGAAGCCGGAGCGCGCCCAGGTGCTGCTTGCTGCTTACGATGACGTGGTCAAAGCGGGAGCTGCGGTGGGCAATATCATCTCCGCCGGCATTATTCCGGCAGGCCTGGAGATGATGGACCGGCTTGCCATCCGGGCGGCGGAGGATTTCGTCCACGCCGGCTATCCCCTGGACGCTGAAGCCATCCTGCTGTGCGAACTGGATGGCACCGATCAGGAGGTCTCGGAACAGATCTACAAGGTGCGCAAGATCCTCGCAGAGAGCGGTGCCACTGAAGTCCGCACTGCCAAGGACGAGGCGGAGCGTCTGACCTTCTGGAAGGGACGCAAGGCGGCCTTTCCGGCGGTGGGTCGGCTGGCTCCAGACTATTACTGCATGGACGGCACCATCCCACGCAAGCGGCTGCCGGAAGTGTTGGAAGCGATGGCGGAGTTATCGAAAGACTATGAACTACCGGTAGCAAACGTATTCCATGCCGGAGACGGCAACCTGCACCCGTTGATCCTCTATGATGCCAACAAGCCTGGCGAACTGGAGCGTACCGAGGAGTTCGGCGGTAAAATCCTGGAACTTTGCGTAGCGGTGGGGGGCACCATTACTGGAGAGCATGGGGTGGGAATGGAGAAGATCGACCAGATGTGCGTGCAGTTCAACAGTCTGGAATTGACTCAGTTCCACGCCATCAAGGCTGCCTTTGATCCACAAGGCCTGCTGAATCCCGGCAAGGCGGTGCCGACCCTGCACCGCTGTGCGGAGTTTGGCGCCATGCACGTACATCATGGCGAACTGCCATTTCCGGAACTCGAACGTTTTTGAGGAGCAGCATGCAGGATCAGGACATCAGCGCTCAGTTGCAGGAGCGGGTCAGCCAGGCTAAGGCGGCAGACACGCCGCTGTGTATTCGCGGCGGCGGCAGCAAAGATTTCTATGGGCGGGAGCCCATGGGCGAACTGCTGGACGTCAGCGCCCATCAGGGCATAGTCAACTATGAACCCACCGAGCTGGTGGTTACCGCCCGGGCTGGCACCAGTCTGCGGCTGATCGAGCAGACGCTGGCGGAGGCCAATCAGATGCTGCCCTACGAACCGCCCCATTTTGCCGATAGCGCCACCCTGGGTGGCAGCATCGCCTGTAATCTTTCCGGTCCGCGCCGTCCCTATGCGGGCGCGGCCCGTGATTTCGTCCTCGGTAGCCGGGTGCTCAATGGCCGCGGTGAGATCCTCTCCTTCGGCGGTGAAGTCATGAAGAATGTGGCGGGCTACGATGTCTCACGACTGATGTGCGGGGCCCTCGGTACCCTGGGCGTTTTACTGGAGCTGTCATTAAAGGTATTGCCGAAATCAGAGAGTGATCTGACCCTGGTCTACCAGACCCGTCTGGAGGATGCCCTGGAAACCTTGCAGGACTGGAGGCAGAAGCCGTTTCCCATATCCGCGAGCTGTTTTGATGGAGAGAACCTGACTGTGCGACTCTCCGGGGAAGACCGTGCCGTACAGGCGGCTCGCAAACTGCTGGGCGGAGACATCCATGCTGAGGAGCGAATCGTTCTGGCGGAAACTGCGCGAACAGCAGCATGGCTTCTTTGCTGCGAACAAACCACTCTGGCGAATCTCGCTGGCACCAGATAAGCCGCCCTTGGATGTCGACGGCAAATGGCTCTACGAATGGGGCGGTGCGCAGCGCTGGCTGATGAGCGAAACCGAACCGGCAATCATCCGCGAGGCGACCGTCAAGGCGGGCGGGCATGCCACCCTGTTTCGCGGTGGTGATCGAACACAGGTCTTCCAGCCATTGCCAGACGGCCTGATGGCGATCCATCGGTTGCTGAAATCAGCCTTCGATCCCCAGGGCATCTTCAATCCTGGCCGAATGTACGAGGGCCTCTGATGCAGACACGAATCAGTGAACACTTTCTGCAGACGCCACAAGGGCAAGAGGCGAATGAGATCCTGCGCTCCTGTGTGCACTGCGGTTTCTGTACCGCCACCTGTCCGACCTACCAATTATTGGGTGACGAGTTGGACGGCCCCCGGGGACGTATCTATCTGATCAAGCAGCTGTTAGAGGGGCAGGGGGTCAGCACCAAGACCCAGACCCATCTGGACCGCTGCCTGACCTGTCGTGCCTGCGAGACAACTTGCCCTCCGGGGTGCAGTATGCCCGCCTGGCGGACATCGGTAGGGAGCTGGTGGAAAAGCAGGTAAACGCCCCCTGGCAGGATTCGTTCAAGCGTTGGGCGCTGCGCAAGATCTTTCCCTATCCAGCACGGGTTGCGCCTTTACTCAAGATTGGACAACTGCTGAGACCTCTGCTGCCCGGCTCGATTGCTAGCAAGGTACCCCTGCCACAAGCAGCCAGGTCTCGATCCACGTCGAAAAACCCCGCAAGATGCTGTGCTGGAAGGTTGTGTGCAGAGCGTGATCACCCCGCAGACCAATGGGGCGGCCAGCCGGGTGTTGGAAAAATTCGGCGTGCAGCTGATCAGCGCCAATGGGGCAGGTTGCTGTGGCGCGGTCAGCCATCATCTGTCGGCACCGCTAGAGGGACTCGGTTTCATGCGTCGCAACATCGACGCCTGGTGGCCGCACATCGAGGCCGGTGCAGAGGCGATCGTCATCAGCGCCAGCGGTTGTGGCGACAGCTGGTCAAGGAGTATGGCCATCTGCTCAAGGACGATGCCCACTATGCGCAGAAGGCCACCCGGGTGGCGGAGTTGGCCAAAGACATCAGCGAAGTGCTGCGAGACGAGACCCTGCCCTGGGAACGTATCCGTCCGAATCAGAATAAGATCGCCTTTCACAGCTCCTGTACCCTGCAACATGGACAGAAATTGGATGGGGTGGTGGAAGGGATATTACGCAAGGCGGGTTTCAAACTGACACCGGTGGCCGACGCTCATCTCTGCTGCGGTTCCGCCGGCACCTATTCGATCCTGCAGGCAGAGCTGTCGCAGCAGTTGCTGAGCAACAAGCTGCAGGCCCTGCAGGCCGGTGAGCCCGAAGTTATCGCCACCGCCAATGTGGGTTGTCAGCTGCATTTGGCCAGTCGCTCTAAGCGTCCGGTCAGACACTGGATAGAGCTGCTGGATGAAGCACTGACTTAGCCAGTCTTGTCATTGAAGCCAATTCGGGTATTGGTCAGGTTCGAAGAAAAGCCTGCATGGCCGGTGCAAGGGATTTTGTTCCCTACCTGTCTTACCAGGAGAAATCGACAGCCAGCAGAGAGTTGTTGAGGTTGGCCGCCGAGTTGAGTGCCATGAGTGCCGTGGTGACTCAGTTCAAGGTTTAGACGGCGCTGACCCTTCCAATTTAGGTGGCTGTCGAAAATCGCAGCAAATGTAAGCCTTAGAGTTGGTTTCCTTCACTCAGGCGCCTGACCAGCCAGCCGCGGAAAAAAGGGTTTTCCAGCTCGGCGAACAACTCGGCTTTCATCAGCCAGTTTCTGAGCTGCTCGGGATCATCGGAGGGATGTCCATGATGGGCGTAAAAGCAGTCGAGATAGAACTCCCCCTGCATCTCTTGCCACTGCTCGTCATCGATTGCATCCCGAAGTATTCCGGGAAATTGTAGAACATTATTGTCTGTCATACTCAGGCTCATCTGGGTCGGAGTGGGGAATATGCCAGCAGTTGGCCCTGTCTGCCAGTCATGCTCCCTTAGAAATCCTATTGTATTAGATCTAAAAATCGTTCACTTGCTATTGACCGGGCGGCCTTGTGCGAGTTAATTTCAGGGCTGATTTTTATGAGGGAAGCATGTCAATGAAGGTCACTGAAGAGATGATCAGAATCAAGGCCTATGAGCTGTGGGAAGCGGGCGGCAAGCTCACCGGGTCAGCGGAGCAGAACTGGCTTGAAGCCCAGGCGCTGCTGCTCGCTACTGGCAAGACAAAATCCTCGAAAAGGCGTCAAATGCCACCCATAGGGTTGCGGCAACTGACCCCACCCTAGCCGTGTGCACGACAGGCTCATTCGGGTCCTGTCGATCTCCAATTCAGCAATAAATCTGTAGCCGGCTTGGCATATAATGCCCGCCATCTGGGGCCGTATCTGCTGCGTTAAGCAGGGGCGTGCCATTTGTTTTCAGTCCTATATCATCGAGGTATTTCCATGACCGGGCAGTTACCGTCTTTATTCAGCCGCTTTGGGCTGGCTTTGCAACTCTTTTTCCGCATTCTGTTCAATGCCGAATTCGCGGCTTCGGCGATACGCCTGCTGAAGGCTCCGGAACCGGAAGAAGAGCTGCCGGAGGCGCCGGAAGTTCCTGTCCTGCTCGAAACCAGTCCCGATTCAGCACTGCAACTCTTAGGCTTATTGCAACAGGAGGGCAGGCTGGTGGATTTTCTCGAAGAGGATGTGGCCCAGTACTCGGACGCGGAGATCGGTGCTGCGGTGCGTGTGGTGCATGAAGGTTGCCGGAATGTCATCCAGGAACATATCAAGCTGCAACCGATCCGTGAGGAGACTGAGGGCGCCCGCATCACGCTGGAGTCGGGTTTCGATGCCTCGGCGATGCGCCCGACCGGTAACCTGGTGGGTGAACCCCCCTTTACCGGCACGCTGGCCCACCGGGGCTGGCGAGCCAGCGATGTGCGCATGCCCAAGGTGGCCAAAGGACATGACGTGCGGGTGATAGCACCTGCCGAGGTAGAGCTGTGAGTGAAGCGCGCTATTCCATCGGTGTGGATCTGGGCACCACCCATTGTGCCCTCTCCTATGTGGATCTGGCCGCCAGCGAGGGTGAAGCGGTCAAACTGGATATCTGTCCAATTCCGCAGCTGACCGCGCCAGGCAGCGTCGAGGAGCGGCCTCTGCTGCCCTCTTTCCTCTACCTGCCGCACCCCGACGAACTGGCAACTGGAGATCTGATTCTGCCCTGGGTGGCGGGGCAGGCCTGGGCGGTCGGGCATCTGGCCCGGGACAAAGGAGCGCAGACGCCGATTCGTCTGGTCTCCAGCGCCAAGAGTTGGCTCTGCCATGCCGGGGTCGACCGCCGCGCGGCGATTTTACCCAACGAGGCGCCGCAAGAGATCGAGCAGATCTCGCCCTTCACGGCCTCTATCCGTTACCTGGAGCACCTGCGTCAGGCCTGGAATCACAAGTTTCCCGAGGCCCCTTTGGAACAGCAGGAGCTGACCATCACCATCCCGGCTTCCTTCGACCCGGCGGCCCGCGAACTCACCGCCGAAGCAACCCAAGCGGCAGGCTTTCCCCATGCAATCCTGCTGGAGGAGCCGCAGTCGGCTCTCTACAGCTGGATACAGCGCAGTGGCGGGGACTGGCGCGATCAGGTCCGGGTCGGCGATGTCATCCTGGTGGTCGATGTGGGCGGCGGCACCACCGATCTCTCCCTGATCGCGGTGGTTGAGCATGATGGTGCCCTGGAACTGCATCGGGTGGCGGTCGGCGAGCACATACTGTTGGGCGGCGACAACATGGACCTGACCCTGGCGCACCGGGTGGCGCAGAAGCTGGCGGAGCAGGGTACTCGGCTCGATCCCTGGCAGATTCGCGCCCTGACCCACGGCTGCCGGTCTGCCAAGGAGGCCCTACTCAGTGATCCGGACCTGGATACTGTGCCGGTAGTGGTGCCGGGTCGCAGCAGCAAGCTGATCGGCGGTACCGTGCGCAGCGAGCTGACCCGTGACGAGGTCACCTCTATCGCCCTGGAAGGTTTCTTTCCCCTGGCTACTGCCGCCGAACGGCCGGCAGTGCGGGCACGCACGGGGCTCACCCAGTTGGGCCTGCCTTATGCTCAGGATGCTGCAATTACCCGCCATTTGGCCGCTTTCCTTGGGCGTCAGGCCGAGGCGACCAGTGACCTGGAAGGCTTTGACAGCCAGCTCCCCGAAGGGGCCAGTTTCCTGCACCCCACAGCCGTGCTGTTCAATGGCGGGGTGTTCAAGGCAGAGCCTCTGGTGGAGCGGGTGATGAAGGTGCTCAACGGCTGGCTTGAAGCCGAGCAGGCCCCGGCGGCGAGGCTGTTGCAAGGCGCCGATCTGGATCTGGCGGTGGCCAAGGGGGCGGCCTACTACGGCTATGTGCGGGGTGGCGAAGGCGTGCGTATCCGCGGTGGTACCGCTCAAGCCTACTATGTCGGGGTGGAATCAGCCATGCCGGCGGTACCGGGTATGGAACCGCCGGTGAATGCCCTGTGCATCGCACCCTTCGGCATGGAGGAGGGCAGCGAGGCGGAGTTGCCACCCCAGGAGTTTGGCCTGATCGTCGGCGAACCGGTACGCTTCCGCTTTTTCGGTTCCTCGGTGCGTCGCCATGACACTGTTGGTACCCTGCTGGATTACTGGGATGAGGAAGAGATCCAGGAACTGGAAGGTATCGAAGCCAACCTGCCGGCCGAGGGTCGGGCGCCGGGCGAGGTGGTCCCGGTGCGGCTCAGCGCTGCAGTGACCGAGACCGGGACGCTGCGTCTGGAGGCGTTGCCCCGTGGGGGTGAGGAGCGCTGGAAGGTTGAGTTCGAGGTCCGTAGCTAGGTTGAATTGCCATGTCGCGTTTTTTAATCGGCATCGATCTGGGCACCAGCAACACGGTGCTGGCCTATGCGGATCGTGAGCAGGAAGGGGCGATCCAGCTGTTTGAGATCGAGCAGTTGGTGGCCCCAGGAGAGGTGGCTAAACGGCCACAGCTGCCTTCCCTGCGCTACCATCCGAGCCGGGGAGAGCTGAATCCCAATGATCTGACACTGCCTTGGACAGACAAGGATATCGCCAACGTGCCGGACGCCGTGGTCGGTAGTCTGGCGCGGGAACTGGGTTCTCAGGTGCCTGGTCACCTGGTGGCGAGTGCCAAGAGCTGGTTGTCCCACCGTTCGGTAGACCGCACCGCAGCCATCCTGCCCTGGGGTGCCGACGCAGCAGTGACGAAGATCTCACCGCTGGCGGCCAGTGCCAGTTATCTTGCCTATTTGCGTGCGGCCTGGAACCAGTACCACCCAGATCACCCCCTGGAGCAGCAGGAGGTGGTGCTGACAGTGCCCGCCTCCTTCGACGAGGGCGCGCGTGCGCTGACCCTGCAGGCGGCAAAAATGGCCGGTATCCCTGACGTGCGTTTATTGGAAGAGCCCCAGGCGGCCTTCTATGACTGGCTACACCAACACCAGGACGGGCTTGAAGAGATGCTCGCACAGACTCGACTGGTGCTGGTCTGCGATGTGGGCGGCGGTACCACCGATCTGACCCTGATCAAGGTCGAGGCAACAGCCGAGGGGCCCAGCCTGACCCGCATCGGGGTCGGTGACCACCTGATGCTGGGCGGCGACAACATGGACCTGGGTCTGGCGCATCTGGCGGAAGGACGGCTGGTCAACGCTGGCGCTGGCCGCCTCAGTGCCGCGCAACTGGCCCAGCTCAGCCAGCAGTGCCGCAGCGCCAAGGAATTTCTGCTGGAAACTGAAACCGAGGACAGCTTCAAGGTCACGGTGCTGGGTTCAGGATCGAAACTGATCGGCGGCGCCCGTTCCACCGAGTTGAGTAGGGTCGAAGTGAACGAGATGGTGCTGGAAGGCTTCTTTCCCCGGGTCGGGGCGGATGAGCGGCCACAACGGGTGCGTGGGGGGATCGTGGAATTTGGACTGCCATACGCCGCCGATCCGGCGATCACCCGCCATCTGGCCGGATTCCTGGCCGAACATGCACGAGTGGCGACAGAGGCTCTGGAGAGTCCCCTGCCCGACGCAGGGATCCCGGTGCCTGATACGCTGCTGCTCAACGGTGGCGTGTTTCTCGGTGGCGCCTTGTCAGACCGGCTGTTGGAAACCCTTGGTGATTGGCGCGGCCAACCGCTGCAGCGGCTGTTCAACGAACACCCCGAACAGGCGGTGGCACGGGGTGCGGTGGCCTATGCCCTGGGCCGCTCCGGCAAGGCGCCACGCATCGGCGGGGGCTCAGCGCGCAGCTACTTTCTCGCCCTGCAGGATGACACTGCAGAACATACCGGGGTCTGCCTGCTGCCGCGCGGCAGCCAGGAGGGTCAGGAGCTGTTGCTCGAGGGGCGAAGTTTCTCCCTGCTGGTGGGCCAACCGGTGCGTTTCCATCTGTTTTCCTCAACAGCCGACAATGCCTGGCAGGTCGGCGAACTGGTAGACCTGGATCCCACTCGTATGCTGGCCTTGCCGCCGATCGCCACCCTGCTGGGGGGTGATATCAGCGACACGGCGCTGGAAATTCCGGTGCAATTGGCCGCCAGTCTGACCGAGGTGGGCACCTTGGAGGTGCAGTGTGTGGCCATGACCGGGGAGCACCGGCGCTGGCGGCTGGAGTTTCAGTTGCGCGGCCAGGGTGCTGAGTCCGAGGCTGCGCCGATGGAACTGCCTGCGCGCTTTCCGGAGGCTGTAGCCTTGCTGGAGCGGATCTACGGCAGTCAGAAGAGAGCGGTGGAAGCAGGCGAGGTTAAACGCCTGCGCAGTGAACTGGAGCGGCTGTTGGGTCCCAGGGAGGCCTGGCATGGCGCGCTGTTGCGAGAACTGTTCGGGGTGTTGTGGAAAGGCGCCGGCAAGCGGCGGCGAACTGCCGATCATGAACGGATCTGGCTCAACCTGACCGGTTACTGCGTTCGTCCCGGTTTCGGCTATCCGTTGGACGAATGGCGGGTTGATCAGCTCTGGAGTCTCTACCAGGCCGGCATCCAGTTCGGCAAGGAGGCGCGTAACTGGGCGGAGTGGTGGATCCTCTGGCGGCGCGTGGCTGGGGGGCTGGACGAGGCCGCGCAGCTCCGACTGTTCGAGGATACCGCCTATTATCTGCAACCGCCGGGTCAGACGAAGCGCCCTCCGGGTCCGAAGAAACAGGGCTATGACGACATGGTCAGGTTAGCGGCTTCCCTGGAGCGGCTGCCAGTGGAGCGCAAGATCGAAATCGCTGGTTGGCTGCTGCAACGTCTGCGTAAACCCAAGGAGAATCCGCAGACCTGGTGGGCGATTGGTAGACTGGGGGCGCGGGAGCCGGTCTATGGCAGCGTCCACCAGGTAGTCTCGGTGCATGACGTTGAACAGTGGCTGAAACAGCTGCTGGCCGTGGATTGGAAAAAGACTGAGTCGGCAGCGTTTGCCGCCGCTCTGCTGGCGCGCAAGACCGGTGACCGGGAACGGGATATCGGCGAGGCCCTGCGGGTCCAGGTTGTTGAACATCTGACTGCGAATAAGGCGCCCGCATCCTGGCTGGCGATGGTGCAAGAGGTCGTCGAGCTGAGCAAGGCTGATGAAAAGCGCATGCTGGGTGATTCCTTGCCGGTGGGTCTGAAGCTGCTCGAATGAAGACATGATTTTCTGTATCTGTCCAGACTGAACGGCCGTGTCAGAAAAATGTGAACTCACACCGGGTATGGGATCCAAAGGGTCAATTTATTAGCCGTCTAAGGGTTTCTCCGGATACATCATGGAGCGATTTGCGCAAGAATAGATGGCCACTTAGCCTATCGCCGAGAATCAGGAGGTTTGCAGTCATGCTCACTATCAGGCGCATCATACATCTATCGACCATTTTGGGACTAATCGCCGGCATATTGTTGTTTGCCGGTTGCGGGAGTGACTCTGATGATCCGGGTACCCTTGTTTTAAGCGAAGGCAGCTACACTGTTCTGGAAAATGACGGCAGCCTGTCAATAACCGTCAATCGTGTCAGCGGCAGCAGCGGTACAGTCACAGTGGATTATGCGACCCAGGAAGATACTGCTCTGGCCGGCGTTGATTATGTATCGGCCCTCGGAACCCTGACATTCAACGATGGCGTGACCAGCCAGAATTTCTCGATATCCATCATCGACAATGCAGTCAGCAACGCTGACAAGACCTTCCAACTGGAGTTGTCGAATCCCACCGGAGGCGCCCTGCTGAGTTCCCCGAGTGATGCCGGCGTAACCATCCTCGACGATGAATCCCTCTCCATCTACGATTTCGAAAGCCTGGGCCTGGGCAATATCAACGGCCAGGACAACTGGGTCGAGGCAGTGACCAATGCCACCATCGTCAACGATACCCTGGCGAATGGCACCCAGGTAGTGCGTCCCAATGTGATCAGCGGGTTGGCCGGTGATACTGAGTTGACCCGGGTCAACGATGTCAATTTCAACTACCCGGCGTTCCCCAGCGGCGGTGAGGCTGAGATCTGGTTTGACGCCACGGGTGACGACAATGCGGTCTTCGCCCTGGGGCAGGACATCAATAATGATGGGGTCCTGACCACGGCTGATGATGAAATCGGTGTGCCTTTTGGTATCTGGGAACGGCAATTCTCGATCTTTACCGGAAATAGCCTGATTGTTCGCGCCGGTGTCGCGGATCTGGGCACCAACAACCTGGCGACAGACTGGTACCGGATGCGCTTGCGCATCGATTTCGGCGCCAATTCAGGAGATGGATCGGCCAGTCTCGCCTATATGAATCTCACCAATGGTGAAGCCAACTTCACCGATATCCCCGGCTTGCAGGACCTCAATCTCAAGCTCGTTTTCAACGGGGCTCCAGACGAGGCTGACTGGGATGCGATGTTTTTGAAGTTGCGGGTTGATGCAACCAACATTCCGAAAGTGGACAACCTGATTCCGAATTTTCCGATCAATCCGTAGGTATAGAGTCAGGCAAGCGCCTGAAATGATTGCCTGGTCTGACCAGATGGGGCAGGCCAGGCAGATTTGTTGTCAATCCTCGGAGTTCTTAATCGTCATCAAGCAGATGCAATAGCTTGTCGATGCCGGCCTGGGCGCATGCCTCATCCAGGTCTCCTCCGGGGGCACCGCCGACTCCGATACCGGCGATGATCTCACCGTCCACGGCAATCGGCAGCCCGCCACCCAGGATCAAAATGTTGTCATTCATATCCCGCAGGCCTTCAGTGGCCGGGAAACTCACAACCACATCAACCAGGGCCGTGGTGGGGCGTCCCAGGGATGCCGATGTATAGGCCTTCTTTCTGGCGCTTTCCAGGGTATGCGGGCCGGCACCGTTGCCGCGGATATGCGCCTTGACCAATCCTCCCCGGTCAACCACTGCCACGCTGACGCGGTAACCGTCATCAGCACAGACCTCTTCTGCTTCCAAAGCCGCTATCAGTGCGAGCTTGAGAGGTAGTACTTTGGCCTCGCCCAGGTCATGTTGGTGTCTGTCGTCCGCATAAACCGGAGCAGACAGCAGGCCCAGGATGATCATCCAGTAAAAAATAAATCGCTGAAAGATACGTGTTGAATCAGTGAATCTATCTGTTTTCATTTCATTCTCCTCCGAGATTATTTTCTTTGGTATTTTCCGTGTGTGGAAGGTTAATGGTTTGCTATCTGATCGTTACCGTTAACTGCTTCCACCTTGTAATCCCTAGACGAGATCTGATTGTTAATCAATGGCGGGTTTATAAGCGATTTAGTTCCCTTGGATTCAGTGACAATACTTAAGCATGGCCTGCTTATGTGTACGGAATGTCGAAATGCCTGCATGCATAAGACGCGGTACAG
Source organism: uncultured Gammaproteobacteria bacterium (assembly GCA_963797085.1). GTDB lineage: Bacteria > Pseudomonadota > Gammaproteobacteria > Chromatiales > Chromatiaceae > JASJBU01. The sequence continues at coordinate 53,180 of CAWCOA010000020.1, forward strand.
GTACTCTGAAAGATTAAGTTAAGGGTAATAAATCTGACTCGGGGAGAAAGATGGTCGCCAGGTCAGAGGACAGCGATAGCCTGGGATGCATGAGTGTATTGCCCTATTGCAAAAGCTGAATCAGCAGATAGATGAGTGCTGCCAGCGATCCGGCGGCTGGCAAGGTCACCAGCCACATGGTAATTATCTTCAAAAAGGTGGATCTTTTGACGAACTCCTTTCGATACAGTTTACGTAGCTCCTTGCGTTCACTCTTTGTCAGATCTGCACCGTGGGAGCGTGACTCCAGTTCTTTCATCATCGCTCTTTTCCGCAACAGACCGGCCTGATGGAAATCGTCAATAAATCGGTTAATCAATGACAATTTCTGGCCATCGAGGTGTCGGGTAATTTTTTCTCTTGCTTCGGCATAGTGACTTTTCAGGAACTCGCGCAGAAAACCAACACCGAATACGGCGCCGATTACGGTATGGGTTGTACTGACAGGCAGACTGAGTTCGCTGGCGAGGATGATGGTAAGACTCACCGCCATTGCGATGCTGTAGGCGCGCATCTGGTCCAACTCGGTAATGCCGTTCCCCACCACCCGGATCATTTTTGGTCCATAGAGTGCAACCCCAAGTGAGATTCCAACGGCACCTATGAGAATGATCCAGTAAGGAACAGTAGTGAGCTTTGCAACACCTGAACCGAGCAGGACTTCATGAATTGCCGCAACGGGTCCAATGGTATTGGCAACATCATTCGCGCCATGCGCGAAACTGAGCAGGGCAGCGGCAAATACCAACGGCAGATTAAACAGCGTATTTATTCCAATCTTGCTCTGCGGGAGGCGGTCGGCAACTTGCGAAATCGCCGGGTGAACGATCAGATAGATACCCACCGCGATGATAAAACTGGTGATTATGGCGGTCTGAAAATCGACCTGTACGATCTGTTTCAGGCCTTTGAGGATGATATAGGTGGAGAAGGCCCAGCCCATGGCAGCCACCAGTATGGGTACAACCCGTTTAGCGGCCCGAATCATATCCAGTTTGTGGGTCAGGGTTCGCTTGATCAGGTACAGGCAGGCTGCAGCAATCAATCCGCCCAAGAGGGGAGATGCAATCCAACTGCCGGCAATGATGGCGACTTTCGACCAATTGGCAATCTCAAGACCACCGGCAGTGATGCCCGCTCCCAGAATGCCGCCGATGATGGCATGGGTGGTGGAGACCGGTACGCCCATCATGGTAGCCAGATGCACCCATATGGCGGCTGCAGCAAGTGCGGAAAGCATTAGCCATACAAAATCCTGCGGGTTGACGATCAGGTCCGGATCGATGATCTCACCTTTGATGGTGTTCATCACATCCCCACCGGCAATCAGTGCCCCGGCTGATTCAAAAACAACCGCGATGACCAAGGCTGTCGTGAGGGTGATGGCCTTGGAGCCAACTGCCGGCCCCAGATTATTCGCCGTGTCATTGGCGCCGGTGGCCATTGCCATGTATCCACCGAACAGCGCAGCCAGGATGAGTGGTCCCTGGAGGGCTGCATCTGTTGAAAGCAGACTGATGGTAAGATAGATGCCGATCAGGAAACCCAGCGTCAGAGTGATCTGTAGCAGACGGTTGCGGCGTGAGATCGGAAGCATAGTTTTTCTTAGCCAGACGCGAGGCGTTGGTTCGGCTTTAAATTTGTTTTTCTACAGCTGAATGGATCAAGTGTCCTGAAGGCTTTGGATAAACTGCGTGGAATGTTTGATAGACAGGTTCATCTTTTCAATCAAGCGACCGATATCGGCTTTGAGGCTGGTGAACTCACCGCGCAAGGCGCCAATCGCCTGAGCGTTGAGGTTGTGCTTTAAATAGAGGACATTATCACGAAAGGTATTGAGCACCGGTTGCATACTGCTTTCCGCCCGCTTCATGGTCTTCAGCATCTCCTGGTAACGTCTTTTCGTCTCCTTCAGCTTCCTGCTGCTGGAGGCCTTGAGGGTCTGATTCTGATAGAGCGTGAGTTCTTCCTGCCACTCCTCAAACAGCGCATCTGCAACTGATTCGACTTTTTCAACACGCTCGGTGACTTCTTTTGCAGCAGACTCGCTAGCTTCATACTCCTCATTCAGCCTTTCATAGGCTTGCTTGAGGTCGGTATCCTGCAACTGGATCACCGAGGCGAATTGGTCCAGGGCTGATTTGAACTGTTCCTGAGCATCTGTCTGGGCATCCCGCGTCGCTTCCACCCGGTCCACCAGAATATCCCGCTTATGCACCCCAACTTTCTCCATCGTACCGTAGTAGGCCGAGGCGCAGCCGGTTAATGAGAGGATCATCAAGATCAGCAAAAAACGCAATGAAATCATGGGTTCTGTTACTCATTAGATTGCAAAATAATGCTGCATTCTGCCACAGACCAAAAGGAGAAAGCGATCCGAGCTTTGTGGTAAAAGGTGTCATGACCGGGTGGCAAGGTTTGCTCACATCAATAAAAATTCAGCAGGAACGACTATGTTGTACAAGCAGAATCTACCTCTCGGTGCACTGCTGATCATGCTTTCGGAGCTGATGTTTGCCTCCATGGGCGCCACCGTAAAATCTGTTACCGCTGAACTTCCCAGTGAAATGGCTGTGTTCATGCGCAACCTGTTCGGTCTGATCGTACTCTTTCCACTGCTTTGGAGAGGCGGGATTGAAGGGCTGAAAACCCAGATTCTCGGCGTGCATCTAATACGCGCGCTGGCCGGTGTGACGGCCATGTACTGTTTTTTCTATGCCCTGGCGCATTTGTCATTGGCGGAGGGGATGTTGCTGAAGATGACAGCGCCGCTCTTCATGCCACTGATCGCCTGGCAATGGTTGCAGGAGCCGTTGCGCCGGGGTGTGCTGCTGGCGATTGGTTTCGGCTTTTGGGGCGTGGTGCTGGTGTTGAATCCGCAACAGGGCTTTAACGGGGTTGCGCTGGTAGGTTTGCTGGGAGGATTATTGGCTGCGCTGGCCATGGTCACCGTGCGGCGTCTGGGCCGCACCGAGTCTTCGATTCGCGTGGTGTTCTACTTTACTCTTTTCAGTACGCTGATCTCAGCGGTTCCCATGCTCTGGAGCTGGCAGGATCCCAGTCAAAGGCAATGGATGCTTTTGTTGTTGATAGGTACCCTGGGAACGCTCGGCCAGTTGTTGTTGACCCGGGGTTATTCCATTGCTAAAGCATCGAACGTCAGCCCTTTTACCTATTTTTCAGTCATATTCGGGGCAATCTATGGGTATCTATTCTGGGATGAAACCCTCAATATCCATTTTCTGGCGGGCGCCCTGATGATTGCCCTGGCCGGAGTCCTGGCATTGAGTGCTTCGCGCCCGCAAAATACGACCCTGATCAATCAACCTGCAGATCCCTGATGTGATCAAGCCCCTTGAACCGAATATTCCAACCGAATTAATAACGAGCAATTGACCATGTCGATGAATTGGCCGCAGCTTTTATCCAGGAAGAGATTGGGGACCAAGGAAGGGCCCTCTGTCAGTACATCACGCACCGACTATCAGCGGGATTTCGACCGTATCGTCTTTTCTTCCGCATTCAGACGCATGCAGGACAAGACCCAGATTTTTCCCCTGTCCAAGATCGATTACGTGCGAACCCGACTGACTCACAGTTTGGAGTCCTCCAGTGTGGGGCGTTCCCTCGGTACTCTGATCGGGGAGCAGATCATCGCTCGTCATCAGTTGCAGAACACCGAGGCCTCGGATTTCGGAGATATCTGTGCGGCTGCCTGTCTGTCCCATGACATCGGCAATCCACCGTTTGGCCATTCCGGCGAGGATGGCATCAGACATTGGGCGGAGACAGCAGACTACGGCAGACGCCGTGTCGCTGTGCTGAAGGGCAGCCAGCGGGAGGATTTTCTCAGCTTCGAAGGCAATGCACAGGGTTTCCGGGTCCTCTCCAGGCTGCAGAACCGGGATAACCAGGGTGGCCTGCAGTTGACCTGTGCTACTTTGGCTGCGTTCAGCAAGTATCCCCGTGAATCATGTATCGGCAACGGCCGCTTTACCGGCGTCAGTGCAAAGAAGCAGGGCTTTACCGCCGAGGACCAAACCCTGTTCCAAGAAGTGGCGGAGACGGTGGGGCTGGTACGCAAAGACCCGGTGATGGCCATCTGGTGCCGTCATCCACTGGCTTTCCTGGTGGAAGCCGCAGATGACATCTGTTACCGGGTCATCGATATCGAGGACGGTTATCGTCTCGGCCATCTCAGCTTTCAGGAAGCGATGGATCTGTTCTGCCCAATCCTGCCAGATCAGGCCAGGCAGCAATCGCGTCTCAGCAGCATCACAGGGGACAAGGAGAAGATCGAGTTTCTGCGCGCCAAGGTGATCAGTCATGTAATCAGTGAGGTGCTGAGCTGTTTTCTTGATAATGAAGCGGAGATGATCGCCGGACGCTTTGATGAGCCGCTGATGAACCACATCAGCAGGCGCGCTGAGATGGAGAGCCTGATCGAGGTGGCCACGGAGAAGATCTATTGCGCGCCGGAGGTGGTCGAGATAGAGACAGCCGGATTTCAGGTGATCAGTGAACTGCTCGAGCGGTTTATCCAGATCCTCGACGATATCGCCGAGCATGGAGACTCCGCCTGTCCGCGCAGTCAGATGATGGTGCGACTGATTCCAGATCAGTTCATCGGTTTGCAGCGTATTCCGGCTGAGGATAACTACACCCGGTTATTGCGACTCACCGATTTTATCTCCGGCATGACTGATTCTTATGCGGTTTCCCTCTACAAGAAAGTCACTGGAATCTCCCTGCCGGGTGGTTGATCTCAAGAACTTGCATGACCACTGATAAGGTTAGAATGATTGTGGTTTTGTTTGTCCCATGGACTGTATAATCCTCGCCCGACAGGTTCGTTGAACTTGTCGCAAGTACATGGGGAACCTAAGCTGGTATCAAGCCGCCAATATAAAACTACCAACAGGCTGTCTGGATATTCCTACTTTGGCATACAACTTCTATCTGCTAGATTTAACCATATAAAAACAATGATATTACGTGTTTCAAGGAGGTGATCGTAGTCATGCAACAGACATACTCATCTTTACCTTCGGTCCTGATTGTTCGCACCAGAGAAGCCTTAATCCGTGGCGTGATCTGGGGATTCATCGGAACCCTCTACGGTGTACTGTTTGTGATCTTCGCGGCGCTCTCGGAAGAGTGGGGGCTTCCTGTGCATCCGTATCTGTTTTCGGGTGTACTGGCAGGTACGATTGGCGCTTTGATATACAGCAGCATGCGCCTGGCTGTATTGATGGCGATTATCATCTCGCCGGTCTGCGCGATCCTGATGGTCTATTTCAGTACGCCGATCGGCCCGCTCAATCTGCTGTTTATCATCGGCACGGTCGGAGCCATAGCCGGTGCTCTGTATGGGCACTACACAACGAATTCCCGGGTCAATCGGGCAGATGCAAAAACCCTGACTGGCTTCACTTCCGGCTTGCTCGTATCATTGATCTATCTGGTGTTCGTCAGTCACTTTCCGGATATCTCTATAGGTTATGTCATCGGCATCATGTGTCCATTGACGGGCTTTATCTATGTCTTTCTTGTACCCACTTTTATCCGAAGATTTGGTAACCTGCTGCCCTCGACGGGCGACGGCGCGCTAGTTGGCATCGGTGTGGCAGTATTCCTGACACTGTGTAATTTCGTAATGGTGCACAGTATCGATATCAATTCCACCGGCGCTTTTCATGATTTGATTCATCATGTACAGGATCTGCTGCCAGTAGCCATTCTTGGTGGTTTACTGGGAGGTGGATTTGCCGGAGTCGTATCCAGCCTGTTTTTTGAGCGTTGGCAGGATTTGTAATCTAATCAGTTGGTTGGCTTTTACTGATCGCTCCAAGCACTGATCATGCGGTTGGTCTCTTGGTCGCTCGGTAGAGTCCTCAATCGAGGAAGTGGCAAGCCTTAATATCACACTTAAGAGACAACTCCTCTCCCCGGTCGAGGGAGAGTAGTTGGCATGGATTAAGTGCAGTCCCTTACAGGCACGGCTCTCAGTTCAGAGCGACCTTGGTTATATACATCAATACCCACACTATCGGGTAAGACCTACGATCAGTAGTCTCTTATTCGGGTGCTCAGTGAGATAGTTTGCCAATCGTTCAATGGCGGACATGCTGCCAGGGGAAATCAGCCTTGATCAATGATTACATGGGTTTCAAGAGACTATACAAGCGCACTGAGACTGAGTGTAATTAGGAAATTTTATTCAGTCCTGCTCATGCTAGAATTCGCTGATACTTCACCAAAGGTTATTCGCAGCATGACTGACAACGAAGATTTTGCATCGCTGTTCGGCGAGTTTGAGAAAAAACAGACCAGAACGAGAAAAAGGAACCCCAGGCAGGCGACAAGGTCACCGGTACTGTGGTGTCGATACAGAGCGACAATGTTTTTATCGACCTCGGCTCTAAGACCGAGGGAATCGTCGAGCGCGAAGAGCTGATCGACGATGAAGGTAAACTGACAGTGAGCGTTGGGGACTCCATCGAGATCCTGGTCAGTGGTAAAGACGAAGCTACAGGTACACTGCTACTGGGCGCCCGTCATGCGCGCCGCATGCATGGGAGTGAGGGGCTGCAGCAGGCCTATGAAGAGCAGATGCCGGTCGAGGGCCTTGTTACCGGCACCACCAAAGGTGGGCTTGAAGTGGAGATGTCCGGGGTACGGGCGTTCTGTCCCGCTTCCCAGATCGATATCAACTATGTCGAGGACCTGGCTGACTTCGTCGGTGAGCGGCTGGCCTTCCGGATCACCAAATTCGAAGGTGGCCGGCATACCAATCTGGTAGTTTCACGCCGGGCATTGCTCGAAGAGGAACAACAGGTCCTGGCGACTGAAACACGCGCCCAGTTGGAAGTGGGTGCCGTGATGCAGGGTAAGGTCAGTTCACTCAAGGAATTCGGCGCCTTCATCGATCTGGGTGGGATCGAGGGTATGGTCCATATCAGTGAACTCGCCTTTGGCCGGGTCGAGCATCCGCAGGATATTCTGTCCGTCGGCCAACAGGTCGAAGTCTCGGTGCTGAAGATCGAGCAGACCGACAATCCCAGGCATCCGGAAAGAATCGCCCTGTCGATCCGTGCCCTGGAGCAAGATCCCTGGCGGGAGGTGTTGACTGACTACCCGGTAGGTGCTCAGGTGCAGGGGACCGTCAGTCGGCTGCAGCCGTTTGGCGCCTTCATCGAACTGGCCCCGGGGGTCGACGGGCTGGCGCATATCAGTGAGCTGGGAGCAGGCCGCCGCATCACCCATCCACAGGAGGTGGTGAGTGTCGGTGATCAGGTACAGGCAAGAGTGCTCAGCGTGGATCTGGACAAGCATCGTATTGGCCTGTCGCTGGACACCAAACGGCAAACTGACGAAGTTGCCAAGCCGGAAGTGAATCTGGCCGACTATGCAAAGCCAAAACAGGGTTTTGGCACCTTGGGTGACCTGCTCAAAGAGAGCATGAAAAAGCAGAAATAGCGATAGTCCATTAACAATGATAAATAGCAAACTCGGAGGAGAGTATGGTGCGTCTCAGCATTAATGGAAAAATCCGTGAACTCGATATGGACCCCGCCACCCCATTGTTGTGGGCGTTGCGTGACGGCCTGCAACTGACTGGAACCAAGTACAGCTGCGGCATTGCGGAATGCGGCGCCTGTCTGGTGCTGGTGGATGGCAAACCGGTGCGCAGTTGCGTCACTCCAGTATCATCGGTGGTCAAGCGAAAGATCACCACCATCGAAGGCTTGTCCCCGGATCGTTCACACCCGGTTCAACAGGCCTGGATTGAACAGGAAGTGCCCCAGTGCGGCTATTGTCAGTCCGGGCAGATTCTGGCGGCCAGTGCGCTGCTGAAAAATCACCCCCGGCCCACGGATGCGGATATCGATGAGGCGATGCGGGATGTGTTGTGCCGTTGCGGTACCTATCCACGGATCCGCAAGGCGATTAAACGGGCCGCTGAGCTTACCGGCAAGCCGGACAATGAGGTCTGAGATGGAATCGTACAAACTGACAAGGCGTGATTTTATCAAGGTCTCCGCAGTCGCCGGTGGTGGCATGCTGGTGGGGTTCCCATTCAGTGGTCTATCCAAGACTGAATTGGCTGCGGGCGGAAACAACTTCAAGCCCAATGCCTGGATAAGCATCGGCGGTGATGACCGGGTAATCCTGCAGGTAGCCAGTTCGGAGATGGGGCAGGGCATAATGACCGGCATCGCCATGATCCTGGCCGAGGAGTTGGATGCCGACTGGTCGAAGGTGACG
>CAWCOA010000021.1:0-79946 GCA_963797085.1 uncultured Gammaproteobacteria bacterium
TCGCGAAAGAAGACCTGATATCGGATCGTCACATCGAATGGTCTGGCCCTTGCTGCTGAACCGCAAAATCACACAAAAGGCTCTTATCACCCGTCAATGGGGCCGCCTTTCCTGGCCGGTTGAACCCGCGGGTCAGTTGCCTCAGTGAGCTGAATTTCAGCCAATAGCGGAAAGTGATCCGATGCGCTGCGAGCCAACCGACTATCGTGACGCCAACAGCGCTGAAGCAGCGCAGGTGAACCAGCCAGGATCCGATCCAGGGCAAGCAACGGCATCCTCCAGGTGGGAAAACTGCGCACCTTGATTTGCCGGAAACCCAGTCTCGATAGCGGTGCCAGTTCCTGCCCAGTACGCCAGACATTGAAATCCCCTAGCAAGACTTTCGCTTGCTGTTCTGCTGAAAACAACCTGGCGAGTTGTATGATCTGCGACTTTCTCTCCAGTTTCGCCAACCCCAAATGGGTGGCGCCGACCCGCACGCGACAATCAGCGACCTGGATACCAGGTCCACGGCACTCCGGGGTTCACGTCCATCCACGGACAGATCATGCAGGCGTTGCGCGACAACCTTATGCCGCGACAGCACGAGATTTCCATAGCGCCCGATGCCGCGCGCATGCAGGGTGCCGTCGATGGCTTGCATGGCGGTTGCCGTCTCTAACCGGGCGATCAACTCGCCGGCGTGATCGAGGGTGATCTCCTGCAGCGCAATGATCGGGCATCCAGCTCATTGATCACCGCTGCGATGCGTTCAGGCGCATACTTGCCATCTCTGCCGATACAGTCATGCGCGTTGTAGGTGCCGACGCGGATCTGCCTCGCCTTCAACTCGTGCGCAGCCAGCGCTTGGCGAGCCAGGCGACACCAACAGGATGCCACCCACGCCACGGCAATGGCGACACTGAGAGCGAAGGTGAGGTAATCGCCGACCACAGTGAATTTGAAAACAGCGTAATCGCGCCCAGACCCGGCAATAGACCAATCAGCGAGCCGACCAAGAACTGCCGCGCGCCCAGATGCGAGCTGCCGGCAACCAGGTTGAAGATCGCAAACGGTGCGATCGGAACCAGGCGCAGGATCGCGACCGCCACGGTACCGCGCGGCGCCAGGCGCTTGCTGAGCTGATCGATGCCTGAGCCACTCCAACGTTCAACGATGTCCCGACCAAGCAGACGGCCGCCAAGGAATCCGATTGCTGATGCGGCGAGCGCCCCCGTCATCACGTAGATGAAGGCCTGCCAACCCTCGAAGACCACGCCGCCAATCACCGCCAGCAGCGTGACGGGCACCATCGCGAGGCTGGCAACGATGAAACCACCGATAGCGATCAGGGCACGCCCTTCCATGGACGCAACCGACGACAGGTAGCCGCTGATGCGCTCGGGCGACAACAGTTCCTGCAGCGGCGTCCAACGCCACGCAGCCGCCAGACCGAGCAACAGCACAACCAGTCCGGTGAACAACATCAGGCGTTTGCGGCTGCGCGACTGCCCGGACTTCGGGACATACTGCTCGACGAAATATTCGGACTGAATGGCTCTTCCGGATCGATCAGGCCGGCATCCGGAACCATCTCATCGACTTCATCAGGAACCTCCCAGTCCAGCACACGCAGGCTGCGCCCATCGCCGCGCAATGACTCGATCGTCTTTACAGACCGTCCTGGCTGCGTGCTGCCTTGTCGACGTCTTGCGCTTCACAGTCCAGATGCTCGGCCAGCAGGCGGGAGCGCAGTCCGCCTATGTAGGTAGAGATCTCTCGCCCGCTCGACCGACTCGATGGCAAGGTCACATTCGGTATCCAGGCCCATCGATCTGTTGCTCGTATTCGATGAGCCGATACGTAACAGTCGGTTGTCGACGATGAGCATTTGGCGTGCACACTGATGCAGTCGTCGCCCAATCCCGGCATATGGGATAGTAGATCCGCAGGCGATCATGCCGGTCGGCTGCCTGCATGCGATCGGAGGCGCCCGCGCACGACGTCCATCGTGACCTGCTCGAGCCATCCACCGGTTTTTTCCGGCAAGCACCAGCACGATGTCCGGTCCATCCGGCTCTTCAAGACGCGCAATCAGTGCATCAGCCAGGCAGTGCGCGGTGAAATACTGATTCTCGATATAGATGAAGTGACGTGCCGCCGCGATGGCATCGAGATATAGCCGCTTGACCTCGTCTACCGCATGCATGGCCACCGAACTCGGGTTCGGTGCGCGCAATCGCGACCGGTACATCGTCGAGTTCGCGTCACCGAGGCCGGCCACGGTGCGAGGGGGCTGATGAGCGGCTTGATCTTCCAGCCGCGCGCGCGCCGCCAGCGCTCACGCGCGAGATCACCCAGACGGGCTGCGGCTTCACCCTCGACCAGCATCATCAGGTCGTGGAAAGGCGGATAGGGTTTGCCGTTCGGATCGATACGGCGCGGATCATCCGGCTTGTGTTCGGGGGTATCCCAGCGCCAGCGGCTCAGATCGATACCGCCCGCAAAGGCGACCCTGTCATCGACAACGACAACCTTCTGATGATGCGAGGCGCCCTTGGGATGGCGGCCATCGAGGCGAAAATGAAACCGCGGTGGCGCCTGCAGACGCAGACGCAGCGCCGGCAGCAGTTCCCGCTCCGCCGCGTAAACCATGTTGAAATCCCAGGACAGCAGGTAGACGTTCAGCTCCGGCTTGTCGCTTCACCAGTGCCACGAGAAAGTCACCCAGCTCATCGGGCAGCTCCCGCCGGTTCATCACGGTGCAGCCGCTCATGACGGTCGAAATCCCAGCCCAGAATCAGGATCTGCGTGCGCCGACTGGCAGGCTCGGCAAACGCTGCGAAATAGTCCGCCGTATCCACCAACACGGCCAGGCGCCTGGCCTCTTCCAGTTTCCAGCAGTTACTGCCCGGTTTGAGATACTCTCGTATGTTGCGGGCGCGCTGTCCCGCTCCGGCACTTGGCTCATCTGTCCCCATCCGGCACCCATACAGGCGCTTGCTCGTTGATTGCCACTGTCACCCTTGACTGACGCTACAGTTGAAGCCAGTCGGGTATGGATCTAGCTTATCAGATGTTTATTCTTTTGGGTTGAAGAACTGAGAACTGCAGATAACCTGCGATGGCGGGAGAAAGCTCAGAATCGGGTCAAGCGCTATGTGGGCATACGCCAGGTTTGAGAGCCTCTCTTGTTTATCCATCAGTTTAGAGTAACGAGGCGCCGCTTCCCCCACAGCCCACGCGGATAAGACCCAGGTACGAGACGCTTGCACCAGCCGCTTGACAGCATTCCACTCCGGCGTAGAGTGGGATGGACTCTTTAGCCGAGACTGATTTGACTCGGTAGACAGGACCAGGTCCGGCAAAAGGCCGGCCAACAACAGAATATTCGAGACACACCCATGATCCTAGAAACCGCTACATTCTGGAAGTAACAGGTTGAATGAATGTGTAATTACATTGATAGGGCTACTCAGCTGCTGAGTGAATCACGCTACGGGCTGAATGGCACGCCCACCGCGGCGCAGTGCTGGCCGGTTCATGTTCCTGACGGAACCGGCATTTCCCACGTCCCTGTGGGGCATCCGTTGCAACTCCTTGGAATAGAATAACTATTCCTCGTCCTTGCGCGCCGAACAGGGATGTTCAAGTGTCGTGGGCACAGGATGCGCGCGAGCGCCCCTTGACCTGCAAACCCAGAGGCGCACTCTTCAACCCGTCCAACTGCCGATTCTAGATTTAATCTGCGACCCATGAACCAGACCATACGGTCAACGCATCCTGCGACCAACAGCGCTGCCGGCTGGCTGGCCTCCATTCGCCTGGGCTTCTCTGCCCCGGGAGAAAAGACCCTGCTCAAGGAGCGCCGGCATCAGGGTCCGCTTAAGGTACAGCGACCCTTCTACCCGGAAGGACCAGCTTGCCACGTCTACCTGCTGCACCCTCCCGGTGGCGTGGTTGGAGGCGACCGGCTGAATATCGATGTCGATGTGCAGTCTGGTGCTCATGCCTTGATCACTACCCCGGGAGCGAGCAGGTTCACCGCAGCGCCGGCCCCCTCGCCCTGCAGCAGCAGACACTGCAGGTGCATGGCGGCATCCTCGAATGGCTGCCCCAGGAAAACATACTTTTCCCCGGTGCAAATATAAAGCTGGAAAACCAATCCAACTCGACGCGAGCGCTCAGTTCATCGGTTGGGAGATCCACTGCCTGGGTCGCCCGGTGATCGGCGAGACCTTCGACCCGGGAAAGGCCAGTTTCAGGCTCGCAATCTACCGAGATGAGAGTCCTCTGCTGATCGATCGCTGGCAGGTCAACACACAGCGGGACTTGCAGGGAGCTGCCAGCCTGCGTAATCATCCAGTGGTTGGCAGTTGGCTGGCCACCGGCGCTGATCAGGCCACACTCGAACAGGCCAGGGAGACGCTACCGCAACCGGCCCAGGGACACATCGCGGTCACCCTGCTGGGTGAGCTGCTGGTCGCCCGCTATCTGGGAGATTCCAGCGAAGAGGCCCAGCGACTTTTTAGAAGTCTGTGGAGCTGTCTTAGGCCGCTGCTGATTGATCGGACGGCCTGCCCGCGGCGCATCTGGTCAACCTGAGAGGCGAGAGTAGGTTGGATTAGCGATAGCGTAATCCGATAATTTATTCGATTGTTGGATTCTGCTGCGCTCATCCAACCGCACATCTAATAATAGATCGACAAACGAGGAATACACCATGGAGCTGACCCCACGGGAGAAAGACAAACTGCTGCTGTTCACCGCCGGCCTGCTGGCGGAGCGCCGCAAGGACAGAGGACTGAAACTCAACTACCCGGAGGCCATGGCGCTAATCAGCTGCGCCATCCTGGAAGGCGCCCGAGAGGGCAGGACAGTAGCCGAACTGATGGATTTCGGCCGCACCGTACTCAGCGCCGATGATGTGATGGACGGGGTCGCGGAGATGATCCACGAGGTGCAGATCGAGGCCACGTTCCCGGACGGCACCAAGCTGGTCACCGTGCACGATCCCATTGTCTGAATCGGGGAGCAGCCATGATCCAAAATGTAGGGTGCGCTGTGCGCACCAATCTTATCTGTGGTGCGCACAGCGCACCCTACGACAATTTTCAAACACCTTCTGCGGGGAGATAGCAAAATGAAACCAGGAGAAATCATCGCCGCCCCCGACGACATCGAACTCAACGCTGGCCGTGAGACCCTGCACTCTCAGTAGCCAATACCGGCGATCGCCCGGTCCAGGTGGGCTCCCATTACCACTTTTTCGAGACCAATCCAGCATTGGTGTTCCAGCGGGACGAGTCCCGGGGCTTTCGCCTGAATATACCAGCCGGCACCGCGGTACGCTTCGAACCGGGCCAGACCCGCGAGGTGGAACTGGTGGCCTACGCCGGCAAGCGCGAGGTGTATGGTTTCAATGCCGCGGTGATGGGCAACTGGATTGAGGAGATAATCACAATGGCAAAGATCAGCAGACAGGCCTACGCAGAGATGTACGGTCCCACCATCGGAGACCGGGTGCGCCTGGCGGATACACAACTGTTCATCCAGGTGGAGCAGGACCACACGATCTATGGCGACGAGGTGAAATTCGGTGGCGGCAAGGTGATCCGCGACGGCATGGGGCAGTGCCAGTTGGAGTCCGCTGAGGTGGTTGATCTGGTCATCACCAACGCATTGATTCTGGATTACTGGGGCGTGGTCAAGGCCGACGTGGGGATCAAGAACGGCCGCATCACGGGTATCGGTAAGGCCGGCAACCCTGACGTGCAGCCCGGGGTGAACATCCTGGTGGGCCCTGGCACCGAGGCCATCGCCGGCGAGGGTCAGATCCTCACCGCCGGGGGCATAGATTCGCACATCCACTTCATCTGTCCGCAACAGGTGGAAGAGGCGCTGATGTCCGGCGTCACCACCATGCTGGGCGGCGGCACCGGACCGGCCACCGGCACCAACGCCACCACCTGCACCCCCGGCCCCTGGAACATCCATCGCATGCTGCAGGCCGCCGATGACCTGCCGATGAACCTGGGCTTTCTCGGCAAGGGCAACGCCAGCCTGCCGAAACCCTTGGAAGAGCAGGTGGCCGCCGGGGCTATTGGTTTGAAACTGCACGAGGACTGGGGCACCACCCCCGCCGCCATCGACAACTGCCTGTCGGTGGCCGATGCCATGGACGTGCAGGTGGCGATCCACACCGACACCCTCAACGAATCGGGCTTCGTCGAGCAGACCCTCGCAGCAATGAAAGGCCGCACCATCCACACCTACCACACCGAGGGGGCCGGTGGCGGCCATGCGCCGGACATCATCAAGGCCTGCGGCCAGGCCAACGTGCTGCCCTCCTCCACCAACCCGACCCGGCCCTACACGGTGAATACGGTGGACGAGCACCTGGACATGCTGATGGTCTGCCACCACCTGTCGCCGGCCATCGCCGAGGACGTGGCGTTCGCCGAATCCCGCATTCGCCGCGAGACCATCGCCGCCGAGGACATATTGCATGATCTGGGGGCCTTCTCCATGATCGCCTCCGACTCCCAGGCCATGGGCCGGGTCGGCGAGGTGATCTGCCGCACCTGGCAGACCGCGCACAAGATGAAAGTGCAGCGCGGCAGCCTGAGCGGCGACCCGGCGGAGCACGACAATCTGCGGGTCAAACGCTACATCGCCAAGTACACCATCAACCCGGCGATCACCCACGGCATCGCCCATGAAGTGGGGTCGGTGGAAGCAGGCAAGCTGGCGGATCTGGTACTGTGGAAACCCGCCTTCTTCGGCGTCAAGCCGAGTCTGATCATCAAGGGTGGGATGATCTCGGCAGCGCCCATGGGTGATCCCAATGCCTCCATTCCGACTCCCCAGCCAGTACACTACCGGACCATGTTCGGCGCCCTGGGCGGTGCCCGCTCCGCCACCACCATGACCTTCCTATCCGCAGCCGGGGATGCCGCCGGGGTGCATGACCAACTGGAATTGAATAACCTGATCGGGACGGTCAAGGACTGCCGCCAGATCAGCAAGGCCGACATGCGGCTCAACGATTATCAACCTGAGATCAGCGTCGATCCCCAAACCTATCAGGTGCGGGCGGACGGCGAACTGCTGACTTGCGAACCGGCCAGTGAACTGCCTCTTGCCCAGCGCTACTTTTTGTTCTGAACATGCTGCGTTTCGTGCAAAAGGCAGAACAACCGGTACAGGCCGAAACTACTCTGACCTTACCTTTAGAGAGCCGGATCAAGAGCCGCTTGCGGGTGACCCTGGATGACGGCCGCGAGGCTGGCCTGTTTCTATCGCGGGGCAGCTGCCTGCGCGATGGTGACTGTCTACTCGCGGAGGACGGCACTGCAGTTGTGGTGCGGGCTGCCGCCGAGACGGTCTCGGAGGTCCGCTGTGACGATCCCCATCAAATCGCCCGCGCCTGTTACCACCTGGGCAACCGGCATGTGCCGCTGCAGATTGAAGCGGACCTGTTGCGCTACCGGCACGACCATGTGCTGGATGAGATGTTGCAGGGTCTGGGGCTGGAAGTAAGGGTGCGGCAAGCCCCCTTCGAACCCGAGCCCGGCGCCTACGGCGGCGGACACAGCCATGACCATCACTGATCCCAACCTGGCGCTGCTGCGTTTGATGCAGCTGGTCAGCCCCTCCCTGCCGGTGGGTGGCTTCACCTATTCCCAGGGCATCGAGTGGGCGGTGGAGTGCGGCTGGATCAACTCCGCTTCGGATCTCGAGGCCTGGCTTGAGGACCAGCTGCAGAGCAGTGTTGCTCGCCTCGATCTGCCGCTGCTGTTTCGCTTTCATAGCGCTGTTGCTCAGGGTGATATATCACAAATGCAAAGCTGGAATGCCTTCCTGCTGGCCTGCAGGGAAAGTGCCGAGCTGCGTCTGGAGGAGGCCAATCGGGGACGCGCCCTGGCGGAACTGATTGTCAAACTGGGTCTACTGGAAAGCCTGACCTGGAAACCAGCCCTGGCTCGCAGCCAACTGGCTGGCTTCGCCTTCGCCGCCTGCCGCTGGGAGATACCCACCGATCAGGCCTGCCTCGGCTATGCCTGGAGCTGGCTGGAAAACCTGGTGTTGGCCGCAGTCAAGATCATCCCCCTGGGGCAGACCCAGGGCCAGCAGGTGTTGCAACGTCTGGCCACACAAATACCCGAGCTGATCACACCTGCCGGACGACTGCCGGATGAGGAGATTGGCGCCGCCAACTCGGCCCTGGCGATTGCCAGCAGCCGGCACGAAACACAGTACACAAGGTTATTTCGTTCTTAGAGCACCACCATAAATTCCTGTATAGGCAAATTGTTTATACATTTTCTGCTGTATTCACTTTCGCTCTAATGGAATACTTGCACTCGATTCGGCCAGCTTTATCGGACCACTGCGCAGTATTTCTTCGACCTCGTCAAAAGGACGACCGTCTTTCCACTTTTTCATGATTTGGAGGCCATAAACATCTGCAGCTTCGAGGGCTTTGCTCGAAGGTCCGAAGATGCTGTGTTCGTTACGAAGTATCCCTTGCAGGTTACCGAAGCTATTACAGTCTCGAAACCTGATAATCGCACCTTCTGAGTCGCGAATCACCCGGCTCGGCCAATATAAATCGATAATGCTATGCGAGATGGGTGCGAAGTACTTTATCCATGTATCTTGGTCTCCGTTTCGCATTGCAGCGAGACTCACTTCCCAACGGGAACGATAGAACTCTAGGTAAGCCTCAACAAAGTCACCCTGGGTGTAACCGTCTGCGGGAAGTTGCCGAAGCGGGACGCAAATATGTTTGAAAACCCACTGGAGTTCTGGCGTGTTCAACACAGATAGTAATGGAGGCCGAACCAAACTAGTCGATTGGCTTGCGCGCGCAATATTAAGCTCAGGTATATGTACCGATTCAAGGACGGCGTCAAATAGCGCCTCGTCCTTCGGTTGGTAGTGGACCTTAGATACATGGACATCGACGCAGACACCGTCGTGATAAAGGTAACCGTTGACGTTTTTTTGCATCACGGACACACCTTTGAATTCTCGGATGAGGAAATGGACCGTTGCCATGGAACCGAATGTCCCGTGTCGAACTTCGGACTTCGGTATCGGGCTCTTGGACGCCTTCGCCCAATAATAGGCCTTGCACGCGTTGGTGGAATCGAGATCCGGCTGGCTTTCCAGAAAGACGGAGACGACCAGTTGCGTCGATCCATTGGAGGCGTACACCATCGTAGCTGAGGCGTCGGGGAGCGTTGCTTCCTTTTCGAGCTTGAAGCCCGCCAGGTCAACGAGCAAAGACCAGTTCTTCCCTGGTATTGCAAGACTGTGTGTCCCTAAGATCCATTTGTTCTCGGTCCCTGCGTTCCGATCGTTTATCGTCGCTGTCGTACAGCAGACGGTGGTAAAAAGGATAAGGATAAATAACAGAATTAACGATCTATTCATCTTAGTTCCCTCTATCAAACAACATCCGCACATGGGTAATCACGTCATGTTGAAATCGAAGGACGATATTCTTGCCCTCGTCATGACTTCATTTATACACCTACTGACTATGTGTGAACCATGACATCGCACAATCCAGCAAATAAAAAAACCAGAGGATTTCTGACAAAGTTGAGACTGGTTATTAATTCTGTCAGATTACGATATGACTTCTGGTTGTTTGATAGACCGTCATACGGATAACCTGCATTTATTAGCTGATTGAATCATGAAAATCGACCACAAGATTAGCCCCGTTTATCTGAGGAAAATAAATCAATGGCAATAAATCAGTCTCCATTGCGAGTCGGAGTCGGCGGCCCGGTAGGCTCCGGCAAGACCGCCCTGCTTGACGCCCTGTGCAAGGCCTTGCGCGATGACTATGAGCTGGCAGTGGTGACCAACGACATCTACACCCAGGAGGACGCCCAGTTCCTGATCCGCAGCCAGGCGCTGGTGGCGGAGCGCATCATCGGCGTGGAGACCGGCGGCTGCCCGCATACTGCGATCCGCGAAGACGCCTCCATGAACCTGGCCGCCGTGGAGGACCTGCAGCAGCGCTTTCCGGAGCTGGATCTGGTGTTCATCGAGAGCGGCGGCGACAACCTCTCCGCCACCTTCAGCCCGGAACTGGCGGATCTCACCCTCTATGTGATCGATGTCGCCGAGGGTGAGAAGATTCCGCGCAAGGGCGGGCCGGGCATCACCCGCTCCGACCTGCTGGTGATCAACAAGATCGATCTGGCCCCCTATGTAGGCGCCTCCCTGGAGGTCATGGAGCAGGATGCCCTGCGCATGCGCGGCGAGCGGCCTTTCGTCTTCACCAACCTGCGGGAAGGCACAGGTCTGAAAATGATCATCGACTTTCTCGTGCACCAAGGCATGCTGCACCAACCCGACGAACCAGGTAGTTAGAGTCCAGAAACACCCCTCCCTGGGATCTTTCTGGAACGGAATCGAAAAATGCGATTTTCCGATTCCTTCATTTTCAAAGGCTTATTGCCTTTGAAAATGCTGGCACGTCCCTGTGCCAGATTAGTTTCCGTCCTTTCTGGACGGAAACTAGATAAATCCCACTAACCTCAGTTACGGGTTACAATGCGCGGCAATTTCTGAACAGGAACCTTCTCCATGCAGGATTATCAACGCGAATTTCTCGATTTCGCCCTGGACGTCGGCGTACTGCGCTTTGGCGAATTCACCCTTAAATCAGGCCGTATCAGCCCCTACTTTTTCAACGCCGGGCTGTTCAATACCGGCGCCAGCCTGGCGCGCCTTGGACGCTACTATGCTCAGGCGATCGTCGATTCCGCTATCGAATTTGATCTGCTCTATGGTCCCGCCTACAAAGGGATTCCGTTGGCCGCGGTGACTGCCGCCGCCCTCTTTGATCAGCATGGGCTGGATGTGCCCTACGCCTTCAACCGCAAAGAAGCGAAGGACCACGGCGAAGGCGGCGTCATCGTCGGCCACGCCCTGGAGGGCAGGGTCATGATCATCGACGACGTGATCTCTGCCGGCACATCAGTGCGAGAGTCGGTGGAGATCATCAAGGACTTGAACGCCATTCCAGCCGGGGTAGTGATTGCTCTCGATCGACAGGAGCGGGGGCAAGGCGAGCGCTCCGCAATCCAGGAGGTAGAGGGGGACTACGGCATGCCCGTCTCCGCCATCGTGCGCTTGCAACAGCTGATCGAGTATCTCGAGCAGAAACCGGATGCGGAAGATTTCCTGAGACGAATTCAGGCCTACCGAAAAGAATACGGCGTCTAAGGGTCAGGCTGGCGGGCATCGCCGAATCTTGGCTGGGAGGGGTTTCAATACTCCATCAACGCAAGGTATGAGCTACGACCGAGATAACCAACACCAGCGCACCGGCCAGACGTCACAAAGAGAACGCGCCCGAGCTAAGAGAAGCGTTTAAAACACCGATCAGAAAAAGCCCAATACTGCCTGTAAAGAAGCCCCGCCCCACCACCGAAGAAGGCCGAAAACAGCTTGGCGAACAATGAGATGATAAAAAGGGTGAACTGTTCCACAGAGCCGCTATCTTATATTCAGGAGCACGCAGTATAATCAACGGGATGAATGAAGGACCTGAAATATTCAGGTCTGAGTGGGACATCGAGCTTACCTATCCCAGCAGGGAGTCTGCGAAGCCAAGGACTAAGGGGCGATGATAAGCTATGCTTGTCGCAATCAAATTGGAATCAAAAAATCTTTCACCACTAGCAGGCGGCTGCATATAAGGCTTATGGATCAGCTGAGTAAAGACCAAAGAGTTTGAGACAGACAGTTCATGTATTTGATGCGTTTTTCGGCAGTAATCCTCCTCATCTTCTGCCAGTCCTTGCCGCTCCAGGCGGGTAGGTTGTACAAATGGGTCGACGACGAGGGGCGTATTCACTATTCAGACAGGCTTCCGCCTGCTGATACGGTGCGCCCCCACGCGCATATCGATGAACGGGGCATCATCGTCGATTCCATAGGCGCCGCCAAAACCGAGGAACAGATCCGCCAGGAAGCCGAAGTGGAGCGGTTACGGGCGGAGCGCGCAGCGCCTGATCGATGAACAGAGAGCAGCAGACCGAGTACTGCTGCGCACCTTCCGCACGGAAGACGATATTCTCATGACCCGTGACGGCCAGTTGCAGGCCGTAGACTCATACATAAAAATTACTGAATCAAACATCAAGCGCCTTAAGTTGAAGCTGGAAAAGATGCAACGCGATGCCGCGGCCAGGGAGCTTAGCGGCAAACGGGTCTCGAAAAGATTCCAGGATGAGATCGAAGCGAAGAATCTGGCCTTGAAAGATGCCTACCAGTCGATCGTCAATCGGGAGCACGACAAGGATCGAATTCGCAAGTCCTTTGCCAAAGACCAGCAGCGCTTCAGGGAACTCAAACAGCTTGAAGAAAGCAATGACCCACTGCAGGAGGCGACCGAGACCTTTATCGAAGCACTGAAGAATGTCTATATCTGCCCCGACGAAAGTTGTGATATGCCTTGGGTCAAGGCCAAAGACTATATGCGACTGCACACAACCACGCCCATCAAGATGGACGCGACTCACGTTCTGATGAGTGGCGCGGCGCTTGAAGCTGAGGACCTCAGCATTACTCTGTCGCGGATCCGAGACTCGAAACGGCAACAGACCCTCATCTTTCTGGATCTGCAGTGTGAAGACTCCCCCGAGGGCAGGGGTTATTGCGCCAGCGAGAAGGTGGAAAGCATCCGGCAGGGGTTTCAGGCAGCTATCGCTCAGCCTTGACTCAACCCTTGAACAGGTTCGTCTGAAGTATCGCCCACTGGGCCTCCCATTGCTCCAGCGGCGAGGTTTTGAAGCGGCTGCGCAAATACTGATGCATGCGGCCTTCGACCACCGCCAGGAGTAAATTTGCCACCACACTGACCTCTATCTCGCCGGCGCCCCTGCCGCGCAATTCACCTTCACGCAGAATCTGCCTCAATTGGGTCTCGAGGCGGGCAAAAAACTGCCCTACCCGGCTCATCAAGCGCTCAGTCTCCCCCACCAGGGCATCTCCCAGCAGCACCCGTGTGATACCCGGGTTGCGGTCCGAAAAAGCCAACAGCAAATACAGCAGCTGACCGCAGCGCAGCTCGGCATCCTGTTCCTCCTGCATGATCTGGTTGATGCGCACGAAGATGCTCTCTTCCGCAAAGTCGATCAGCCCCTCGAACATCTTCGCCTTGCTGGCAAAATGACGGTACAGCGCCGCTTCGGAGATACCGGCCGCCTTGCCGAGGGATGCAGTTGTGATGCGTCCTCCGGGATTGAGCTCCAGCTCCCGCGCCAGGGACTCGAGAATCAACTGCTTGCGTGGCACCTTGACCATCAACGTCGCCGGATCAGGGTACCGACCCCTTCATCGGTAAACAACTCGAGCAGCACCGCATGCTCGACCCGACCGTCGATGATATGCGAACTGGTCACACCCGACTTGACCGCCTCCAGTGCACAGGCGATCTTCGGCAACATACCGCCGTGGATGGTGCCTTCTGCAATCAGTTCGTCAACCCGATCGGCATTGAGGCCGGTCAACAGGCCTCCATCCTTGTCCAGCAGGCCGGGCGTATTGGTCAGTAGAATCAGTTTTTCCGCCTGCAGCACCTCAGCGACCTTACCGGCCACCAGGTCGGCATTGATATTGTAGGATTTTCCGTCCTCGCCGACCCCGATGGGGGCAATCACTGGAATGAAATTACCATGCACCAGCATGTCCACGACGCTGACATCGATGCTCTCCACCTCTCCGACATGGCCGATGTCGATGATCTCCGAGGCCTCGAGTTCGGGAGCGGGACTCTTGATAATCATCTTGCGGGCGCGGATCAGATCACCATCCTTACCCGTCAGGCCGACGGCCGAACCACCGGCCCGGTTGATCAAGTTGACGATATCCTTGTTCACCAGCCCGCCCAGCACCATCTCAACCACGTCCATGGTCTCGCGATCGGTGACCCGCATGCCTTGTACAAACTCCGAATCCTTGCCCAGCCGTCTCAGAAGATCGGCAATCTGCGGGCCCCCTCCATGCACGACGACGGGGTTGACGCCTACCAGCTTCATCAGCACCACATCACGAGCGAAGCTGAGTTTCAACGACTCGTCGACCATGGCATTACCGCCATACTTGATAACAATGGTCTTGCCGCTGAAGCGCTGGATGTATGGCAGCGCCGCATTGAGTACGTGGGCTACGTTACTTGCCTGTTGTGTATTGAGAGTCATCGATTAATCACTAATAAAAATTTGTAATTCGCTCAAGGCAACACGAGATCAGGAATACTCCTCTGCGTGAGGGCGCTGCGGGCTCCGCTTGAACAAAGTCTAAAATGGCAGTTCGAGTTTTGGCTCCACGTTTTTCATCAGATCCCGGAAGATACCCTTGACATGCTCCAGCCCCTCCGGGGTATCCGATTCAAAGCGGAAAACCAGCGCTGGTGTGGTATTGGACGCACGCACCAGCCCCCAGCCCTGTTCAAACTCAGCGCGCAAACCATCGATGCGCAGCATGCGTGAGCCTGGCAGATCGGGTTGCTGATTGAGCGCCTGCATCAATTCCCTGCCTTGCCCCTCTTGTAAAGGGATACTGTATTCAGGGGTGGCAAGACTCTCCGGCAACTCCGCAAATGCCTCTGCACTGGTGCGATAATCAAGCGAGAGGATCTCAAGCAGGCGCGCACCGGCATACATTCCATCATCGAAACCGTACCAGCGCTCGGAAAACATGATATGTCCGCTGAATTCACCCGCCAGTAAAGCATTGGTCTCTTTCATCTTTGCTTTCAGCATTGAATGACCGCTTTTCCACATCATCGGTCGGCCGCCGTTGGAAAGGATCACATTGGCCAGATGCCGGGTGCATTTCACATCGTAGATGATGTCTCCACCCGGTTCGCGGGTCAGTACGTCGATGGCCAGATACATCAGCAGGCGATCGGGCCAGATCAGTTTGCCAGCGGAATCCACCACGCCAAGCCGATCACCGTCACCATCGAAGGCCAGTCCCAGGTCTGCTTCATTTTCGACCACTGCCTGCTGCAGGGCCTCCATGTTCTGCGCCTGCCCCGGATCAGGATGATGATTCGGGAAGGAACCATCCACTTCACAGAACAGTTCTATCACCTCGCAACCCAGCTCACGATAGAGTTCCGACGCCACCACTGAGGCAGCCCCATTACCACAATCGATCACCAGTTTGATGGGGCGCGCGAGCCTGATATCTGAAACGATCCGTTCGATATAGGCGGGGATTATCTCCTGGGAATCAAAGGAACCCTGTCCTTGCAGCAGTTGCCCGGCATCGATGCGTCGACGTAAATCCTGAATGGCCTCTGCGCTGAGGCTCTCTCCTTTCTGTATGATTTTCAGGCCATTATATTCCTTGGGATTATGACTGCCTGTGACCATTGCACCGGCATCGCTACCCAGTTCGAATGCGGCAAAATAAAGCACCGGAGTGGGAACCAGTCCGACATCAATCACTTCCCGTCCGCTCGCTTGCAGGCCGGCTATCAATGCACTGTGCAGCCCCTCACTGGACTCACGTCCGTCGCGCCCTACGACGATGGTCTGCAAACCCTGTTCATAAATCTCACTGCCTATACCCTGGCCAAGCAGGTTGAATACATCCTTGGTCAGCGTTTCACCGACCACCCCCCGAATATCATAGGCGCGGAAGATACTGGCCGGAAGATCAACGGATTCCGGAGACACTACCGGCATGGTTTGGCCGGAGGTCAATGGTTGTGCCTCGGCCACTCCCGCTGTCGCACCCGCCATACCAGGAAATGACACGGCGCCCTTGTTGATCTTTGCCATCTTCACCCGATGCTCTTTGATCTGGTGATAGAGCACATCCAGCATCGGCTGCATGTCAGCCAGTTGCGCCGGATGCCTTTTTGGCGGCCGCCCCACCAACATTGCCTCCACCAGCGAAAGGACATTTCGCTGATCCCGCCGCAACGCTTGACGCACTGCCTGGGTTAGAAAAAACAGCAAAGTAGAATAGAGCAGGATCAGAAATCCGCCTGAGGCCATAATCAGCCCGTTCGCCAGACTGATGAGCGGGGTGGGTGCAGCCCAGAAAGCCACCTGCCAGACACTGCCTTGAATAGGCAGACTGCCATCCGCCACCTCATTATCGAGGCCTTTCGGCCCTTTATAAACCAGTGTAAAAGGATCCGCGCCAGGCGCCCTCTGACGCACAATCACACGGCCGCCAAAATCATCCACACTGTTCAGAGCTGCGGACAGTTCATCCACCGGAAATGCGGCATGGATCAGACCCGCAAGAGGACCGGTGCCATGTTCTCGCACACCCACCATCAGACTGATATGTTGATGAGGCGTGCCAAACTGATGCACCTCCGCCGGCAATACACCTGATCGCTGTTCCGCCAAACGTAACTGGGCGATAGAGGCGAAACCCATATGCGGAATGACGCTGGTATCCGGTTCATTGGTTCCCACGGGAAGCAGGCGAACCCGCAGGGCCCCCGCCAATGCATGGCGCATATTGATCTCTTGAGCTTTTAACCCGGCAATATCCCCCGCCTGAAAAAGCCGAGTGAGCGCGGGTTCAGTGGCAAGACTGTTAAGTACTTTTTTTCTGATTATATTCACCTCGGAGAGCCTGCCGGCCACACCCTGAGCACCTGCCTGGATCTGACGCTTGATGGATTCGGTTTCTCCGGATTGAAACTGAAAATAGATTACGGACCAGCAACCGATGGTGATCAGTATCAGCCCTGCTGTCGCTAACAGCCAATACCAGCCTAATCCATGACCGGATTTTTCCAGACCCTTTGCATTGGCCTGACCTGCTGATTCCTTTTTCATAGCTGAATACTCAAGATGATTTTTTACTCCAGTATGGCCATTAAAGCCGTCTCTGCCGAATGCCGGGAGACCCATTCAGGAACTAATCTCCTATCCCGCCAGATAGCTCATTGCCGCCTGTTCATGGTTGTGTGGTATCTCTCTGCTATCGCTTCCGCGAGCTTTAGCGCCAAACGCTCTTTAGGCATCATGGGCAGCGACTCGCGCCCTCCGTCCCAAAGCAGCAACAATGCGTTTTCCGCGCTTTCAAAACCACCAACCCCTATCCCCACCTGATTGGCCGCAATCAGGTCCACGCCTTTGCTGAGGCGCTTGGCTTCTGCATACTCTTCCAGGCACTCGGTTTCAGCGGCGAACCCCACGCTAAACGGCCCCCCTTCCAGGGCGGCGACTGCGGCGAGTATATCGGGATTGGGCTCCAGAGTCAGACGCAACGGTTGCGCAGATTTCTTGATCTTCTGATCAGCCGTTGAGACTGGCCGGTAGTCGGCTACTGCCGCCACGCCGACAAAGATTTCACTGTTTTGCACCCGCTGCAACACAGCCTCGTTCATCTGTGCGGCCGTCTCCACATCGACCCGTTCCACACCCTCCGGAGTTGGCAATGCAACAGGCCCGGCAACCAGGCAAACATCAGCACCCAGGCCATGCAGCGCTGCTGCCAGAGCGAATCCCATGCGACCGGAACTGCGGTTGCCGATGTAGCGCACCGGATCGATCGGTTCCCGGGTTGGACCGGCGGTGAGCAGCACCCGGACCTGGTGCAAGAGCGCATCAGCATACAGCGCCTCCACCCGCCGCCGCAGCTCTTCCGGCTCCAGCATTCTGCCCGGCCCGGTCTCGCCGCAGGCCTGCAAGCCGTCATCCGGCCCCCAGATACCAAGACCCCTGGCACTGAGTCGCTGAACATTTTCCTGGGTTGCCGGATTGAGCCACATCTGCTGGTTCATGGCCGGCGCAAGCTTGATCGGCGCGGTGCTGGCGAGACAGAGGGTCGACAGCAGGTCATTGGCCATGCCGCAGGTCAGACGCGCCATGAAGTCGGCACTGGCAGGCGCCACCAGCACCAGATCCGCCCAGCGGGCCAATTCAATATGGCTCATGGCGGATTCCTGCTCCGCATCCAACAGCTCTGTGAAAACCGGTTGTCCCGAGAGCGCCTGAAAGGTCAGCGGGGTAACAAACGCCTGTGCCGCAGAGGTCATGACTACCCTGACTGTTGCGCCGGATTCTCTAAGGCCCCGCAGCAGCAGCGCACTCTTGTAGGCAGCAATACCCCCGGTAACCCCGAGAAGAATTTTTTTCTTATTCAAGGTGCGCATCATTTTTTGCACATGTGACAACTTATTGGCGATTAGAGTAACCCATCAGACAGGAATCTCACAACTATTGAGGGTATGAAATGAGTAAACACTCACTTAAAACCCACAGAAGCATCCAACCGGGCTGGTCTACACTTGATCTAGACCTGAATCAGCGAAGCAAGAACCTCCATGCCGATTACCGACTGGCCGACCCAAGAGCGCCCCAGAGAGAAATTGTTGCAAAAAGGCGCCGCAAGCCTTTCTGACGCGGAACTGCTCGCCATCTTCCTGCGCACCGGCATTGCCGGCAAAACCGCTGTCGATCTGGCCAGGGAACTGTTAAAGGATTATGGCGGACTGAGGCATTTGCTGTCCGCGGACCTGCGGCATTTCTCCAGCAGCAAAGGGCTTGGACCCGCGAAATACGCCCAGCTCCAGGCGGTTCTGGAGATGGGACGCCGTTATCTCAAAGAAGACCTGCAACGCAACGACGCCCTGAGTCTGTCCGGCTGATTCCCGCGACTATCTACAAGCCAGGCTGCGCCATTACCCTTATGAAGTATTCTCCTGCTTGTTTCTCGATAACCGCCACCGGGTGATAGAATTCGAAGAGCTGTTTCGCGGCACCATCGACGGCGCCAGCGTGCACCCCAGGGAGGTCGTCCGTCGTGCCCTGCAGCACAACGCAGCGGCGCTGATTCTGGCCCACAATCACCCTTCCGGGGTCACACAACCCAGCGAAGCGGATCGACGCATCACCCAACGCTTAAAAGACGCCCTGGCTTTGGTGGAAATACGCATCCTGGATCATTTCATCATCGGTGACGGAAAGCCGGTCTCCATGGCTGAACTGGGCATGCTGTGATTTCATGCTTGCGGCCCTGTTTAGGTAGTAAATGATCTCTGCGTTAAGGGCGATAGACTTGCCTCAACCGCCCCACTCTGATATAAATACGCGCCTTTCGCCCCAGGGATAATTTTTTAGAGGTTTTGACCATGTCAAAAGTCTGCCAGGTAACCGGTAAGCGTCCGATCACAGGAAACAACGTTTCCCATGCACACAACAAGACGAAACGCCGCTTCCTGCCTAATCTTCACAGCCACCGGTTCTGGGTGGAAACCGAGAACCGCTGGGTGCGTCTGCGGGTATCTTCCAAAGGCATGCGCATCATCGACAAGAAAGGTATCGATAGCGTATTGACAGAAATGCGCGCCCGCGGCGAAAAGGTTTAAAGGAGATACTGAATCATGCGTGACAAAATCAAACTCGTTTCCAGTGCCGGTACCGGGCACTTCTACACCACCACCAAGAACAAGCGGAATCAGCCGGGCAAGATGGAAATGAAGAAATACGACCCGAAGGTGCGTAAGCACGTGATGTACAAGGAAAGCAAGATCAAATAAGGTTACCGCGACCTGGGACATAAAAACCCGCCTCATGGCGGGTTTTTGCATTTTATATACTCAAGAAAACCGGCTCGGGTATCAATTTATAACTGAGCATGGACGCTTACTATAAACAGTAAATTAGACAGTCAAGTCACACGGACCTACAGATATGAAGGACATCTACATCGGCAGACAGGCCATCTTCGACCGCGACATGGAGGTGTTCGCCTATGAACTTCTGTTTCGCAGCGGACTGCAAAACAGCAGCAATGTCAATCAGCAACTGAACGGGGACAGCGCCACTTCTGAAGTACTGCTGAACACTTTCATGGAGATTGGCATCGAGCGAATCGCCGGACCCCACCGGATCTTTGTCAATCTGACACGCAAGCTGTTTCTCGATCATCCGACACTGCCCTTTCCTAAAGACCGGGTGGTGATGGAGATCCTGGAAGACATCCCTATCGACCAGCAGTTGCTCGACTCGGTCAATCGGCTATCCCAACAGGGCTACCAGTTAGCCCTCGACGACTGCACACTCGAAGCCAAGTGGGACAGGCTGCTGCCGCTGGTGGATATAGTCAAGGTCGAAGTGCCTGCAGTAACGGTTGAGAAGATCCGCGCGGAGATACCCAGGCTCCGGTCACATGGAGTGAGCCTGTTAGCGGAGAAGATCGAAACCGAAGAGGAGTACCAGCAGATGCTGGAGCTGGGATTCGATTATTTCCAGGGTTACCATTTCTCGCGCCCGAAGATCCTTCAGGGCAGGCGCCTGGAAGAAAATCCGCTGGTTATACTGCGCCTGGTGTCAGCCTTGAACAGCCCCGACATCACCATTCAAAAACTCGAATCCGTAATCACCCAGGACGCCAGCCTGAGTTACAAGATCCTGCGCTTTATCAATTCAGCGGCAATAGGCATGCCGCGTAGAGTGGAATCGATCGGGCAGGCAGTCATCTACATGGGGCTGGGGCCGATACGCGCCTGGGCCAGTCTGCTCGCACTTTCCCGCTTCGATAACAAACCCCAGGCCCATTTCACCACGGCACTGGTGCGCGCTCATATGTGTAAACAGCTGGTCGCGAAGGCTGGAGGCTGTTCTCCGGATATTGGTTTCACTGTCGGCCTGCTCTCTATTCTTGACGTGTTGATGGACAATCCAATGCCGCAAATCGTCCCGGAGTTATCCCTGAGCGATGAGATCAAGATGGCATTACTGGAGCAAAAAGGCATTGCCGGTAAAGCACTGCGTTGCACCCTGGCCTATGAAATTCAGAATTGGCAAGACGCCGGATTGGACTATGCCGAGGACGGGGAGATCTCGAGATCTATCTGAACGCCAGCGAAAAGGCCTTTGAGGAACAGCAGGCCCTGCAAACGGCCTGAGCTTAACTTTTATTGAGCAGTAAACTGCCCGTTTGATCAACGCAACACCGCCAGCCTGGTTCAATCCAGGTTGTCGCTACTGTTTCCGTGATCAGCGCGGGACCCGAAAAACATTGCCCTGACCGCCAGTGCTTCCCGTGAGTAACAAGGCACAGGTCCCTTGCAGCCAAAAATTTGCACCTGCTCCCTCGCTTCACCCTGCGGCAGCCGATCTAAGGCTTCCCAAATCGACCGCGAGAACCCGGACCCTCCAGCGCAGCGCGCAGATTCACCAGTTCGACCGGTGCATCCATGCGATGACCGTAGCGCTGCTCATGCAGTTGATGGAATGCATCTTCAGTCTCCCGGCAGGCAAGCCAGGGCAGATTCAGGGTGTAAGACTGTCCCAGATAGCGCAGATCCACTGAGTAGGTGGTTTTGATTTGGTTTATCTGGACCCCCTCACGGTTCATTTCATCCAGACCACCTTGCGCTAACTGACGCAGCTCAGCCTCGATCTGCCGGTCATCGATCTCCAGCAACAGGCCGAGCCGTGTCCGCACCCGTTGGCGCCCCGGACGGGCGATCAACATCCCCAGAGCAGACAGCACACCGGCCTGGATCGGCACCATCGCGGAGCACATGCCGAGCGCTTCCGCCAGAGCACAGACATGCAGGCCGCCGGCGCCGCCAAATGAAACCAGAGTAAACCCCCTTGGATCCACACCGCGCTGAACTGAGATCACCCGCAATGCCCGCGCCATATGTTCGTTGGCGACCTGGATGATGCCCTGTGCCGCCGCCTCCGGGGTCTGTCCCATCTGCTCCGCCAGACGGCCAAGGGCATGACGCGCCGCAGTCAGATCAAGCTGCATCCTGCCGCCCAGAAAGGCATCGGGACGCAGCCGTCCCAACAGCAGATTGGCATCGGTGACCGTCGGCTCTACCCCACCCTGCCCATAACAGGCAGGTCCTGGATCAGCACCGGCGGATTCCGGGCCTACCAGCAGCATGCCGCCCGCATCCAGCCTGGCGATGGAGCCGCCACCGGCACCGATGGTATGCATATCCACCATCGGCACAGCCACCGGCCAGGGGCCGATATGCCCCTCCCGGGTGAGACGAGGCCCGCCATCGATCAGCGCCACATCCGAGGAGGTGCCACCCATGTCGAAACTCAAGAGTCTTTCATGACCTGCGGCGGCAGCCACATAGGCAGCACCGACCAACCCGCCGGCCGGCCCGGAGAGCAGCATGCGCACCGCCTGGTGGGCCGCCTGATCTGCGGCAATCGCCTCTCCAGAACTCTGCATCACCGAGACCCGGGCGCCAGGCAGACCGTCACACAGGCGTTGTATGTAACCTTGCACCAGCGGCCCGACCCAGCTGTTCAGCCAGGTGGCAATGCCCCGTTCATATTCCCCTACCTGGGGCAGAACCTCCGAAGAGCGTGAGATGAAGACCCCCTCCGGAATCACCGCCTCGATACGCCGCTCGAATTCGTCATCCAGATAGGCATAGAGCAGATTGATCGCCACCGACTCAGGATTCAGCGACTGCAACTGCTCCACGAGCCTTTGCAGATCCTCATCAGACAACGGCTCCACCACCAGACCATCCGCCGAGAGGCGTCCACCGGTCTCCAGGCAAAGCTCACGGGGCACCGGTGGTGCCATGGGGGCAGGCTGCAGGTTATAGAGCTCCTGCCGCGCCTGACGGCCTATAGTCAACAGATCCCCCAGCCCGCGGTTGCCGATATAGACCGTGCGCACCCCCTTGCCCTCCAGGGCTGCGTTGGTGGCCACCGTAGAACCGTGCACAACCCTCAACTCCCCGGGGTCCAGACCCATCTCACGAATACCCTGCAGTATCGCCTGCTCCGGCGCATGCGGAGTCGAGAGCACCTTATGGATACGCAGTCCTCCCCTTCGAACAATACGAAGTCAGTAAAGGTCCCGCCGGTATCGATGCCGATCAGTTTCAAACTTGACTCATCCATCTTGAAAGGAAATGGGGAAAGATACCCCGAATGTGTCACCGAGACACCTGCAATTGTGACAAGGCGAGGCGTGTTCAGTCAGATTGAGACAGGGGTACAACCGACAGCCCAGATAGTTGTTACGGTTGTCGGGAGAGTAGTGGAACGCGAGAATCCACAGTTGGACGGGTTGAAGCACGCGTCCACGGGGGTGCAGGGCAAGGGTCGCTCCAGCGCATCCTGCGCCTGCACAATTGTGCATCCATGCACGCGCGCACACCACACGCGACTGATTGGCATCCTCCCATTCATCCAATAGATCAGTATCGTAGGACGGTCGCTGCCGGTAGGCGCTGCGGGTCTATTCCCAGACATTGCCGGTCAGCTCGTAGAGCCCGCTATCCTGGGTGCAGCCTTCCTCATGATAGAGGCCCACCGGGGTGGTGGCGCCCACCTGCACCCGGTCCTGGGCATCGCGGCTGTTACAGACATCCTCCACAAAGCTATCACCCCAGGCATACGAGCGCGGATTGCTACCAGGACCTCGGGCCACCGCCTCCCACTGCAGCCGTCCGGCAGGCTGCAGCGCTCACGGCTAAGAGTACTCAGCCAGCGACAGTAGGCCAAGGCCTACGAACTGGGAGATACCCACCACCGGCTGCAGGGGGTTGTTGAAACGAGACACGCGCCATTGGCCGGGCTCGGTGACCGGCTGGGCCTGGCTACGCAGTTGCTCCAGGTAGGCTTCCCAGTCTTGCTATTGGAGGAAACGGTCTGCCGCACCCACTCGCGTGTCATCCAAATCCATGCTGGAAGTCTCGAGATCTTGGTCAATCGATTCCTCTTCATAACCTTCACGCCACCATAACCAGTTCTGGATTACACCCTCAACGGAGCCTCGCAGGCGATAATCCTAGGCCGCCTACCCTTGTCAGCAGTTCGAGATCGATAAGAGCCTGCTCGTGGAATCAAAAGCGGATTGGGTCGGCACACCATTTGAACGAGCCTGCATGCGCAATGCCAGGCCCACTCCTGGAAAGTTACGTGCGCCGCATGGGCTGCATCGCACACCAGCACGTTCTTCAGCGCTCCGAGACGAAAGGACTCTGCGCTCGCTGAGGCGCTGCTCATTGTCGTAGGCCTGCGGATCGTCCAGGCTACCGAAGGTATATTCGCCGCCGGGGATGGGCTCCGACAGGGGGCAACCCGGCGATGCGCCGACCATCATCGAATCGTTGAGAGACTCAGTAACCCAGGGCATCGAGCACCACATGGGCGCAAGTGGCAACATGCCGGGGGCTGAGAGCACCTCCCGTACCTGTTTCCTGGCCCTGAATACGGACCGCGCTTTCGCTGGCTCCGTAGCCGCTCAGCCGATGGGTTTTGGGTTGGTCCATTTCAGCCCGATCTTGAAGTTACATTCCGTTTCGGCGGAGGCGAAGACGATGCCGGTCTTGCCCCCCAGTTTCTTTTTTTGTGAATTATCCGTCATCCTTTTTTCTCCTTTCCGTTACTGAGGCTATTGTCACTGAGGCGGGGTAAGAGCGCAATCAGAATTCAGGCTTTTAGAAGGGTCACATCATAGGCATCGATAGCGCTGTCAGCGGTCACCAAGGTCAGGCCCTCCAACTTGGCCTGGGCAATCAACATGCGATCGAAAGGGTCCTTGTGATGTTCCGGCAAACGCGCCGCAAGTTCGACATGTCGTCCATCAATCGGCAATTCAACGAATCCTCCGTCATGGATGGCCTGCAGAATGGATCCAGGCAGCTCCAGCTTGCCGATGGCCTGTTTGATCCCGACCTCCCAGACTGTGGCTGCGCTGACCAGCACCCGCTCCGATGGGTTGGCAATCCTGTTTCTTGGGGTCTGGGCAAGCCGTGGATCATCAGCCAACCACCAGAGCAGGATATGCGTGTCCAACAACAGGCTCATTCACCAGCCTCGAACGCCTCGATGATTTCCTGAGGCGTTTCGTCAAAATCCTCTGCTATCCTGACCCGACCAGCCCAACGACCCGGTTCGCGCGGCGCCTTGCACTCCACGTAAGGAACCAGCCTGGCAACGGGTTTACCCGACTTTGCAATGATAACTTCCGTACCCGACTGGACCTCATCCACCAGCTTGGAAAGCTGGGTCTTTGCCTCGTGCATGTTGACTTGATGCATATGCATGTCCTCAAGAATATCTGAACTTAGTCTAGTCTAGCTAAACTTGGGGTCAAGTTTCGATTCCACTATCCACGGATGATCTACGCCCTCATTACCCTGTCACCACTCAGCCTGCAAACATATATTTGTAGAGACAGGCGAATCGCTGTCTTTTGCATCATATCTATATGAGGTATCTTGCCTCCACGATGG
This sequence comes from uncultured Gammaproteobacteria bacterium, assembly GCA_963797085.1. Classification (GTDB taxonomy): domain Bacteria; phylum Pseudomonadota; class Gammaproteobacteria; order Chromatiales; family Chromatiaceae; genus JASJBU01. The sequence goes on from CAWCOA010000021.1 coordinate 25,226, forward strand.
AGTCGCTTTTAAAAACCAGACAGCTCAGCCGTGCCTACAACGGACGTTACGTGGTTGACGGCCTCGACCTGTCACTCGCGCGCGGCGATATCCTCGGCTTGCTCGGCCCCAACGGGGCGGGTAAATCCACTGCCCTGCGCATGCTCTGTGGTGATCTTGCCCCGACCAGTGGAGAGATTCGCATCTGCGGTCACGATCTGGCGTCCGAGCCCATCGCCGCGAAACGACAACTGGGTTACCTGCCGGAACGGCCGCCGCTGCACCCGGATCAGCGGGTGTTTGAGTACCTCACTGATAGCGCCCGACTGCATCGCCTGCCGCGCAAAGCCATCAAGGATGCCGTACAGCAGGCCATGCAACACTGCGGTTTGGAGTCAGTCGGTAAGCGCTTGATACGCAACCTCTCCAAAGGCTTCCAGCAGCGGGTCGGTATCGCCCAGGCCATCCTGCATCAGCCTTCGGTGATCATCCTCGATGAACCCACCGATGGCCTGGACCCGGCCCAGCTCAGGGACGTGCGGGATCTGATTCGTCATCTGACGGAAAATGCCGGTTTGATAATTTCCAGCCATATCCTGCCGGAGATCCAGGCCCTGTGTAACCGTGTGGTGATTCTGCAGGATGGCAAGACCGTCTATAGCGGCGATATCTCCCCGCCGGATGCGGTCAGTCTCAAGGTACTGCTGGCAAAGCCCCCTGAACTGCAGCAGCTTGTCGCCCTGCCTGCGGTGGCGGGGGCGGAACAGCTCCACAGTGACTTTTTTCAGCTGCAGCTCACACCCCAGGCGGATGCCGCTCAGCTCGCGGCCCAGATCGTGGCGCAGGGTTGGGGCCTGAAGCAGCTGACCCCACAAGTACTCAGCCTGGAACAGATTTTCATGCAAGTGACCACCGGGGATCGACAAATATGACCTGGACCCTGGCGCGGATGGAATTTTCACGCCTCATGCGCTCTTCGCTCGCCTGGGGAATATTGGCTTTTGCACTGTTCCTGCTCAGCTGGCGGTTCCTGGAGGCCCTCGAGGCGTTTAGCGGACTGACCACCAGCCCGGCCTCGCCAGGCCTGACCCACTTTCTCTGCCTGCAACTCTACGGCTTTGCAGCGGTGCTGATCCTGTTTATCAGCCCGCTGCTGACCATGCGTCAGTTCAGTGAGGCGTTCCGCAGCGGCAGCTACTGCCTGTTGAGCAGCGCCCCGCTCAGCCTGACGCAGATCCTGGCCGGCAAATATCTGGGGCTTTTGAGCTTTCAAATACTCCTGGTCCTGATGCCTCTGGCCCTGAGTCTATCGCTGATACCCGGCACTTCCCTCGATTATGGCCAGTTGGCCGCCGCAACGCTCGGCCTGGCCCTGTTGAGCGCCTGCTTCAGCGCTATAGGACTGTATTTTTCCACCTTGAGCGAAATTCCCGGGCTTGCCGCTGCAGGAAGTTATGGCGCACTGCTGCTGCTCACCCTACTGGGTCAGGACAGTCTCGGAGCGTTTCACGGCAGTCTGAGCGGCCTCGCCTGGCCTGTCCGCTACCTCAACCTGCAGCTGGGCCTGGTGCGCAGTATCGATCTGGTCTATTTCCTGCTCCTGGCGCTGTTTTTTCTGGGTTTGGCGCTGCATCAACTGGAGCGCAGGCACCTCGCATGATGTCCAGATTATTACAACGTCTCAACTCACTCATTCTGCCGCTGCTGTTGTTCGTCATTTTTATTTTGGGGCTTTGGCTGAGCCAGCTTTTTCCAATGCAGTGGGACTGGACACACCGCAACAGCAACTCGCTCAGCGCTGCAACCATCGCTGTGCTGGAGCGCACCCGCGGAGCCCTGGAGATCAGCATCTTTGCCGGGGAACTGCCCGGACTTCAAGCCCGGATCAGCCGCTTCCTCGAACGCTATCAGCAGCACAAGCGGGATCTGCATTTTCACTTTGTGGACCCCGCCCGGCACCCAAACGAGGCGCGCCGCCAGGGCATCAGCCTCTCTGGTGAGTTGCTGCTCTCCTACCGTGGCCGGGAAGAACGCCTGCAACGGCTGGATGAGCAACACCTGACCCAAGCCATCCAGCGCCTGCAACAGACCCATACCCGTTGGATAGCCGGCCTCAGCGGTCATGGCGAACGCAGCCTGATCGGCAGCGCCAACCATGACCTGGGCGAGTTTGGCCAGAGCCTCAGCCGACAGGGCTACCAGATCGTTGAAGTGGATCTGGCCAGCGCCCTGGCATTTCCGGACAACACCAGCCTGCTGGTAATCGCCTCGCCCCTGAAGTCACTGCTGGAAGGCGAATTGACGCAGGTAAAACGCTATCTGGCCAGCGGAGGAAATATGCTCCTGCTGCTGGAACCCGATAATTCCGCTCCCCAACAACCATTGCTGGAAATGCTCGAGATCAAACAGCTTTCCGGCACCATCGTGGATGCCAATGTCAAAGAACTGGGCATCGATAACCCGGCAATCGCGTTGGTTTCCAGTTATCCTGCGCATGCGGCCACTCAGGGATTTAAGCTGATCAGCCTGTACCCCCAGGCAACCGCTCTCACGGCTAGTCAACTGGATGACTGGCAGCTTACACCGCTACTTCAGACCCAAAGCCGGTCCTGGAATGAAACCGGCCCGCTCAAAGGCGAAATCCAGCGCAATCAGGAACTCGGCGAACTGTCCGGGCCGCTGACCATTGGCTACGCCCTGCTGCGCAAGGAACAGGACCGGGAACAACGCATAGTGGTCATTGGGGATGGGGATTTCCTCTCCAACAGCTTCCTGATGAATGCGGGAAACCAGGACTTGGGCCTGTCCCTGGTGCGCTGGTTGGCAACGGATGATCAGATGATCGGCATTCCTCTCAATGAGCCGCAAGATCGCGAACTGCATCTATCCCTCCTGCACAGGGGTGTCATCGGTCTTGGCTGGCTGATAGTGGTACCCGCCTTGTTGCTGATTACCGGGGGAATCATCAGCTGGCGCAGGAATCGGGCCTGAGATGAGCCGCCGCAGCCTTATCAATCTGTTGTTGTTCGGTCTGGCCGCACTGCTGGGACTGCTGGTCTGGTGGCTGCAACCGCAACCCTCGCCCCCACTGACAGAACTGCAGCCTGACCAAGTCAACCGGATACAGATTACTGACAACTCCGGCGGAGAGATCCTGCTAAGCCGACGCAAACGCGTCTGGCGCCTCGAACAGGGACAGACACTGGCTGATGCGCAACGGATTGAACAACTGCTGGGTATCTGCAATACACCCAGCCTGAAAAGTTTCCCGGCCCCTGTGGAGCGTCTGCAGGAGTTTGGTCTGGTGCCCCCGGCGATTCTGTTGCAGCTGAATGATCTGGAACTTGCCTTTGGCGCGACGGATCCGATCCATGGCTGGCGCTATGTGCGGATAGCGGAGCAGATTCATCTCATCGGCGACGGCTTCCATCATCATCTGACCGCCCCACTCCACAAATTTCAAGCGGACCAATAATGCCGGAACTGCCTGAGGTTGAAACCACTCGCCGGGGAATCGAACCCCACATCGCCCAAGCCAGGGTCGTTGACCTGGTAATCCGGCAACCGAAACTGCGCTGGCCTGTGCCGCAACAGCTGACCAGGGAGCTGCCGGGGAAAAGACTGCTGGATGTCGGTCGACGGGGTAAATATTTGCTGCTGGCGTTTCAAAATGGAACCCTGATCATCCATCTCGGCATGTCCGGCAGTTTGCGCATCCTCAGTTCAGGGACAGCTGCCGGCAAACATGATCATTTCGATCTGCGGTTTGATAATGGTTCAATCTTGCGCCTGCGGGATCCGCGGCGCTTCGGGGCAGTTCTCTGGACCTCAGACCCGGTGGAAAGCCATGAGTTATTGAAGCACCTCGGCCCTGAGCCCCTGGCGGGTGAATTCCATGGCGCCACCCTGCATCGAATTGGGCAAACACGTCGCCTGGCCATCAAAAACCTGATCATGGACAGTAAGGTTGTTGTCGGCGTAGGTAACATCTACGCCAATGAGGCCTTGTTTCAGGCGGGGATCCATCCCACCAGACCCTGCAACCGCATTGCATTGCCCCGGTATGAAAGGCTGGCGAAGGAGATCATTACGGTGCTGTCCAAGGCGATCGCACAAGGCGGCACGACCCTGCGGGATTTTCAACAGGAGGATGGTCGACCCGGCTATTTTGCCCAGTCTTTGCAGGTCTATGGGCGCACCGGCGCACCCTGCCGTCTGTGCGGAACACCCATCAAACAAAAAAGAATCGGCCAGCGGTCCAGTTTTTACTGCCCCAAATGTCAACGTTAAGTCCATTTAGCTTGACACTCATCGCTACCCCTCCTAGCATGCGAGGGTTTTTTTAAGTGCCGTAATTTATGGACATTTCCCACATACGCGAACTCATTGCAGACGATATGCAGCTTGTCGACAAGCTGATTCTCAAGCGCCTGCAGTCGGATGTGGTGCTGATCAATCAGATTGGCGCATATATCGTCAACAGCGGCGGTAAACGCCTGCGCCCGATGATTGTGCTCCTGGCCGCCCGCGCCTGCGGCTATGCAAATGACCAGCATATCGATCTGGCGGCCATCATTGAGTTCATCCATACCGCTACCCTGCTGCACGATGATGTCGTAGACGCCTCGGAACTCAGACGCAACCGGGAAACCGCAAATGCCGTATGGGGCAATGAAGCCAGCGTACTGGTTGGGGATTTCCTCTACTCCCGTTCCTTTGAAATGATGGTGGACGTGGGACAGATGCGGGTCATGGATATACTCTCCCATGCCACCAATCGCATTGCCGAGGGTGAAGTCCTGCAATTGCTCAACGTCCATAACCCGGACGCCAGTGAGCATGATTACATGGAAGTGATCAAACGCAAGACCGCTACCTTATTCGAGGCAGGCGCCCGGCTCGGGGGAGTCATCTCCGGGGCCAGTCCGGTACAGGAGCAGGCCATGTCGGATTATGGCCTGCATCTGGGCATTGCCTTCCAACTGGTTGATGACGCACTGGACTATAACTCCTCCAACCAGGATATCGGCAAGAATATCGGTGATGACCTGGCTGAAGGCAAACCCACCCTGCCGCTGATTCAGGCTATGAAGCGATCCGAGGAATCTCAGCGCAAACGTTTAGAGCAGATCATCGAAAAAGGTGGCCTCGATGAAATCGACTTCGTCATGGAGATGATTCATGCCAGCGATGCCATCGAATACACAGAGCAATTGGCCAAAACAGAAGCGGAACTGGCCAAAACCGCCCTGGAGAAAATCCCAGCATCGCCTTATCGTGAAGCACTCTCAGGGTTGGCTGATTTTTCCATCGCCAGAACAAATTGAAACAGGCCAGGGATTGCATTATCATCTCCGCCTCTTTGTGAAGGGATCCCGCCCCTTCAGACAAAGCCCGGTCGATGCCGGAACCAATTCGGAGTGTAGCTCAGCTTGGTAGAGCACTGTCTTCGGGAGGCAGGGGCCGGAGGTTCAAATCCTCTCACTCCGACCAATTAATTCAGTAACTTATCAAAAACGGTTGCTGCTCCTTTTCTCCAACCTGATGCGATCTTGACTCATTTCCCTCTAACCGGGCGATTGCATCACTCAGTTCAGATCAATCTCAGAACCCATCAAAAGACAAACACAGTCTCTCCCAAAGTCGTTGAGGGTACTCACACTCTCTCTAGATTTCTTGACTGGCCCAATCAAACAATCTTTTCAGATGAGCCATGCCTGATCGTTAGGTAATTTGATATCGATCACTGTTGCATCATGCGCGCAGGGTCCCATTGCTGAAAAACCTTACCGCCTTGCTGAACAGCATTACCCATGCCATGGATATTCACATCGATGCGCTGCATGCTTTCACTCATTTTCGCCATGTCTTCCGCCATGCCATCCATACTTGATTTCATTTCAGACACATCCCTGGCTAGAGATCCAACATGATCTGTCATCCTGGCCATGTTTGCACCCATGTCATACATGAATTTGACACAAACAAGAACTATGATTCCCGCGCAAATCAAGCCTATTTTTTGCCATGGATTTTTAGTCACAGTGCTGTTTCCCCCTTAGAGCAGTAAAAACCAGAACTTAATAAAAAAACTAGAAGACCTGGAAGAAATACCGCTTTAGTTCTTTTTTCATATTAAACGGATATTTAAAGTTATTTTGATGTCATATTGATGACTAGACCTTCCTCCTCCTCACGGATGATTTGACCCGCTCGGATTTCTGAGCGGGTTTTTTCTGACAAACGAATCCTAGCGGCCACTATTCAGAGACTCAAAGATTCTAGAGCATCACCGATCTCGCTGCTGTGAGACTACACCTACAACGGAATCAGTCAAGACTGATACAACTGTTTACGTTTCCGCTCTATCATCCAAGCTAATAATAACAATAATCTCAAATAAGAAAATCATAAACCCAGGAGGGGTGGAAATGGCAATACTACTAACTGCTGTACTCTCAACTTTGTTACTTTTGGTAATTATTGACTGATCTTCAGTAGGCTGCAAAAACAGGGGACGGGGAAGTGCATTCTTCTTCCCCTGTTTTCAAACATTCCTTTCTACCGCCAGTACACGCAAACATATATATAAACCGCTTCCAACCTTCAAAGCCCAGTACCTTGTCGATAGTCACACACAGGCTAGTCAAGGATAGTGCAGCAATGACTCTTCACTGCTATTTTAATAAAGTCTCCATTAATATTGGCCTGAATAACAAATAATGCCTATTCTGCATATTCCACTTAGTTAGTTTCCGTCCAGAAAGGACGGAAACTAATCTGGCACTGGGGGAGTTTTCAGTGATCAACAAAACACTCTGGCTTGTAGGAGCCAGCCTTTTCCTCATTTCTCAACTAGTGGGCGCTGAGACGAAATATGTCACAGACGACCTCAAACTTGCACTCCATGAACAGGAGGGATCAAAAGGAAAACTATTACAGAGACTACAGAGCGGCACCAAGCTCGAGGTACTTGAAGAGAAAGGCCTGTATGCGAAGGTACGCACCCCGGATGGCAGAATTGGTTGGACAAAATCTGGCTTTCTAATGACCAACAAACCTGCCCGGGCAAAAGTAATCGAATTGGAACAGGCTCAGGTAAAACTGCAGGAAAAATTAAGTAAGGCTGAGGAGCAGTTGGCGAACAGCAATAAACTGGCAGGGGAACTGCGTGCCGAGAAAATACAAACCTCCCTGGAACTTGCCGGCCAGAGAGAGAATAAGGAAAACAAGACAGACAGGATCAGTAAACTCAAGGAGGAAAATTCCACCCTCGTGCAGAGAATTCAGTCCCTGGAAAAGACCCTTCCATCTTCCTGGAGTATTTCCTGGCAATGGTCTCTGGGTCTGGTAGCAGCTTCCTTGCTGGCCGGCCTGCTTGCTGGTTTTGCTTTGTTTGACTGGTCCAGCCGCAGACGCCACGGCGGCTACCGAGTTTACTAACCGAAGCTCGCTGGATGTTTTCTAATACTCTATCGCGTATTTCTTGATGCGATAGAGCAAGGTATCCCTGGAAAGCCCAAGCAATCTGGCGGCCTTGCTCCGGTTACCAAGGGCTTTGTTCAATGCCTGTTTGATCAGATCAGCCTCCAGATCATCCAGGCTCAAGCCCATTTCCGGCAGCATGAAACCACCTACAACAGTCCTTGTCTGCACTTGCGCCTGGCGTATCTCCAGTGGGAGGTTTTCTGCTTCCACCTGTCTGCCGGAGAAGAGGATCAGCATCCTTTCACAAAGATTCTTCAGTTCCCTTACATTTCCCGGCCACTGATATCTATTGATCAGCTTCAAGGCATTTTTTGAATAGCGGGGAGGTGTCAGATCGTACTCGCTCGCCAAGTCATGGGTCAAACCTGCCAGCATCAACTCAATATCTGAACGCCGTGTGCGCAGTGGCGGTAACTCCAAGGGCACCACATACAGCCGGTAATACAGATCCCTGCGAAATGTGCCTTCTTCGACCGCCCTGCCCAGATCCCGGTTGGTGGCGGCAATGACCCGCACATCGACCTTTTTGGTCACGGGCTGACCCAGTTGCTGGCACTCGCCTGTCTCGAGAAAGCGCAATAATTTTGCCTGCACGGCAAGTGGCAATTCACCGACCTCATCGAGAAAGAGCGTACCGCCATTGGCGGCTTGCACTCTGCCCTGCTCGTCCTGAACAGCCCCGGTGTAGGCGCCCTTGCGATGGCCGAACAGCTCACTCTCCGCCAGATGTTCAGGCAGTGCCGCGCAATTGACGGTGACGAACGCTTTCTCATCTCGACGACTGTAACGATGCAATGCCTTGGCGAGTAGCTCTTTTCCCGTTCCACTCTCGCCTGTCACGAGAACCGTGGCATCGGTAGCGGACACAATTTTCATTGCGCGGAGTACTGACAGAAATTCAGGGGCTTGTCCTAACATCTTGAGGGTCCTTGGTATAATTTGGGAGATATTCTAATGGAGCGGGGAATACAAGGAAATACATAGTTGTATGTACATCCTGATACACAACTTTCCCTAAGGCGATAAGTCCACCGAGGGTTATCCCTGAAATATTCTGTTGATGATAGTCTGTAGTTTGGCAAGAACACCCTGATACTCCAGTTTAATTTCCCTGCCGCCCAAAAACCTCATGCACGGTCTCCAGAAACCGCTTTGCCTGAGGCGATAGAAACTTCCCTCGTCTCAATACGATGCCGTAACTACGGTCTGGAAAATATTCACCCAAGGGAATCTTGGCGATGCGCTCCTCTCCGGTAAGGCAGACATCCGTGACGATAGAGATCCCCAGTCCGAGCTCCACGTACTTTTTAATCACCTCCCAACCACCTGCCTCCAGGGTAACCTTGTAACTGGCATTATTCTGATTGAACACCAGATCGACCATCCGCCAGGTGCTTAAATGATGCGGTGGGAGAATCAGTCCATATGGGCTGATATCATGCAACGTCACCCCTTCGCGTCCAGCCAGCGGGTGGTCTAACGGGGTAATCAGTACCGGTGCATAGTTCACCACCGGCTGATAGATCACATCATCCGGCACCTCGAGCATCGAGCCGATGGCAAGGTCTGCCTGATCCCCACGCAGCATCGCCATACCGTCCCGTCCGGTCACATTGTGCAGTTTCAAGCGAATACCAGGATAAAGCCCGGCAAAACGCCGCAAAGGTTCAGGCAGGATGTAGAGAATCGTCGACTCCCCTGCGGCAATATTCAGTTCCCCGCTTTCGAGTTTCCCACAGGAGGCCGCGAAGGTTTCCTGCAGTTTGTCCATGCCTTCCACCAGCGGTTGCGCAAGTTTATAGAGTGCATGCCCCTCTGGGGTCAGTTTGATTTTGGGTCCCCGGCGCTCAAAAAGAATGGTATCCAATTCACGCTCAAGTGCTTGAATCTGCAGGGAGACAGTCGGCTGACTCAAATAGAGCCGCTCTGCGGCTTCACTGATGGACCCGCTCTGTGCCGCATGACAAAAGGCCCGCAACTGTTTCAACCGATTTTGTTTGTAGTGTATCTGAGGTGTAGTAGCCATAAGCTTGCCTCCCAAACTATTGAATTATTCAATAGTAAATCAACACTTCATACAACTGCTTTAGCGATTAACGCCTTGTGAGGGCGGGTACACCCCAGTGAATGACACCTGGACAGCGAGTGAAATAGACTCGTCGCTTTAACTATTGCTCGGCAGCCAGCGGGGCAGCACTGCCTCTTCACCGGACCAAGCTCTGAAGGGTTCACAGTTCACATAGCCAGGTATCGATACCAACTGATTATTCATAAATATCAAAGGGATACGATCTCTCTCCCAGGGCGGAACCGCCCACTCCTGGAACAACTTTTTGAGCGTCCTATGATGCTTTGACCCCCTGGGGATGCAAACTTCACCGCCCTGCCTGAAGCGCACATCGACACTGGCGGCAAGCCACTTCTCCTTAGAGATGCCGGACTCAGCAGGCTCCAGCACCAATTCACCCATTCCGGTCGGCAACGTCAATGGCTGCAGATCCGGCCAAGCCAGCCGCGTAGAAGGGTCGTGGGATGCCAGGGGCTGCAGTAGAAACAACTCATCCCGGTAACGCCGCACCTCGAAATCGCCCCAATGCACCAGGGACTGTGAATCCTGGCGGCCCGAAAGGCACTCAGTCTCGATCCGCTGTAGATGCCGGGAACCCGGTATCGACCCACCGCGCTCCCGCACCCAATGGCGCAAGAGACTGCGCATGCGGGGCGCGGACAGCGCATGCAGTGCTGCAACAGACAGTGTTCCGGGATGGGATCCCCGCGCCGCCAGTAAATCCTCGGCGGCCTGTTCATCAACCAGCGCCTGCAGTTCGCCGCTGAGTCGTGCAGAGCGGGCTATGGTCGCCGTTGCCGAGGGCCAGCGCTGCTGCAGTACTGGCATCACCCGGTGGCGAATATAGTTTCTGTCATGACGCAGATTCTGATTGCTCGGATCTTCCACCCAATTCAGGTGGTGAAGTCTGGCATATTCCTCCAACGCAGTGCGGGTGAAGTCCAGCAGAGGACGCACCAGCCAGCCCTGACCGAACCGAACCCGCCGGGGCATTGCCGCCAGTCCGCTCGGACCACTGCCTCTAAGCAACTGCAGCAGGAGAGTTTCGGCCTGATCATCCTGATGCTGTGCCGTCAACAGCATATCCCCTTCATCCATGGCAGCAGCCAGTGCGCTATAGCGGGCATCACGGGCCAGCGCCTCGAGGCTTTCGCCCCGGCGCGGAGACAGGTTCAGCTCAAGCTGTTTGAAGGGAATGGAAAGATCATTGCAGGACTTCTCGCAGTGACGCCCCCATGCGTCCGCGTCAGCCTGTAACCCATGATGAACGTACAGGGCATGCAGAGTCCCATCCAGCCCGCCCTGCACGGCCGCCAACAGATGCAGCAGGACAGTGGAGTCCAGACCCCCGCTAAGCGCCAGGTGATAATGCCTCGCCGTAGGGAAGCCTTGGAGGATCTCTAGCAGTTCTTTTGAGGTGAGATTCACTGGTCAACCCAGCGAGGAATTAGTCGCCAGTATATTGGCCGTACTGCATCAAACGCTGGTAACGGGTATCGAGCAGCTTATCGATAGCCATGCTCTGCAGATTCTCCAACCCTTCTAGCAGCGCATGCTTGAGGTTTTTGGCCATCGTCTCGATATCCCGATGCGCGCCACCTAAGGGTTCGGGCACGATCTCGTCGATCAGCTCAAATTCTTTCAGTCGGTCGGAGGTAATCGCCATGGCCTCGGCTGCCAACGGCGCCTTGTCCGCGCTTTTCCAAAGGATGGACGCACATCCTTCCGGCGAGATGACCGAATAGGTGCTGTACTGCAACATCATCACTCGGTCCCCCACCCCGATTGCCAGTGCGCCGCCTGAACCACCCTCGCCAACGACGGTACAGATGATCGGGGTGCGCAGGCCGGACATCACCTTCAGATTGCGCGCGATGGCCTCGCTCTGCCCCCGTTCCTCTGCATCCACACCGGGATAGGCGCCGGGAGTGTCGATAAAGGTCAGGATCGGCAACTGGAAGCGTTCCGCCATCTCCATCAGACGCAGGGCCTTGCGATACCCCTCCGGTCGCGGCATACCAAAATTACGATACAGCTTATCCTTGGTATCCCGCCCTTTCTGCTGACCGATGACCATCACCGGCTTACCACCGATCCGCGCCAGACCACCAACAATTGCATGGTCATCGGCGAATGCCCGGTCCCCATGCAGTTCATGAAATTCGTCGAATATTCGATCGATATAGTCCAGCATGTAGGGTCGCTGAGGATGTCGAGAGAGCTGAGAAATATCCCAGGGTTTCAAGTTGGAAAAGATCGACTCCGTCAGCGAACGGCTTTTGCTCTCGAGACGGGTGATCTCGTCCTGAATATTAATTTCGTTGTCATTACCAACCAGTCGAAGTTCTTCGATTTTCGCCTCAAGTTCGGCGATAGGTTGCTCAAATTCTAGAAAGTTCAGATCCATGGACGGACTATACCGGAAGCAGGATTAATGCGACAGTATAGCGCCTAATGCTAAAAGCCTCTATTCGATACCGCACTGGCAGTTTGTTTTAACTACCGACATGCAAATTATTTTCGAAACTGCGTCATGTAGACAATTTGCGCAAGGTCGACCAGGCCATCCATCCCAATATTACTGTGCCCAACACCAGCACACCCCAGAGAATCCAGCTTTTCCAGTCAGGGGCGACCTTTTTTGCAAGCACCGCAGGTCCGCTGATTTCGAATTGTTTGCTGATACGAATGTTCTGGCTGGTGAGGCTGGGCAAACGCTTTTTATCAAACCCCGATAACACGGCGCTGCCGCTGACTGGATCTACTTGGCCGCTCCCGTAGACCAGCATGAAGGGAGCCTGACCTCGAGCAGCGAACATCAGTCTGTGGGGCATCCAGCCCAGTACAAGCTCGGGTTGCGCGGCACCGAAACCTCCGCCTGAAGTATCGATAACCAACTTCCAATAGCGGTCACGAGTTCGACTGAGCCGAATTTTGGACTGCTGCAAGGGTTCACCCTCGGCAACCAGCTTGTAGATCAACCCACTGCCCCGGCGTACCCAGGATTGGTCGCCCTCGGCGCGGGAATAGAGACTCGCCCGCAGCAAGGTGTTGATCTCACTCGGCAGTATATCCATGCTGGCGGCAGATAGAGGACCCGGCAGCAGGAACAGATACTCACCGGGATGCTCACCTGGTTCGATTTTTTCGATGACCAATCTGTTGGGAATCACCTCTTTTGCATCCCCGGCAAACTCAACCTTGGCAACCAGCAGATCGATCAATTTTGAGTCATTGGCAGGGCTCAGTCGCAGATACTTCGCGCGCAGGTTTCCCAGCGGGATTTCCTGTTTGAGCAGGCGTTCCCCGCCATAACGCAGATCCGCGATCACCGCACTGGCGTTGTGAGTTCGCCAGTGCGCCAGGTCATTGCTGAATTCCACTTTTAAACGGTGAACAGCACCCCTGGATTCTTCCCGCCATTCCAGATGCAGCTGCTTTGCTGCCCGAACAGGCTTTTCACCCAGTTGCAGGATGTAGCCACGGAGTACCTCATCACTGCTGGTAAAACGCTCACGGGTCGCAATGCTGACCCGGTCTTCCTGCCATTTCTTCGGAGACTGAATGAGGATTGTTTCGATATCGGTATCCCTGGACCCATAGAGCGGGAAGACCTTTGCCTTGGTATATAATTCATCAGACGTCTGATGCACTGGAGGCAGCTCGATAGACTGGGGCACCACACTCCCCTGTCCATTCAGCACCCGGATATCCCCGAGATCCGGCCGCACCACCCCCGCATAGACTTCAAGGGGCAAAGTGATGCGGTAAAATGGACTCGTATCCGCCAGTTCAAGTTCCATCCCCCAGGCAAAAGCCTCTTTCTGCGGTATGCCATTCCCTGCAAGTGACTGACCTATAGAGACAAACAACAACAGTGCAACCTTCCAGAACCTCACTCTTCAGACTCCTTAGTGATTTCACGGGGTGGCGCCGGCGAAAAATAACCTACGACCAACAACAACAGCCCCACTCCGATGAAGGATACGATGCGCGCCACTGTACCCGTATTCGATAAATCGACAATGAACAGCTTGACGACCACCAAGCCCATCAAACCGGCGCCCAGAATCCAGATAGAGCGTCTTTTCAGCCAGGTCCCCAGCAACATGCCGCCCAGCCCGACCACCGCCCATAAGACGGATATGGATGCCTGAAACACCTGCGAGTCGAACATCGCAGGCGCATGGAACGGCACCCCGCCCCAATGATGCACAGTACGGGTCACCATGCCATTCAGCCAAAGAAACAGCACCGCTCCCATGACTGATAGATAGTGTGACAGAGTGATGCCCATCCCCATCAGCCAATCCCCCGCAGTGCGCCACCATTTCAGTGCCACAAGCACTGAGAACAGGATGACCAGATCCAGTGGATTGATGATCGGCAGATACGCCAATGGCCAGGGATCACCAGGGTCGGTTGCATTGGCGAGCATACCCCAGCCCAGCAGATAGAGGATTATCGGAGCCAGGGTAAACGTCGTGTATTCAGCATGGAAACGCCCAACCGGCCAGGTCAGAAGCTTGCCGAACCTCAGCAGTGCCACTACCATCAGCATCGGCGTCAATGCCCAGGGAATCAGCTTCCAGGTGTACGAACCCGCCACCCAATGGTTGAGTTGCCAGGAGACCTCGTAGGAGAACAGGTAGACGATCAACCAGAAGGCACCTGCATGCCAGAATCGAATGACATCCGATCTAACGTCATCATAGTGACGTAGCAGCCAGTAGTGTCCGGCAAGCGCTACTGGCCAGGCAACAAGTGCCCAACCCACAAAGGGATGTACATCATCAAGACGCATGCCAACCGCCACCAGCAGAAGCAAGGGCAGCAATCCTAGAGCCGCATACCTGAGCCTTGGCCAGTCAAGCCAAGGTTTCAGCATTTCGCTTAAGACCGAGGTCAGCGCCAGAACTCCAAGTATCCACGCCAATTGGTCTGGCGATGATGAAAAATCCTCGATCTCCCGAACGCAGCCTCCCAGCCACCAGACAAACCCCCAAACAAAAAACAGCCTTGCCAGCATTTGTTCATAGACAACGGTGCGCTCTTTTAAACGTTCAAGATAAAAACTGCTGAACAAGCCACCAAATGCGATCAGCAGCGTTCCCAGAAACAGTGCATTGAGTACTGGAAAATCCTGACCCACCCGATAGGCATCGAGCAAATAAAACAGCCCCGCCAGGATTTGCAAAAGCGACCCGAATAGCCTGGGTGCCAGGCGTGACTGCCGCAATCCTACCCAAAGCAGAGCAGCACCCTCCAGAGCCCAAAAGGCGGATGTAATGTGACCTTCGAAGGCAAAGGGTATGGCCAGAGTGGTAAAAACAACACCGGTGGCCAGAAAACTCTCGGACAGCATGCGCAATGCTTGACCACCACGCTTGAACAACAGACTGGCCAACAGGATGTAGAAACCACCCAGCGCCAAGGCGCTGAACGCCAGGCCATACTCAAAGTCCCGGACCAGGGCAGCCTGCAGACCCGCGGCGATCAAAGGCACACCGAAAACCAGAGAACCATCCACCACACCTCTAAGGTCAGGTGGCTGACGTATGGCGAACAACACCGCGATCCCCACATAGAGCAGGAAAAAGGCGATCAGAAACGGCTCGGTAGTGGAAAAGAATTCCGGCCGATAATACTGCGCGCCCCAGAGTGCGCCAATCACAAAGGTGAAGGCAAAACCCACCAGATTCAGAACACGCCAGGCCTTAAACCAGGCAACCAACAGGATTCCGGCATTCAGCAGCAGATAGTAGCTGAACAGGGCGACATGACTGCCCTCACCGGTGGATGTCAGCACCGGTGCTAAAAATCCTCCAGCGGTTGCCAGAACGATCAGCGCCCTTGAATCCTGCAACAATGCCAGCAATGCAGACAGGGCAACGAACAGTAATAGCAGGCCAAAGGCCAGTCCTGGAGGAATTACGCTATAGAGCCGCAACGCAGCAAACACCGTGAGATAGAGCACACCCACCGCCCCACCCTGCAGCGTCAGGGCATAATTCTCCCGTTTGTGACGCAGACGCCAGCCCAACCCCAGAATCACCATGCCGCCAAGCGCGGTGCCGGTCAGTCTCAATTCGATGGGTAGCCGGCTGTGATCAGCCGCATATTTGAGTAAAAAGGCAACCCCGAAAAAGAGCACGATGACACCGACCCTGACCATCAGATTGCCGCCAGTGAAATAGCTCTTTATCCACTCCAGCAGGCGTGATTCATAGCCCTCTGAAACCTGATGCCTAAATCGCCGGGCTGGTCTCTGTACGGGTGGCGGAGGGACAGGGGCAGGTTCATCGAGAAGATCGAAATCGACATCCAGCTCCAACGGCTCTGCGTCAGCGGCATCCCCGACTGCTTGAATTTCAGCTGACCTTGGGGAGATTGTTCCAGCTTCAGATTCAGATTTGGATGGCTCTGCTTGCTCGACATCAGACGCAGGCCGCCTCATGGCCGACACTATCGATCCCAATCGCCGAACTTCCGCTTCGAGTTCACCCAGGCGCTGCTTCTGTTGATAGAGGGTTCCAATCAGATAAGTCATCAGAGCAGCGAAAAAACCCGCTTCAAATCCCCATGCCCCATAAATAAACAGGCCGATCAATATCGCGACAATAACTATCATGGCAATCTCACATCAATCCCTGCTGCTGAAATAGATTTTCCCCTTATTGAGGAAACATTGTAGTGCACAATCACTCTTCCCTATCCATCCAACACCCAGCAGAGAACGTGACTTCTGTTTTGATTCATCGCACGGTTGCGCTCAACCGCTTGACAGATTCCTGATTTCTCATGGATGCTAGCGTCATCAGCATTTCAACAGCCAATCAATAAAATCATATGCGCCTTCAAACAATCTCAATCGTACTCATTTTATTGGTCATCTCGGGCTGTGTTTCATCCCGCAAACATGATGCGGCGCTGCAGGAATTATCTGACACCAGGCAATCCCTGGTTGGCGCCCAAAGTGAGATTGACAAAAAGCAGCAGGAGCTTGCTCAGACGAAACTCCAGCTCGACAGTGCCGGGAAGGAACTGATCGATCTGCAGATAAAGCGCCAGGACCTGCAGCGGGCTTTGCAGGAATCCAATCTGCAGATCGAAATGTTGCGAGAGGTGGAATACGAGACCCAGCGCCGCAACGAGATCTACGCCCAGTTCGTGGAGCGACTGCAGGTCATGATCGATGCGGGACAGCTAAGCGTCAATATCAGACAGGGCCGAATCGTGATTGAACTGCCGAACAATGTGCTTTTCGACAGTGGCCGCGCACAGCTGAACGAGGCGGGCAAGGAAGCACTGACCCAGGTGGCAGGTATCCTTGCTCAGTTCCAGGACCGCCGATTCCAGGTAGAGGGCCACACCGATAATAATCCAATCAACAGCGCCCAATATCCGAGCAACTGGGAGCTCTCCTCTGCGCGCGCCCTGGCCGTAGTCCATTTGTTGATCGAGGCAGCAGTGGACCCGGTCAATCTGTCTGCCGCCGGTTTCGGCGAGCACCAGCCTCGGGCGGACAACACCACAGCGGATGGTCGTCAACTCAACCGGCGCATCGAGATCGTCATGCTGCCGAATCTGGATATTCTCTCTGATGAGATACCCAAGCTGAAAAAATAATCCCATGCCTTTTTAAACTAAAAATGCAGAATTCGGCTCGACTGTCAGAAGAGAGATAACAAACATCAGAAATCACCCGCTATAAGCCCGTATATCTCACCAGGATCCGGAATTTTGGGGCATGCTGATAAAGCAGGTTGGTTGATCGCCCACAGAGGCATAGCTGTAGCTATGATTCAAGGGGGATCGGCCAAGCTACGCAGCCAGATTGTTCCAAAAACCGGATAGAACAGAGTGTTATGCTGTCGATAGGCTGATTGTTAATATCACCTTCCGTTTAAACGGCACATTTCTCCTAAACAGGATTCGTCAGGTGAGAGTTGCGGGTTAAAACCTGAGCTTTTCCTCTGAAACAGACTGAAACGCCTCTTATCTTTTCAGAAATACCAAAGAAATAGGTTTTGGTTAATCTATGTTTGGTGTCAAGCAGTTCTGAAAAGGAGGTTTTCATGAGCACATCACTGAAGGTTTTGTCGGTTCTTATCCTGCTGATTATGGTTTTGCTAGTCGGTGGCGCTCTCGTTTAACAGCCAACAAAAACACCATGAGGCCAGAACCACACAAACACTCTGGCCTCACCTCAAAACCTCCATCCATCCGCAGGATGGAGATTCGGGATGATCGTAAAGTGAGCTGAAACGACTTGTTTCAGATAATTGACAGTCGACCTAGATCTGCCGCAACGTCACTGCGCCGTAAAGGACTATGCTGATACCCATCATTTCGAGAAATTCCTCTAATGCAACCTCCAACGTATAGAGATGACTGATGGAAGAACCTTCCCCGAGTAATTGATAGCCAATGACCTCCAAGCCTACAACACCTACCATGAAGATCACGATTCCAGATGCCATTATGGTGGTTTCTCGCCTGCTTTCCTTCCACATTTTCAGGAATTGCTTGTACGTCAACAGGAAAAAAACCAGGCCTGCAAAAAGATACGGGGCAACCCAGATCCCGTGATCTCCCTTGAAGCGTGGTATCCATTCGATATGTACGAGCGAATAGGTAATTCTCTCATGGATAGAAAAAGCTTCATCAAAGGCTAAGAAAATAAAGGCTGTGCCTAGTGCAGTCAGAAAGAGTGGTGAGTAGAAACGTGTTTGCCTCGACTGGTATGCAATTGACAAGAATACCAGGCCGACGAGAAAGAGTTGCGCTGAAGAAAACAGGGCCGGGATATTTTTTTCGCTATCCAAGTTGAACAGCCTGTGGATAAACAAACCTTGCTTATCGAGTAACTCGTAAGTCAGAAACACCGCTACCATGCATATTTCAACGATGATTACAGCAACAAGAAATATTCGTGCTGATCGTTCAGAAACAATAAATCGAGTTTCCATAGTTTCACATCCGTACTTTGGTCAATACCCCATTCGGCGACTTGCCAGTATGATGCTTATTAAACGTTTCTCAGTGCAAAGTGCTCATGGCCTTTTAGACAGTAGGTAATGTTCGTAGCAAAATACAATAGATAAATAGAATTAGCTGGCGCTCACTCAAGATCGACACTTGATACGCCTATACCTGCAGTAAAAGCTTGAGATGAAAATGAGCAAAACCTGAACTATGTCATATGCCCTCTAAAGTAATAGAATCATTCTTTAACTGAAATCAAAGTGACGCAATAGATAATTAGTATTACTTCCACTCTTAATTACCCTGAGCTTTTCATAGCTTTTTTTGCGAACGTTTAGTCTGTATCACGCCCGGGGCTGAGCCGCGCCTCCCCGGCCGTATATCACCCTAACGTTTTCATTTCCCAGTAAATGTTCCAGGCGACGCAACAGTTCATCCGTGGGATTGACCATCCACTCTCTACCGAACTGCAACTCTCCTTCCGCCTGCTGGCTTTGATAGTGCAGCCTGATGCCGGTTGTCCCGCCTTTGAATGGAGACAGGATCTGCAATAATTCCTGGCGGAATCCGCAGACACTGGAGCCATTCAATTTCACCTTCAAACCCAACTGTCCGGCATAGTGTCCCCTGGCCTGCTCAAAGGTGAGCAGGTTGTCGGCACGGATACTCAGGCCGCCGCGGAATTCATCGTAATTGAGACTGCCTGAGACCACCAGAATCTTATCCGCCGTCAGCAGATCGCGGTGATTCTCATAAGTCTCGCTGAAGAGGGTGGCCTCGATGCGGCCGCTACGGTCATCCAGCAGGATCGTCCCCATTCGCCCCCGTTGAGTCTGGCGATGAGTGGCGCTGACCACCAATCCCGCGACCACCACTGGAACTCCACGCCGGCTCTGCCCCCCGTAGGTGCCCTTGGAGTGCTGGCCATTCCCCGGAGTGGAATCCAGCGACAGCTCGCCAATCCGGCTGCAGCCAATCTGTCGCAATTCCTCTTCGTAACGGTCGATGGGATGTCCAGTGAGATAGAGCCCCAGGGTCTCCTTCTCCCCTTGCAGTCGTTGCTCGTCCTCCCACTCTTCCACATCGTCCGGAACCACTTGGGAATGACTGCTTGCCGCGGGTTGGGGATCGCTCATGCCGAACAGGTCGTTCTGGCCGACCGTCTGCATTTGGAAATGCTGCTCCGCCATCTTCAGGGCCAGGGGCAGTTGCAACATCAATGTAGCGCGATTGGCCCCCATGCCATCCAGGGCGCCGGCGCGGATCAGCGACTCCAGCACCCGACGGTTGACCTTTTTCATGTCGATGCGACGGCAGAACTCGAACAGGTCCGCAAAGGCTCCGTTGGCATCCCGTTCCGCCACCATCGTCTCGATCGCCGCCTCACCCACGCCTTTGATGGCGCCCAGGCCGTAGATCACGGTCTTGTCGTCCGCGATGGTGAATTTGTATTGGGAGAGATTGACCTGGGGCGGCTCCACTTTGAGCTTCATACGCCGGCACTCCTCGATCAGCGGCACCACCTTATCGGTGTTGTCCATGTCCGCTGAGCAGACCGCCGCCATGAAGGCCGCCGGATAGTGGGCCTTGAGCCAGGATGTCTGATAGGAGACCAGTGCATAAGCGGCGGAGTGGGACTTGTTGAAGCCGTAACCGGCAAACTTCTCCACCAGATCGAAGATCTTCATTGCCAGCTCGGGATCGATGTTGTTCTGCTCCGATCCCTCCTTGAAGACCGCCCGTTGCTTGGCCATCTCCTCCGCTTTCTTCTTGCCCATGGCGCGGCGCAACAGATCGGCGCCGCCCAGGGAGTAGCCGGCCATCACCTGGGCGATCTGCATGACCTGCTCCTGGTAGAGGATGACGCCGTAGGTGGGTTCGAGGATCGATTTCAAGCATTCATGCTGATAGTGGACATCCGGATAGGAGATCGCCTCCCGGCCGTGTTTGCGGTTGATAAAGTTATCCACCATGCCCGACTGCAGCGGACCGGGCCGATACAGGGCCACCAGCGCGGTGATATCGTCGAAGCTGTCGGGCTGCAGCTTTTTTATCAACTCCTTCATGCCACGGGATTCAAGCTGGAACACCGCAGTGGTCTCACAAGCCTTGAGAAGCTTGAAGGCCGCCTCGTCATCCATCGGGATGGCGTTGATATCCACCGGTTCCAGGCCCTGCTTGGCGCGCCCGGCGTTCACCGTCTTCAAGGCCCAGTCGACGATGGTCAGGGTGCGCAGGCCGAGAAAGTCGAATTTCACCAGGCCGACCTTCTCTACGTCGTCCTTGTCGAACTGGGTGACCAGATTGCCGCCTCCCTCTTCGCAATAGAGCGGCGAGAAATCGGTGAGCAGGCCCGGGGAGATCACCACGCCGCCGGCATGCTTACCGGCGTTGCGGGTGCAGCCCTCGAGCTTCTTCGCCATCTCGATGAGGTCACGCACATCTTCATCGGTGTCGAAGGCCTGCTTCAGATCCTCGCTCTCCTCCAGGGCCTTCTTCAGGGTCATACCGATCTCGAAGGGCACCATCTTGGCTACCCGATCGGTGAAGCCGTAGGGGTGGCCCAGCACCCGTCCCACATCACGCACCACCGCCTTGGCCGCCATCGAGCCATAGGTGATGATCTGCGAAACCGAATCGCGGCCGTAGGTCTGCGCCACGTAGTCGATCACCAGGTCCCGCTTGTCCATGCAGAAATCGACATCGAAATCGGGCATGGAGACCCGCTCCGGATTGAGGAAACGCTCAAACAGCAGTTCCAGATCGATCGGGTCCAAATCGGTGATCTTCAGCGCATAGGCCACCAGAGAACCGGCTCCGGAACCACGACCAGGCCCCACCGGGATGTCATTGTCCTTGGCCCACTGGATGAAGTCGGCGACGATCAGGAAGTAGCCGGGAAAGCCCATGCCGTTGATCACATCCAGCTCGATCTGCAGACGCTCGTCATAAACCTTGCGCTGCTCTGCGAAGTCCGGTGAGTGCACGTCCACCGCTCCTGGGCCTCCATGCCCTCGCGGTACTTGGACATCCTGTCCGGCGAAAATCCGTTCCAGCCGCCACTCCAGCCCCTTGCGCGACTCCTCGGCGAAGTACTCATCGACGGTCATCCCCGCCGGGATCGGGAAGTCGGGTAGATAGTTCTTGCCCAGGGTCAATTCGAGATTACAGCGTTTGGCGATCTCGACGCTGTTTTCCAATGCCTCCGGGATATCGGCGAACAGCTCCTGCATCTCCGCCGGGGTGCGCAGATACTGCTGCTCAGAAAAGTTGCGCGGGCGACGGGGGTCGTCCAGGGTGCGTCCTTCATGGATGCAGACCCGCACCTCATGGGCCTCGAAATCCTCACCACTGATGAAATGGACATCATTGGTGGCCACCACCGGCACCCCGTGAGCCGCTGCCAAATCCACGCTGGCATGCAGACAGTCTTCCTCCTCCGGACGGCCGGTGCGATTCAGCTCCAGGTAGAAACGGTCATCGAACAGCGCCAGCCAACCAGCCAGTAGCCGCTCCGCTTCCGCCTGATGGCCCGCCAGCAGCGCCCGCCCCAGATCTCCGTGACGTCCGGCGGAGAGGGCGATGAGGCCATCCACATTGCCCTTCAGCCACTCCCGCTCCAGCATCGGTCGACCCAGATGCTGCCCTTCCCGATAACTGCGGGAGACCAGCCGGGTCAGGTTCTTGTAGCCGGCGTTGTTCTGCACCAGTAATACCAGGCGGAAAGGGTTGTTCACATCCTCCGGGTTGCGCAGCCAGGCATCCACTCCGGCAATGGGTTTGACCCCTGCTGCCTGAGCGGCCTGATAGAACTTCACCAAGGCAAATAGATTGGACTGGTCGGTCACCGCCAACGCCGGCATGCCCATCTCAACCGCCTGGGCAACCACCGGCTTGATCCGCACGATCCCATCAACCAGAGAGTATTCGGAGTGGACACGCAGGTGAACAAAGGAAGGATTCATGGAATATAATTCTACCGCGAAACAGGCTCAGACCATGAGCCTCTCAACACAAAACATTCACTCAATCGATGCCCAGGAGGCGTTTCACCGGACCGAAGGAACGACGATGGATCGGGGTGACGCCGAAGGTCTGCAGCGCCTCGATATGGACTTTCGTGGGATAGCCCTTGTGCTTAGCCAAGCCATAACCCGGATGTACCTCATCCAACTCCACCATCTCCCGATCCCGCGCCACCTTGGCGATGATGGAAGCCGCGCTGATTGCTGCAACGGTGCTGTCTCCTCCGACAATTGCCTCCGCCGCGCAGGGCAGCCGCGGCAGCCGATTACCATCCACCAGGGCCCGATGTGGGACCAGAGACAGTGCCTCCACCGCCCGCTGCATCGCCAGCAGGCTCGCCTGCAGGATGTTGATCCGGTCGATCTCCTCCACCTCCGCCCGCCCCAGGGACCAGGCAAGCGCCTGCTCGCGGATCTGCCCGGCCAACTGCTGGCGTTTTTTCTCACTGAGTTTCTTCGAATCCGCCAGCCCTTCGATGGGCCTGGCCGGATCGAGGATAACCGCCGCAGCCACCACCGGCCCTGCCAGAGGCCCTCTTCCCACCTCGTCGACTCCGGCAATAAGCATTTCTGATTCCATTTGCTCCCCCGGGTTAATTTATAGATTGTTGATCGATCACTTCGAGTACCGCATCCGCCGCCCGCTCTGCCGCATTGCAACGCAGCGCCTGATGGATCTTCAGATAGGCGGCGGCGATCTCGCTCGCGTCGCTGCGGCGATGCCAATAGATCGAGCAATGCCGGGCCGAGTTTTTCCGGCCGGCACTCGTGCTGGAGATATTCCGGAGCCATGGGCTCATCAGCCAACAGATTGGCCATTGCCACATGGGGGACCTTGAGCAGGTTGAAACCCCGGATCAAGCCGTAGGTGAGAGTCGATACCCGATAGGCGACCACCATGGGACGTTTGTGCAATAAACACTCAAGCGTGGCGGTGCCGGAAGCGACCAGCACCACTTCGGCGGCCTGGATGGCCTGCCGAGGCTGTTGGTCGAGCAGGGTGATAGGCAGGTCCGGAGCCTGTTCCGCAAGGCGTTCTTCGAAATACTGCCGCACCTGGCCGTTCACCAACGGCGCGACGAACTGCAGTTCCGGTCGCCGTTGCAGACACCATTGGGCGGTGGCCAGAAAATCGTTGGTCAGACGACTCACCTCGCTCATGCGGCTGCCGGGCAGGATGGCAATGGCCGGTCGTTGCGGGTCCATGCCCAGCTGGCGGCGCTGTTCCTCGGCTGCCAGGGGCTCAAGGGGAACTTCATCGGCCATGGGATGGCCGACATAGGTGGCGTTAACCTGGTAACGGCGTAGAAAATCCACCTCGAAGTCAAAGATGCAGAGCATCAGATCGACCGCATCCTTGAATTTTTTTGCCCGCTCAGGACGCCAAGCCCAGACCGTGGGACTGACAAAGTGAGCGGTCTTGATCCCGGCGGCCTTGAGCCGGGTCTCCAGCTGCAGATTGAAATCCGGGGCATCGACACCGATGAACAGCTCGGGAGGATTATCCCGGAAGTGGCGCAACAGCCGCCTGCGCACTCCCAGCAGGTGTGGCAGGTGCTTCAGCACCTCGGTCAGGCCCATCACCGGGTCCATCTTTTCCAGACTATTGCAACCCTCCGCCTCCATCAGCGGGCCGGTCATGCCGGTAAAACACAGGTCGGGGCGTTTTCTTTTGAGGGCTTGGATGAGTGCGGCGGCCAGCTGGTCGCCGGAGACCTCGTTGACCGCGATGCCGATCAGCGGTGGGCTCAACGGAGGATGCCGCGTCCCGGTTTAGCGAGAAAATCGACCAGTATTTGCAGCTCCGGGGTTTCCTGCTGCATCTCTCGAATGGCTTCAATGGCCGCTTCCAACCGCTGATGCGACATGTAGAGCTGCTTATAGGCGCGTTTGATCTGCAGGATGGCCTCGGCGCTGAAATCTCTACGCTTCAGGCCTTCACTGTTGATGCCATGGGGCTTGGCGGGCTGACCGGAAACCATCATGTAGGGTGGGACATTCTTACCGATGGCGGAGCCCATGCCGCAAAAGCTGTGGGCGCCGATCCGGCAGAACTGGTGCACGATGGTAAAGCCGCCCAAGATGGCGTGATCATCGATGGTCACATGACCACCCAGGGAAGCGGCATTGGCCAGGATGATGTGATCACCCAGCAGGCAATCGTGGGCCATGTGGGTGTATGCCATAAGCAGATTATCGTGCCCGATGCGTGTCACTCCACGATCATTAGCGGTGCCGCGGTTGATGGTGACAAACTCACGGATTACGTTGTTGTCGCCAATCTCCAGGCGCGTCTTCTCACCGGCATATTTCTTATCCTGTGGATCTTCGCCGACCGAAGCAAACTGAAAGATTTTATTTTTTTCGCCAATCCTGGTCTGACCTCTGATCACTACATGAGGTCCGATGCTGGTGCCCTTGCCGATCTGCACATCCGCACCGATCACTGAAAAAGGGCCTACCGTTACACTCTCGTCCAGCTCCGCCGCAGGATCGATGACAGCACGTGGATCAATCAGCTCCCTATCTCCCTGGCAGTACACATAATCTCTGCGGTGGCCACCGTCTTTCCATCGACAGTGGCGGTTCCGGAAAAGAACCCAATGCCACGTTTCATCTTATTCTGTACGACTTCGATATACAGCTGGTCTCCCGGTTCGACCTGCCGCTTGAAGCGGGCCTTGTCGATACCGACAAATAGATAGATCGTGGTCTCGCCGACGGTCGATGGATCCGATTCCATCGCCAGCAGCCCGGTGGCCTGCGCCATCGCCTCGATGATCAGTACTCCCGGCATGACCGGTTGAATGGGAAAATGTCCATTGAAGAAGGGTTCGTTGTACGTGACGTTCTTCAACGCCAGTAGCCGCGTATCTTTCTCAAACTCCACAACCCGATCAATCATCAGGAAGGGATAACGGTGCGGTAGTAAACTCAGCACCTTATTGATATCCATCACGATCAATCTACCCTCCTAATTTGAATCGTCAGATTATTACTCAGCGCCAGACGCAGCAGCAACCAGCTTCTCTAATGCCTTCAGCTGTTTTGCCATTCCATCCAGTTGTCGAATACGGGCAACCGCTTTGCGCCAGTCTTTGTTCTCCATCGCCGGCAGGTTTCCACTGTAATAACCCGCATTCGGAAAAGAACGTGTGACCTGACTGGCTCCGGAAAAGTGCACATTATCACCGATCGTGAGGTGCCCAGCCAGCCCGGTGAGCCCCCCAATTGTGCAAAATCGGCCAATTTTTGTAGAACCGGCAATCGCGCAGGCGGCAGCCAGGGCTGTATGCTCGCCAATCTGAACGTTGTGTCCGATCTGGATCAGATTGTCCAGCTTGACCCCATTGCCCAAAACGGTATTTTCCAGCGCCCCCCTGTCAACCGTAGTATTCGCGCCTATTTCAACTTCATCGCCGACTATGACCCGTCCGATTTGCGGTACTTTTACCCAGCGTCCCGCATCATTAGCCAGGCCAAAGCCATCCGCACCAAGCACGGCGCCGGGGTGGATCAGGCACTTCGAGCCGAGCTGCGTCCCCTGGCACAGGGTAACCCTGGCGACTAGACGGGTTGCTGAACCGATCACACAGTCATCTTCAACCACCGATCCTGGGCCGATGTAGGCGCCGGCGCCGATTCTGACCCGTTCGCCAATCACCGCACAGGGCCCAATCCAGGCTGTGGTATGCACATCGGCTGTAGGGGACAGTACCGCACTGGGATGACGACCAGCCGGCTGATCCAGCTGCGGGAGCAACTGGCTCGCCGCCTTTGCGTAGGTCAGGTAAGGATTGTCACTGATCAGTTTAGCGGTGTGGCAGTGAGCCGCATCTTCCGCAGCCAGGATAACCGCTGAGGCCTGAGTATCGCTCAAAAATCGCCGGTATCTCGGGTTGCTGAGGAAACTGATTTCACCCCGGGCGGCATGCTCCAGGGTGCCGACGCCGGTTATCTCGATATCCGGGTCACCTGAGAGGTCGGCGCCAACAGCACTGGCCAGATCTCCCAGTCGGCAAACCCGCATACTCGGACCCCGGCAGCGCTACTTTTTGAGCTTTTTCAGTTTATCCAAAACCAGATCGGATATATCGATCTTCTTACTGAAATACACCACACCGTCCGAGACGATCAGATCAATGTTTTCCGATTTTCCAACCTCTTGGATAACCTCGCGGATCTGGGCCCGCAGTTTCTTGAACTCTTCATTCTGGCGCAGATTGAGATCCTCACGGAACTCAGTCTGGGAATTTTTCAGCTTTCGCCGCCGGGACAGGATATCCCGTTCGAGCCGCTTCACTTCAGACTCACTCATCACGGTGCCATCACGCTGCAACTTCTCTTCCAGCTGCTTCAGCTGTTTCTGGCTCGAGAGCAGATCCTTCTCACGGCGGGAAAACTCGGTCTGCAGGCGATCTCTCGCCTTTTTGTACTGTTCAGACTCTTCGAAAACCTTGGTCGCATTGACAAATCCAATCCGATAGGTTTCTGCCCAAGCCATCCCGGACAACAGGACAAGAATCAGCAATGACGCACCCAAAAAACCTTTTTTCTTCACAAAATCGCTCCTCATTATCAGAAACCAGCCCCGATATTGAATTGAAAAATCTCAGTCTCATCCCCTTCTTTCTCCTTCACTGGATAACCTATGCTGAAGGAAAGGGGACCTACCGGCGACATCCAGGATAACATTGCGCCCACAGATGCCCGAAACTCATCGCTGTCAATATCAGCACCGCCGCTTAAATCGAACACATTACCTGCATCGAGAAACAGGCCAAAACGCATCGAATCTCTAAAGGTATCTCCCGGCGGGGGAAACAACAGCTCAATTTGACCAACAATTTTCGCATTTGCTCCCAAGGCATCATCAAATTCATCCTGCGGACCCAGAGAGTTGCTCTTGAAGCCACGCACCGAACCGATGCCGCCCGCGTAGAAATTCCGGAAAAAGGGCAGGTCATCATCTTCACCGTATCCTTCACCATAACCCAGCAGTCCATTCAGCTTCAGGGTGAAGGATCTGGCCATTGGAAAGTAGCGCGTGTGACGATAGTTTGTCCGATAATACTGAAGATCACTGCCGGGCAGGTTTGTCTCTACGCTGAACGACTGGCTGCCGCCACGATTAGGAAAGATTGCCCGGTCGCGAGTATCACGGGTCCAACTGGCGACAAACTCGAAATCACCAAAATCCTCACCATTCTCGTCAATGAAATCCTGCACAACCTGTGAAGGAGTGGAGCCGAGAAAGAACTTCGTCTGCTCATAGGCCAGACTGAACTTGAAGCGATCGAACTCGGTGACCGGAATACCAAAATTCATCCCCAGTCGACTCACATCCGTACTGTAGCTGGAGATATTCAGTTCAGCAAAATCGGTTTCCCGGTAGCTGATGTCGAAGCCTCTGCTGATCCCGTCTATCGTATAATAAGGGTTGGTGTAAGCCAGGATGAACCGCCGGGTAGCCGCGCTGGTGTCGAAACTGGCGGAAACCCGCTTCCCCGTACCCAGAAAATTGTTTTGGGTGATGCTCGCATTGAAGACGAAGTTCTGGGTCTGGGAATAGCCAATACCGGCACTCAGGCTTCCCGAAGCCCGCTCCTCCACATCCACATTCACATCCACCTGGTCCGTGCTGCCAGGCACTGCCGGGGTCTCGATATTGACATCGCCAAAATAACCGAGACGCTGCAGACGTTCCCTCGATAGCCGCACCTTTTCTCCGGAAAACCAGGCCGACTCCATCTGCCGCAACTCCCGCCGCACCACTACATCCCGGGTATTGGTATTGCCGCTGATATTGATGCGGCGCACATACACGCGCTTACCCGGGTCGACGAAGAAGGTGATGGCTACCTGCTTGTTGTCACGGTCGATATCCGGAATGCTGTTGATATTGGCGAAGGCGTACCCGGCGTCCGAGTACTTGCTGGTAAGCCGTTCAGCACTGGCCGTCACCTGCTTGCGGGAAAAGACCTCGCCGCGCCGCAGGTGAATAAGCGGAAAGAGCTCCTGTTGCGGCAGTTCCATATCACCCGCGAGTTTGATATCACTCAGGGTGAAGACGTCGCCCTCGGAAACTACTACAGTGATATAGATATCCTTTTTATCCGGGGTAATCGAAACCTGTGTGGAACCGATCTTGAAATCCACATAGCCCCGGTTGAGGTAATAGGAGCGCAGCTTTTCCAGATCCCCGGAAAGCGCCTGTTTGGAATATTTATCCCTGCTGGAGAAGAATTCGTACCAGGATGGAATCCCGAGTTGGAATTCATCGAGCAGCTCGTCATCATCAAAGGCCTGATTGCCAATGATATTGACGCGCTTGATACGGGCTGTCAGACCCTCCGAGATCTCGATATCCAATTCCACACGATTCCGCTCCAGGGGCGAGACTGTGGAGACGATCTTGACCCCGTACTTGCCACGGGCGAAATATTGCCGATTCAACTCCTGTTCAACCTGTTCCAGGATAGCCCGTTTGAATACTCGGCCCTCCGCCAGACCGATATCCTTCAGCCCCATCAATAGCTGATCGGTATCCAAGTCCTTGTTTCCACTGATATTTATTTTTGAAATTGCCGGGCGCTCCTGAACGAACACCACCAGTACATCCTGATCTTTTTCAAGCCTGACATCCTTGAAAAAACCGGTTTTGAACAAGGTACGGATGATTCCCGCTGAATTGTCGCTACTGACCTCGTCACCCACCTTGACCGGCAGGTAGTTAAAAACTGTACCGGCTGAGATGCGCTGCAAACCCTCGATTCGAATATCCTCCACCACAAAAGCCGCAGCCTGTCGGGAGAACATCAGCATCAGTAATAGAATGAGCGTCGGAATATATCGACTAGAAAGGCCCATTTTTATTATAACTTCTTGTATGACATGAATAATTTAATGAATCCAGCCGACTGGCAGCCAACCTGCTGAGAGTAATTCGATGGGCAAGTATAAGTGATCTTAAGGCTCTAGGGTACTTATGAGGGAGAACTCTTTGGATTAAATTAAGGATGATGTGGTGTATTTTTTTGCAGCGCCGATGGGTGGTTTCACATAACTTTCTGCAGCAGATGAATATTGTTGGCATCACCCAGATAAAAGTTCAGCATCTCATGACTTTGCCTGAGTCCTCGCAACCAGGCTGCCAACAGATTCACCCTCCTGCAGGCAGGACCATCTGAGCTGAATGCATAACTCGGGAACCATACCAAAGTCAGCCGCTTGCAGCGATTGCTCGATGCGCTGAAAAATACCACTCAGTACAGACGCCTCTGAAACCGGCAGCATGAGCAGAAACATGCCGGAGTTCCAGCGCGCCACGAGATCCACCTTGCGCAAGGCATTTTTTATTCCCAGGGCGGTCTGGCGCAACATCCAACGCTGCGCCTGACGACCGTAGTCGACTCCGATCTCTTCCTTACCCAGGATGGAAAACAATACCAGCGTGACCGGCTCATCATAGCGGCCTGCCCTATCCGTGGCATAGGCCAGCATTTCATTCATGAAAGAAGCCCGTAAGAGCCCGGTCATCTCGTCCCGGTAGAGCTCATCATGGGCGCCTTCATTCAACAATAACCGGTCGATGATGACCGATAGGTTCTCAAAAACCCGGGAGGTTATCCTGGGGAACACTCTGGCTATCCCGTGCAGGCTCCGCCAGCGCAGCATCAGTACCCGCACCGGGCCATTCACCGCCACCACATCGGCAAGCCCTTCGCTGTCGGATACCAGTGATGTCACACCGAACACATCACCCACCTGATGAGTGCCGCTTTGATAAGTCGAACCGTCGGAACGGGTGCGCCAGACTTCCGCCGAACCTTCCAGCAGGACCAGCATGGAATCTGATTTCCTTCCTTGGAGCAGGATCGCTTCATCCTGCCGAAACTCACCGACCTGACTCAACACCACCAGCTTTCTCACCTGCCAGGAACGCATGCCCGCAAAAAGTGAGCAGTTCTTAACCACATCTTTGCGCAGCCTGAGTGAAAGCAGATCCCACACGGTAAACAGTCGGGTTTGCCGCAGCAACAGAGTGGTCACTACAAAGGTACCGAACAAAGCCAACAGCATGACCAAAGCGCTCAACATGCCAAAACGGGCCACCGGAGGAAAATTAGACAGCATCAGGGTGGCAAAACCCATTGCCAGGGCTATTGCCGTGGCAATGATGGGAATCGACTCCTCACGCACCACCCGCGCCAAGGCCTCGTTCTCCGAACCCGAGCTGCGGGCCAGGCGCTGATAGCGCACCATAAAATGCATCGTGTGATCCACACAGATACCTAGAGCGATGGCGCCCACCATCGCGGTCCCGGTATCCAGAGCAAAACCGAAATAGCCCATCACACCGAACAACACGACAATCGGGAACAAGTTTGCAATCACCGCTATCAGCCCGGCCTTGAAATTCATAAATAAGGCAGCCACCAGCAACAGGATGACCAGCAGCATCAGCAACAGGGAGCGAGCCTGTCCTGCCGCCATATAATCCACTGCCTGACTGTTCAGGTAGCTGCCACCTGTGACCATCACCGTGAGTTCGGGATCCAACCACTGTTCGGCATATTTTTCGATCTCAGCTACTGCCTGGTTGAGCTGGCTGGAAGAGCTGATATTGTGCCTGGCGATAATCCGTGCCTCACTGTAATCGGCTGAGACGAACGCCTTGGTCGTGTTGTGATCGAGCAGCGACATATATTCCCTCACTACCTCGTTGCGATCGGGCAGGTAGATCACCCCCGGCCGCTGCCCATCCAGACCGCTATGCACCACGCCGATGAAATCAGCAAAGGAAAAACTCTTGTCAAACCACCCGGTCTCCTCGACATACTCCTGCAGGGAACGCAACTCATCCAGGTAGGGCACCTGCAAAAAGGTCTCTTCAGCTCCGCTCACTACGATCGATATTGCCTGCATGCCGGACAGATTGCTGTGTAGCAGTTCGGCCTGCCTCGGCAATGCTGCCGAGGGCTCAAAGTAGTCCATCACGTTATTATTGACTTGGATCTTGGTCGACCAGTAAAAGCAGGCGGCCATCAATAGAATGACCCACACAGCTATCCAGTGCCTGAGTCGAAAAACAGTGGCATATACCTCTGTTGTGAAAGCCTGGAAGATCTGTGTCTCCCGCTTCGGTTTTACGGTATAACTTTTTTGCATCAACTGCAGACAGACCGGCACCATGGTGACGGTAATCAGGAAGTTCAGCAGCAAGCCTATTGCTGTCAATACACCAAACTGCTGCAACAGATCGATAGGACTGAGGGCGATGGAGAGAAAGCCGAGGGATGTGGTCAAGAAGGTCAGTGTCACGGCCATCTTCATGTTATCCGCCATATAGTCGATGGCAGAGAGTCCCCGCTTACCTTTATCAATGCCTGCCTGGTACTCAGACAACAGATGAATATCTTCAGTGGAACCCACAATGATCAGTAGCGCCGGCACGATTGAAGTCATTACATTCACTGGAATATTCAGCGCCGCCATCAGGCCCAGAATCCATATCACACTCAATCCCGCTGTCAACAGCGGTATCAGAGCGGCATTCAAGCGTTTCAATGTCAAACCCAGGGTCACGATCAGCACCAGAATCGCCAAGGGCAGGATAACCTGCTGATCGGCCCGCAACTGTTGTGAAATGCCGGACCTGACTGAAGGGTCGCCGAGATGGAAGACCCTGCGTAAGCGGTTCTCTAGCGGCTCAATGGCTCGATCGATGGCTGCCGCCACCTTTTCGTCAAATCCTCTGCTATAGTCCTCTGCGGCAAAATAGATGTTGATCGCCATCACCGTTCCATCGTTCGACAACAGATTCCCTTCCACCAGGGGATTGAGCAAAGCGGCCCTGACAAGCCTGTCTGCGGCCTCCTGGTCTGTGGGGAATTTATTCAGATAGGGATCAGTAAAAACAAATCCATCCACCGTGCGTAGATATCTCACTGAGAACAGGCTCGTTGTCCGTTCCACCTGCTCGAGCTGCTCGATTTGCCGGACCGCCTGCTGGATGGCAGTGAGATTCTCCGGTTCAAAAAGGTGAGGATCTTCCAGATAGACGACCGTGACATTCTCGCTGCCAAAGGTCTCTATCGTCCTGTCGTACTTCTCCATCTGCTGCTCGTCATTGACCATCATCCCTTCTGCGGAGATCTCTATCCGCAGGTATGGTAATTGGGTGAGCGCAGCCAGGGTAATAAACCCGGTAAGAATCAAGACCAGCCTGGGGTGTACTGCAGCAAAGCTGATGATGTTTTTCATCTGTACACTCCATTGCCTTAACTTGTGATGTTGAGATCAAATACCTCAATACTTACAGGTTAAGGCTTATAGGATTCCCTGTTTAATCAAAAAACCACACTAATTTTGCGACATATTTACCTAGCAGTGGGTTGTGATTTACTATCCATTGCGACGCTTGAAAGATGAAAGACTTCTTATTTGAGCATGGATACCACAATCCGTTTGATATCAATTCAAGCATAGTCCATTTCAGGATCAATCCTGCCCTGAATCATTTATCATTGTACCCGCTTGATTATCAATTCCAGGACAACCGCAGCTAACTAAACCATGTTGCTTACCGCCCCAAGAATCCGCCAGCCGCTTTGTCTGTTGCTGATGCTGTGCTCATTTCATGGTTTGTCTAATGCAGGAAGTTCAGCGGCTTCCAGTCTCATGAGTCAGGCAATGCTTTCCATGATGGACGCCATGGGCAACCTGGCCCAGGGCTATAACCGCAACCAGGGCTGGTCATCAGGCAATTATTCACAGCCCTTCAACAGCTGGCAGGGGATGAATGCTGCACCCTGGAGTATGTACGCACTGCCCGGTGGCGGAATTCCCGGTCAGCAGCAATTCCAGGGCATGGTCAATCAGGCCCCGGCAATGGCGTTGCAAAGCCAGCAGGGCATCACCAGTAACCTTCATCCACAGATGTTCGAGCCGCAGCAATCTCCACTGGATGGCATCTGGCAGGGTCAGGGGGGGGAACTGGTGTTGGTGATGTATGGAAATTTTCGCATCTATGCCAATGCGGATACCTACCGCGACGGGCGTTACGAGGTCAAAAACGACCGGTTGATCATGTCTGACCCCGAAACAGGAGCGGAGCGAGCCTATGAATTCGCGCTCAGCGAAGGCCGCATGGTTCTCAGGGGCGTAGATGGCCAGTTGCTGCTGTTCCGGCAACTGCCCATACCCATTCCGCCCTACGCCATTTTTTCCGGGCAGACCGTTGCATCACCCAAGCAACAGGCTGCCACCGATGAAGATTAGAAAAACGGCAAATATCCGCTTCAGATGATCGCCCTGCAGGCGGTGGGCGATAGAGGCCCCGAGTGGCGCAAACAATGTGCTGGTGATAACAATAACCAGCACCACAGGCCAGTAGACATAACCACTGCTGAGAGCAGGTAAATCTTTCAGCCCCCAACCCATGAAGATAAAGCTCAGGCTGCCGGATATCGCAATTGGCAGGCCACAGGCGCTGGAAGTAGCCACGGCCTTGCGCATCTCCACTCCAGAAACATGCAGAAAAGGTACCGTCATACTCCCTCCGCCTATGCCCACCAAGGCGGAGACCAGGCCGATCAAGCCTCCCGCCAGTGAGGTCAAGTAAGGACCTGGTGCAACACCCTGAGCCTTAGCTTTGATTCGGAAGTAGAGATGTAATCCAACCAGGATGGCAAATACCCCAAAAACCCGCTGCAGGATATCCCCCGCCAGGATCCCGGCCAGCATCCCGCCCAGCCAGGCGCCGAGCAAAATCCCCGGGGTCAGCAAGGCAACCTTCCGCCACAACACCGCGCCGCGCTTGTGATGGGCGATGATGGACGAAATGGAGGTCACTACAATCGTCGCCAGTGAGGAGCCCACAGCGATATGGGTACTGTGAGACTGACTGACACCGATAACCGGCAGGCCCCAGATAAGAGCAGGGACGATGATCAATCCCCCTCCCACCCCAAACAGGCCGGCAATGATGCCAACCATTCCCCCCAGCAACAGGAACATGAGAAAGGGGTAAAGCCCAAAGCTGGAGAGGAGAGTTTCCATCGGAATTATATTACTGTTATTGAATCACCAGTAAAAATCGGTTGTTTCTCGACGCTATCCTGTTCAGAATCCAACATCGTCAAGTAGTTGCAACGAGGATAGTTAGCATGACAACAAACAGGGTCTGTATTCTGGGTGGCAGCGGCTTTGTCGGAAGCCATCTGGCAGCTCACCTCAGCAGCCAGGGCATCGCCTGTCGCATCATTACACGTCATCCTCATCGCTACCGCCATCTGGCAGTCAATCAGGGGCTTGAACTGGTCAGCGCCAACCTGTTTGATGTCAAATCGCTGGCCCAGCAGTTCTCCGGTTGCGATGCCGTGATCAACTTGATCGGCATTCTCAATGAAAGCGGCAAAGAGCAGTCCTTCCGCCGTTTCCATGTCGAACTGGTGGATCTGATTGTCGATGCATGCAATCAGGCAAGGATACCCAGACTGCTGCACATGAGCGCCCTGCATGCCGATGAAGCGAGAGGGTCCAGCGAATACCTGAGAAGTAAAGGAGAAGGGGAAAACAGGGCCCACACGCATGGCGGAGCCTCGATCAAGGTCACCAGCTTCAGGCCTTCCGTGATTTTCGGCCCTGGAGACAGCTTTTTCAACCGCTTTGCTGGACTCTTGAAGATCTCCCCTCTGGCCTTACCTCTGGCCTGCCCGAATGCGCGTTTTGCTCCTGTGTATGTGGGCGATGTTGCGCAGGCCTTCGTGCACTCACTCGGTGACAGGAAAACCTTCGACAAGCATTACGATCTCTGTGGCCCGGACGTATTCAACCTGAAGCAACTGGTCGAATACACGGCACGCACTCTTGGTCTGCGGCGTCTGGTTATCGGACTGGGCGACCTGCCTTCCCGACTACAGGCACAGGTGCTGGGTTATCTGCCGGCAAACCTTTCTCCATGGATAACTATCTGTCGCTGCAGACAGACAGCATCTGTGAAAGCAACGGCTTTGAAGCACTCGGCATCGATCCAAAAAGCATTGCCGGCATTGTTCCCCAATACCTGGTCAATGAAAGCTATCGCGGTCGTTTCGATCGCTACCGGAAATTGGTGTAACGAACTTCAACTCAAAGCACCGTACGCGTATTGCGCATCAATGGGCTTGCACTACGCTAAGCAAAAAGCCGTGGGTAATTTGATGGAGCGTGACTAGAGGTATCAGACAAACCGAGAATATATCGATATATTATTATTTTATGATATACTGCCTCCTGTAGTAGTAAATGGTAGTAGTGCGATGAATAAGAAGTTTTTGATTCTCGCTGCCTTGTTTCTCCTTGCTACATCCTCCCTGGTCTCAGGAGAGATGCTGAAATGCACGGCAAAAGATTGGGCGATGACATCCAAAACAGCCCAAGATGCCAAGTCCCCCATCCTGATCCTTTTCACTGCCCACGAGTGCGCCTATTGCGAAAGGCTCAAGCAGGAGGTCTTGAAACCTATGTTTCAAGAGGATCCGCAGAACCAACTTGCGGTAGTCCGGGAGATCGATATCAATACCGGGGGCAAAATGACTGATTTCAACGGTGAGCGGATCCGCAGCCGCCAGTTCAAGGATCGTTACCAGATCTTCGCCACGCCGACCCTGTTGATTCTGGATATGCATGGAAATCAATTGGCCAATCCAATCGTCGGTTATAACTCCAAGGAACAGTATCAGGCGCTGTTGAAGTCCCGTCTCGATGAGACCCGTATGGCGAGCCAATGATTGCGGCGGGCGATGAGTCGCCCGCAGCGATCGATCGACTCTATAACTTCCGGTGAAAAATGAATTGAGGAGAGATTATCCCTATACTCCTTTGAATCACTCACCACCAGGAAATCCACTCAGTGCGTAGAATCATTCTTGGCTTACTGGTCAGCGCTCTGCTTTTTACCCAAGTCAACCTGAGTGGGGCTCAGCAGCACAGCGGCATCCCTGTGACATCCAACCTGAAACAGGACGCCAAGCTCGCAAATCAGACCAGAAAACCCATTCTATTGATGATATCCCAGGATCACTGCCCCCACTGTAACCTGATGAAACGGGAAGTACTGGCACCCATGGCACTGAGCGGGGATTATAAAAACACTATTCTGATGCGGGAGATTCTGATCGATATGGGTCTGCCGATCACCAACTTTCAGGGCCAACTGCAGGACGCTGCAGAATTCTCCCACGGTTACGGAGTTCATCTCACACCAACACTGCTGTTCCTCGATCCTCAGGGGAATGAGTTGACGCAACGCATCGTCGGCATCAACACGGTTGAGCTGTTCAGCTTCTATCTGGATGCGGCAATTGAAGAAGCCACTGAAAAGATGCAGTCAGCAACAGACTAACGGCTGCATAAGCCTTAATCCAGCTCAAGCGTTTGTAACCTTTCCGGTAACGGATAATCGGGGTATCTGCTTTTGAATGCCTTTAATTCCGCTATCGCCTTGCGTACGGTCTTCCTCATGCAGATAGTTTTGGATACGCTGCAACCAGACGGCCGGATTTTCCACGAGTTCGATGGCCTGCTGATTTTGATCGCTATACTCCAACACCTCGGCCTCATCCCTTTCCCTCAGGGATTCAAAGGCGCTGTCTGCTGTTACTGAACGCCCTGGCGCTGACTTTTGCAGCTTCGCCCTACCCTCTTCGATGCGCTTTGAGCTGGGCTCCATCATCAGGGCCGGTGCAGGCGGGGCGACCTGTTTCTTTGCAGCCCGTTGGTCAGCCTGCATTTCTGCAGGCATTTCCGCGCTAAAATCCTCTAAGGTTTGCGGCAAGCGCGGCACTTGATCCTGCAGTTGCAGGGTCAACGTGACCCCCAGCAAGATGACTGCGGCAGACGATACCGGCAGCAGCCAGCGTCGATGGCGATGCTGAGTCACAACTTTTGCCTCTGCCAGAATCTTTGCATCCAGTTCAGCACTTGGCTCCTCGATTCGAGTAGCACGGTAGAGACTGCTGATTGCCGGATCTTCACCGTCTTCAGGTTTTTTCTGTTGGTCTGTCACAAACAATCCTCCAGCATCTGGCGTAGTCGCTTCAGGGCATAGCGCATGCGGCTCTTCATGGTCTCCCGACCCACGCCGAGCATGCCGGCAATCTGCTCCAGAGTCAGACCGGATTCCTCCTTCAGCAGAAAGGCCTCTCTCTGCTCCGGTGGCAACTGCTTCAATTCCTGCTTCAGGCGCTCGCCGCAATCATCAGAATGGGATATCTCATCCGGTGCCGGTCGGGGATCAGGTATTTCTTCAAGTTCGGCCGCATCAGCCACTAAATGCAACCGCTGGCGGCGATAATTATCGATCTGCAGATTCCGCGCAATCCGGAACAACCAGGCCTTGAAGGACCCAGTGGAAAAACGCTCCTGGGCATGAATGGCTCGGGACCATGCCTCCTGGTAGAGATCGTCCGCTTCCGCCTCAGTGGATGATGATCTGAGCAGATAGAGATACAGCGATTTTCGATAACGCGCATAGAGATCTTCAAAGGCCACCCGGTCACCTTTGCGAAATCGTTGAAAAAGATCCTCGTCTGTCATCTCATCGATGCCGTCAACCAAGCAAATAACGGATGGCTTGAGATCAAGCCATCCTGAATAGCGCCTTATGAACCTAGACTGGACGCCAACCTGACCAACCTCATGAATTCCCCACGATAACCAAACCTGTCCTCGCCCCGGGCGCCTTTGGCCAGATCAACTACGGCATCATAGTCGAATGATTCTGTATAGCGGCCACCCCGCAGCAGCTGCCCGAATCCCGCCACTGAAGCACTGAAACGGTATGCATCACTGGTATCAGCAAGTTCATTGATGATCTCATCGGTACCGATAACCCGCTCAATCAACTTTGAATCTGCGCCATGCGGTTCTTTGTAGCGTAAGCGGAGAAAAGCCATCTCATCAACATCAGCGGGAGTTTTCGACTGTTGGTTCTGATATCGCAACGGTTCGAGCCTGCGCTTGTCACTGTTCACTAAGGTAACCTCATACAGAGCCGTGACGCTGTGACCCGCACCGATATCGCCCGCATCTACCTTGTCGTTGTTGAAATCCTCTCGTGCAAGCAGGCGGTTTGTGTATCCAATCAAACGATACTCGGATACTACCTTGGGATTCCATTCGATCTGAACCTTCACATCCTTGGCGATCGTTTCCAGTGTAGCCGAGAGTTCGTCCACCAATATTTTCTGCGCCTCATTGATGGTATCGATATAGGCATAGTTGCCATTGCCCTTGTCGGCCAACTGCTCCATGAGGTGATCATTGTAATTACCCTGGCCGAAACCCAGGGTGGTGAGGGTAATGCCCTGCTGGCGTTTCTCTTCGATCAGATCCATGAGTCGTTGATGGCTTACTGTACCCACATTGAAATCACCATCGGTTGCCAGAATCACCCGATTGATACCGTTGGGTATCTTCTCCTGATCCGCCATCGCATAGGCCAATTGGATACCTGCTGAGCCATGGGTCGAACCACCGGCCGTCAGGCGATCCAGTGCCGCAAGAATCTTACCCTGTTCGTTGCCTTTGACCGGCTCCAATACGACCCCGGAAGCGCCGGCATAGACCACCAGGCTCACCCGGTCGTTTTCATTCAACTGTTTCACCAGCAGTTTGAAGGCGGATTTCAGTAGTGGCAGCTTATCCGCTGAATTCATCGAGCCCGACACATCGATAAGAAAGACCAGGTTTGAAGCCGGACGTTGCTCCTTGAGCGTTTCCAAACCCTTGATGCCAATATGCACCAGATGGCTATTCGCATTCCAAGGTGTTTGGCTCACTTCTGTAATCATGCTGAAGGGTTGTTCACGACGTTCCGGAGTTGCGTAGGCATAGTCAAAATAGTTGATCATTTCCTCGATACGCACCGCGTCAGTGGCTGGCAGGTGTCCCTGATTCAGCGAACGGCGCACCAGTGAGTAGGCACCGGTATCCACATCCACACTGAAGGTGGAGACGGGTGTCTCCAACACGGCGTGCACCGCGTTGTCGACAATTTCGGCATAACGCTCCCGATCCACCAGGGTGCTGGCATGACGAATCGACGCCAGATCCCTCTCGACCCGCGCATACCCGGTCATACTCTTGTGCAACGCCGGCGCGGCGGCTTGCGGGCTTACTCTTCCCGCCAAGCTCGTCGAGGCCGAGAACTCTCACCTCTTCCCTGGGCTGCATTTCGGCAACCTCGGGGCTGGTGAGAGATGTAGGGGTATCCGCTCTATTTATAGTACCTGAGCTGGGTGTTTCATTATCCGGCGCCGTGCCACAGGCCGTGAGTACCGCCGCCAGCAGCATGACTGAAAACCTGTTCAGGGTTCGATTGGATCGTTTCATCGCTATTCTCCTTATTGGGTTGGTACTCTGGAGAACGCAGATAATCGAGCAGTGGGGTTAAACCGGTTGTCTCGCGGCTATAAACAAGACTTTTAATTCTTAATTTGGCAACATAATGTTTTTATTTTGCCGGCGACATATTCCCAAGTATTGGGCCGACTACATAATCACCTCTTTGCGCCAACAAGATAAATGGATAGATCAGATGTTGAATGAATTCATTGCGAGCCTACAAAGCCCTGGAATAATTGAATTCGGAATGCACCAACTCGAACGAAATGAAAAAGGGAAAATTTGGCGCAGGCATGATAACCGTAGTCGCTTCGATAACCTGTACAATGCTTTGTTCAGCAGCAAAGGTGCTTATGCTGCATGCACAGGAGTTTCAGATTACCCAAAAAAAATGTATTCGGCCACAGGAAGGCTAATCGTGCCGTATTCAAGCGCTTGGAATAAAGACGAAGGATTAGCAATTATTGTGAGGTCTGCGACACCTCTACCGGAGGCCGTTATAGTTGATAGTGCGTTCGTGGAGCACTTTGCTCCGGAAAGCGATATCGAGGCATTACAAACACTGGCCAGTCTATTCGGCCGCGGTGCGGAAACTTACGGCTTGAGGTGGCTTACACATTCTGCAATCGAAGAACCAGTGAATTTGCGCTAATCGGGATAGGGAGCCGCTCTAGCGGCCCCCTCCCACAGCACCGTACATACGGGTCCGTATACGGCGCCTGGCCTGCTATTCGCAGAGATGCTTCATCGGGCCAATCGAATCCACATCAAGTGTCTATCGGGCCGTAGCCGGATGATGAATCTTGCACCATAACGTGCGCAAGGAAATGAGTCCTATTTCTTCGAAATGTGCGTTACTCAATCCACTATTGGTGGCCAATGTCTTTGAGAGTCGCCAGTAGCTTTTGCGCGATAGGCCTAATTGAATGGCTTCGCGTTTTCTCACCCCCAGCTTGATCAATGCTCGGATTCTACGCCTTGGTCTGCGCCACTGCTTCCAGTAGCACATCCTTAAACGCCTTCTGATCCAGCCATCAAGTGCTATGGCATCATCGAACTTTAGCCCACATCCATAGTGTCCCATCCAACCTTGAGCATATTGCCTTAGGCAGGTGATTCGAGACCCTATGGAAATACCAGGGCATCGGCGCGTGATCCGTTTAAGCTCGTGCTTGAACTTCCGGACCTTACTGTCCAGTGTTCGAAGCTTCTTATGGTGGATTTCGAATCCGAGTACTGAACTCTCTTTGACAGGACTCACCTTACTTTTGGCTTGGTTCACCTTTACTATGAGCTTGCGCTCCAGGTATCGGCTAATACTTGCCATCACGCGTTCTCCCGCCCGTTTTGATTTGACGAAGATCGCCAGGTCATCTGCGTAGCGGATGAATTTGTGCCCTCTCTTTTCCAGCTCCTTGTCGAGATCATCCAATAGTATGTTGCTCAATATTGGCGAGACTGGACTCCCTTGCGGAACTCCAATTCGAGTGGGCTGTAAACGACCATCAACCACCACACCCGCTCGCAGAAACCGACCCAGTAGTTTTAGCAGGCCGTTGTTCTTCACTTTGCGCGCCACACGTTCCATGAGAACGTCATGATTCACGGTATCGAAAAACTTTTCCAAATCAATATCGATCTGGATGGTATAGCCTTGCTGATAGAACGACTGAGCCCGTCTCGCGGCTTGCTGCACGGATCGATAGGGCCTGTAGCCAAAGCTGTTATCTGAGAAGTTGGGATTGAAGATTTCGCCGAGTACTCTTGCAATGGCTTGCATCAGCACTCGATCCAACACACGGGGAATGCCCAGACGGCGCACTCCACCAGACTCCTTGGGAATTTCAACACGAAGCGCCGGCGAGGGCGCATAGGTCCCATCCAGCAGTTGCTTCTTGATGTCATTCCACTGGGGTCGGCCCCATTTTTGGAATCGCTCGATGCTGATACCATCAACACCGGGCGCTCCTTTGTTGGAGCGGACCTTTTTCCATGCCTCGGCTATACTCGCATTCGATACGATGTATTCCACCGATGCAAAATCGACAGGAGGTGATTCCATGACGCGCCAAGCACCCAAGTCCCCGGTCGGGGTTAACGAGTTACTTAAGCTCACAGGCACCTCCCAATCACACTGCCCTCGGACCTTTCCCCAGGGAAAACCCCGGTTCTCGTCCTCGGCTGACTTCTGCCATGTTAACGCGCACCTTCGCAGGCTCTGTTCCACCACGTCCGTTAGGACGCTTAGGCTGGCAGATCTCCCCGGGTAAGAACATGATCTTTCCCTGCACAACCGCTGCATTTACCATCCCCCAGAGATCTGGATGGGCTTCGTCATGTTGTGCTGACTCGCCCTGGGGTTCGGCCTTATATGCAGTTTCTGTCCGTCGGCTCACAGGTTTGCACTCCAGCTTCTTTCAGCGGGTCGGTCACCCTTCCGCGCCTTGCTTTCGGCTAGTACTTTTAAAGTTGTCAATATGACCTCTTTCCAGATAATGTACAGGGGACTTGCACCCCATAAAATCATGCCCATGCCGGGCACACACCAGGCAATTTCACACAGATACCTCACTGCGTTCGGCTCTGGTGAATTGCGGCGTTATATGCCAGTAATAAGCAAGTCAATCGCCGTAATAATTTCTGATCTGGATGAGGTGATATCAGTGACTTCCTTGTTAAGAATTGATTTTGGTACTGCCGTAATTTGATGCGTCAAAAGAATAAATTCTTTGCCTTCAATCATAACGACTGGGCATAGTTTTTTAACATCTCTGTGTTTCACTGAAGCGGGAGTGGAAAAAGGTATAACTACTCTTGAATTGAGTTCATCGAGTAAATCATTTTGAATGTTTAGGAAATAAGGGTAAGTTTTCTTCGTGGTTTTGTCTTCGTTTTTATAAACGGTAAACTGGCTCATTAGAAATCCCTAAATGAATCTGCAAACAACCCATGTTTTACAGCAAGATCATTCAAGGCTTCAATGGCCTCTCTGTTTTCTTCTTTCCACTGTTCGCGTTCGCTTTGCCGTAATTGCGTAATGAGTGCACGTTCGAGAGCGGC
The DNA here is from genome assembly GCA_963797085.1 of uncultured Gammaproteobacteria bacterium. Taxonomy (GTDB): domain Bacteria; phylum Pseudomonadota; class Gammaproteobacteria; order Chromatiales; family Chromatiaceae; genus JASJBU01. The sequence goes on from CAWCOA010000021.1 coordinate 68,225, forward strand.
AGAAAGGTTTATCTTTCTTTGTCTTGCTTTTGCTAGTAAGTCGCTGTTTATACTGAGGTTAGTGGGTTTTTTCGGAGCTTGTTGGTCGTATAAATGTGCCATGTGTAGCTTGCCTCAATCAAATAATGCGTATAGCCTATGCGCATTGCTAGCTTACAACATGAGGTTGCATATAAGAAAACAATGCACTACACACGGACAAACTTTCCGCTGCGCTTCAAGTTTTCACGGTGAGTGCGACGTTATGTATAAAATCGCAATCATCATGCTACACGTATTTCTCGCTGGCTGCGCCTCAGAGCAATACAATGAGAGAGTAAATGAAATTATCCTGCACCAAACGCAGGAAGGCTTATATGAAATAACAAAGGATCATATGAGGTGTTACATTTGCGAAACAGGGAAAAGCCCAGCGAAAGTAAGTGAGGTTGAAAGATTCACTCCGGCTATTGAATATTGCAAACCTATATTCGAGGGCAAAGAATTCGATTCATTACTTCCTGGATTCACAAATCTCAAAATTACCGAAAATATGGTCAAAGAGCGTCCCGGCTATACCATATTTGCTTTTTCGGATAACGGATCCCCATTTGAAGAGTTACGCAACAATGACAAGCAATATTGGATGAGTATGCCTTTGTCGAATTCCGAGCTAGATTGTACTGTGAATGAGCTATTGAGTGATCAGTGGAATAGGAAAAGAGAAGAATATTATAAGAATAATCCTTGGGAGTATTAGCGGTAGGACCTCTGTTATCGCTAAACCATTACTGTCGCATCTGGGATCAGGTCTTGTTTCCCAGCATCGAACAATTCTTATACACATCAAAGATATGCGTTGAATCGACATACGAATGATCCAACTGCATTCGCTTGATACTTTATGCATATTTTCATATATTCGTATGCATCATACAGGAGACGAATATGCGAACGACTTTGGATCTACCAGAAGATCTGCTCAACGAGGCAATGAAAGCAAGCCATTCCGATACCAAGACTGCTGTGATAATCGAGGCATTGGAAGAATTGGTCAGAAAATCGAAAATATCCGACTTGAAAAAATACAAAGGAAAAATCGATTTGGCGAACGATCTAGATAAAATCAGAGATCGCCATTGATGGAGATCTTGGTCGATAGATCAGTATGGATCGACTATTTTCGAGGTGGCGCCAACTCCCAAGACTTGGATTTTCTGATCGATGAGAACCTGCTTGTCACCAACGATCTGATTCTTACGGAATTGATCCCCTATCTCAAAATCAAGAGACAGACTAAAGTCATTGCGTTGCTCAAAGAAATTAAAAAGCTTCCGCTAGACATTCAGTGGAATGAAATCATCGATTACCAGATCAAGTGTTTGAAGAGTGGCGCAAATGGAATCGGGATTCCTGATTTAATCATCGCTCAAAACGCCAGGCAGAAAAATTGTAAAGTTTACTCCCTGGATAAGCATTTTCGTCTATTGAATAAGTTCTTGAATCTCAAATTACATGCATAAAAAAATATTGGGAGCGCAGCCCGCCCGTGGTCAGGTCTAGCATCGCAGCATCAAATAAATCCTGGGAGTAATAGTGATAGGACCAACGTTATCTCTAAAACCATGACGAAAAAAATCCCAGTGTCTACCCCTGTAAAAATCGGTCCCTGGCAACGGCTGTCGCAACTGGAGGTCTATGACAACCCCTGGATCCGCCTGACCCATGATGAGGTCATAACACCGGGCGGCAAGCCTGGTATCTACGGTAAGATCCATTTCAAACATCGCGCCATCGGCATCGTGACCCTCGACGATGACCACAACACCATCCTGGTGGGACAGCATCGCTATACCCTGGATGCATTCAGTTGGGAGATCCCCATGGGCGGCGGTGCCCTGGATGAAGATCCACTGGTCTGTGCGCAACGGGAACTCAAGGAGGAGACCGGACTCCACGGCGGCGAATGGCGGCAGTTACTGCGGCTGCACACCTCGAACTCCGTCACCGACGAAGAGGGTTATCTGTTTCTCGCCCGCGGCCTGCAACCGGGTAGTCAGGCTCTGGGCGATACCGAGAACGATCTTGTCGTCAAAAAACTTCCTTTGACGGAAGCCCTGGGGATGATCGAGAGGGGAGAGATCACCGATATTATCTCGATAGCGGGATTGCTGGCAGTGGAAAATATGCTCTCGAAATAACAACAATCCACGTAGCGCTGCACAGGGTCTTGACTTGTAGCATTGTCAGATACCAACGTCACAGCATCGATTCTTTTTTACACTGATCACCCTAACTTACCTTCCTACCCAATTATTCCCCGGTTGTCTCAACGATACAGCAGCAGCGCTTCCTGCTGATCCCGCCAAGCTGCTTCATCCGGCACTGTCAGTGTGTCCAGATCGCCCGGCGCAGCCTCGGGATCGTCAACCCACTGGCGCAACAGTTCGCTGCCATTGATCAAATCGATGGCCGGGCGGTTGTATTCGTATTCATAGGGAAAATTACGCCAGAGCTCGTAATCCGGCCGCTGCCGGCGTAGCGCTTTGAAAACCAGAGCCATCAGTCGCCAGGGACGGAATGCACCGTGGTCGTAGGCGCCATCTTCAACGTGAATCTGCACCCCGGCGCACAGCTTACCGGCGTGCTTGTGAAAGGTGGGCTCGAACCAACATTCCCGCAACCGGCAACCCTGCAACCACCGGGGTTCAAGCTGCTGCATCTCCGCCAGCAGTTTGCGTGGTTCCAGATCCGGCGCACCGAACAGCTCCAGCGGCCGTGTGGTACCCCGCCCCTCGGACAGGGTGGTCCCCTCCAGCATCACCGTCCCGGCGTAGCAACGTGCCATCCATAGATTGGGAGCGTTGGGACTGGGATTGATCCAGTTACGTTCGCCCAGTGGCCAGCCATAACCGGGCCCTTGTTCCGGCATCCAGCCTTCCATGGTTACCACTTCGCAGTCCACATCCAGTTTCAGGGTGTGCACGAACCAGCCCGCAAGTTCGCCCATGGTGAGGCCGTGCCGCATGGGCATAGAACCCGCGCCCACGAAGCTCTCCCAGCCCGGACGCAGGCTCAGTCCTTCGACCGGGCGCCCGGCCGGATTGGGACGGTCAAGAACCAACACCCGCTTGTTGAACTGCGCAGCCGCCTCCAGCACATAACGCAGGGTGGTGATAAAGGTGTAGATGCGGCAACCCAGGTCCTGCAGATCTACCAGCAGCACGTCGAAGCTGTCCATCATGGCTGGCGTTGGCCGGCGCACCTCGCCGTACAGGCTGAACACCGGTATATTCAGCACCGGATCGTTGAAATCCCCCGATTCCATCATGTTGTCCTGCTTGTCACCGCGCAGACCGTGCTGCGGACCGAAGGCGGCGCTCAGACGGATATCGGGCAGACCCGCCAGTGCGTCCAGGGAGTGTTCGAGATTCTCAGCCACCGAAGCGGGATGGGCCAGCAGGGCCACCCGCTGTCCTTTGAGAGACCGGCGCAGCTCAGGCTGTTGTAACAGGCGGTCGATTCCGAATTTCATGACACCACTCCACGGCTCAGGCTGTTCAGGTATTCAGGTTAAATCCAGTTGCAGCCCGTGTAGGGTGCAATAACCAACGGACATTGCGCCGAATGTTAATCATCATAAACTATATTCATCTCATCACCATCTGCCCAATCCGGTGGATAGGCGCCTTTGTCGACCAGGCGGTGAAAAGTCGAATTCTGCCAATCACAGACCCTGGATACCCAGCCATTTTTGACCGGATTGAAATGCACACAATACTCAGCCTTATTGCGTATCAGGTGTTCCCAGTATCGCCATTGCCAAATGCCACGTTCACCCCGCTTCAGACTCACCTTTGAACGACACTCAGTAATTAGCAGCGATTTTGAAAATCCCATTTTGATCAACCGCCAGCGCACTGCAAAATCCGCATCGTCAGGCGGCAGTTCCATCACGCAATGCAGATGATCAGGGAGTACGACCCAGGCATGAATCACAAAGGGGTGGCGACTTTTGACCCACCGTACCATCTCCCGTAATTCTGCGATGTGGCGGATCAACAGGTTATGGTCATGTCTTTTCAGAAAATTAACCGTGAAAAAGTAGGTACCGCCCGGATGCCAGGCTCGTCGATATTCAGGCATGTTCGCAGTATAGTGGGAAATCTCACATACGGCGCAATGCCCTGCGGTTATAGCGCCCTACGCAGGCTCCACCAGATCTCCAGGTCAGCTTGCATATCGTTTTTTTCAAAACACCAAACAACACAAAAAAGCGTTGCGTTCCTTGTTGACGGAAAACTTCCACATCATGGGGGAGTGTGTTCGTTAACGGGAAAACCTATCCGTGATAGGTATATCTATAAGTCATGCATCTAATTTAACCGGCGTTAGAAAACCATCTGGCTTGATGGCAAGTACAGAACATTGTACCTGCTCAAGAATAGCCTCTGCGGTATTACCAATGAACAAGCCAGCTATGCCTGACCTGGCGACTGTTCCCATAACTACCAGATCGGCCTGCAACTCCTTCACCATCTCTGGAATGACTCTGGAAGCTGTTCCTCTTCGTAAATGGAATTGAGGAGAAAGATGGTTGTAGGCTTCGGTGCCTATGTGGTCTTTTAACTGCTGGCGAAATTGGTGTAACGCCCTTTCATGATTTGAACGCACGCCTTCAACATATGCCATGCTGTCTTCGTTTGGATTGTCGCTCCATAATGAAACTATTATTTCGCCAAGGACATCCCAGACATGAACTAAATGCAGTGAAGCGAAATCGGACAACGCGAGCGAACTTGACAGATCAAGAATATGTTGGTTGAGATTCTGATCTACTGCGTCAGGTATATCCGGGTTTAAGTCCAGTGCTGCCATAATGAATGCGTAATTCGAGTTCTCAACTGCGCGCGTTAACCATACCGGACAAGGGCAGTTGCGCAACAGTTGCATGTCGTCGCTGCCAAACAACCGTTCGATGAAATCTGGATTTTCAGCGGGCTTGATTAGTAGATCATACTTGTTACGTAAAACGGCGCGAATGGCTTCAAGGAACGTTTTTCCTACTAGTACGTCGAGTCTAATATTGAGACGTGTTTTGTACGGCTCGACCAAGGACTCCAGCTCATTTCGGCGTTCGCTCACCATGGCCGCTTGTAATTCACTGGAGATGGGGCCACCTGGCGGCATACCGATGCCCGCCGTGATGACTGGAACTACATCAATGACCGTCAAATCTGCCTGATTGTTTTCCGCCAGTGATACGGCCCGTGCGATCGATGTCTCCTGTGCAACGGATGCTTCGGATACATAGAGAATATTTTTGAATAGTTTCATCATAATTTACACTTACCTTTGATAAAGTGAACGATGCATATGACAAGGCAGGTGGGAGTTTGGTTGTAGTTCCACTATTTAACCTGCTCATTCTCCAGAACGGGCTTATATCCCCAGTCTCTCACACCCTGAATGACCTCATCGATATCGTCAGCTGGAACATGAAGTATTTGTAGGGCCGTCGCACCGAGACGCAAGCTTGCTTCAATGGTTTCTGGGTACGCGTGTATTGCACCAGCGTCAAGCAGGCGTGTACTCGTTTCGAGATCACGTGCCCGCGCAATGACCGGTACCTGTGGGCAAGTTCTGCGTAGATGCGAAATAGTGTCTAATGCTGTAGTGGACCTATCAACGGTAATCACGACCAGAGAAGCGCGTTCCACATGAATGGCAGACAGTAATTCAGGATCGGAAATGTCACCATAGAATACCGGGTGACCACCCATGCGTCCCTGTGCCACCCGTTTCGGATCTCTGTCAAAGGCTACAAACGGAACGCTGCTTGAATGCAATAGCACGGCTATTGTGTGGCCTACACGACCATAGCCTCCGATCACCACCTGTCGCTTCGGGGCATCCGGTAACTCCGGGATAGCAGTGGATTCAGCGGGCGGAGCTTTAACCAGCCAATTCGCCAGAATGCCATTGAAACGGATCAGAACAGCACCTGCAATCATCGATAGAAGCACGGATGTTATTGCAATCTGCCCCAGCCGCATGTCGATAACGCCGGAATCGAGTGCTATCGCGATAAGTGCGAGGCCAAATTCACCACCCACGCTCAACATCAAGCCAGTGCGCCACGCAACTCGGCCGTCTACGCCTATTCCGCGCACTAATGCGGCGACTATCAGCGTCTTGCTTGCCAGAATGAGAAACGTGCCCAGTAGAGCCCAATGCCATATAGATAGCATCTCCGATGGATTGAAGCGCATGCCGATACCGATAAAGAACAAACCAAGCAATACATCACGGAAAGGGCGTATGTTCGATTCCACCTGGTGACGGAACTCCGTTTCTCCCAGCATCATACCGGCGAGAAATCCACCAAACGCCAACGACAAACCAAGGTTGTTTGTGGTCCATGCTGCAAGCAATGCAACCAGCAGAACTGCCAGTGTAAACATCTCGAATGACTTGTGTTCGGAAACAAAATGAAACAAAGGTCGAAGCAACCAGCGTCCTGCATAGAACACGAGCGCGAATGCGAGAACAGCTTTCGCGAGCGCCCATCCCAGGGAGCTGGCCAGCACAGATGCGGAAATTGATATGCCCAGAACGGGGATGATCACAAGAAAAGGAACCGCGGTGACATCCTGGAAAACAGACATTGCGAGCCCGAAGCGACCGTGTTGACTGTTATCCTCACCCTGTTCGGTTAGCAGGCTGGAGATAATGGTCGTAGACGATTGAGCGAAGACGGCACCAATCACGAAGGCGGCAGTACCGGGAAGTCCTCCGAACCACGCGATGCTCCCAACGAGTAATGTTGTGAATACAACCTGTCCGGTTCCCAGCCCCAGAATCTGGTGGCGTAGCGCATGCAATTGAGGGAGGGAAAAATTAAGACCTATAGTAAACAACAGGAAGACAATGCCGAATTCGGCAAGCGTTTCCAATTCAGGCATCGAGACTGTCGGCCCCATCGTATGTGGTCCGAGAATCACACCCACAAGCAAATATCCCAGGCTGGTCGGGATCTGAAGACGTTGAAACATAACCACGACGCTTATCGTCACGGCCAGAAGCAATAGAATTTGTGCAAGATACTCCATCATGATACTGGTTTGCCGTGAAAGTTAAACGATAAGTGGACGACTCAATGCCAGATAAGACAGGAAAAAATTTATCAGTTCCTTATGCCTGCTGTGCTAACTGGCTAAAGCAGTACCGCATTGGAAATGATCGAAGACAATATCTTCAAATTCATCAGATATATCAGCTGGGACGATGAAGTACTCGTGTAGCTGTCCTTAATTATTCATCTAGTATGATGGCTCTCCGGAAATATGCGGACAAGATCTTGCGCAAAGACCACTTAACTCTATGATTATTAGTTTAATCTAAAGTTTCACTGTTTTTATGAGTTCTCAAGAGCCTCACTATTTTCTCGCGCGCTACGCGCGTTTTTATGTCCAGCAGAACTATTCGATAATAAACAAGTGTTACACAGAGTAAATATTAGTAAATCCCCTATAATAACAATGAGTTAAGTTGTTGTGGCGCACCACAATTGTTATAATTTCTGTTGCTAATTCTACTTTGTCAGATTTAATCAATCGCTAACCAACTGTTCCAAAATTTGTTTTCGGTATTGGGAGTCGATAGCCGCTTTTCGTTTTTGATATCGTTTCTTCAACTGCCGAAGTATTTCATCAGGTTCAATATCCCGCCGTGGCAGGAAAGCACGCAACAATGATTCACCCCTAGGGCGCAATGCCCTGCGGTTATTGCCTACGTGGGCTAAAATTCACCACATTAGGTGGCGCCTATTGGGTGCGAAAAAATATGGTCTAACTATTTGGCGGACCGACCGCCCCATGAGAAGGCCTAGGTGTTCGTGGAGGTATATTTATGGCAGATCCTCAAATTAAGCCTGAAATGGACGGCTTGGACTACCTCGTGGTGGTCTTATACCGTCTCGGTATGGTGATTAGTGGGCTTGGATTGTTGTTGTTGGCGGCGGATTTCCTTGGGGTGTATGCGTTTCACCATTATCCCTTATGGTTGCTGGCCTTGGGTGGAGCCTTGCAGGCCTCGTCACTGCACATCTATGACAAGGTCATCCGTTGGTTTCTCGCCAACGCCACATGGGTTGGATTGCTTGTAATCGTCTTAGACGGTGGAAACGGCGGTTGGCTTCAGAACTTTGGATTGGGTTGCTTGTTCGTGACCCTATCCGGTCTTGCCTTTAAGGAAAGTTTTTGTTTTCGCATTCCGGGCTTAAAACTGGTGCCGCTGGCCCTGGCGTTTAGTTGGTTTGCGCTGGTCGTGGACCTTCCAGTCTATGCGGGTTCAATCCTTTTTCCCGCGGCCGGCCTGTATTTCTTCATGGCGCTCAGAAAAGCGCAGATGCCATTGCATTTCGACATCGGCGATAAAGCGTCTTATCAGATCTAATTAAATCAGGTATCGATGGGGTCATATATGGACACGCTTGATATATCATTTCCCTAAAATCATAAAGGAAGAAAACCCTGTGTCTACCCCTGTAAAAATCGGTCCCTGGCAACGGCTCTCACAACTGGAGGTCTATTCCAATCCCTGGATCCGCCTGACCCATGAGGAAGTGATCACGCCGGGCGGCAAGCATGGAATCTACGGTAAGATCCATTTCAAACACCGCGCTATCGGCATCGTGACCCTCGACGATGACCACAACACCATCCTGGTGGGACAGCATCGCTATACCCTGGATGCATTCAGCTGGGAGATCCCCATGGGCGGCGGCGCCCTGGATGAAGACCCACTGGTGAGCGCGCAACGGGAACTGAAGGAGGAGACAGGACTCCACGGCGGCACATGGTGGCAGTTACTGCGTCTGCACACATCGAACTCCGTCACCGACGAAGTGGGTTATCTGTTTCTCGCCCGCAGTCTGCAATCTGGCAGACAGGCTCTGGGCGATACCGAGAGCGATCTTATCATCAAAAAACTTCCTTTGACGGAAGCCCTGGGGATGATCGAGCGGGAGAGATCACCGATGTGATCTCGATAGCGGGATTGTTGGCGGTGGTAAGAACGCTCTCACAATGTCAACCGTCCGCGTAGGGAGTGTAATAGTGGTCAGACCAATATAACCACGATCGGTTTGACAAAGAATCACAATGTCAACATCAAATTTGAGAAAGACTCTCGCTCTAGGGTCGGTTGCTATTCTCTTGCTAGTAGAATTCAGTATGTTCTACGATTTTTCTTATCCGTTTCGTTTTCTGTGGCGTCAAGGCAAGATAATCGAGTTCTTCTTGTCATTGGTATTGTTCTTCTGGAGCCTGTTAGGCGCTTACTTAATATTCTTTAGTGGTCGCAGCCTTTTTCGAAAAATAACCTTACCGTTTTTTCTCTTCTGCTTCCTTTTCAATATGGGTTCCTACGATATCTCAAACTCACCTATTGATTTCCAGCAGTCAACCCTTATCGTCGATTATTTTCAATGGTGGTTTTGGGAAGTGGTTGAGAATTTTGGCTTGGCTGCAATACCATTTTTGATAGCGCTTATTCCAGTTATATTTTTAGTTGAGCGGTTACCAGAACTTTCGAAATTGAATTTTTCCAAAAAATTCTATTTCGTTCCAATAAGCGCCGTAATACTTACCACTATTGGTCTGCAAAACAGTCAAGGTTTGTTTGATAGATACCCCTCCTTTTTCAGGGTTCCGGCAATGCTTGTATTTGCCAGCCAGAGTCGCGTTTACGATGGCGCAAGATCTGAGGTTACTTACTCCGGTTCTTTGGATCCACAGGTAGAGAAAATCATCCTGATCGTGGATGAAAGTATCCGCGCCGACATACTGGGAATCAATACATACGAAATGGATACGACACCCTATCTTCGCTCTCTGGAAAAACTGGGATTGTGAATTATGGATTAGCCGCATCATCTTCAAACTGCAGTCACTATTCCAACCTCGTTATTAGAACGGGAGTGAGAAAAAGAGGAGATTCCAGACCACAATCAAATAAGTTTAAAGAAACCTTCGATTTGGCAATTTACCAGGGAGGCCGGGTATTACAATGTTTACCTGGATGCCCAGAGTGCCGAGGAATGGGCGAATTTCCAAAACTTCATGAATGAGAATGAGGCTTCATTCGTAGACGAAATCATCAGGGTTCGCCAGGAAACCGCATATGAAAGCGACGGTGTTGCCCGTGAAATGTTAATGGATCATCTCAAGCGACCCGGAAAGACCTTTCTCATGCTCAATAAATATGGAATTCATTTTCCATACTTCAGGAGTCATCCAAAAAAGTACAATTATTTCAGTCCTGTTCTTGAGCAGGGTGAGCCAATGAATGATCGGAAAAATCTCTTAAATTCAGATACTAATGGAATACGCTGGAGTGTTGATGATTGGTTCAAAGACCTGTTAACCAAAAGCGGGGATTTTAGAACATACGTACTTGTATATATTCGAGTGATCATGGGCAAAATATAGTCGACGATGGACACTTGGCGGCTACTCACTGCAGGCCGAGAGCAAATCGTTTCGAAGGTATTGTGCCGATGATGGTTTTTTCTAACGACACGCGAGTCTTGGAAAGATTCAAGGCGGTACAGGAGGCCAATTACGGCAAGACGAGCCACTTTCAGGTATTTCCGACGCTAATTAGACTTTCCGGGTGACGAAGACTCGTGGGTGAACAGCCATTTCGGACCATCGCGGACCGAGCTGCCAGACACATTGCCAGAATTTTTTGTGGGAGATGTCCATGGTCGTGGGTCAGTCAGGCGATGGGTCTCTATACTTTCCCCGGAAACTGAAACTATGTAGGCCTGGAATAATAGGGACCATATTTTTGTGTGCTCAGCGTCGCCGATGGTTCAGCCACTGGGCAAAGCCGAACAACCCCAGGTCAGCCGCCGTCGAGCAATTGCCCCGGCACCTCTCTTACCTCCCACATCGCGCAAGGCGCAATAACCTGAAAATATCGCACCGAATGTTAATCAATATAAGCAAGGTTCATCTCGTCGTCACTTGCCCAATCAGGTATATAGACGCCTTTATCGACCAGGCGCTGAAAAGCCGAATACGATTAATCTTACGATTATCTGGGTCAGTCTCGCAAAGCAGAAAGTAATAGAATAGTATCACTTTTGCTATAGACGACATACCACAGCTAAACGGGGCCAGGATCGCTCCGGCGGAGAGTATCAGGCGTACAAAATCGTGGTTACTACGAGTTCCATGCGAGCTTTTCGATTAGCTAGCCATCATGTTGACTGTTCTGTGGTTTGGGAGTAGTTTGTCGAACCGATTGTGGGGTCCTCCCGGCGATCCCCTCCGTTCCAATCCCTACTTCAATTCCGATGCTCAGGCATAACATGGACAAAAATGCGCATCTTTCAAACTGAGACCCGTATCGACTTCATGGGGCAGCGACGGCTCGTGGCGATGATGTTGGCCCTGCTGATCGCCGTCAGCCTTGGATCTCTCCTCTTTCGCGGCCTGGTTTTGGGACTTGACTTCACGGGCGGAACGTTGATCGAACTCGGTTACCCGGAACCGATAGATGTTGGATTGTGCGTAAGAGCCTGGCCGAAGGCGGATTTGCTGACGCTGGAGTGCAGCACTTCGGTACATCACAGGATCTGATCGTGCGGCTCTCACCTCGCCCGGGGAGCAAAGCGCGGAGATCAGCAACCGGGTGCTTGCGGTTCTGCAGGCTGCGGATCAGAGCACCGTCG
>CAWCOA010000022.1:0-74922 GCA_963797085.1 uncultured Gammaproteobacteria bacterium
ATCTCTGGGCCGATGGCTATCTGTGGGCCGATGGTTACCTGTGGGCCGATGGCTACCTCTGGTCCGACGGCTACTGTGGAGTGATGGTTACCTCTGGTCTGACGGTTACCTGTGGGCTGACGGTTATCTCTGGTCCGATGGCTACCTGTGGGCGGACGGTTATCTGTGGGCTGACGGTTACCTGCTGGGCAGATGCGGTACTGATGTCTGATCCGCTGTTCAACACTCAGAGTCAAAGTCAACGCTGACCGCAGGAATAGCCGGCAAGGCGCTACCGGCGGGGCAGGTGAGAACTGCCCCGCCTTTATCCTAAACAGTACACCGGTGTAAAGAGGATTCCCCATGTACGTCAGAAATCAAAACAACCAAGCCGGCGCCCTGAATCTGCAGATGGACAATGTGATCGAATTTCCCCAGCGGGCCAACAGCGGCGACAAGGGATATCCTCGTGCCACGGCAGCCGGCGGTACGCCTCACTCGCTGATTCGGATCTGGCACAAGGCGGGTGCACAGGATGGACTGGATGGGGTTACCTCTCGAAGTACTGAACACCCTGCAGCGTCTCAAGGACGCAGACCGTCCGGGCTCCCTGTGCGTGCTGCGACTGAATGAATACCGCCTGCTGGAGGAGACCTTCGGGCGGCATATCGGCCAGGAACTGCTGAAACTGGTCGGCAACCGGCTGCAGGCGGGCCTGCGCGGTAACGATCTGCTGGAACAGATCGCAGAGGACGAGTTCGTGCTCATCCTCGACGGTCAGATGGAGAGCGAACAGCTTGCCAACATCGCCCAGCGTCTGCTGTAGATTGCAGCGGCGTCTACAGCCTGGAAGGCCTGCGCATGCACGTCAACGCCAGTCTCGGTATCGCCCGCTTTCCCGTGGATGCCAGCGAGCCGTCCCTGCTGATGCGCTTTGCGCGCATCGCCCTGCACGAGAGCGACCCGGGCAGCCCTTCACCCTATCATTTCTTCTCGCAAAAACTGCTCAAACAGACTGCAGAGCCGGGTCTGGATGGCCGCCGAACTCGAAGAGGCGCTGGCGCATGAGCGTTTTGAATTGCACTACCAGCCGCTGTTCGATATCGAACAGCCAGCGCACCCTGGGGGCCGAGGCCCTGTTGCGCCTGCGTACCGAAGAGGGCGAGCTGATCGCCCCGGACCGTTTTATTCCCCTGGCCGAAGAGATGGGGCTGATCGTTCCCATCGGCCGCTGGGTGCTTCACGAGGCCTGTCAGCAGCTCAAGCGCTGGCACGGCTGGGTTTGATCATCTGCGCATGGCCGTGAATGTCTCCCCGGCCCAACTCAGCGATGAACACTTTGTCGAGATGGTGAGCGAAGCGGTGGAGAGAGCCGGGATTGACTACAGCGATCTGGAGCTGGAGATCACCGAGGGCCAGGTGGTTGAATACCTGCCGCTGATCGAAAAGGCGTTTAAAGCACTCAACGCCAAAGGCGTGCGCATCGCCATCGACGATTTCGGTACTGGTTACTCGGCGCTGGCCTATCTGACCCGTCTGCACTGGAGCACGGTGAAGATCGACCGGGCCTTTCTGGCCGATATTCCACATGAATCCAATGCCGGTCGAATCGTTGCGGCGATCGTCGCCATGGCCGGCGAGCTGGGTCTGCAGGTTACCGCCGAAGGGGTGGAGACCGAGGCCCAGTATCGCTTTCTCTCCGAGGCCGGCTGTCACTTCGGCCAGGGATTCGGCTATGCCAGACCCCAGCCTGCCGCGGATTTTCTGCGCCTGCTGCAGGATGCCCGAGGCAACCGGCTGGATGACACAACAAACCAATCCCGGGATTCAGAGAACGATGTTTTCCCATACCAATGCAGACCCGTTCGATGTGCAAAAACGTGGGAGCGGCCTTTACTGCTAGGCGTGCCGAAGGTACAGGGAGTATAGCCATGAATGGTCTATCAAGAATCTGTGGCCCTGGTCGTCATAGGTCACAGAGTTCGAGTTGATAACCGGAGCTTAGAGATATGCTCTGAGGGTTATGGCAAAAATCATAAAAAACTCACTCGTCTGTCATCAATGTCATTCGGGTTTGCGCTACCGGTCAATGTTACTGGCTGGGCTGTTGCTGGTCTTGCTGTCATTCTTACATGTTGTCGTTGCAGCCGAAAATTTTCCGAAGTGATGCGGTCTCGGCATTATGCCACGCAATATCCAGTTTTCGACCTTATCGGTCTCTGACGGTCTGTCCCAAGCGGCCATGAACTCGATCGTCCAGGATCGACAGGGATTTATCTGGATCGGCACCCAGGAGGGATTAAACCGCTACGATGGCTATGAGTTCACGGTCTATCAGACAGATCCGGCGGAACCGGCTCACTCTCTCACGACTGGGTATGGACTGTCTACGTCGACAATGCCGGTCAGATGTGGGTAGGGACGGATGGCGGTGGATTAAGTCGCTACGAACCTGATACGGGCAAATTTACCCATTTCAGACACAATCCGGACGATTCCACCAGTCTCAGCGGCAATCGGGTCCGTGTCATCTATCAGGACCGACAGGGATTTTTCTGGATTGGCACAGACGGCAATGGCCTGAATCGCTTTAATCCTGAGGATGGAAGTTTTGTTCACTATCGTCATGATCCAAAAAAGTCTGACAGCCTAGCGAATGACAAGGTGCTGGCAATCCATGAAGATCATGCCGGGATGATGTGGATCGGTACCGATGGCGGGGGTTGGACCGATTTTACCGAGATCAGCGGAAAATTCTTTCACTACCGCTAACGATCCATCCCGACCTGACAGCCTCAGCGATGATCGCGTTCGCTGTCTCTATGAGGATAGCCAGGGGCAGCTCTGGGTAGGTACTGAGAATGGATTGAATCTGTTCAATCCGGATGATAGCTTCAAGCGATTCCAGCACAACCCGGAGAACTCCCTATAGCCTGAGTCATAATGTGGTGCGACAGTATCTATCAGGACAACAATGGTACGCTTTGGGTCGCCACTGAGGGAGGTCTTGATGAGTGGCGTCCTGAGGTCCAGGGTTTTCTTCACAACTCCCATGATCCGGCAAATCCAGCCAGTATTTCCAATGATAGTGTGACCACGATTTTTCAGGATCATGGAGGCGTGTTTTGGGTCGGGACATACAACGGTATCAGCCGGTGGAACTATATCAGTGATGCGTTCATCTACTACAAAATGATACAGCTGAAAACCTGGGCTGAGCAATAATCTTGTTACCGGGATCAGTGGGTCAAGGGATGGCTTGATCTGGGTTGGCACCTATGGGGGTGGACTCAACCGGCTGGACCCTGTTTCCGGTCAGGTGGTCAGTTTCCAGCATGATCCGGCTGATCAGGAACACATTGAGCGATAATCGGGTGATGACCGTCTTTACCGACATAGACTGGTAACGTGTGGGTCGGGACACGCAATGCGGGATTGAATCGATTGAACACTGACAACGGGTAGGTTCACGCACTACCGTCATGATCCTGAAGATAAACACTCCCTCAGTGGGAACGGCGTGACCTCGATCTACGGTGATGGAGATGGGACACTATGGGTCGGCGTCTACGGTGGAGGACTCAACAGACTCTGATCTGAATAGCGGTCAGTTCTTTGCCTTTCGGCATGATCCGAATGATGAGTTCAACCCTCAGCAGTGATCGGGTGTTGTCAATATCTCCGGGGAGTTACGGGTTGTTGTGGATCGGTACAGAGGATGGAGGGCTGTAACGGATTTAACAAAATGACCCGGTCGTTTACCCAATATCGTCACGATCCTGAGAACACCTCCAGTCTCAGCAGCGACACCGCCTGGGATATTCTGGAAGGCCGGGATGGATCGCTTTGGGTTGCAACACGTGATGGCGGAATAAACCGTTGGCTTCCTGAAAATCGTAAAGCCGGAAAAGCCGTATTCAATCGATACGGCAAACAGGATGGCCTGATCAGCAATCTGATTTATGGCATCCTGGAAGACGAGGATGGGATTCTCTGGTTGAGCAGTAATCGAGGTCTGACAAGATTCGATCCCAGCAGTGGCAAAATGCGTGTATTCGATAAAAAGAATGGTTTGCAGGGGTATGAGTTCAATTTCGGCGCCCGTTTCCACAGCGCCAATGGTTCGTTGCTGTTTGGCGGAACAGACGGCCTTGTCAATGTTTCATCCTGAGCGGGTACGTTCCAACCCGCATCATCCACCGGTTTCGGTGACCGCCTTTTTACATCTGGCACCCAGTGGCGACAGGCCATAGCATCGACGCAGCAACCCGCAGATCTGACTATTGGATACCGAGACTATTCGATCAGTTTCGAATTCACGGCATTGGACTATACCTCATCCGATAAAAACCAGTATCTCTACATGCTGGAGGGCTTCGAGACCGAGTGGAAAGATCCTGGGCGTTTCAGACGCGTGACTTATACCAATCTTCCTGCCGGTAACTACACCTTCAAAGTCAAAGCTTCCAACAATGACGGTGTCTGGAGCCAGGGTACTGCCGCCATCAATCTGCATGTGACTCCTCCCCCTTGGAAAACTGGCTGGGCCTATGCCGCTTACGTTATATTGATCGTTGGGTCTGGTGATTGCCGTGGTGCGGACCCAGGTCAATAAACTCAAACAGGCGGCCGAAGCAACATAAAGAGTTGGAACAACAGGTTCAAACTGCGGACACAGGAACTTGCAGAGCGGAATCAGGATCTGGAAGGACTCACCTCACAGCTGGAAAAGGCGAGTGTCACTGACCCGCTCACCGGTTTGAATAATCGTCGATATTTACACAAGTACATTGAGTCAGAGATTGCTGCTCTGGCTAGACATGGTAAAGCACAACAACACAGAGCGAAAACATTGTCTGCGGTGGATCTCTCTCCAGGTCTCGTCCTTTATCATGATCGATCTTGATGGCTTCAAGCCAATCAACGATACCTATGGCCACCATGCGGGTGACCTGGCTCTTAAACAGGTTCGGGATATCCTCCAGAAATGCTGCCGTAAGTCAGACACCATCGTTCGCTGGGGTGGCGACGAGTTTTTTATTATCGGCCGTCACGCCAGTCGGTTGGGTGCGGAAAAATACGCTGAACGAATACGCGTCGAGCTGGCGGCTCACCAGTACCAAGTAGGTGGTGGGCATGTTGCACGACTATCAGGCTCCATCGGGGTGACGATGTTTCCATTCGCGCCACATGAGCCGCAACTGCTTTCGTGGGAACAGGTCGTCACAATCGCTGACCAGGCTGCCTATCTGGCTAAAGACAACGGACGTAATGCCTGGATTGGCCTGTATGGAACCCACAAGATTTCATCTGAAGATCTCTATGGTCGACTCAGTACCGATCTTGAGGGGCTGGTTAAACAGGGGATGGTAGAGCTCACTACATCTATCGAGAGTCCACTTGTTATCTCGAATCGGACACAACAGAAAAATGCCTAGTTGTTATGTCTGTTTGCCATTGCGTTCAATGCAGTCGATTGAAGAGTAACATGATCTCCAAGATTACCTCTCGGTTTGTATTGCTTGCCTGCCTTGTTGTTCTGGCAGGGTGTCACTGGCTGGGCAGGCCCATTTCCACTGTATCTCCCTCACCTGTGACCAAGCAATATACGATCGAGCAGTTCCTTGATACGGCCCAACTAAAGAACAGCTCATTTTCACCGGATAAATCCAAGATACTGGTGAGCAACGACAGGCGAGGGATAGATAATGCACAAGCCATTCTTGTGGATGGTAGTGGCTCAGTGCAACTGACAGACTCGAAGATGGAGGCTATCCATGTGCAAAGCTACTTTCCCCACGATGAGCGTTTTATCTATCTTGCCGACCAAGGGGGCAAGGAACTGGATCATCTCTATGTTCGTGAGCAGGATGGTACACTTACCGACCTAACGCCGGGTTATAGTCACCAGGCAAGATTCTTTGGCTGGGCCCATGATGGCAAGAGTCTGTTCGTGGGCACCAATGAACGCGACGGCCGTTACTTCGATATCTATGAGATTCAGCTGCATGACTATCACAGAGAGTTGATCTACAAAGATGAATTGGGATATGAATTCCAAGAGATTTCACCTGACAAACGCACTATTGCCTTTGTAAGGACAAACAAGCGGGAGGATAGCGATATTCTGATTTATGATCGGCGTTCTGCGTCTATGCGCCACCTGACATCTCATGAGGGGGATGCTGAATACAAGCACCAGGCGTTCAGCCCAGATGGAGAAAACATATTATTCACCACTAACCAGAACAGTGAATTCGCCTATCTCGTCCAGGAACATTTATACACCGGCCAGAGGAAGGTTATCCTGCAGCCAAGCTGGGATGTGACCTTTGCCAAGTTCTCGCATAGCAGTAAGTATCTCGCCATCGGTATAAACAGGGATGCAAAGACAGAGGTTGAACTACTTGATGGCAAGACACTGAACCAACTTGAACTCCCAGGCCTACCCGAAGGGGATATCAGCTCGGTTAGCTTCTCACGCGACGAAACGATGATGGCGTTTTATGCCAGTACCAGTATTACACCTCCAAACCTTTTCGTTTATGATTTCTCCACTGAAGAACAGAGGCGTTTGACTCGAGCGCTCAACCCACAGATAGATATGCATGATCTGGTAGAAGCGGAGGTTGTCCGTTTCGCCTCTTATGATGGTCTTGAGATACCTGGTCTCCTATATAAACCCCACAATGTTTCACCAGAGAACAAAATTCCGGCTTTGGTCTGGGTTCACGGTGGTCCAGGTGGTCAGTCCCGGGTTGAATATCACGCCTTGATTCAGTATCTCGTTAATCATGGCTATGCCGTCTATGCCATAAACAATCGCGGCAGCTCAGGCTATGGAAAGAGTTTCTTCACGGCAGACGACCGTAAACATGGTC
This sequence comes from uncultured Gammaproteobacteria bacterium, assembly GCA_963797085.1. GTDB lineage: Bacteria > Pseudomonadota > Gammaproteobacteria > Chromatiales > Chromatiaceae > JASJBU01. The sequence goes on from CAWCOA010000022.1 coordinate 6,861, forward strand.
AGGCTGATCTCAAGGATTGCGTAGCCAGTAAGTCGATGCTGGTCGATACTGGATATATTGATCCGGATCGTATAGGTATCATCGGCAGAAGCTATGGTGGTTATCTGACGCTTGCAGCTATGAGTTTCCGGCCAAAAGAGTTTGCGGTTGGAGTCGATATTTTCGGGATCTCTAACTGGGTTCATACATTACAGAATATGCCTCCTTGGTGGGAGACGTTGCGTGAAGCTCTATTTGCAGAGATTGGGCATCCTGAGAATGATCGTAAGTATCTGGAAAGCATATCCCCCTTTTTTCATGCTGAGCGGATTGTCAATCCACTGATGGTTTTGCAGGGCACCAATGATCCAAGGGTGGCGAAATCAGAGTCGGACAATATCGTTGCTGCCGCCAGAGCCAATGGGACGCCTGTCGAATACCTTATTTTCGAGGATGAGGGTCACAGTTTCAGAAAGAAAGAAAATCGGCTCGTCGCTTACAGATCTATTCTTAGTTTTCTCAACAGATATCTCAAATCCGGAAAATAACATCAGGTCTGGAATAGGCACCATATCCGATCAAAATTGATGTCTGCTAACTGGTCAGCGCCAACTGACAAAAAAATATGTGAATGACTGCAAACAGCATGATGCTGCCGGTCGCTGGTGCAATTCCGAATGACTCTTCCTGGCTGACTGCTGCCGATCCACTTTCATCCGCTTAGGGCCGCTGTGAGCACAGAGTGGGCGTTCAATGGGGACTAGCTCAATAGTGGCACAGGGTTGTTTTCTAACATTTTCACCTGCTCTTTGGGAGGGCCTAATGTCGGAAAAAAGCCGGTGTTTAGGCACACTAGAGATAAGGCGTAATCAGTTCTCGTGTGGCAATCCTTGCTTTCAGACGTGAGAGCAGCAGATACATTCCCCCCAGTTTTCGATGCAAGAATAAGATGTCAGGCGGCGGTATCCGGCCATATCTACTGCGCAGGCGGAGTTCTATGAGCGTATTGCTCATGCGTGAAGCCAGGTCGGTGCTTGCAAAGTCATAGCTTTCGTTAGCTCTGAGCGGCTCACTCACCATGTGTAATAGACTCAGGACAAATTCACGGTATTCAGATGGATCGTTCTCTCCCAAGTAACCCACCTGGATAGCGGATTGAGCAATGTCGCTATCGTCTCCCCCGACAACGGCGCGCAACAGCTGTCGAAGTGATTCCTGTCGGGCTGGGCTATAAGTCCGGGTAGCGCCGAAGTCGAGCAGTGCCAGCTTCCCGCTGGTGGGCAGATATTGATAGTTGGCGAAATTGGGATCGGTCTGCACCAATCCCCAGTCGAAGACTTCGCGTATGGCCAGTTCCAGCAATGCGTACGCAGCGGCATTACGTTTGACAGCAGGCTGATTCTCCAGCACCTCAATGGGTTCGCCATCCAGGTAAGTCATTGCAAGCACTTCGCTCGTGGTAAGCGACTCAACGACTTCGGGCAGCAGAAACCGTTGGTCATCGACCAGCTGTTTCGCATATTGGCTCAGCGATGCCGCCTCCTGACGATAATCGGCTTCGATCTGGAGTTGCCGCTTGGCCTCCTTGAGAAGAGGTTCAAACTCCAACTCTTCCGGCAACAGCTTAAACAGACTCAGCAAGGCCGTGACATTATCCACGTCACTGTCGATGCTGCGGCGAATGCCGGGATACTGGACCTTGATAGCCAGGCGCCGCCCGTCCTGTAACAGGGCTTCATGCACCTGGCCAATTGAAGCTGCGGCAATTGGAGTGAAAAAGAATCGTTTGAAGTTATTCTCCCAGCCAGGCTGCCAGGCCTGATTTAACACCTGAGCTACCTGCCCCAGGGGCATCTGATGAGCATCTTCACGCAAACGTGTGAGTACCTCACTCAACTGAGGCGGTAAAAACTGACCGCTATCCATGGACAACAGTTGTCCAACCTTCATTGCCGCACCGCGCATCTCTGAGAGACGGTTCGCCAGTTTTTCCATGTTGGAGGTGGTCAATAGGAGGTCACCAAGTGAAGGGCGTTGTCCCCGCGCCAGGCGTTTAGCGCCTTCACCCACTACACCGCCGGCAATGCCTCCCATCAATTGCCCAAGTTGGGCCATGCGGCCGAGTCGGGTTGTCGTGACCTGGCGTTCTGCGGGCATGGTTATTCCTCAAAAGTCATTGGGAGATCATTAAGCAGCCGTCAGGACCTGGCGCCGGAATTGAGAATTCCGCTGATCGGGCAGTCGGTATCCGATGCTTGCACAATCGCCTGCAGGGCCCCAGCGAGGTCAGGATAACGAAAACTGAAGCCGGTTGCCGGTAACCGCTCGGAAATCACGCGTTGGCCTGACATCATCACTTCCGCGCCCTCGCCGAAAGCCATCTCTAATAGCAGGCCCGGTACGCGAAACAGGGTAGGGCGGTGCAGTATCGTTCCCAGGGTGCGCGTGAAGTCGAGGTTGCTGACTGGGTTCGGGGCGCAGAGATGGTAGACCCCTGACATCTCCTGATTGTCCAGGGCCAGAAAGTAGGCGTTTACCAGGTCATCGATATGAATCCAGGAGAAATGTTGAGAACCATCACCTACAGGCCCGCCCAAGCCGAGTCGGAAGGGCAGTAACATCTGCTTGATCAACCCACCGTCGTGACCGAGCACCAGAGCGAAACGGAATATCAGGGTGCGTATACCCAATGTTTTCGCTGCATTGGCGGCGGCTTCCCAGTCTTTCGATAATTGCCCCAGAAAGTCAGTTGCGTCGGGGCTATCTGTCTCGGTGTATTGTCCTTGTGAGCTGAATGCGCCAATGGCTGAGGTCGAGATGAAGGTCGCCGGTGGCTGTTCGAGAAGTCTCATTGCATCTACTAATAGCCGCGTGGTATCCAGTCGGCTCGAGACGATCTCCTGCTTGTAGCTCGAGGTCCAGCGCTTGTTGATCGGAGCGCCTGCCAGGTTGACCACCACATCAGAGCCAGAGATCAGTGATGCCAAGTATTCAGCGCTTTGGTTTAATTCGCGGCGACCGACAGGTACTATCTGGTGGCCTCTTTGCTGGAGGCCGGATAGCAAATGTTTTCCGATAAAACCAGTAGATCCGGTAATGACGATTTTCATAATTTCGTTCCTTCAGAAAGTGATAAGCCACTAGAGCAACTTTTCTATCGCCTTCGTCAATGTGTCACTTTGGGGTTTGACGAAGCTGCCGTAACTGCCGACTAACCTGCCCTGACGATCAAGCAGATATTTGTGAAAGTTCCAGCGTGGGCTCTGGCCGGCGGCTATAGCAAGCGCAGCATAGAACGGGTCTGCATCCTGGCCCTTGACGCGGATCTTGGCGTACATTGGAAACTGCACGCCATAGGTCAGGCGGCAGAAATTTTTGATGCTCTGTTCGTCTCCCGGCTCCTGGTTGCCGAAATCATTTGATGGAAAGCCCACCACCTCCAGACCTTTTGACCGGTATTCGGCATAGAGTTTCTCCAATCCGTCATACTGCCCGGTGAAGGCGCAGCGACTCGCCGTGTTGACCACCAGTACAACCTTACCTGCATAGACCTCACAGAGGTTTTCCTGCTGATCGCTGTCTAGACGACGATGCACGAAAGCGTTGTCGCCACCACAGATCTGACTCAAACCTGGGTCAGCGGGTAAGTGTGTCGGGAATAACAAGGATGCTACTAGAGCAACCAGAGCATTTAGCCTGTATCCGCTGCTGGGGGTAGTAGATGTAATCATTCGTTGTCTCCAGTCATCAGGGGGTTGCCCCCCTGCGATCTGTGTCTTCTTCAGCCTTCATCAATTCCTTCGGTTACTGGATTGTGGATGATTTCGTGGAGGCGACTGCCTGGTACCACAGAGCTGAGTATATCGGAGTGTTTGGCTTCCAATTCGCGAATCATCTGATCGCAGCGGCGTTCTGTTTCCAGGTTTTGCAATTCATAGGCTGACATCGTTTTTCTCCTTTGTAGTGTACAAACGGCGCCAAAATTGGGCCGCTTGGAGAGTAGTCTAGCCAAAATATTCAATTTGTCTAGTACAAAAACTTGATATTATTTACTTAATGGCGAATAATTCAATTTATGTATAGTACAAATAATAGTTTTAACGAATGAAACTCGCAGTTATCGGCAGTGGCATCAGTGGCTTGTCCAGCGCCTGGCTATTAAGAGAGAAACACCAGGTAACGCTCTATGAAGCGGCTGACTATCTAGGCGGACACACCCATACCGTTGACGTCAGTTTGGACGGAGTGACTCATGGAGTCGATACAGGGTTTCTGGTCTATAACACACTGACCTACCCGAATCTGATCAATCTCTTCAAGCATCTGGGGGTAGAAACGCATACCACTGATATGTCTTTCAGTGTGAAGCTGCCAGATTCCGCGCTGGAGTGGGCAGGTTCGAGTCTGGCGACTGTTTTCGGCCAGAAGCGAAACCTGCTGCGTCCCCGATTCTGGTGGATGTTGAAGGAGATCCTCAGCTTCAACGCCCAAGCGGAAGCGCTGCTTGTCCGCTCTGAACAACAGGGTTTAACCCTGGGAGCATTGTTAGAGCAGCAGGGATATTCCAAATGGTTCAGTGACTGGTATCTGCTGCCCATGGCCGCAGCCATCTGGTCTGCTTCCCCAACAGATATCCTCAGTTTCCCTGCGGCTACCTTTCTACGCTTCTGTCTGAATCACCGCTTGCTGCAGGTGAATGACAGGCCGGAATGGCGCAGTGTGCTGGGCGGCGCCAGGAATTATGTGAGCCGGATGGCGGAGGTGCTGGATGTCCGTCTCAAGACGCCGGTAGAACGAGTACAGCGGAGAGAAGATTGGGTGGAGTTGAGCACCAGTGATGAGGTGAATCGCTACGATGGTGTCATCTTCGCCACGCATGCTCCCGATACACTGGGAATGCTGGTGGATGCGGACAATGACGAACAGCAACTGCTGAGGGCGGTCGGGTATAGACCGAATCTGGCGGTACTGCATACCGACCGCAGTTTTCTACCCGAACGCGAAGCGCTCTGGTCGGCCTGGAACTACCTCTCGCAGGAAAATGCAGGGCAGGCGGTTTGTGTGACCTATCTACTTAATCGGTTGCAAGCTCTTCCCTTCAAGACTCCCGTCATGGTGACCTTGAATCCGCCGCCAAGCAAAGTGATTGAAGGGGAGATTGCGCGCTTCACCTATGACCACCCGGTGTTTAATCAGGCTGCAATTGACGCCCAGCATCGATTGCCACAACTACAGGGACGCAATCGAACCTGGTATTGCGGGGCCTGGTGTGGCTATGGATTCCATGAAGACGGATTAAAGTCGGCGTTACGCATCATCAAAGATTTCGACGTGGAGGCCCCATGGCCAATAGTGCTTTGAGCTGTATTGTTAGAGGGCGGGTGATGCATAAGCGCCACTACCCGGTGGAAAACCGCTTTGTCTATCCGGTGTTCTTCATGCTGGTCAATCTGGATGAACTCCATTCACTCCGTTCCTGGATGTTCGGGATTAACCGCTGGCGTCCACTCTCATTCTATTTTTCTGATCATGGTGACGGGACTGATCCGCGCATTTGGGTCAAACAACAGTTGGCGCAAGGCGACGTTAATGATTGTACCGGCCCCATCTGGGTGCAGACCTTTCCAAGGGTTTTGGGCTATGTCTTCAATCCTGTGAGTTTCTGGTACTGCCAGCGTGATGACGGCTCTGTCGGAGCAATCATCGCCGAGGTGAACAACACTTTTGGTGATCGGCACAGCTATCTGTTGACACCCGATCAAAAGACCGGCGTTTTCTCCGATATTCAGGCCGAGAAACAGTTCTATGTATCGCCCTTCTATCCGGTCAAAGGCTGCTATCGATTCCATTTTAATACTGATTTCTCTGCACCTCGAGCACGCATTGATTTTTTCGATGACGGACGTTTGCAGCTGAATACGGCAATTTGGGGTCGCTCCCGGACTTTCACCACCAGCAACCTGTTATCCGAACTGATGCGTCAGCCGCTGCTCACTTTTGGTGTGATGTTTCGCATTCATTGGCAGGCATTGCGGCTTTGGCGCAAAGGCGTGACATTTTTTCGTCGACCAACTTCTTCCGCCGAGGAGGCATCTTCATGAACGGTATGACCACAACCCTGGACACACAAGCTCTGCCGCTCGGGCTCAGGCAACTGATCGGTAAACTGGGAAAAATCGCTGTCGGGACTCTGGAATTGACCACACCTGAAGGTCACCAGTTGACCTTCGGTAATGGAGAGGAACCCATTGCGGACGTGCACCTGAGAGATTGGCGGGCGTTGCGGCGGGTGTTTCGTAACGGTGATATCGGTCTGGCGGAATGCTATCGGGATGGACTCATCCAAACCAGCGATATCGCCGCCCTGATGTTTCTCGGGATCAGAAACCAGAAAGCCCTGGAAAAGATGATCATGGGCAATCGCCTGCTCAACCTGGGTTATCGGATACGGCATCTGTTAAGGCACAACTCACGCAAGGGTAGTTCGAAAAACATCCAGGCGCATTACGACCTGGGCAACGATTTCTACGCGCTCTGGCTGGATCCGACGATGACCTATTCAAGCGCACGTTTTGAGACAGGACTGGAGGGCGATCTGGTGCAAGCTCAGGAAGCTAAATATCAGCACATGCTGGACCAAATCGAAGCCATGCCAGGGGATTCGGTGTTGGAGATCGGTTGTGGCTGGGGCGGTTTTGCCGAATACGCCGCGGGTCAGGGGATCCGGGTGCATGGCGTAACCCTCTCGAAACGCCAGCTTGCTTATGCCCGTGAACGTATCGCACAGGCCGGGCTTGAGGACCTGGCGAGTTTCGAATTGCGAGACTACAGGGATCTTGACGGACAGTACGACCACATTGTCTCCATTGAAATGCTGGAAGCCGTGGGAGAGGCCTATTGGTCGGTTTATTTCGACAAGTTGCGCTGGCTCTTAAAGCCTGGAGGCAAGGCTGCCATTCAGACTATCATCATCGATGATAGGCATTTCGACGGGTATAGAAAAAGGACCGACTTTATTCAGCAGTACATATTTCCCGGCGGTATGCTGCCTTCGCAGCGCGTGATCCATGAACTGGCGGTCCAGCATGGCTTTAAGGTCGGGCAGATAGAGGCCTTTGGCGCTGACTATGCCGAGACCCTGCGGCGCTGGCGACAATGTTTCGAAGACAACCTCAGCAAGGTGAGACTGCTGGGTTTCGATACCGCCTTTATCCGTCTCTGGCGTTTCTATCTGGCCTATTGTGAAACTGGCTTCGATGAACAGCGTATTGACGTGGTGCAGTTCCGATTGGTGCAGGAGTCATGATTAAGCCAGCCTTTGGGTCCTTGCTGATTATTTTTGGCTTGCTCCTGAGTCAGGCCACTGCTAAGGCGAGTGTCAATCCAATACCGCAACTGCCTGGATCACAACAGGTGGGAGCAGGTGAATTGACCTGGTTCGGTATGACCGTCTATCAGGCAAGTCTCTTCGCCGCAGCAGGGGAGTATCAGCCGGACCTGCCACATGCGCTGAAGATTGACTATGCGTTTAGTTTCAGCGCCTATCAGCTGGCGAAGCAATCCCTAAAAGAGATCGAACGCATCCATGGTAAACAGCCCGACAGGGATAGCCTGGTAGAGCAACTCCAGGCGGTATTTAGCGACGTGAAGAAGGGCGTGCATATCCTCGGTATTCACTACCCGGGGCAGGGCGCTAGCTTTTATAGTGCAGGCGAACTGTTGGGCAGATTAGACAATTCTAAGCTGGCTGAGATGTTCTTCGACATCTGGCTCAATTCAGCCACCCGGGAACCCCGCTTGCGCAACCAACTGCTGGGCAGTCGTCAATGACGACCGGGCAAAGGCTGGCCTATGGGGTGCTTGGCGCGCCCTTGGCTATGGCGGCCCTGCCGGTGTATATCCATACGCCCAAGCTATATGGTGATGAGTTTGGTCTTGGTCTGGTGCTCACTGGATTGATTCTGCTGCTCTCCCGGGCGGTGGATACGCTGCAGGACCCCTGGCTGGGAAAGCTGGCGGATTATCTCCACCATCGACCAGGTGGATGGACTCTGCTGGTGTCGGTTGCCGTCTTCTGCCTGGGCCTCTCATATACCGCCCTGTTCAATCCACCCAGCCACAATCAGCTGTTCCTTATGATTTGGTTCGCCGTTGCCTTGGTTCTTGTCTACACCGCCCACAGCGCCCTGAATATCACCTATCTGGCCTGGGGCGCGCGAGCCAGCGAGGACAGTCACGAGAGAACGCGTTTGGTGGCCTTCCGGGAAGGTTTTGCCCTGCTTGGTGTGGTGCTTGCCAGTCTGTTGCCGATGCTATTTGCGGACTGGTTTTCTCCACAGCAACGCTGGCTGATTTTCAGCCTGGTGTTTGTCTGCGTGCTCATCCCAGCCGCCTGGTTGTTGCTGAGCCATGCACCTCTGCCAGAGAAAATCCAGGCATCGCCGCAGGGTCTGCTTGAGCCACTCAAGCAGACCGCGTTTCGGCGCCTGGCGATTCTGTTTTTCATGAACGGATTTGCCATTGCGATTGCCGCTACGCTCTCCCTCTTCTATATCGCCGATGTGCTGAAGCTCGAAGCCTATAGCGGCCTGCTGTTAGCGCTCTATTTCGTCAGTGGGGCCTGTTCCTTACCCCTGTGGCTGATGCTTGCGCGCAGAATCGGTAAAGTAATGAGCTGGGTGCTGGGTTCGATGATCGCGGTGGCGGGTTTTTTCTGGGCAGTCCAGCTGGGTGAGGGGGATCTCGCGCCCTACATGATCATCTGTGTGCTCTCCGGCGCCGCCCTGGGTGCAGATCTTGCCCTGCCCGCCGCCATTGCCGCCGACATCATTCCCAAGCGGGAGCGTGGACGCACTGCCAGCTACTTCGGAATCTGGAGCCTGATCAACAAGCTGGTGCTGGCGCTGGCCGCTGGACTGGCGCTGCCTTTGCTGGCCGGGCTGGGTTACCAGCCGGGAGAAGAATTCGGATTGTTGGCGCTGGCGATCTGTTATGCCGGCATTCCCTCTATCATCAAACTACTCGCCGTTACGCTGCTGATTCGCTGGCGATCCTCCCTGGAGATCAATGATGCAACTTAGTTACGCGCTAAAATCGGATTTTCCCTCAGTCTCTCCTAAGCTAAAACGGCAAGCATTCAAAACCCTTCTGCTGCTCTCGTTGACGGGTTTGAGTGGATGTTCCGGGATTCCTGTGGACAGTTATCAAGCCGAACAGCCAGAATTCAAGTTGGAGGATTATTTCAACGGAACCCTGGATGGCTGGGGCATGTTTCAGAAACGCGACGGTGAGGTGGTGAGACGCTTCAAGGTGGTGGTGGAAGGCGAATGGAATGGGGAGCATGGCGTGCTGGATGAGCGTTTTACCTATAGCGACGGTACTCAGCAACGTCGGGTCTGGCGTCTCACCAAAACAGCGGATGGTGAGTACCAGGGAGTGGCGGATGATGTGTTGGGTGTGGCGCAGGGACGGGTTGCTGGGAACGCCTTGCGTTGGAACTACACACTCAAGCTGCCGGTGGACGATAAAGTGTATCAGGTTAATTTCGATGACTGGATGTTTCTGCAGGAAGACGGGGTGGTGATAAACCGCTCAGTGATGAAAAAGTTTGGTTTTCGTCTGGGTGAAGTGGTCCTGTTTTTCAAGAAAAGGCCATGAGCAGTCTAAATCAGAAAATCACCGACTGGCGGGGCAAGCGAGTATGGCTGGTGGGAGCCAGCAGTGGGATCGGCGCCGCGCTCGTCACCCAATTGCAGGGGTTAGGAGCGAGCCTGGCATTGAGCGCCCGGCGTGAAACCCAGTTGTCGAAATTGGCCGGCGAAGGAGACAGAGTCATACCCTTGGACGTAAATGACATCGATGCCATACGCGAGGCGCACGATACGCTGATCAAAGAGTGGGGTGAGATTGATATGTTGATCTATTCCGCAGGTGTCTACCAGCCGATGCGGGCCTGGGACATCGACTTGTCAGTGATTCGCGAAACGCTGCAGACCAATCTGCAAGGGGTATACAATCTGCTGGAGGTGGTTACGCCCTATTTTCTCAGCAGGCAAACGGGTGGGATATGCTTGGTTGCCAGCGTAGCGGGTTATACCGGACTGCCAAAAGCCCTGGCCTATGGACCGAGTAAAGCGGCGGTAATCAATCTGGCGCAGATTCTCTACACGGATCTTGCGCCCCGGGGAATCAGCGTCTATCTGGTTAACCCCGGTTTTGTCAAAACCCGACTGACGCAGCAGAACGACTTTAGTATGCCGGCGCTGATCAACCCGGCAGAAGCGGCGCGGAAGATAATCAATGGCCTTGCCAAGGGACATTTTGAGATTGACTTCCCTAAGCGATTTACCTGGTGGATGAAATTCCTCAGTCGGATCGACTGCGTTTATTGCGAGCAAAGCAGAAATCTAGATTTGTTGACCGTAATTTAAGGATCGGCTGCGTTTTTATCTGCATTGAGCAAAGCTCGATGCTGAGGATCATGAAACTCGATGCACTGGTAAACTGGTATGAGACTCTGACTCCAGAGACTATTTACAATCTGAGCCAGATTTATCACGAGGACGCACGCTTCCGAGATCCTTTCAACGACGTTTACGGACATGAGGCCATCGCGGGGATTTTTCAACACATGTTCAAGACGACAAAGGATCCATTGTTCCGCATAACAGCCACCCAAAAGGAGGGCAATACAGCCTGGGTCAGCTGGACTTTCGACTTCGGACTCCGTGGCAAGGTCCTGTCAATCGACGGTGTGACGCGGTTGGGTTTTGGGGATGATGGCCGGGTCATCGAGCACCGTGATTTTTGGGACGCGACAGATCTTTTCGAGGCATTCCCTTTCGTGGGTGGAATACTACGTGTTCTTAAGCGCAGCTTGAAAACACCTTGCCCTAAATCGATGGATAGAAAGTAAGTCTATGACTGACAAACATACGATTAACGACGTATCACGCATCTCAGGTGTTCCCAAGGATCTTTTGCGGATGTGGGAGAGGCGCTACGGTTATCCCAAACCGGCCCGCGACGTTAATGGAGCTCGCATCTACTCCTCCGAACAGCTCAACAAACTGGTCCTTATTCGTCAGCTTATGGGCCAGGGAAAGCGACCGGGAAAACTGATGATGCTTGACCTGCCTGATTTAAAGTCCCTGGTGAAAGAAGAGCCAAAGGTTGAACTCAACATAGATCAACTCTTCGATTTGTTAAAGGCGCGGGATGCCGAAAACTTGCGGGAGTGGTTTCAAAATCAGGTGCAGGCTCATGGTCTGCGATCATTCATTCACAAAGTCATGGCACCTGCGACACGGGCGGTGGGAGAGGCCTGGTCGCGTGGCGACCTGGCAATCCATGAGGAGCATCTCTATACAGAACTGATGAAGAACCTGGTACGCCAATCACTGATTGAACACCACCAGGAAGGCAGTGTCGGACCACGCATCATGCTCACCACCGTGCCCGGTGAGCGCCACAGTCTTGGTCTGCTCATGGTTGAAACGCTACTGCGACTTGGTGGGGCTGAGGTCATCGCGTTTGGCGTCGAGATGCCATTCCGGGACATCAAAGACGCGGCAGTAAGTCACAAAGTGGATGTCATTGGCCTCTCCTTCAGCGCTAGCTTCAAGAGTGACGATGCGATTGTGATGCTTACCGGTCTGCGTCAGATGATTGATCCAGGTATTCGCATCTGGGTAGGTGGTGCGGCGTTCGACGGTGGCGCGAGTATGCCCGAAGGGGTGGAACTGCTCGACGGATTGCATGGGGTGGAGCAAATACTCGTAAAAAGTAACCGCGCTATGTCCGGTAACTCATAGCGGCCTTCTATAGGCCAATGTGCCAGCAGTGGTATAAGAATGTACCGTCTTCTGACCGAATATGGAGTTGTCGAGCTTTACGTATCCATTGCGATACATGTTTATCAGCCAGCTGACAAACATGGGTCAGATGTTTGGGATTCTGTATCGTCTAACGCTAGCCTTGATAAACAACGATGACTCGTTTGGTGATGAGATGGGTAAGCTGGTTTTTGCCTGCACGTTGGGGGTAGTAGCCAAGGTACATGAACGCAAGAAGCTCAAGCGGTTGTGCTGCTATATCAGCCGCCCGGTCGGTGTCCGAGCTGCGGCGGGGCGCTGCGGATCATCGCATCGAAGATCCATTGGTCATCAAGACGATTCCATCCTGGTCCGTAAACAGTGCATCCGTGCACCACTCCTCCATCCTTAGTTTCGTAGACGGTACTTCCCTGCACTACTGCACCGTGACTCCACTTAGTTCCACCTGGTATGACGGTGTTCTTAGTTTATGTAAGTGCCATTCCCCTTATAAGGAATCTACGTAGGTTTAAATGTCAGATATTTTTACAGTTTCGTTTGTCGAATGGTCATTGCCTGAGAATGGAACCACAGCCGCAGGTTGTATTTTTATCTGCCTGGCAAAAATCGACCCCGAATGACGAGCGGTGAGTATTTGAGTAAGGCATTGAATATACGACCATAATCCCGTGGATTCGTCTATGGATCCAAGGGAAATACAGAGGCCTAATTGTAACAGCTGCAGGTTGTATTTTTATTTGCCCGGCAAAAATCGACCTCGAATGACGAGCGGTGAGTATTTGATTAAGGCATTGAATCTACCACCATAATCCCGTGGATCCACCCATGGACCCAAGGGATAATACGGAGGCCTAAGTGTCAGCTATTTTTACAACCTCGTTTTCTGAATTTCGCATTAACCAAGTAAATCAGTCGGTTAACTTTTTGGCATATGAATTGCGTTCCTAAGTATTGAGCCCGTTTGTTAGTTGGGCTGACGAGTAAAGTTTGGCGATATCTATCGCTGTTTAGCACAGGGTGCTACGGATGGTAAGGCCTTGTTGTGTAGGGAGAGAAGGTTGTTGGGACGTACGCACCAAATCATTAAAGTACTTAAGGAGTGATTACTTCATGAAAACATATAAGTTAACTGTTATTTCCGCAAGCATCGCGCTGATCCTTGGCTTGACAACTGGCAGCGCGTTCGCAAACCCCTCAAATACAGCTAGCGAGGTGGATTCACAAACCGCCTCTGTTTCTGCCGATTCCACGGGAGACGGCTCGGCGGCAGCAAGCGAAGGTTCGACGGCAACTTCCGACAACACGGATAATTCGACCAACGATGCTTCGATGAATACGGCTGACTCGTACAACGATAATTCGACGAATGATGCTTCGATCAATACGGCTGATTCGAATAACGATAGCTCCGACAACTCCGATAACTCGACGAATGATGCCTCAACCAATACGGACGCTTCGATCAATACAGCTGATTCGAACAACGATAGCTCCGACAACTCCGATAACTCGACGAATGACGCCTCAACCAATACGGACGCTTCGGTCAGTACGGCTGATTCGAACAACGATAGCTCCGACAGCTCCGATAACTCGACGAATGACGCTTCGGTCAGTACGGCTGATTCGAATAACGATAGCTCCGACAACTCCGATAACTCGACGAATGATGCCTCAACCAATACGGACGCTTCGATCAATACGGCTGATTCGAACAACGATAGCTCCGACAACTCCGATAACTCAACGAATGACGACTCAACCAACATAGCTGATTCGTACAACGATAACTCCGATAATTCGGACAACTCGGACAACTCCGACAACTCGGACAACTCTGATAACTCCGACAATTCGGATAACTCGATGGTGGATAATTCGAATCAAGGTAATACCACTGATTCGTACAACGACAGCTCCGATAATTCGATCGGCTCAATCGCTGAAAATTACGCGAGTCTGAGTGGCGAAGTAAGTGGTAATACCGTCGACTTTGGCAGCGGTGATTACAATTACGATACGTCGAATGTTGTCGACAACGGCGCATTTGCCGGAGCCTCTGGACTTAACCAGAATGTCCAGAACAACGGAGCCAACAGCCTGGTTCAGCAGCAGGTTAATTTCCAGGGCAATCTCAACGTAAATCAATAATAACGTTGTAAACGATGCCGGCGGGTGAGCATTCACCCGCCGGTAGTCCTTGGAATGATGCTATACAGGGAGGAGGAACAGATGAAACGATCTGTTTACTGTGTTTTGGTGGCATGCGCGCTCGCGATACCCTTACAGATCCAGGCTGACAAATCTGATGCTTCAGCGCCCGAAGCGTTTTTTTCCGCGACTGCGGTCAGTGACGGTGAACTGGATGGTTATAGAGGCGAAGGTATTGACGTCCAGACCATAAATAAGGCCGAACTGGACGGTACCCTGGATGGGAACACGGCGATCAACAGTGTTACCGGGTCTAACCTGATCAGTAACGGTGCTTTCGCCGATGCATCCGGCCTGACTACCGCAATCCAGAATTCGGGCAATAACGTCCTGATTCAGAATTCGACCATTGTGAATGTGGTCATCGAGGACTCACCTCTCCGATGAAACTGCTGCATATCATGGCTACCAGGCTGATCTGTAGCACCCTGGCAGGGCTTACCTGGCTGTTGCCTGCCTTGCCCGCGCTGGCGGGCACGATGGTGCTCCCCGGGGGGGCTGGTATCTACAACATAGATGTCACCAGTTTCAGGGAAGCAAAATTCAAAACGGTCTATGAGCAGCAGTATGACTACAGTTGTGGGTCGGCGGCGCTGGCGTCGCTGCTGACATACCATTACGACCACAAAGTCTCCGAACAAGTCGTTTTCAAGGGGATGTATGAGCAGGGGGATCAGGAAAAGATTCAGAAACAGGGCTTTTCGCTGCTCGATATGAAACTTTATGCGGAAAACCACGGTTTTCGGGCAGATGGCTTTCATATCGACCTCGACAAGCTGCTGAAGGTGGGTGTTCCCGCAATCACCTTGATAAAAACCAATGGCTACATGCATTTTGTGCTGATCAAGGGGGTGACCGACCAGGAAGTGCTGGTGGGGGATCCGTCGCTGGGAGTGAAAGCCTTGCCCAGAGACCAGTTCGAATCAATGTGGGAAGGCCATATCCTGTTTATAATCCATAACAATCTCGATAAGGCACGTGCGCATTTCAATGCCGAGCCGGAATGGAAGCTGAGCGCAAGGGCGCCTATAGATATGTCCCTGTATCGAGAATATCTGGCGGATTTCAACCTGATGCTTCCTGCGCGTTCGGATTTTTAGGGCGCCATGTGCAACCAGGAGGGTCACGATGCGTGTACATGAATCAGGATTCATACCGGGTTTGCAGCGCGTTGCGCGATTTGCACTCCCGGTCATTTTTGGATTGTTGTTGAATCAGGCAGCTGCATGGAGCGGTGAATGGGAAAATGAAGGCTTCCCCGCCTGGCAGGCCGTCGGCGATGACGAGCTGAGCACTGCTCGGGGCGGTTTTGTGTTCAGTAACGGTGTGCAGGTCGATATAGGTATCCGTAAGGCCGCATTCGTCAATGACATGGAACAGTTCGAACAAGTTTAAATATTTCGGAAAGGGTAGGGGCAAGCCCAAGAAGGTATGGAGCAGTTCCGAACAGGCGTTAATATTTCTGAAGAGATAGGTAACAGTATCCTAAGCGAGGGAAATTCCGTCCTGCAGTCAGGGACGGGCAACACGCTGAACAATCTGCAAGTACCTGGCGGTTCCACCTTCATTCAGAATACCTTGGACAACCAGTTCCTTGGTAATTTTACGGTGGTGGATGTACGGATAAGAAACCTGAACGCCGCCATACGGCAGCTGCCTGTTTCGGCTTTTCCCGCCATCCGGGATTTTGCCATTCCCGGTATTGCCCCCTGAGCAATTCTGCGATCTCCGGCGTAGGCATCGTGGAATCCGCCACGAAGGCCTCCCGAAGGTGAACGTTGTAATAATTTGCCAACTTGCCGATGCTGACAAAGCATGCTTGATCTTCATAATTATGAGCGGAACGGATCGGCGCAGGCCGATATTCTATGAAGTAGATTGTTCCGAATATGTTAAAAATCAGAGGCGGGTTATCCCGGACAGAGGGCTGGAAAATGGGGCGGACCGAAAGGGTTTGGTGTCGAACAAACAAGCTGTTCTTCTGTGTGCTTGCCGTACTGCTCTGTTTTCAGGTTGCGCCGGTTGCGGCGGAGTCTGATGAGCTGGCGGAACTCAGACGACTGCTGGCCGAGCAGAAAAGAGCGCTGGAGCAGCAAATCCGGCAGACCAAGGAGTTGGAGCAGCGACTGGAGCGCCTGACTGGCCAGGAGACCGGAACAAAACCGGCGTCAACGGTTAAAAAAGAACCGGCGCCAGGGAAAAAGAAGCAGAAGGCTGCTGCTCCGAAATCGAAACAACCGGAAAAGAGGTCGGCACAGACAGATCAGGTCGGTAAGCCGCCGGCAGACAACAGGAGAAAGGTGGAAGCGGTGGAGGCCGTCGCGAGTATCAGTGACGAGGTCCGGGGCGTGCTCACGCCGAGGGGAAAACTGGTACTGGATCCATCGCTCAAATATGCCCATAGCTCGAATAATCGGGTGTTTCTCGAGGGTTTCGGACCGCTCGTGCTTCCGAGCCTGTTCCTCGGGCTTATCGATATCCGCGAAGTTGACCGGGATCTGTGGATCGCCTCCCTTGCGGCGCGCTACGGCATAACGAGCCGCATGCAGTTCGAGGTTAAGGTGCCCTACGTATGGCGCGACGACAGCATACGCTCGCGGCCTATTTCGGTTGATCTGTTCGGTGACAACGTTTTCGACGCAGACGGTTCTGGCCTGGGTGATGTCGAGTTCGCTTTGGACTATCAGTTGAACAGGGGGCTGAACGGCTGGCCCTTTTTCATCGGCGGCGTCAGGGTCTCGGCGCCTACCGGCACGGACCCGTTCGAGGTCCAGACCAAGGATATTCCGCTTGGCGAAGATGACGATGGAAACACGATTTACGAGCGTTTCCCTACCGAACTGGCAACAGGCTCGGGATTCTGGAATATACAGCCCAGCCTGACTTTCCTCTACCCAACGGACCCGGCCGTATTTTTCGGCACCCTGAGCTACAACTGGAGTATCGAGGACGATATCGGGAACGATTATGCTGGCAACGATATGGGTAAGATCGACCCGGGAGACACCATCGGTTTGAGCGGCGGGATGGGTTTTGGCATCAATGAGCGTTCCTCATTCAGTCTCGGCTTTTCCTACAAGCACGTGGGCAAGACCACGCAGAACGGCAGCAACCTAAAGGGTTCGGAGCTTGATATCGGAGAGGTCTCACTAGGATTTTCATTCCGCCTGAGCAGCAAGACAAACATCAATCTCTCCGTAGGTGTCGGTGCCACGGAGGATGCGCAGGATTTCCAGATGACACTGCGCTTACCCACCACACTCGGACTATTCTAGTCGTACTGGACGTATGGTCACCACGGCTGGATGGATCAATCGCAAGTGCACCTGATCAATAAGGCGGGCTTCTCGTACCAGACGGCCCACACCGGTGCAGTGATGTTGATCCAACGTTTCGGTAGAGCAATAAATCTGAATATTCATTTGATGTGCATGGACGCACGAATGCCGTAAGAGCAATGGAAGAGCAATGGGGTCAGGTCTTGCATTATAACATCGAGGTTACCAGCGAAACTCTGATCATTATAAAATTCATCCATCATGCTGGAAGGTATACGATGGATAAATAATGAAATTAGTAGCATTTTCCGGATAAAGCTGTATGCGGGATTTTTGCGTGGATTGGTTGTTCACTGTCCCTGCTTAAACTGGCGCACTCGCGGTGGTGTACCAGCATCCTGGTTACTCCGTCAACGCAGAACACATTTGTTTCGTTGTTTGCGGTAAGGCTCGTTACATCCCCATTCGGTACCAGATGAATCGATGTGGGCATTTTTCGGGACCATTAAAGCGAGGCAAGCCCCTTTGCTTGCTCGGTACCCTCGACCGCACTCCCAGCCGGACCCGTATGAAGACTCTGTCAAGTATCCGTTTACGGGTACATTGATGGCGGCGCAAGTTTCGTCGATCGCTCGGTACCCTCGATCACACTTCCAGCTGGATTCGTGTGATGAGTCTGCTAAATATCCATTCGGAGGGATCTTGATGGGGAGGCAAGTCCCTTTGGTTGCTTGGTATCCACGATCACACTTCCAGCCAGGCCCGTATAAAGAGCCAGTCAAATATCCGTTCACAGGTACCATGATAGCGACACAAGCTTCATTGGCCATGCGATATCCGCGATCGCATGTCCAGCTTTTGGTTCCGGATGAGTTCAGATAGGCATGCAGTGGTACCTTGATGAAGACACAGGCCTCGTTAACTTCTCGATACCCACGATCGCACGCCCAATCAGGCCCATAGAGGCGACCTGTTGGGTATGCATTGGCAGGTACTTTGACAATTATGCAGGTATCCTTAACCTTTCGAAAGCCTCGATCACAGGCCCATCCGCTTCCATATTGCTTTGCGCTAGCATG
Source organism: uncultured Gammaproteobacteria bacterium (assembly GCA_963797085.1). Lineage (GTDB taxonomy): Bacteria > Pseudomonadota > Gammaproteobacteria > Chromatiales > Chromatiaceae > JASJBU01. The sequence continues at coordinate 25,242 of CAWCOA010000022.1, forward strand.
TTCAGGTATCTCGACGGGACCGCCCCTAGCGAAGAGGTGGCCGGGAATTGTTGTCAGAAGCGCTAAAAATATCAGGAGGTGAATTGAAAGCATAGGCGAGTGTCGTATTTTAATCATGGGTCTTTCCTTGTTGTCGATATAAAGCCCTTGTTGGTACTAGCAAGGGCTTTCGTGGATTCGTGAGGCCGTTGCTGACTGGACTCATGGGCGTGCAGCACTTAGGACGGGATTTCATTTTCCGTGAATACTGAAATAACTTGCTTGCCGTCTAACCGTGCCATCACAACGATTAGTAAACATCGTGACTCCCTGCAATCTCTATCTGTAATGCACTAGGTCAAATTGCCTGACGGATAGTTCATAGCGTATATCCACTTGAAATTCGTGCCTCGTCGCGCGCATGTTCATCGTTCTATCAAGTTGAACTGGTGTTAGTGGTCCGTTGATATAACGTCAACGGAAGCAGAAACAACGGCTATCAATTGATGGATGAAGGAGATCTGGAATACAACCGGAGTGCGGGCTTGTTACCCAGATCTAAGTATAGACGAAGTCCTACTCAAAAGCGCTGGCATTTACTAATAATTCGAAATTATGCTGACAACTTCCGCGCAATGTCTTCAGGTCAAAGTAACACTATGATCGAGGTTAGTTGGTCGGATGCAACCGGGGAGAGCGAATCCATGAGCTCAGTTAATTTGCTTTTCAGATACAATGAGAGGATGCTCAACAAAACACTTCGTCTGTAAGTAGGCAAGCTTCTCTGCCGCACAACATTGACCGAACGGTCACTTTTGCTCGTCATACTCCTTTCTCGCGGACTCCATTCTGCCAACCTCTGTTATGCAATAGCTTACCGTAACTAAGGAAAGCACATCGCAGCGTATGTTTAATCCACTCAGGACCACTGTATGTATCAATTCACAAGCTATGATCAGGGTGCTGAAACACCCAGTGACGACGACGGAAGTCGTTTCTTAGAACTGGCCGACCAGAGCTGGGATCGCAATAAATCTGCTGACTTGGCGAGAAGCGAAGGAATCAGCTTAAACGACGAACACTGGGCTGTGATAGTTTGCCTGCGCAGACACTATCTTGAATATGGTCTACCAAGAAATACAGGGATATTGGCCAAAATTCTCGATCAGCAATTTTCAGATCTGGGTGGAAGAGACTATCTTCATCTCCTCTTTCCAGGTGGCCCGGTTGCACAAGGCAGCCGCCTTGCAAACCTTAGCATGCCCGACGCCAATGCCACCGATATTTCGTTTGGCAGAAGGAATTGAGAAGCCAGATTAGTCATAGAGGAGAGTAACCCAATGCCATCGCAAAACGGTAATCGCGGACAGGGTAATCCCTGGGGTAGTGGAACCAAATCCCCACCGGATATTGATGACCTGGTCCGGCAGGGACAGGATCGTCTCAGGAAGATGCTGACGGGCGGCGGACCGCGCGGGGTCATCTTTCTTGTGATCATTGCCCTGGCAGGTCTGGGTGCATGGACTGCCTACTACACGGTACCGAGTGACTCAGTCGCGGTGGTGCAGCGCTTCGGCAAATATCTCAAGGACGTTGAGCCGGGGTTACATTTCAAGCTCCCACTGGGCATTGATGTGGCGACTGTCGTCCCTGTCAAACGACAGTTGAAGCAGGAATTCGGCTTCACCACACCGGGCGGTCGTGATCCTTATCAGAGTCCACGCGACGGCAGGCGGGAAACGGAGATGGTGACAGGGGACCTGAACGCCGCACTGGTGGAATGGGTAGTGCAATACCGCATCTCGGATCCGGTTAAGTTCCTTTTCGAAGTGCGGGAACCGAGTGAAACGCTGCGCTACGTGTCCGAATCAGTCATGCGGGAGGTGGTTGGCGATCGAACTGTGGACGAGGTGATCACCATCGGCCGACAGGAAATCGAAACCGAAGCGTTGGCCAAGATGCAGACGCTCTCAACTAAATACACCATGGGGATCAGTATCGACCAAGTGCAATTGAAGAACATCAATCCACCACAACCGGTGCAGGAGTCGTTCAACGAGGTCAACCAGGCCCAGCAGGAAAAGGAGAAGCTGATCAACGAGGCGCGGCGCGATTACAACAAGGTCATCCCGCTGGCCGAGGGCGAGAAGGATCAGCGTATCCGCGAGGCTGATGGTTATCGGCTCAAGCGGATCAATGAAGCGGAAGGCGATGTCGCCCGCTTCAGCGCCCTGTTGGCGGAATACAGCAAGGCCCCGGAGGTCACGCGCCGCCGCATCTATCTCGAGACCCTGCAGGAAGTCATGCCAGGCATTCGTTCCAAGATTATTGTCGATGAACAGACGCAGGGTATTCTACCACTATTGAATCTCGACACCCGCAATGGAGATCGGCCATGAATAAATCAATTGCTATGTTGGTGTTATTGGGTATCGGCGGCTACGTCTTAATGAGTTCGATCTATACGGTGAGTGAAGTCGAGCAGGTGATCATCACCCAGTTCGGCAAACCGGTCGGCGCACCTGTCACGGCCGCCGGTCTGAAGGTCAAGGTGCCCTATATTCAGGAGGTCAATCCCATCGACAAGCGGGTGCTTGAGTGGGACGGCAATCCATCGGATATGCCGACCAAGGACAAACTCTACATCTCGGTCGACCTGTTCGCACGCTGGCGGATCACCGATCCTCTGCAATACTTTTTACGATTGCGCGATGAACGCAGCGCCCAGTCGCGGCTGGACGATATCCTGGGCAGCGAGACCCGCAACGCGGTTGCCAAGCATGAGCTGATCGAGATCATTCGTACCAGCAAGGATCGCGTACCGCTGCGCGACACCTTTCTGACCGACGCGGAGCAAAAACTGGATATGGGCGCGCTGGTGCCGATCCAGAAGGGACGCAAACTGGTCGAGCAGGAGATCTTTACCGCGGCAGCTGAGAAGGTGCGGGTGTTTGGTATCGAACTTTTGGATATTCGCTTCAAGCGCATCAACTACAACGAAAGCGTGCGCCCGAAGATCTATGATCGCATGATCAGTGAACGCCGCCAGATCGCGGAACGCTTCCTCTCGGAAGGTAACGGTGAGGCAGCCAGAATCCGCGGCAACCGTGTTCGTGACCTGAACAAGATCCAGTCGGAGGCCTACCGGCAGGTCGAGGAGATACGTGGCCTGGCGGACGCGAAAGCCAGCGAAATATACGCCGGTGCCTACAATCAGAGCACCGAATCGGTGGCGTTCTATGAATTCACCCGGACTATGCAGGCCTACAAGGCAATGATCGCGGAAAATACTACTCTGGTCCTTTCCACGGACAGTGACCTGTTCAAATTCCTCAAGGGGATGGAGTCCAGATGATGTGGACGTTCCCGGTCCAGGCATTCGGTGTCAAACAATGACATCGGGCTAACCCAAGCCCTATGAACCGAGGAGATCGAAATGAGCGGACAAGGCAAAACCTTGATGGCCGAATACGGTATTACAAGCTCACCAAAGACGGTGTACTTCTACAAAGAGTACCGCTACGACAGACTTTCAGACGCGCTTAGTTATGCCAAGAGTGATACTAAGCGTACTGAACACGACGGCGAAACCACCACGCCGGCCTGAGAATCGAGCTTGTAGTCAACAAGTAAACCTCCCGTGTCCGGCTACTCGGCTGCGCCGGACCAGAAGGTGGCGCCCTTGGCGAGGAATTCGTCGTAGCGCATCTAGTGCGATCCGTCGCAGGAAAAGGTCTGGCTCACCATGCCGTTGAAAATATTGACGGAGGCCGTGTTCAGGTAGAGGAATTGTTTCGATGCTTGTGACTTTGCGGAAAATTGTACAGGAAGTCAGCGCCGCAACACATCTGGATGACGTCCTGGACATCATTGTGCACCGGGTCAAAGAGGCGCTGTCAATCGATGCCTGCGCCGTGTATCTGACCGATGTGGAAAGCAATCATTACGTCTTGATGGCAGCAGATGGTTTTCACCAGGCATCCATAGGCGAGGTCCGCATAGATCGACAGGAGGGCTTTCTGGGCCTGGTAGGCGAACGCCGCGAGTTGATTACGGTGTCGGACGCGGCGGCTCACTCAACGATAGGCCATCGTGTCCTTCTTCAGCTCCAGACAGAGGCCGAAGAGACAAGACAGTACCCGCAACAGTGCGTCCTGGTGGGTGATACGGTGAGCATCGTGGAAATCTCCGCCGTGCCGGTGGGACAACTCGCCGGCATCGTCTGCATGCCCGGCTCGGCCCTGTCCCACACCGCCGTTATGGCGCGTGCCCTGGGCATCCCCGCCGTCGTGAGCGTATGTGGCGAACTGGCGGGAGATCCGGCAGGGGCGCTGTTGTTATTGGGGATGGGGGTCGATGCCCTGAGCATGAGCGCCACGAGCCTCGCGCACATCAAACTTGTCATTCGAAGTTTTTCGCCGCAGCGGGCGCGCTCACTCCTTGACGAGGCACTCTTAATGGAGGATGGATTTGCCGTTCATCGCCTGCTGAGTGGAGCACTCGAAGAGGTTGGGGTTTAGCTGAGGTTGAGGGCACTACGCTCGGTCGCTGCCAATATCTCCGGAGATCGCGGTCAGTCGATCCAGGTGCCGTCCTGTTACCATTGGCCCGACTCGATGAGAACCTGGTAGCGGGAATTGCTGGAATTGTTCTACATCTCGTGTGGCACTCGAAATTGGCCGCCCCGTCAAAGGCGCCTGTCATGGTGTGAACTCAGGAAGCCTTGATAATCAAGGGTACGGGATCCCCGGCATGCTTCTTCAGTCGCTTGGCCGCCTTCTTTTCCTTCGGTGACAGTAAGGCCTGTTTTTTTACTTCCCGGTTGGATCGCTGGGATTTGGGCATGATGTTAACTCCTGATTATATTACAGGGACGCGTGCAGAGGGGTTCAAGACGGAGTTGAAGGGCGTTTGCCCTGGTATTCCGATCAGTCCTGCATGGTTGTGCGCCGCTCCCTGCGGAAACTCCACCCCGTGTTGAATGCGCCGATATTTTCGGCTTGGGATGTGGCGATGGTTGCTGATACCTTAGTCTTTTACTCGGTAAATAGCTCATCACATTTCTTGATGAAACGAAGGGCGCACTTGGTTGTCTTCTTCGACAACACTGGACGCAATGAACATTGTTCGGTGCTGTGTACGCTGGCGTACGGACGGCCTTGTCAGAGAGGGGGATACTATAGGCGCATCACCGGTCCGTGATTGCCAGGCGCGATTATGAACTGAATATTTAACATTTCTGAAGAGAATCGTCCGGATGACGCCGCCGCTCCGTTCCGAGTTCTCGGAGACAACTGATGCCATTGAGTTTTCCAAATCCAAGCTGCAGCTTCGACGCCACGAAAAATCGCGTCGACTTCTGGGGTTATGACAATGTGATCGAGGTGTCCTTCCATGTGGAATCGGACGCCCTCAAAAAGCTTTGCCCAGAGATGGGCGACGCCGAGGCCGGATTTCTGAAGGCATTCGATACCGTACGGAAACGGATTTATGATGTTGCCGAAAAAGTTTATACGCGTGGAGGCAAGACCTCTTACGCCTACATTCTGGCTGCTAAGGATTTTTGATCGCTGAAAGGGCCGATATGTCCGTCAACCCGCGAACGGAAAAGGATGCGCTGGGGGCGGTGATGGTCCCCGGCAATCGTTTGTGGGGAGCCCAGACCCAGCGATGCCTGGACCATTTCAAAATAGGCTCCGAGCGGATGCCGTTTGCAGTGATCAGGGCCCTGGCGCTGGTCAAGAAGGCGGCCGCTCAGACCAACGAGTCCCTGGGGATACTGCCCGCCGATATCTCGGTTGAAATACAGAAAGCGGCCGACTCGGTTATTCGGGGCGAGCGCCTCGACGAGTTCCCCGTCACACCGTGGCAGACCGGCTCGGGCACCCAGACCAACATGAACATGAACGAGGTGATCGCCAACATCGCGAATCGCCACCTGGGCCATCCGCTGGGAGGCAAATACCCCGTTCATCCCAACGACCACGTCAATCTCAGTCAGTCCTCAAACGACAGCTTCCCCACCGCCATGCACCTGTCCTACGCGCAGGAGACCGTCGCGGGGCTGCTGCCGCGCCTTGGGGCACTGGCGGACGAACTGCGCAAGCAGGCGCGACGCTTTGCGGACGTCACAAAGATGGGCAGGACCCACCTGCAGGACGCGACCCCATTGAGCGTCGCTGACGAGATGGGCGCCTGGGCCACGCAAATCGAACATGCGGGACGGCGGATCGAGAGCGGCCTGCAAGAGATCTACGCCGTCGCCCAGGGGGGTACTGCTGTCGGCACGGGACTCAACGCGCCGGATGGTTTCGATGTCCTGGTGTGTGAGAGGCTCGCGGAATTTACCGGCCTGCCCTTCGTCGCCGCGACGGACAAGTTCGCAGCCCTGGCGGCCCATGACGCCCTGGTTGGGGCATCCGGCGACCTGAACCGGCTCGCCATCGCCCTGTTCAAGATCAGTGCCGATTTCAAGCTGCTCGCCTCCGGTCCCAGGGGCGGACTGGGTGAGCTTCTGCTGCCGGCGAACGAGCCTGGGTCGTCGATCATGCCCGGCAAGGTCAATCCGACCCAGTCGGAGGCCTTGGCCATGGTGTGCTGCCAGGTGATGGGGAATCACCACGCGATCAGCATGGCGGGCAGCCAGGGACAGCTCCAGCTCAATGTCTTCAAGCCCGTGATCATCGTGAACCTGCTTGGTTCCGTGCAGCTTCTCGGCGATGCCTGCGAGAGCTTCAGGGTAAATTGTGTGGCCGGATTGGACCTGGACCGACAGAGACTGGCCGAGCTGGCAGATGGATCGCTGATGCTGGTGACGGCGCTGACGCCTGTGATCGGCTACGACAAGGCTGCGCAGATCGCCCACACCGCCCACGCAGAACGAACCACCCTGAAACAGGCGGCCTTGAAACTGGGATTCGTGAACGCCGACGAATTCGACCGCTTGGTGAATCCCCAGGCCCTGCGAAGACCCTATACGCCAAAAGATAGAAGTGGCTGACATACCCTAAGCCGCCGATATGCTATCCGTCCGGCTCGGTGTTGAGCATTGACTATGTCGCGATGGGGTATGAGGGCCTCGGAAAAATAAATCATCCCATCTTGCTTGCCTGGTTACCCAGCTCTGCCATTTGCCTTCGCGCTGATAGTGGCCGGTCTCGGGGTCCCGCATGATCGGCAGGCCCCACTCTTCGAATTTGTGAACCGCGGAGTCCACATGGCGCGCCATGTCGTGTGCAAGGTCTTCGCGTACCATTCTCATCAGGTCGTTGCGGGCATAACGTACATGATCTTCGGGCTGATTTTCGTTCCATTGCATGCCCATGTAGCAATTGATCGCGTACAGGCCCTGGGCGACGGCGCCGCTGCGGTCGATATTGGCTTTCTCCGCGATGACGATCTTCATATCGCGTCCCCAATAGCAGGCCTCATAAGCAGCGCCGCAACCACCCATGCCGCCACCGACGACCAGGATGTCGCAGTCTTCGAATACGGTCTTGTAGCCCATTAGTAGTAGACTCCCTGTTTGAATTTGTCTTTTGAAATAACTGGCAGGCCTGTATCGATGTTGAGCGCGTCCGGTTCGTGGCAAAGCAACTGGGAGTTCAGTTCTTTTACGTCCGGCACCGGAAGCTCGGCAAGCCTTTGGGTTGCTTTCCCCCAGGGCTTGTCGGCTGGCGGTGGCTGGTTATCCCGCGACCCATCCGCCTCCGCCACACGCCGCTGAAAAGCCGCCGCGGGTTTGAAGAACATGTGGGCGAACTTCGACCACAGCAGGGTTCCGAACAAAACGGTGCTGGATATCACGAACAATGCGAAAAACAGTAAAGCCCATCCCCCGGGATCGGATAGCTGAACACCAGGATTGCGGTTGTGATAATGAATATAATGAAACCGTACATCGTGAGCAAATGGGCAATTCGGCGCCTCGGGTTGCAGAACTCACCGGAAGTCAGGACATCCTCCACAGCAGTTTTCACAGCGATCGATACCTTTTCTCCACCGCCGAGTTGACGCTTTGCCAGTGCCTTGGAATTTTTTGCGGCTTCGAAAAAATACCTGGCACTCCTCTTTTGCATGGTATCCAGTATCGTTCTGCCCACAACCAGAATGACCATTGCAATGATATACACCTGCATTGCGATGGCTGGTATGAAAGCGGCAAGATCAGCGACGGGATTGTGGGTGAGCATAAACTTGGCCTCCAGAGGCCTGGCCAACCTCGCGAACCGTCATGTGCCGCCAATTGCTGATGCCTGTTTAATTTGCCTGTTCCTCTTGAATGCGGAATCTTATTCAACATAAATCCGAGTAAAATAGTAGGAAAAGAGCCTGGACTAGTCATTGAGAAACCGCAATAGTTGAATTAAGAGGCAAGACAGAGCAGGGAACTATTTCCGAGTAATTTAGTCAGATATTTTAAATATCACTAAATTAGGAGATGCCAATATGAGTGGTCTAATCGCCAACTTTCCCTACAACGGTGTGGTAACCGTCAACAGGGTGATTCTCAAACCCGAGTACACGGTCGATGATCTGCAGGAACGGGTAGCCCTGCTGTGCGAAAACGTCAAGACTTATCACTCGGACACGGGATTCGTCGGTGGTTTCGTCGCCCTCAATAGCGGACAGATTTCTAATGAGGGTTCCACGGTTGGACAGGCGGTCGACAACCAGTTGAAGGATCGAGAAGCGCTCATCGTGACATTCTGGAAAAGCTTTGCCGACCACGAGGCCTCGCATCGCAGCGAAACCTTCCAGCCTCTATTCAATCAGGTGTTGGAACTCTGCGAGAACGGTAATGAGGAGATTGCCTACGAGATGCTCTGGTCCGGTAAGGGTTACAGTTCGGAAGAGGCGGAAGCGGCACGTGCGGCCAAGGAGTTGTACGCCGCCTGATACCAAACCGGTGATCTCTTGTGTAACGCGTGGACGCCCCAGCCCCTTCCTGGGATAAGTCCATTTCTCTGCGATGAGACAGTCGATGATTGACTGTCGATGGCAGTTAAGCCGGCCGGCCAAGGCGATAACCAGGAGCTGGAAGGGTTGGAGGACATGAGCTATTGCAGGAACAGATAATCCGTAATCTTGCTGGATAACAAGACCATATGGTTCATTCGTATATTTGCACCATACTGGATAGGTCGCGTTGAGATAGTCAGTAAGATGATTCCTCGACCTGGATCTACTCGGCATCCTGTTTGGAGCTTCCTGGGCACTGCTTCAACACCTTGCTCCATCAACCCATGATTCGGGTGTAGCCCGCCTTGTCGGCCGCATAACACCCGCAGGCAGCGGCCTCCAGACCACCGCGGTCGAGAATTGTGACATCCCCGCGGCGATAGCGGATCAGTCCGCCATCTTGCAGCGCAGGGCCGTGGTCGAGTTCACGGTGAAACGCCGCCGCATCCATGCGCAGCGCCGGGCCAGGGCCCTGCACCAGAGCGTGCAGCGGTGCAACATCCACCCCGAGCAGGAGTGAGACACCGAGCATGCCCTCATCACCGACCAGTCCGACCTCCAGACTGGCGCATGCACTGGTGGGTGTGGTGGTCAGAGAGATGAAACTATTCGTGGGAAAGTAGACGTGGCGAATGCCCTCGCCGGGTTCGATCAATACGTCGGAAAACACCAGCTCAACCGGCTCACAGCCCGCCAGAACACGCCGACGGTCCTCGTCCGGCAAGGCTGCAAGCCAGACGATTGTTGACGGAGTCGGACTTGATGGGCGGCACCTGTGCTCTCCTGGTGATGGGAATAGCGGCAAGCGGAAGCCGAAAACCCATGCGCAAGGGGTATAACTTGACGCAAAAACCGTTGAATGTCCGGGCGGTAGCGTACATAACGTGCCTGACAGGCTCTGTGGCACACATCATAGGATTGAGCAGGACGGCACCAGGCCGAGTGGACTACGGAGTGACTATGCCAGGGAGCAGACGCTCGAACTCTTTTTTAACTACCTTGTAGCATTCGCAGACGCGCGCTTCCAGTCCGGGCCGGTCCAGCACGGTGATGTGGCCGCGACTGTAGTGAATCAACCCGGCACGCTGCAGCTTCCCGGCCGCCTCGGTGACGCCCTCGCGGCGCACACCGAGCATATTGGCGATCAACTCCTGGGTCATGGTCAGCTCGTTCGATGGCAGGCGGTCCAGGCTCAGTAGCAGCCAGCGGCACAGTTGCTGGTCCACCGAGTGATGCCGGTTGCACACCGCCGTCTGTGCCATCTGGGTCAGCAGGGCCTGGGAGTAGCGCAGCAACAGGCGCTGCATCGGGCCGGCGCGAAAGAACGCGTCCTTGAGCAACTGGCCCTTCAGCCGGTAGGCATGGCCGGCGCTTTGCACCACTGCACGGCTGGTGGTGGTCTCGCCGCCCATGAACAGGGAGACGCCGACTATGCCCTCGTTACCGACCACCGCGATCTCGGCCGATGCGCCATCCTCCATGACATAGAGCAGGGACACGATGCAGGTGGTGGGAAAATAGACATGGCGCATCTGGATACCGGGCTCGCAAACGGTCTCGCCCAGCGGCATCGGTACAAGTTCCAGATGGGGGAGGAGGCGCGCGCTTTCGTCCTCCGGCAGGGCGGCGAGCAGGTGGTTCTGGCGGGGGTCATGAGGGGTGGGCATGAGCAGTTTTCACAATTGTCGGCCACGCAGGAATCTAAACATCGATGTGTGGATGCATCAACATCCAAACCGGATGGTGCTTATCTTACCCCGCGCTGTCCATGTACGGTAGCGTACAGACCCAGCGGGGCATTCGGCAGTATATTCAACTCAAAGTGAGAGGTTCTCATGTTAGTGAAATTTCAAACCAAGTCACAGGCCACCATTACCATGTTCGGCGACGTCGCCGTGACGCTAATCAAACTGATGGGGCACAGCGGAACCGTTCCGAGCGCCTTGCTGGCCGAGGACGTGCCGGCCGCCCTGGCACGCCTGAAGGCGGCCGTCGCCGAGCACTCCGACGAACCGCTGGACCCGCAAGGCGGTTCTTCGCGGAGTGGCAACGAAGGGCAAAGCATCAGCCTTGCGCATCGGGCATCGCCTTTGATCGAGATGCTCACGGCCGCTGCCGCGGCGGGCGAAAACCTGATGTGGGATAAGTGACCTGATTCAGTCGCGAGCAGGTTGACGTCTATAAGCGAGAGCGCTTTCATGGCACCTTCAAACGCGTCATCAGCCTCAGCGAAAGCGTGGACCCGGCCGAGGTAAAGGCCGACTACCGTGACGGCGTGCTGCGCATCGCCACACCCCGGCGCGAAAAGCTCGGCCGCAGCGGATCGAGGTCAAGTGAGGCCTCCAGATACGGTGGAACAAATATGAGCGAAAAGAATGTAACAAAACAGGAACAACAGCAGGGATACAGACCCTGCAACAAGAGGAGTCAAATCATGACCATGAAGTCGTATAAATATCGTGGAATCGTTGCGGCAACAGCCCTGCTGCTTATGGGCAGCGCCCATGCCGTCAACATGGGCAATATGATGAACCCTTCCAAATGGATGGGCGGAAACAATAACCAGGATCGTGGGGGCGAATATTATGGCGGGGGCCCCGGCTATGGTGGTGGACCCGGATACGGCGGCGGTCCCGGATACGGTGGCGCTCCTGGCTATGGCGGTGGACCCGGATACGGCGGCGCTCCTGGCTATGGTGGTGGTCCCGATTACGGCGGCGATCCCGGCTATGGTAGTGGTCCCGATTACGGCGGCGCTCCCGGCTATGGTAGTGGGCCTGGATACGGCGGCGCTCCCGGCTATGGCGGTGGGCCCGGATACGGCGGCGCTCCCGGCTATGGTGGTGGGCCCGGTTACGGCTACGGCGGTGCTCCGGGTTATGGCTCCGGCCCCGGCTACTATGGCGGCCAGGACAGGCGGGATTCGGGAGGTTCGAATCCCATGGGCATGATGCCCAACCCCATGAAGATGTTTGGCGGAAACAAGAACTGAGGGAACTGCCTCGTCGTGCGGCACCGGCCCGAGTCCGGAGTCCACCCGCCTTCGGGGAGACTCCGGGCGCTGTAACCAAGTTAGCTTAGCCAGGTGACCAGGTGCGGTGTTTACGGTGATGTACATAATGGTGTTGTACATGACTCCACGGTTGCCCGGGTCTTGGTTGATTCCGGCGTGGGCTTTGTACGGCTGCCGGGATCAACCCTGACAGCTGTTCAAGATCCGATCGCAGTATTCCTGGAGGTGCTCCGGGATGTCTTCGGGACATACACCGCACGCCCGGTTTCCGGGTAACGCGAAATCGATGAACTTCGGGTACGGAAGGTCCAAATTCGCCATGATGTCGACGAACGCCTGTATGGGCCTGCCACCGCCGAGGCGGGGATTGCGTTGCATCTCCTGAGCGAACGATCTGATCTGCATGCCTGGCCGGAAGTCTATTTGCCGGGCACCGGCTGGCGCGGATTCGATCCCACATATGGATAGGCAGTGGCCAATACTCACGTGACGATCGCGGCGGCGCACTCGCGCGACCGCAATGCCGATAAGTGGGATATTTACCGGGGAGGGAGCGAGCAGCACGCTCAATTACACGTTGAAAATTCAGGTGTCGGAAGAGTAGAAGAAACAGATGCCTTGACCAGTCGCTCCTGGACGACAACGGTGTTATCGAGATTTCTTTCTTTGTGGAAGGTCTGCGATGCGCAAGCCTTGACCGGAGATGGGCAGCACCGAAGCCGAAAACCTCAAGGCATTCGATGCCGCGCGTAAGCGGATCTACTCAGGAAAATTTTAGCCACCACGGTCATCCCCATCTGTGGCTGGGTAAGGCAAGCAGCGATTTGGGTGATTGAGTGGCATATCAACGAAAGACTTACGTGTCGCCTCGGATTCGAAATAGATGGTCAGATTGCCATCCTCCATTCTGGAATGGGATCAGGAAGGTTTTACAATAAAAGATGTGGCATCCCCGGCATGCTTTTTCGCCTGTTTCGCTGCCTTCTTTTCCTTGGGTGTCAGCAAGGCCTGTTTTTTTGATTCCCTGTTGGTTCTCTGGGATTTGGACATGGTGTTAACTCCTGGTCACGTTAGAAGGATGTCCGAGGAACGCTGGGCGACTGAGTTGAAAGGCGATTGTCCGGGCGTTCAGATTCAGTCTCGGACTGTTGGATGCTGTAGTTGTGAAAAGAGTATGGGCGTGAAACGGCCTAGAAGCCAGGTATACTCGGGTAGTGCGTCGTCTAAATGTTCTGGTTGCATCGCTACAACCCTCCGTGGACGCGCTGTTCGGCGCTAAGTTTAAAGTTGCACTCGTTCCTTTCGGTAATGGGCAACGGGTGATGCAAGTCGGTAGGTAGTCGGTTCACCCACAACACGATTATAGACCAATTGTTGACCAATGCACTCAGGAATTTTCGCTGAAAGGTTCCATACCTGCAGCATACGGCGGCTTTCATCGTTGAGAAAGCGGATCAGTCAAGGTCTTGAGTCAAGGCATCTAAGGCAATAGAGTGATGGTGTAACGGAAGGATACGGCTCGTCCTGCCTTTATCTTCTGCGCTTCTTAGCTGGATGTCTGCGGCTTGTATAAGCTGGGTCCATCGGTGCTCTCTTAACCTCGTGTTATACTCCGTCGAGATGCCAGGCGTATAAGCCGCTCTGATATTCTCACTTCGCACTATCCCGGGAATGGCCCCGGACTTCCGGGCCAAGCTGCCCTGAGCATTCCGATTATCGTAAGCGAAGTGTCATGCCACATGGCGCAACTGGAGCCGTTCGTAGAATGGTTAGGAGAATGGTGTGGGACCAGCTTGGAAGGCAGGCAACTCGAAACTCTTCAGGTATTGGCGCTGGATCAGGACGCACCTGACTGGAAGCAGCTTACTGGGCAGGCCTTTCAACGATGAGCCGCCGCTGCGAGCGGAGTTGTTCAGTACTGATCAGATGGAGCTGCACGGCGTGCGCCTCGCTTCCGCCCACCGCCTGGCTTCGGGACGCGTGCCGGATCAACTGCTGTCGCGACTGGCTGCGAATGAAGCTGTGCTGATCGAGACCTGCAACAGGCTGACTGCTGCGGTTGCGGCGAAGCAACGCATCACACCCGCCGGAGAATGGCTGCTCGATAACTTCTATCTCGTCGAAGAGCAGATCCGCACCGCCAGGCGCCATCTGCCGAAGGGATATAGCCGGGAACTGCCCAGCCTTAGCGAAGGTGCTTCGATTGGGTTGCCGCGCGTGTATGACATTGCCCTCGAAACTATCGCGCATGGGGATGGACGGGTGGACCCCAAGAGTCTCAGCCGTTTCGTCGCGGCGTACCAGACGGTCACACCGCTCAGGCTGGGCGAGTTGTGGGCTATTCCCATCATGCTGCGCCTGGCGTTGATCGAAAATCTGCGCCGCATCGCGGTGCGCATCGCCGCCGGCAGGATGGACCGGGATCAGGCTGTCACATGGGCGAATAAGCTGACTGAGATTGCCCATCAGGATCCAAAAAACCTGATCCTGGTGATCGCGGATATGGCACGATCGAATCCGCCGATGACCACGCCTTTTGTGTCAGAGCTGGCACGCCGTCTACAGGGGCAGGGCCCCGCCCTGGCCCTGCCGCTAACCTGGATCGAACAGCAACTGGCCGAGTCGGGATTGAGTATCAAGCAGTTGGTGCGCTCGGGTAGCCAGCTGCAGGCCGCCGACCAGGTCTCCATCAGCAACAGTATCATCAGTCTGCGATTTCTCGGGACCATGGACTGGCGTGAGTTCGTCGAGGCCATGAGCCTGGTCGAACGGACCCTGCATACGGACCCCGGCTCGGCTTATACAGGGATGGATTTTGCCAGCCGTGACCGCTACCGCCACATCATCGAGGAGACGGCGAAGGCCAGCATGCTCACCGAGGAGGAAGTGGCCACGCGGGCGATCGAACTGGCACGGGCCGCTGCGGCACTGAGTGGCGGCGACGATCGAACAGCGCACGTGGGCTACTACCTGATCGACCGGGGCCTGGTCGAGCTTGAACAGAGCACCCAGGCGCGCTTTTCCCCGGCTGCGAAACTGCGACGCTGGGTGAGCCGGTCTCCCCTGCTGCTGTATCTGGGCACGATCATGTTGCTCACAGTATTCCTCGCCAGCGGCCTTCTGGTGGAGGCACGGGCTTACGCCGTGGCCGATTGGGCGTTGGCGTCGTTGGGCATCCTGGCACTGCTGGCTACCAGTCAGCTTGCGATCGCACTGGTGAACTGGTTGGCGACCTTAATGGCGACGCCCCATCCACTGCCGCGGATGGACTTTTCCGACGGCATCCCAAGTGCATTACGCACTCTGGTGGTAGTCCCGACCATGCTCACCAGCCGGCACAGCATCGAGAGCCTGATCGAGGCGCTGGAAGTCAGGTTCCTGGCCAATCGTGATGAAAACCTGCATTTTGGTCTGTTGACCGACTTTCGCGATGCAGCCGAGGAGACGCTGGCTGAGGACGCGGCGCTGCTGCATTTGGCAGAGGAGCGGATCGAAGCCCTGAATGCGCAATACGCGAGCGAAGGGAAAGACCTCTTTTTCCTGTTTCATCGCCCGCGTCGCTGGAACCCCCACGATCGGATCTGGATGGGTTACGAACGCAAACGCGGCAAGTTGGCGGATCTAAACAGCTTACTGCAGGATGGCAACAGCGACGGATTCTCCCTGGTGGTCGGTGCCACCGCGGTGCTCGCCAGCGTGAAGTACGTGATCACCCTGGATACGGACACGCAACTGCCGCGCGACGCCGCACGGCAATTTGTCGGTGCCATGGCGCACCCGCTGAATCGTCCGTTCTACGACGCGGCCCTGGGTCGTGTCAGCGCGGGCTACGGGATCCTGCAACCACGTACGAGCGTGAGCATGCCCGGCACCCATCAATCGCATTATGCGCGCCTGCACGGCGGTGAGCCGGGGATCGACCCCTATACCCGCGCCGTTTCAGATGTCTACCAGGACCTGTTCCAGGAAGGCTCTTTCATCGGCAAAGGGATCTACGACGTCGAGGCCTTTGAAACTGCACTCAAGGGACGCTTTCCCGAGAATCGAATCCTCAGTCATGATCTTCTGGAAGGCTGTTACGCCCGCTCCGGTCTGCTGAGCGATGTACAGTTGTACGAGGAATACCCGGGCCGCTATGACGCCGATGTCAAGCGCCGCTACCGTTGGATCCGTGGCGATTGGCAAATCCTGGGCTGGCTGTTGCCGTGGGTGCCGGGACCCGACAGGCAACGCAGGAAAAACCCGCTTTCGGCGCTGTCACGCTGGAAGCTGCTGGATAATCTACGTCGCAGCCTGGAGCCGGCGAGCTTGACTCTGCTGTTGCTGCTGGGCTGGACGGCGTTTGCATCGGCCTGGTTCTGGACCCTGGCGGTACTCGGCATCCTCATGATCCCAGCCGTTTTGGCTGCCCTGCTGGAGGCCTTGAGAAAACCGGATGAGCTGCGGCCGGGTCAACATCTTGCCGCTGTCACGCATGCCGCCGGCCTGCGTTTCATGCAGACGGGTTTTGCTTTGCTGACCCTGCCCCATGAGGCGTTCTACAGCCTGGATGCGATCATTCGCACCCTCTGGCGTTCGCTTGTCACACACCAACGGTTGCTGGAATGGAACCCATCCGACGTCCAGGGAGGGACTAGTGTCGCGGGAGGCACGCCTCCAGGGAAGGAGGTGGTAGAGACGAGTCTGGAACAGAGGCCGAGGATGCCGGGAGAGACCGACGTCCAGGGAGGGACTAGTGTCGCGGGAGGCACGCCTCCAGGGAAGGAGGTGGTAGAGACGAGTCTGGAACAGAGGCCGAGGATGCCGGGAGAGACCGACGTCCAGGGAGGGACTAGTGTCGCGGGAGGCACGCCTCCAGGGAAGGAGGTGGTAGAGACGAGTCAGGAACAGAGGCCGAGGATGCCGGGAGAGACCGACGTCCAGGGAGGGACTAGTGTCGCGGGAGGCACGCCTCCAGGGAAGGAGGTGGTAGAGACGAGCCTGGAACAGAGGGCGAGGAAGCCGGGAGTGACCAACGTCCACGGACGGCTGAGCAGTTCCGGGTTGGTCTCCTCAATCCGCGCCATGTGGTTTGCCCCCGTGCTCGCTGTCGGCACAGCTGTCATCATGGCTGTGTCCAACCCGGCGGCGCTGTTTGTGGCAGGTCCCATCCTTATCCTGTGGCTGGCTTCCCCAGCTGTCGCCTGGTGGATAAGTCAGCCACTCGCTCCCAGCGAGGCTCGGCTGAGCACCGAACAGATCCGTTTTCTCGGCCGTATCGCACGCAAGACCTGGGCATTCTTCGAGACCTTCGTCGGTCCTGAGGACCATTGGCTGCCACCGGACAACCTGCAGGAAAACCGCGCTGATAAACTGGCTCATCGCACCTCGCCGACCAATATGGGGTTGGCCTTGCTGGCGAATCTGTCAGCCCACGACTTTGGTTACATCCCGGCCGGTCAGCTGCTGGATCGCACGGCCCATACCTTCGAAACGATGGCGGGGCTGGAACGCCACCGCGGCCATTTCTACAACTGGTACGATACGCAGTCGCTGCAACCGCTGCACCCTGCTTACATCTCGACGGTGGACAGCGGCAATCTGGCCGGCCACCTGTTGACCCTGCGCCCGGGCCTGATCGAGCTGCTTGACCGTCCAATCCTGGCGGTCCGCTGGCTGGACGGCCTGGGCGACACCCTGGGGATATTGGAGCAGGCCATCGGCGAGCCTGCTCCAGCCGCACTGGCCCGATTCCGCGAGGACTTCGATTCTGTGTGTGCTGCACGACCTGTCACGCTTGCGGCGGCGCGGCGCATACTCGACCGGCTGGTGCGATCTGCCGAGGCGGTCGCCGAGGATTTGGCCTATGAGCCGGAGAGCGAGGCGGGATTGTGGGCCCAGACGCTGACCCGGCAATCCCTGGCGACCCGCAATGAACTGGTGTATCTGGCGCCATGGAGCGGGTTACCGGAGGCGCCCGAGGGGTTCGATGGTCTGGCTGAAATCAATGCAATCCCAAGCCTGCGCGTCTTGGCTGGACTCGATTTGGCGTTGTCGGCTGGGTTCAAGCGCAGGCCTGAGTTGGGTGAGAACCAGGCACAGGTGGAGTGGCTGGAAGAACTGCGCCGATGTATCCGACAAGGTAGTGAGCGCGCCCGGGAGCGTATCGCGGTCATCCAGCGCCTGATCCTGCAGGCGGGCGAATTTGCGGACATGGAATATGGCTTTCTGTACGACAAGACATCGCGTCTATTGAGCATCGGCTACAACATGGATGAACGGCGGCGGGATAAGAGTTACTACGATCTACTGGCTTCGGAAGCCCGCTTGTCCGTGTTCGTAGCTATCGCCCAGGGGCAACTGCCCCAGGATAGCTGGTTCGCCCTGGGACGTCTGCTCACGGCCGCAGGCGGTAAGCCGATTCTGCTCTCTTGGAGCGGATCAATGTTCGAGTACCTGATGCCGCAACTGGTGATGCCGACCTATGATCACACGCTGTTGGACCAGACCGCCAAAGCGGCGGTCGCACGGCACATCGATTACGGCCAGCAGCGCGGTCTGCCGTGGGGCATGTCGGAATCCGGCTACAACACGGTGGACGTACACCTCAACTACCAGTACCGCGCCTTCGGGGTGCCGGGACTGGGCTTGAAGCGCGGGCTCGCCGAAGACCTGGTTGTCGCACCCTATGCCACAGTGCTGGCACTGATGGTCGCGCCTGAGGCGGCCTGCCTCAACCTGCAACGGCTCGCGGCTGCCGGAGCGGAAGGGGGCTACGGCTTTCATGAAGCCATCGATTACACCCCGACGCGGCAACGGCGAGGTGAGTCCCATGCCCTGCTGCGCTCTTACATGGCCCATCACCAGGGCATGAGCCTGCTCGCCCTGAACTATCTGTTGCTGGATCGGCGGATGCAGCAACGTTTTGCATCCGATCCATTGTTCCAGGCAACCCTGCTGTTGCTGCAGGAACGGATACCCAAGGCTGCGGTAATGTATGTGCATACTGCAGAACTTACCGACATCCAGGCCGACGCGGGCGCCCCGGAAATGCCGATACGCGTGCTGGGCAATCCCGACACACCGGTCCCGGAAGTGCAGTTGTTGTCAAACGGAAGCTATCACGTGATGATCACCCAGGCGGGTGGTGGCTACAGCCGTTGGAATGACCTGGCGGTGACGCGCTGGCGTGAAGACGGCACTCGAGACCCCTGGGGCACGTTTTGTTACCTGCGCGATTTGCACAGTGATACGTACTGGTCGACCGCGTACCAACCCACTTTACAACGCGCGGCACACTACGAGGCGATCTTCTCCGAAGGGCGCGTGGAATTTCGCCGCCGTGATGGCGACTTTGATACCCATACTGAAATTGTAGTGTCCCCGGAAGACGACATCGAACTGCGCCGGGTACGTATTACCAATCGTTCCAGCGTGCGCCGGACGGTCGAGATCACGAGCTACACGGAAGTGGTGCTGGCGGTCCCCGCGGTTGATGTTCTGCATCCGGCGTTCAGCAATCTCTTTGTGCAGACCGAGATCGTTGATGCATCCCGGGCCGTCCTCTGCACTCGACGGCCCCGCTCCAGCGGTGAACAGGCACCCTGGATGTTTCATTTGATGGCCGTGCATGACGCGGATAGGGGTGAGTTTTCCTACGAGACCGACCGTGCGCGGTTCATCGGTCGATGCCGCAGCCTCACCGCCCCCAGGGTGATGGGCGATGCCGTGGCGCTGTCCGGCAGCCAGGGCTCCGTGCTGGACCCGGCGCTGGCGATACGCTGTCAGATCAACCTCGATCCGGAGCAGTCGGCCTGTGTAGACCTGGTTTACGGTATCGGCAAGAGCCGCGAGCAGGCCCTGAGCCTGGCTGAAAAATATCAAGATCGGCACCTTGCCGACCGCGTCTTCGAACTGGCCTGGACCCACGCCCAGGTCGTGCTGCGACAGATCAACGCCAGCGAGGCTGATGCGCAGCTCTACGGGCGTCTTGCCAACTCGATTATCTTTGCTAATGACTCGCTACGTGCTGACAGCAGCGTGCTCTTGAAGAACCGGCGCGGGCAATCCGGCCTGTGGGGCTACGCCATTTCCGGAGACTTGCCCATTGTCCTGCTGCGCATCGGCGACCTGGTCAATATAGAATTGGTGCGCCAACTCATCCAGGCCCATGCCTATTGGCGTCTGAAGGGATTGGCGGTGGACCTGGTGATCTGGAACGAGGACCGCGCCGGTTACCGACAGGCGCTGCAGGAGCAGATCCTGGGCCTGGTGGCGGTAGGTCTCGAAATCCAGGAGATTGATCGGCCGGGGGGTATCTTTGTGCGCTCGGCGGAGCAGATATCGGAAGAAGACCGCACGCTGTTCCAAACGGTCGCGCGGGTCATTCTCAGCGACAGCCGCGGAACTCTGGCGGAACAGGTCAACCGTCCCGGTGCTCCGCAAGTGCGCGTGCCGCGCCTCAGGCCTAAGCGGCCCAGACAGGTTGAGGCCCTCGCCGCAGCTACCCTGCCACCGCGTGAGCTGATCCTGTCTAATGGCATCGGCGGGTTCACACCGGATGGGCGAGAGTATGTCATTACCACTACGCCCGCACAGCTCACCCCGGCGCCATGGGTAAACGTGCTGGCGAATCCCCACTTCGGCAGCGTTATTTCGGAGAGCGGTCAGGCCTATACCTGGGGCGAGAACGCCCATGAATTCCGCCTCACGCCCTGGCACAACGATCCGGTCTCCGACACGAGTGGAGAGGCCTTTTACCTGCGCGATGAGGAAAGCGGTCATTTCTGGTCGCCCACGCCGCTGCCCAGGCCCGGCGCGGCGCCCTACGTCAGTCGGCACGGCTTCGGCTACAGCGTGTTCGAGCATGTCGAGGAGGGCATCCGTTCGGAACTATGGGTCTACGTGGCTCAGGATGCGGCGGTCAAGTTTTCCGTGCTCAAGGTGTGCAACATATCCGACCGGCCACGTCGACTATCCGCCACGGGGTACGTGGAATGGGTGCTGGGCGACCTACGGCCGAAAACAGCCATGTACGTGACCAGCGAACTCGATCATTACAGCGGTGCGCTCTATGCGCGCAACCCCTACAATACCGAGTTTCCCGACCGGGTGGCTTTTTTCGACGTGGACGAGGTCCAGGGAATGAGTCGTGTCGCGGGAGGCAGGATGCCGGGAGCGACCGACATGAATCGGACCGTCAGCTGCGACCGCGTTGAATTTCTTGGCCGCAACGGCAGCCTGGAGAATCCAGCGGCGATGGCGCGCAAGCACCTGTCCGGCAAGTTGGGCACAGCTCTGGATCCCTGCGCTGCGATCCAGGTGTACTTGGATCTGGCTGAAGGGCAGGAGCGCGAGATTACCTTCAGGCTTGGCTTAGGCGGGGTGCCGGGCGGCGATGACGCCAACCAGCTGGTGCATCGATTCCGCGGTGCAGACGCCGCGCGGCGTGCCCTGGAGGCGGTCTGGCAATACTGGAACCACAGCCTCGGCGCGGTCCAGGTGGAGACCCCGGACGAGTCACTCAACGTACTGGCCAACGGCTGGCTGCTGTATCAGACCCTGGCGTGCCGCCTCTGGGCGCGCAGCGGCTATTACCAGTCAGGCGGCGCCTTTGGTTTCCGCGACCAGTTGCAGGATGCAATGGCGCTGGTACATGCCGAACCCGGGTTGCTGCGCGCCCAGCTGCTGCTGTGCGCGGGCCGCCAGTTCCGGGAAGGGGATGTCCAACACTGGTGGCACCCGCCATCTGGCCGGGGTGTTCGCACCCATTGTTCCGATGATTATCTGTGGCTGCCCCTGGCGACTTGCCGCTATGTGCTGAGCAGCGGTGACACCGGCGTGCTGGATGAAACCGTGCCGTTTCTGGAGGGTCGCCCGCTCAGTCCGGACGACGATTCCTACTACGATCTACCCGTTCGCTCCGAGACTACAGAGAGCCTCTACCAGCATTGCGTGCTGGCCATCCGGCGTGGCCTCGGCTTCGGCACTCACGGCCTGCCGCTGATCGGCTCCGGCGATTGGAACGACGGTATGGATCGAGTGGGTATCCAGGGCAAGGGAGAAAGCGTGTGGCTGGGCTTCTTCCTGTATGAAGTGCTGCGCCAGTTCGGTGCGCTGGCACAGTTGCATGACGATCCTGCCTTTGCTGAGATTTGCGCGACCGAAGGCAGGCGTTTGAGTGAGAGCCTGGAGCGGCATGGCTGGGACGGTGCCTGGTATCGCCGCGCCTACTTCGATGACGGTACACCACTCGGGTCGGCGGACGGCCTCGAATGCAAGATCGATTCGATTTCGCAAAGCTGGGCTGTGCTATCAGGGGCAGGTTCTGTCGAACGTACGCGTATGGCCATGGGGGCAGTGGATGAGCGGCTGGTACGCCAGGAGCACGCCCTCATCCAACTGCTCGATCCACCCTTCGACCAGTCGGACCTGGATCCGGGCTACATCAAGGGCTATGTGCCGGGCGTGCGGGAAAACGGTGGACAATATACCCATGGCGCTATTTGGGCGGCGATGGCGTTCGCGGCCTTGGGCGACAGTCGGCGTGCCTGGGAACTGACGACCATGATCAATCCGGCGAACCATGCGAAATCACCAGAGGCCATCGCGACCTACAAGGTGGAACCCTATGTCATGGCGGCCGACGTCTATGCGGTAGCTCCTCATATCGGCCGTGGTGGCTGGACCTGGTACACTGGCTCGGCGGGTTGGATGTATCGGCTCATCTTGGAATCCCTGCTGGGTCTGCGGCTGGAAGTGGACAGGCTGCATCTCGCGCCCTGCCTGCCTGCGCACTGGCAGGGGCTGAAGATTCACTACCGCTTCCGGGAGACGGTCTACCACATCAACATCACGCAAACTCACGCTAAAGCAGGCGGTAAGCGCGATGAGGCGTGGTTGACGGTTGATGGCAACGTGCAGGACGGCCAGGTGATTGCGATGGTTGATGACCAGCTGGAACACACAGTGGTGGTGAGTGTGCCGGCAGTATCTGGCCAAGCCCCGGATTGACTGGAAAGCTGAATTCCCCTGCAGCGTCTCAGCATCTCTGGTCATGCGTGATTTTTTGCGTGGATCAGTTATGCACTGTCCTGTTTCGTGGTGCAAACATGAGCAACGGACACCAGGTTAATCTGTTGAAATAAAAGATAATAATATGGCAGGTAATGGACTGTCCCCCACTTTGGCAGTTCAATTCTGTCCCTGTTCGCCATATAAATCAAAGGCTTACGATATTCTCCCTGTTTGCTCGAAAGGCCCTTGTGGGAGTTATACAGGGCCTGGCTTAATCTGAGCCGTCACTACACCACCCATTCAGGTTAACCCTGTCACCGATCACACCCATTCTCCGCCCGCGGTCGGTACGTAGTTCTTTGGCTAGAGCCTTGATCGTTGCGTCGAACAATAATAGGCTTGTGCTCGTTTGGTTTTGGGGTTAGCTTCAAGACAGGCTAGGAGGGCACGCAGGACAGTTGCTCGATGGCTTGTTCGGCAGCGCAGCTTCGCGGTAAATCTGAACAATAAACACTCGGCGGGCCGGCTTTGGCACCTGTCGTGACTCTTTATTGCATTTTGGCCCTTAGCAAATGCCTGACCACCTTTTACGGAGGATTGAAGATGGAGACCACTGCGTATACCGGTAGCACCCGGTGGCACGAGCTCGTCGTGAATAAAATCAGCTTTGCCGAGCCATTCGAATGGCTCTCGAAGGGCTGGAAGGACATGCGGGAAGCAGGACGATACAGCCTCACCTATGCTGCCGTTATCGTGCTGATCAGCGGCTTGATGACTTTGGGCTTGGTGGTAACAGATAATCTGTTTCTCTTGACCTTCCTCGTCGCCGGCTTCTTTCTCGTTGCGCCGGCCATAGGCATCGGGCTGTATCAAATGAGTGCGCATCTGGAGCGGGGGGAACCGCTCAAGACCTGTAATGCCCTGGAGGCCTGGAAGCGTAATCAGGGCCAGATCAGCATGGTCACCGGCGGGTTCTTTATCATCATGCAGCTCTGGATAGCCGTGAATTTCGTGCTTTTTGCCCTGCTCTACGCCGGCATTTCGCCGCCGCTGGAGAACTTTTTCAGCAAGTTGTTCCTGTCCGAAGAGGGCAGGATGTTCGCCATAGCAAGTGTCTCCGTTGGCTTCTTCTTTGCCTGGTGCGCCTATGCCATCAGCGTCGTGACTGTGCCTATGCTGTTCGACCGCAAGGTGGATGGATTCACGGCGATTCGCATCAGCATCAAGGCCGTATTGCAGAACATGCCCGCCATGATGCTGTGGGCGTTTCTGATCGTGCTGATCGTCGGCCTTGGACTGATCACCTTCTACATCGGCCTGCTGGTTGCCCTGCCCCTGATCGGCCACGGAACCTGGCATGCCTATCGGTCATTGGTGCCATCAGCGGAGTAGGGGCATATGGGCGGTAAAATATCAGCCTGTTCTGAGCAGCTGGTTGGCAGGTGCTGACTCGGGCTGGATGACTCAGGTGTAAATACTACTAAACGGGACGAGATATCAATAGCTCACATCGGCTCTTCGTCCTGTAATATCATTGTCTCTGACCTGGGAGATGTGCAGCGGACCATCAGCTGCGACCATGCCAAATCCATCAGCCGCAGCTGCAATGGCATTAATGCCCAGCTACTAACTCTTCGGTAGGCTGAGTGCTCAGCTGCCGCTGGATGCAGCTAGTCAGTTCCCATAAGAGGATGTCCAGCGCTGCTGGAATCTACCGTCTGAGCTCGGAAGAGCATGCGCCGAAAGGCGTAGAAGTTCACACCTCAACCGGTACAGCAACCCTCACGCCAGCAATGGAAACGTTTATGACGCCCTGGACTCTACTCGATAGCGCACAAGTGCCCGGTAACGGTGGGGAGTTGCGCCTGTACCAGCGGGACGACGCATTCTCGATCAGAATCGTCGGCCACGGCGAACTGATGAACAGTCGTACACACGGTTCCGAGGATGCTCTCGCAGAGCGTACCTGTACCCGGCTGGTGAATTGTATGAAGCCGCGACTGCTCATCGGTGGCTTGGGCATGGGCTTTACCCTGGCTGCAGCGCTTCGCAAGGTCGGTAGCCAGGCACAGCTGGTAGTGGCTGAATTGGTGCCGGCAGTCGTGGCCTGGAATAAGGGGCCGCTTGGGGCACATGCCGGTCATCCGCTGCAGGATCCTCGGGTTTCGGTGAGAGAGGTGGATGTCGCCCGAATTCTAAAGGCGCAACGGCAAGCTTATGATGCGATCTTGCTGGATGTAGATAACGGTCCTGAGGGACTCACACGCAGAGGGAACGATTGGCTCTATAGCATAGATGGGTTGAATGCGGCATACCTGTCGCTGCAACCTCAAGGTGTGTTGGCCGTGTGGTCAGCCAGTCCAGATCGAAAATTTCTACAGCGGTTGCGCAAGGTGGGATTCGAGGTCGATGAGGTACGTGTACATGCGCATGGAAAAAAGGGAACACGGCATATCATCTGGTTTGCCAAGCGCAGTGTCTAGTCAGGTATTGAATTGAGTCATTGAAATCGTCCGGCCAGGAGTGTCGATTTGTTCCGTGAATATCCTATCGATCCGACGATCGATCGTATTGAGGGGTATTTCAGCTGTGAGTGCCAAGCAGATTTCCTTTACCTGGGGGGAAGGCAGTAATTTGGCTGAATAGGTTTCCCGCGTTCTTGTGATGCGGGTCACATTCCTTGGCCGCTAAAAAAAGCCCCGCTACTCTGCGGGGCCTTTTCTCGTCTGGAACGTATTATTGGGGAATAACGTTGACTGCGCTCGGTCCCTTGGGACCGCTCTCGCTTTCGAAAGACACGGTCTGTCCTTCTGCCAGTGATTTGAATCCACTGTCTTGGATGGCGGAATGATGTACGAATACATCTGCACTGCCGTCCGAGGGGGCAATAAATCCAAAACCCTTACTATCGTTGAACCACTTTACTGTGCCTGTAGCCATTCTGGTTACCTCTATGATTAATGAACATTGTATTAGCGTGCAGGTAACTGCTGAGAAATTACGGGGAAATGACGCTCTATACTGCGAGGGACTACCGGAACTGCTACAAGACGAAAACTGCAAGTGAACGCAGCTTAAACCATACAATATTTATTAGCTAGGGTTTTTTCTGCTGACTTGCAATGAGATGAAATAATATCGCATCATCCAGGGTGCCGATCGCCAAGTCTTGGGTTTTGATGAATCGTTTGAATGACAGTGTGGGTCGAGCGCAGTGAATGAATTGGAAATAATTAACGGAGGAACAACACAATGAAGAAACAACTGATTTTGGCCGTATTGATTTTGTCTGGGTTTATGCTGATCAGCGGGTGTGAAAAGGATGGTCCTGCAGAGCGCGCTGGTGAACAGGTTGATCAGGCAGTGCAAGACGGTTCAAACAAGGTTGAGGAAATGGTCGAAGGCGCAGGTGAAAGTCTCGAAGAGGCTGGCGACAAGATCAAGCAAGAGACTCAGTAGTAATAGTCAGGTTAGCGCCCAGAACTCCATGCATGGGTGTGTCTGGGCGCTAATTCAGTCATCCGAGGAGCTGGAGCCGGCGCAGCCCGCTAGGCCCTAGTTTAGCCAATGCGCTACTGCTTCAATCGATATCCCGTCTTGAACATCCACCAGACCGTGAGCAGGCAGGCGCCCAGGAATGACAGCACCATCAAGAGACTCAATCCGACGCTGACGTCGGATATTTCGAAAAAGCTCCAGCGAAAACCGCTGATCAGATACACCACCGGATTAAACAGTGTCACGGTTTGCCAGGCGGGGGGCAACATCTCGACAGAGTAAAAGCTGCCGCCGAGGAACACCAGCGGGGTAATCACCAGCAGGGGAATAAGTTGCAGTTTTTCGAAATTGTCCGCCCACAATCCGATAATAAAGCCGAAAAGGCTGAAGGAGATACAGGTCAGGACCAGGAAGCCGAGCATCCAAAATGGATGTGCGATCTGCAGTGGTACGAAGAATCCCGCCGTCGCCAGAATAATCAAACCGATGATCAACGACTTAGTGGCAGCAGCGCCTACGTAGCCTAGGATGATCTCGATGAAGGAGATTGGTGCAGACATGATTTCGTAAATCGTGCCGGTAAACTTTGGAAAGAAGATACCGAAGGAGGCGTTGGCGATGCTCTGAGTGAGTAGTGCAAGCATCATCAACCCAGGTACGATAAATGTGCCATAGGCTACCCCATCGACCTGCTCGATGCGTGAACCAATGGCTGAGCCGAACACCACGAAATAGAGTGCAGTGGATATAACCGGCGAGACAAAACTTTGCATCAAGGTCTCCCGGGCGCGCAGCATCTCGTATTTGTAGATGACTCTGACGGCATATATATTCATGATTTTGCATTTACCAGATTGATAAAGATCTCTTCAAGCGAGCTTTGCGAGGTGTTGATGTCCTTCAGCAGTAGTCCGGCATCATCGATGGCACGCAGTAGCTCGGCAATACCTGTATCCTGATTGTGCGGGTCATAGGTATAGATGAGCTGATCACCCTGGGGTGACAACTCCACTGGCCATTGGGAGAGGCTGGCGGGAATCATATCCACGGCTTCCTCGAGCTCCACAATCAGTTGCCTTTTACCCAGCTTATGCATTAACGCCTGCTTGTCATCCACCAGCAGCAGTTTACCCTTATTGATCACCCCTACCCGTGCGGCGATGGCTTCTGCCTCTTCAATGTAATGGGTGGTCAAAATGATAGTGACTCCGGATTCGCTCAGACGCTTTACCAGGGCCCACATATCCTTGCGTAACTCAACATCGACGCCTGCAGTTGGTTCATCAAGGAACAGCACAGAGGGTTCGTGGGACAGTGCTTTGCCGATCAGCACACGCCGTTTCATGCCACCCGACAAGGCCATCAGCAGGCTGTCCTTCTTCTCCCACAACGAGAGATCCTTGAGCAGTTGCTCCAGGTAGACGGGATCGGGTTTTTTACCGAACAGTCCGCGACTGAAACAGAGCGTGTTCCAGACCGTATCGAAGGCGCCGAGAGTGAGTTCCTGAGGTACCAGGCCGATCATCCCGCGTACTTCACGGTAATCCTCGATGATGTCATAGCCATCGACCTTGACTGCCCCCGAAGTGGCGTTGACAAGCCCGCAGATAATCGAGATCAAGCGTGGTCTTGCCGGCGCCATTCGGCCCGAGGAGCGCGAGAATCTCGCCTGGTGCGATGTCCAGGCTGACGTCCTGCAGGGCCTGGTAGTCATTGGCATAGGTCTTGGATAGATTCGAAATGGAAACAATGGGTTGCATGGCGATTTTAATGGTTTGGATAGCTCGGTAGTGTTTACAGACTTGCCCTGGCCGGTGAACCCGGGGATGATTGCATGGTTTTACTGGAATGCCTGCCTCTGGAGTTGCCTTATTGATTTCTGCACGGTGCATTCCCAGTTGTCAAATCTTCTCATCTCTTTTTCGAACACATGGATCCTCTTTCAGCGCGCAGGAAGGACAGTTGCCGCATCTGCATCACGCTCTCGCCTTGATAAGGTCCAATCTCGAATTTGAGCAGGTTTATAGACGGAATATATTGAGTAATCTTGATATAGATCAGTATCTTGTTGATTCGAGCGGAACCACGAGTGATTGAGGGCGTCGTATTGAGTAGCCATATTTTATGGCTTTCTGGCCTTGCAGCCGCAGTTCCAATCACCACAGCAGACGAATAAACGTCGAGGATTACGTGATGCAACTCCCTTCAAAATTGGTCGTAGTTTTTTTAACCCTTCTGGTCACCATGCCTCTGGCATGGGCAGATAAATACGAAGATGCCATCGAGGTGTTTAGAAATGCCGGCGAGAGTGGCGCTTTGTTTGAGAGCGCCTATGGATATGCGGTCTTTCCTTCAGTCGGGAAAGGCGGGATTGGGCTCGGCGGCGCTCATGGCAAGGGCAGGGTCTATGCCGGAGGTCCCTATGTCGGTGATGCCACTATGACCCAGTTGACGATCGGTCTGCAGCTTGGCGGGCAGGTCTATAGCCAGATCATTTTCTTCCAGGATCAACGCGCCTTTGATGAATTTACTAAGGGTAATTTCGAATTCGGCGCACAGGCGACTGCTGTAGCGATTACTGCTGGCGCTTCTGCTACCGCATCAACCACCGGGACTTCGGCCGGTCTCAGTGGCGGCCAGAAAGATGCAAGCACGTTTGGTGGCTACCAAAAGGGCATGGCCGTGTTCACTGTTGCCAAGGGTGGCTTGATGTATGAAGCATCTCTGGGCGGACAGAAATTCACCTACAAGCCGAAGCAGTAAATCTGCCAGGATCAAGCGCTCCCGAAGGAAGGTGCATCCTGTTGATAGGTCCTGGTACTCCTCAATGTGATACTAGAGGCGTGTTGGGCAGCAGACTGACTGAGTCTGGCTTGACTGTCGCTAACAGGGGAGTATGCAGATACGGCAGGAAATTGATTGATTCATCATCTGTCTCGCCTTGAGCGGGTTGCAGCCATTGAGCGATTGCCTCGAGAGAGGCGAGCAGGTGGTTATCAATATTCAAACGAAGCCGTACCTCATGCAGTTGGTTCTTTACCTCTTCCAGTGTTATATCAAGCTGCTTGGAGAGCAATACAGTCATGGCATCCGGCTGACTCTCTAAGCGTTTTTCCGCTTCGTGGAGAGCTTGCAATAGGGGGTGCAACGACTTGGCGCGGGAGCTTTGCAGGAATTCATGGGTCGTTACCAAATTGAAACTTTTGGTATATATTCCAGGAGCGGAGATGAGCTGCAGGTTCTCAGCCTCAAGGGCCAATGCTTGGCTGAGATAGGGTTCACGGGTAGCCATTGCATCGATGAGTCCATTCGCGAGCGCTCCCGGCAGGCGGGAGGCAGGCATGAAGAGGGGCGTAACGTCTTGTCTAGTCATGCCGTGCTTCATCAGCAGGCGACCCAGAAACAGATGGAACACAACTCCGGGTTGAGTGCCGATGCGCTTACCACGCAAGTCATCGGGGGTTGTGATGCCGTGGTCCTTGCGCGCAACAATCTTGATCTCATTATCAGACTGGCCAATATTGGCGATCAGTCTCAGGTTAGGGTGTTTCAGTGCATATTTAACGAAAGATGCATCGGCTAGGACGGCTACATCAGTCTGGTTGCCAAGTAAAGATCTGATTACCGCTTCGTCCGTATCTTTGGCGTCCAGTTCAAGCTGTATCCCAAAATGCTCATATAGATTCTGGTCGTCAGCCAGCCTGATCAGGCTGGTGAGGAGTGTGTTTGTATGGGTCAGCTTCAAATTTTCTGCCGCCACTGCAGGTAAGCAAACCCAAAATAGAGCGCTTGCCAGGAAAGATGACAGTAAAATTCGTTGACAAGTCTTATTATCGCTCAAATGATTCTGCATGCTTGATTCCTCTGGCGCCATTCTGAACGAGATCAAAAGGATGGTTCTCGTTCCTGGAATGGCTAGGGTTTATATTAATATTTGGTGAATTTTCCGTTTCACCCCATAACATCCTGAAATTACAGGTTTTGTGCATGCCTGCTTGCTGCTGCAGATGCAACCTTGCCCACTCATCGCCTTACAGTTCCAATGGTAGTCACCAATCCGGGAGTTGCCGGATCAGCCGATTGGTTCTTCAGTTGCTGTAAAAGTCGGTGAACAAGGCCTTGATGCGCTCTATATAAAACAAAATAGAGATTGCTTTTGGCTTGATCGGCAGCCAGGTAGATAACTTTAATTCTTTTTTTTCTTAGTGTCTGCCTGCGCAGCATAGGATCTTGCGATAGGTTGGAATGCTCTTAGCCGATGCATCTCGGTTCGTGATCCGGATGAGTCAAGCCGGTTAATGTGTAACCTGTCACAATGGCCGTCTGTCGAAAGCCCTAGGATGTGTGGAATTTTCTGCTTGTTGGGTTTCTGATAATTTGAGGCTTGCTTGAATCAAGTCCTGCGAGTATAAGTTTATTCCCAAATCGACCTTCAGCAGGGAGTGCCTCGACCCATGACATCATTGCTTAATTTTTACTGGATTCAGTGGGAATCCCCTGCTGAGAACCCCGCATCTTGTTGACAGACCTGGGCTGACATGGACTCTAATCTAAAAACCACTTCACCGCAGGATGCGGTTTTCGAATTGAAGGCAGGACACTTCACCTTGCCTAACCTGCGTCTGCTGAGCGCCAATCTGGATACACTGGATGAGCAGTTGCTGGAGCGTGTCCAGCAGGCCCCGGGTTTTTTCCGCAATACTCCTGTGGTCATTGATCTCACCCTGATGGCGGAGCATAACGAAAAGATTGATTTTGCTTTGCTGGTCGGTTTGATGCGGGGGTATGGGATGGTGCCTGTGGCAATTCAGGGGGGGTCTGCCCATCATCAGGAGATGGCGCAATTTCTCGAACTGGCGATCCTATCCAGCAATAAAGCGGGAAGACCAGCCCAGCCGGCTCCGGTAAAAAATAGATCCAAGCCTGAGTTCAAGCCGACATCCGCAAAATTGGTGACCAGCCCGGTGCGATCAGGTCAGCGGGTCTATGCAGCGGGCCGGGATTTGATTATTCTGGCATCTGTGAGCAGTGGGGCAGAGGTCATTGCCGACGGTAACATCCATATCTATGGTGCATTACGTGGCCGTGCCCTGGCAGGGGTGAAGGGCAACCATGAAGCGCGTATCTTTTGTCAGAAGCTGCATGCAGAACTGGTAGCCGTTGCCGGACAATATCGCGTGAGTGAGCAGCTGGAGGCTACCCGTCCAGGGCTGCCTGCCCAGATACGGCTCTCTGGGAAAAAATTACTTATCGAAAAACTGTAACTACGTGACCGAATCGTAGAGGAGTCTGAGTTGGCGAGAATTATAGTTGTAACCTCGGGTAAAGGCGGTGTTGGCAAGACCACAACCAGTGCTGCTTTTGCCATGGGCCTGGCGTTGCGAGGTCATCGCACCGCAGTTATTGATTTTGATGTGGGATTGAGAAATCTCGATCTGATCATGGGCTGTGAACGGCGTGTGGTTTATGATCTGGTGAACGTGATCAACGGCGAGGCGAATCTCAATCAGGCCCTGATCCGGGATAAGCGTTGCGATACCTTATTCGTACTGCCGGCCTCTCAGACCCGGGACAAGGAGGCGCTGACCCGGGAAGGCGTGGATCGTATCCTGACAGAGCTCTCCGAAAGCTTCGATTATGTTGTTTGTGATTCGCCGGCCGGTATCGAGCATGGTGCTACCATGGCGATGTATTTTGCCGATGACGCGGTGGTTGTTACCAATCCTGAAGTCTCGTCAGTGCGCGACTCAGACCGTATGCTCGGCATCCTGGCCAGCAAATCGCGGCGTGCGGAAAATGGCAGCGAACCCATCCGGGAATTCCTCCTCCTGAGCCGCTATGCACCCGAGCGGGTCAAGAACGGTGAAATGCTCAGTGTGGACGATGTTCAGGATATCTTGTCATTGAACCTGTTGGGCGTCATCCCTGAGTCCCAGGCCGTGCTGAATGCGTCCAATTCCGGAACCCCGGTCATCCTCGATTCCAGCAGTGATGCAGGACAGGCTTATGATGACCTGGTCTCCCGTTATCTGGGCGAGGATCTGCCGCACCGCTTCCTCGAAGTACAGAAAAAAGGTTTTCTCGGTCGTTTGTTTGGGAGCTGATGATAATGGGTTTACTCGACTATTTTCGCTCAGAAAAGAAGAGTTCCGCCGGCGTCGCCAAGGAGCGTTTGCAGATCCTGGTCGCCCATGAAAGATCGGAACGCAATAAACCATCCTATCTACCCCAATTGCAGAAAGACATTCTGGATGTGATCCGTAAATATGTGTCTATTGATCAGGATGCAATATCGGTGAACCTGGAAAAGAACAGTACCCAGGAAATACTGGAGTTGAATATTGTACTGCCGGAGCAGCGCTCCGCCCGTACGGCATCCGGCTAGACGAGAGAATATTTTGGTCGGTGGCCTGGCCTGCGGGAAATAGCCTATCGCAGGCTGCCCTTAGAACTGTCTGGAAGGGGGGAGAAACGCCGGGCACTGATTTTCGCTACCTATTAAAAAATAACAACAAATAGGTTAATAATAATTGCTATTTAATAATATTCTAATATACTTGTCCTCATTGGAGGCTATCACGTATCTGCTTCCTAATTAATTATTTACATATCACTAAATTTTTGAGGAATCGACTTATGAATATTGTAAAGGCTGCCACCGCTGCTGCATTAATCGCCACTTCAGCTTCAGCTTCTGCCTGGTGGGGTAATAATGGTAACTTTATGGATGACTTCTTCGGTGATGCTGCCGGTGATTTCGACTTCTCGTTCAACATGCGGGCCCATGGAAATGGTTATGGCCGCGGTTACAATGGCTATCGTGACTACTATGGTTATGGAGCGCCCGTTTACGCCGCTCCGGTGCTGACTGAAGAGCAGCAGGCTGCCATTACTGAACAGCAGCAGGCATTCGCCGAGCAGCAGCAGAAGGCCTTTGAACAGGCTGTAGCTGCACAGCGTCAGCAGATGGAGCAGTTCAACACTGATCCTCGCACAACCATGGACGCCGATTTCAAATCCATGCAAGAGACCATGGAGACTGAGCGTGCTCAGATGTTGCAAGAGATGGAGAAGTTCTCACCTGCAGATCGTGAGTTGCCGGCACACATTGCCAAGCGCATCGAAGACTCGCAGGCGCGTCGTGACGAGATGACCAAACAGAGCGAAGCCCGTCGTGCTGAGATGATGCAGCAGATGGAAGCCCGTCGTGCTGCCAGTATGGAGCGCGCACCTTTCGATACCAATCGTACCGAGATCTAAAATTCATTCCTAAATAAACAAAGCGCATCCGGTTATCCCGGATGCGCTTTGGGTCCCAACCCAGGATCAGGAAGGAGCCATTCTATAGCAATTCAAAGTGCGTTATTTCAGTCGTCGTCGCGATCGCGGCCTTTGCTTCTTTTCTTGCCGTTCAGCTTTTTATACAGATCCTTGCTGCAGATGCTGCCTTTGATGACAGCTGCGCCCGGGTCGTCCTCAACCGAATCGGGTGAGAAGATGTGGCCCTGTAGCAACAGATCGGCACTGCCATCCATCACTTTGAGTTCGACCTCATCATCATCTTCGTCTTTATAAGTCGCAAGTCCCAATGCGCTGTGTGTAATGGATGCTCCGATCTCAAAATTGATCAAATCTTCCAGGTGCATGATGCCGGCTGCGCGTGTCGCCATCACCAGTGGGATCTGCTTGTTCTTTGAGACTTTAACAACACCGTCGAATACAGAGACCTCGGTGAGTCTTGGGAAAGGTAGCCCCATGCTCAGCATGGGCTGTGCAAGCTGGAAGGTACAGCTCATTGGATCTGCCGGATCTGTGCAGGAGTCCTGGTACCAGTTTGTGAGGCTGGCACACAGCAATTCAGCTTCAAACTCATAGCCGCCGATAGTGCCTGTAATTGTACCGGTTACAGATGAAGGCACCATATCCCCGGTTGGTAGAGGCGTTATTGGCCCGAAATAGTCACAATTGAACAGATGCTCTTCCTCGGTAAACGGATAGAACATCTCTTGTAGATCGCCATCCAGGAAATCTTTGACCGCGCAAGATCCATCTACCTCCATGTGAAAAGGTGCGATTTCCACGTCCATGCAGTAATTTTGAGCATCGTCATCTGCGATTGCCAGGCTGGTACCGGCGGCCAATACGATAGCGACCAGGCCATGAGCCGATAACTGACGAAATGATTTCATAGGGTGTCCTCCGTGGATTCGGATTGTTGGGCATGAACGACGAAACCGCGTAACTTCATGTGCAGCTTAGAAGTGCGATTTTGTCGAATTCAAGTCAGAAATACTGACAGGGGGTTGAAGCCTAACATCCTGATAATAGGGCGGTCACTCCTGGAATTCCCTAGGTTAATTGTCCAGGATCAACTGATTTAGAGATAACTGCGAGTTTCAGCCTTTTGGCGGGTATTGAATGGTCACAATCAGACCGGAACCCTCATCTGGGGCTGAAAGCGCGATCCTGCCGTTGTGTACTGAAATGATCGCCTCGACGATAGACAGACCGAGACCGGAACCAGGGGTGGTTGTCCCCGGGGACTGATAGAAACGTTCGAAGATTTTTTGCCGCTCAGCTTCTGGAATGCCTGGCCCTGTGTCCTCGACCCTGATACATGCACCCTGGGTGTTGTCACACAGCACAACCCGAATGTAGCCTGTCGGCGGCGTGGCATGAATGGCATTTCTGATCAGGTTACGCAACAGAATGGCGGTGAGTTCCTGATTTCCACGGGTCGGCATGGGGCCATCACCGATCAGTTCGACTTCCAAGCCCTTCTCCAAGGCTGCGGGGGAAAGTTCTGTCATGACCTCAACCGCGATGCTGTGTAGATCCAACTCTACAAAACTATTCCGCAACTGGTCAGGTTGAATCCGGGCAAGCGTCAACAGCTGATCGATGATGTGGCTGAGCCTGCTGGAACCCTTGATAATCTGCGAGAGCGAGTGGCTGCGGTGTTCCTCCTCTTGCGCATTCAATGCAGAGTGGGCATGAGCGATGACCCCACCGATCGGGTTGCGTAGTTCATGGGCGACATTGGATGTGAAACGGCTGTAACGCTGCATCGCCTCCTTGAGGCGTAGGAAAAGCGCATTGATCTCGTCTACCATGACGGAAACTTCAACCGGGACATCCTTGGTCGGCAAAGGCTCGAGGTTTCCCTGGTCTCTGCTGGAGATCTGTTGCGCCAGCCAGTGCAGTGGGGCCAGTCCCCGACTGATTGCCAGGCCGAGCAAGCCAAGAAACGGGGTCAACAGGAGCATCGGCATCAGGGTGTTCAGGGCAAATTCCTGGACCAGGGCATCGCGCACTGAATAGGCCTGGGCGACATGCACCAGGTGCACATGCCCCGGGTAGGCGAGTGTATAGGAGCGCCACTTCTCGCCATCGATTTCCACATCTGAAAAGCCTTTGGTCGTCTTAGTGGTGATGTGCTCGAGGGGGGCTCCAGGTCCGTGCAGCAACAACAGGCCGGTATCCGACCAGGCTTGAAAAATGATCGGGAATTCATAGCCCCGTTCACGCAGATCCTCGCCGAGATCTGACAGGTCCTGCTCCTCTTCTTCATGCAGGGCGATGACCCCGATGAGGGTGGCAATCTGAGAAAGGTCGGTGTCGAAGACCTGGTTGATCTCATTGCTGCTGCGCCACCAGAGAAAACCGGTGATCAGCCCCATCACCAGTAAAAAGGTGCTGAGCACGAGGACCAGGAGTCGTTGTTGAATCGAGCGCACGATGGGCTAGCCAATAATGTAGCCGACACCACGAATGGTGCGGATTGGATTGATTTTGAGTTTCTTGCGCAGATGATGGATGTGTACTTCCACAGCGTTACTCTCAACTTCATCACCCCAGCCGTAGAGTGCTTCTTCGATCTGCGCGCGGGAAATCACCCTGCCAGTATTTTCCAGAAGCAGTTGCAGCACACTGAACTCCCGGTTGGAAAGATTTACCGGCTGACCATCGACGGTCACAGTGTGGGTTTGTGGGTCCAGACAGAGGTTGTCCACTTGCAGCTGCGGCGAAGTATGGCCTTTATTGCGGCGATGCAGGGCCTGGATGCGTGCGCAAAGCTCATCCATTTCGAATGGTTTGACCACATAGTCGTCTGCGCCGCTGTTCAGCATCTCGACCCGGTCAGTCAGTTCGGATCTGGCTGTCAGAATGAGCACGGGGATATCGTTGCTATCCGATCTCAGTCGGTTGAGCAGTTCCTGTCCCGACAAATTCGGCAATTGCAAGTCTAATATGGCGAGATCGTAATACTCTCTGCGAAGTGCATGATCAGCTGTTATGCCATCCTGGACCCAGTCTACGGTGTGGCCGCGTTGTTGCAACACGGTCTGCAATCCATCTCCCAGCAGCTCATCATCCTCTACGATAAGTAGACGCATGATTGCCTGCCTCCTGATTATTTTATAATTATAGTGTTCGCGGATTGCCAATGAATCTCTGACATTGGCAGTGTATCCTCGATACGCTTATGGGACCCCGTCCCGCCAGACGACTGTATTGACGGGACGGGGTCTATAGATTCACGCACCGGGTTCAGGTGGTGAATAATGGTTTTGCTGCCTCTAATCTACCGAGATCAGCTCGACTTCAAACAGCAATGCGCTGTTGGCCGGGATATTGCGGCCGGCGCCCCGCTCACCATAACCGAGTTCGGGTGGGATATAGATTTCCCACTTATCGCCTTCCTGCATCAGTTGCAGCGCTTCGGTCCAGCCTTTGATGACCCGGTTCACCTTAAATGTTGCCGGTTTGTTTCTCTTGTACGAGCTGTCAAATTCCTGGCCGTTCAGGAGTTTTCCACGATAATGCACGGTAACGCCGTCTTCAGCCTTGGGGGATTTGCCGGAACCTGCTGTGAGCTCTTTGTACTGCAGGCCGCTTGGCAGGGTAGTCACGCCTTCTTTCTTGGCGTTCTCGGCAAAAAATTCCTTGCTGGTGGCAAGATTTTTCTCAGCCACTGCGTTGGCCCGTTCCTTTTGCGCAGTAACCATCTGCTCTTTCAGGGTATTCAGGGCAGCTTGTCGTTCTTCGGCGTTGAGGCTCGGGGCCGTGTTGGTGAGTGCATCCTGTACACCCCGCAGGACGATTTCATTGTTGAGTTTCATTGATTGGTTCTTGGTAACCTCACCCAACTGGTAACCGACACTGTAGCTGATCTTGTCGTGTTCGGTCGCGAGTGGGGCCTGGTCTTCAGCCAGGCAGACATTTTGCAGCAGGCCTAAGGCCATCATAGGTATAATTATGCGCTTCATGGTATCAATGCTTTGGTAAATGATTATGAGTGAGAAGGGCCGTATGGCAGTTGAAAAAACCGCTATCTGAGCCAGATTGTCCCTAGATTTTTATTCTAAATAAGTATGTGACCCTACCAACTAAGAGGTGGCGGGGCAATACTTACAGGTTGGTATTTGTACGGGGCGCTCGAAAGCCAATTGACGGGGTTCACACCTCCCGCCACTACTGAGAAATACTACCCAGATCCGTTCAGCTACTTGTCCAGCGAGGTCGATACCTGCAATCTATCTTCTTAATCGGCAGCGGTTGCTGGGAGTTTCTTGCGCCGCCGCAGTTCGCGCTGTTTCCAGAGCAGGTAGACGGCAGGGATAACGAACATCGACAACAGCGGAGCGGTGATCATGCCGCCAATCATCGGCGCCGCGATACGTTGCATGACTTCCGATCCGGTGCCGCTGCCGAGCATGATCGGCAACAGGCCGGCAATGATAACCGCAACCGTCATTGCCTTGGGCCTGACACGCAGTACGGCGCCCTCCATGATGGCGTTCTTCAGGTCCCGCCGGTTGTTCAATCGGCCCTCCTGGTGATATTTATCCAGGGCGCTATCGAGATAGATGAGCATGATTACGCCGAATTCCGCAGCAACACCCGCCAAGGCGATAAATCCCACGGTAACCGCCACGGACAGGTTGTAATCCAGCATTATGAGCAGCCAGAACCCCCCCACCAGGGCAAAGGGCAGGGACAGCAGCACCATGACGGCCTCAGTGACGCGCCGGAAGATCAGGTAAAGCAGCAGAAAGATGATCAGCAGGGTCATCGGCACCACCTTCAACAGCTTCTCCTGAGCCCTGATCATATATTCGTACTGTCCTGACCAGGCGATGGAATAGCCAGGCGGCAGCTTCACCTGTTCGCGAACCGCCTCCTTCGCCTCATGGACATAGCTGCCCAGATCCACATCGCGGATATCCACGAAGGTCCAGCCATTGATGCGTCCGTTTTCGCTCTTGAGCATGGGTGGCCCGTCCACCACCTTGACCTCGGCGATCTGTGACAGGGGTATTTGAGCGCCTGTTAGGGTGACCAGGGGCAGTTCACGCAGCTTGTGAATATCGTCCCGCTGTTCTCGCGGAAAGCGCAGGTTGACCGGATAGCGTTCCAATCCTTCCACGGTCTGGGTGATGTTGACCCCACCCACTGCGGCGCTGACGATTTCGTTGATATCCTCGATATTGAGCCCGAGTCGTGCTGCTTCGAGCCGTTTGGGGATGATCTCGATGTAGCGGCCTCCGGCGACTCGTTCCGAGTAGACCGAGGCGGTGCCTTTCAAGGGCATCAGGACCTGTTCGATCTCCCGCCCGATACGTTCGATGGTCTGGATGTCGCTGCCCGCCACCTTGACGCCTACCGGGGTTTTGATGCCGGTGGAAAGCATATCGATACGGGTCTTGATCGGCATGATCCAGGCGTTGGTCAGGCCGGGAAATTTAACCCGCTGATCCAACTCCTGTTTGAGTTTTTCCAGGGTCATGCCCGGCCGCCATTCTTCTTGCGGCTTGAGCTTGATCAGGGTCTCGATCATCGTCAGCGGCGCCGGATCGGTAGCGGTCTCGGCCCGGCCGATCTTGCCAAAGACCCGTTCCACCTCAGGAGTCTGCAGTATCAGCCGGTCGGTCTGTTGCAGTAGTTCCTGGGCCTTGCCGATAGACAGGCCGGGCAGGGTGGTCGGCATGTACATCAGGTCGCCTTCGAACAGATCGGGCATGAATTCGGAGCCCAGGCCCTTACCCAGGCGCGCCAGCCAGGGCGTGTCGGAAAAGGTCTTGCGCCAATCCCGGGCCTGTTGTTGCTCCCACTCCTCCATACTCTGGAGTTTTTCCTCGCTCCATTCAGGGGCCACCAGCTGAGATGAGCCGGACTCGGCCATTCGAGTGGGCTCCAGCATGCCTTTGATGCCAAACAAGGGTATGGAGATGCTCAACACGATCAATAGGGATATCAGCAGCACGGTGCGCGGCATGGCGAGCACCAGGCGCAGCAGCGGGCGATAGAGGGCGATCAGCACCCGGATCAGTGGGTTGTAGGATTCCGTGGGAATCGTTCCGCGGATAAAGTAGCCCATCAGGACCGGTACCAGGGTCACCGCAAGACCGGCGGCCGCCGCCATGGCGAAGGTTTTAGTGAAGACCAGTGGGCTGAACAGTCGGCCCTCCTGTGCCTCCAGGGAGAATACCGGGAGAAAACTCAGGGTGATGATCAGCAGTGAATAGAACAGGGCCGGGCCGACCTCCTTGGTCGCCTGGCCGATCACCCGCCAGCGCTCCTCGTCGCTGATTTTAGGTCCCGCCCGTTCCAGGTGCTTGTGGGCATTCTCGATCATCACGATGGCGGCATCCACCATGGCGCCGATGGTGATGGCAATGCCACCCAGGGACATGATATTGGCGTTAATCCCCTGCTGGCGCATGATGATAAAGGCAATCAGTATGCCCAGGGGCAGGCTGACAATGGCGACGATGGATGAGCGGATGTGGAACAGGAACAGCAGACAGACCAGGGAGATCACCACCAGTTCCTGGATCAGCTTTTCGGTCAGGTTGTCCACTGAGCGCAGGATCAGCCCGGAGCGGTCGTAGGTCTCGACAATCTCCACCCCGTCCGGCAGGCCCGGCTTGAGGGTTTCCAGCTTCTCTTTGACAGCGGAGATGGTGGACAGGGCATTCTCACCATAGCGCATCACCACGATGCCGCCGGTTACCTCACCTTCCCCGTCCAGTTCCGCAATGGCGCGGCGCATCTCCGGGCCGATCTGCACATGGGCCAGATCCTGCAGCAGGATCGGGATATTGTCATCCGTGACGTCGATGGGTATCTGCTCGATGTCGGTCAGTGAGCTGATATAACCCCGGGTGCGCACCATGTATTCGGCCTCCGCCATCTCGATCACCGAGCCTCCCACCTCCCGATTGGCATTGCGTATGGCGTCGGCAACCTGCCGGAAGGGAATGCCGAAGGCGCGTAGTTTCTCCGGATTCAGCACCACTTGATACTGTTTGACCATGCCGCCGACCGTGGCCACCTCCGACACCCCCGCCACCGCCTGCAGCTCATATTTCAGGAACCAGTCCTGCAGGCTGCGCAGCTGCGCCAGATCATGCCGGCCGGTTTTGTCGACCAGTGCATAGCTGTAGATCCAGCCAACCCCTGAGGCATCCGGTCCAAGCCGCGGCACTACGCCCGCGGGGAGGTCGGCGCTG
The DNA here is from genome assembly GCA_963797085.1 of uncultured Gammaproteobacteria bacterium. Taxonomy (GTDB): domain Bacteria; phylum Pseudomonadota; class Gammaproteobacteria; order Chromatiales; family Chromatiaceae; genus JASJBU01. The sequence goes on from CAWCOA010000022.1 coordinate 66,204, forward strand.
GCCTGATTGAGGTACTCCAGCACCCGGGTGCGGGCCCAGTAGAGATCCGTATCGTCGTCGAAGATCACATAAACGTAGGAATCACCGAAGAAGGAGTAGCCGCGCACCACCCGGGTGCCGGGCACCGACATCATGGTCGTGGTGATTGGGTAGGTGACCTGGTCTTCGATGACCCGGGGGGACTGTCCGGGATAACTGGTCTTGATGATGATCTGCACATCCGACAGGTCGGGGATGGCGTCCAGCGGGGTTTCCTGCACCGCCAGCCAACCCCAGATGCTGATGATCAGGGTAGCGATAATGACTAACAGGCGGTTATTGAGTGACCACTCTATGATGCGAACCGGCATGCGACTGCTCCTAAACCTAATCCATCATGCGCAGAAAGCTGGCCTGCAGGCTGGATTCCGAATCGATGAGAAACTGGCCCGACACGACAATCTCATCCCCATCGTCGAGCCCGGATAGTATTTCCACACGATCGTCGCTCCAGATACCCGTGGTCACCTCGATGGGTTGAAAGTGTCCATTACCCTGGTATTGCACCACCAGTTCCCGTTCGCCGGTGACGATCACTGCCTCGCGGGGGGTTGATAGCACTGCATGCCGGGTGGCGTCGGAAGATAGGTCAACCTGTACAAACATGTTCAGCAACAGGGCTTCATCCGTGTTGGCTATATCGATGCGGGCGCGCAAGGTACGGGTCTTCGGGTTCACTTCAGGGTAGATGAAATCGATCTTGCCGCTCCAGGTTCTACCGGGAATGGCGGGAGCAGTGATAGTCACTGGGTGGCCTTTTCTGACCCAGGGAGCCTGGTGTTCATAGATATCTACCATCACCCAGACCCGACTCAGATCGACGATTGTGAACATCCTTTGATAAGGCTCGACATAAGTACCCTCACGGACATTCAATTCAGTCACCAGGCCACCCTGGGGTGCCATCAGCTGAATCGTGTTCAGTACCTTGCGTCCATTCTCGATACGCATCATATCCATTGGTGGTACATTCAGCAGTCGCAGGGCGTTGCGCAATGAGTCCACCTTGGCACCCAACTCGGTTTTGCGGGTCGGGTCGAACGACACCATGTCATACTCTTCCAAAGCGGTGATGAAATCGAGCTGAGCCTCATTGATCCAGGGGGAATAGAAGTCCACCAACTCATCTTTGCGTTCCACCCGGTCACCTTCTGTGATCAGGTAAAGATTTTCCACCCAGCCGCCGGCCCGGGGATGAATATAGAGGATGCGGTCGTCATCCGCTGTTACTCTGCCCTGGGTCCTGAGTTTCTTGCCCAGGGTTCGTCGTTGAACCTGAGTCGTGCGCACCCCCATGTTTTGAATCACGGCAGCCGACAGGAACACCTGTGGATGATCGCCGCTTGGTGCAGCAGTCTCCTTGGCCACCAGGTCCATCCCACAGATGGGGCAGCTGCCGCCAGGTTCATGCTGCATGATCTGGGGATGCATGGGGCAGATATAGGTCGTCCCGGTGGTGTGTTTATGCGTTGCGGCTGCGGTTTCCAGTTTCTTCTCCACCAGGTCCATGCCGCAGATCGGGCAGGAACTGTCCGGGTCCTTGCTGACGATTTGTGGGTGCATGGGACAGATATAGGTCGGGTCCTGGTGTTTTCTGGCGTGCTCTTCGGGGCTTTCGCGCATGACTTGTTGGACGCTGGCCGATTGACTGGGAGGCACTGGAGACATCCGTGGTGCTATGGAATGGTCATGCTCGGGGGGTTCTGCCGGTCTCTGTTGCATCTCGGGGGTTGCCCGTGATGCAGGGTTTTCCCAATACCGAGCAGGTTTGCCTGTCTTTGGCATGGCCATCTTTTCGTGCGGCTGGCCCATGGTTTTGTCAGCGGCATGATCGTGTTGCGAATGATCGGCGTCGCTTTCACCTTGCTGCTGAGCCACCAGAAACATACCGCATTGGGAGCATTTTCCAGGCTCGTGGCTGACCTCGTCGGGATGCATGGGGCAGACATAGCGGGTTGTATGATCTTCATGCTGATGAGACATTGCCGCCATCGGCATGGTGGATTGATCCGGTGCGCTGGCTTCCTGCTCCTGCTTCACCAGAAACATACCGCATTGGGAACACTTGCCTGGTTCGTGGCTGACTTCATCTGGGTGCATGGGGCAGACATAGCGGGTTGGTATGATCTTCATGCTGATGAGACATTGCCGCCATCGGCATGGCGGATTGCTCCGGTGCGCTGGCTTCCTGCTCCTGCTTCACCAGAAACATTCCGCATTGGGAGCATTTACCCGGCTCGTGGCTGACCTCGTCCGGGTGCATGGGGCAGACATAGCTGACTGCTTTATGCTGATGGTTCTGACCCGCGTCGGTTGGCGTCTGCATCTCGAGATTACCCTGATGAAGTTCATCAGGGTCTGTGTCAGGGGATGAGTGAGAGGATGGGCTGAAGAAGGCGAATGCCAGGCAAAGGACTGCAGCGAAAACTGCGTTGTACTGAGTCATGTTTCTTGCATGCTGATTGATCATGATCTTGTTTGAATTTAGGAGGCTACATATGTCTCAATGACTGCCTGAAATACTTTTACTGCCTATCCTTCTGTTTCCGAATGCATGTTACCTATTCATGATATGGGCGGCGTTGAGTGCATGGTTGCTGGAAGGGTCGGTCGTATACCATTTATTGGAAAACCGAGAGCAGTTCCACCTCAAATATCAGGGTGCTATGGGGGGGGACGGATTTACCCATGCCGTTTTCGCCATAAGCAAGGTCGGGTGGGATAACAAGCTGCCATTTAGCACCGGGCTTCATCAGTAACAAAGCCTCGGTCCAGCCTTTGATCACCTGATCGACCCCGAAATTGGCAGGTTCACCGCGTTGATAAGAGCTGTCGAACTCCTTGCCGCTGATCAGCTTGCCCCGGTAGTTGACAACAACCTTGTCGGTTGCCGCCGGGCTCTTGCCCTCGCCCTGGGTAAGAACTTTGTATTGCAGGCCGCTGGCTGTGGTGGTGACACCCTCCTGCTTGGCGTTCTCCAGCAGATAGTTGTGATTCGTCTCGATATGCTGCTGCATCATCTGATCACGTTTTTTTCGCTTCAGTTCAGCCACATGTTTGCCCAGGTCGCTCATGGTGCTGCGCATCTCCGCCGGGCTCATCTGTGCTTTGTCACCGGAGATGGCGTCCTGTATACCCTGGAGAACGGCGTCCGGTCGAGCCTCTATTTCCTGGTGTTTGAAGTCACTGCCGATCTGATAGCCTACGCTGTAGTTGATCTTGGTGGTCTGATCTTGTGTCGGTTGCTCTTCTTCTGCCGCGTGTGCACCGTAGATGATGCCCGCAGCGAATAAGATTGCAGAAAGAAATTTCATCTGGATTTGTCTCCGTACCTACAATGGTTAGTTTGTAATGCGTCTGCTATTTCAATAGCCAGCTAGTCTCGCAGATAGAGAAAATAGCCAATGCAGTTTTTCATTGCGCTGAATCATAACAGTCTTGATCTGAGGAGGGAAAACTGGATGGACTTTATAGGAAATAGCTGCGGAGTGCATGGGTAAGAGTAGGTAAATCCCTTTCCCGTGATGGGTATTTTTTTGTACTTATAATGAAATGGGAATCTCGATGATTGATAAAGCCGGTGATTAATGATGTATTGGGCTGACAGAATTAAGTATCAGTAGTAATGGCAGCTAGCCTTGAGGAGTATGAAATGTTTAACCAGCTGAAAACAGCAACCGCGGTGCTGAGTCTGTGCATGGCTTCAGTGACGCATGGGGAATCCACCTTGGTATTTGAAAATATTGAAGCTGATAGTGCAAAGAGTCAGCAGACCATCTCAATTAGCGGTCGTTGGTTGCGTAGTGAAACTGATAAAAAAGGTAAACCGGACTATACCCTGTTCGACAGTGGACGCTTGATGCTTTTCAATGTGGATGATACAGAAAAGAATTACCGGGTAACCCGCGTAGGCAGGTTGTTTTGGCCTGATGCGCCGACTGCCCCCAAATTCAAACCAACGAACAAGCGCTATAGCGTGGCTGGATTTCCCTGTGTGATAGTGCAAGAGATGGGAAAAGAGGGTCCCGTTGCAGAGCACTGCATGGCGGGCTTAGGCCCGCTGGGTCTCAATCGTCGTGAACTGATCGCTATGTCACGCCTGTTCATGACGGGCAGGGCCATGCGTACCGGTGAGATCGGCGTGGCAACCCCTGACGAACGACAGATATCTATCCAGAGCAAGAGCCTGGTTGGAAAACAGAGCCGGGTATTGAAATCGATTTCTCATAAACCCATCCTCAATTCCAAGCTGAAAATCCCCGATGATTACAACCGCATCAAGCCGGATCTGCCGCGTAATCCAATCAAAGATCCGGAAGAGTTCAAAAAAACTCTGCAGCCAACAGCGCCTGAAAACAAGCAGACTGAGCAGTTGGAAGGTACAGACAAGGAATAGCCTTGCTGTCTGCTGTGATAAGTTCTGATGACACAGGACGAGGAAGAAGCCTGAAAATTGTTTTTCAGGCTTCTCGGTCCTATAGTGATGAACGTCCTAAGGTCGAAGGCTCAATGAGAATTTTCCCCACAAACTATTCGTTACTGGGCACCCTGAGTCGTATCTGACGCCTCTGATTTTGCCAACTCTCCAATAGAAAGCAGTTCTGCTTCGAAGATGATGGTGTGATGGGCCAATGGGCCGCGCCGTCCATAAGCTAATTCCGGTGGCATGTAGATTTCCCATTTTGCCCCCGGACTCATTAACTGCAGTGCCTCGCTTAATCCAGGAAGCATGGTATTCACCTTGGTGGTGTGTGGACCGCCCCTTTTGTAGGAGCTGTTGTACTCCTTGCCTGCGATGGTTCTGGAGCGGAAATGCAGTGTCACCTGGTCCTTGGGTCCCGGCTTAGGGCCGCTGCCTGGAGTGATGACTTTGTACTGCAGGCCGCTGGGCAGGACATTCACTCCCTCCTTCTCCTGATTGGCCTGCAGGAAGGCCTCGCCTTCACTGCGTATATTTTCGGTCTTCGCCTGTCGCTCTTTCATTTGCGCCAGTGCCTTTTTCCGCATGTCTGATGTGATATTGCGTTTAAGATCCGCCAGTGCCGCGCTCATCTCCTTACTGTCGACCTGGGGTTGCTTGGCTTCATACCCGTCCTGCATGCCCTGCCTGACTGAAGTGGAATCGAGTTCCACCCCCTGCTTTTTGAAGTCGGCGCCGATCTGGTGGCCGATGCTGTAATTGATTCGGTCGGCTTCATCTGTCAGGGTCGTCTGTTCCGCGGCCAGGCTGATGCTGGATACTGATATCAATAGCAAGGTGTTGGCTAGCTTTTTGAACATGGTCAAATGTACCTCAATACTGCTTGTCTTAGAGTGTTTTGTGCGTTTCATGGGTTGATGGTAACAGGCCTATAACCCGAGTCAAAAAAAGGGCCGCCCTAGGGCGGCCCGTTTAAGGCTTGAGTCTATCTAATTGTTGTGACTTTAGAACAGCTTGTCTGGGCAATCCACACCCGGTGTTCCGACACACATTGGGACCATCATTTCGTGATCCTCGTGCTCCAGGATATGGCAGTGCCATACGTAGAGGCCAGTGATGTCGAAATCAGCGACTACTGAAGTGGTCTCAGCTGGATAGGCGATCACCGTATCCTTCCAGCCGTTCTCCCAAGCCTGCACGCCATTCGGTGTGGTGATGATACTCGGGGTAACACCATCAGCGCCGATACGATTGGTGACCTGGTACTTGACCAGATGGACATGGATCGGATGGGCGTCTGCAGAGTAGTTGTGGAAATTCCACTGCTCAATGGTATTCGGTGTGACCACGGTGGTGATCGGATCAGACCAAAGCGTGGCAGTTGCCAACTGGGCTGCTACGTCATCCACGACACCGAGTACCGCGGCCTTGGGACCCATGGCGAAGGCGGCAGGGAATCCTGGGCAGGTCTCGTCAGGCAGAGGTGTAACACCTGGTATCTGCACCCAGTCAAAACTACCATCGGGATTCAGAATCTCTTCTACACAAACCAGAGAGGAGACCTCTTCCAGCAGGGCCAGTTCACGTACCACATCAGCCGGACCTACAGTGCCACCATCAACCGGGCCCATCTGCAAGTCCCAGGGTGAAGTGGCGGCGGTGTCTGCGTTCTGCAGGGCGCCATTGGGGCTACGCTGCTCATCGCTCGGGCTGGTGCCCAACAAAGCAGTGTTGACCACGAACTGCATCACCTGACCGGTGGTATCTGGATCGGCTATGTCGCCGGGTACAAAGCCGCCAAATGGGGCGTCCGGTGCGGTGTTGATCATGCGCACCGTGGTGCCATTGGGCAGGCCGCGGAAGTCGACGATGATGTCAGCACGTTCCGCCGGACCCATCAGCACGCCCTGAATTGGGTCGGGTGCAGCAGTTTCACCGATGATCAAGCGATTGTTGACCTCCATGTAAGGCGCTTGTTCGAAGGCCCAGGCCTGAGGATTGTGGTTCAGGCGTGTGGCAAAGCCTTCACGTATGGCAGTGACCTGGGGCAGCAGTGACTGCTCGGTGCCGATTTGGTACATGTACAGTTCATTGATCGGCTGTTGATCCTGTTGCCAGGGGCCCTTGTAACCGCCGTTATTGCTGTTGATTTCGCGGTACCAGATGTTCTTGGTCACCGTTGTCTGCAAGCCGCTAACTGGATCGACAACCGGCATCGTGAGATTGAGGAAACGGGAGTTGGTGCCGTTCAGCAAGCGGAAACGGTACAGGGACGGCGCCACTTCCATCTGCGGCCATGTCGTGCCGTTGACCACCATGGTGTTGAAGAATGCCTCCGGGTTCCAGGTCGGGGCGATATCCGAGGGCAGGCCGCCCTCTTCGTCAAAGCTGATCTGCAGCTCGCCCGCACCCGGGAATTGGGGGTTTGTATTCGCGGTACCCGCCACATTCAGACCCTCGAAGAAGGCGCGGTTGTCCGGATAGAACAGGCTGCCGTCCTCATTGAAGGAGCGGCCCTGGATAGCGATCGATACCTCACGATACTTCTCACGGGAGCCGCCCAGGGCAGCAGGGAAGTTGGTGGTAACCAGGTCTTCGCCGGCAACCGGTGCGGGACCGGGCAGGTTGCCTGAAATCAGACCAGTTTCACCGCTCACGCCCAAGGGATCACGGATCAGGTAGAAACCCGCTGGTCCGGCATAGACGTTGAGCCGGGTAATACCCAGCGCGTGGTCGTGAAACCACAGGGTAGACGAGGGTTGATCGTTCTTGTAGCCGAAACGACCGACACCCTGGCCGCCAGTTACCGGGTTATTGATATTGTGAACCATCTCGCCCTGGCGATTCAGCAGCTGGTTGGCCATGGAGCCTTCGCAGACGTACTCCAGGGTGCCTTGAGCGGTGCGCCGCGGTATTCTCGGGACGTCGTAGTTCGCGTCACGGGGTACACAAGAGATGTCGGAGGCATTGGGTAGCCACCAGGCCTCGGTGTAGCCGTCACCGGCGGATCCAGTATGGGCGCCATGCAGATGCGGTACGATCGGCACAGGACCATTATATTTGTTGGTTGTGGTGCCGTGACAATCGGTGCGCAGTTCACCGGTGTCACAACGGGCACGGGGGTTGGACCAGTGCAGGGTCTGGTCGACCCGGAACAGGTGCGGTACGTGTACACAGTCGAGTGCCTGTTCGGTGCCGATTGTGCCACCCACAGCACGGCAGCGATCGGGGCGGCGTACCAGTTGGTTGGTCCAGTCGACGGTGTTCTTCACGTCCTTGGTGGCTTCTATCGTATAAGCCGGAGAGTTGAACTGAGAGTTGGGGGCCGGAGCCACGTTCCAGGCACCACCGATACTCCTTGAGTTCGGTGTACGATCACCAGCAGGACCGTACCCGAAAACGGTAGTCGGAGGGAAGGCGTCATTTCGACCAGTGATGGTGTTCCACTGACCGCCCGGCAGGATCTGCTGCTTGAATTTGCGCACGCCGATATCGTATACACCTTCACCGGTCACCGGATCGATGCTGGTCGCTTTCATCACGGGTGGGATGACCAATGGGGTGACATACTTCGGTATGGTCAGTGGGTCCAGGGTTCCTCCGTCCACCGGTACGGCGTTCGCCGCTGTCACGGTGAGCAGCATCGGCATACAAGCCGATAGTGCTTTCATCTTATGAATGTTCATCGCTGTTCTTCCTCAAATTTTATTGGCTAATAGCAGTGAGCTATCAACAACATTGTTATTTCAATACTTTTTGTTAACTGGTTAAGTAGTGAGTTCTCTCCCTGCGGCGCAGCATTACCAGCAGGCAGTTATTGTTTGATGATCTCTCCTCCGTTACTCTATAGGGTCATCGATAGACGGTTTGTGCTGTCCCTGACTCATATCTTACTGCCGGTCATTGAGTACAGCGCGAAATTCAATGTCTCTTAAACCGGGCTCCTCTACGCCTGGAAAAGGACAAGAATCTCGTGATTTCTTGGAATGTCTGTGAGTGATTGCCTTGCTGAGTGTGTCATTTCACACACCCTGTGAGCCATATCACCTACGCTTCCGTTTCCCCAAGTCATTCCTAGGGTACTAGCTTCAGCTATTTGGGTATCTGCGAAATATGGGTAGTACTAAGTATTCAATTGGTAGTAGAAGGTTTATATTGTATAAGTGATATACCTCGATAAGTTTGGTTTACACCCAAATGAACGCCTTGGTTAAGTGCGGAGACCTTGCTGGATAAGGCCTGAAGCGGAAAGGAGGCCTG